>CAWEUT010000001.1:0-25633 GCA_963812305.1 uncultured Ignavibacteriaceae bacterium
TTTCAATTACAACTTTTTGATACCAGCTTTTTCTTTTAAGCATTCCCTTAATTCTAAGTAATAATTCTTTCAGATGAAATGGTTTGGTAAGATAATCATCAGCTCCCAGTTCAAGTCCCTTTACACGATCTTCAACCTGTGTTCTTGCCGTTAACATTAATATTGGCATTTGTGGATGTTTTTCACGAACGTGTTTTGCGATCTCAAATCCGTTAAAGTATGGAAGCATTATGTCAAGTACGATCAAATCAAATTCATTTTCATCAAAAAGTTTTAAAGCTTCTCTTCCGTCCTTAGCCAATGAAACTTTATATCCTTCTTCGATAAGATTATATTCTAATCCATGTGCAAGATTTTCTTCATCTTCCACTAGTAGTATATTAATTTCCTTTAAACCATCACTACTCATTTTTTTAAATTCCTCTTTTTATCTTTTGTGGATTTTTCTTTTGCAGTATAGATCGGCAGCTCAATTTTAATAATCGAACCTTTTCCCTTGCCCTCACTAATTGCGGTAATTTTCCCTTTATGATTTTTAATAATTTCTCTAACAACAAATAAACCAAGTCCGGTACCCTTTACATTTGGAATATCCTTATCATAAATACGATGAAATTTTTGAAAGATCTTTTTTATTTCATCGCGAGGTATTCCGATTCCATTGTCTGCAAATTCAATCTCGGCTTTCTTTGTATTGCGCTTAAAGGTAACCTTAATTTCTAATGGTTCAACACTATATTTTATAGAATTATCAACAAGATTATCAAACACCGTTTTGATAGAGCTTCTATCCAGCAGAATATCGCAGCCGGCATCACCGCTAAATTTAATAACGTCTTCTTTTAATTGGAACTGTTCTGCTGATTCCAAAATAATTTTCTTTACTGTCTCATCCGCCTTATAAACCTCAAAATCTTTATTAAACTTTTTCTTATCCATTGAGGCAATTTCTAGTATGGAATTAACAAGATTTTTTAATCTCTCCGCATCACGCATCATCAGACTATAAAATTCTTTTTTCTTTTCTTCAGGAACATCGCGTGAGTTGAGAGTTTCTAAGTAAAGTTGTATGGATGATAATGGAGATTTAAGTTCGTGAGTAACATTAGCTATAAAATTATCATACAGTGCGTTTAATTTTATCTGGATATTTAAATGGCGAAATATTAATACCAGACTAACAGATAAACCGGTTAGTAAAACAATTCCGCCAACAAAGGGAAAAACACTTGGCGCATCATAAACTATTTGTGGAGAAATATTTTCACCCACTTGTTCAAAAATTAAATTATTCTTTACATACCAGTAAATCCATAACAATAACACAGCAAGCCACACAAGCTGTGCAAGAATAAAAATTATAAGGTTATAAACGAATGAATGTTTTCTGCGCATTAAAAAACTTAATTGGAATTTTCTTAGGCAAATATCATTTTAATTATGATGAACATCAAATAAAATAAAATCTTAATTACATTTCTTTTACAAACACACATCAAAATTCTTTGCAGTTTTGATATGTAACTTTATAAAGGGAATTACGTTGAAAGTATTATTGATTTATCCTGAAACACCATCAACGTTCTGGAGTTTTAAAGAAGCACTAAAATTCGTTTCAAAAAAATCCGCAGAACCTCCTCTTGGTTTAATTACTGTTGCTGCAATGCTTCCAAAAGATTGGAGCAAAAAACTTATCGATCTTAATGTATCCAAGTTAAATGATAAAGATATTCTTTGGGCTGATTATGTTTTTATCAGCGCAATGAATGTACATTTAAAATCTTTTAGAGAAATTGTTAGACGATGCAACAAGCTCGAAATAAAAGTTGTTGCAGGTGGTCCACTTTGCACAACACAATATAAAGATCTTCTTGGCGTTGATCATTTTATTTTAAATGAAGCAGAAATTACTCTGCCACAATTCTTAGTTGATTTAGAAAACGGAAATCCGAAACAAGTTTATCAAACAGATGAATTCCCGGAGATTGCCTTAACACCAATTCCTATGTGGGAATTGTTGGATATGAAAAAGTATGCATCAATGAGCGTGCAGTATTCTCGCGGCTGTCCTTACGATTGTGAGTTTTGCAGTATCACAATGCTAAATGGAAGAAAACCACGTGCAAAATGTACAGATCAGTTTATTACTGAATTAGATCGTTTGTATGAACTTGGATGGCGCGGAGGAATTTCTGTTGTTGATGATAATTTTATCGGCAATAAACGAAAACTTAAAGAAGATACTTTGCCAGCATTGATTGAATGGTCTAAAGAAAAAAAATATCCTTTCTTTTTTATCACAGAAGTTTCAATCAATCTTGCTGATGATGATGAGTTAATGCGACTTATGGTTGAAGCCGGATTTAACAGCATCTTTGTTGGAATTGAAACTCCCAACAGCGAAAGCTTAGTTGAGTGCGGCAAAATGCAAAACTTAAAACGTGATCTTGTTGAATCTGTAAATAAATTACAAAGAAGCGGTATGCTTGTTTCCGGTGGATTTATAGTTGGATTTGATAATGACACCGAAAAAGTTTTTGATGAGCAGATTAATTTTATTCAGAAGAGTGGAATAACTAGTGCTATGGTTGGATTGTTAAACGCGCCAACAGGAACTAAGCTATATCAAAGACTTAAAGATGAAGGAAGATTACTTGAAATGTGGACAGGCAACAATATGGATGCAAGTATAAATTTTGTTCCCAAAATGGAGTTCAAAAATCTTATTCGTGGTTACAGCAGATTGTTAAATACAATCTACTCACAGGAAGAATATTATAAACGATTAAAAATATTTTTGAAAGAATATAACGTTCCAATTTGGACACCAAAAGTGATTAATCTTGAACAACTAAAAGCGTTTTTAAGATTGTTGTGGTTGCTTGGAATAATTGAAAAAGGTAAAAAATATTTTTGGAAACTTTTCTTTGTTAGTCTGTGGAAGTATCCGCGCAAATTCCCAACAGCGATGACTCTTGCTGTTTATGGATTTCATTTTAGAAAAGTGATACGCACCGTTTAATAGCAATAGAACACGGATAGCACGGATCACGCGGGTTTTCACGGATTTGAATCCGCGTTGATCCGCGCAATCTGCGTCATCTGTGTTCTATTCGTATTTACTCTTTCACAAAATCTTTTCCAAGAAAATTTTTAAACCAGAATTTAACATACTCTCTTTGTGCGTGTATCCACTTGGGGAATCCAACACCATGTCTTTCATTCGGATAAAGCATTAACTCAAAATGTTTATCCATAGCTCGTAAGCTTATCCACAAGTTGAATTGTGTTTTGCATATGACAATTATCATCTAAAGTTCCGTGAGTCAATCGCAGTAATCCTTTGTAATTACTTGCATGTGTCATTGCAGAACCAAACTTATATCCTTCTTTATTTTCAGAAGGCAAGATCCATATATCTTTCTGTATAAACATTATCATAAAGCGCCCAATCGGTAACAGAGTATTCTGCAAGACCGTGAGTAAAATAATCTGCACCAAGAGTAAGAGCCATACAGGTAACATATCCACCATAACTTCCGCCGGTAATTCCAATTTTTGTGGAATCAATAAATGATTTTGTCTTTAACCACTTTACTGCTTCGATGTAATCATTGATTTCCCACTTACCCATATTTCGGTACATCTAATCTTTTCCTGTCTTACCAAAGTAAGCGGAACCTCGATGATCAACCACAAAATAAATTATTCCGCTTTGCGAAATAAAATATCTATCCAGGTATGCAGAAAAAGAATTAGTAACATCGGTTCCACCTGGACCACCATAAACAGCAAACAAAACCGGGTACTTTTTATTCTCATCAAAATCCGGAGGCAGAACCCACATTGCAGGCAAATCAAATCCATCTTCAGTTTTGATGGAAAACATTTCTGTTGTGCCGAGATTATATTCATCAAATATCTTTGATTTTCTATCGCCGAGATTTTTTATCAGATCACCATCGCCGTTGTACAAATCTAGCTTTCCAGGAGTGTTAATGTTTGAATAAGAATCATAAAAATATTTTCCATTTGGAGAAATATTAACCTTGTGTGTTCCAGGAATATTTGTGAGTTGCTCAATATCATCGCCATCAAAATCAACAACAAATAAATGTGTTTCTAATCTTTCGCCTTTGTTTGCTTCAAAATATATTTTTTCATTTTCTTCATCCACAAGTTTGATATCAGAAACATTCCATTCGCCTTTAGTTAATTGTTTCTTAAGTTTACCATTCATATCATAATAGTATAAGATGTCTCCAACCATCAACTTCGGAGCGAAGTATAAATCCTTTATTGTTTTTTAAAATGTTAATGTCTTCAAAGAACTCAACCCAGGTTTTATTTTTTTCTTGATAGACCAATCTGTTTTTCCCTGTTTCAGGATTTGCCGATAAAAGTTGTAAATCATTTTGATCGCGATTTAAAACCTGATAAAACATTTCTTTACTGTCCGGCGACCAGAACGGCCACGCAGTGTATTGATCTGCATTCTCATCTTCTTCAATCCAGACAATTTTGTTTTTATTGATGTGTGCAATACCCATTTTAACTATTGGATTTGGATCACCTGGTTTTGGATAACGCTCCCATTCGAGTTCACCATGTACACCATTAGAATTGAATAAAGGAAATTTTGGAACTGGTGTATCATCAAATCTTAAAAAAGAAATCATCTCACTGTTTGGTGCCCACCAGAACGCGCGATAGTTAAGGGAGCGCCCTATAATTTCTTCCATATACACCCACGAAGCATAACCATTATAAACAACATCACTTGCATCATTTGTTAAGCGGGTTTCTTTTGCAGATTCAATATCCACAACATAAAGATCTTTGTTTTTTGTGTATGCAACTTTCTTTCCATCGGGAGAAAGCATTGGATTTACTTCTTCATCTTTATCGTTTGTTAAACGAGTTATTTTGTTTTTGGGAATAGAATAGAAAAACAAATCGTTATCATCATAAAAAAGCAAACCTGTGTAATCTTTTGTAATGCCAATATTTTCTTCGGCAGTTAATTCTGCTTCATCAAGATTTGGATTGATTGAATTGAAATCAAGAACAATTGTTTCATCTCCGGTTTTAGCATTAACTTTTACAATTGCACTTGTTGTTGCATCACGTTTTTGCATTAAATAATGATCATCATCAAACCATCCCTGTAAACGTGGGAATGGTTTTAAAATCCTTGGCTCGCCAAACATATAAACCTGGTTGAAGGTAAGTTGCTTGTTCTGTGCGTTGGTAAGAAGTTGAAATGGAATTGAAAGGATACCAATCAAAACAATTAAATAAAACTTTTTGGATGGTATGGACATAAATTCTCCAGAAGTGAGTTTTGGGAATAACTTTATAATCTTTACTTATAAAAATGGATTGATTAAGAGATTATTGCAAATTAAAAGGCAATGCCATTTACATATTAGACTTCATTATATAAAAATTTTTTTATCTTAGACCAACCAATTTTTAATTTAAGTGGGAACATTATGTCTGATTCTAGAATTGATATCGAACAATTATCCATAAACACAATTAGAACTCTTGCAATTGATGCTGTGCAAAAAGCAAACTCCGGACATCCCGGTATGCCGCTTGGAATGGCGCCTATTGCTTATGCGCTTTACTACAAAACCATGAAACACAATCCTGCAAATCCTAATTGGTTAAACAGAGATAGATTTGTTCTTTCTGCAGGACACGGCAGCATGCTTCTTTACTCCATTCTTCATTTAACCGGATATAAAATTTCTTTGGATGATCTTAAAAACTTCAGACAATGGAATAGCATTACACCGGGTCATCCCGAACTTGGTCATACGGCGGGAGTTGAAACTACTACCGGTCCTTTGGGACAGGGCTTTGCAAATGCTGTGGGAATGGCAATTGCACGCGATTATCTTGCAGCACTTTTTAATAAAGATGATATAAAAATTATTGATCATGTGATTTTTGGAATTTGCAGTGATGGTGATTTGATGGAAGGTGTTTCGCACGAAGCTGCTTCTCTTGCCGGACATTTGAAACTTAGCAAGCTTGTTTTCTTTTATGATGATAATAATATTACAATCGATGGCAAGACCGATATTACTTATTCTGATGATGTTGCAAGAAGATTTGAAGCTTATGGATGGCAGGTGCTTACAATATTGGATGTTAATGATTCTGATCAAGTTGATAGAGTAATAAAGATGTGCCGATCAACTTGTGACAAGCCAACATTAATTATAACCAAGACACATATTGGATTTGGAAGCCCGAATAAACAAGATAAATCATCTGCACATGGGGCACCGCTTGGTGAAGAAGAAGTTAAACTGACGAAACGAAATCTTGGAATGCCTGAGGACAAAACATTTTATGTGCCGGATGAAGTTTATTCTCACTTTAAAGGAATTGCCGACTGCGGGCAGGAAGCTGAAGATATATGGAATAAAATTCTTGATGAGTATAAAATTAAGTATCCCAAAGAGTTTGCTTTATTTGAATCAGTAATGAACTATGAGTTTGATAAAGAATGGTTAAATCATTTACCAAAGTTTGATGATCTTTCTGAAAAGATTGCTACACGTGTTGCATCGGGTAAAGTATTAAATGCTGCAGCAATAGATATTCCGGGTTTAATTGGCGGTTCTGCTGATCTTAATGAATCAAACATGACTCATATAAAATCTTCAAAATCATTTTCTGCAGAAGATAGAAAAGGAAAGAATATTCACTTTGGAATTAGAGAACACGCAATGGGTTCTATCTTAAATGGAATGGCGATCTATGGCGGATTAGTTCCATTTGGTGCGACGTTCTTAATTTTTTCAGACTATATGCGTCCGGCAATTCGTTTAGCGGCGTTGATGAAACAAAAAGTAATTTATGTTTTTACTCATGATAGTATTGGACTTGGCGAAGACGGACCAACACATCAACCGATTGAACAAATAGCATCGCTTCGTGCTATCCCTAATTTAACTGTCATTCGTCCTGCAGATGCGAATGAAACTGTTGAAGCATGGAAATATGCAATCAATCATAAAGGCGGACCGGTTGCTCTTATTCTAACCAGGCAAAAACTTGCCATTCTTGACCAAAATAAATATGGCTCTGCGAAGGGATTGGAAAATGGAGCGTATATAGTTAAAGACTCCAAACAAAAACCTGATTTACTTTTAATTGCTACAGGTTCAGAAGTTTCATTATCCTTAAAAGCAGCAGAACAACTTGAAGCGGAAGGAAAAATGGTTCGTGTTATTAGTTTTCCTAGCTGGGAAATTTTTGAACAGCAATCTGATGAATATAAAAAGAAAATTTTTCCTGCAGAGATTAAAGCAAGAGTTTCTGTTGAAATGGGAGTTGGGATGGGCTGGCAAAAATATGTTGGTGATTCCGGTGAAACAATAAGTATAGAAAGATTTGGTGCTTCTGCTCCGGATAGTGTTTTGTATGAGAAGTATGGGTTTACTGTTGAGAATGTTGCTGCAACCGCGAAGAGAGTACTGAATAAAAAACCATAAATTATTATGAGCAAGTTAAGAAAAGAATTTTCGGATAAGGATTGGAAAGAATGCTGCGGCAGCTTTTGTAATGATTGTAAAATTGCAAATGAATATCGTAAAAAGTACGGCAAGAAAGAGGGGGAGAAAAAATTTAATAAGGATAGAAAAAAACAAAAGTAAATAATCTCTAATTAGCCTGAAGAGGAACCCAATGAAAAAGTTTATAGCGTTTCTTGTCGTGATCATTATCGGTATTCAATTTATACCTGTCGAAAGAACAAATCCGCCCGTTACTTCTGATATTGACGCACCGTCAGAGATTAAAGCTATCTTTAAAAAAGCCTGTTATGATTGCCACTCGAATGAGACAAACTGGGCCTGGTACACGAAAGTAGCCCCATCTTCTTTTCTGGCTGTTAAAGATGTTAATGATGGAAGAAAACATTTAAATTTTTCTGAGTGGGATTTCAACAAAGAAGCAAAATACAAAGAAGAAATTTGGGATGAGATCCGTGAAGAACAAATGCCGCCATGGCAGTATAAAATTTTTCATAGCGAAGCAAAACTTACTCAGGAAGAAAAAAATCTTTTGAGAAACTGGGCTACAAATAAGTAAAATATTTAATGGGTAATAAACCTAAAATAAAATTCTCCGAGCTTTGGAATAAGGTTGATTTTTCTAAACCCTCAACCCTGTCATTAATTTTTTCCAATTTACTTGTAATATTTTTTGCAATCGTCGATGGAATATCTGCTAATGAAGTATTGTGGATTTACTGGTCTCAAAGTGTAATTATTGGAATTTTTAATTTCATAAAGATGATTACACTTAAAGACTATTCGACGGAAGGTTTTAGGCAGGGCAATAAACAGGTTCTGCCAACAAGGGCTACCGCAATTTCCAGCGCGATATTTTTCCTTTTCCACTATGGTTTCTTTCATTTAATCTATGCTGTTTTTCTTGGTGCTTTCTCGGAATTTTCTAATGCTAACGGCACCAGCTCTGGTAATAAATACTTGTTACTTTCAGCCGGAGTGTTTTTCATAAGTTACTTAATTGAGTTTATTAATTCCAGAAAAGAACAGCCTGATGAACTGCCTAACCTTGGTGCTATTATGTTTGCTCCTTATGCAAGAATAATTCCCATGCACTTAACAATTATATTGGGCGGATTTATTGGTGCGGCAGGATCCTTCTTTTCCACAAATACTAATTTATCTATTATAGTTTTATTTATTGGTATTAAAACCGTTGTTGACCTTATCACTCACTCAATAGATTTTAAGTCATTGAAATTAAAAAAACAAACGGAAACAGTTTCTGATTAATGGTTAGACAATCTTTTTGCTAATCCTTATTTTGTAAATGTGAAAAGTTTAATAAAAATATTATCACTTCTTTTACTTTGTACTTTCATTTCATATTCTCAACAGACAGATAACGAAAACTTACCTTTTAAAAATGATTCCCTAAAAATTGGAATCATTCCCAACTCATTAATTCAAATGCAGATTAAGTTTGATGAATTTGAATTGCAGCGCGATTTTAAAGAAATGAAAACTAGTATTTCTATTGATGGAGATCCGAATACAATTTGGTTAAGAACCTCACTTGCTATCTCAAATACAAATAACACATATCAAAATTTCTCACCCTATTTTTTATCTCCTCTCGAAAAGCAATATTTAGAAGATTCTAAATTTAATCCGTTGAAATATGCACTTGGAATGGTGCAGGCAGGCGCAGTAGGTTATCTGGCTTATAAGCATATTAAAAAGTATGGATTTTTAAAATAGCTCGGTTAAATATTTAATCATCCTCTCATCAGCAAATTATTCCTTTCTTAAATAAATAGAACAGACAACGAAACATTTTCAGATTACACGCGGTCTTAAACATTAGAAAGCACTAAATAGAAGAGGTTAATATGAAATCTGATTTTACAAGCACAGAGTTTAGAGCAAATTTGTTTGGAGTCGTATTTGCGCTGATAGTGTTTACGTTCCTGGTATCATTATCCGGCTGCTCTTCCGGAATTGAGCAAAATACAATTTCAAATCAAACAAGCTTTACCGGCGATAAATCTTTCTCATTTAAAGATGAAGGATCTGATTGGCGGGTGGATTTTAATGATGATGAGATATCTGCATTATATAAAGATGGAACCCGTGTCCCGGATGCTGAAATCGATGAACACAAAAACATGATTTACGAGAATCTAAAAGGATTGAAATCAGACTTTAAGGAATTTGATGGAAACGTTCACAAGTTCAACTTTGATATGGACAAGTTTGATGAGGAAATGAAAAAATTTAAAAATGATTTGGATAATGATAAGTTCATGCATTTTAAGTTTGAGTTTGATGAAGAGGAGTTCGAAAAGAACATGGAAAAACTTGAAGAAAACTTAAAGGGTTTGAAGGATAAAAAGATAGAACTCTATTTTGATTCTGAAGAGTTTAAAGAAAACATGAAAGAGCTTGAAGAGAAATTAAAGAATTTGCCTATCCCTCCAAATCCACCTAATGTTGATGTGGATGTTTATCTGGATATGGATAAACTTAAGGAAGGAATGAAAAACTTTGGTGAATCATTTAAGCATTTTAATTTTAAGATTGACAGCTCTGAATTTGATATGAGTGAATTGCGCGAGAGTATGAAAGAACTTAAGAAGAATATGAAAGGTCTTAAAATAGAAATACATGGTTTGAAAGGTGAAATGAAAAAACTAAACTCGTTTTTAGATGAACTAAAAACCGAACTTGTAAAAGACGGCTACATAAATTCAGTTGATGAAGAATATGATCTTGAAATGAATTCCACAATTACTAAAGTAAATGACAGAGTGGTCAAACAAGAACATCACAAAAAATATTTGGAATTATATAAAAAACACTTAGATAAGAATATTGATGGTACGATAAAAATAAACAGAGACTAGTTTGTAAAAGATAATCTCTCCTCCACTAAAGCCTGCAGAGTAATTTGCGGGCTTTTTTATTTTGAAGAATTATTAACCTCTTGAAAATCACACATTTCATTTTTACGTTTGATTATGTTTTTATCAACGTTAGAGGTAAAAATGAAAACACATATTTTGTTTTTAATTGTACTGTTTTCTCTATTGCTCTTCTTAAATTGTTGCGAAGATACAGTTTCGGATAACACAAGCTACACAAGTATAGATTCACGAATAAATATCAAATTGCGTGAAGAGTTAACTGATAATTCACAAAATGTAGTTCTTAATTGCCGTACCGAAAGAATTTACGGCTGCATTAATTATGGAATAGACTATTCGGTTATTAAGACTGCAAATAATTTTAGAATAAAGTTTAACCGAATTATTATTTCTGATATCTGCTTAACAGCGTTGGGTCCTGCCTCAGCCCAAATCAACCTTGGTAATCTTAGCGCCGGAACTTACAATCTAACTTTAGAAGTAAATGGAAAAACAGAAACTGCTGCACTAACAGTCACAGACAGCTCATATCAAATTAACTTTCAGCCGGGATTTGATTTTAAGTTTGATAACACAAAACTGCATCGCGTACCTCCATGTTTAATTTGGGGTTCGGTTGGATATATTAATGATTCGTTAACGAACGTAGCTGACACTTTTATTGACTCACTTCAGATTTTAGGGGCAATAGAAAAAAATCTTTCGCCCGGCGATTATGGATTTTTTGAGATAGACTCATTCGGAAATATTGTAACACCCGATAATCATGGCTATCCATTTATTAAAATGTATAAGTTTGAATATCAAAACGATCTTAACAGTATAAAAGAACTTATGAAAAGAATTCAACAGCAATATGTAAATCAAATTTATATTAGCTGTAATACCTGGCAGGGAGATGTTTTTTATGGGTGGGCCCTATAAAACTCATAAAGCAACTAATGGTAATATTTAGACAACTAGAAGACGATACTTTTACTTCTGTAACAAACACTCAATAAACTTAAAACTATTACTTATCCATCCACTCTTTAAAAGAAGAAGCTCTTTCAACGCTTACAAGCGCTTCAACATCTTTTGGTTCTGGTGGATGTAATTCTATTTTTATTCGTGAACGCGAAAATGGAATCATATTTTTTATTGCATCAAACCCAACGATCATTTTTCTGTTGATGCGAAAAAACTTTTCCGGGTCAATTACTTCCTGAAGCTTATCGAGAGTAAAATCAATGGGAAAAGTATTGCCGGAGGATGTTGTTAGAAAAACATTTTTCTCCATTGCGTAGAAATAAGCAGACTTCAGCAATCTCAACTTTTTTAATCTTTTGTCCGTATTGAATTAAAAATCTTTTTTTGTAGCCGATTTCTTTATTCTGAATACTCTTAATTATCTCTTCAAAATCCATCAGGTAAGAAGTTTTAATGTTTTTGTATTTGTTCAACGCTTCGCGCAGCTCTTCTTTCTTTATTGGCTTAAGAAGATAATCAATGCTGTTAAGCTTGAATGCTTTGATGGCATATTGATCATAAGCTGTTGTGAAGATAATTGGGATATCAACTTCAACTTTCTCAAAGATTGAAAAACTTAATCCATCTTCAAGCTGAATGTCAAGAAATATTAAATCCGGCTTGGTCTGCTTAAGATACTTGATTGACTGCTCAACCGAGGGAAGCTTTGCAGAAATTTCTATTGATGAATCAATCTCTTTGATCAGCTCTTCCAGTCTTTCTGCTGCAAGTTTTTCGTCTTCTATTATTATTGTTTTCATAATTTCCTCTTTGTTACTCTGGGTATCCTCAGTGGTTCTCCGTGTAACAATCCTTGGTTATTTCACAGAGGATCACGGAGGAGGCACGGAGAACCACGGAGATTAATCCGGTTTTATCAATGGAATTTTTGCAATGTATTCTTTTTCAGTAACTGAATATTGCGGAAGTTTTTCTCCCAGCAGTTCATATCTCTTTTTTAGATTACTTAAACCAACACCTTTTGAATCAGTACCCTTTATCTTTGGTTGAAGATTGTTTATAACTACAAGCGAATCATTTTCATTATGGATTTTTATTTTTAAGGGGCTCTCAATTGTTGCTCTATTATGTTTAAATGCATTCTCAAGTAATGTCTGCACAGCAAGCGGCGGAACCAAATAATTCAACTTTGATGCATCAACATTTATTTCCATATCAACAGCGTTATCAAATCTTATTTTCTGCAGGAACAAAAATGATTTTGCGAAATCCAGCTCTTCTCTTAATTCAACAACGGGTTTTTCAATTACATCTAAAGTATATCTGTAAACTGAAGAAAACTCATCCACGAAGTTTTGAGCTTTATCGGCGTCGTGTTTTATTAAAGAGGAAAGAACATTCAAGCTGTTAAAAAGAAAATGCGGATTAAGCTGACTCTTCAACGTTTCAAATCTTATCTGTGAATTTTCTCTTTCAAGTTTTTCTGCTATCACTAAAGATTGCTGACTTCTTTTAAACCAAACAATTGCTTCAATAACGGTAATGATGATAATATTAAGAACAGAAGTTATAAGTGAATTGTTGATTACATTTTTCAGCATTCCATCTGCGTAGGGCATAAGAGTTCCGGCAATTAAAGTTATCAGCGAGCCGATAATTACACCAACGATTATTGTAAGAACAAATTCTGCCGGAATTCTTGCAATCAACTTGTGTGGAAGCGGGAATATTTTATCAAGCCGGTTTATTATTTGAAGATCAAGAAAGACCAGTATAAGTGCAAAGACAAAACTAAATGATGTGCCGATGGCAAGTCTTGTTAAGTAGTTTCCAAAATCAGGCACATCAATAAAACCTGTAGCGTAGTTGTAAGTAATAATTGTTAGCTGAACGAATAATGCCAGAAGTAAAATTGCAATGATCGTATTTTTATTTAATTTCATTTTCACACTTCAAAAATCGATAAAAAATATTTGAGATGTTAATTTTTGTCATAACTTTGTGCATCTTCGTGACTTAGTGCCTTGGTGGCGAGAAGTACCTGCCACGAAGACACCAAGACAAAAAGT
This sequence comes from uncultured Ignavibacteriaceae bacterium, assembly GCA_963812305.1. GTDB lineage: Bacteria > Bacteroidota > Ignavibacteria > Ignavibacteriales > Ignavibacteriaceae > IGN3. The sequence goes on from CAWEUT010000001.1 coordinate 13,498, forward strand.
ATATTAAATATTGTAAAATCAGAAAGACCAGGACAACCCAACACCAACCGATAGATAATTCAAATCAACAGAGGTACTAACATTTTCAATTTCGATATCACGATTGAGCAAACGATATCTTAAACTTGGCAACAGAGAAAATTTTTCACTCAACGGAATTACCAAGCCAGCTTCTGCCTGCCATCCCAATCCATGACCCGAATCAATTATAATATCACCATCATTATTTTCGATTTCGATGTGATTGTATGTTCCACCTGCTCTTACAAGATAGCTTAAACCGGATTCTCCAATTGGATGAATAAACTGAAGTCCGAATGTATAACCGGTTTCTTCAAAACTTGCATCAGGTCCGGCAAAGGATTGATCAACTGCAAAATTGTTGTAACTCCAACCTGCATAGGCAGCAAGATGAGGCATAAAACGATACGCGATTGTTAACTCTGCACCAAAACCTATTCCGAGATCGGCATCTGCAATATCTTGAGTGGCATAATCAACGCCGGGTCTAAATTCTAAACTCCATTTGTCCTGTGCAATAGTTTGATTGAATAATGTACGAACATTATTAAAGCGGCGGTTGTTAAAAGTAACTTTTTCATTTTGTATTTCCTTTTAAGTTTGATTAAAGATCATTTTAAGTTCTGAACCAAACTTAAAAGGCAGTTTAAGCGTTTAAAAAAATAAGGCGATGAGCCTGTGTTTCGGGTAGATGAATGAGTATAATTCAAGAATGAAAATATCTTTAAGATCGATGAACTTTTATTGAAATCAGAATGTTTTGATAACTATATGAACAAAAATTTTTACATAAGTGTTTTCATCGTCTTTTTTACTCAGATAGTTAATGCACAAAGCGATTCATTATTCCGGGAATTTCATCTTGAAAGAATGAAGATAAATGAGTCCGCTATGCTTGTGTTAGGCGGTTGGGCTGTGGGAAACATTCTTGTTGGAACTTACGGTAACTTTAAGGCAAGTGGCGAAGCAAAATATTTTCATCAGTTTAATGCAGCCTGGAATATTGTTAATCTTGGTATTGCTGCTTTTGGATATTTTAATGCTGTTAATTCTGATCCTTCATCAATGACAAATTTAGAAATCATTAAAGATTTTAATTCATTACAGAATTTACTTTTGCTTAACGCAGGACTTGATGTCGCCTACATTGCTACTGGATTTTATTTAAAGGAGCGATCGAAAAATTCTTCAAGCTCTGAAAGATTGAGAGGATACGGAAACAGTTTGCTTCTGCAGGGGGGATTTTTATTAGTCTTTGATATTGTCCTTTATTTTATTCATCAGAATAATGCAGATATAAATTTATATCCGCACTTAGAAAGTTTTCTTGCAGGTGGAGTTGGATTAGGCGTTACCTTAAAATTGTAATTTATGGGCTTAAAAATAAAAACGTAAAAGGATTAGAAGCTACTTTTTTCAACTTTTTCTAGTTTATTCATTACATCCGAATGAAGTTTATTTTTATAAGCGATTAACTTTTCTCTTAAATCCGAATTTGCGACTGAAAGAATTTGAACAGCAAGCAATCCGGCATTTTTTGCATTGTTCAATGCTACTGTTGCAACCGGAACTCCGCCGGGCATTTGTAAAATAGAAAGTATAGAATCCCATCCATCAAGTGAGTTTGAAGATTTTACAGGAACACCAATAACTGGCAGTGGAGAAATTGCAGCAACCATTCCGGGTAAATGAGCTGAGCTCCACCGGCTCCTGCTATTATAACTTTCACACCTCTTTTATGAGCATTCTCAGAAAACTCAAATAACCTTTTAGGTGTACGATGAGCTGAGACAATTGTTATTTCAAACGGAACATCAAATTCTTTTAAAACTTTTCCGGCTTCCTTCATTACTTCTAAATCTGAATCAGAACCCATAATTATACTTACTAAAATAGTTTTCATGATATAACCTTCATTTTTTCTTTTACAAAATCAGCTTTCTTTTTTGCTTCATCAATTGTTGGAGCCAGCACAGTTACGTGTCCCATTTTCCTGAAAGGCTTAGTAATTTTTTTTCCGTAAAGATGAATTTTTACTCCCTCAACTGCCATGCATTCTGTTAAACCTTCATACCTGACTTTACCTTCATAACCGGGTTCTCCTAAAAGATTAATCATTACTGCAGGCATTTTTAATTTTGTGCTGCCAAGAGGCAAGATTAAAAATTGCCCGTAATAGCTGTTCAAATTGTGATGTGATTGCACTTTCGATTGTATGATGACCGCTGTTGTGCGGGCGCGGCGCTATTTCATTAACCCAGATTTTATTGTTCTTTATCAACAAACATTTCCACAGCAAGCAATCCGTAAAGATCGAGCTCGGAGATTATTTTTATAGCAATATCTTCTGCTTCATTCTCAATTTTATCGGGTAATGTTGAAGGGCAAATTAACTTCTCAACAAGATTGGCATTAGGATTAAATTCCATTTCTACTGTTGGATGACATTTTACTTCTCCCCGCTCATTGCGGGCAACAATCGCAGATATTTCTTTTTCTATATCAACCAGATGTTCAATAACAGATGCTCCATCAAGCAAATTAATCAGATCGTCTTTAGAACGGATAATTGAAACACCTCTGCCATCGTATCCACCTTTTCGAAGCTTTTGGACAAAAGGAATTGGCTGCTTGTCAGATTCAACAGCCGAAATAATTTCTTGCTTGCTATTAAATAGTGAAAATGATGATGATGGAACTTTTATTTTTTCGTAGAATTGTTTTTGCAATCCTTTATCCTGAATAATTTCAAGTTTATCCGGATCGGGATAAATTTTTTTCCCTTCATGCTTGAGTTTCTTAAGTGCTTCAATGTTCACATTTTCCAATTCAAGAGTAAGAACATCCACCATTTGACCAAACCTGTAAACATCATCGTAATTAAGCTGATCTCCTTTGAAGAAAAATGTACACGAAGAAGAAGCAGGACAATGATCATCTTTGTCAAGAACGTATGTTTTAACATTCCAATTGCTTGCCGCAAGCACTAGCATTTTTCCTAATTGCCCCCCGGCAATGATACCTAATTTGATTTCTGATGTTACTAATTTTTCCATTATGCAAAATAGTTTACGATTGTAAAATAAAGGGGAATACCTATTGTAATGTTAACGGGAAAAGTAATTCCCAAAGCCATTGGAATATAAAGTCCGGGATCGGCTTCGGGTGCGGCAATTCTCATAGCAGCAGGAACCGCAATGTAAGATGCGCTTGCTGAAAGTATTGCAAGAATAAATCTGTTACCAATATCCGGAGTTACGAATTGACTTAAGTATGCAACAATACAACCATTAATAATCGGAATGATTATGGCAAACAAAGAAACAAACCAGCCATATTTTATAAATGCTGAAAATCTTCTTGCAGCAACCATTCCCATTTCCAAAAGAAATATTGCAAGAAAACCTTTAAAGATATCATTGGTAAAAGGTTTAATACCCTCGGCTTGCTTTGTATCAGCAATAATACCGATAACAAGACTTCCCAAGATCATAACAACACTTCCATTTGTAAATGAATGTTGAAAAATGGATTTCCAGTTAACGTTTTTACCAGATTCTTTTCCAAACTGCATCATCAATATTACGCCAATCACAATTGCCGGGGATTCCATTAAAGCCATAACAGCAACCATGTGTCCGCCGTAAGAAATTTGCTGCATCTCCAAAAAAGAAACGGCAGCAACAAAAGTAACAGCACTTACAGAACCGTAAGCTGCGGCTATTGCACCTGAATCACTGGCACTGAGTTTTCTTTTTAATATAAAAAAAGTGTATGCCGGAATAACTGATGCCATAACTACACCAAATAATAAAGTGTATGTTATCTCGCTGCTGTATTCACTATGTGCTAACTCCTGTCCACCTTTAAAGCCGATTGCAAAAAGAAGATATAGCGAAATAAATTTGCTTGATGATTCCGGGATTTGCAGATCACTTTTTATTGTTACGGCAATAATTCCCAGAAGAAAAAAAAGGAGAGTAGGATTGGTAATATTTGAGATAAGTATTTGAAAATCCATAATATTCTGTTGAGATTTTAGTGCTGTGTTGTGCTAATGTTTATAAATTCTAAAAGCTATTGGGTTTAAAATATGAAAAGTTTGCTTGTTTTAAGAGATGGTGCTGTGGAAAATTTTCAGGTAGCTTAGTTGGTACAATGCTTTACTGATGTAATGAGCTTAAGATTCTGATTAATAATTTTTTAAATGAGTTAAGCAGAAGCAGAGATACCTTACATAGAGTGTTCTCCGCTTCCGATTATTCCGACTTTCATATTCTTAATTCAATAAAAATTGTCTTACTGAATCCAGCTCTGTATTACTTATTTGATTATCCAGCAACGAATTTTTTACGGTTTTAATAAAATTCTGGAAGCTCTGAAAATCAATTGAAGCTGTTACTGCTTAATTGATCGAAATATTGTGTAATAAGATTTTTCATCTCATTTACATTTGTACCGCCAGTAAGAGGGGTCAGCATCGCTGTGATATCCTCAAGCATAAATGAGCCAGCAAAATCACGCACATAATTAAAGGCTAATTCGTAGACAGCCGGTGCATTAGAGAATAAGAAGCTAATTATTGCAGAAGAGAAAAATACAAGTCCTACGACACCCAGAACAGCAATAAGCAAAATGCCTATTCCGCCAATCAGGACAATTTTTCTCAAACGTTTTCTTAAATTTATTATCTGTTCTGATCCTATGATGGAGTTCTTCTAAATTGAGTCTCATAAGTTTTATCCAGATTCTATTATGATTGAAAAACTGAATCGTTAACTTTTATCTTGCTGAGAAATTCCTCACATTTATCCCAAAGTCTTCTTTTCATCAGCGGGATTATTGAATTTACATTTCTCTTCTTTTCTTTGATTATAAAAATCCACCGTTGCTTCCATTAATTTTGTCAGCGGATGCAAGCCAGACAATTGTATCTGCACCTTCTTCAATTGTTCTTCCTTCAATCAATGCAAAAGCTTTTAGCAAGAATTTACCCACTACATTTTGCTCTCTGAATAATTCTGTATCCGGAATAAATCCAGGTGTTAAAGAGTAAACAGAAACATTATCTTTCTCAAGTCTTCTTGCCCATTCACGGGTTAACATTCTGTTTGCCTGCTTGGTTTGTTTGTAAGCAAGAGTTTCGTTGTAATTTCTTTTATCAAAGTTGATATCATCAATATCAAGTCCGCCTGCAAAATGTGATGCAGTATTTATAATTCTTGATGAAACTGTATTTCTCAATTCGTTGAGCAGCAATTGTGTTAAAAGCTGATGACCAAGAACATTAACGGCAAAAGTCTGCTCAACATTTATTTCGGTTAACTTTTTCGCTTTTGTCCAGAGTCCTGCATTGTTAATCAACACATCAAGTTTTGATTCTTCTTTTTTGAACAGATCGACGAAATTTATTATTGAATCTGGGGAAGCAAGATCAAGATGTCTTACAAAAACATTTTGGTTTTTAGTTTCATTAACAATTTCTTCTCTTGCCTGATTTGCAGAATCAAGCGATCGGCAAGCCATATAAACTTTAGCTCCAAGTTTGGCAATTTGTTTTGCAGCTTCTTTTCCGATTCCTTTATTTGAGCCAGTTATTATTACTACTTTATCTTTCATTTTATCCTATTTTTCGTTGGTTGTCGTTTGATGATAGAACAATAAAAGTGGAAAGTTCGTTCCAAGATTATTTGAACGAAAAGGCAAGGTAAACGTTTATTGGGTATGAAAAGTTTTAATAAAGAAGATATCTCCAGAATAATAGAAATGACTTTGGAAGACCGAAAATAACATATAGAAAAAATTTAATAAAGAATCAATCTCCTGAATAATAAATCTGAATTAAGACTATCTAGATTGAAAAAGTGGGAAAATTTTTTTGCAAAAAAGTAACTGCAAAAATAAATCTGATACTTCGATGAAAAGCAGCGCAACCATCAATGGAGTAGCATAAAGCACTCATTCTTTTGTATAAAGAATTTTTGTCCTTCAAAAGTGGATGTAACGGGAAAGAACTTTTTAAACAATTTTATAACGGGATTTTTCTCGGATCAATCGGTTTTTCAGGTGCGAAGATAATCTTAAATCCTGTTAGAATAAGAAACGCACGAAGAAAATAACGATCCATTGATACTGAAGCAGAATGGAACCATAGCAATAAATATTATACGAAATATTAGTGCTCCGATAATTCCAAAGAATAAAACTCTGTGCTGATATTTTAACGGACACAAAAAAACTAAATACAACCACAAAAACAAAAATGTTATCTATTGCTAAAGTTTTCTCAACTATATACCCGGTTAAAAATTCTAATCCAACTTGATTGGCTGCGGCATTGCCATCAAAACCAGGAATTGCAAGAAGCCGTGCATCGTTTTCAAACTTCCAACCAGCATATTTAAAGAAATGAAAAAATTGAAGAGAAAGAATAGAAAACTCAGAGTAAGATTATTTGAACGAAAAGGCAAGGTCAAACGTTTATTTGGTATGAAAAGTTTTAATAAAGAAGATATCTCCAGAATAATAGAAATGGCTTGGGAAGACCGGACCCCTTTTGAGGCAATTGAATTTCAATTTGGATTGAAAGAAAATGATGTTCGAGGAATATATGCGTCGTGAGTTGAAAGATTCCAGCTTTAAGATGTGGCGTAGAGCAATAATGCGTCGTGAGTTAAAAAGAATTTAAGCTTTAAGAAGTGAGAACGATAAAAAGCGTGTAAGCGGCAGAAAGACAAAACATCTTTTAATTCGTTCAAAAGAAGTGAAAAGATTTAAGAGCAAGAATCAATAAAAAGCCGTGATGTTTATATCACGGCTTTAAAATCAGATATTTCTGACACAATTATTTTTTCCCCAAAAAATATTTTTTCAATTTTTAAGAGTGTTAGTTATCCGTATAATCTTTAATAGAACTATAAAACATTTTCTTGAATGAGTTTAAAATATGAACTCAACACCTCATTTTTTAGTTATTTTTTCTTCAAGTTTTATTATCTGTTCTTTTATTGAACGAATATCTTTTTTCAACTCTTCGTTTTCATCTTGAATTATAGTCTCCATTTTTTCAACACCTTCTATTCCAACTTTTTGTTGAACTTCACACATTGTATTAACCACAATTGCAATAAAAATGTTAAGCGTTGTGTATGAAGCAAGCAGAATAAAGAGAATAAAATAAATATTTGCAAGCGGATATTTTGCCATAATTTCTCTGGAAATTTCTGCCCATCCCTCAAGAGTCATTATCTGGAATAATGAAAACATTGAAGCTCCTAAATCCCCAAACCAGTATGGGTAATCTGCACCAAAAAGCTTTGTCCCGATTACTGAGAAAACATAAAAAACTAATGCCAGCAGTACAAATATCCACACAAGACTTGGAAGCGAATGAAACAGCGACTCAACAATAAATCTGAGACGAGGCACGTTTTTAATCAATCTCAGTGAACGGAAAATTCTTAATGACCGCAAAACTGCCAATACTCCGGAAGCTGGCAGTAAAGCAATTGCCACAATTGAAAAATCAAAAATATTCCAACCGCTTTAAAATAAATATTTGCCAGCGGATATTTTCCCATTATTGTTCTTGAAATTTCTGCCCACCCCTCAAGTGTCATTATCTGAAAAAGCGTAAACATTGAGATGCCCAGGTTTCCAAACCACTGAGGATAATCCGCACTAAAAAGCTTGGTTCCTATTACAGAGAAAACATAAAATACCAATGCCAGCAAAACGAAGATCCAAACCAGGCTAGGAAGAGAGTGAAACAGGGATTCAACAATAAATCTGAGTTTTGGTACGTTTTTAATTAATCTAAGAGATCGGAAAATTCTTAATGATCTTAAAATTGCTAAAGCTCCGGAAGCTGGAAATAGTGCGATCGCTACAATGGAAAAATCAAAAACATTCCAGCCGCCTTTAAAAAATGAAAATCCATACGCATATAACTTTAAAGTTATTTCTAAAACAAAAATTGCAAGAATAATTTTATCGATTAAAAGAAGCGTGTCTCCAACTGAAGACATTATTTTGTCAGATGTTTCAAATCCTATAGTAATTGAATTTAAAACAATCAATCCGATAATAAAATTCTGTAAGGACTTACCTTCTATGAAGTGTTTAATTTTTTCCCGATTCATTTCTACAATAATTATTATTTAACATATATTAATTTAATCAGTAAAGTTTTATATAATCAATTTCAGTAATAAAATTACCTTCTTGTTTATCTCCAATCGATAGAGATATTTCTTTGATGTTGTTTAGCGGAAGTTTTTTGTTTGATTTGGTTTCTTGCCCAAAGTAGTAAAGCTTGAATTGATTAAATGAAATCTTTAAAGTTATCCATTCATCATTCTTCGTTTCAAAAAATGTGGTGTAAAAATATCCGTTAAAGTAAGTGGTTTCTTTCATAGAAATGCTGTAACGCTTTCCATCACCCTTTATTTTGATTTCTAGTCCTGAAAATTTTTCAAAGTTGTAATCTTTTACTGCACTTCTGAGAGAAGCAAATCCGCCGTTGTTTTCTAAAGAAACATTTCCACTGAAGATAATTTTATTATCATCATTAACTATTGCCTTAGAGGAACTTAATCCACCCATTACGCCATCGTTTACAATGCGCCATTTGTTTTCGGTTTTCATTATTGATGAGTTGAGAAGATAACCATCCTGATTTTGTTTTATTGATGTAATCATAAGAATTGCTGATAATATAATTGCTGGTAAATTCATTTTATTGCTTTATAGTTTTAGTGTTTTACTTAGACTATAAAACAATAATAAATATTAATTCGTTCAATCTAATTTTTGAAAAACAAACCAAATTAAAAACGAAACGTTGTGCTTAAAACCGCAATAGAAGCATCCTTAAAATTTGTTCCCAGCTCAGCCATAAAATCAAATCGCTTGTTTAAGCTGATCATAAATCCGGAGTGAAATGTCCATGGGTTTACGGGGTGCTGTTCGATTTTTACAATAACATCTCCTAAATTAGACCCTGAGGGCACTGTAATTTCGAGAGTTGTTGTGGAGAATAGATATGCTGCACCGAGCCAGGCTTTCATAGAATTATCCTGACCTATTTTTCCCATAAAACCAGAGCGGGCAGAAAGAAATGTAAAATCAATCGAGTTGTTTAATTCATCCGGTGAGGTCTTTCCATAATTAGCATCTGCCATAATAAACCAGCTTTTATATCCCGCAACCAAAGTTGATCCAACTCCCCAATAGAGATCAGCTATTTTAGTTTCTGTTTCAATGTCTAACTCAACCGGAGGAAGAGGAAGTATGGATCTTTCGATTGTAATATTTGCATTCATTTTAGCAATTGTGCTTGCATAGCCAACAGATACATAAACATTTAATAATGGTAATATCCAGGCATCAAATTTAACTGCTGCAACGGAGGTGTTGTTTCTTACTGCAAAACTTGTGAAATCATTAATGCTTTCAGGAGCCCGATTAAGAAACTGAACAGTAACGTCTGTTACGTCAACATCGCGACTCATAAAAATATAATTTGCTGCGATTCCAAATGGTAAAGGCAAATCAATTCCTTGCTGCTTTGCCCAATCAGACCAGAAGGGAAGAATTCTATTGTTATCTGTTTCTGTGGATTTAATGTTTGTTGAGTCTGTGGTTTGAGCAATTGTTAATTCACTTATTAAAAGTATAATTATAAAAATTGCAAATCGGATAGGTGATGTGCTTTTCATGTTACTAAACTTTTTATGTTTAATCAGCTGGAACCGAAAATATTTAATAAAGATTTTTTGATAAAATCTTCACAACTAAGTTAATTAAATAATTTTAAGCATGCTGTAATTATTAAATAACATATTCTTCAATTATAGCCAGCGTTTAAGTATTTTAGACTAATAAATAAAAATTTTTCTTAATAAAAAGTGGATCACAAAAATGAGTTTTAAAATTATCTGGACAAAAATTGATGAAGCCCCTGCACTTGCAAGCTATTGCCTGCTGCCAATTCTACAGTCATATACCAAGGGAACCGATATTGAGTTTGTTGAAAAAGATATCTCGCTAGCCGGAAGAATAATTGCAAATTTTCCAGAAAATCTTTCCGAAGAACAAAAAATTTCTGATTACCTGGCAGAACTTGGTGAACTTACGCAAAATCCGGATGCAAATATTATCAAGCTTCCTAATGTTAGCGCATCAATTCCACAATTAAAAACTGCAATAAAAGAGTTGCAAAACAAAGGGTATAAAATTCCTGATTATCCCGAAGAACCAAAAACTGACGAAGAGAAAAAATTAAAAGAGCGATTTGCAAAAGTGCTTGGCTCTGCTGTTAATCCAGTACTAAGAGAAGGCAATGCAGACAGACGCGCCGCTGCTTCAGTTAAAAAGTTTGCGCAGAAACATCCGCACAAAATGATGAAACCCTGGCCCGAATCAGGATCCAAAACACGTGTTGCTCATATGAAGCAAAAAGATTTTTACGGCACTGAAAAATCTATGACTATGGATAAAGATGATGTTGTTAAGAATTGAGTTCGTTGACACAAAGGGCAGCACCACTGTTTTGAAAGAAAGTCTTAAACTTCTTAAAGATGAAGTTGTTGACAGTGCTGTTATGAATGTTAAAGAACTTAGGAAATTTTATGCAGAACAAATTGAAGAAGCTAAAAAAGATAACGTGCTTCTTTCACTTCATCTTAAAGCAACGATGATGAAAATCTCTGACCCAATTATGTTTGGTCACGCCGTTTATGTTTACTATAAAGATGCACTTGATAAACACGCAGATACTTTAAAGCAAATTGGTGCAAATGTAAATAATGGTTTGATGGATGTTCTTGAAAAATTAAAAAAACTTCCCGATGAAAAAAGAATAGAAATTGAAAACGATATAAATAAAGTTTATGAATCTCGCCCTGAACTTGCGATGATTGATTCAAGAATCAACAAGACAAACCTTCATGTTCCGAATGATGTAATTGTTGATGCATCAATGCCGAATATAGTGCGTGACGGCGGAAAGATGTGGAATAAAAAAGATGAGCTGCAGGATTGTATTGCAATGATTCCCGACCGCAGCTATGCAACAATGTATCAGACAATTATAGAAGATGCAAAATCCAAAGGTCAGTTTGATCCTGCGACAATGGGCGCTGTTTCTAATGTTGGATTGATGGCAAAGAAAGCTGAAGAATACGGCTCACACGATAAAACTTTTGAAGTTAAAAGTGATGGTGTTGTGCGTGCAGTAAACTTAGAAGGAAAAGCTTTACTGGAACAGCAGGTTGAAGCCGGTGATATTTTCAGAATGTGCCAGGCAAAGGACGAAGCCATAAAAGACTGGGTTAAACTTGCAGTTAACAGAGCAAGAGCATCTTCATCACCGGCAATTTTCTGGCTAGATGAAAATAGAGCACACGATAGAGAAATAAGTGCAAAGGTTAAAAAGTATTTACCCGAACACGATACAACCGGACTTGAAATAAAAATCCTTAAACCAGTTGATGCAATGAAATTTACTCTTGAGAGAACAAGAAAAGGATTGGATACAATTTCCGTAACGGGAAATGTTCTTCGTGATTATTTAACTGATTTGTTTCCTATACTTGAACTTGGTACAAGTGCACGAATGCTTTCAATCGTTCCGTTGTTAAAAGGTGGTGGATTGTTTGAAACAGGTGCTGGTGGTTCTGCACCAAAACATGTTGATCAGTTATTAAAAGAAAATCATTTAAGATGGGATTCGCTTGGTGAATATTGCGCACTTGTTCCATCTTTTGAAATGGTTTATGATAAAACAAAAAATCCAAAAGCAAAAGTATTGGCAGAGACTCTTGATAAAGCCATACTTACGTATCTTGAAAATGGACGAATGCCTTCCCGCAAAGCCGGCGAGATTGATAATAGAGGAAGCTCATTCTATCTTTCATTATACTGGGCAGAAGCTTTGGCAAACCAAAATGATGATGCTGAATTAAAAAATCGTTTTACAAAAATTTATAAAGAGCTTTCTGCTAACAAAGAAAAAATTGTAAGCGATTTAATTTCCGTGCAAGGAAAGCCTGTTGATATTGGCGGTTATTATTTGCCTGACGATAAAAAAGCCACTGCAGTTATGCGTCCCAGC
>CAWEUT010000002.1:0-707705 GCA_963812305.1 uncultured Ignavibacteriaceae bacterium
TGTCGCTCATTATCATAAATCTCTTTACCAATATGCGATACACCATCAATCTCAATCGCCAACATTAATTCAGGACAAAAGAAATCAACAATAAATTCACCAATAGGTTTCTGCCTGTGAAAGTCGTAACCGCGCAATTGTTTGCCTTTTAAAAACTTCCACAAAAGTATTTCAGTTTTTGTACTATTATTCCTCAACTCCCTGGCTTTCTCCTTAAGCGCCGGATTATACTTTAAAAACTTCCTTCTCATACAAATCTCATTTTATCATTCCCCTCTCGAGAGGGGAAGAGAAGGGGTGTGTTGCTTTAAGAGATTGTGTGTGTTGCTTCCCATCCATCAAACTTTTCAAATGCTTCCCCTTAAGCCCAAGCGCACCAGCAAGCCTATCAAAATATTTTTTATCAACCACCTTAACCACAACACCATCATCGGTATCAATAAAAGCAACCTTCGTTCCCGCCTTTATTTTAAACTTGCGCCTAAACTCAACAGGAATAACAACCCTCCCATACCCATCAACAATTTTTATCTCCATTGTTTCTCCTTTAATTTTTAATTTTTAATTTTTGCCTCTCGACTTCTCTCCTCTTGCGGCTCATTGAACATCTCAGCATTGAACATTTTAAAAACTTGCCTACTACAAACTCAACTTCCTTTCTTCTTCTCCTCAATAAACTTATGTATCTCATCAAGTTTGCTAAGAGGCAACCCTCGCAGCTCCTCACTTAGCACAACAACTTTCTTTTCTTTTATCAATACACTCAACTCAAACTTCTTTGGTTCACTTACATTTGTATCCGGCACCCACTCTAACAAATCGTGTGGACAGCAATTCAACAACAAACAAAGTTCCTCCAACCGTTTTAAATTCAGTTCTTTAACCTTACCGGTAACAACATCACTGGCAGTATTAGCAGTAAAACCATTCTTGCGCAAAAACGCATTTGGTTTATCAATAGCACGAGCCGCAAAAATTGGCTTCGCATTTAACTTCAACATTTTAACCTCCATTAAATTAACATTCATCCCCTCTTGAGAGGGGAAAAAGGGGTGTGTTCTCGCAAACAACCCCGGCTAATTAATTTTTCTCTTAAGCTCATCAAAAAACTCCTTCTTAAAACGACATCAAACAAATCGCGTTAAGAAATTTATTGAGTGACGCGTATCATGGTGAATGCTGTCTGAACGAGTTCTACGAGTGAGTTTATTCACCATAGCGCAGCGAAATAAATTTTAGCAGATTTATTTGCAGTCTTGATTCTTTGTTGCATTCTTATCAAGAAGAAATTAACTAGTAGAGTCATTTCCTTTAATTTTTCAAATAATCAAACAATTTTTTAAACTCAACGTACTTTTAAATTAACATAAAGTATTTTCTACTATACATATCTTATTTAATACTACACAACACGTATTTTCTACCACATATAACTTACTTAATACTATATAGTACGTGCTTACTAATAGACATAACGCCCTTAGTACTACATAAAACGTATTTTCTGTTACACGTAATGAGTTTAATTCCACACATAACGCACTTACTATTGTACGCAGTGTGCTTTCTTCATTATAAAATTATCAATCCAAAATTTCAAAACTCTAACAAACTCCTCACAATTACCAAAGCTCTGTTAACACAAGAATAAAAAACACCCCGCCGTTATTTAATTAATTATTTGTGCTTTTGGGGGATACTATTTTTACTTATACCGGGTCAACAGGTGTAACAGGCGTTTCATCTTTTTTAAATCGATGACCCAGGTCTATAATTTCCCGGCTGTTTTCATACTCACCATAAAACTGGGGATCGGAGTTTTTAAATATTACCATAATTTTATCCATCTGATCTTTAAGAAGTGTATCCGCATCTTTAAACATAACATCAAGCTGCTGGAATGCAGAGGTGCTGATGGAAGAACTGACTTCTCTTGCACCAAGTGATGTATTAAAGGCAGTAATCTTCGTATCGAGTGCGGCAATCATTGGGGCAGTAATTCCGTAACCTGTAAGTGTTGCGGCATTAGCATCTGCAAGGTTTTTAATGTTGGTTACATCGTTTGCAAGTTGTGTATCGCGCAAAGCAACAAGACTGCTTTTTGTAACTTTAGACATTGCCTTAAGCCTGTCGTCATTAGTTGCGCTGCCAAGGGCATAAAGTGCAGATGCAATTGTAACTGCATCATCAATAAGTGCGGCTTCATCTGCAGCTTTGATCTGGGATTTACCTGCCTTTGCAGTGTTTGCAAGCGTATCTTTTTCTTTTATTGCTGCGATACGATCTTTGAAATCTGCTATAACAGGTGTTAGTGCGGTTAGTGAAGCAAGTTTTGCAGTATTACTGTCTAACAAGCTTACTACGGCTTCATACATAGTAAGTTTGTTTTCTAACACGTCATTCATCAGGGGCCTCCTTCTGATTAAATATATTATATATTTTGAATAACGGCAGGGATTAGGTTAGTAATCCCCCAATGCACGAGGCCAATATAAAAAAGCAATTGTTAAAATGTCAAATGTGAAATGTCAAAGGTAAGGCGGCAGCCAAGCGGTTTATTAACACACTATATATTTTAATATTGCTCGATAAATTTAAAATTATTTCATAGTTTAACTATCATCAACAATGTAGAAAGAGCAATATTGAAATTTCAGGAAAAGTTTTACGACAAATTTGATAAACCCATAACAACGTGGATGGCAAAAAATGCAATCAAATTTTTACGAATCAGTTTGGGAATAATTTTTTTCTGGTTCGGGTTTTTAAAATTTTTTCACGGTGTAAGTTCTGCAGAAACGCTGGCTACAAAAACTATTTCAGTTTTAACATTCGGACTGATCGAACCCTCTGTATCACTGATTATTTTAGCTGTGTGGGAAACAATGATAGGACTCGGATTGCTGTTTAATAAATTCCTCCGTGAAATACTTTTGCTGTTATTCCTTCAGATGATAGGCACAATTACTCCGCTATTTTTCTTTCCCGCAGAAACATTTAAGATATTTCCATTTGTACCAACGCTGGAAGGACAGTATATAATAAAGAATTTAATATTGATCAGTGCAGGTTTGGCTATCGGTGCAACTGTTCGCGGTGGAAAAATTATTTCCGAACCGGTAAACAAAAAAATCAAATGAACTTTACTGTACTTAAACCCAAACTGCTTAAATGTCAAACGTGAAACGAAAGATGTTAAAGAAAAATTTGAAAGATGAAAAAATTCGAATATTAAAACATAGGGAGCAATAAAAATTCTTTAATCTCATCAATCACTTTTTGCAGTTCTTCTTTATTACGAAGCCAGGTTTTTGTTAAGGCGGTTGTTTTGCCGGAAATCAATTTCATATCAACAGAAAATATCGGATCGCCGTCATCATCTTTGGATTCGTTGAGGACAATGTCTTTAATTTCTTTAAGCGGATAATGCTCGGTTTCAGTTCTCATCAAACCGATTCTTTTAATTAAAACCTTATCCTCTCGTTTATCAAAATCAGTTTTAATTGCGGGATTGGAATAGATGATCCAAACTCCTGCGGCAACACCTGCAAGTGAAACAAACCAGGCAGCAGCCTGCTCAAGCTGGTTAAGTTCGTGCAGATTGTTAAACGCACCCATCAATCCTATTACAAAAGTACCAGCAACAAGCACAAAGAAAAGCCCGAATAACCAGAGACATCCCGCAGAATCTTTTATGGTTAGGTTGGTTGTTGTGTGCTGTGTTATTTTCATATGATAACAGCAGTAAAGTTCATTTTGTTTACACGTCTTTTATTTTTTTGATAATCCAGAAGCAGAGAATACCGGCAAATAAAAAAAACAGCATCAGTACAAGAAAAATTTCTGCATCGGCAAACATTAATCCTGATCCGTGGTTTATTCTTTCCATAAAAGAATTTAATGATGCCCACCCAAAAGCCACCGCGATAGAAATTAGTATAACCCCAAGTGTTTTTAATATTACAGAAAATGTTTTTTTCATACTAAAATATAGCTGAATGAAATGAGAGAAGAAAAACTTGTGATGCAATAGGCAAGAAGCTGGAAGTAAAATGAAAGACGAAAAGAGAGAAACGAAAGACAAAATATCCGGGCAGGTTTAAAATATTAAAGGCGCCGTAAAGCGCCTTTAAGAAATAACAACAAAATATAATCTTGCAGAAATGGCTATGCCATTAGCTGCGTGCTTTAGCTTCGTTAACTACTATATTTCTTCCGTCAATTTCTGAATCATTTAAAGCTTTTATTGCTTTACTTGCGTCTGTGGAATTTTCCATTTCAACAAATCCAAAACCTCTTGATCTCTGGGTATCGCGGTCAACAATTATCTTTGCAGATAAAACTGAACCGTGTTGTTCAAATGTTTCTTTTAATTTTGCGTCGTTTACCGACCATGGGAGTGACCCAACAAATAACTTAGTGCTCACAAAGGACCTCTAATAAAAAATAAATAAATTTCCGGTCTATTACCGGAGACCCAAAATTAGGTAAATAATCTGCTATTGGCTAATTCTTTAGTTAATCATGTTTTTTGATCACAGGTATTATGCCCAAAATAGAGGTGTTTTTGCGTGAATTTAAGAATTGCCGGATAAAATCTATAATAGGACAAGCTTTTTATAAATCTCCATCGTTTCCCGGAGATTTTTATCTGGCAGAAGCAATGGAAGATTATTATATCGCTGCTCTTTATTAAAGCTCATTAAATTACTATATCAATGGATGCACAAAACTATGGACGGAAAATTTGAAAGGAAAGAACGAAGATGAGAAATGTCTTGGGCTGAAAAAGCTTAACAAAAAAGTCACGGGTGGGGTCCGTGACTTTGAAATAAACTAATAGGCAAAAAGGGATTGTTTTAATCTAACGGAATCTTTGATTTATTTTCATCGAGCCATTGATCAAAGCTTTTAAGTTCCGGATTAATTGATTTTGTAAAATCGACACTTCTTACCCCGCAAAAGTAATCTTCAAAATCATGATAAAATTGGAACATATTACCAAGATCATCAGCCCCTGGAAAACCCAATCCTCTGTAAACATCAAAGGGAATTGCATTGTAAACAACTTCCTTCCCCAATGCTTTACCGAAAGAATCAGCCATCATTTTTCCCGTAAGATTTCCGCCTGTAATAGCTACAGTTTTACCTATAAACTCACTTCCGTTTTTAAAAATACCATAAGCCGATTTGCCAATATCCTCGGCAGCAATACCTGCAAGTTTTCTCTCTCCAGACGGAAGTGAAAGCGCAAATTTTCCATCGGGTCCTTTTTTGGGTCCCATCCCAAAGTAAATAAAATTATCCCAGTAAAAAGATGTATTAAGGAATGTAACCGGCAGATTTTGTTCTGTAAAATATTTATTGGATTCACCCTTGCCGTCAAAGTGAGGAACCTTGTACTTGCCTTCACCAAGCGTGGGCATCCTGTTATCTGTAAGCGGAATAAAATTACGCGTATCTTCCAGTGTAGACCAGATGATATGTTTTACGCCTGCATTCTTAGCAGCTTTGGCAATAGATTTTGCCTGTGCCTTTTCTTTTTCAGGTGAATAGTGCTCCCAGAAATTTGTAACAGCAAACACTCCATATGTTCCCTGAAATGCTTTGTTTAAACTTTCTGCATTATCCAAATCAGCAGCAACAACTTCAGCACCCATCTCTGCAAGTGCTTTTGCTTTATCTGAATTAACATCTCTTGTAAGTGCACGAACTGAAAACCCGCCTGATTTATCATTGAGAATTGCGCGGACAAGTCCGCCGCCCTGCGCGCCTGTTGCTCCAATCACGGAAATAACTTTTTTATCTGACATAAAGAGCCTCCTTTATAAACAATTTATAAATGATTTATTAATGAAAACCGGATTTGATTATTATGCTTACTTTTCAGCCAGCATATTTATTCTTCTGATTAAAGTTACTTTGATAATTAATCAAAAGGAATACTATTACTTACGGAGTGATAAGAAGCATAGACAACATAAACCCAAGAAGATGAAACACGGGTAATATAAAATGTAGCCCTTGTAAATATTTCATCTTCCTTTTTGCTACCAATAAAAAGAAAATTGAAGCTGCGGTGTTTGATTTATGCTCTGCTTACTGGCGGCATTTTCGGATTGTAGTGCCCGACAGCTTAGTAAAATGGTTTTTTAATTTAGCCTTCGGGATTTTTATTATCCCGAAGGTTTAAAATGAATTCTTACTTTTTATTTAATATCTCTTCAATCTCATCCATTACCTTATTCATCTTATTCATCGTCAATTCAAATGGTTCTGATGAAAGAGGATCAATTCCCGCCTCTCTTATTAAATCAACAGCATACTTGGAGCCGCCGCCTTTTAATATTTTGTAATAATTATCAACGGCGGGAGTTCCTTCGTTCGCTATCTTTTCTGCAAATGCTGTAGCATAGATAAGAGAAGTTGAATATTGAAACACATAATAATTATATCCCATAAAATGAGGAATGTATGCCCATTCATACTGGATATAAGGATCAACAATGCAATGTCCGGTATTGTGTCCATAATATTTCTTTACGATATCATAATAAATATTGCAAAGATCATCACCCGTTAACGGCTGCCCCTGCTCAATACGATTATGAATTTCCAATTCAAATTCCGCAAAAGATGTTTGGCGGAAAATTGTTGTACGTAAAAGATCAAGATAACTGCCGAGTAAGAAAAGTTTTTCTTCATCGCTCTTTGCATTTGCAACCATATAATTATTCAACAAAGTTTCACTGGTTGTAGAAGCAATCTCTGCAACAAAGGTTGAGTAATCTGTTTTTGCAAATGGCTGGTTAGTATTAGAATAAAAACTGTGCATTGTATGACCAAGTTCGTGGGCCAGCGTAGAGACTGACTCATAATCATCATTCCAGTTCATTAGAATATATGGATGTACATCGTAAGCAGCTCCGTCAGAATAAGCTCCGCTTCGTTTACCTTCGGTTGGAATAAAATCTATCCATCTGTTTTCAAATGATTTTTTTACTGTGGATACATATTCTGAATTCATAGGTTTTAGCGCCTCAAGAATTAATTGTTGTCCTTCTTCCACCGTGAATTTTAAATCAACTTTTTTAACAAGTGAAGTATATAAATCATAATAATGAAGAGTATCAACGCCAAGCATTCGTTTCTTCAAATCTAAAAAACGATGAAGTGTGGGCAGACTTTTATTTATTTGATCAATTAAGGTTGTGTAAACATCCGGTGGAAGATTACTACTATTAAGCGCAGACTCTAATGATGATTTATAGTTTCTGTTCTTAGCAAAAACCCAATCTTTTTTTACCTTACCGACAAGATTAGCCCCCAAAGTATTTTTAAAATCGCCATAGCTGTTAAAGAAAGTTTCAAAAATTTTGCTTCTGTCATCACGATTTTCAACAGATCTAACTCCCGGTATAAGCAGCAGGACTTAGCTCAACTTCTTTGCCATCAGAAAGAGTAATTGTTGGATTAGGTTTTTCACCATCTGCAAAAATTGAGTAAACCGTATTTTGATTTCCTGCAATCAAACCAAAACTTGCTAATATTTTTTCTTCTGCTTCCGATAATGTGTGCGGACGTAATCTTTGAATATTATCTATATACATCGAGTAAGTATTAAGCTCCGGTTTTTCTTCAAAGAATTTTTCAATCTTTTCTTTCGGGATTGTTAGAATCTCCGGCTCAAAATAGGATGCTGTTTCGCCAAACTTTGTGCCCACCGCAGAAAGTATTTGAAGCAATGCTTGATTTTCAGAAATCCGAACATCTTCATTACTTAAATTGCCGGCATACGTTCCGGCTTTGTAAAATGTTTTTAATAATCCAAAGTAAGAGTTTAATGCATTCAGTAAGTTTTGGGAGTTCTCTCCAAGTTTGCCTTTGTATGAAGCAAAATCATTTATGCTGCCTTCAACTTTTTTTATATCATTCTGCCAATCAGCAAGAGTTGGATAAATATCTGCAAGATTCCATTTGTATTTATCGGGAACATCCGATCGTTTTGGTGATTGAGGATATATTGTTGCTGCAATTATAATTGCGGTAAGTATGTAAAAAAGAATTGTTTTATGTTTGGTCATTTCTCCACCTGTAAATGTGATTTAATTTTTACATTGTAAACTTATGCAGAATTATCCTCTGTGAGAAAAAATATTTGATGAGCGGTGATGGGGTAATACTAAGAAACCGGAAAAATATAATATCTATTTCTCCGGTTTCAATTAGAGGTAAAACTAAGTTACTTCCCTTCTCCACTATTTGTTGTTCCTGCAACCGGTGTAAACCATTGATCTTTGGGAACCACCTTGGGTTCAGGAGGGTCGCCTTCATAAGCCGGAGTCATAATCTGTACATTATTTTCATTAAATACATCAAGAACGTTTTGATGCAAAGCAGTATAATGTTTCATAAGATTAACTGGGTCGTTACAATAAACATTTAATTCATAATTAACTGCAAAATCACCAAGTTGTTTCTGTAGTACAAACGGAGGTGGATCTTTTAAAATACCTTCTGTTCGCTCAGCCGCAAGTTTTAACATTCCTTCAACCTGTCTCCACGGAGTTTCATATCCAATGCCAACAGTTGTGTGAAGAATTAATCCTCTACTGTTTGCAAGTGTTGAATAATTTATAACATGAGTATTCAATACAATTGAATTCGGAACTATAACTTCCTCATTTTTAGGGGTACGCAATCTTGTAGCAAAAAGTTTTGATTCCATTACTTGTCCCAAATGGTCATCGATTTTAACAAGATCGCCTATTTTAAAGGTTCTTCTATAGGTCATTGAATATCCGGCAATCAGATTTCCAACAATTGAGGTAGAACCCAGGGAAAATAAAATTCCAATGAATAAAGAAACACCTTTAAATGCGTCTGAATCAGAGCCGGGGATGTAGGGATAAGCAACTATTACAGTAAACGCAATTAAAAGAACCCTAACAATTTTAAATGTAGGTAATGCCCAATCTGTGTCGAAACCGGATATTGTAATTATCCCTTTTCCAATCCCATCAAAAAATATCTTTACAAGTTTTAATATATATTTTGCAACAAAAAAGATTACTATTAAAAATGCCAGATTGGGAATAAAATTAAGCAGCGCCGTACCGACTGCACTAACCGGGGTTATAAAAAAATCTATAAGTGATATAGAAACAAATCTAGTCCAGGGGTATAAACCCAAAACATATTGTAAATATATAAAAACAATTATCAGAACAGCTAAAAACTTTAATCCCTTTATTAAACCATAAAGCGACAGCCAAAGCTGATTAGATTTAACAAGCTGAAATGAACGAGACTCAAGGTTTTCAATCTTTGTTTTTAATTTACTCTCTAAAATTATGTTGAATTTTTTCATCAACCAGAAGATTAAGAACAAAAGCGTTAACGTTAGAAGAGTTGCGCCAATTGCATAAAATGTTCTGTTTAATAGTATTTCTGATTTTCTTTCATATCGATAAGCATAAATGGCTTTAGTAATTCGTTTCTGAATACCCATTGCCAAAACTTCTCTGCCCACACCTTCATTCTCAGAATCAAAATCAAAAATACTTAGTAGTGGTTTATTTTGAGCATATAGATTCTCGCTCGATTCAGTATGAACTATATAGATTGAGTTTGCCGGTATAGAATTATCTTTTGCAACTTCTTCTATTCTGGCTCGTATTGATTTTGCGCGCTCTTCTGCCGGGAATGAAGAAACTCCGCGTACCGAAAACAATGTATATCCATCAATTATTACGGGTGCTTTATGATACATTAAAATGGAATCAAGTTCATTTATATCCGCAAAGGATGGCACTTGCAGAAAAAGAATGATTGACAATAATGCTGATAAAAAGAATTGGTTGGTAATACGCATAAAGAATTTTCTTAAAAATAAAGAGTGGCGCATATTCTCTCCAGATAAATAATGTTGTTTACAAGAATAGAATCAAAAACACAGTGCAAATAAACAAAGCGGATAATCAAAAACAAATACTATGTTTTATATTTGAATACTTTTCTTTAAATCTTCATTAAATTTACACTAAACATTCTTATAATTTTAAAGTAAGGCATAAAATGAAAAACATAATAATACTATTAGCCCTGGCGCTAACAATAATAAGCTGCTCAGAAAAACAAAATCCGCAAAAAGATTCAGAGGAAGTAACAATGCTAAAAGAAAAGATTGCCAAATTTGTTCCTGTTGAAATACAATATGATGAAAGTCTGTTAACAGACCGAGAAAAAGTTGTATTGGAAAAACTTTATCGTGCATCAAAGATTATTGATGAATTATTTCTTGAACAGGTTTACATTGAGAACGATCAGATAAAATCAGATTTAATTTCAAAAATCAGCAACAAATCAATTTTATCAAAACAACCTGAACTTAAGCTTCAACTTGAACTATTTAACATTATGTTTGGTCCGTTTGATAGACTTGAAGACAACAAACCTTTCATTGGCAAAAACACAAAACCGCTTGGTGCAAATTTCTATCCGGTGGATATGTCTAAAGAAGAATTTGAAAAATGGATAAAAGATAATCCAAAAGATGAGAAAGCATTTACAAGCGAGTTTACGATAATTCGAAGAGAAGATGATAAATTGATTGCTATTCCATACAGTGAATTTTTCAAAGATAAATTAACTGCGGCATCAAATCTTTTAAAAGAAGCGGCAGAGTATTCCGATAATCCATCCTTAAAAAAATATTTACGATCACGAGCTGCTGCATTTTTGAGCAACGATTATTATCAAAGTGATATGGATTGGATGGATGTAAAGGATAATAATATAGAAGTTGTAATCGGACCTTATGAAGTTTATGAAGATGCTATGTTTAATTACAAAGCAGCATTTGAAAGTTTTGTTACAATTAAAGATCCTGTTGAAAGTAAAAAACTTGAGGTGTTTGCAAAGTATTTAAATGATATTGAAAAAAATCTTCCGCTTGATGATAAACATAAAAACTATACCCGCGGTTCTGAATCGCCAATCGTAGTTGCTAACGAAGTGTTTACCGCCGGCGATACAAAAGCCGGAGTTCAGACTTTAGCATTTAATCTTCCAAATGATGAACGCGTAAGACAGGCAAAGGGTTCTAAGAAAGTAATGCTTAAAAATGTTCACGAGGCAAAGTTTGAAAAACTGTTAAAACCTATTGCTGAAATTGTTCTTAATTCAGATCAACTTAAAGAGGTTACGTTCGATGCATTCTTCAATCATACGTTGATGCATGAAATGTCTCACGGTGTTGGTCCCGGATTTATTAAAGTAAACGGCAAAGACACAGAAGTAAAGAAAGAACTGAAAGAGACTTATTCCACAATGGAAGAATGCAAAGCAGATATTCTTGGAATGTACAACAACATTTTTATGATTGAGAAGGGTGTTTATCCTAAAGAATCTGAAAAACAGGTTTGGGTAACTTTTCTTGCCGGTGCATTTCGCAGTATGCGATTTGGAATCGGGGAAGCACACGGCGGAGGCAATGCAATCATCTACAACTATCTACTTGAGAAAGGCGGATATGCTTATGATGAAGGCACGCAAAAAGTTAAAGTTGATTTTGAAAAAATATATCCGGCACTAAAAGAACTTTGTAATCTAGTTCTAACGATACAGGCTGAAGGCAATTATCAGGGCGCTAAAGATTTAATTGCAAAGTATGCTGTAAACTCGCCAACGATAGAAACATTGAGAAAAAAACTTGATACGCTTCCGGTTGATATAAAACCAGTTTTCGAGATAGAGGAAAAGCTTAAATAATAAAACACAATAGCACGCGGATGACGCAGATTGAACTGATCAGCGCTGATCTGTAGAATCAGTGTCATCAGTGTGCCATTATCCTAAATGAAAGAAAAAGTAAGATACATATCTGCAGATTTGCTGCGTGGACTTGTGATCATAATTATGATTGAAGTTCATGTATTCAACGCTTTTCTTCTTCCCGAGTTAAGACAAACGGGATGGTTTAATGTTCTTAATTTTATAAACGGATTAGTAGCTCCTTCATTTTTGTTTGTATCTGGATTTGCATTTCAGGTTTCATCCGGCAGCAAACTTGATGAGATGAGAAAGCTTGGCAAAGCATTCTGGAAAAAGATCGCAAGAATTTTCCAGATAATCCTCATTGGCTATGCACTTCATCTTCCATTTTTTTCACTCTCACAAATTGTAAACGAAGCAACTCCGCAGCAATTAGAAAGCTTACTTGCTGTTGATATTTTACAGTGTATTGGATTTGGTTTACTGTTTTTATTTATAACAAGATTATTAATGAAATCAGATAAAGTTTATAATTACTTTTTAATTGTTTCATTAGTTATTGTAACTCTTATCTCTCCATTTTTATGGAAGATTGAGTTTACAAATTTCTTTCCATTGGTTATTGCAAATTATTTCAATCGAATGCACGGCTCACTTTTCCCAATATTCCCCTGGATAAGTTTTTTATTAGCCGGAGCTGTTTTTGCTAAATATTTTGTTGATGCTCGGGAAAATAATGTTGAAAAAAAATTCATTAAAATATCGGCAGGACTTGGATTTGTACTTTTGCTTTTGGGTCATCTTTTCCTTTCGGGACTATCTCCAGAGGCGATCAAATCAATACTCCCAAATCCAATTTTTTATTTACAAAGATTGGGCTACATTTTCGTTTTATTTTCTATTTGTTGGTGGATTGATAAAAAATTTAACGTTAAAAAATCTTTCGTGCTTGATGCCAGCCGCGAATCGCTTCTGGTTTATTGGATGCATCTAATTATCATCTTCGGAGTTTTCTGGAGTGGAAAAAGTTTTGCCGATAAAATCGGTAGGACCATGAGCGCCGTTGAAGCAACTGGCTCAGCAATCTTTTTAATAATACTTATGATTTCTGTTGCAAAGTTTTGGGGTTGGTTAAAGAAAAAATATCCCAAATACTCCTCAATATTTGTTAAAGCGGCTGCGATTGTTTTGCTGATTGTTTTTTTTGTAAGTTAGTCACTCGTAGTGAGTCCACATTCTAATAACTTTAACAGTTTTTTCTTTCTCATAAATCTGGTAAACCATTCTGTGCTGAATGTTTATTCTTCTCGAAAATGCGCCGGCTAAATCGCCAACTAACTTCTCAAAGGATGGAGGATTTTGATAAGGGTTCTTTTGCAAGAGTCTAAGAATATATTCTGCTTTATCTTTTAATCCTGCGGAATATATTTTTTTAGCATCTTTTAACGCTTGCTTAGTAAAGACAACCTGCCAGGTTACCATTTAATTTTATTGGTTGTATTAGATAATGGCTCCTTCATACCCTTGATAATTGATTCCCGCATTCCAGGAATTGATGTGAGATATAAAGTTTCTTTTATAGCTCGCCAATCATCTTCTGAAATCAAAACAGCGTTACCTCGTTTGCCTGTAATTTGAATTGGCTCGCTTTCACTAGTTGTCATATCAATAAGTTTATAGATATTGTTTCTGGCTTCTGTAATTGTAATAGTTTTCATGTTAGTTTTTCCTTTGTTGTCAAACGTACGTAATTGTGTACGTAAAGTCAAGGGTGATGCAAACTAACTTCTTAGAAATAATACAAATACTTAATCTTAAAAACCGCTGCACGATCTGTTGTGTGCATTGTATTTGGCATCAGATTATTATTTACATCATATTGATCGCTTCTGTCCTTAAATTCGTTTATCGCAAAGTAAATCCAGCTTTTGGGCATAAAGTTCCAGCTAAATAAAAATCCGGCAATAATACTTTCCATTTTGTCTGTTGATCTAACAAAAACATTATCCACATATACGCTAAAGTTTAAATTGTTTACAGGCGTTAATGAGAAAAATGGACGGGCATTGTAAGTAATATCTTCAACATCTCCTGCTGGATTGCCTTCTATAAACATATCGTAAGAAGTTCCAACTTCTAAAATGTCTAACGCCTTCCACTCTACTTCAAATCCAAACCAGGAATAGAATGCAAGATAATCTCTTCCAAAGTTGTATGTGTGTTCGTATCCTCCCCAAATATTCCCATTCCATTTTTGTGAAAGATCAAACCAGGAACTAAAATTAATACTGGAGGAATTATAGATTATGTTTTCATCTTTGCTTTTTCCAAAAGATGAATTTATTTCGTATCCCCAGCCATCTCTAAACTGCATGTTAAATCCAATCACGCCTTCATAATCTGTAAAGAGATCGGCATCTTCATAATCTATTGCAGGACCGAAATACAAAAACATATTTCTTATAGCGCCATCATTAAAGTACCATCTTGGTCCGGTAAGAGCAACTGTTTCAAAGGTTCCTTTCCAGGGAACATAGCCTATTTGTTTAACTTCAAAATCTTTTCCGATTGCCCTTAAGCGAAATAAATTTCCCCACGTTTCTGAAAAACTTGTAAATCCTGCAGATGCAGCATAGTCTCCGTTTTCATTTTCAAAAGATCTTGCAAACTGATAAGCAAGCTGCCAGTCGGACCCACGAAAAGCGCCGTCAATATCAATCACTCCGTATGTATCTTCTTTGGTTTGCTTGCCAACCATCAAAACACCGATAGAAGAGTTATCCAAAATTTGTTTTTTAATTCTTGCCGAACCAAAATAAGCTTGTGGTTCAGTATAGTTTTCTCCATCATCAATATAATCGGTTTCACCGGTCATCGAAACAAATCCGCCATATTCCAAATCACTATACCTTCCATATGCTTTAGTTCCAAATATCAGAGGGACCTCCTCGCCTCCGGGAAGAATTTTTCCAATTCGTCTTGAATAAAAAAGTTCAAGTGGTCTGTAAAATCCAGAATTCTGCTGCCTTCCGGCAGGATTAAAAACTTCATTGCCTTCTGTAAAGAATGGTCGCCTTTCTGAAAAGTAACTTTCATATCTGCTGATGTTAAAAGAAAAAGGATCTGCTTCTATCTGAGCAAAATCTGGATTGGCTGTTAATAAAAATGTTAATTGTTCAGATGGATTATAAAAAACATCAAGACCTGCGCTCGGATCAAAATCATATTTGTTATCGCCAAGGTAAGTGGATTTTGCAATTCCAACAGGATAGATTTCTAAATTTAATCCAGTAACGGTGGGCTTAAAATCTTCAAAGATAAGTTTACCGAATTTTGATATTCTTTGTCCTTCGCTCTGTTCATATTCGCACCAGTAAATATCTTCTTTGTTGTAAGATCGCCAGCGATCAAAATCCAATCCCCACTCAGTTAAATTTTTATCATATTTGATGGATTTATAAGGAATTTTTAATTCAACAACATAGCCCCAATCATAAATTTCTGATGTGCCTTCCCAAATTCCATCCCAGCTATAATCACGGTTACGTGCATCATCAAGCATACGCGAATCTGAAATTACTCCCGACGCATTGATTGCAAATTTGTATGCGGTTTGTTTATCGCCAAAAGTATCCAGCATAATAGAAACAATATCACCGGTATATCCATCATGCATTCCTGCATTAGCCTGAATATATTCTTTATCATCATAACAAATCATTAAACAGTAAAGAGCTTCTTCGGTTGTTAAAACCTTTGCAATAGTTTTTACTGATGTTGGCTGATTGAAATATGGTTCGAATTGAAAAAAGCTAACCGTAGAATCGGCATAATTCCAGGCGCTATCTATTTTGCCGTCAATTATTATTTCGCTATTAATTTTTAGAAGACGAAGTGCTTTCTCAAGATTTTTATTCCCAGTTGCAAGAAGTATACTGGAAGAGATTAAAACTAAAATTATTAGTAGGCGTTGTTTCATAACTCTGCGTTTTTACATTTATAGATCGATTTAGACAATCGAAAGTTACTTAGTAGAGAAATCAAAATATTTTTTTTTAGATAAGCGGTTAAATGGTTTTATAGGCGCTAGAAAAAGGATAGTTTAAAAAACAAAAGCCCCGATAAATCGGGGCTTAAAACCTGAAACGAATTATTTATCCTAAATAAGCTTTCAGTCTGCCGCTTCTTTTTGATTGCCTTAAATTTCTTAAAGCTTTTTCTTTAATCTGTCGTACGCGTTCACGAGTAAGATTAAATCTTTCGCCAATCTCTTCTAAAGTAGCTGAATGGTCTCCATCAATTCCGAAGTATAATTTTATTACTTCTGCTTCTCTTTCAGAGAGAGTTGAGAGAACATTTGCAACTTCTTTTTTCAAAGACTCGGTCATTAACTTATTATCCGGCAACGGCTGTTCATCGTTAGGAAGAATATCAACTAAGGAATTTTTTCCATCATCACCTTCTTTTAAAGGCGCATCCATTGATACTTGTCTTCCAGCAATCTGAAGTGCGTAAGCAACTTCTTCAGCGGTCATTTCAAGAATTTGTGCAAGCTCATCTGTTGTGGGCTTACGTTCATATTCCTGTTCAAGATCTCTGTAAGCTTTGCTTATCTTGGTAAGATTTCCAACTCTGTTAAGAGGTAATCTTACAACTCTGGATTGATCTGCAATTGCCTGCATAATAGATTGTCTAACCCACCACACAGCGTAAGAGATGAATTTAAATCCACGGGTTTCATCAAACCTTTCAGCGGCTTTTATTAAGCCAATATTTCCTTCATTGATGAGATCGCCGAGAGATAAGCCTTGGTTCTGAAATTGTTTTGCAACGCTCACTACAAATCGGAGGTTTGCTTTTATTAATCTTTCCTGGGCTAATCTATCTCCCTTTTTAATTTTGATGGCGAGTTCTATCTCATCATCGGGAGTGAGAAGATCAACTTTACCGATCTCTTGTAAATACTGGTCTAAAGATTTACTTTCTCGGTTAGTAAATTGCTTTGTGATCTTCAAGCTTTACATCTCCTTAATTATGATTTTAATTTTGTGATATTTTATTTTGATCCTTCTAATTGAAAGATCCGGAATGCTGGTTTTGTAAACGGCAAATATAACACTTAATTGGATAAATGTAAGATAAAAATCTATCCGAACTAAATATTAATTATTTCACCCGAAGCTGGAAACTGTACGTTTTTAAAGCCTTTTTGCAATATTTTTTCTCTAAAAGGTAACGCCATATCTTCTTCACCATGCACTAAAAATATGTTTTTTAGCTTGTTTTGATCATTTAGACGCAGGTAATCCAATAATTCCTTTTGATCGGCATGACCGGAAAAGTAATCCATTTTCTTGATTTTAGCCCGAACTTCGTATTCTTCACCAAAAATGTTAACCTTCTCATTTCCATCCATAATTCTTCTCGCCAAAGTGTGCTCTGCGGCATACCCAACAAATAAAATTAAATTTTTTGGATTACCGATATTATTTGCAAGATGATGCAAGATTCTTCCGCCTTCCGCCATTCCTGATGCAGAGATAATTATCATAGGTCCTTGTTTATCATTAAGCTCTTTTGATTCTTCAGTTTTCTTTATGTACTTCAGTCTGCCAAAACCAAATGGGTCTGTCCCTTCTTCTAAGAAGATGCGACCGGTTTCTCTGTCTAAACATTCTGGATGAGAACGGAATACTGCCGTTGCGTCAACAGCCATTGGCGAATCAACATAAATCGGAACTTCAGGAATTCTGTTTTGATCAAAAAGTTTGTGCAGTAAGTAAACAATAGTTTGAGTTCTGCCAACAGCAAAGGCTGGGATGATAACTTTTCCTCCCTCATTAATAACACCCATAATTGTTGATGCAAAATCTTCCTCAACTTCTTCGGCAGGAGAATGCAATCTATTTCCATAAGTTGATTCCATTATCAGCACATCAAGATCACGAAGTACATCGGGCGATTTAATAACTGGTGAATCCGGTCTTCCTATATCACCGGAAAAACCAAAATTAATTTTTCTCCCATTACTTTCCTCTATTTCTAAAAACACTCCCGCAGAACCAAGAATATGCCCTGCGTCCTGAAAAGTAAATCTAATTCCCGGAAACAAATCAATAGCCCGGTTGTATTGAACACCCACAAATTGTTCCATTGCTTTTTCAACATCTTCTAAAACATAAAGCGGTTCAAAAAGTTCTTCACCCTTTTTTTTCTTTTTCTTATTTACATACTCAATATCTTTTTCTTGCAGATGAGCCGAATCGCGAAGCATAATCTGACACAAATCTACAGTTGCAGAAGTTGCATAGATCAATCCATTAAATCCTTTGCTAACAAGATTTGGAATGTTGCCGCTGTGATCAATATGTGCATGCGATAATATCATCACATCAATTTCAGCCGGATTAAATTTGAAATTTTTATTTTTATCGTAAGTTTCACTTCGTCTGCCTTGAAATAAACCGCACTCAAGCAGAATTTTTTTACCATTGATGTGAAGCAGGTGTTGTGAACCTGTAACCGTTCTTGCGCCGCCGATAAATTCTATTTTCAATTTATACTCCTTAAAGAATTACTAAATTATTAATTCTTATAAACTCAGTTTTACTATTTGTTTGATTAAAGTCTGTTATCAATTTATAAATTAGTGGTGTTTTTTCTTTTAACATTTTAATTACATCAGGATGCAGATTTGTTTTGTTGAATGGAACTTGCTTAACATATTCCTGAATAGATCCGGCATTGCGCCCATATTTGTATTCATAAGTAAAATTACCAAGAGTATCTAATAAAACATTTTTATTTAAAGCATTGGGAACAGAAATATAAAACTCGCTTTTATTCAAGTCCTCGCTGCCAAACATATCGTTTGTATTCAAGTAATCGTATAATTCTTTTGCGGTATTTATTGCCGGATCGATCAATGCTATTTTTTTGTGCATAACGTTTCTATAAACATAACTTCCGTTCTCTTTTAAATTATATAACTCATCAAGTTTTTTAGCAAATATGTTTTTATAGAACGGATAATGTGTGCAGCCAAGAATTATTGTTTTAAGTGATTTTACTGATTTTGAATTTTTAATCTGTTCAAGCAAGGAAACCACATTATAATAAATATAATTTTCAATTGAGTTGATCTGAATTTCTGTTGGATTATTTCGATCGCCCGAATATAAAATTTTGTTTTTACTCCAATCAAAATTGTAACGATTTAAAATGGATAGATCAATCTTTGCTTCTTTGGATGTTAATGAAGGTCCTTTATATTCTTTTCTTATTTCTGTCGCCTGTGTGTTAATATAATCTATCACACCATCAACCGCGCCTGCTAATCCGATTCCTGCTTGTTGATATGTCTGGATTTCTCCATCGTATCCGAGATCTGATTTATATCTATTTATAGCATTAACATAGCCGTTTGATAAAACAGTTCCTTCAGTTGCCATTACTGCAATGCTGCAATTTTCATCTTTTGATATGTTTTCAAAAGCACCTTTCACTCCGGCATTAATAACTCCGATTACCTTAATGTCTAACTCTGCCTTTCTTAAAAATGCTTCTATATCATCCATTCCGTAAGCCGTTGCTGTATTACACGCAATCACAATCGCCTTAACCGGAGATTTATCAATTTTAAATTTTTCATCACCAGATGTTTGATAATATTTATTGCTTAGAAGGAATTGAAGATCCTTAAGAATATGTTCCTTTAAAACATCAGTTTTATTTAGAGAAGGATAATTACCGTAAGGCATGTTTGCCTGATCGGCGAGGTAAATAAAATATTCTTTTTCAAAATCCAAAATTCCATCTGGGTTGTTAGCCTTATTTTGATTGTTAAACCCATCAAAATTTACAATCGCATCCATTACTGTCAATCCACCCGTACCGGAATCAAAAATTCCGATTGGCAGTTTTTTATTTTTTACAGGATAGGTTTTTACATCAACATAATAAAAACTTGATGTGTCAGAAAGAATTGCTTCATCAAGATTTTGCTTTGATGTGTGTGGTTCTGGATTGCATTGATAGAAGATTAAAACTAAAAACAAATAAATTAAGTGAGGTCTGAGATTTAATGATTTCATTTGGTTCGGTTTTTTTCGCTTTTTATAAAACTATCTCTAATACACGTGGTTAATTTATAAAAAATTGCTGTTAACAAAACCTCGCTACCATTTTTCTTATCGTTGTTGAGTTGCGAATAGTCGTTTCCATCCCAAGTGCTTTTTCTAAAGTTTTTCCTGTTATTCCGGAATCGCTAAAATTTTTTCTGCAAAGCCAATACAATTCTGTTTTGTTAAAATTGAATTCATTTGCTTCATTTGATAAGGCTAAAACTTTTTTCTGTGAATCTTTATCCGGTTGATTGTCAAGAAATCCTATGTACAAAGAATTTTGTTCGTTGTTTAAATCAAATTCTGTAAATGGTTTGTGCTCTGCAATCTCTTTCAATTCTTTGGTTGTTCTGATAAATGTTGCAACTTTGTAACCAAGTGACTTTTCTAATTCTTTTTCAATTTTCTTTTTTATTGCATCAACACCTTTGGATTTTGTTTCAAACACAACGTTGCCGCTTGCAATAAATGTTTCAACATTTTCAAATCCCATTTTTTCAAAAAGATTTTTCAGATGATCCATTTTAACAGTATGTCCGCCAACATTTATTGCTTTTAGAAATGCGATATACTTTGCCATAATTAATATTAGGTTATAAATCCAAATGAATGTTATTTTATATTTGCTAAAACATTAACATCACTTGAATGTTAAATTAGTCGGTTTATCAAATCTGTACTTCAATTCTGTTACAATAAGAGCAATCCAATCCTTAATGCTGATTGGCAAACTCATATAGTTGTTGGGATCTTGTTTTTTATAATCTTTTCTGTCAGTATAAACATCAATTTTTCCTTTAGAAAATATGGCAGCGGTTACAACTCCGTTATAAAGATTAACATCAAGCTTTGCCATTTCTTCACCGCCATTATGAGGTGCATTTCCTTCAAGCACAATACCGCCGCTAATTAAATCTACTGAGCCGATTACATCAAGATTAGTAATAAAGTGTTGATATTCTTTACCAAGAATTTTCTTTAGAATTGGCTTGAGGGTTTTGTCTTCCAAAATTTCACTTGACTTATAATCACCGGCATATGCCTTAAAGCGTGAAAAATCGTTTTGTACTTGGGCTGATATTATTACGGAGAATAAAAATAACAATGCAGCTAGTTTCATAAGGTTGCCTCCTTAAGTGTTTGTTGATGATATTTTAAGATTACAATAATTCTATAATCTCTATTTGAATATATGAAAAAGCGGGATATAATATTATGCTTTGTCTCCAAATTACAATTTGTATTTTAGTGTACGATGTTTAATTAATTATTCTGGAAAATCTTATGAAACACATTCTAATATTTTTCATCTCTGCCATTTCGTTGTTCGGACAAGTAAAGGCAGATGATGTAAAATCTTTTACTCTAAAGAACGGAATGAAAATTTTTGTTCTTGAAGACACCTCAATTCCCAATGCTAATATGTACTTCTTTTATAAAGTTGGATCCCGAAACGAGTATATTGGAATTACCGGCATTTCACATTTCTTTGAACATATGATGTTTAATGGTGCAAAGAAGTATGGACCAAAAGAGTTTGATCGTGTTATGGAAGCAAACGGCGGATCGAACAACGCATACACTTCTGAAAACATTACCGCTTACACTGATTGGTTTCCATCAAGTTCAATCGAGGTTATGTTTGATCTTGAAGCAGATAGAATTGCAAACTTAAACTTCGATCCCAAGATGATTGAGAGTGAACGCGGCGTAATTCTTTCTGAAAGAAGTACCGGATTAGAAAATAATCCTTTAGAACAACTCTGGCAGGAAACTCAAGCAACAGCATTTGTTGCGCATCCATATATGTGGCCTGTAATCGGCTGGGAATCTGATATTAAAAATTGGACAAAAGAAGATTTAGAAAATTATTTTCACACTTACTACGCACCTAACAATTGTGTTGTGGTAATCAGTGGAGATGTAAAATTAGATGAAGTAAAAAAACTTGCAGAAAAATATTTTGAACCGATTCCTGCGGGACCAAAACCAAGATCACTTCACACAATCGAACCGGAACAGCAAGGTGAGAAACGCGTTTTCGTAAAACGTGAAGTTCCCACACCTTATATAATGATTACTTATCATGTTCCCGAAACCGGAAGTGAAGATTATTATGCACTTGATTTACTAAGCTCCGTTTTATCCGAAGGAGAATCATCACGGCTTTACAACTCGATTATCGATAATCAACAGCTTGCACTTGAGGTTGGGTGTTTCTATTCAGATGCTTTTGATCCGACATTGTTTTACTTTTATGGAGTTGCTAATGATGGCGTTACTGCATCACAGTTAGAAAAAGCTATTCTTGATGAAGTAGATAAAATAATTAATGATGGAATAAGCGAAAGCGAGCTGCAAAAAGTTAAAAATCAGAAACTTATGAGTTTCTATAAAACAACCGAAACAATTAATGGAATGTCCAACACAATCGGAACTTATGAATTGTTTTTTGGTGATTATAAAAAATTATTTTCCGCTCCTGATGATTACAAAAAAGTAACTGCTGAAGATATTAAAAATAGTTGCAGCAAAATATTTTACAAAACAAAACAGAACTGTTGGAACCCTGCAAACAGAGGAGAATAAATAATGAAGCAAATAAAAACTAAAAAGAGCAAGAATGCATTAATGCATGGATCTGTGCAAAACAAAAGCTTGAGTGTATGGTTGAATGGATGCATGCAATCATGCAAGCATGCAATCGTGCTTTCATTATTATTTGTTTCTATTAGCTCAGCACAGTTCAAACTCCCGAAGTACGAAGTTGTAACTCTTGATAACGGGTTGACAATTTATCTAATGGAAAAGAAGGATGTACCAATAATTTCTTTTTCAACAGTATTTGATGCGGGAGCAATTAAAGATGGAGCGCAAAATGGGTTAGCTTCATTCACTGCTGAAGCATTGAAGTTTGGAACTAAGAATTACAACAAAACTCAGATTGATTCGATCTTCAATTTTTATGGCAGTAGTTTAAATACTTATGCACGACTTGATTATTCTGGATTATACACCCAGTTTATGAAGGAAGATATAGACAAGCTTCTTCCTGTTATTAAAGATGTAATAACAAATCCAACTTTTCCTGAAGATGAAATTGTAAAAAGAAAACAGCGATGGATTGCGGAATTAGATCAGGCAAAAGAAAGTCCAAGACAGGTAATTGGTGTTTACTACAATAAGTTTTTATTTGCGGATTCTCCTTATGGTAATCCTGTTGATGGAACTAAAAAAACGATTGAACAAATTGACAGGAAAGCAATAACTTCTTTTTACTTGGATAATATAAGATCAGAAAGTTGTGCTATTGCGGTTGTTGGTGATTTTGATTCCAATAAAATGAAATCCGAATTAACTAAATATTTTGCTGACTGGCGAGTTACTTCACCAAGACTTATAAACGACTTAAGAAGCAACAATAAAAAACTAAATGAGCCCGCTGTTTATCTTATCAACAAAGACAACGCAAGAGAAACAACGTTTATGATTGGCGGATTTGGGGTTCCAATGAGCAACCAGGATCAAATTCAGATTGATGTTATCAATACAATTCTTGGCGGAAGATTCACTTCGTGGTTAAATGATGAGCTGCGCGTAAATGCTGGTTATACTTACGGCGCAAGAAGCAGATTTGCATCATACAAAACTGCCGGAACTTTTTATATAAGCACATTTACTGCAACCAAGAATACGGAACCAGCAATTGATCTAGCATTAAAAACATATCATCGTCTTTTTGAAAAGGGAATTGATGAAGCAACGTTAGAATCTGCGAAGAATTATGTTAAAGGACAATTCCCTCCCGGATACGAAACTTCTGGATCGCTTGCAGGATTTTTGACACAAAAATATACTTATGGATTGGAAGATTCGTATATAAATGATTTTGAAAATGCTGTGGATGGAATGACAGTTGAAAGTGCGAATGAGATTATCAAAAAATATTTTCCCAAAGACAATCTTCAATTTGTACTGATTGGAAAAGCTGATGACATTCGTGAGATTGCAAAAAAATATGGGAAAGTGATTGAGAAGAATATTGATGAAGATGGATTTTAGGGTTCAAGTTATAGATCAAGTTTAAGGCAAGGAAATGGAACGCTGATCGAACGGATTGAACAGATTTTAACTGATTAATCTGTTTGATCAGTTTAATCCGTGTGCCATTGTGCTATTTAAAATAAAAAGTAATCGTATCAACATAAATTTTTATTTTGTTAAGAATGGGATTTTTTGTTGATACTGTTTTATCACCAACTATCTGGTTCCATTCATTTTCAAATAAATTTTCATAATCATAATAAAGCTGAATTGTATAACAATCCGATTCAAGATTACCTTTTTCAAAAATAGTTTGTCCACCGTAATCCCAATCAAATCCTGAAAAAGTAAAATGCTTCCCGTTAAGTTTAACCAAGTCCTTTAATTCCGTCCCAATTTTTACTCCGTTATCTAACTCCCATAATGATTTATCACCATGAATTTCAATCCATTCGGGATTTTTAAAATTTATGGTATCCTTCCATTTTATAAAGAATGATTGCGGAGTGTCTTTAAAGAAAACGGAGCCGACGATTCTTTCCGTACCCTCGGCATACCATCTTTCAACACGCTCAACATTTTTTTTACCAACAATTTTAACAAGTTCTGTTTCAGATGTTTGAGAATTGAGAATACTATTTCCGATACACGGTGTTAATACAAAATCATTTTTGGGTTGAGAATAAGTTGATTGAAAAACTAAAAACACAACTAGCGGAATAATCTGTTTCGAAAAGCTTCTCTTAGTGTTCATTTTGAGGGGCCTGTTAAAAATTCTTTAAACTTTTTATGTGTTGTTATTAATCTGTTTACAATAATTGTTTTGGATAAACTAAAATAAGAACAACACTAACTTAATAAAAAATATTAATCTAATATTGGCAAACGCAGAGGATGTAGTAGTTACAAATGATTTTTAGTTTTTTGCCGGTTTCCACTTATTAAGGAATTCTAAAAATTTATCCTTATCGTAATCTTTATCTTTTTCAAGATCTCCTGTGTTCTGAGAGTGAAGTAATTTTCCATCACTTTCAAGAACAAAGAAATGCGGATAGCCTTCTATTGCCGGATATTGAGAAAGAAATTTTTCGTTTTTGTTTTCTTTGCTGAAATTGATTTTAACAACAATAAAGTTTTCTTCAAGTAAAGATTTTATTTCTTCGGTGTTGTGCATAAAAGCATCAATTCTATGACACCAGATGCACCACTCGCCTCCAACATCAAGAATTATTCTTTTGTTTGATGCCGACGCACTATCTACAGCAACTTTCAAATCATCAAAAGGATTGCGAGAAGGATCAAACCCAACTGTTGTATCGCTTGCCTGAGCAAATACAGAGCTTGACGCTATCAAAACAAATGTAAATACCAAAAAAATCTTTTTCATAAGTTTCCAATAAATTTTTGTTTGTTAATTTTTAATCTCACTTATAATTACTGTGTAAATAATATCAAACAAAATACTTGATCACTAAAAATCCGCCGATAAGCAAAACAGTAAATGCAATTGCAAGCCAGTTAAAATATTTATCGATAAATGATTTTATCTGCGGACCAAATTTCCATATCAAAAAGGCAACGAGAAAAAAACGTGCCCCGCGACTTATAACCGAAGCGATTATAAACATTATCATATTAATGTTAAACGCACCCGAAGAAATTGTAATTATCTTGTAGGGAATTGGAGTGAATCCTGCAGTAAATATTATCCAGAAATCATATTGTTCATACATCCCCTGAATTTTATAAAAAGCTTCCGGTGTAAAAGAAGGAATGTTTATAAAGAAAAAGTTGGCAATTCCTGTAAACTCATTTGAAGGCGTCCACCATAAAAAATGCCCGATTGCATATCCAGCCAAAGCCCCGAGAACAGAGCCAATTGTACAATTTGCCGCAAATTTAAATGCTTTGGTCTGTGCACCAAGCACCAAAGCAATTAATAGTGCATCCGGTGGAATTGGAAAAAATGAGGATTCTGCAAAAGCGAGAATAAATAAGGCAACCGCCCCATATTTTGTGTTAGCCCAATGAAGGACCCAATCGTATAGTTTTCGGACAATTTTCAATAATTACCTGTTTTATTTGGTGTAAACATAATGAAATAATGATTTTAATTGAAAAATTATTCGATAAAATTGCTCCTATGACTTAATCATTTAGAGCAGAATGTCAGGTAAATCACATAACCCGCTTAAATAAAACAAGTTAATTTTCCTAAAAGGCTTGACAAATTAAAATTTTTATGTAGTTTTGGGTAGCCAAAATATTTTGGTTCTTAACTATTAACTTTATTCGGAGGTTTATTATGAAAAAGCTTTTTACTCTTTTGTTCTTGGTGTGCCTTTTCTCAACTATGTCTTTTGCACAAATGCAGGCGGGATTGAAGGCTGGTGTAAATATTTCTAATTTGCTGGTGATGATGCAGGAAGTCCTGATTCTAAAACCGGATTCGCTTTCGGTGGATTTTTTATGTATCAGTTTAGTCCAATGTTCGCTATCCAGCCAGAAGCCTACTACACCATGAAAGGGGCAACCGATAAAATGGATTTTCAGGGCACCACGGTTGATCTAACATATACTCTTGACTATATAGAAATTCCAGTTCTTGTTAAATTCTTGATTCCAATCCAGGGTTCTGGAGTTAAGCCTGCTATTTTTGCTGGTCCATTTTTTAGGTATAAATACGACAGCAAAAGTAAAGGCTGAATTTGATGGTCAATCGCAGGAAGAAGATTTAACCGATACAAAATCTACAGAATTTGGATTACAGTTTGGCGGCGGAATTGGTTTTCCCGTTGGAAAAGGAGAGCTTGGTGTTGATATCAGATATATTCTTGGACTTTCAACTATAGATGATTCGGCTGATAGAAGCTGATGTAAAAAATAATGTTATAAACATAAATTTATACTACGGTTTTTCGCTATAAACAGTAATTGAACAAATCCCGCTCGTTTTGGGCGGGATTTTTTTTTGCTAACACTCTCCTTATTTTTCCCAAACATTTTTTCAAAGGTTTTAAAATGAAATTCGAACGCAGTGCCGGGATTTTGCTTCACCCAACATCATTACCCGGTAAATATGGAATTGGTGATCTTGGTGATGATGCTTTTAAGTTTGTAGATTTTTTAGAAAAAGCCGGACAAAAACTCTGGCAGGTTTTTCCTCTTGGTCCAACTGGTTATGGTGATTCTCCATATCAATGTTTTTCTGCTTTTGCTGGAAATCCAAATCTTGTTAGTCCGGATAAATTAATGGAAGATGGCTTACTTCGTGATCACGATTTACAGAACATCCCCAAGCACAATCCAATATCAATAGATTACGGAGAAATAATTGAATACAAAAAATCACTACTAAAAAAAGCGTTTACAAACTTCAAACATCAACAAGAAAAGTTTGAAAAAGATTTTAGCAAGTTCTGTAAAGAGAATAAAATTTGGTTAGATGACTTTGCTTTTTTTATGGCCGCTAAAGAAGCTCATGGCGGAATTGTTTGGAAAGATTGGGATGAAGGTTTGGTGCTTCGTAAGAAAAAATCTTTAGATGAATGGAAAAAGAAATTAGCTGATGAAATTCTTTATCAAAAATTTGTTCAATTTGTTTTCTTCAAACAATGGCGAGAAATAAGAACTTATGCAAATGAAAAAGGAATAAAAATAATTGGCGATATGCCCATTTTTATTGCTTATGATAGCGCTGATCTTTGGGCAAACAAAGAATTATTTACTGTTGATGAAAAAGGAAATCTTGAAACTGTTGCAGGTGTTCCTCCGGATTATTTTTCTGCAACAGGACAACTTTGGGGAAATCCTCTTTATCGCTGGAAAGAAATGGAGAAAGATGATTTTCTTTGGATGAGAAATCGTTTTGCACAATTGTTTACAATGGTTGATATTGTTCGCATAGATCACTTTAGAGGATTTGAAGCTTTCTGGGAAATTCCTGGCGATGCGCCAACCGCAGAAACCGGAAAGTGGGTTAAAGCACCGGGACACAAATTATTTAAATCAATTCAAAAACATCTTGGTGATGTTCCAATTCTTGCTGAAGATCTTGGTGTAATTACTCCCGCTGTAGAAAAACTTAGAGATGATTTTGAATTTCCAGGAATGAAAATTCTTCAGTTTGCTTTTGGAACTGATATGGAAACAAAATTTTTACCTCACAACTTTGTTCAAAATTGTGTTGTGCTTACGGGTGCACACGATAACGATACAACCCGCGCTTACTTTGAAAAAGCGAAATACGAAAATCATCACATCTATGATCACGTACAGAAATATTTAAATTATTTTGGTGAGGATATTGTTTACGAATTGATACGGCTTGCCTACAGATCATCCGCTAATATTGTTATTGTTCCAATGCAGGATATTTTAAATCTTGGCGGTGAAGCAAGAATGAATTTTCCCGGTAAGCTCGGCGGCAACTGGATGTGGAGATTTACATGGGATCAAATTAAAGATGATCTTCATCTAAAATATTTTGGTTTAGCTCAACTTTATGAAAGACCACCAAAACCAAAGAAGATAGACGAACCAGAAACTTAGTGCTTCTTTGTGTTCTTAGTTCCATAGTGGTAAAATCTTTTTTCACCACTTAGACACTAAGGGCTCTTAGTTTCACAAAGATAGTGTGAATCTATCAATTAATTTCTGAATCAAACTATTGAAAAAATTAAAAGGAGTGAGAATTGAAAAAAATATTTTTAACAATGCTTTTATTGACCGCAATTTTAGTTGGATGCAGTAAAAGCAGCGCAAATGATAACTTGAATTGGGAAGAAAATCTTGAAACCGCTTTGCAAAAAGCTAAAACAGAAAACAAAGCTGTGCTTGTTAATTTTACTGGCAGCGATTGGTGTGTCTGGTGCCAAAAATTAAGCGCAGAAGTTTTTTCTCAAAGTGAATTCGAAGATTATGCTGACGATAACTTGATTTTAGTAAGATTAGATTTTCCCCGCAGCATTGAACAAAGTGCTGAAACAAAAGCCTATAATAACCAGCTTGCACAGCGTTATGGTGTTCAGGGATTTCCAACAATACTTTTATTTAACTCCCAGGGCAAAATGGTTTTACAAACCGGCTATCAGCCGGGTGGTCCTGTAAGTTATGTTAATCATTTGAAAAGTTATTTATAACCTGCCTTTAACCTTCGGGGTTTCTACCCTGCAACCCCAAGGTTTTTTTGATTCAAACTGTTTGTTTTTTACCACTATTCTGCACTAAATCTTCATCTATCTTTTACTAAATTTGCATACAATAAAGTTCAAGAATAAATTCTAAAAATTTTATGAATAAAAATATAATAGTAATTGGCGCAGGAATTTCCGGATTAACATCTGCCTATCTTTTATCTAAAAAGGGATTTGATGTTACGGTTATAGAAAAAAATAATTCTGTCGGCGGATCAATTGAAAGCGTTACAGAAAATGGTTTTCTCTTTGATCGCGGACCAAACAGCGCATTAGAAACAACTCCAGTAATTGGACAATTGATTCGTGAACTTAGTCTTGAAAACGAACTTTTATACGCAAGCAAGCAAGCAAACAAAAGATATATTCTTAAGAAATAACATACTTCATGCCTTACCAATGTCTCCTCCGGGACTAATCAAAACAAAATTGTTTTCTACCAAAGCAAAGCTCCGTTTGATGGCAGAACCGTTCATTGGAAGATCAAACGATGGATATTATCAAAGCCTTGCTGAGTTTGTAAAGCGAAGATTGGGACAAGAATTTTTGGATTATGCAATTAATCCCTTTGTCGCTGGAGTTTACGCAGGCAGACCAGAAGATTTAAGTGTTAAATCTGCTTTCCCAAAACTTTATGCTCTTAGAAGAAAAATATGGCGGATTGATTATCGGAACTGTTCGAAGCATTCGCGAAAGAAAAAAACGGGCAGAGGTTGCAAAACAATCTGCAAAGATGTTGTCCTTTAAAAGCGGAATGATTGCGCTTCCAAAAGCGATTGAAAAATATTTTGGCAGCAACGTTTTACTTTCTAGCGAAGTTATTTCTGTTGATAAAAATGAAAATGGATTTTCGGTTTCTTATCAACAAAATGGAACAAAAAATAAAATTGATTGCGATGCTGTGCTTTCAACAATTCCATCTTATACTGCAAGCGGAATTTTTACAAAGTATGATAAAGAATTTAAAACTCATGCTGATGCAATTTATTATCCGCCTGTTTTGGTTTATTATTTAGTTTATGATAGAAAAGACATCAAACAAGATTTGGATGGGTTTGGATTTTTAATTCCTGCAAAAGAAAATAAATCTTTTCTTGGCGCTTTGTGGAGTTCTATAATATTTTCGGATCGTACAGATGAAACAAAAGCAGCCTTTACTTTATTCGTTGGTGGATCGCGTAATCCTGAGTTTGTAAAAGAAGAGAGAACGTCTTTACTAAACAAAGTAAGGAAAGAATTTGAAGCATTAATGGGAATAACAGGCACGCCAATTTTTACATCTGAAAGATTTTGGGAAAAAGCAATTCCGCAATACAATTTGGGATATATTGAACACGAAAGATTTTTTGATGATTTTGAAAAAAGAAATCCCGGCTTGTTTATCAGCGGCAATTACCGTGGCGGAATATCAGTTGGGGATTGCGTTAAGAATGCAGATCTTGTCTGCGACAAGATCAATTTACAATTTACAATGCGCAATGTACAATGAAAGTCAAAGAAGAAGCTATAAAATACGGCAATGTTGTTTTAGAAAAGAGTTTTAATTTCAGTGTAAGAATTTTAAAACTTTATCGGTTTTTATTAAAAGCTGACCGTTCTTTAGAACCTATTCTAAAACAGATTTTGAGATCCGGAACATCAATTGGGGCAAACATAACCGAGGCACAAAACGCTCCATCAACAAAAGACTTTATTAATAAATTAAATATCTCATTAAAGGAAGCAAGAGAATCTGAATACTGGTTAAATTTATTTAAAGCTTCCGATATAATTGATGAAAAATCATTTAAAAGTTTACAACAAGATTGCAAAGAATTGATCAAACTTTTAATTGCAATTATCAAAACAGCAAAAAGTAATTCAAAATAATTGTACATTGTAAATTGTGCATTGTACATTAAAATAGGAGAAAAATATGCCTCAATATCCAGTCGTTCGTCATCGTCGTTTAAGATATAATCCGCTTGTGCGTGATTTGGTTCGCGAAACGGTATTAACTAAAAACGATTTAATTTATCCGCTGTTCGTTGTACCG
The DNA here is from genome assembly GCA_963812305.1 of uncultured Ignavibacteriaceae bacterium. GTDB lineage: Bacteria > Bacteroidota > Ignavibacteria > Ignavibacteriales > Ignavibacteriaceae > IGN3. Next base: position 31,173 of record CAWEUT010000002.1, read on the forward strand.
GGAACAAAAATTAAAAATCCCGTTAAATCTATGCCGGGTGTTTTTCAATTATCTATTGATGAACTTGTAAAAGAGTGCAAAGAAGTTCGTGATCTTGGAATTCCTGCGGTAATACTTTTTGGAATACCTGATCACAAAGATGAAGTTGGTTCCGGCGCTTATGATGCAAACGGAATAATTCAGCAAGCCGTTCGTGCTATTAAAGCAGAGGTAAAAGATCTATTAGTTATCACCGATGTTTGTATGTGCGAATATACTTCTCATGGACATTGCGGAGTTTTGAATGGGGAGGAAATTTTAAATGATGAAACCGTTTCGCTTCTTGCAAAAGAAGCCGTAACACACGCAGAAGCCGGTGCTGATATTATTGCTCCTTCTGATATGATGGATGGAAGAGTTGCCGCAATAAGAAAAGCATTGGATTACAAAGGATTTAACAAAATTCCGATTATGAGTTATGCTGCAAAATATTCGTCCGGTTTTTACGGACCATTTAGAGATGCTGCTGAATCTACTCCCGCCTTTGGTGATAGAAGATCGCACCAGATGGATATTGGAAATGTTAATGAAGCTTTGCGAGAAGTTGCAGAGGATATCGAAGAAGGAGCAGATATTGTAATGGTAAAACCTGCAGGTCCGTATTTAGATGTTATAAGAGCAGTAAAAGAAAAGTTTGCAATGCCAACCGCAGCTTATCAGGTTAGCGGTGAATATGCAATGATCAAAGCAGCCGGCGCAAATGGCTGGATTGATGAAGAACGCGTTATGGTTGAAGCAGCTTTTGCAATCAAGCGTGCCGGGGCTGATATGTTTTTAACTTACTTTGCTAAAGATCTTGCAAGGTGGATTGATAAGAATAGTAAATAAGTATTGAAAGATTAATTTAATGTGGATAATTCTTCGAGTATTAATTGGCGTTGTGGTTCTTGCTTTGTTGGAATATTACTTTACAAGAAAATTAAATCGTGTATTTAAAACTCTCTTTCCCGATTATCCGAGAAAGAAAAAATATATTATTATTTACTCGTTTCTTGTTCTGTTAAATCTTTATCCGGTAATACTAATATTCAATGCTATCTATGCGGCAATTACTAAACAGTCTGTTGCGTTCCCTCAAAATATCTTTGCTGATTATTTGCTTCTTTATCCATTCTGGGTTTTAATAATTTTAATACTGCAGGTAAGTGCACTGTTCTTTTTTATTGATCTGCTCAAGTTGATTTTTTATCCGCTTTATAAAAAACATAAACATACTCTTTATCGCGTGCAGGTTAAAATATTTTTGGCGCTTACTGTTTTTTTTGCTATTTATATTCCGGCAAGAATTATATACGATTATAATACTGTAGAAGTCAGAAATGTTGAATACCAAAAGAATAATCTTCCAAAAGAGTTAGATGGATTTAAGATTGCATTTATTTCTGATGTTCAGGCAGATAGATATACAGACGAAAAACGTTTAAAGCGTTATGTTGATAAGATTAATGATTCAAATCCCGATTTAGTTTTAGTTGCGGGAGATGTGATTACTTCAACTCCTGATTACATTGAAAATGCAGGAAAATATCTTGGAATGATAAAATCAAAATATGGAACATATTCTTGTGTTGGCGATCATGACAACTGGGCGTATCGACAGGATTATGAAAGAAGTTTGCGCGAGGTATCCGGAGCATTAAATCATTATAATGTAGAGATGCCGGATAACGAACTTAGATATTTCGAAATCGATTCATCAAGAATTGGTGTAACTTTTATAACCAACACTTATGTTTCTGAAATTTCCGAAACAACACTTCAAAATATTGCATCATCCAACAAAGCAGAGTTTAAAATATTTCTTACACACCAGCCGCAGGATTTTCTGATTAATAGTGCGGTTAAAAATAATTATAATCTCTTCCTTGCGGGTCATACTCACGGCGGGCAAATAACTTTAGTTTTTCCTTTTGTTCAACTTACCCCAACTTTAATTGAAACGAGATATATTAAAGGGCGATTTTTATTTTAACGATATGCTTGCTATCGTTTGCGGCGGATTGGGAATGTCGCTTGCGCCTGTTAGATATAATTCAACTCCGGAAATTGTACTTATAACCCTAAAAAATATTTAACTTCTTGAAAATTATTTTTTTCAGAATTTTAACTTTATTAAGGCGATGATTATAAATAAAAAATTAAGATTGTTTGCTGCCATTAGAGAATTCTTGAGGGATCGCTTCAATCTCGACGAAGATAAAGCAAATGAAAATGAAATTATCGAGGCTATCAAAAAGGGGGTTGAGTTTCGCGGTACAAATCTTTGGGTGCTTATCTTTGCAATCTTTATCGCATCCATCGGATTAAATGTAAATTCAACTGCAGTTATTATTGGCGCTATGCTCATATCACCGCTTATGGGGCCAATAATGGGAATAGGTTTAGGCATCGGTATAAATGATTTTGATCTCATTAAGAAAGCATATAAAAACCTTGCAATTGCAACCGTTATCGGAGTAGTCACTTCTGCCATATACTTTTTAATTAGCCCCATCAGCGATGCTCAATCTGAACTGCTTGCCCGAACGACACCGACTATTTGGGATGTAATGATTGCCCTGTTTGGCGGTCTGGCTGGTATTGTGGCAACAACACGAAAAAGCATTAGCAATGTTATTCCCGGTGTTGCAATAGCAACTGCACTAATGCCTCCATTATGTACAGCAGGATTTGGATTGGCAACGGGTAATTTTTCTTTCTTCTTCGGTGCTTTTTATCTGTATTTTATTAACAGCGTTTTTATTAGCCTATCGTCTTTTATTATTGTAAGATTTTTAAAGTTTCAGAAAAAAACTCTTCTCGATAGCTCTAGAGAAAAAAGAGTTAGAAGATACATACTTATTGTAGTTACAATTACCATAATTCCCAGCATAATTATGGCATACAATATTGTTACCAGAAGTATTATTGAAAAAAAGATTCAGCAGTTTGTTAATAACGAGCTAACTTTTGATAATGCACAGCTAATAAGCAAAAATTTTAAAAAAGTAGGTGATAAAAATGTTTTAGAAGTTTTTCTTCTGGGTGAAATAATTCCCAATGATGTGATATCAAGCATTCAAAAGAAGTTAAAGAACTATGGGCTTAACGATATGGAGCTAAAGGTGAAGCAAGGCGTGGGCGATAATATAAACCAAGATATTTCTTCTTTAAGAGTTGGAGTTATAGAAGATCTTTACAGAAAAAACGAAGAGATAATAAAGAATAAAGATAAAAAGATATCCCTGCTTGAAAATGAAGTTACCCGGCTTAAATCTGAATCATTTCCCGTCCAGGATATTTCAAACGAAATAAAAGCACTAAACAAAAATCTCGTTGAGTTTACTATAAGCAAAAATATTTATACTGATTTTTCAAAACAAAAAACTGATACGCTGGCTTTTGCTTATGCAAAATTTAAAAAGAGACCAACGGCATCTGAATTAAAATCATTAAAAGAATGGCTGTCCGCTCGAACAAAAAATGATAACATTAAACTCATTACTCAATAAAATATGCCAAACAAAATTCTATCTGAAATTTATATTTATCCTGTCAAATCACTTGGGGGAATAAGCGTTGATTCAGCAATTGTAGAAGCACGCGGCTTAAAATATGATCGACGTTTTTTGCTCGTTGATGAAAATGATATGTTTATGACTCAGCGTGATTTTCCTCAGCTTGCATTTTTAAAACTATCCTTTAGTGAAAATGGTTTTAAGGTTTTAAATACTCAAAATAATTCTCACACAATTATTCCTTTTGAATCTGATTCTAAAGAAAATATTTCAGTTACTATCTGGGATGATGTTTGCCGTGCAGTAAGAGTCAGTAAAGAATTGGATGATTGGTTTTCAACTGCAATTAATAAAAAATGTTCACTTGTTTACATGCCTGATGATGAAAAAAGAATTGTTGAAAAGAAATATATAAACGAAGAACATATTGTGAGTTTTGCTGATGCCTATCCTTTTTTAATTATTGGACAATCTTCGTTAGATGATTTAAATACGAGATTAGATAATCCAATTCCGATTAATCGCTTTAGAACTAATTTTGTTTTTACCGGCGGCAAACCCTATGAAGAAGATAACTGGAAAGATTTTAGAATCGGTGATTTATCTTTTAAAGCTGTAAAACCTTGCGCAAGATGTGTCATCACAACAACAAATCAAGACACGGCAGAAAGAAGTGTTGAACCATTAAGAACTCTTTCTGAATACAGAAAAATAAATAACAAAGTTATGTTTGGAATGAACCTGGTTTGTAAACAGACGGGAAGCGTTTCTGTTGGAAATGAAATACAGCTTATATAAAAAGCGCCATTTTGTTTTTGATCACGCCAACACATAACATTAATTATACATTACTGTTATCCAAAACCTCCTTTAATATTTAGAGAAATGCCTTTAACTTAAGGGCAAGATTATATTCTATTAAACAATTATCTTCTTGTCCATAAGATGCATTTATTAAAACAATTACTTTTCTGTTTCTTCTTATTTGCAGGCGGGTGTCTTTTTGCGCAGGAACTTACTGGCTGGACTAAACTTAAATCACCAACGAATGAAACATTAAGACGACTTTATTTTGTTGATGCAAACAATGGCTGGGCTGTTAGTCTTGGTGGTAAAATAATTAACACAACAGATTCCGGAAATAATTGGAACATTCAAAACAGCACTGTAACTACTCCTATTGTTGATATATTTTTTATAAACCCGAATCGCGGCTGGGCTTTAACTTATCCTTCCGAACCTCCGTTTGGAACTTCTATTTTAAAAACAACAGATGGCGGTGAACGTTGGGTTAAAGACTCTGTTTTTTTTCAAAACGAAATTTTTTCTACAATATTTTTTGTTGATGATAACGTTGGCTTCATTGGCGGCAACGGAATTAAAAAAACTACAGACGGCGGATTGACATGGACAAACGCATTCATTGAGCCCGGCGGTGTTTCAACTTTGCCAATAAATAAATTTTCTTTTTACAGCAAAACATTTGGATACGCTTGCGGAGGAAGAGTTGATATTGCCGGAGTTATCTGGAGAACTACAGATGGTGGAAATAATTGGACATCAATTGGATTAAGTCCCGACCAGATTTATGATGTGTATGTTGTTGATTCATTAAACGCAATTTCATTATCCGGTGATCCTGAATTACTTTATCCCCTTGGAATTATTAAAACAACGGATGCCGGCGTTAGCTGGAGTTTTACAGATCTGCCCTTTTTCGGTATTTCGTTCGCAATTGATTTTCTTGATGACAAAGAAGGCTGGTCTGCTGCGGGTTACAAATTTTTAAGCACCAATGACAGCGGCAAAACCTGGATTGAAGAATTTATTTTTGACAGCACAATTGTTTATGATCTTCAGTTTGTTGATAAATACACCGGCTTCGCTTGCGGACAAGATGGTGTTCTATTAAAATATACTTCTTATAAAAAGTTTGCCCCTGATAAGCCAACTTTTGAAATTGGACAAAACTTTCCAAATCCATTTTCAGAAAAAACCACATTTTATATTTATTCAGCAACACCAGATTTTGAATTTCCCGCCCGCGCTCAAATAAAGCTATATGATGTTCTTGGTAATGAGCTTTTAACACTGGCGGATCAGGATTTCTACTCGGGCGTTTATGAATTTACTTTTAATCCACTGCGGGATTATAAAAATATCTCAAGCGGTGTTTATTTTCTAACTTTGATCTCGGGGGATATTAAGCAGTCAATGAAAATATTATATATAAAGTAAGAATTATGAAAACCGAAATTTCATTTCCGCAATCAACAATAAAATTTTTAACCGCACTTTCTAAAAACAATAACAAAGAGTGGTTTGAAAAAAATCGTGTAAGATATGATTTTGAATTACTCCAGCCGGCAGTTCAATTTGTAATTGATCTTGGTGAAAAATTATCAGAATTATCTCCAAACATAAATGCGATTCCTAAAATAGATAAATCAATTTTTCGTCTTTATCGTGATGTAAGATTTAGCAAAAACAAAGCACCGTTTAAAACTAATCTTGGTTTATACTTTTGGGAAGGACTTGGTAAGAAAATGGAGTGTTCCGGTCTTTACTTTCATATCGAACCAAAGCTGTTTTTTCTTGGTGCAGGAATGTATCAATTCACGGTAGATCAGTTAAGAAAATATCGTGAGCTTGTTTCTGATCCTCCAAAAGGAAAGGAATTAAATGATCTGGTAAATAAACTCCTGAAGAACAAAAAATATCAACTCGGAGGCAAAACATACAAGAAAACTCCGCGCGGATTTGACCCGGATTACAAATACAACGAACTGCTTTTGCATAGCGGCTTATACATTTTCTATGAAAGTAAAAACTTTAATGAATTAACCAAAAAAGATCCGGTTACCTTTTCTTATAAGATATTTAAAGAACTGTTTCCACTTCATAAGTGGTTTGTAGAAAATCTTATTTAGGCTTGATTTTCAAATAAAAATTCTTATCTTGCAATAAAATTCATACCCTAAATGTGGTTGATTTGTGGTTTTATTTGTTCTGCAAATAAAAAGTTCAACATTTGTGCTATCTACAAACAACCCGCAAATAGAAAGGAGATGACGTATGAAGTACAATTCATTCATGCTTCACAACTTCAGAAACATCCCCCAGATACAATCAGTTTCTTCAGAAATTATTGAAGCTATTGAAATAGTGGGTTCTGTCCTTCCATTCAAAACCAATAATTACGTTGTAGATAATCTTATTGATTGGAATAAGGTTCCTGATGACCCGATGTTCAAACTAACTTTTCCGCAAAAGGAGATGCTGATTCCCAAACATTATCAGGAAATGAAATCAGTTATTAAAAATGGCGCAGATAAAGCAGCAATAAAAGAAGCTGCAAATAAGATCAGGCTTACATTAAATCCGCATCCTGCCGGACAGCTTGAACACAATGTTCCAATGATTGAGGGTGAAAAACTTTTTGGTATGCAGCATAAGTACAGAGAAACTGTTTTGTTTTTTCCAAGTCAGGGACAAACGTGTCATGCTTATTGTACCTTTTGTTTTCGATGGCCTCAGTTTGTTGGGATGGACGATTTAAAGTTTGCATCTAAAGAAGCAGAGCTGCTTGTTAAATATGTTAAAGATCATACCGAGGTTACAGATGTTTTATTTACCGGAGGAGATCCTTTGATAATGAAAACAAAACATCTTGAAACGTATATTCGTCCATTATTAGAAGCCAACATTCCTAATCTTAGAAACATTAGAATCGGAACAAAAGCACTTGGTTACTGGCCTTACAGGTTTTTAACGGATGATGATGCAGCAGATTTACTAACTTTGTTTGAAGATGTAAAACGTGCAGGAAAGCATCTGGCGCTAATGGCTCACTTCAATCATACGGTGGAGCTTAGCACTGATGCGGTTGCAGAGGCAATTAAAAATATTCTTGATTCAGGTGCTGTAATCAGAACTCAATCGCCTGTACTTAAACATATAAATGATTCATCTGAGGTTTGGACAGATATGCTAAAGAAGCAAGTTACGCTTGGCTGTATTCCATATTATATGTTTGTTGCAAGAAATACCGGGGCACAACATTATTTTTCTATTCCGCTTATTGATGCATGGAAAATCTTTAGAGAAACTTATCAATCCGTTAGCGGTATTTGCAGAACTCTGCGCGGACCCAGCATGTCTTGTCTGCCCGGCAAAGTTCAGATACTTGGCGTTGCAGATGTTAAAGATGAAAAAGTAATGGTATTCAGAATGATTCAGGGAAGAGATCCCAATTGGGCAGCCCGCCCATTTTTTGCTAAATTTGATGCGGATGCAATTTGGTACACAGATCTTAAGCCCGCATTTGATGAAGAAAAGTTTTTCTTTACCGATGAACTAAATGAAATTTTATCTCCAGCAGAAATAGAGAATGATTTTGAGTAAGAACAACAATAACGGTAAAAATCTGTTTGATATTAGTTTAAACCTTAATGTTAGGGGCACACCTCTTTCTGCAACTTTACTGATAAATGAAATTTCTAATAAATTAATAAGCGAAGGAAGAAAAGTATATAAACTTGGATTGGGACAGTCTCCATTTCCGGTACCGCAAATGGTGGTTGATGAACTAAAAGTAAATGCACATCAAAAAGACTATCTGCCTGTAAAAGGATTAAAACAATTAAGGCGCGCTGTTGCTGATTATCATTCCCGAAGAAACGACATTCGTAGAAATGCTGAAAACGTTCTCATCGGACCCGGTTCAAAAGAATTAATGTTTCTTCTGCAGTTTGTGTATTACGGTGATCTGGTTATTCCAACGCCAAGCTGGGTTTCTTATGCACCGCAGGCAAAGTTTATTGGGCGAAACGTTGATTGGCTGAATACAACTGAAAAAAATAAATGGCGGATTGCATCTCAGGATTTAGAAAATCTTTGCAAGCGCGATCCTGAAAAACCGAGGATTGTTATACTTAACTATCCTTCAAATCCAACGGGGGCTACTTATTCTGTAAGTGAGTTAAAAGAAATAGCTGAGGTTGCAAAAAAATATCATATCGTTTTGCTTTCAGATGAAATTTACGGCGAACTTCATTTTGAGGGAAAACATATTTCAATTGCTAAGTTTTATCCCGAAGGAACGATAATATCCAGCGGTTTAAGTAAGTGGTGCGGCGCCGGTGGTTGGCGTTTGGGTACATTTACTTTTCCATCATCACTAAATTGGCTCCTTGAAGCAATGTCATCTATGGCAAGTGAAACTTTTACTTCAACAAGTGCACCCATTCAATATGCTGCGGTCTCTGCATTCCGGGGAGGAATAAGCATTGAAAGATATCTTAACAATACACGAAGAGTTTTAAAATCATTGGGTTTATCAATCCACAAAAAACTAGATCGGGCCGGCATCAGTGCACCAAAACCTGAGGGCGGATTTTATCTGTTTTGTAATTTTAACAAATATGCATCCAGGCTTAAAAAGATTGGAATTACAAATAGCGCACAACTTGTACAAAAACTTATAGAAGATACTGGCGTTGCGTTGCTTCCGGGCAGCGTTTTTGGAAGACCGGAAAATGAATTAACTGCTCGTCTTGCGTATGTTGATTTTGATGGTGCAAAAGCTTTGGCTGCGGCAGAAACGTTACCGTCCTTACAAATTACCCGGATGATGATTTTCTAACTACAAATTGTTCTCATATCATTGAAGCTGTTGATTTAATCTGTAAGTGGGTAAAAGATTTATAGATATACTGTTCATATTTACTTGCCGTTCAAAAAAACATTTTTCCGCCCAGCACACCTTTTATAAAAATAAGTTAGACAATAAGTAATTTTATTCGTCATTTTGTTGTGGCTATAAAAATTATTTGTTTAAAGATATAGTCATACTTACATTCAAGAAAATCTCTCTTGCCGCCATCAGCATCTTTAATAATAATAATTTCTGCATCAAGTAAATTTTGCTTAATTAATTCTTTTACTTTTAATTCTCTTGCCTCTCTTTCGTGCTTTGGTGTTTCGGGTTCATAGACAAGAAGGAATTTGATTTTACATTTAAAATAGTCTACTAATGCAGGAGCAATTTCAGTAGCTAGCATTGCATGAATATCTATAGTAAACGGTATTAAAATGGTTTTTATATTTTCCCGCTCAAAAGTACCATGAAGAACGGCAACCTCTCCGGGAAACTTGTGAACAACACTATCTATAACTGATGAAAAAAATCTTTCAAGAAAATCAGGTTCTTTTTGTCTTCCAACAAGAATAAAATTACATTCCTCTTCTTCGGCAGTACTCACAATACCTTGTGATATTCTGTGTGATACATTTAAAATTGATCTTGCGGGCACTCCTTCAGCTACAGCAATTTCATTAGCACTATCAAAAAGTGGTTTGGCTCTCTCATGGTCACTCAGCTCCATTACTAACGGGCTTTTTTCCTTTACCTCATCAACATGTAAAAATATAATTTCAGCGTTTGATTTTTTAGCAACAGCAACGGCAATATGGGTAAGACTAGATACTGACATTTTATTAGCAAGCGGTAACAATACTCGATATTCTTTTCGTTCCAGTCTATCTAATGATTTAACTTTTCGGATGTGTTCAACTTCTCTATTTGCTGCGTAAAATTTGTAAGTGGTTAATCCTAGTGCTACCCAAATACCCGTAACAATCCAGGCAGTTGGACTATAATTAAACATATACACTGCAAGGAATAACAACATTAAAATACCAATGATGGATAAGTACGGAAATAACGGGGCAAAAAATCCGCGATCTAAATCGGGTCTCTTTTTTCTTAAACGAATAAGAGTAATATTGACTTGCATAAATAATAGAAGAAACATAATATCCGCGGCACTTGCAACATCCTCAATTGGCAAAGAAATCGCCATTATTACAACGATGAATAATGAAAAAATTATTGAAAGATGAGGAGTAAAATTCCTTTTATGAACTTTACTAAAAAAGGTTGGAAAATTTCTGTCTCTGCCCATTGCAAAAGCTACTCGTGAGGACGAATAAATTGTTGCATTAAGAGCAGACATTGTAGAAATAACGCCACCTATTAGCAGCATAATTCCGCCACCCGTAAAAAAAGTCTTTGCAACTTCAACAAGGGCGGTTTCTTTATGCGATGCTAAATAATCCCATGGTGTGACACCTCCTTCTGGTTTTACAGCTCCTAAAGCCGTAACAGCTATAAGTAAATAAATTGGAACAACAATTATGAGTGAAAGGAATACAGCTTTAGGAATATTTTTCTTGGGATTTTTTATTTCTTCAGAGCATTGTGAAATAACTTCAAATCCTTGAAATGCAATAAAGGTTAATCCCATTCCTTTAAAAACTCCTCCCCATCCATGCGGAAGAAATGGAGTAAAAGCGGTTTGCCAATCTGGTCGATGGAAGATCAAATTTAAACCGAAACCTATAAATACAAATAGTATAATAATTTTTGTAATGGTCACAATGTTTCCCACTTTGCCTGTTTCTGAAGCTCCGCGGAAATTTACATAAGCAAAAGCAACGGCAGTAATAGCAGCAAGAATTTTTTGAGGAGATAAAAATCCCCAATGCGGCATTTCAACATTTAGTTCATTTAGCACCAAGTCAAAATAAGCACCAAACCCTAAGGCATATAAACTACAAGCAACAGCATGTGCAAACCAGCTCATCCAGCCGGATAAAAATCCATTCCATTTGGGCAAACCTTCTTTAACCCAAAGATATCCGCCGCCAGCATCGTGAAAACAGGATCCAAGCTCTGCATAAGAAAAGGCGGTAATTAGCGCAACGACAGCATTTAGTGAGAAGGTAATTATTAAACCAGGACCCGCTACTCCAGCTGCAATACCTGTAAGAACAAATATTCCGGCTCCGATCATAGCCCCGACACCAATAAGAGTAGCATCCATTAGGCCCATCTCTCGGCTTAGATGAATTTCGGTATCAAATTTTTTCATAATTATGTACCGCTATATAAAAAATTTTTGATCAGATTTTTGTTAAATATAATAAACAAAACCACTAATTAAAATTTACATAATGAAGAGTCCAACTTTGTTATTCTTAAATATGTTAGTTCAATTTTTAAGATTTCTTTTTTGTAACGATTGCCGCATATAATTTTATATAACCATTTAACATGAGATTTAAAAAAATTATAAGAGATTTTAAGTAATTTAGTCTATTGCTTCTTATGTAAATAACTTTGTTATCTTTTATTAAAAAACGCTTCGAGGAATAATGAAAACTCTTACTGCTTGTTTTTTGCTTTTATTTATTTCCTCTATCGGTAATATTTATGCACAGGTAAATGCAAGAATGCTACAATATCCCGATGTATCTGCGACTCATATTACTTTTACTTATGGAGGAGATGTCTGGATAGTTTCAAAAGATGGCGGCACTGCAAATAAGCTAACTTCTGCAAAAGGAGCGGAAGTGCTCGCTAGATTTTCTCCTGATGGCAAACAAATTGCATTCAGCGGAAATTATAATGGTAATATTGATGTTTATGTAATGCCATCGCTTGGCGGTGTGCCAATGCGAATAACATATCACGGAATGACCGATAGATTAGTTGATTGGTATCCGGATGGTAACAGTTTGCTTTTTGCTTCTTCACGAGAAAGTGGCAAACAAAGATTTAATCAGTTTTATAAAGTATCAAAATCCGGTGGATTGCCGGAAAAACTTAAATTACCGTATGGTGAGTTTGGTGTTATTTCTCCGGATGGAAAACAGATTGCATATACACCTAAATCTCGTGCGTTCCGAACCTGGAAAAGATATCAAGGCGGATTGGCTACTGACATTTTTATTTTCAACTTAGAAAACAGTGCCTCTGAAAACATTACAAACAATGTTGCTAACGATGAATTTCCGATGTGGGCAGGAAATAAAATTTATTTTCTATCTGATCGCGGTGATAATAAAAGAAACAACATTTGGGTATATGATCTTTCAACAAAACAAACAAAACAAGTAACAAACTTCAGCGATTTTGATATTCATTTTCCTTCAATCGGGAATAACGAAATTGTATTTGAAGCTGGTGGTTTGCTTTACCTGCTAGATCTTACAACAGAAAAATATCGCGAAGTAAATGTTAATTTGGTAACTGATGAATCAACACTAATGGCAAGAAATGAAAACGTTGAAAAGTTGATTCAGAATTTTTCTTTATCATACAACGGCAACAGAACGCTTATTGAAGCAAGGGGTGAAATTTTTTCTGTTCCAACAGAAAACGGTCCTGTTATCAATCTTACACAATCATCAGGTGTTGCTGAAAGATACCCGGCATATTCTCCAAATGGAAAATATGCAGCATACTTCAGCGATCGATCCGGTGAATATGAACTGACAATTCGTGATTTAGAAAAACCCTCTGAAGAAAAAACATTAACATCGCTTGGGTGAAGGTTATAGATATAAATTATTTTGGTCGCCTAATAGCAAAGCTACTCGCATTTATTGATCAGACAATGACAGTTTATGTTTATGATATGGATAAAAACAGTACAATTAAAGTTGATCAGCAGTTGTGGTTGTATGAAGGCGATCTGCAAAACTTTTCTGTAAGCTGGTCTTCAGACAGCAGATATATTGCCTATGCAAAAGATCTTGAAAGCAGCACAACAGCTATTGCTATCTTCGACACTAAAGATCAAAAAATTCATCAGGTTACATCCGGTTATTATAAAGATTCAAAACCAGTTTTTGATCCAGCAGGTAAATATTTATACTTCTTAACTAATAGAAGTTTTAAACCTGTTTACGGTGATTTTGAAGGAGCGTGGTCATATCCAAATTCAACTCAAATTGCTGTAGTAACTTTAACTAAAGATATACCTTCTCCATTGGCTCCCAAAAACGATTCGAGCGTAGTTAAGAAAGATGATGTAAAAAAGGATGATGAGAAAAAAGATGAAAAGAAGGATGATAAAAAAGATGAGTCCAAAATCAAAGAAGTAAAAATTGATTTTGATGGATTTGAGCAGCGTGTAGAAATTCTTCCGCCTGCTGCCGGCAACTATGCAAACCTTGCTGCCGTTACAGGAAAAGTGATTTATCATCGTGCACCAAACAGCGGCTCTGCAGATAAAAAGAAATCCGTGGTTTACTTTGATTTTGATAAACGAGAAGAAAAAACAATTGTTGATGATGCCGATGTATTTCAAATTTCTGCTGATGAAAAAAAGATTTTAGTTGCAAAACAAAATTCTTTTTCTGTAGTGGATATTGCGCCTGATCAAAAACTAGATAAAAAACTTCCGACCAATCAGCTTGAAATGACCGTTGTTCCGCGCGAAGAATGGAAACAAATTTTTACTGATGTTTGGAGATTGCAACGTGATTTCTTTTATGATAAAAACATGCACGGCGTTGATTGGGATGCAATGAAAAAACAATACGGCGAACTTATTGATAACGCAGTAACCCGTGGTGATGTAAATTATATTATTGGCGAATTGATTTCTGAATTAAATGCTTCTCACACTTATCGCGGTGGTGGTGATGATGAAACTCCGTTGCGAAGACAGGTTGGTTATCTTGGTGTTGATTGGGAATTAAATAACGGGGCTTATAAAATTAAAAGAATAGTTAATGGTGCATCATGGGATACCGAAGTTCGTTCTCCACTTCTTGCATCCGGAATAAAAGTTAAAGACGGCAATTATGTTCTTGCTGTAAATGGTGTTGCTATGGATGTTACAAAAGATCCATGGTCAGCATTTGAAGGACTTGCAGATAAAACAATTGAACTTACCATAAATGATAAACCTTCTCTTGATGGCGCCTGGAATATTATCGTAAAAACAATGAGCGATGAAACCCGTTTAAGAAATCTTGAATGGATTGAATCAAATAGAAAAAGAGTTGATGATGCAACCGGCGGAAAAATTGGATATGTTTATGTTCCAAGTACAGGCATAGATGGACAGGATGAACTTGTAAGACAATTTTCTGCACAGTTCTCTAAAGAAGGATTAATTATAGATGAAAGATTTAACAATGGCGGACAAATTCCTGATCGTTTTGTTGAATTGTTAAATAGAAAACCACTTGCATTCTTTGCTGTACGAGATGGAAAGAATTGGCAGTGGCCTACCGTCGCCAACTTTGGTCCAAAAGTAATGTTAATAAATGGCTGGAGTGGATCTGGCGGCGATGCGTTTCCTGATTTCTTCCGTAAAGCCGGCATTGGTCCGTTGATTGGTACCAGAACCTGGGGCGGATTAATTGGAATTTCTGGCGCCCCGGCTTTAATTGATGGCGGAAGTGTTACCGTTCCAACATTCAGACAGTATAATCCTGATGGAACCTGGTTTAAAGAAGGTCACGGTGTTGATCCTGATATAGAAGTACCGGAAGATCCAACAACACTATCAAAAGGCGTGGATGTGCAGCTTGAAAAAGCAATTGAGGAAGTAATGCGATTACACAAATCAAATCCTCCTGTAAATCCTAAACAGCCGCCATACGAAAAGAGATAAATATATTTATTTTGTTATTCCGGGCTTGACCCGGAATCTATTTTTTTCTACTCAAATTCTTTTAAGGCGATCAGAAACGGTCGCCTTTTTTCATAATCTGTTATCATTCATTTTATTATCTTACAGACAATAATCAATTGGAATATTTAAATGATCTATAGATTCTTAAGCAAAATTACACTTGTGTTTTTTATTAGTATATCTGCTCTTGCACAAACAGTAACTGTAAAAATTATAGAAACATCAGATGTTCATGGGGCAATTTTTCCTTATGATCTAAAAGAAAATAAAGAAACAAATACTTCGCTTGCACGAGTTACAACTTATCTGAAAGAACAGCGTGCTGATACAAATCAAATAGTTTTTCTGCTGGATAACGGAGATATTCTTCAGGGCGATCCTGTTGTTTATTATTACAATTTTGAAAAGACAGATACGATTCATCTTTATGCAGATGTTATGAATTATATGAAATACGATGCCGGCACAGTTGGAAATCACGATATTGAGACCGGACACGATGTTTATGATAAGTTCAATAAAGAAATAAATTTTCCGTGGCTTGCCGCTAACGCTATCAACACAACAACTAACGAACCTTACTTTAAACCTTATACAACAATTGAAAGAGGCGGAGTTAAAATTGCTGTATTGGGTTTAATAACTCCGGCTATTCCGCAATGGCTTCCTGAAAAGATTTGGTCAGGAATGCGATTCGATGATATGATAGAAACTGCACAAAAATGGGTTAAGAAAATCAGGGAAACTGAACAGCCTGATTTGATGATTGGTTTGTTTCATGCCGGTGTTGATTACACATATAATGATCAAAATGAAAACACATATAAAAATGAAAATGCCGCGAAGCTTGTTGCAGAAAAAGTTGATGGATTTGATGTTGATATTTGTTGGTCATGATCACGCGGGCTGGAATATTAAAACCAAGAGTCCATCGGGAAAAGATGTTTTAATTCTTGGAACAACAGCAGGTGCACGAAATGTTGCAGTTGCCAATTATGTTTTGAAGTATGATAAGATGTGCATGATATATGACAAAAAAGAAATAACCGGTGAACTTGTTGATATGAAAAATTATCTGCCCGATTCTGAGTTTATGGCTCGTTATAAAAATAATTTTGAAGAAGCAAAGAATTATGTCTCTCGTCCCGTCGGAGAGTTTTCAGAAATGATTTCATCTCGTGATGCAATGTTTGGTCCATCAAAGTTTGTGGATTTGATTCACACAATTCAACTCGATCTTACCGATGCAGATGTTTCTTTTTCAGCGCCTCTTTCATTCAACGCTAAAGATTGATAAAGGGACGGTTTACGTTAAAGATATGTTCGATCTTTACAGATATGAAAACCTACTTTATACAATGGAATTAACCGGACAGGAAATAAAAGACTATCTGGAATTTTCTTATGGCAACTGGATGAACCAAATGAAAGATGAAAACGATCATCTTCTAAAATTTAAACTTGATGAAAACGGAAACATTAAATATTCAGAGCGTACAAAATCACCGGAGCTTGAAGAACGGTATTACAATTTTGAATCCGCTGCAGGAATTGATTATGTTGTTGATGTTACAAAACCGATTGGCGAAAGAGTAACGATTAAAAACTTTTCAAATGGAAATACATTTGATCTTAAAACAAAATATAAAGTTGCAGTTAATTCATACCGTGGTAATGGCGGAGGTGGACACTTAACTCGCGGAGCAAAAATTCCAGCACGATGATTTATCTAAAAGAATTATAAACTCAACAGAAAAAGATTTACGTTTTTACTTAATGAAATGGATTGAAAAAGAAAAAACTGTTACTCCCAAATTAATAGGCAACTGGAAAGTTATTCCGGAAAACTATTGGACAGCGGGAAAAGAAAAAGATTTTCAAATATTATTTAAATAACAGAATAGCACACTGATAACACTGATGCTACTGATTTCCGCTGATTTAATCAGTGAGGATCCGTTAAATCCGTGTCATCCGCGTTCTATTGTTCTTGTACACTAAAACTCTAAAAACCATGAACACAACAAAAAGCAAACAGTTATTCGAAAAAGCAAAAAAATATATTCCGGGCGGAGTGAACTCTCCCGTTCGTGCATTTAAATCTGTTGGAGGAGATCCAATATTTATTGAAAGAGGTGCCGGCTCAAAGTTTTACGATGTTGATGGCAACGAATACATCGATTACATCGGAAGCTGGGGACCACATTTGTTTGGACACAATCCGCCATTTATTATGGAAGCACTAAAACGAACCTTTGAAAACGGAACAAGCTTTGGCGCACCAACCGAAATGGAAGTTAAGATGGCCCAGTTGATTACTGATTTAGTTCCTTCTGTAGAAATGGTAAGAATGGTTAGCAGCGGAACAGAGGCAACAATGAGTGCTGTTCGTGTTGCTCGCGGATACACAGGAAGAGACAAGTTTATAAAATTTGAAGGGTGCTATCACGGGCACGCAGATCATTTTCTTATTAAAGCTGGAAGCGGTGCTTTAACGTTTGGCGTTCCAACTTCTCCCGGAGTTACAAAAGCAAATGCATCGGATACTTTGCTTGCTGATTACAATAATATTAATTCCGTTAAAGAATTGGTTACACAATACCGCGGACAAATTGCAGCAATTATTATAGAGCCTATTGCCGGCAATATGGGCGTTGTGCAAGCGAATGAAGAATTTCTTGTTGAGCTAAGAGGAATCTGTAATGAAGAAGGTATTGTTTTAATTTTTGATGAAGTGATGACAGGCTTTCGTGTTGCGGCTGGTGGTGCACAGGAAATTTTAGGAATTAAACCCGATCTATCTACATTCGGAAAAATTATTGGCGGAGGTTTGCCTGTTGGTGCCTTTGGCGGCAAACGGGAAATTATGGAAATGCTTTCTCCAAGCGGTCCTGTTTACCAGGCAGGAACATTAAGCGGAAATCCGCTTGCAATGTGTGCAGGATTTGCGGCGTTATCATACATTAAAGAACATCCCGAAATTTATGTGCAGTTAGAAAAAGCTTCGATGTATCTGGAAAATGGATTTAAGGAAAACTTAAAAGCTGTTGGAAAAAATTATGCAATGAATCGTGTTGGCTCTATGATGTGCATGTTCTTTACGGAAAAACCTGTTAATGATTTTAAATCTGCATTAACCTCAGACACAGAATTGTACGGAAAATATTTTCACGAAATGCTAAATCGCGGCATCTATCTTGCGCCAGCTCAGTTTGAGGCTTTGTTTATTTCAACAGTTCACAGCAAAGAGGATTTGGATAAAACTATTAAAGCAAATAAGGATTCGCTTGAGGCAATTTTAAAGTAACCTATTATCAATCCAGTATTTGATGATTTATAAAAATAATTTATTAACTTTAAAAAAATAACGTGTCGCTTTTATGATGCCTATAAACGAGTTGGCTGCAATTCAAAGTGAAGTCAAATGTTTTTATTTATATTAAACATTAAAAAAGGGCCACATTATGGTTCCAAGTATTCAAAAAGAAAAAGCTGAACTGTTCTTGAAATTTCATCAAGACAAAGAGATTCTGGTTCTGTTAAATTCGTGGGACATCGGAAGTTCAAAATTAATTGAAGCAAGTGGCTATAAAGCAATCGCAACAACAAGTATGGGAATTGCAGCCGCTTTAGGCTATCCTGATTGTCAGGTAATACAACTCTCAGAAATGATTGGGGTTATAACTGGAATAGTAAAAGCAGTACACGTTCCGGTAACTGTGGATATAGAAGCCGGATATGGAAATAACATAAACGAAATAATTGAATCGGTAAAAAAAATAATTGCAACAGGAATTGTTGGAATAAACATTGAAGACAGTATTGATTTAAATCCGATATTAATTGACGAGGTGGAATTTTGTGAAAGAATATCCGCTATTCGTGCATTATCAACTTCCCTTGATTTTCATTTAGTAATTAATGCAAGAACTGATTCATTTTATACTTCGCCAGGTTCTTCGCAAGAAAAATTATCTGAATCAATTAAGCGTGGCAACAAATACCGGGAGGCCGGTGCCGACTGCATATTCGTACAACCTGTGTGGGAAAAAGAAACGATTGCAACTTTGGTTAAAGAAATTAACGCCCCGATTAATATTCTTGCTAACCCGACAATTGGGTCCGGTTCTCCCCTGTCCATAAGCGAACTGCAAGATTTAGGAGTTGCCCGGGTAAGTCTTGGTTCGGGTTTGATGAAGGCTACTTTAGCTTTGATAAAAAAAATTGCAGACGAACTGACTGAAAAAGGAACTTACGATATTTTATTAGATACCTTAACACCGCTTCCAGACGCTGCATTAGCCTACAAAATGGCAGTCGGGTTGAACAAGTAAACCGTTCTTTTTAGGGAGTATAAAAAATCGAAAAGAGGACAATGGGCATGAGAAAAATAATTGTTTTATCTTTTATTACATTAGATGGAGTAATGCAGGCACCAGGCGGACCGGAGGAGGATACTTCCGGCGGATTCAAATATGGCGGCTGGGTTGCGCCTTCTTTTGACGACGTTTCTGGTAAGGTAATGGAAAAACAGATGAAGCCCGCAGATCTTCTTTTGGGCAGAAAAACATTTGAAATCTTTGAATCATACTGGCCTGAACATTCAGAGCATTGGCCCGGCATTAATGATGTTACAAAATATGTTTTATCCAGGACTATGAAAAAGTCCGATTGGAACAATACTGTTTTCCTTAAAAGTTTGTCAGATATCAAAAAGCTTAAAAACCTGCCTGCCCCAACGGGGTCTACGACCAGAGGGCGAGGTTCAATAAGTTCGGACATTCAAGTTCACGGCAGTGGAGAACTTATTCAGCTGCTGCTTAAGAATGATTTGGTGGACGAACTCTGGCTTAAAATTTTTCCACTTACACTCGGTAAAGGAAAAAAATTGTTTGACAGTGGTACAATTCCGGCCGCCTTTACATTAACAGAGAGTTTGGTTACATCAACCGGAGTGATTATTGCCAACTACAAACGATCTGGAAAAGTTAAGACAGGTTCTTTCTGAGCTTGATTAAAGCTGTAATACGAACACATAACTTAAGATTAAAAGTAATTTTAAAAAGAGGGGCTTCATCTGGGTATCAAACAGTGGTACTTTGAATCCATTCTTCGTTATTTAAATTTCTCTTCTCTTATATAGTTTCCATTTACAATTTCAAGTGCTGTTAAATGAGCAAGTTTAACTACTTTTTCAAACAAGATTGGGTTAAGTGTTTCAACTTTGTCTGATGGAAGATGCAGATGGTCGTAACTGTTTGTAGTTACAAAGTACAAACAGGGAATGTCTTTTTCAAAAAATGGAGTTGCATCTGCACCGCCGCCGCTCCAGGTTCTATCTACCATTGAGTTAAAGCTTGTTTCATCAATCTGGTTTGCAATTTCCCAGAGTTTTGGTGCACTCTTACCGTTGCCAACCTGAATGCTGTCGCCGTATCCAATACAATCAAGATTTATCATTGCTATAATTTTATCATATCCATTTTTCCAGCTTTCAACAAAATGTTTTGAGCCGTTAAGCCCTTGTTCTTCACTTGCAAACAAAACAAAAACAACGGAACGTTTGGGTTGTATTCCTCCTTTAACAAACGCATCTGCAATTTCTAAAACTCCTGCAGAGCCGGAAGCATTATCATTTGCACCGGGAAATAATAATCCCGCTTGAGAGCCAACATGATCCAGGTGTGCACCTATAACTACAAATTCATTTTTAAGTTTTGGGTCGCTGCCTTCAATCATTGCTACAATATTCATTGTTTTGGCATTCTTTTCATAAATAGCAGTTACTTCGACCTGGGCTTTGGTTGCCAGATTCATAGATAATGGTTTTTTCTTTTCATCGATCTTTGTTTGAACATCGCTTATGGAAAAGCCTGTTCTTGAGAGCAATCTATTCGCGGCTTCCAAAGAAATATGTAGCTGTGGAAAATCAATTGGTTGTTCACCATCTCCATGCATTACACTTCCAATCAGCGGCTGTGGTTTTTCATCGTTAGGAAGTGAAATAAAAAGAATTCCTTTTGCCCCTTTCTTTTTTGCGACGAGAGATTTTTCACGCGGATAATTTGTTCCCCAATCTTTGTCATCGTTTTTCCATTTAGGATTTTGTTTAAACACTATTACTATTTTGTTCTTAACATTTATTCCGGCATAATCATCATAATTCAAATCTGGTCTTGATAATCCATATCCGCAAAACACAACTGGCAAAGTAAATTTGTTTGATCCTGTAAATCCCCGAAGAACAAAATCTTTTCCTATCTCGCCGTTAACTGTATCACCATCAACAATAGATTTAAATATGGCGGGGGATTCTATTTTATTGTATTCAACATTAAAGTATTGAAAATATTTTTCATCGCCCGCTGGTTTTAATCCAAGCTTTGAAAATTTATCTGCCACAAATTGCGCTGCCTTGTTGTAGCCTTCGCTGCCGGGTAGTCTTCCATCAAACTCTGAGGAGGTGAGTATTCTAACATTCTGAATAAGATCTTCTTTGTTTATCTCTGAAAGCCCCGTTGAGTTTTGTGCGAAAACAAAAAACGTTGTGCTAAAAAAAACAATAGTTAAAAATATTTTATTCATATCTTATAATAATTTTATTAAAAATAATTTGCTCTAATAATACAAAAAATACGCCAAGCAGATAATAAAAAATCGTCCCTTTTATTGGGACGATTTAATATATAGTAGCATTATCGTGTAAAACTAACTAAGAAATGGTTCGTCATTTTTTCCGTTCCCGTTGCCATTTCCGTTTATCTCATCATCGTCTTCTGGAACAACGCGTGCTATATCTGCAATAGAATCGTGTTCGTTTAATCTAATTACTCTTACGCCCTGCGTGTTTCTTCCCATTACTCGCAAGTCTTTAACGCTTTGTCTTATTACCATTCCCTGTGTAGAAATAATTACAAGTTCATCACGATCAACAACTTCCATCATCGCAATAAGTTTTCCAACCTTATCTGTTGTCTTAACAGTGATGACGCCTTTGCCTCCGCGTTTTGTAATTCTGTAATCATTTATATCTGAGCGTTTGCCAAATCCTTTTTCTGTTACAACAAGTACTGTTGTTTGATCATTTCTTATAACAAGCAAGCCCACAACATGATCGCCTTTGCCGAGTCTTACTCCGCGTACACCTGTTGCTGTTCTGCCCATATCGCGCACATCTTTTTCATTAAAGCGAATTGCAAAACCATGACTTGTTCCGATAACAATATCATTTTTTCCATCTGTCATTTTAACTTCAATTAGTTTATCGCCGGCAGCAAGATTGATGGCGTTGATTCCGCCCTTGCGAACGTTTCCGTATGCAGAAAGAACTGTTTTCTTTATCGTTCCTTTTTCTGTTGCCATTATTAGATATTGATCTTCTCGGAATTCTTTAACTGCAACAAACGCTGTAATATTATCGTCTTTCTCCTTATCAAGAAGATTTACAATAGACCTTCCTTTCGCAGTTCTTCCGCCTTCCGGAACTTCGTGAACCTTTAACCAATAACAGCGTCCTTTGTCTGTAAAGAATAAAATGTATTGGTGCGTTGATGCAACAAACATATGTTCGATAAAATCATCTTCCTTGGTGCCTGCGCCGGTTACGCCTTTACCGCCGCGTCCCTGTCTTCTGTATCCACTAACCGGAAAACGTTTTATAAATCCACCGTGAGATATTGTTACAACAACATCTTCTTCGGCAATAATATCTTCTAACGCAAATTCTTTATAGTCTTTGATAATTTCTGTTCTGCGCTCATCACCGTACTTTTCTTTAAGAGCAAGAAGTTCGTCTTTAATAATTTTCTTTCTTGTTCTTTCGTTATCCAAAATTCCTCTAAGTCTTTCAATCAACTTAATTGTTTCTTTGTATTCGTCTTCTATTTTTTTGCGTTCCAATCCAGTTAAGCGCTGCAATCTCATATCCAGAATTGCTTTTGCCTGTATCTCGCTCAACTTGAATTTTTTCATCAAGTTATTTTTTGCTGTCTCTGTGTCTTTAGATTTTTTAATCGTCTCAATTACTTCATCAATATTATCAAGAGCAATTATGTAGCCTTCTAAAATGTGTGCGCGTTTTTCTGCCGCATCTAATTCATATTTTGTTCTGCGTATAAGCACGTCCATCCTATGATCCAAAAAGTGCTGAATCATTTCCTGGAGATTAAGCACCTTGGGAGCCCCATGAACAAGCGCAAGCATAATAACACCAAATGTTACCTGCATTTGTGTGTGCTTAAATAGTTGATTTAAAACAACAGCGGGTTGTGCATCACGTTTAAGTTCTATAACTATGCGCATTCCGTCACGATCAGATTCGTCTCTTATGTTTGATATTTCTGTTATCTTTCCTTCGCGAACAAGATCAGCAATTTTTTCAATCAACGATGCTTTGTTTACCTGATAAGGAATTTCTGTTATGATAATATTTTCTCTATCGTTCTTTAGAGTTTCAACATTTGCTTTTGCACGTATAACAACTCTGCCTCTTCCTGTAAGTAAAGCTTCTTTAACTCCTTCGTAACCATAAATAATTCCACCTGTAGGAAAATCCGGAGCCTTAACATGTTTCATCAAATCTACTGCAGTTAGCTTTTGGATTTTCAATCAGAGCAACACAGCCGTCAATAACTTCACTTATGTTGTGTGGTGGAATGTTTGTTGCCATTCCAACAGCAATTCCGCTAGCGCCGTTTATTAAAAGATTAGGAAGATAAGATGGCATAACTGTTGGCTCTTGCAGCGATTCATCAAAGTTGTTTACAAAATCAACTGTGTTTTTATCAAGATCACGAAGCATCTCATCGGCAATTCTTGCAAGTCTTGCTTCGGTGTAACGCATTGCTGCGGGCGAGTCACCATCAACAGATCCAAAGTTTCCCTGTCCATCAACAAGCGGATAGCGTAAAGACCATTCCTGAGCCATACGAACCATTGTATCATAAACGGCAGTATCTCCGTGCGGATGATACTTACCAAGAACCTCTCCCACAATTCTGGCGGATTTTTTATATGGTCGGTTGTGCGGTAAACCAAGTTCGTGCATGCCAAATAAAACTCTACGGTGAACTGGTTTTAATCCATCTCTTACATCGGGAAGCGCACGGGCAACAATAACGCTCATTGCATAATCTATGTAAGATGATTTCATTTCATCTTCTAATGTTCTGGGTAGTACTTTTTCAAATATTGTGGTCATAGTTTTTAATTATTTCTTAAATAAAAAATCTTTTAATTATATATCAAGATTAGCATACTTAGCATGCTTTTCTATAAATGCGCGTCTTGGTTCAACAGCATCGCCCATAAGTGTTTCAAATATTTTATCTGCTGCTGCAGCGCTTTCAACATTTACCTGTAAAACGGTTCTTGTTTCAGGATTCATTGTTGTTGACCAAAGCTGTTCGGGATTCATTTCTCCCAATCCTTTGTAACGTGAAATAGTAACTCCCTTTGGCTGTCCTTCTTCATCAACCTCTTCGTTTTCATCAACAACACCTGCTTTTACTTTCATGTCTTTTTTAAATTGCTTTAAAACTTTATCTCTTTCTTCGTCATCAAAGGCGTAATGCTCTTCTTTTCCTTTTTTTATTTTATATAACGGCGGCTGTGCAATATAAACTCTTCCTGATGTTATCAGTTCTTTCATGTGCCTGTAAAAGAAAGTCAGAAGCAGTGTGCGGATATGGCTTCCATCCACATCGGCATCAGTCATTAAAATAATTTTTCCGTAGCGGGATTTTTCAGGATTAAAATCTTCGCCAATTCCCGCACCAAGCGCAGCAATCATTGCCTGGATTTCCTGGCTTTCTAAAATTCTATTAAGTTTTGCTTTTTCTACGTTAAGAATTTTTCCTTTGATTGGAAGTATCGCCTGGAATCTTCTGTCGCGTCCTTGCTTTGCTGATCCACCTGCTGAGTCCCCTTCTACAATATAAATTTCACAATGCTCCGGATCATTAATTGAACAATCTGCAAGTTTGCCTGGCAAGTGCATAGAATCTAATGCATTTTTTCTTCTTACAAGATCTCGAGCTTTACGTGATGCCTCACGTGCTTCTGCAGCCCGCATACATTTTTCAATAATCTTTTTACCAACCGATGGGTTTTCTTCAAGATATTCAGATAATTTTTCACCAACAATTGTTTCAACAATGGATTTTACTTCACTGTTACCAAGTTTTGTTTTTGTTTGTCCTTCAAACTGGGGCTCCATAACTTTAACAGATATTACGGCGGTTAGTCCTTCTCTAAAATCATCACCGGTTAAAGTTATTTTATTGTTTTCTTTGATAAGTCCATTTTTATATGCGTAGTTGTTCAGGGTTCTAGTAAGCGCGGTCCTAAATCCAACTAAGTGTGTTCCGCCTTCAATTGTGTTAATGTTGTTTACATAAGAGTGAACATTCTCTGAATAAGAATCACTGTATTCAAAAGATATTTCAACGGGTGTGTTTTCTTTTTCTCCTTCGATGTAAACGGGTTTGTGCATTGCCGTTCTTTGTTCATCAAGATATTTAACAAAGTCAATGAGTCCGCCTTTAAATCGATACGTTTCTTCCTGTCCATCGTTTTCATCTTTAAGAATCATTGTAACTTCTTTGTTGAGATAGGCAAGTTCGCGCAATCTTTCTGCAACAGTATCAAAATTAAACTTTGTTGCTTTAAATATTTCGGTATCGGGCTTAAATGTGATTGTTGTTCCGGTTTGATCTCCCTTATACGTTCCTATCTGCTTAACTTTTTCAACTGGAATTCCTTTGTGATATTCCTGAAAATAAATCTTGTTGTCTCTTCTTACTTCGGCTGTCATTTTTTCTGACAAAGCATTAACCACCGAAACACCAACTCCGTGCAATCCACCGGAAACCTTATAAGAATCTTTATCAAACTTTCCACCTGCGTGCAGAACGGTCATAACAACTTCAAGGGCAGAGCGTTTTTCAACCGGGTGCATATCAACTGGAATTCCTCTTCCGTGATCTTCTACAGAAACGCTTCCGTCTTTTTTAATTGTAACAATAACGCGATCATTATAACCGCCTAATGCTTCATCAATGCTATTGTCTACAACTTCATTAATAAGATGATGAAGTCCGCGGGAACTAACATCTCCAATATACATTGCGGGGCGCTTACGAACCGCTTCTAATCCTTTTAGTACATTAATATTTTTTGCACTATAATCATTTGAATTGTTGTTCTGTGCTTTAGCCATTTCTGTGTTTGTTCCTTTAATTCTTTATCTGGCAGAGAAGATAATTTTAGTAATTCGTTCTTCGCCGTAATATGAATTTATTTTTTCTATTATTTCTTTTTCTTTAAACTTTAACTCGCTGCGCCATGCAGCATTTTCAACCTTAAGGGTAATTACTGTGTTTTGTGTTTTTTTTGCCTGTGCAACTTTTTTAAACTCTGGAAAAATTTTTTCAAAATCATTAACTACATCGTTTTCATTAATAACTGCTCTTATCTTTTTCAATGCGGGATCACTGTTAAAAACATCTTTAATGCTTTTAAATCCGTCAGGCATAAGCAATATTTCCGTTTTCTAATTTTATTATCAAATCCTTATCGTCTTTTTTAAGAAAAGAAAAATCAGCAAAGTCTGTTAGTGTTATAAATGCTTGTCCAACTTCTTTTAGGTACTCACTTATTTTTCCTGCACGATAAGCATCAAGTTCACCAAACACATCATCCAAAAGAAAAATCGGCGTTTTGCCTGTGGTATCTTTTAGATAGAAAAATTCTGCAAATCGCAATGCTGTTTGGAAGGTTTTGTGCTGACCCTGTGAACCATATGTTCTTAAGTTTATTTCGTTGATCTTAAAAATAAAATCATCTCTATGCGGACCAACAAGATTTACGCCTCGTCTAATTTCTTCTTCTTTTCTTTCTTTGATAAGCGATTCAAATATGTTTTTTATTTCAACGCCCTCGCCAACTTCAAGAAAGTTATAAGTAATTGAAGGATTTTCTATCTCGTCTATTATCTTTTTATAGGAGTCTAAAACATATTTATTAAATCTATCTATAAAAATTTTTCTGTGATGAATTAATTCAACCCCGTTCTCAATAAGTTTTTCTGTCCAGGCATCCAGCTCGGTAAGCGTACTTTTATTATAATTCTCTTTTAACTGATTAAGAACAACCGATCTCTGTTTTAGTGTTTTATTATAATCCAACAAAATATTTAAGTATGTGCTGCTTGCCTGTGAAATAATTGAGTCAACTAATTTTCTTCTTTCTGCCGGCGAACCTTGCGTAATTGCATGATCTGCGGGAGTTAAAATCACAACGGGAAATCTTCCAATTATTTGTGAACTTCTGGAAATCAACTTATCGTTTTGAAAATAATACTTGCGGTTTTCAGGCACAGAAAAAATTGTTCTAATCTTGTCTTCCGTTATATCACTAAAAAATCCATTAATCTCAAAATCATTTTCGTTAAAACTTACTGCCTCAATATCTTTTGCACAAAAACTTTTTGTTGTACAAAGATAATATGCTGCTTCGAGCATAGAGGTTTTTCCCTGTCCGTTACCGCCAACAATATAATTTAATGCATCAGAAAAGGTAAGGTTGATATTCTTATGAATTCTGAAATTCCTTAGAGATAAACGAGACAGGATCATTTTAATTATTTAATCGCACCGGCATTAATAACATCATAATATCTTCGTTCTCTTCATTTTTAACAGGCTCTATAATGCTTGCTTTTGTTGGAGAATGAAGTTTAAACACTACCTGATCGCCAACAAGGTGTGATAATATATCATTTACATAAGTGGTGTTAAACCCAATATCCATAGGGTCGCCCTTGTATTCGCATTGAATATTTTCTTTAGCATCAGAGCCATGATCAATATCTTCTGCAGATACTTCTAAAGAATTTTCACCAATTGAAAACTTAACCTGCTTAGAGTTTGATGTTGAAAAAAGCATCATTCTTTTTATTGCTGATAACAACTCCGATCTATTAACGGTTAGAAAGTTTTCATTCTCTAGTGGAATAACGCTGCTGTAAGATGGATATTTTTCACCTATTAACCGACTTATAAATTCAAGATCATTTATTATAAAAGAAGCGTATGTTTTGCTTAAATAAATTTTAACATCCGCATCACTTAATTGTTTTAATAAAACAGAGATGGCTCTTTCCGGAATTATATATTGTTCTGGTACTTCTGATGAAAATGTTTTATTAATAAATTTAACTAATCGATGTCCGTCGGTTGCTACAAATCTTAAACCCTCGTTTGCAAACTCAACTAAAGTTCCGGTCATAGCAGGACGCATATCTTCTTTGCTCATAGCAAAAGAAGTTTGTTCAAGAGCTTTCTTCAAATCGTTACCGTTAATAATAACTTCTTTTTCTTTTGATACAGATGCAATTTCAGGAAAATCTTCTGATGGAGAATAACTTAAACCATATTTTCCTTTATCGGTGGTAATTTTAATTTTGCCTTTACCATCAACCAAAAAATTTACCTGGGTATCATCTAATGATCGAACGATATCATAAAGTAATCTTGCTGGAACTACCATTTTTATATTTTTTTCTGCAGCAACATTTAACGAAGACCGCAACGCAATTTCAAGATCGGTTGCACTTACTGTAAGTGAACCATCTTTTATTTCGAACAGAAAGTTTTCCAATATCGGCATTGGTGTGCGTGATGGAACAGCGGGAATAATTTTGGCTAAAAGTTTTTCTAAAATTTTGCTGTTTATCTTAAATTCCATATAAAAATATCTCCTTTTGAAGCGCATAAAAATACTAAAAAAGGCGGTAATTTCAATGAAAATTCAGATATTAAATTTTAATATTGAGGCGGGTTATAAGAAGTTATTAATGACAAAACAGGAGTTAAATTAAAAAAAATTCAACTCCTGCTTAAATTAAAAATATTTTGATTTTAATTGCCCGGATCTATTATTGGATCAACTCTGTCAACATCGTCTGAAGAAGTTAGGATACCATAAATCGTATAAGAAGAGTCGATTGTAACACTTGTGTATTGAAGAAGAATTTCGGTTCCAGAATTTAAAACAAAATTTCCTGCTACAGCTCCCTCTGCACTTGCATCTGTAATTCCAAAAGGAACACTATAAACTGTTTCATAGGCAAAGGTTCCTTTTTTAAAATCTGGTAAAACTAAACTTGAATTGGAAAGAACATCATATGTTTTTCCAGCAACAACAAGTCTTACATCGCCTGCAGCCTGGTTTTGTACTGTAATTTTATTTTCAATAAATGGCTCACAACCAGTAAAACTGATTATTGAAATTACAACCAATGTAAAAAGAACTAATAATTGTTTTCTCATTTTTTCCTCTCTCATTTTAATTTTTAATTAATGAGATATTTTTGTTTCTCAAAATTTAACAAATTCAATTTATAAATCAATTAACACAATATTAATAATTAATATATATATAGATTTAAATTAGTAATTATAATAAGCACGTTAATAAGTTGATAACCGTTATATTATTTGTTTTTAAGTTATTATTCAAATATTAAATCAACACTTAATGTTAATTATAGCCTTGTTGAAAATTAAGTTAACAACATAGGTTATTAATATCAGCTATAATTAACAATTTATATACCATTCATTCACACCTTATTAACATCCCCAAAAGCCCAAATACATCAAAAAAACAAAGGCTCCATTAGGAGCCTAAAAATGATCAGGTAAATATTTCAGGAATAATTAAGCTCAATCTTATTTCTAATACTGTCTATTAACTCTTTCATGGAAAGATCATTATTTCTCATTTGTTCAATACTGTTACAGGCATGTATTACGGTTGAGTGATCTCTTCCTCCAAAGTGAAGCCCAATTGTCTTTAATGATGACTTTGTAAGTTCCTTAGAAAAATACATTGCAAGTTGTCTTGCAAGTACAATTTCTTTTTTTCTTGTCTTTTCTCTTATTTTATTTTCGGGGATGTTTAAGTAATGACAAACAGTTTTACTGATATCATCAATTGTAATATTTATTTTTCTATCCGTTGCGATTTCTTTCACAGTTCGCTTGGCTAACTCAAGAGTAATTTCTTTAGAATTTAAAGAAGCATTTGCTAGTAATTTTATTAAGCAGCCTTCAAGCTCACGAATGTTAGAAGTAATGCTGCCAGCAATAAATTCCAGTATCTCTGTTGAAACAAGCATTCCATATTCTTCAGCTTTATTTTTCAGAATAGCAATTCGCATTTCAAGTTCCGGTGGTTGTATATCGGCAGATAGTCCCCATTGAAAACGCGAAATTAATCTTTCATCCAAACCCTTTAGATCTTTTGGCGGCTTATCGCTGGAAAGAATGATTTGTTTTCTGGACTGATGCAGAGTATTAAAAATATGAAAAAATAAATCCTGAGTTTTTTCTTTTCCCATTAGAAACTGGATATCATCAATTATTAGAACATCCATGTTTCTATAGAAACCGGAAAAATCATTTACCTTATTAGATTGAATAGCTTCTACAAACTCCACGGTAAAAGAATCCGAAGAAAGATAGATCACTTTTTTTTCTGGAAACTTTTCCAGAATACTATTTCCAATGGATTGTATAAGATGTGTTTTTCCTAATCCAACTCCACCATAAACAAAAAATGGATTAAAAGATGTTCCACCAGGATTATCGCTTATCGCACCAGCAGCAGCTCTTGCTAATTGATTTCCTTCACCCTTAATAAAGTTTTCAAATTTATAACGTGGATTAAGATTTGTTTCATGTTCCGGTCGTTTTGTTTCTACAGCATTAACTTTATTTGTATCACTTATGGAGTTCTGTTTTACAAATTCTTCTTTTTGCTCTTGCTCATCGGAAATTATATAAGATAGTTTACCGCTTTCTCCAAGAACATCATGTATCGTTCTTTTAACGATAGTACTAAAATGTTCATCAATCCATTCCCAAAAAAATTGATTTGGTAACTGAACCTTTAAATTGTTATCCTTATAACTAACAGGTCTGATTGGTAAAAACCAGGTGTTATAAGTCATTAAAGTAACATTTTCTTTGATGCGGGTTAAACAGTTTTTCCAGACCGAATTAGCATCTAAATTTACAGACGACTCGGCGGTTTCAAGGTTTATAAATTTTAGGTTATCCACAATAGTTATAAGCGAAAAAGGTGATTATTATACAAAAAAATAGTTTGATTTAGTTAAGCTTAAAAAACAAATTAACAACTTATTAACATTATTAAACAGCGTCTAATCTGCTGTTTTTTAACAAATTACAAGGATTTTTTTCATGTTATCAAACAATCAGTGGTAAATTTTACCTCATTTAACCGATGCCGTAATATGTGAAACGTTTTCACAAAATAAACTTATCCACACGTTATAAACATAAAAAGAACCGCACTAAGTTTAGTAAAAAATAGAGACAAAACTTTATATCAACAAGTAAAAATAAATATATTTTTTTTATAGAAATGAAAATAAATATTGGGCAATTATAATTACTGTATTAAAAACGTTATCCTTTGAAATTAGACTGAATTAGAAAGTAATCGAGTTACATTTAACAGTTGGACGGGATGGTAACCCTATTTTAATGCAATACTTAGAAACATTTCTTTGAGATTTGGCGCAAGTGATGACCAAAATTGTTGGAAAAATTTGAATCTATCTATATTTTTGCACACTTTATGTAAAATAGGAGTAACAAAGTGAAAAGAACGTTTCAGCCAAGTAATAGAAAAAGAAAAAACAAACATGGCTTCAGAGAAAGAATGAAAACAAAAAACGGTAGAAAAGTTTTAGCTAGCAGAAGAGCAAAAGGCAGAAAAAAACTTACCGTTAGTGATGAGAAATAAAAAGTTTGAAAAATTTTTCTTTAACCCGCAATGAGAGGGTAAAAAAGAAAAGAGATTTTGAAAAAATTTATAATGCTGCAAATGTACTTTTCAGTTCTGATCGATTGATAAAGGTACATTTTATTTACGCAGAGAGTGATGCGGCTGAAATAAAGATAGCTGCAGCAGTATCAAAAAAAGCGGGCAAAGCCGTTTGGAGAAACAGGGTAAAAAGATTAATAAAAGAATCTTACCGGCTGAATAAGAAAGTGTTATTAGAAAAAGTATTAAAGAAAAAAATTCAATTACTTTTAGTTTTTTCTCCAAACAGATTATCCGAAGCAAGTAATAAAAAAATATACTTGCAAGATGTTTCTCCAGGTGTTGTTGAATTGATGAATAAAATCATACAACAGATTTAATAGATTATTTTGAAAAAAAAACTTCAAAACAAAACTACACTTATTGACACGCCGGAATTAATTAAGATTTCTTCAACCGTTATTTAATATCAGAGTTTTATAAATGGATAAGCAAACAACAATTGCATTTATTTTAATTGGAGCTATTTTGGTTTTGTGGCTTTATATAAGCTCACCCGATCCAAATCAGCAGCCAAAACAAAAAAGCACAACGACACAAACCACGGACTCTATTAAATCAAGTCCTAAAGACAGTATCGTTGAATCAAAAACAATTCCAGTAGAAACACAAACCGAAAATTTAAGCTTTTCTAATTCAAATATACCCGAAGAACAAATTGTAATTGAAACACAATTAGCCAGATATGAACTATCAAACAAAGGGGCAAATTTTAGAAAAATTTTCTTATCAAAATTTAAGAACTGGTACTCTGCAAATAAAAAAGGCGAGACGGACTATAACGATTATGTACAGCTAATAAACTATACCAAAGGCGGCGCATACGACGTTTCTTTTGTTTCGATTGATGGTCGTGGAATTAATACAAAAGATATAACATTCAATTCGGATAAATCTGCTGGCAAATACAAAATAAAAGAAAACGATTCTCTTACTATTAATTATTCCTTTGAAATAGAGCCAGGGAAGATCCTTACAAAAACATATACATTTTTCGGAAGCATGTATGAGATAGAAAGCAAAATATCTTTTGCAGGATTTAATGATCTTATAAGTAACAATTCTTATGATCTTGTTTGGAGTAACGGCATTCGCTCTGTAGAAAGAAACTCTGTTGATGAGGCTAATTATTCTAACGCCAGCGTATATTACGGCGATGAGCAAGTAATTGTAAATGCTTCTTCTGTTGGAGAAAAAGAAGTTAAAGAGTTTAGAGGAAAAGTTGATTGGCTAACAGTTAGAAATAAATATTTTGCTGCGATAATAATTCCTGACGATTCTAAAAAAGTTGAAGGCGCATACATTGAAGGAATTCAAGAGACACGAGGTAAAGACGGATTACACGAAACTTATGATGTAAGACTAACGCTCCCTTTTCAAAATCAAAAAGTTGAAACACAATCGTTTACATTATTTATAGGACCTGTTGATTATAAAGAACTTGAGGCTTATGGAAGAAACTTAGTAAAGATTGTAGATTTTGGCAGTTTCTTTGGGCTTAAGTTTATCGTTAGACCGATTGCAGAATATATTCTTCTGCCATTGTTTCAGTTTATTAATTTATTTATTCCAAACTACGGCTTTGTATTAATAATCTTTTCAATAATCATAAAGATAGTTGTATATCCGCTTACAAAATCCAGCTATCAATCAATGAAAAAAATGCAAGCCTTGCAGCCTATGATTACAGAGCTGAAAGAAAAGTTTAAAGATGATCCGCAGAAGATGAATAAAGAAACAATGAAACTTTATTCAACATATGGAATAAATCCCGCAGGCGGATGTTTGCCAATGTTACTTCAGATGCCCATTTTTGTTGCCCTGTGGGGAATGTTCCAATCAGCAATTGATTTACGCCAACAGCCATTTGTTGGATGGATTACAGATCTTTCTCAACCGGATGTAATATTTCATCTTGGTACAAAGTTGCCACTCATTGGTATTCAGGAAATAAGCGGATTAGCATTATTAATGGGAATTACAACGTTTATTCAGCAAAAAATGACCATTAAAGATCCCAAACAGCAAGCATTAATTTATATGATGCCCATTATGCTAACGCTTCTTTTTATGAGCTTTCCTTCGGGATTAAATTTATACTACTTTATGTTTAACGTTTTGTCTATTGCACAGCAATATTATATTAATCATAAAGGCGGAACAGTTGAACTTGTTCCAGTGGCAAATCCAAACAAGAAAAAAGGATTTATGTCCCGACTAATGGAAGCGGCGGAAGAACAATCAAAAGGTCATCAAAAGAAAAAGAAATAGATTTTGTTTAATCTCTGTTTTTTGAGAACCAGATAATTATATGAGAGAACAGATAAAAATAATTATTATAGTTTTTGCTGTGTTTCTTTCAAATAGTTTTAGCCAAACAAAATATATTTTGTCGTTAGATCTAAAAGAGAAAAAACTTCCGTTTGGATTAACAGATTTTGTTCCTGAGCATAAACCAGAAATTGCTTTTGCCCTAAGCGGCGGTGGCGCAAGGGGGCTTTCCCAAATAGGTGTTTTAAAAGCCTTGGAAGAAGCCGGAATCAAACCGGATCTAATTGTTGGAACTAGCATGGGCAGCATTGTTGGCGGATTGTATGCCGCTGGTTATAGTGTTGATCAGCTCGATTCTATTGCTCACCAAACAGACTGGAACGATTTACTTACTCTAAATAATCTATCAGACAGAAGAGATCTTTTTGTTGATCAAAAGGTTACAGAAGACAGAGCTATCTTTTCTTTACGGCTTGATGGATTAAATCCTATTCTCCCAACTTCATTTAACGATGGACAAAAACTTGCAAACCAACTTAACATTTTAACCTTTAATGCCCCCCTGCATTCGGATGAATCTTTTGATTTATTAGCAATAAAATTTAGGGCGGTGTGTACAGACTTAATAACAGGCAGCCTAGTGTTGCTGGATCGTGGTTCACTCAGCAATGCTCTTCGGGCAAGCTCAAGTGTTACTTTTTTTCTCGCACCCATCAAAGTAGATTCGTTACTGTTGGTGGATGGTGGTCTCGTCGCAAACATTCCAGTTGATATTGCAAAGGAAGAATGGCGGTGATTTTGTAATTGCAGTTAATACCACAAGCGGACTTTGGCCGCAGGAAAATCTTTCTACACCATGGATTGTTGCGGATCAAATTGTAAGCATACCGATGAAGCAAAATAATGCGGACCAACTTATCAAAGCGGATTTTGTTGTTGCCCCAAATATAAACAACATTCTTTCTACCGATTTTAATTTTGTTGATACTCTTCTTTTTCTTGGATATAACTCCACCAAACCATTAGTAGAGAAAATAAAAGCAAAAATAGATTCTGCTGTTTATAACTCATTCCAGGCAGAAGAAAAATATTTTTATAAAGTAAAATTAAGCGACAGTTTAACTCTAAAAGAAAAATCATTTTTTTATGGATATGATGAATTAGATTCAATATCAAATAAAAAAATAAACTACGATCTGTACAAACTTTTTGAAACCGGGGACTATAAAAAACTAGCAGCAGAAATTTCTGTAACTGATGACGGAAGCATGCTTGATCTTGTTAAAGAAGAAAATCCAATAATAAACAACATTGATTTGATAGGAATTTCACTAATTCAGTCCGATAAAATCAGTCAGATTTTTGCCTCATTACAAGGGAAGCATTTTTCCGGCAAACAAGTTCTTTCGGAGTTAGTTGAGTTGATTGAATTATATCGGGAGGAGGGATATTCATTTGCCGAAATTCAAAGCATCGAATATAATCCAGAAGAAAAACGACTTAAAATTTTTGTTGACGAAGGAATGATATCTCGAATTGATGTTGTTGGAAATAACAAGACAAACAAAAATGTAATAACCCGGGAATTTAGTTTTGAAGCCGGGGAAATTTTTCAAGTTAAAGAAGTTCAAAAAGGATTAACAAACCTTAGAAGCACACGGCTATTTGACAATATAGACTTACTTGTAAAAGAAGAAAATGGTCAAAATATTCTTACGATAAGCGTTGACGAAAAACCATCAAGCCTGCTTAGAATTAGCTTTAGAACAGACAATGTTTACCGCGCTCAGTTTGGTTTAGATCTTAGAGATGAAAATCTTTTTGGTACCGGAACAGAGCTGGGATTAATATTATTTGGCGGACTGGAAAACCGCGCATATATTCTTGAGCAAAAAGCAAACCGAATTTTTGATACTTACCTTACCTATAAAATTAATGCCTTTTATAAATTTAATGATATAGCCGTCTATTCTGATGTGCAAACCGAAAACGAGAATAATTTTTCCCGCGAAGAAACTGGAAAGTACCGACAGATATTCTATGGAATTTCTGTTGGGGTCGGAACACAAGTTGGTCGTTTTGGCAATTTAATTTTTGAGGGTCGATATCAATTTGATGAAATTAAAAATATAGACAACGAACCTATAGATCCATATAAAACAAAAATTGTAAGTCTGAAAATCTCAACCACTGTTGATACGCAGGACAAATATCCATTTCCTGAAAACGGAGTTTTCTTCTCGGGTTTTTATGAAACAGCAGCATCGGTATTAGGGGGCGAAGTTGGTTACAGCAATTTAGGGTTTGAATATAAAAATTATTTTTCACTATCAAGCCGATCCGTTATATGTCCAAAGATAAGTTTTGGTTTTGCGGACAAAACCCTTCCGCTTAGTGAGCAATATTCTTTGGGTGGACAAGAATCTTTTTATGGTATGAACTACAGCGAATATAGAGGAAGACAAATTTTTCTTACATCATTAATGTATAGATACAAACTTCCGTTTACGATTTTTTTTGATACTTACTTGAAATTAAGATATGATTTAGGAAACACATGGGCAGAGCAGGAACAAATTAAGTTTAAAGATTTACGACACGGAATTGGCTGGTGCAATTTCGTTTGATACTCCAATTGGTCCTGCGGAATTTGCAGTTGGCAGAAGTTTTCTATTCAGAAAAGATCTTCCGGAAAATCCAATCAGCCGGGGAGATGTGCTGTTCTATTTTTCGATTGGATATTATTACTAAACTGACAAATCTACTTTTTTCTTTCATGAATAATTTTATTCAGTTCCTTCAATAACAGAGGCATTGCCGCATCTACGATTCCGTGATCATATCCATCAAGTTCATAAAGCTTTGTTTTTTGATGTCCATTTAATTTCATCATTCTCATCAGATATGCATTTTCTTCGTAACGTCCGAGTAGTTCTAGCTCACGATCGCCGGTTATTAAAATTAATGGCGAGGCATCTTTACGAACATGATATAAAGGCGCAAGTTCATCTATAATTGGCTGGGTACCTGGAATTCCTCTTTCTTCACGAATTGTAAAGTGTGTGATTGCCTGTCCGCTTAACGAAATCAATCCAGCAATATCGTTTGCATCTATATCATAAACCGATAACCATTTTTTATCAAGACCAATCATATCGGTTAAATAACCACCGGCAGAATAGCCAGAAACAAATATTAAAGAAGTATCTCCACCGTAATTTGAAATGTTCTTAAAAACCCAGGCAACCGCAGCGGCAGCATCTTCAATATATTTTGGAGCGTTTACATTTGGAGATAAGCGGTAATTTACACCAACAACAGCAAAACCTTTTTCTTTAAGTGCCTCTGGAATTTCTTTTTCTCCACCTGTCAATCCGCCGCCATGAAACCAAACAATGGTTGCAAAATTTTTAATGTTCGTTGGATAGTAAATATCTAACACACATCTTTCTTTAATGTAATTATCTGATTGGATTATCGAGTTATCATAATAAGGAAGATTTGACTCTGTTAAATATTGAACTTCTTGCGCAAAGTTTATATGGCCGAAAAATATAATTAGAGCAACAATCGTTTTTAAATTCATCATTTGTCAACTGTATTATGGAGTGAGTAAAACAGAACAGAGTGCTTGTTCATTTTAAATCGGGCAATCTCTTTTCAATGTTTTTTAATATTGTCAGTTGCTTCGCTTGACTTTCAAACAGAACCTTTATTTGTTCTTCTAATAATACATCTATTTTTTGATGCAAGGATCTAAGCTCCAGCTCAGCCTTTAAATTTATCAAATAATCATTCTCGTTTCGCTTACGATCTTTTTCTTCTTGCCTGTTTTGGCTCATCATTATAATTGGGGCTTGCAATGCCGCTATACAAGACAAAATAAGGTTCATTAAAATAAAAGGATATGGATCAAATTTATCAGAACCGGGTCCATATGAATTAAATAAAATCCAAATTAGGAGTAGAACAAAAAATAAAATTATAAAAGCCCAACTACCTCCAAACCGCGCAACCCTATCGGAAATTTTTTGACCACGAGTAAGAAATTCTTTTGGTGGATGAATCAAATTTTCAATAATCAATCTTTCATCCTCAATAGTTTTTTTTACGATGTTGTGAAGTTTGGTAATCTGCTCATTCTCAGATTTTAAAAGTGTTTTTATGTCTTTATCCATTTTTTAAGTCCAGAAAGTTATTATAATAAACCCTATTATGGCGATAATGCCACACAATGCAATAATAAAAAAATAATCAGCAATTTTTTCGTATAAGAATTCTTTTTTGGAATTTTCAGCTCTTATGGAGATAAAAGAAAGTATTGACGAGATTGAGAGTAATAGCGCAATAACAGAGGTTAGTTCATCAATTAAACTGTTCTCCGATTTTTCAGCAAAGTGGAGCGAAGTAATAATAAATAAACAAAATCCTAGCAGCGTAGCAGAAGTGTTTAATATATGTTGAGATGTTTTGTTAGACAACTTATACTTTTCTGTTTGTGAAGACTGGGATAAAACTTAGCAACAATAAATTACATAAAACAATCCAATTTACTATTCATATTTTTCTCTCACTTATTAAAGAATCGTAGCACAGTTTCATTAAACAATTCGGGGTGCTGTTGTAAAGCCCCGTGATTTGAATCAGGAAAAATACAAAGCGAAGCGTTTGGTATAGATTGAAATATTTTTATTGTATGCTCGGGTTTTATTATATCGTGATCTCCCGCTATTACCAAAACAGGACAATAAATTTGCTTCAATTCTTCAAAAGGAATGTTTGGCTGGTATAACATCATTTTATTTAATGCAATTTCTTTTTTGGATGCGGTTGTGTCGTGTTCAACAAAATTTTTCATCCACAGTATATCGCT
This sequence comes from uncultured Ignavibacteriaceae bacterium, assembly GCA_963812305.1. GTDB lineage: Bacteria > Bacteroidota > Ignavibacteria > Ignavibacteriales > Ignavibacteriaceae > IGN3. Next base: position 70,265 of record CAWEUT010000002.1, read on the forward strand.
GTAAGGTACTGCAGAAGAATCAGGAACAACGTTAGCCCCGGAAACCGCGAGCATTTTTACTTTTTCGGGACATTGCATAGCCATTATTAATCCATTAATACCACCATCGCTCCAACCCAAAACGTAAGCAGAATCAATTTGCAGATAATCCAATAATGCACAAAAATCTGAAGCCATTAAATCATAAGAAATTGTATCCGGGGAGCCGCCGGATTTTCCGTGCAGTCTGCTGTCTATTGCGATTACTTTAAAATGTTTTTCAAAAAATGGAATTTGATATTTGAAGGCATTAATGGATCCCCCATTACCATGCAGCAAGATTAATGTTTCGCCGCTCCCATAGGTTTCATAATATAAGTTGATTCCATTTACAAAAGCATAATGTCCGGCAGATGGATTGTTGCCATAGACAATAGGATTTGTTTGTGGAAATGTTTTTGTATATGAAAAAACGAAAACAAAAACAATCAAAAGAATTTTTTGCATAACAAATTAAAACTTTTAAGAATTTATCCTCTCTTCTCCATAGCCAGTTTATAAAGCTCTAAATATTTCTCGGCAGATTTTTTCCAGCTAAAATCTAATTTCATTCCGTTATGCTGAATTTTTTTCCAGATATCTTTTTGTTTAAAAACATTTATTGCTCGCTCAACAGAAGATGAAAGCGCAAAGCTTGTGTAGTCATAAAACGAAAATCCGTTTCCGTGATCAAATCCAAAATGATTTTCTTCATCCCAATCTTTTACTGTGTCTGCTAGTCCGCCGGTTTTTCTAACAACAGGAACGGCACCATATTTTAAGCTGTAGATTTGATTCAATCCGCATGGTTCATATCGCGAAGGCATTAAGAAAATATCAGCACCCGCTTCTATAAGATGCGAAAGCTCGTTATTGTAACCAATGTAAGTTCCAATCTTACCGGGAAAATATTGCGGCAATCCTCGGAAAAATGTTTCGTATTTATCTTCTCCACTGCCCAGAATTATAAACTGAGCATCAAGTTTCATTAAATCATTTATCGCACCGGAAAAAATATCAAATCCTTTTTGTGAAACTAATCTGGAAATAACTCCGATCAATGGTCTGTTTTCATCAAACGGAAGATTAAAGTGATCCATCAAAAACTTTTTATTTTTTGTTTTTCCTGATAAATCTTTTATTGAATACTTGTAAGGAAGAAACTTATCTGTTTCCGGATGCCACTCATCATAATCAACACCGTTTAATATTCCATAAACATCCGGCTTGCGGGAACGCAGGATATTATGTAATCCTGCGCCGTATTCTTCAGTTAAAATTTCGTGAGAATATTTATTGCTTACAGTATTTATGAGATCAGAAAAAACAATTCCTGCTTTCATAAATGAAACAGAATTTTCAAACTCAACAGGACCATTTGGATAATACAAATCACCGCGGATCTCAGCGGCAAACAAAGTTGATTTAGAAAACCTTCCCTGGTAACCAATGTTATGAATAGTAAAAACAGTAGCAGTATGATCGAACAATCTATCCCAATTGTAATTGTCTTTAATAAACAGCGGAATGAGTCCTGTTTGCCAATCGTTACATTGAATTATATCCGGTGCCCATCCAAATCTTTGCAGAGTTTCGATAACCCCTTTGCTGAATAAAATAAATCTTTCGTCTTCATCCATGTCGTTGGTGTAGATTGCATCGCGATAAAAATAATGCGGGCAATCAATAAAATTAACTTCTACATTTGAATCAGGAAGCTTTGCCTGATGAAGATGAACAGGGCGGTCAATTCCATTAACGCGAATAAGCATTTCTCCAATTGTCCAGTTGTATCGTAATCCATGTTTCGATTCGTCAATTGAATTATATTTGGGAAGAAATATTTTTACTTCGCATCCAAGTTTTTCTAATGCTTTAGGAAGCGAACCGGCAACGTCCGCAAGACCGCCTGTTTTTGCGAACGGAACACACTCTGAGGTAATAAATGCTATTTTCATCTTTTTAAGTTCTTAACTTAGTGTCTTGGTGTCTTGGTGGCGAAAAAGAATTTGCCACAAAGGCTCGAAGGCACAAAGAGGGATGATTAAAGAATAATTTAATTTTCTAATGTGAATAATAAGGTATAATGAATTAAATTTCATCTTGTAAGTAGAAAAGAGTTTTAATGAAATATCGAACAAAGAATTCAGAATATTGAAGTTAAATGCAAAAATTTCATGATTCGATATTCAACATTCATTGTTCATTATTCAAAAAGTTTTTAATCGGAAGGGAATAAAATGAAAGAAACAATCAGTGGTTTATCGGTTTTCCTCGAAGGCAGCAGTAAAAACAAATCAATAATTTTTGTTCACGGCTTTCCGTACGATCACACAATGTGGAAAGCACAGATCGATATGTTAAGCGAGAAATATTTTTGTGTTGCTTATGATATTCGCGGACTTGGCGAGTCGCCCACTGGCGATGGACAATTTACGATGGAATCTTTTGTTGATGATTTAGAAATAATTATTGGTGAGTTAAAATTAGATAAGCCTGTTATTTGCGGACTTTCAATGGGAGGATACATCTCTTTACGCGCAATTGAACGAATGCAGAGTAAATTTTCAGCGGCAGTACTTTGCGATACTCGATCGGAAGCGGACAATAATGAAGGGAAATTAAAACGAGCGGCAGCAATTAAAAGAATAAATACAGAAGGATTGATCCCCTTTACTAAAGATTTTGTAACTAATTGTTTTGGTGATCATTATAAACAAAACAATAAAGAAGATTTTGAAAAACGAATTGCAAAATCTTCATCTTTTGATCCTGTTGGAGTAAAGGGTTCTTTGCTTGCAATGATGGGCCGAAATGATACAACAGAATATTTAAGTAAAATTAAAATTCCCTCACTATTTATTTGCGGCGAGTTTGATGCATTGACCCCGCCATCGGTGATGAAACCGCTTGCTGAAAAAGTTATTGGTGCTGAGTTTGTCGTTATTAAAAACAGTGGGCATATGAGTCCGATTGAAAATCCAAAAGAAGTTAACGAAGCAATTGAAAAGTTTTTAGACAGATTGTGAAAGTCTTTTCGATCGAAGGGAGAAATCTGAGCTCAACGAATGAAAGATTTCTCACCCACTGAGGTAAGATTCGAAATGACAAATACAAGTTTAACATAAATACCGAAGGCGTTGATAATGAAAACCCAGAAATTATTTAAGAAAATCGCCATCTATTATTAGAAGTGTAACTTTTTCTTTTGCAACTGAACGATGCGAACTTAAATCATCAGAAACGATATAAGTCATTCCCGCTTTTAATAAATGCTTCTCTCCATTTTCCTGTTCGTTTAAAACTTCACCCTCAAGACAATGCACAATGTGTCCTTTCTTACACCAATGATCAGCGAGATAGCCAGCGCTGTACTCAACTATGCGAACACGCAAACCATCGTATTGTAAGGTTTGCCAGAAAGATGTTCCGGTTTCTCCTCTGTGCTCTTCTTTGGAAATAGTATTCCAGTCAATTATTTGAAAAGGTATTTTCATTTTTGTTTCTTTCCGTAACTCATAGCTTTTATGTTCTTACCCAAAGAACAATCATTAATTAATTCATTTAATCTTTTCAGTTTTGTCGATTCTTGCTTCGCACTCATAACCCAACGAGTAGTTACTTTTCTGTATGTTGGTGTCGTTGTTTGATAAAATGCCCAGGCTTTTTTATTTGCCTTAAATGTTTTTTCAAATGATTTATCGAACTCAACTTTTGGATTTTCATAAGCGTAGATTTTAGAATTTCCTTCTTTCCGATAGCCGAATGCTTTTAATCCTTCGGGTTTCATCAATCCAAGTTTTGTAAGCTCTTCAACTTTTTTAATGTTAATTGCACTCCAGTTGCTTGTTGGTTTTCTTGGTGTAAATCTTATACAATAACTTTCTTCATCAATGCTTTTTCTTATTCCGTCAATCCAGCCAAAACAAAGCGCTTCATCTACTGATTCAGACCAGGTTACAGAAAGTTTGCCAGATGAAACCTTATAATATCCAACAAAAAGTTCCTTTTCTTTTTTATGGTTTTTTTCAAACCATTTTCTTAGATGTTTTTGTGTTGGGAAGAAGAGAATAGGTTTATCAATCATTTACTTATTTATAATTAATTGTTTTATAAAAAATAAAAGGAGCAATTGTTATCCACGCCAAAAATAAACTCCAAATCCTGCCTTCTGCAAGATTATAATCGTGCAAAAGTTTTTGCCACGGATTACCCATTATGTAATGTCCAAATCCAAACTCAAATAGAATTGTTAAACCAAGCCAGATTAGTCCAACAAGTATTGCGTGTTTTGTAGATTCAATTCTCCATTTTTTGAAAATGAAATAAAAAATTATTCCAAAGAAAACAATTCCTGTTGCTGTTGATATTTGATGTGCAGCTAAATCGCCCAATGGTTTTTTATAAATAAGCTCTCGTAATGTTGCATTAAATATTGCAACAAAAGGAAAAGCAAACCACCATAGAATATGTTTATAAAAATTTTTCATAATTGTGGAGTCCACTTTCAAAGTGGCCTCCACATTATATTCCTCAATTACAATTTTATAAACTCAACTCTTCTGTTAAGAGCTTTGTTTACACCGCTGTCATTTTTAGCGATTGGTTCGATTTCGCCTTTACCATCCGTTTCAATTCTTGCAGCATCAATACCAAACTCTTTTACTAAAACATTTTTAACAGAAGCCGCTCGGCGTTTAGATAAATCTAAATTTGATTTATCATCTCCATCAGAATCAGTATGCCCCACAATTTTAATTTTAACGGTTGGGTTGTCTGTTAGAACTTTAGAAATTTCTTTTATAGTGCCGTATGACTCTGATTTTACGACATCTTTATTTACATCAAAGTAAATTCCGTAGCTAACCAGTTTACCTTCCGTAAGAAGCTTGCTTCGCATATCAGGTGCGGCATCTGTAATTCTTAAATTCGAAATGTATGATCCGGAGGAATCCCCCCGGCTGCTTAATCTAAAACAAAGATGGTTAGTTTTACACCATCATAAATATTTGTAGGCATATCCAGAACTTTAGCTTCTTCGGGATAAATTCTAAGTCTTGTCTCTGAACCCAAAAAGCCACATGATATTTTCTCACCTGGTTTAACCGCAATTGAACTCGTTAAAATGATCGTTATATCCTTCTCCTGTTTTATATTGCCCAGGTATTCCATTTCTTCTTAATTAAAAGCAGATCATAATCCCGCATTACCCGGGATGGCAACTTCGTTATCCATTTCTTTATACTTATCTTCACCATAAAGTAAAAGTCCAGCAGCATATTCGTACCACCAGTTTTTTTCGGAACGATATCAAATTCAATTATAAAGTTTTTGGGAAAGGCTATATCATTTAACAGTAAAATAATTTCCATCAGTACTGTTTAGATTAAACCAATTTCCCGGGGCAATACTCAAAGTATTAATTTCTCCCGGTGCATTTGTGGTCCACAAAGCAGGAAAATCACCAACCGCATCCTGACTGAAATCATCAAAGAAGTATTACTCTGTCTCCAGGTACGAAATCATAGATTTAGAATTTATTATTATTGGATTATAAAAGAAATAAAAAAGAGAACTAAAAAAAAAGAAAAAGAATTCTGTGCAAGTTTCTTTTCCATTTCAGGCTTCAAGTTGTCTGCCTCTTTCTGAACTTCTTTCTTTTTCTTTGAAATGACATCATCCATTTCTTGGTTTATGATGGCTCAACTGCTTCATGAACAAACCCTTCGAAGAAGTATCCACCCAACAAACAGCGCTAGGCAGAGCCGGCAATCTTGCAAAAAAATCTTCACCGGTTTGCGCTAAAATTTGCACAGAAATAAAACACATTACTGCAATTAAAATCTTTTTCATTTTACTTACTCTTTAATAGAGAATAAATATTTTGCCTAAAGTTTTATAAACTCAACTCTTCTATTAAGTGCTTTGTTTACACCGCTGTCATTTTTTGCAACAGGCTCGCTTTCGCCTTTGCCATCAGTTTCAATTCTTGCAGCATCAACACCAAAGTCTTTTACAAGAGCATTTTTAACAGAAGCAGCACGGCGTTTAGATAAATCTAAATTTGATTTATCATCACCATCAGAATCTGTATGACCAACAATTTTAATTTTAACGGTTGGATTATCTTTAAGTATGGCTGCAATTTCTTTGATAGATGGATAAGATTCGGGTTTTACAACATCTTTGTTTACGTCAAAGTAAATTCCGTAGCTGATTAGTTTGCCTTCGGTAAGAAGCTTGCTTCGCATATCAGGCAGCTCCAGTTGCGATACGAAAGTTCGCAATCATTGCGTAGTCCCTCTGTCAAAGCGAATCATATTATACTTAAACTTTTTATGACATAACCTTTGGAAGATCAAAAAGTTTGTCTTCGTCAACATAAAGCCGTAATTCTTTCTTTCTGCACCCAGACATGAAATTCTATATTTTTTATCAGTCAATAATTTGGGTTGTTCATTCTCTCCCGGAAACATCAGGTCGTTGAATTGTCATTATCGTATGCTATATAGGAGTTTGATATATTCAAAACCGAAACCGAATTCCAGCTATCGCCAGGTCTTGCCAAACCGTAGATAAGGTCTTTGGGTTTTGTCGTGCTTAAGATGGAAAACGAAAAGCCGGAGTTGTTATTGTTTTTTGGATCCTTTGTTTTGAATAACATCAAACTCAATTGTATAATTATCGGGCAAAGTTACTGGCTCATCAAGAGTAGTAGCTTCCATCGTCTGTTTGTAATATTAAACCATCGGCTATCTGAAAGTATTTGTTGTAACCACTTCACCGGATGCATTTGTAGTCCACTAAAGCAGGAAAATCACCAACAGCATCCTGACTGAAATCATCAAAGAAAATTACTTTATCACCGGGAACAAAATCATACTTGAGTTGAACTTGAGAACTGAGGATTGTCCTGAGGTTTTTGTGATGAGGTTTCTTCGTTTGTTTTATTTGTATTGGTGGATTCTTTTGTTTCATTATTGTTTTTTTCTTCGGTAGTGGGCGGAGTTTCCTTTTTTACTTCGGGTGGTTTTTGAGTCTCTTTCTGAATTACCTTTTCAGTTTCTTTTTTAATTTTATCAAAAATTTGGGCTTGTATGTGTTGTGTAGAAAAAAATATAGCAGATAAGACGAAAACGAAAATCAGATTTTTCATAATACACTCCTTATTTGATTTTAAAATATTTTATGAAACCTTTGCATATTTAGAAGCAAGCGTTGCCGCTTTGAGGAATTCTTTTGTAGGTGGCATGTAATCTCTCCCTGAAATAATTGCTGGATTAGTTATATCAATAAAGTAGATTATTGGTTAATCAAACTTAATAATATTTAAATAGAGAAAACAAACTAAGAAATGTACAAGGGGCCGGAATGTTTGTGAATTGCCAACAATTGTTTTTTGTAAAGCGGATGTTCAATAAAAATTAACATTGTGGCTAACATACTTTCCATTTTCATAATTAAACTTTGCACTAAAAAATCCATCTTTAAATAACCAGGGAATAAAAATCTTATCACCATCCCAAAGATTTAATTCTGTTAGTTTATCATTTTTAATCCAGGCAAGATTTCCTTCAGGCGAATCAATTAGTTCTCCATTAAACTCATCCGCAGTAAAAAGAAACACATACCAATCATCTTTTCCATCAAACAGAGGAAAGGTTATAAATCCTTTCATTGTTACTGACTTTAACTTTTAATCCGCATTCTTCTTCAATCTCTCTGACTGCACATTCTTCGGGAGATTCCCCTTGTTCAAATTTTCCGCCAAGTCCGTTCCATTTACCTTCGTGATAATCATTTTCTTTTTTTACACGATGCAGCATTAATGTTGTGTTATTTTTTTTGTCCATTACATAACAAAGGGTTGCAAGTTTCATATAGAGTGTAATTTAATTTGTTTGAAAAATTTTAGTGCTTGGAAAATATAATAAAACAATTTAAGTTCTTTACAAAAGAAATCAAGAAAATATTTTTTAAAGATTTTTATTTTTCTATTTGCAGATTTACTATACTCATATAAATTAACAATGTAATTATTAAGTTTTATCGGAGAAAATTTATAATGGAAAAAGACAAGTTAGAATTGCAAACCCCGGACGATAACGAAAATCCGTTTGCAACAAGTGATCAAAATATTTTTGAAACAAATTCTCTTTTTGCCGCCAGGAAAAAGAAAAAAGACGAAGAAGATGTTGATGACGACGATGACGATGCGGATGAAAAAGATGACTATTATGATGATGAGGAAGAAGAAGACGAAGACGATTTGTTTGATGATGAACCAAAGAAAAAAGACGATTTAGATGATGAGTTTGATATTGAAGAATTAGACGAAGACGATTTGTTTGACGACGACGAAGAGCCGCCATTTAATTAAGCATTAAAATTGTGTGTGAGAGAAATCAAAAAAATATCTCTCACACTCTTGCCTTTAATATTCCAAGAAAGAATTTTTTAACAAATAATTTTTAACATAATCATTTACCCCGTCTTCTAGGGAAGTTGTCGGTTGTTTATAACCGGCGCCAATTATTTTTGTAAGATTGGCTTCTGTAAAGTACTGATATTTTTCTGCAAGATGCTGCGGTAAATCGATATACTCAATATTAACAGGCTTGCCAACAGCATTAAATAATGATGTCACCAAGATCATTCCAGGTACGTGCTTTACCAGCACCAACATTAAAAATTCCATTTTTATCTGGCTTATCTAAAAAATATAAAGTCATATCAACAGCATCTTTTACATAAACAAAGTCTCTCATCTGTTCGCCATCTTTGATAGTTTGGATTTAGCGATTTAAACAATTTAACTTTTCCAGTATCGCGCACTTGCTCAAATGCTTTGTGTACAACCGAACGCATATCACCTTTATGATATTCATTTGGACCGTAAACATTAAAATATTTTATTCCAACAATCTGATCTGAAATGCTGTTTCTTTTTGCCCACAAATCAAAAAGCTGTTTTGAGTAACCATACATATTAACGGTCGTAAAGTTTCGATTTTAGATTCATCATCATCAAATCCAAGTGCACCATCACCGTAAGTTGCTGCGGAAGAAGCATAGATAAATCTTATATTTTTTTCCACACAATATTTTGCAAGTTCTTTTGTGTAGTTATAATTATTATCCATAAGATGATCAGCATCTTTTTCGGTTGTAGAGGAGTTTGCGCCCATATGAATTATTGCTTCAACATTGTATGGAATAACATCATCAAGTATCTGCTCAATAAATTCAAGCTTGTTTACAAAATCTTCGTACTTAAGCCCAACAAGATTTTTCCATTTTTCATCTTTACCAAGTTCATCAACAATTATTATGTTGGTTTTGCCAAGCTGATTTAGTTTCCAAACAATTGCGCTGCCTATAAATCCGGCTCCGCCGGTAACAACTATCATAACAAAATCCTTTGTTTTTTAGATAACGTAATTTAGCCATATTTAATTGAGTTTTAAAGATATAACATCGTAACAAGCTTTGGGTTGATGAGCATCGCATTGACAAAGAGTTTATAATTTATATATTTACACCAGATTTTATTAGTTCTTTTATAAATATAATTCTTATCAAGAACGGCAGAGGGAACAGGCCCGCTGATGCCGTAGCAGCCGGTCCGATATAATCGGGACGTCGGGTGCTAAATCCTGCCCCGATTTAATTGGGGAAAGATGAGATGAAGATTGAGTTTTTATACCTCTTCATTTCATTGATAGAGGTTTTTTAATTTTAAAGAAGGCAGTATGAAAACAACAGTTGAAAAATTCAAAAAGTTATTAACAGAAAGAATACTTGTTATAGATGGCGCAATGGGCACTATGATTCAGCGCCACAAATTAACCGAAAAAGATTTTCGCGGTGAACGATTTAAAGATTATCCACACGATCTTAAAGGCAACAACGATCTTCTCTCGATTACACAACCGGACATTATTAAAGGGATACATCAGCGAATATTTTGCAGCCGGTGCAGATATTGTTGAAACAAATACCTTTAATGCAAATGTTATTTCTCAGGCAGATTATCATCTACAGGATATTGCATATGAAATTAATTTTGAATCGGCTAAGATTGCAAAAGAAGTTGCTGATGAATTCAATAAAAAATTTCCGGATAAACCAAGATTTGTTGCTGGTGCATTAGGACCAACCAATAAAACACTTTCACTTTCTCCAAATGTAAATGATCCGGGTTTTCGTGCAGTAACTTTTGATGAAGTTGCTGAGGCATATTATGATGCAGCTCGTGGTTTAATTGATGGCGGTGCAGATATAATTTTAATCGAAACAATTTTTGATACGCTTAATGCAAAAGCGGCAATCTTTGGCGTTGAAAAATTACTTTCAGAAAGATCGCTTGATGTACCCGTCATGATTTCCGGAACGATTGTGGATCAAAGTGGAAGAACATTATCCGGACAAACTACAGAGGCATTTCTAACTTCAGTTTCTCATGCAAAAAATCTTGTTAGTGTTGGATTAAACTGTGCGCTTGGTGCAAAACAAATGAGACCATTTGTTGAAGATCTTTCAAACGTATCCGATAAATTTTTATCTGTTTATCCAAATGCGGGATTACCAAATGAAATGGGCGGATATGATGAAACTCCGCAAACCATGGCAACTGTGCTAGAAGATTTTCTTGCAAGCGGTTTTGTAAATGTAGTTGGCGGATGCTGCGGTACTACTCCAGATCATATAAAAGAAATTGCGACTATTGTAAAGAACCACAAACCAAGAATTCCAAAAGTTCAAGAACCATTTTTGCGATTAAGCGGACTTGAACCGGTCGTGTATCGCCCGGATTCCAACTTTATGAATATTGGTGAAAGAACAAACGTTACGGGTTCTAAAAAATTTGCAAGACTTATTAAAGAAAACAATTACGATGAAGCTCTTTCTGTGGCTCGCGATCAGGTTGAAGGTGGTGCGCAGGTTTTAGATATCAACATGGACGAAGGAATGCTTGATTCCGAAGTTGCAATGACAAAATTTATAAATCTTCTTGAAGCAGAACCCGATATTGCAAAGCTTCCTATTATGGTTGATTCATCAAAATGGAGTGTGATTGAAGCGGGCTTAAAATGTTTGCAGGGAAAGGGTATTGTAAATTCAATTTCGCTTAAAGAAGGTGAAGATGTTTTTAGAGAGCACGCAAGAAAAGTTTTAAGTTATGGTGCCGCTGTTATTGTTATGGCGTTTGATGAAAAAGGACAAGCAGATACTTTTAAGAGAAGAATAGAGATTTGTTCTCGTGCTTATAAAATTTTAACAGAAGAAATAGGATTTCAACCTCAGGATATAATCTTTGATCCAAACATACTTGCTATTGCTACCGGGATTGAAGAACACAATAATTATGCTGTTGATTATCTTGAAGCAACAAGATGGATAAAACAAAACTTGCCGTTATGCAAAAATTAGCGGCGGAGTTAGCAATCTTTCGTTTTCATTTCGTGGTAATGATACTGTGCGAGAAGCAATGCACTCAGCATTTCTTTTTCATGCAATTAAAGCCGGAATGGATATGGGCATTGTTAATGCAGGTCAGCTTGAAGTATATGAAGAAATTCCGAAAGATCTTTTAGAAAAAGTTGAGGATGTAATTCTTAATCGAAGACCGGATGCAACTGAAAGATTAATTGAATTTGCAGAAACGATTAAGAAGAAAGATAAATCCTCCACAGGCGTAGAAGAGAAAAAGGAAGATTGGCGAAACAATCCTGTTGAGGAAAGATTAAAGCATGCTCTTGTTAGAGGTATTGTTGATTTTATTGATGTTGATATTGAAGAGGCAAGAAAAAAATATCCACAACCGATTGAAGTTATTGAAGGTCCTTTGATGGCCGGTATGAATGTGGTTGGAGATTTATTTGGTGCCGGGAAAATGTTTCTTACCGCAGGTTGTAAAAAGTGCAAGAGTGATGAAGAAAGCTGTTGCAATTTTAATTCCTTATATCGAGGCAGAAAAAGAAAAAAATAAAAGTACGCGTGAGCAAGGTAAAAGTTTTGATGGCAACTGTTAAGGGCGATGTTCACGATATTGGAAAAAACATTGTTGGAGTTGTTCTTGGATGTAATAATTATAACGTAATTGATCTTGGCGTAATGGTTCATACGGAAAAAATTCTTCAAACAGCGATTGATGAAAAAGTTGATGTTATTGGATTAAGCGGACTTATCACTCCTTCGCTTGATGAAATGGTTCATGTTGCAAAGGAAATGGAACGACGCGGAATGAAACTTCCGCTGCTTATTGGAGGTGCTACAACTTCACGTATTCATACAGCGGTTAAAATTGCACCAAATTATAGTGGAGCAGTGATTCATGTTCTTGATGCTTCGCGAAGTGTTCCTGTTGTATCAAATCTGTTAAATGAAAATGAAGAAGAAAGAAAAAAATATATTCAGTCTTTTAAAGATGAATATGCTCAGCTAAGAGAGGATTATTCAAAAAGAAAATCTGATAAAAATTATATTTCTCTTGAAAAAGCAAGAGAGAATAGATTAAAAATTGATTGGCAAAAAATCACAAATTAAAAAACCAAACAAATTAGGAATAACTGTTCTTACCAATTTTAATCTTGAAACGCTTCGCGCTTACATTGATTGGACTCCATTCTTTATGACCTGGGAATTAAAAGGAAAATATCCATCAATCTTTGAAGATAAAAATGTTGGATCAGAAGCCAAGAAACTTTTTGATGATGCAAATAGACTTCTTGATAAAATCATTTCGGAAAAATTACTTACCGCAAATGGAGTTGTTGGATTGTTCCCAGCAAACTCTGTTGGTTTTGATGATATAGAAATATATGCGGATGAATCTAGGAACAGGAGTTAAAAGAGTTCTGCATACAATAAGACAGCAAATAGAAAAATCTAAAAATGAACCAAATATTGCACTTGCAGATTTTATCGCACCAAAAGAAAGTACTGTTGAAGATTATATTGGAATGTTTGCTGTAACAGCCGGAATTGGGATAGAAAAAATTGTTGAACAATTTGAAAAAGATCACGATGATTATAACAGCATTATGACTAAAGCACTGGCAGATAGATTGGCAGAAGCTTTTGCAGAACATCTTCACAAACTTGTTAGAAAAGAATATTGGGGCTATGCTGCTGATGAAAATTATTCGAATGAAGAATTAATAAAAGAAAAATACTATTGGCATTCGTCCAGCACCCGGCTATCCAGCACAACCCGATCATACAGAAAAACCAATTATTTTTTCTTTGCTTGATGTTGAGAAAAATGCAGGAATTAAATTAACTGAAAGTATGGCAATGTATCCCGCTGCAAGTGTAAGCGGATTGTATTTTTCGCATCCAGAAGCAAAATATTTTAGTGTGGGAAAAATAGAAAAAGATCAAGTGCTTGATTATCATCGCCGCAAAGGAATTAGTGTTGAAGAAATTGAAAAATGGCTAAGTCCGATTTTGAATTATTAAATCGCTACTGATCTGTTTTTCGAGCAATCAGAACCTAAAAAGGTGGTTTGGGTTCTTAAAATTCATCTTATCAAAGTTCTAATAGTTATGTTGTTTGCAAAGATTAATTAAACTATCTTTCAATTGCCTGCAAAAAAATTTGAATACATACCATAATATTCGTTCTATTTTTTATCCACAGGAAAAGAGAAGCATCTAAGATGCGCTCAATTTATTAATTATTTTTATTCAATTTTCAGGAGTTACTATGAATATCTTCGTTGGCAATTTGTCAAACGATGTTACGGAAGAAGATTTAAATAATCTTTTTTCAGAGTTCGGACAGGTTAAAGAAGTTAAAATTATTCGCGATATGTTTTCGCAGCAAACAAAAGGTTTTGGATTTGTAGAAATGCCAGGACTTGCAGATGCGCAAAAAGCGATTAATGGTTTAAATACTAAAGAAGTTAAGGGAAAGAAACTTGTTGTAAATGAAGCTCGCCCTAAAACTGACAGCAGAAAACGCTTTAATGGCGGCGGAGGCGGTGGTGGAAGATCCGGCGGCAGTGGCGGCGGTCAAAACAACAGACGCAGATATTAATCCTTTCTTAAATGCCGATTTGTCCTTCTTTTAGAAGCTCAAATCGGCTTTGTTTTTCAAGTTAATATAAAACCTTAAGACTTCTTCTTTTCAATATCACTTAAATGCAATTCCAAAGCATCTACAGAAATAGCTATTTCTCTTAGCGATAGAATAAGAGAAATTAAAAGCATTATCCGGCTAAACCAAAAACGTATTTTCCTAATTCATTCTGACCAGAAAACAAAAGAAACATGCACAAGACGCAAAGAAATAAACTTGCAACTCCAATTCCCTGCATATGTTTTATAAGATGAACTCGCTTACGCATATTTTCAATTTGACTCAATAAAACAATATTCGGTTTTTCTTTATAATTCTGATGTAAAGACCTAATAATGGTCGCTAATGTTAAAAATCTGTTTGTATATGCAAGCAGCAATAATGATATTGCCGGAAATAATAGAGCAGGGGTGGTAAGGTCTATATTCATGCAATTAGCCCTTCTAAAAATTAATACACAAAGTTATATATTATTAGTTATACATATAATTAACATGGAAAAACAATTTTTTTCGATTATCAAACAAATTAGGCCTTCTATAGAAAATCAAAATCACAAATTCTTAAATACAAACCTGATAAGCGTTGATTAATTTGGTTATTCGCAGCATAAGTATTAGTTTTGGGCCTCCGGTAATAGACCGGAATTTTTTTACTATTTATTTTTAGAGGTTCTAGTGAGTACTAAGTTATTTGTGGGTTCTCTCCCATGGTCGGTTGACGACGAAGCATTAAGAGAAGCATTTGAAGGACACGGAAGTGTTGTTTCAGCAAAAGTAGTTAAAGACCGCGATACCGGCAGATCCAGAGGATTCGGTTTCGTTGAAATGGAGAACTCCTCCGAAGCAGATAATGCCATGAAAGCATTAAATGAATCGGATTTAAAAGGAAGAAACATCGTAGTTAATGAAGCAAAATCACGCAGTTAATAAAAGTTTCTGATTTGACTTACTTGAGGCGTCCACCGGACGCCTTTTTAATTTTAAATAACTATCTGCGAATTATTCTTTTCTTAATTTTGATCCCGCAAAAACACCAAGCGCACCAATTATTGGGTTTAATAGCAATACGATAGGCGGTTGTTTAGCTTTTTGCATTGCTTCCATGTTTGGCACATCCGCACTTCTCATTTCCTGAACTTCGTTTGAAGAATCATTCAAGGCAGGAATTGCCATAATAATGCCAAGCACTAGAACTAATCCAGCCAATACCAAAGCAGCTTTTTGATTTTTAGATATTAGGACGCAGAGATATCCACCCAGTAATGCGGCAGCTATGCTGAGTATAAAGCTTATTATTATCCAAATAAGTGAAACCTCATAGGTGCCAGACTCAAAAGATCCATCTGCCCCAAGAATAAAATAAAGAATGGTGAATGTTATAAATACAAATGCAAACATCGCCACATATCCCAGAACAACCCCCAAAATGTTACGAACCATATATGCCTCCTAAAATTATTTTTGTCGTTTGGGTTAAGAATCCTCCAGGTTTGAAGTCGAAACTAAGACAATCTTTAACAAGAGGCAACAGTTTTGGCGGGGGAATTATCGTTTTTTGTAAATTGAATTAAAATCCAACAGAGTATAACTCTTTGTACAACAAGAGAGACGCACAATATCTATGCGTCTCTCTAAAGGAATTCTTTTATTTAAAAACGTTGTTCTTTACTAATTCCTTTGAATCGTATGGGGCAGGATTTCCGCCAAGATATTTATGGAACCACTCAAGATGCGAATTATAATAAAGCGGCATCGACTTTACATTACTTGGCCAGTGTCCATCATTTTTAAATATTATTAATCGGCTGTCTATTCCAAGTGATTGCAAAGTATTAAAGTATTGTATGCTTTGTGTGTAGGGCACACGATAATCTTTCTCGCCAGTAATTATTAATGTTGGGGTAGAAAAATTCTCTACATAGTTTGATGGTGAATATTTATTATAAAGCTCTGAATTCCATGGCTGTCCGCCTAAATCCCAATTTGCAAACCATAATTCTTCAGTTGCACCCCACATAGATTCCAAGATCAAATATTCCCATCATAGAGGCGAAACATTTAAACTTTTTTGTTTGACCCTGCAGCCAGTTCATCATATATCCGCCGTAAGACCAGCCCATTGCGCCCATTCTGTTACTATCAACATAAGGAAGTTTTTCTAATGCTTCGGTAACTTTCATAACATCTTCAAAAACTTTTCCGCCCCAATCTTTTGAAATTGCTTCTGTGTATTTGCTTCCATAACCAGTTGAGCCATGAGGATTAAAAAACGCGACGACATAACCAGAGCCAGGATAAACCTGCCAATCACCACGGAACGAATCCATCCATTGCATTTGTGGTCCGCCATGAACATTAATTATTAGAGGATATTTTTTGTATTCTTCATATCCGTGGGGCTTAACAACAAAAACATGCACAGGAACACCATCAGCACCTTCAACCCACATCTGTTCTGCGGGACGAATATCAACCTCTTCCGAAAGTTTTTTATTAAAAAAAGTAATTTGAGAATAAACACTTGCATTTACATCGTATGAATATATTTCCGGAAGCTTATCAACGGCGGTAAATGTTAGATATAAATTCTTTTCTTCTTTATTGATCTGATAACCACGGACTGCTTTATCATCAGTTATCTTGGTTATGTTCTTTGATTGAACATCAACCTTATAGACTGGACTATAGCCGCGATTATCAGCAAGGAAATAGATTGATTTTGAATCTGCAGACCAGGAAAGATTATCTGTTGTATAGTCGAAATCTTCTGTTAAAACTTCGGAGAGCAAGGTTCGGGTATTATAAACAGCAATTCTGAATCTATCTGCTTCAAAGCCGGGAATAGAATGAGTTTTGTAGGCAATATAATTTCCATCTGGAGAATATACTGGTGCACCATCCCAGGCATCATTGGCAAGAGTTATGTTTACTGTTTGTGTACCACCCAAAGGCATTAAATAAATATCTGTGTTGGTGGAGTTTGCAATATTTTTTTCTGAAGAAGAAACATAAGCCAAAACCCTGCTATCCGGTGAGAAAGCATACTTTGGTCCGCCGCCCAACATATATGTACCTGACAAAACATCACTGCTAGTTATGGCTTGATATTTATTTTCCTTTATATCAAAAAGAACAAGGTAAGATTCTTTTTCTCCTTTGTAATCTGTCCAATGTCTAAAGAGTAGCTCATCTGCAATGTAAGCTTGCATTGGTCCATTTTTAGTTGATTCATCTAATCTTTTATTGCAATCGTTATCAGTACCGCATTCCGGAAAAAGCTCCGCAGTAAAGGCTAAATATCTTTCATCATTTGAAAGAACAGGATCCGATACACCTGCATAAAAATCAGTTACTTGAGTAGCTTCCCCAGTATCAAATGAATATTTATAAACCTGTCCTTTGTTCATTAAATATAGCTCATCACTTGATGACCAGAATGGTGAATTTGCGCCTTCAATTTTTTCTGAAACATTTATCAGTGAAGATCCATTTTTGTTCATCACATATACCGTATTAATTGTTTTGCCTTTGGGCAAGTCAGATTCAGATACAGCAAACGCAATTTTTTCACCTGAGTTTGAAAGTACGGGCACGCTTACATTTTTAACCTTGTAAAGATCTTCAATTGTAAACGCTCGTTTTTGAGGAAACGACATTGCGGCAATCATTAAAAGAATGATTACCAAATTTAATTTAAACGATCGCATCATTAGACTCCTTTTATTTTATTTGCTTACGACAAATTTAAAGGTCTCAATCAGTAAGTAAAAGTTTCTGGGGACTTATTTATATTTTCGCCACAACATTTTTAATTAAAAATTGAATATTGTAATAAAGAAAATATCGGCAGCATACGAATTATTTAAGCTTGCACTTGCAGGTAATGATACAAACATCCTTGAAGGAAATATTAATCGCGCAATAATTCTTCTCGCAATTCCGATGACGCTTGAGATGATAATGGAATCATTATTTGCAATAGTGGATATATTTTTTGTTAGTAAGATTGGCGTTAACGCAATAGCAGTTGTTGGATTAACAGAATCGATGTTAACAATAACTTACTCCCTTGGCTGGGGACTGGCAATGGGCACCACAGCAATGATAGCCCGCAGAGTTGGAGAAGGTGATAATGACGGAGCCTCTGTTTCCGGTGTACAGTCAATATATCTTGCACTTATAATTTCGCTGCCTATTATGATTGCCGGAATTTTCTTTTCTGAAGATCTTCTGAGATTAATGGGTGCATCAGAAAACATTATCAGCGAAGGATCTGGCTACACAAAACTAAATCTTGGATTTAATCTTATTGTAATTCTTCTTTTTCTGATTAACGGAATTTTCCGTGGTGCGGGTGATGCAGCACTTGCAATGAGATCTTTATGGATTGCAAACACCATTAAACATTGTTCTAGATCCGATGTTTATTTTCGGTATCGGTCCATTTCCTAACCTTGGAATTGAGGGTGCCGCAGTTGCAACTATTATCGGCAGATCATTCGGAATCATTTATCAGCTTTATCATCTTGGTAAAGGAAAGGGATTGATAAAAATCCATAAGGACAACTGGCATTTTAAACCCAAAATTATTTGGAAGCTTGTCAAACTTTCTTCGGGAGTAACGGCACAGTTTATTATTTCGTCTGCAAGCTGGATATTTTTAATGCGTATCATTTCAACATTTGGCAGCACCGCACTCGCCGGATATACAATTGCAATCCGAATAGTAATCTTTACTTTACTTCCTGCATGGGGATTTTCAAACGCCGCCGCAACCATGGTTGGACAAAATCTTGGAGCGAATCAACCTGAGCGAGCAGAAAAAGCAGTTTGGCGAACCGGAATGTTTAATATGATTTTTATGGGAACGGTTATGATCATCTTTTTTCTTTTTGGTGATGGCATTGCATCTTTTTTTACTGATGAAAAAGAAGTTGTTGATAACGCATCCAAATGTTTAAGTATTTTTGCAATGGGATATTTATTTTATGCATTCGGAATGGTTCTGGTGCAAGCATTTAACGGGGCAGGTGATACAAAAACCCCAACAATTATGAACTTATTTGTATTCTGGATGCTTCAAATTCCGCTGGCATATACTCTGGCAATACAACTTGGCTTTGGTGCAGAAGGCGCTTATTACTCAATCGTAATTTCGGAATCCACATTTTCTATTGTTGGATATTTTTTATTCAAAAAGGGAAAGTGGAAAACGATAAAAGTATAAGTTGAAATTGAATCAAAACAAACCAGAAAAATTTTTTTATCAATTAAGTAATTTTATAAAGGGAAGCATATGAATAAAAAACAGAGACTGGCATTATTGGGAATTATAATAACAATAGCGGTCGGTGCATTAACAGCATATTCAATGATTGGCAATGTGGCAAAACTTCCGAATCTAATTACTCTGTATGCAAGTGGTTTTGCAAGTGGCGCTTCATTTTTGGTATGGATAAAAAATCGCAAACAAGGGTAGAGCAGAAAACACGTATAATTTTGCACCATATAACTCGACCAAATTGCTTTTGTATCATTAAAATATTTGTTAATAATGGTTATGTAAACGAAAGGTTAAAATGAAAACAATCGGACTTATAGGCGGAACCGGATGGGTTTCTACTCTTGAATACTACCGTCTTATTAATGAAGAAACAAACAAACAACTTGGCGGACATAATGCTGCACGCTGTATTCTTTATTCTTTTAACTATGCGGATATAAATGAATGTAATCTTCGTGAAGATCATGAAGGTGTTTATAAACTTGTTCTTGATGCCGCAAGAAAACTTAAAAATGCTTCAGCGGATTGCCTTGTTCTTTGCGCAAATACCTTACATCAATATGCAGATAGAATCAGTTGAGGAAGTTAGACTTCCTATTATACATATTGCCGATGCAACTGCTGTTGAGATAAAGAAGCAAGAACTATCTACAATAGGATTACTCGGAACTAAGTTTACAATGGAAATGGATTTTTATACAAAGCGATTAAGCGTAGCTGGCATTTCTTCTATAGTACCTGAAAAACCTGAAAGATTATTTATTCACGATACAATTATGAACGAATTGCTTAAGGAAATTTATAATCCGGAGTCAAAGAAAAGATTTTTAGATATAATAAATGAGCTTGAACAAAAAGGCGCACAGGGAATTGTTCTTGGCTGCACAGAGATTCCTTTACTAATAAAACAAGCAGATACACATTTGCCGATTTTTAATACGCTTGAGATTCACGCTAAAGCCGCGGTTGATTTTGCAGTTAAAGATTAGTCAGATGTTTATTAAAAACAAAACAGCAAAGATTTTTATCAGTTATATATTCACTTAACCTTAAATACAACAAACGTCATCCTGTCTGCTTCATTAAGCCACTCTTCGGCTGAGTTTTTTAGTTCAAAATCCGAGGCAATTGTTTTAATCTTTTTTAACCAAAATCGATTCAATTCACATTGTTCAATTATTTGAATGGTTTTTATTTCAAAACTATTGACAACCCCCAATTATTAACTTATTTTTTCCCTCCCAATCATGTTATTGTCATAAAACTTTTGCGATTCTGATTAAATAAAACATTAAAATAATCACCATAGGAGGCAACTATGAAAATACTATTTTCTACCATACTACTTATTCTACTTATTTTACTGTATACCAAATGCACATCAGATCCAGCAGGACAGGCACCCTTATTTACTAATATTGGCACGCATAACTTTTCCATAACTACTGATTCGGAACTTGCACAAAAATATTTTAATCAGGGAATTATACTTGCATATGGATTTAATCATGAAGAAGCTTTTCGTTCCTTTAAAGAAGTTGCGAGATTAGATTCAAACTGTGCTATGGCATATTGGGGAATGGCATATGTCTTAGGTCCCAATATTAATTTGCCTATGGATTCTGGTGTTATACACACTTCTTATGAGGCAATACAGAAAGCAATTTTAATGCTTGATAACGAAACCCAGCGAGAAAAAGATTATGTAATGGCTCTTTCAAAAAGATATTCTAACGAAAAACTTGAGGATCGAACACCACTTGATCAGGCTTACTCTGATGCGATGAGAGAACTTGCAAAACAATATCCAGAGGATCTTGATGCAGCAACAATGTTTGCAGAATCTATAATGGATTTACATCCCTGGGATTACTGGTTGAAGGATGGAACACCACAACCGTGGACTACCGAAATCCTTTCTACTCTTGAGGGTGTAATTGAAAAAGAGACAAACCATCACGGAGCGAATCATCTTTATATACACGCAGTTGAGGCTTCTAAAAATCCGGAGCGAGGACTCGCAAGCGCGGACCGGTTACGCTTTCTTGCCCCCGGCGCAGGTCATTTGGTTCATATGCCTGCACACATTTATATAAGAGTCGGTAAATATCACGAAGGTTCTCTTGCAAATATGAGAGCAGTAAAATCTGATGAAGAGTACATTAATCAATGCAATCAGCAGGGATTTTATCCTCTTTCGTATTATCCTCATAATTATCATTTTTTGTGGGCAACGGCTACGCTTGAAGGCGACAGCAAAACGGCTATAGATGCGGCGATTAAAACTTCTCAGAAACCACCGGATTCATTAATGGATGTTTGTGGATATCAGACTCTACAGCATTTTGCTGTAATTCCATTATATGCCTATGTAACATTTGGCAAGTGGGATGAAATTATGCAGTATCAGGAACCACAAGATAAACGCCCGTATTCAAAAGCAGTTTGGCACTATGCGCGAGCAATGGCATTTATAGCAAAGGATAATATTAGTGAAGCAGAAAAAGAAATTGCCGAACTTAAAACTTTGCGAAATGATAAATCAGTGGAAGAACTTTCTATCTGGGGAATAAATTCTGCAGGTAACTTAATTAAAATTGCATATGAAGTAGCAAAGGGAGAATTAGATGCAAAAAGGAAAAACTATTCCGGTGCAATTGCAAGCCTAACAAAAGCCGTTGAACTTGAAGATCAGCTGAGATACGATGAACCGCCAACATGGTTTTATCCGTGTCGGCAAAATCTCGGAGCGGTTTTGATTGACGCCGGAAAATATGCAGACGCGGAAAAAGTCTATCTGGAAAATTTAATGGAGATACCTGATAATGGCTGGGCATTGTTTGGTTTGCATCAGGCCTTGCTTAAACAAAACAAACTTGATGAAGCTGCAGAAGTTGAAAAGCGGTTTAATGAAGCCTGGAAATATGCTGATGTTTCATTAACCTCTTCACGAATTATGTAATTATTTTAATTTCTATTTCGTTAAATAAGCAAGCCGTTGTGGATTATTCTTTAGTCCATTTACATTGTAAATTATTAATATGAATTTCATTCCATCTTATATTGGACTTTTACACAACGGCGAACTTTATAAGCGAGCAGAAAAAGCTTATGCAAATCTTGTATCCTGCACTAGTTGTCCACGTGATTGTGAAGTTAATCGAATAAATGGTGAATATGGAATTTGTACAAGCGGACACTTACCAATCGTTTCTTCATATACACCGCACTTTGGAGAAGAGCCTGTTTTATCCGGAACCAAAGGAGCCGGAAATATCTTTTTCGGTAACTGCAATTTAAAATGTATTTATTGCCAAAACTTCGAGATCAGCCAAAATCCTAAAACAGAGAAGCATAAAGAAGTTACGCACGATCGCCTGGCAGAGATAATGATTGAATTGCAGAATAAGGGCTGTCACAACATTGGACTCGTTTCACCAACTCATTTTTCCGCCACAATTTTAAAATCAATTTATTTGGCAGCACAAAAAGGACTTAACCTTCCAATAATTTATAACACAAACGGATATGATTCTGTTGAAATGTTAAAACTTTATGACGGTGTTGTTGATATTTATCTTCCTGATTTTAAATACGGTAACAGTGAATATGCAAAAACATATTCTTTGGTTGATAACTATTTTGAAAAAACCAAAGAAGCAATTAAAGAAATGTTCCAGACAGGTTGGCGATGAACTTATTTACGATGGTGATGTTGTTGTTCGCGGGATGATCATAAGACATCTTATTTTACCGAATGATTTATCCGAGACAGAGAAAGTATTTAAGTTTATTGCTGAAGAACTAAGCCCCAAAGTTCATATCTCCCTAATGTCGCAATACTATCCCACCAACAAAGCGTATAAAGATATTTTGATTGATCGCGCATTACGGGATTCCGAATATAATAAAGCGCTTCAACTTTTAGATAAATATGGATTATACAATGGCTGGATTCAGGAAATGGAAAGCTCAGAAAGTTACCGCCCGAATTTTAATGAGGACAGATTAAATCCTTTTAAAATTTAGTGTAAACTTAGATTGTACTAAAAGTAAAACTTTACAATCTTTGGCCTCAAATTCCCATCAATCATTTAAAAAGTAATTGTGAAAAAATATTTTTTACTCAATATTATTTTGATTACGCTTTTTTGTAACCCAAACAGATCATACGCCTGGGTCTATCCTGAGCACAGAGACATTGCATTAATTGCGATTCAAAATCTTAGTCCCGAATATCGCCGTGTACTTGATGAGCTTTGGACCGAAGCAAGAAAAGGCTATGAGTTCAGATTAACTGAAGCAGTAATCGATGCAACACAAAGCACAAAACCCACACAACTTGATTTTGCCTCATGGCCGGCAATTGCCGGGGACCACTCGTGTTCTGCAGAAAACATGGTTTACAATATTCTTGAAACAGAATGGATATTAAAGGTTGCTGATGTTACAGCACAGCTAAAGATTGATATTGCAAATGCAAAAGACAGAAGTGATCGCATTAATGCATTGCGTAATTCAGATATTAAACTGCAGTCCGCAGATCCCGAATATGCAACAAGAGCGGGTTCAAATAATGTTCACTTTCTGTTACCGTTAAAAGAAGCATCTACGCAATTAGAGGAATATATTTTTCAATGCCTTGCCGAAGGCACAGAACTTAATGCTCTTGGTGTTTATTCATGGTATCATTATCGTGCAATTGCAAAAATATCAAGGCTAACAAAAGAAAAGTTAACTTCCGGGGAACGCTCTAAATTGATTCTCTCCGCATTGGCTGATGAAGCTTTTGCATTGCATTTTTTAGAGGATGTTTATGCTTCGGGTCATGTTGCAGGAACCCGTGGGGATGCATCCCAGAGAAAAGGCACGCACGATTACTACAACGAAATGGGTCTTAGAGTAAGTACCTGGGAGGGAGAAAGCATTGTATTAACCGGTGATGCATGGATGCGACCCGAAGATGGCGAGAGAGCTGCTATTGCTGTACAAAAAAGTCTTGAAGATTTTCTTAATGCGGTAAATGGAAAAATTAATTACGTAATTAACGACAACGTAATCAATTCATTTCTGCCTGAAGACTTTAATGTATGCAGTGGTGAGTTTATGAGCGGGAATATTGCAGATTCGGAATTTAAAAATTCATTAAAAGAAATATTTATAAAAACACCGGTTCCCGGTTTAGCAGAAGGATTAGGTGAGTTTCCAAGATTCAGAGCTGAGCTTGGATCTTTCGTTGGATTTGCCCCTGCTTTGAGAGGTGCTTTACTAGATGGCGGTTTCGGTTTAGATCAAACGGCTCTTAATGCAGTCGGCGGAATTGAAGTATCGGGTCGTTTTGGTTTAGGCCTCGATGGTGTCTTAAATGAATCGGGAGACGGCCTTGTTTTTCTTGAAGTCGGTTGGAGGCAAGATGGATCTTCAACGCTGGGAATTGTAAATGATCCGGAAACCCAAAGCTATGGAAATCTTTTAGCTGCAATTCCCGGCCGATCTGCATTTAGCGGAAGAATTAGAATGCCATTTTATGTAATTCCTGGTGATTTATTAATTGCAGGGCCATTTCTTTTTCTAATTGATCAGGAAGCATTAGCAAGTATGGCAGTAACAGCAGTAAACGGCGGGCTTATCCCCTGGCAGTCGGCAATTGCAACATCCATTGGAAGATTTCAATTTGTGCTTGGCAGAGAAGTCGGGGTTTACTATTTCGGAAGAACAAAAGACAGAGATGCTATGTTTAATTATTCTCCTGATGAAAATGGGGATCCACAGATATCGATTATATCATACAGATCAACTCAGATTGAGTTTCCAATTTTAGAGTATAGACCATTCAGGTCATTTGGAGTTGATCAACGCTCCTCGCTTTTTCTTCAAATTTATGGTGGGGTAGATATTCCCCACAATGTTGAATTATTAAGCGCTACAAGTACAAATGGAACGATACCCGAACTGAAAAATGTTTGGTATCTCGGCGCCAGATTGATATTTGATTGGAGACATTATTTCTAGAAATAAAAATTATTATCAGCTTTAAATTAATTTTATAATAATATGATAACCTGTAAAAACTGCAATAATCATTTTGAAGGAAAGTATTGCAATAACTGCGGGCAAAGCGCAGATACTGAACGATTGGATTTTAAATTTCTTATAAAAAATCTGCACAAAAATTTTATTAAATATTTTCATAAAGGAATTTTCTATACTTCGCGGCAATTGTTTACAAGACCCGGGCATTCTATTCGGGAATACATTGAAGGTAAGCGCATACAGCATTTTGAACCGATAGGTCTGTTATTAACATTCGCCGCTTTTTACGCCGTGCTCTATCATACCTTCGATATCAATATGTTTTCAGGACTTTCAGATAATACTCTGGATGGAAAGTTAGACTTTAAAAGCGTGAGCAACTGGATCACCGATCATTTTGCCGTGGTAACTCTTCTTTTCGTTCCGGTTTATTCGATGGGTTCGTATTTATCGTTCAGGAAACAGGATTATAATTTTTATGAACATATTTACCTAAATACTTTTTTAGCCATCCAAAGACTGCTGATAAGGATTGCAACGTTTCCGCTGCTTATAATTTTAGATGGAACAGAAAACATTTTTATTCTCAGAGACCTGTATATCCTGACAGATATAGCATTAATGGTCTGGAGTTACACACAATTTTTTAATAAGCTCACAAAAACTAAAGCGACACTATTATCCATATTAAGCTATTTAATATTTTTTGTTTGCTTCTTTATTATTGCAGCCGTGGTGTTGGAAGTTTATCATTTAATATAGCTTTGAAAATAATCTCATTTATCTCTCTTTCAATAATAATTACCAACAGCCAACAGTTAATTTTCATTTTTTAAAGGCAAAGCTTTAACATACACATCCTGCTGTGGAAAAGGAATAACAATATTATTTTCTTTAAATAACTTATCGATTGTAATTATTAGATCGCTCTTAACTGTTATTCCGGTTGAGTATTCCGCTACCCAAAATCTAATAGACATTTCAATAGAACTGCTGGCAAACTCTTTAAATATAATAAATGGTGGCGGATATTTTAATATATCATTGTGCGAATTCAGTAAGTCCATTACCAACTGATGAACTTCTTCTAAGTTAGTTCCGTAAGCAACACCAACATTAATTTCAAAACGTGCCTTGGAATTTCCGAGAGTCCAATTAACTAAATGTTGATTGAGTAAATCACCATTTGGAATAACCACATCCGAACCATCCCAGGTTGTAATCATACTGCTGCGGAAACCGATTGATTTCATTGTTCCGGTTTTACCCGCCACATCAACAATATCTCCAACGGATACAGGTTTTTCAAAGGCGATGATCAATCCACTTACAAGATTATTGACTAATGTCTGCAAACCAAACGCGATTCCAACGCTTATCGCACTTAAAATTATTGTTATACGATCGAATGGAATTCCAACCGAAATAAAAGCGATAATAAGTCCCATACTTATTATTCCAATTCTGAAAATCAAAACCCAGTTACTTAGATCAATACCTTTTTTGGTTTTAGTTTTTTCTTTTGCAATGTAGGAATCAGCCAATAAATATGATATGATTTTTGCAATTATGGAAGAAATAAAAATTATGAAGATGAATAATAACAATTGGTCGTAACTAAAAATAAGGTTTCCTATTTGTCGTTCTTTAGTAAAAAACTCAGAAATTGGTTTGATGACAACCTGAAGTGCATAAAAGAAATTGACGAACATAAGCGCCCATCCCAAAATCGCCAAAACAAAAAGATACCCCGGCAGTTTACCATAAAATCGTTCCAGATTTATCGGAACGCTGTGGATATCTGATTTTTTGTAAACCTCTAAAGACAAAGCGAAAACTTTATATAAAATTTTAACAGTCCATACCATTAAAATTATTAATACTACACCCAATAATCCGGCAATCATTAATCTTTTTGATGCATTGTAATAATCAAACAGATTGAGAAACATTGCAATGATTTCTAAAAGAATAAAGATGCGTAAGAACCACTTTAAAAATCCAACCTTGTCTGTGGATTTTTTAAGATTAAATAATCCAAGAAAACCCAGAACAATACTTAGAGCAGCCAATACAAAAACAAAAATTTTATCAGCCACGTGGGGAAGTAAAATTAAATTATCGAAATAGACTAGAAAGAATAAAATATTCACCATAAGAAACCATCGTCGCCACCTTGGGTCAACACTGAATTTTTACCAGGGAAACCAATATCGTAAAAGTAATAAGCCATAAACCAGCATAAAATAAAAATGGAGGTTCTTTAAAGAAGAACTGAGAAACATTTACCATCACAACAATTGAAGTTAAAAGAGGATACTTCAAAACATAATATTCTGCAACTGAATTTTCCTGAGTGAGATAAGACAAGTGGTTCTTTAGCGATTTTAAGTAGAAGCGCATTCCTACCACAAATAAAATCATTAGAACAATCAAATCAAGATGGTTTGCTAAATAAAATGCAAAAGCTAGAATTGCTTTAGTAGTTGAGTATTCAATTATCTCCGAAAAACTTTTTGAAGTTCCTTTAAAATGAGTAAATCCCTCAAACTCTTTTTCGGCTTCTGAATTAATACGGGTTGATTGTAATTGTTCTGTCTCTAATAGTTTTTTTTCGATTTCAAATTTTAATGTTGAAACCGACGATTCAAATTCCTGAATCTTGTTTAATAATTTATTTGTTATCCCAAGTACTTTTCTTGCATCTTCATATTGAGGCTTAAGTCTTGCGGAATAGGTTAAAGCAGCAATAGTATCCTTTGGGATTTGATATAGAACCTCTAAACTAATTAGCGAGTCGATACCAAAACGGGCATTTTCAAATTTGTCTCTTTGTGCAGTTAAGCCGTCAAGAATTAGATCAACGCGGGTAAGCAATTCTTTGAAGATAATATTTGATACAAAAATATTTGAACTCATAATATATTTTTGATCTTCTTCAAAAAGACCGGCAGAGGTCATTTTATTCAGCTTGATTATACTCTCAACCTGCAGTTTTACTAAGGCACTATCAAATCCATCCCGAAGCACTGATTTACCTTGATCAGTCTTGGTTTTCAGTTTCATTAAAATTCGATTTTGTTCTCTTGCAATGATATTATCATTGGAGCCGGATTGGTTTTCTTCTTTAAGTAATCTTAAATACTCTTTAGCACTTTTAAGACTATCGGAAGAGTTACTTTTGTTTGCTGAGCTTCCCTGCGCAGAAATTAGTTGTGCTATAAAAAGCAAAAAAATAATAATAAGAGATTTTGTTTTTTCATAACTCTAGGTGGAATTGTTTTTAAATGATTCTAAATAGATGACGACTAAAATATAGTTATGAATTGACATATTGTGCATCAAGAATTATGGTTTAATCTTCCGGGAAAGGAAAGGCGTTCTAAATTAAAGTGGAATTATTTTAGAAGAGAAATAATAAATCGTTCAGAATCAGTTATCAATTAATATTAAAAAGATGCCTCTTTTTTGTTATGTTTGTCTTGGGATTATTTACCACATTAATGGGGACTTCCCCGATCTTCAGGGTGTAACCAGGTGGATATATTTTTATAACCAATTAAAGGAATTATTTTATGAAAACCAGGATAATAACAATAATTGTTTTTTCTTTTCTGTTTCTTGCAGGAAACACTTATGCTCAATTAGAAATCAAACCCGCTATCGGTATAAACGCTACTAGTTTTTCTGAAGATCCATCAAATGGTGAAACTTCGGCAAATGTTGGCTGGCAATTAGGCGGAACAATTGCTATCGGGGATAAATTTTATGGTGAAGGCGGAATATTCTGGACTTACAAAAGCAATGAATATAAATCGGATGCAGATACAATTACTTTTAACACAGAGATGAGCGGCATTCATATACCAGTAATGGCTGGGTATCATCTTTTGGGCAAAGGAACCGGATTTTATTGGTCTACGTGTTTTTGGCGGTGCATCTGTTCTTATTCTTACACAGGTAGACGCACTTGAGTTAACAATAGATGATTTTAACAAAGCAAACTGGGGTGTCTTTCTTGGTGCCGGTATTGATGTGTCTATACTTTTCTTAGATGTTAAATATGAATGGTCTTTAACAGATGTTAGCAGTGTAACTTCTTTTAATGTTGGCAAAGCTAAAACATTGTTTGTTACTGCAGGAGTAAGACTAAGCATCTAATAAGATTATCAGCTACAGTTTCTTAAGTACACAATCATATAACAAATTAAAAAGGATAAAAAATGAAAACATTTCTTCTTGCTGCAGTTCTATCTTGTTGGTCTCTCTCAGTTCGCTCAGGCTCAGGAAGTCGGTATCCGTTTTGGTGATGCCTGGGGCGGCCACTATGCAGTTGATGGAGTCTTTGGTCTTGGTCAGTTCAGCAGAATTCACGCTGATGTTTCTTTTGGAAACGATGGTGTTGGAGTTGAAGCTCTCTGGGATTTATTATACAAACCATTAGAAAAGAATTTATACTGGTATGTTGGTGTTGGTCCATCTGCTTATCTTGGTGATCCGTTTGCATTAGCTGTTAGCGGTGAAATCGGACTCGAATACAGATTTGATTTTCCTATGGTTATTGGTGCAGACTGGCGACCATCGTTTATAATTATTGAAGAAACTGATTTTGAAGCCGGATGGTTTGGTGTTAACGTTAGATATGTTTTTGGCAAATAGAATTCACTAAAACATTTCATAAAAAAGACGCATCACGGTGCGTCTTTTTTTATAATACTAGGCACACACACATAAGTCATTTAAGCAAACATCCCTCAATTTTTTAACTCAAGATCTTCCTTAACTCTAAACTTTGTGATCTTGGAGATCAGAGTTAATGGAATTTTTTTATCAAGCGGAAATTGAATTGCACCTTTTGAAGTTTTATAAGTCGCCAACTCTTTACTAAAACATATTATTGCATTTGGTGTGGGATAAAAACCAATATGATTTTTACTAACAGCAAAGTAAACAAGAACTTTGTTCTGTTTAAATGCAGGCATTCCATAGCTAATAACTTCAACTGATTTTGGTGCAGCTTTTTTTATTGCTGCACGGATTTGCTGCAAGATTTTTTGAATGTCTTCAGGAAATTTTGAAATATATTCTTCAACGCCGGTAAATGTATTATTTGATGATTTCATTCCTGCCTTTTATATCTTTTGATAATGATGAAAGACAACACCTGAACTTAGTGTTTTTGAATCAATAAGTTTTAGTTTTTTATTTACATCCATACCATCAAATAAATGCGGACCTTTTTCTAGCAATTACTGGATGCACTGCAATCCAGAATTCATCAATTAAATTAAGTTTTAATAATTGCAGCGCAATACTTAAACTCCCGGCTGAAATATTTTTACCATCCTGATTTTTTAATTCTGAAATAATTTCTTGAAGATTTCGGTCTGCTAATTGTGAATTCTGCCACTTAACTTCTTTAAGAGTTTCTGAAAAAACTATTTTCTTAATGGAATTAAATTTATCTGCGAATCGCAGCACACTTTGCGTACTTCCGGGATCTTTATGCGCAACAGGCCAGAAGTTTTCCATTAATTGGTATGTTTTTCTTCCCATTAATACTACATCAACACTGTTTAACAAATCCGTGTAGAAGTTGTGCAGTTCATCATCGGCTATTCCCACTGTATGATCAACGCTTCCGTTTATTGTAGTATTAATCGCAAATATTATTTTTCTCATTATTTAGTTTCCTTTAGTCAAATTGATTTGAGTTCAGCAAATCTGTATCAGTATAAAAAATTATTTTTCACAAAGTGATTTTAATTTTTGCAAAGCCTTTGGCCACATACCTTCAAACATTTCTTTAAACTCTTCATTGATATCCATATCAACAACAAGTTCGGTTTTATCATCTTTATCAATAAAAGTGTAATTCTCTAAAGCACCAGCCCAGATTTTAACACGATCGCTTGTTGTATCTTCAATTCCATCTAAAACCTCACCAAGATGTTCGATAGAAATAAATTTGTGAAGTTTATTTTCCTTTATTCTGCTAACCATTCCGCCAAGCTTTCCATCATTTGCGGGACCAAGAAAAAGAATTTTGCTCCCTTCATCCCAACTTCCAATGTAATGTGAGCCTGGTGTAAACTCTTCAGTCCAGATTCTGTATGTTTTATCTTCAAGCATTGTATCCCAAACTTTTTCTTTTGGTGCATTGATAACAATTGAGAATTTTAGTTTATCCATATTCAATTCCTTTCTTCAACTAATCGTTGATAGTTCAATTTGATTCTACATAACAGGTAGAAACGTTTATTAAGTGTTAATTGATTTTTTTATAACCAAATGCATTGCATTATCGGTTGAAATATGTTTAACACATTTATATCCCAATGATGTGAGATCCAAATTCAAAAAAAGATTTTCTCCGCTTCCTAATATTACAGGGGAAACAACTAAATGTAATTCATCAATTAATTGAGCTTTAAGATATTGACGAATTGTACTAACACCTCCGCCAAGTCTTACATCTTTGCCATTTGCAGAATCAAAAGCTTTTTCAAGAGCCGCAGTAATCCCTTCTGTTACAAAGTGAAAGGTGGTGCCGCCTTCCATCTCAATTGATTCACGCTTATGATTAGTTAAGACAAAGACAGGAACATGATATGGCGGATTATCTCCCCACCATCCCTTCCAATTAAGATCAGGTACGCCACGATATGGACTAAACATATTACGCCCTAAAATCCAGGCGCCAATATTTTTAAAACCATTTTCGGCAATTTCATTATCAACTCCGGTTGTGCCGTCACTCTTTCCTAATACTTTTTGTTGAAAAGTTTTTGTGGGAAAAAACCATTGGTGAAGATTTCCTCCTCCAACTCCCAATGGATTTTCCAGGCTTTGATTTGGTCCAGCACCAAATCCATCCACTGATATAGTAAAGCTTTCAACACGTAATTTTTGCATTTATAAGCCTTTCAAAAAAAATATTTAGTTAACAGCTAACTTTTAAAATTATTTAGCAAATTGCATGCCTGAACTTGTTCTTTGCATCTAAATAAATGTTTAAATCAATCGGGAATATCAGGGTTAACAAGATTAGCTAATTGATCGAGTGAATCCTGCCATCCAAGATAACACATCTCAGGTGGAATAATCTCAGGTACATTTTCCTGAACAAATGTCACATCCGATCCGCAAGAGACTTGCTTGATTGTAACAGTTGTAATCATTTCACCCGGCAAATTCGGATCATCAAATTGATCTGAATATCGAATAAGTTCGTTCGGTATTATCTCCAGATATTTACCTCCGAACGAATGACTTTTTCCGGTTGTGAAATTTGTAAAGGACATTTTGTATGTTCCTCCTACTTTAGAATCCATATGATGCACTTTGCAAGTAAATCCATAAGGCGGCAGCCATTTTGCCTGTGCATCAGCATCCATAAAAGCTCTGTAGATTTTTTCCGGTGATGCTTTAAAAACCCGATGAAGCTTTATCGTTGACATAGTTTTTCTCCTTATTAATGTTTATAAGCTTTTTCTAAATCTGAAATGATAATTTTTTTCATCTGCAACATTGCCATCATAACCTTTTGTGCTTTTACTGGATCGGGATCACCAAGTAATTCAATCAATCTTGTTGGAACAATTTGCCAGCTAACACCAAATTTATCTTTAAGCCATGCACATTGGCTTTCTTTCCCACCGCCTGATGTAAGTTTGCTCCAATAATAATCAACTTCTTCTTGATCTTTGCAATTAACAACAAATGAAAACGCTTCGTTAAAATCAAAATCGTGTTTCATTGTACTGCTCATCGCATTGAATAAATAATCTGATAATTTGAATTGTGCAAATAACAACGCATCTTCAGGTAATCCAACGGAGGGGTGATAAGGCGCTTCCATAATTATTTGCGAATTTTGAAAAACAGAATTGTAATATGTTACTGCCTCTTTTAATCTTAAGTTCTTTTCATTTACAAACAAAAGGGCGGGAAGAATTTTTTGCTGATTATTAATTTTATCAATATCAAGCTGCCACGATAATCCAAATTTATCCTGTACCCAGGCGTACTTTGGACTCCAATCATATTTATCAAGCGGCATCATCACGAATCCGCCTTCTGATAATTTATTGTAAAGATCATTTATCTTGTCCTCGCTTTCGCAATAAACAAAAAAAGAAATTGATGGATTAATCTTAAAATGTGGACCGCCATTTAAAGCAGTAAATATTTGTCCTTCAAGTTTAAAAGCAATCGTCATTGCTGTTCCAGATTTTTGCCCAGAAGCTTTTGCACTTTCTTCGTTATATCGCGTAATGTTTAAGATGCTTGAGTTATCAAATATCGAAGTGTAAAAGTTTACCGCTTCTTCAGCATTATTATCAAACCAAAGAAAGGGAGTTATCTTTTGCATAATTACCTTAGAATGTTTTTAAACTAAAATTAAATAGATTCCCGCCTTCGCGGGAATGACAGACAAATATTATTGTTTAGGTGCTGAATAACCAATCATCCACCGTACACCGAATTTATCAACTAAAGATCCAAAGTAATCACCCCAAAACTGGTCAGCCATAGGCATTTCAACATTTCCACCTTCAGAAAGTCCGGCAAAAATTTTATCCGCTTCTGATTTACTTTCAGCATCAATGTAGATATACATATTGTTGCCAAAATTAATTTTAAATCCCATTGAAGGAAGTGCATCAGTTGCCATAATCATATTGTTTGGACCCATTGGCAAAGCCATGTGCATAATTTTTTGTTTGTCTTCTGCACTTAAATTTTCAGAACCAGGTGTTCCATCAAAACGAAAAATTCCTCCTGGAAAATCACCACCAAAAACTTTTTTGTAAAAGTTAAACGCTTCTTCAGTATTGCCCGGAAAATTAAGGTATGGATGTATTGCTTTCATTTGTTGCTCCTTTTTAATGAAATTGTTTTGGTTTATTTGTATGCTCAAAACAATTATAAATAATTGCCCGCTAACAACAAATAACAAAATTAAAATATTTTATTGTTTATATATCCAAACAAAACAGGCTCTATTTTGTAGTTAGATTTTAATCTCTCAAAATATAAAATCAGTTGAAATCCTGGATGACCTTACAGGATGTATAATTAAGATATGGCATTTTTAATTTTCATATTAGCATTAATCAATTTTTAGAAATAATTTTCAATAAATTTTAAGGAGATTATTATGCTGCAACAATTCAAGTTTATTCTCGTCATTTTATTTTTAACGGCCACCTCTTTTATTATATCACAAAGTATTACCAAAGAGAATATTGAGAATGCTGAAAAATTAATAAACCTTAATTTTACAGATGCTGAAAGAGATTCTATGCTTAGTTATCTGGAAGAGCAAAAAGAGAATTATAATAAAATTAGAAATGTTGAGCTTAACAACGGCGTAATGCCCTCTGTTCTTTTTAATCCGATTCCTGTGGGATTTTCTTTTCCTAAGGGGTCGGCAGATGTAAAGTTTAGTGATTACTCAAATACAAAAATGCCGGCTAATAGAGATGAACTTGCATTTTATACAATTGGTCAGCTAGCTGAGCTTGTAAGAACAAAACAAATTTCATCCACAGAGCTAACAAAGTTTTTTATTGATCGTTTAAAAAAGTTTGATCCGGTTCTTCATTGTGTTATTACTTTTACTGAAGAAAGAGCGTTTCGCCAGGCCAAAATTGCAGATGAAGAAATAGCTGCTGGCAAGTATCGCGGCTTGCTGCATGGAATTCCTTTTGGTGTTAAAGATCTTCTTGCAACAAAAGATTATAAAACTACGTGGGGTGCAATGCCCTATAAAGATCAGATGATTGATGAAGATGCAACGGTAATAAAAAAATTAGAAGAAGCCGGCGCTGTTCTTATTGCAAAACTTTCTATGGGTGCACTTGCGTGGGGCGATGTTTGGTTCGGTGGAAAAACAAGAAATCCATGGGATACAACACAGGGTTCAAGCGGTTCTTCAGCGGGTTCTGCTGCTTCTGTTTCTGCAGGACTTATACCATTTGCAATTGGCACAGAAACTTACGGTTCTATAGTTTCTCCATCAACTGTTTGCGGAACAACAGGATTAAGACCAACCTACGGAAGAGTGAGTAGAACTGGCGCAATGGCTCTTAGTTGGTCCATGGATAAAATTGGTCCGATATGCAGATCAGCAGAAGACCTTGCAATTGTGTTTAATTCTATCCACGGAGTTGATGGAATTGATCAGACCTTATATGATGTTTCGTTTAATTATCAACCTTCAATTAATCTTAAAGGATTAAAAATCGGATATCTTAAAAATGATTTTGATAAGCAATATGATTTTCATTCAAACGATTCTTTAACACTCTTAAAACTTAAAGAGCTTGGCGCCGAACTTATTCCGATTGAATTGCCGGATTATCCAGTAAATGATCTTGCAATAATGCTTTCTGCAGAAGCCGGTGCTGCATTTGATGAACTTACACGCAGCAATAAAGATGATTTATTGGTAAGACAAATTAAAAATGCATGGCCCAACTCATTTCGCGCATCACGATTTATTCCCGCTGTTGAATATATTAATGCAAGTCGGGTAAGAACGCTGCTAATTCAAGAAATGCAAAAACTTATGAGCTCAATAGATTTGTACGTTTCTCCCTCCTGGGAAGGAGATAATAATTTACTTACAAATTTAACAGGGCATCCATGCATAGTACTTCCTAATGGGTTTTCGGAGAAAGGAACACCAACAAGTATTACTTTTATAGGAAGATTATTTGATGAAGGAAAATTAATTGCATTCGCAAAGCTTTATCAGGATGCTACTGATTTTCACAAGCAGCATCCGGAAATGTTTAAATAATTTAACTTATCTGTTTATCATGCTGTTTGTCGCGGCGAATTATTTCGGCATCTGAAATTTTATTTAATTAGAATGAATGGCTTCTTTTGCTTTGCTTTATTCTTTCGGCAATTTAAATCGTACTCTTAAAACGCCATCTTCAAAACTTGTAGAAATTATTTGAAACGCACCAATTTCTTTTGTTGATGAAACATGCACTCCGCTGCACGGGCATGCATCGTAATCACCGATTTTAATAATGCGAATTGTATCTCCAGCATCTTCGGGTAATTGTGAAAGCTTAAATTTATTTATTGCATCATCACGATGCATGAAATTCTTCGGTAACATATAAATCTTGTAGAATAATCTCATTTACTTTTTTGTTGATAGCTTCCACTTCATCTTCTGTAAGATTTCGATCAAAATGATAATCACATTTAGATTTTTTCTTTTCTATGTGATTGCTGAAAGATCGTCCTTTGTTAAACATTCTAACCATTGTTTGATTAAGAATGTGTTCCGCTGAATGCATTTCGGGATTATAATCTTTATTGGATTTTACTTCGTTCATATTTTACTTTCTGTTTTCAATTTGTGCAATTTAGTGTTTTAGAGTTTTTGTGGCGGTTATTTTTGTCACCAAAACTCTAAGGCACAAAAAAACACTAAAAGATTTTTACCACTTATTAAAATGAATTTTTTCTTCTTTAAATCTTTCTTCAGCTTTTACATTTTCATCAGGATAACCGAGCGAAATTAATGATACAGGGACAATATTTTCCGGCAGTTTAAATTGTTGTTTAATATTTCTTACAATCTCTTCCATTCCGTGAATACCAATCCAGCAGCTTCCTATTCCCAATCCATAAGCAGATAGTAAAATATTTTCTGTTACAGCTGAACAGTTTTGTAATAACCAGCTTTCATTTTTCTCAATAGAGCTATCACCGCAAACAAGAATAGCTGCTGCCGATTGTTTTAACATTTCAGCATACGGAATTGATTTAATTGTTTCAATCAAAACATCTTTATCCTCAATTACAATAAACTGCCATGCTTGTAAGTTCATTGCGCTTGGAGCGTACATTGCCGCTTTGAGTATTTTATCAATATCCTCTTTATTAATTTTTTGATTTTTATACTTTCTTATGCTTCGTCTATTTAACAAGGCTTCTTGTATTTCCATATTATTCTCAGATTTCTCTCTTTGGTCGAAATGACATTTAATTTACTTTAGAGTCATTATAAAAGATTATTACAAAGTGTTGAAAACTCTGTTTGCAAATATAACAACACTTCTTTTTGTCTTCGTAATGGCGGCACATTTTTTTATTATTCGGCATAATTTAAAAAGGATTTACAATGAGTGTTTTATTACGATTAAAAGAAATTTTTACTAAAAAATCTAAAACTTATTATTTCTTAGCAGGTGCTTTATCTGTTCTCGGAATAATATTTATTTCAACTAATTTGTTCTTCACGCAAAATACAATTGCGGCAATAGACGAAAACCAGGACGTCTTATTTCCTCAGGATTATAAAATTATCTCTCCTAAAATTCCGAATAACGTTACAGTTTTTGGCGAAGGCGTTCCATTAGATAATTTTGAGGTGTATGAAAGAGTTGACAGAGAAATTTTAGTTAATACATACTGGCACTCCGCAACAATACTTGCAATTAAAAGAGCAGCACGATGGTTCCCTATAATTGAACCAATATTAAAGCAAAATAATATTCCAGATGACTTTAAATATCTTGCAGTTGTGGAAAGCAATTTAGAAAACGTTGTTTCACCTGCAGGAGCAACCGGTTATTGGCAATTCATTAAATCCGCAGCAAAGCAATACGGACTAGAAGTTACTGATGAAGTTGATGAAAGATATGATGTAATTAAATCTACTGAGGCAGCGTGTAAATATTTAAATACTGCCTACCAAATGTTTGGCAACTGGACAATGTCGGCATCTTCTTACAATGCAGGGATGAGCGGAATTGATAAGTGGAGCGGATTACAAAAAACCACCAACTACTGGAATCTTGTACTTGGTTCAGAAACATCCCGTTATGTCTCAAGAATAATTGCGATGAAATTGATTATGGAAAATCCTTCTGCTTACGGTTATGATTTGAAAGAAGAAGATTTGTACAAACCTCTTAAGTTTAAAGAAGTTGAATTAAATACATCTGTTGACAGATTTTGCCGAGTATGCTTCCACAATCGGTGTAAATTATAAAACACTTAAGCTTTACAATCCCTGGCTGCGTGATACTAAATTAAAAATAAAAAGCGGAGTTACGTATAAGATTAAAATACCGGAAGAAGGAAGTATAAATCTTATAAGGGAATGATGGGATATTGGGGTAATAGAGTAAGACTCTAAAATATCATTTTATAATATCGTTCAATCTGGTCGTGCAATTCTTCAATATGCACATTGCGCGATGCACGAATTGTTTCTTTTCCTTCAAAATAGACAAGGATTGTTGGAACAGAAAAGACAGACAGCTGTCCTGATATTTCTTTTGCTTCATTTAAATCAACATAACAAAAATTTATTTCCGCAAAATCATTTTCAATCATATCTATTACTTTAGGCTTCAGCACTTTGCAAACATTACATTCTGGTGTGCTCAGGTAAAAGCAAACGGCTTTGTTTGATTTTGTAATCTCTAGAAAATTTTCAAAACTATTCGGTGGTTCAATTTTCATTTTTAAATTTTATTGATATGTTAGATTTTTTATTTAACCGCTCATCAAATATTTGTTTGCAATAAACAAATACTTGATAAATTTTACATTGAAAATTAACTATGAAATAAACCAAGAGAAAACCTATATGAAATCTTTTATCTCTTCTCTATTGATTATCGTCTTAATAAGTCCAACCTCTTTTAGTTCTGATTTGAAAATGCCCAAAGAATTAAAGAAGGCGTATATAAATCAAACAAGATCTTATGATGGAAAACCAGGAATCAATTACTGGCAGAACTTTTCTGAGTATAACATCAAAGCAGAAATTGAACCGAAAACAAGATTGTTATCTGGCAGTGAAAAAATAGTTTACTTTAATAATAGTCCTGATACATTAAAAAATATTGTACTAAAACTTTACCAGGATATGTACAAAAAAGGAGCCGCAAGAAACACAGAGCTAAATCCTGAAACAGTAACAGATGGTGTAAACATTAGCAAACTTAGTGTCGATGGTAATAATTTAAGTTTAAATGTTGATGATAAAATTATTTCATATCAGGGAACAAACCTGATAATAAAACTTACTTCTCCCCTTCCGCCAAAATCTAAAAAAGAAATTGATGTTGATTGGAATTTTGTCATTCCGAAGGGCACAGATATCAGAATTGGAGCTTACGGAGAATCAACATTTTTTGTTGGTTACTGGTACCCTAAAGTTGCTGTGTATGATGATATACGCGGCTGGGATATGATAAGTTATAATGCTGAACATGAATTTTATTTTGATTATTCTGATATGAATGTTGAAATTAAAGTTCCAAACGGTTTTGGTGTGTGGGCAACAGGAATGCTGCAAAATCCAGATGAAGTTTTAAACGATACTTATTTAAAAAGATATAACGAAGCGCTGGCCTCAGATAAACTAATTAACATAGTTGCCAGAGAAGACAGCGGGAAAGAAGTTTATAAACATAAAAATGGGTTTACAATTTTTAAGTATGCTGCAAAAGATATTTCTGATTTTGCTTTTGGTATGAGCGATTTTTATTTGTGGGATGGAACAAGCATAGAACTAGAAATCGGGAAAAGAGTTGCATGCTTTTCTGCTTACAATCCAGCATCTGATTTTTTTTCTCAAGCAGCAACCATGGCAAAACGAACAATAGAATTTTTTTCTAAAGAAATGCCAGGAGTAATTTATCCATATCCACAAATAACAGTTTTTAATGGTGACGGAGGAATGGAGTTTCCGATGATTGTTAATGACGGACAATTTTCCAATACGATAAATGATGTTTATGTAACAACGCACGAAATTGCTCATATGTATTTCCCTTTTTATGTTGGTACAAATGAAACGCGTTATGCATGGATGGATGAAGGCATGGCATATTTTCTTCCGTGGGATTTGCAGATAGAGCTTTCGGAATATGATCACAGAACACGCGCGGCAGTTGGATTTTCTAAATGGGCAGGAAATGAAATGGATATTCCCATGATCCTTCCATCAATACTTTCCCGCGATCCACATTTAAGCATGATGAGTTATTACAAACCGGCTCTTGCTTACGAAATGCTTGAATCGGCTTTGGGTGAAGAATTATTTGCTAAAGGATTAAAAGAATTTATTTCAAGATGGAATGGCAAACATCCAACCCCGTGGGATTTCTTTTACACATTTGAAGATGTTGCAAAGAAAGATTTAAGCTGGTTCTGGAATCCATGGTTTTTTGAATCTCACATTCCTGATCTTGCAATTAAAGATTTAAAAACCGAAAATGGAAAAACAAAAGTATTGATTGAGAATGTTGGAAATCTTCCTGTCCCGATTGATTTAACATTAACTCTTGAAGATGGAACGCAAACAAAACTTGCTTCATCAACATCAATTTGGGAAAACGGAAATAAAGAAGTTTGGTTGGAGGTAGAAGTTAAAGGAAAAGTAAAATCTGTTGAGATGTTAAATAAAAACATTCCGGATGCGGATGCTAGTAATAATAAGTTAGAAGTTAAGTAGTTAATAATAGAATGTTATTAGGCGTCTCATAAGTCAAACTTTATATATCATTCCCGTGAAAACGGGAATCTGAAAATCTTGAAAC
Organism: uncultured Ignavibacteriaceae bacterium; assembly: GCA_963812305.1. Taxonomy (GTDB): domain Bacteria; phylum Bacteroidota; class Ignavibacteria; order Ignavibacteriales; family Ignavibacteriaceae; genus IGN3. The sequence goes on from CAWEUT010000002.1 coordinate 111,278, forward strand.
AAAATAAATTCCTGCTTTCGCAGAAATGACAAATTAACAGTTACGTATTTGATAAAAAAAAGAGGATTGAAAAAGTTCAATCCTCCCAATTCTTAATTGTACATTGTTAATTGATCATTGTACATTAATGATGGTGATGACCACCGGCTCCATGAACATGCCCATGAGCCAATTCTTCAGCAGTTGCATCTCTTACATCAAGAAGTTCTAAATCAAAATTTAAATTCTTACCAGCAAGCGGATGATTAAAATCAACCGTAACAGTTTCATCTTCAACATTTGTAATTACAAACGGCATTTGAACGCCATCAGGATTGCTTGCCATGTATTCCATTCCGGCTTCTAAAACGAAATCTTCCGGAAAATTTTCTTTGCCAACAGCCTGAACGGCATCGTCATTATATAATCCGTAGCCGTCTTTTGCTTCAAGCTTTAATTGTTTTTTTGTTCCGATTATCATGCCGCTTACAGCTTCTTCAAGTTTAGGTAAAACCATTCCCTTTCCGGCAATATATGAAAACGGACCGCCATTGTCTGTTGAATCCAAAACATTTCCATCATCATCGGTCAATGTAAAATTCATCGTAACAACTTTGTTTGCTTCAATGGGCATTGTAGTTCCTTATTAATATTAATTGATGGCGAATAATAAATAAAGTGAGAAAAAATAAAAAATTATTAATGTATCGAGTGATGGAGTTAACTTAGCGAGGTTTTTCTGCGTGCAAAATAGATCGCAAGTATTGAAACAAAAACCCCAAGCAGAATAAATAAAAGATAGTTTGATGATGCAGCTTTAGCGTTATGAATTTTAGAAACATCACCGGAAAGAACAAAGGCAGACCAATAATATGGATTAGCAGAATAATTTTCTTTAAAGAATATTTTTGCTTTTCTCAATGCTTCTGATTTATCAAAACCATCGCTTAAAAATTTGTAGAAGCTCTGCATAAACAAAGACGTGTACTTATCATTAACATCCCACAAAGAAACCACAACACTTTTAGCTCCTGCTTCAAAAAAAGATTTTTGCATTCCGATTACGCCTTCTGCTTCATCTATCTCTCCCAACCCAGATCGGCAAGAACTTAAAACCACTAAGTCCGTGTTAAGTTTTAATTGTAGTATTTCACCTCTTTCAAGATAACCATCTTCCTGCTTATCATCATTTTGTGAAAAAATAATTAGCGGCTGATTTTTATGAAGGAATGAGTGAGTTGATAAATGTATAATGCTGCTTTGTGGAGCGTTATTTTTAAAATTCTTTTCGGTCGCATTGTCAGAGAGCAAAACAAATCCATTTGAAAATAAAGAGTTTAAATTTTGTATTTCTTGTTTAGAATATCTTAATGGAAAAAGAACTACGTTTCTTGCGTTGAAAGAATCGTCTTCAAGCAAGCCGCCGCGATAACTAAGAGCAAAATCTTTACTTTTGATTTGAGGGTCACCGACAAGCAAAACTTTATTTTCGTTTACTTGTTTCATCAATTTTTGCAATACATATATTGATGCAGAAGGTGAATACGAAATAGGATATTCTTCAATAAGAAAATTTTTGTTATCGTAATAAAAAGGACTATCATCTTCCCTAAACTCGGTTACTAAAAACTCGAATGGTACAAAAGTTAATTCAGGCGGCAATGAAAAAATGAGTTTTTCTCCAACCGGAATGTCTTTTAATATTGGTTGTAAAACTTGTGAGTAAAATTCGTTTGCAGATTTTGTGTTGAATGAAAACAAATCCTGATTAAAATAAAGATTACTGTTTTGATATTCCGAAGCATAAAGCGGAGCGATCTTTTTTAATAATTCAGAAACTGTTTGCTTTGTTATAATGCTTTTTTCTACAGAATATTTTTCTTTATTTAGCTTAAAGAAATAAAGATTCTCTTTTCCATAAAACAGTGTAATTAAATTTTCATCATCGCCAAGATTTTGTTGAAGTTTTGAAACACTAAAATTTTTAAATGTCCGATCAGAATAATTTTTCGTTTTTGTTATTTCTTTTTCCAGCTTATTTAGATTAATCGTAAGCTCATTAAGCTTGTTACCAGAAAGTAAGCCCGATTCAATCATCCACTTCAAATCATAATATTCATTTAATTTTTCATTAGAGATGCCGGATGAATTGATTCTCAGATCAGATAAGTTTTGAAAAGTATTTCGCGAATGAGATTTTTCGATAATCATGAATGCATCTTCATTTCGATTCTGTTCAATATACATTTCGGCAAGTTCAGAATAACAATCTTTCAATCCAGAAAAGTGTGCAATTTGTATTTCTTCGTTATTGATTAGTGCATCAGAAATTTTATCTGCCAGTTTGATCGCCCTTAAATAATGTTCTTCTGCTTCAGCAAGTTTGTTTTGCTCATAATATGATTTTGCCAGAAGATATTCAGATTCAAAAACATTATTGTAGTCTATTTCCTCCTCAGCAATCAGAGAAGCTGACTTAAAATATTTTATTGCGTCTGATAAACTGTTCTTTGCAAAAGAAATTTTACCCAAATAAAGATTCTGAGCTCCCAGCAATTGATTGAAGCCATTGCTTTTAGAAAGCTGCATTGCATCTTTAACAATGTTTTCCGCTTTTGAAAAATCCTTTTGTAAAAAGTAATTGTATCCAAGTTCTGTAGAAATAATTGTTTTGTAATAAACATCGTTTATAGATCCTGAGATGTTTAGTGCTGTATTTAATGCAGAGTTACTTTTTACTAAACTATCAATCTTTGAATAAGCTAATCCAATTTTAAAATAAATATCCTCGGCTGAATACGGATCAGACTCAGAATCAATTTTATCCTTTGCTTCTAAGAAAATCTGTAAGGCTTTGATTGGTTTGTTAACATTATAATAGAGCGTTCCGATGCTAACATCAATAGAGGATTCTGTGGCAACATCTTTTATTTGAGTTGCAATCTCTTTTGCCTGTTTATAGTACTCAAGTGATTTAGAATAATTTGAAAGATTAGCATAAACATCTCCAAGTCCGCGCAGATTTAAAACTTTAGATACCACATTATCTCCAGCATAATCCAGTCCTTTATTATAATATTCTATTGCAGAGGAATAGTTTGCTGTTTGTGAATACATTGAAGCAATGTTTGCACAAAGATTTGATAATCGTTCTTTATGATTTAATACTTTAAATATCTCAAAACTTTTTTGATAATTATTTTTTGCCTCAACTACGTTTCTGGAATATGTGTAAGACACAGCCATTTCAGAGTAGGCGGTTGCTTCAAGTTCTTTATCCTCAATTGCTTTTGATATTTGCAAAGCTGTCTCCAGTTTTGCTTTAGCATCATCAACATTTCCGTTTTGGTCATCAACAATTCCCAAATTTATAAATGCCTTAGCTTCTTCACTTCTATTTCCAAATTGTTTTGCAGATTCCAATCCTTTATTGTAAAATTTTTCTGCTTCAGCATATTTCCCGGAAAGCAAATAAAGCGATCCTTTAGAAATAAAAATCTTGCTTAAATAATAACTATTTATTTGCGGTAAAATCTCTGCCCTGTTCAAAGTGATTAAAGCATTTTCATAATCACCAAGTCCGCGATATGAATAGGAAAGCAAATAAATTGGATCAAAATCATTTTTATTTTTTAATAACTCAACTGCTTTTGAGTATTGATTGGTATGATAAAAGAAAAGTGCAGTTAAGTAATCGGAATACTTGTTTGGAGATTGATCCGCCTTAATAAAAGAGCCTATTTCTTTAAGATTATCTGAAGCCTTAGCAGAGAAAACAAGTACATCGTAAAACGGGTAATAATTCGGATAGTCTTTTATCCGGGAAAACAAAAGTCTAAATGATTTTTCATACTCGCCATTTCTTTTTTCTAATAATGCCGTTAAATAATTCTTCTCAAAAGTATTGGTCAATTGATTTATAGAATCAGAAATTGCAGTAATGTTCGGTGAGTTAAGAAGCGCTTTCTCGATTCGTTGAAACTTGAAAGATGGTATGAAAAATTCAGATTGGTTTTTTAAATCTTTCTTTTGATCAGATCTAATTTCATCAACTGGTAAAAAGCCCGTTGCAATAAAAAACAAACCCGCCAGAGCAAACAATATCAGGGCAAAAAAGGTAATTGCAGATTTTTTCATCATCGTGATTCATTAAATCGGATTATAATTCTTTAATCAAGTCTTCTGCTTTTTTGTAATAGCTGCCTTTTCCATCAACAACTAATTGTAAATGTTTGCGCGCAGAAGCTTTGTCATCAATCATCAAATAAGATTTGCCAATAAAATAATGTGCATCTAACTTTAGATTATCAAACTTGCCGCTGTTGTTGAGGGCAATTGACTTTTCAAAATTTGAAATTCCTTTTTCTACATCTTCTTTGTTAAATGATTTAAAGAGACCAAGAAAATCACTTTCTGCTTTATTAACATATGTAATGCCAAGAACAAAGTGTGTGTAGAAAATTGATTCGTCATTTTGATTTTTATTTACATCATCATTTAGATATTGTATTGCCGAGCTGTAGTCTTTTCTATCAATCGCATCTAAGCCGCGCTGGAATAATTCAGAAGTTCTTCCTCTTGTTGTGTAAAAATCTTGTCCCTCCATAAAAGATTTTTTATAGTCTGGTGTTGTAAAGTAAGAAACTGCAAACAATCCCAAATATAAAACAACAACGGCAGCTAAAGACGCAAAAGCATATTTTGCAGCACTAAAATTGTTAAATAAGAAAAATCCTTTTTGCTGTGATGGTTTTTCTTCTTTAACATGTTCAACTACGGACTGACTTACAAAAGAATCAACATCGCAATATTCGACATTTAATTCTTTAAATAAATTCTCGCATGGTACACATTTTCTTATATGATCTTCAACTTTGTTTGCAAGCAAAATAATTAACCTATCAGAAGAAAGATTATTTTTATACATAACATATTCAGCCATCAGGTCTTCATCAATGTGCTCATTTCTCTTTAATGAAGTTTTTAATTGTGAATATGCCACACTTATTTTTTTTGCTTCCGGATCGTTTTCTATAATTCTGTTAAGAATATTTTTCTCTTCAGTGTTTATAAACTCCTTATCCAAAAGATCAATTAATTTTTCAATATCGTTCATTTTATAAATGCCTTTTTGTGCTTCTTAACCATTAGTAATGACAATCAATTAAAAGTGACATTATTCTAATTTGTTTTTTAATTCTTCTATCGTACGATAAAACATTTTTTTAATTGCTGCTTCGTTTTTATTCAGTTTTTCTGCAATCTCAGAAAACTTCAAATCACCCCAAAATCTTAGTTTAACAATTTCCTGTTTTTCTTCACTTAAAGTGTCCAGAATTTTTAATATAGCATTTACATCAAACCTCTCATCGGTTCTAAGATTTGAATCATCAGCAGTAATATCTTCGTTTAATTCAATAGTTCTTCTTTGATTGTTCTGTTTGTACCACCTTACAAAAGTTAAGAACAACACTCTGCGGAGCCAGTTTTCTATATTTTCTATCTTATGATATTGTTCCGCAAAAGCGATATAAACATTGGTGGCAAGATCATCCACATCATCTTTGTTGGTTATCTTGTGTGCGCGGTGTTTAGATAAAAAGTAGGAATATGAAATTTCACGCACGTAACCAGAAATTTTATTGAATGAATTCGAATTTCCTTCTTTCGAAAATAAAAGAAGCGATTCGAGCTCTGTTTTAGATAAATTTAGAAAGTCGATTTTTTTCTCTCTTTATTTTGTCACTAATTTCATATTATTAGTACTAAAATAAATAAACTCGTGACTATGAATAAATATTATTTTATAATTTTAGCAATACTTGGGCTGTCAGTTAGCCTATTTGCCCAACCCAACTTGGATATTGAGCCAAAGCGGGTAATATTTGAAGATATTTTTAATCGTTATGACTATACTAACTTTATTAATGATGGAGATCAAATTCTAAGAATTGATAGTCTTTCAACTATTCAGCCTTATTACAAATTAGATTTTGAGAATGCACAGCAAATGCCATTTTTTATAAATCCCGGGGATACAGTAAAGTTAAACATAACATTAACTAATTTTTATGATATAACGGTATCTGATACAACAGACACAGTCTGGGTATACAGTAATGATCCCGAGCAGCCAATCAGACTTAGACTTAAAATAGATTTCTTTGATGATGATTATGGGGAATGCACAGGATTTGTGTCCGATGAAATATTTACTCCCTTGCCTGATGCAAAAATATATTTCTTTTATTATGGGATCTATCTTTTCGATTCAACATTTACGAATATTGCCGGCAATTATAACTTACAGTTGCCAGCGGGTAATTATACTGTTGCTGCCGAAAAGGAAGGATACCGTGTAATGTTTTCGGGCAACACATCAGACCCGTACTTTGCGCAATCTGTTCTGTTAGATTCCGGACAGACAATTAATGTTGATTTGGCACTTCCGAGTATAAAAAACTCCGGGCGATCAGTTTCCGGAATTTTAATTGACTCTGTTTACGGAACACCAATAAACAAAGGTGTTGTAGTTGTTAGAAAAGGCACGCACACACCAACATTATTAAAGCCAACTTTATTATCTGCTGATTCATCCGTTTACGCAGGATTTGTAAGATCTGATGGAAGTTATAATATTAATGTTGAAGACAGCACTTATTATTTTGTTCAGGGATATTCAGATTATTTTCTCCCAACATATTATAACAATCAAAATGCAACTTCTGTTTTTTGGCAGAATGCGGATTCAGTTTTTATAAATCAAACAACAGCAAACAAAAATCTTTATCTGGAAAGAGATTCATCTTACGGCGGTGGTGGAGCTTATGGCAGCATTACACTTCCATTTCTAGAGGCGCAGGGATTAGATGGAATTACGGTCCTTGCAAAATCTTTAACCAATGATCATTTATATTCTTACAACTTCGGAAAAGAAGATGGCAAGTTTAGCATTAACAATCTACCCTACGGATCATATCAACTTGTGGCACAAAAGGTTGGATACCCAAACGCCGTAAGTGAGATCTTTACAATTAGTCCGCAAAACCAATCTCAGTATAATTTAAATATACAATTCACACCGACTGATGTTAAGGAAGAAAAAATAATCCCAACAGAAATAAAGCTTTATGCAAATTATCCAAATCCATTTAATCCATCTACAACTATTTCATTTTCACTTCCTTCATCACAGATTGTTAAAATTAAAGTCTATAATCTATTGGGAGAAGAAGTTGCTGACATTAGCAATCAAATTTTTTCTGCTGGAATAAACGAAGTGAATTTTAGTGCGAATGGATTAGCATCCGGGGTTTACATTGTTTCACTGGAAGCAAACACAATTCGCTTATCACAAAAAATTGCTTTGATGAAGTAATATGTTTAATAATAATCCCGATTTAGCCTTAATGTAAATAACCGGAACAATAAAATGTTTCGGTTTTTTGTTTTTATCCATCGCTGCAATTTTTCATTTTAAATCATTCCACCCATTATCTATTTCATACTATCAAAATAAAATTAATCCAACCTGTCACTTTAATGTTATCACATACACTTAATCATTAAATAACATAATTGTAAGTGAAATAAAAAAGTAGTTCTAAAAAACACAAACACAATAGGAGTCCATAATGAAAACACGTTCAACATATCGCAGCTTTGCTTTTAATAGTATTAGTAAAGCATTTCTCGTAACCATGCTGATTTTAATAAACAGTATAACTCTTTTTGCAGCGCACGATCTGGAAGTAACAGGAAATATTACAGCACTTGGAACGGATTATTTAGTAGTACAGGGCAACACTATTTACGTTGATGCCAACACTGAATTAAGAGGCCCGGGCAATACAACAGTTACATTTTCATATTTTCAACTAAATGATTTAGTCGAAGTTCAAGCAGATAACCTCGGCGACGGAACCTATTTAGCATCAAGAGTAAAATCTGAAGATGGCCCCAGTAATTCAAATGAAGTAGAACTGACAGGTTATGTAACAGAAGTAGGTGCTGTTTCTTTCGTAATCAACGGAAGCACTTTTTATGTTGATGCAAACACAATTTACAGAGGAAGACATGGAAATACTTTTTCATTCGAGCAAATTGAAGTAGGCTTGCTTTTAGAAGTTAAGGCTGTTGCACAGACAAATGGTGATTTACTTGCAATCAGAGTTAAAACAGAAGATGATGATAATCAGCACGGCGGCGAGTTAGAGATCACCGGTATTATTGACAGCAAAACTTCAAACAGCATTATACTTGGTCAAAATGAATTTTTTGTGGATGCACAAACTGTTATTCTTAATCATGATAGAATGCCAATAACTTTTGCCGATCTAAATATCGGCGACAGGGTTGAGGTTAAAGCATATAGACAACCTGATAACTCCTATTTAGCAGTTAGAATAAAATTAGAAGATATGCCGGGTAATGAAATTGAATTTACCGCACAGATTGAAAACATAGTGGGAATTGATATAACCATAAACGGAATAACGTTTGCAACCGACACGAACACGGTTTTTCTTGATAACAACAGAATGCCCGTAACCATTGCAGTTTTGTCTGTTGGAATGTGGGTAGAGGTGAAGGGATCGAAAAAACAGGATGGAACTTACTATGCAAGCAGAATCCAGATAGAAGATTTTGTTAGAACTGAAATTGAAATTAAAGGTAACATCACAGAATTAACAGATTTATATCTTGTAGTAAACGGAATTACATTTAGTGTTGACGGCACAACACAAGTATTAGATCATCTAAACAATCCAATTCAATACTCATCACTTCAAGTTGGGCAGCTTGTTGAAGTAAAAGGGACAAAGACAGGAACAACCACAGCGAAAGCTTCAAGAATTAAACTTGAAGGTAATGAAGACATTGAAATATTTGGAAAAATAACAGCGGTTAACGCTAATAACATTGAGATAAATGGACTTACAATATTTGTAAATGCAAATACAGTATATCTTAATCACGCAAACCAGCCAATCACTTTCAGTGATTTAAGTGTTGATCAGTTTGTTGAAGTAAAGATGATTAGAAATGCTGACAGCACATTGCTTGCGCTAAGAATTAAGATTGAAGACGGAATGAATTTTTCAAAAGTTAATGGATTTACAGGAATTGTTAACGGATCTTCAATCCAGCTTCCAACAGGTAATTATACTATAAACAATCAGACCGTTGTAATTGATAACAACTACAACCTCATAAATCTAAATCAATTAACAAATGGGCAGCAAGTAATTGTTTGGGCTGTTATTGATGCATCATCAAACAAAAGTGCTCTACAAATTCAGTCTAAAGTTACTTCGCCAACAGGAGTTGAAGAATCTCCATTAGTAGTTGATGAATTTATTTTGGATCAGAATTATCCAAATCCATTCAATCCATCAACAACAATATCATTTTCTTTACAAGCAAATCAATTTGTTACACTTAAAATATTTAACGCTCTTGGTGAAGAAGTAAGCACACTTGTAAATGGTAATCTTACACAAGGTACACATAGCATTAACTTTAATGCGAATGGGCTTAGCTCCGGATTCTATATCTACAAATTAGAAAGTGGTAATCAAGTTCAGGTTAGAAAGATGATGCTGTTGAAGTAATGTTAAATCGTTAATAGTAAATATTCAATTAAGGCGATTCGAAGGATCGCCTTAAGCTATTAAGAATTAATAGAATTATTAAAAAACAAATGGAATGGAATTATGAAAACACTAAAAATAGTCAGGATTAGCACGATGCTGCTAACCTTGTCTTTATTTGTATCCTGTTCAGAAGATCAAACGACTGCACCTCCAAGCACTACAAATGCACCTCTTGCAAAGTTCAGTGACATTAAAGCGAAAGTGTTTGTTAATTGTATTGGAGCACAGTGTCATTCTTCATCAGGTAATCAAGGTAATCTTATTCTTGAATCTAATGTTGCATACAATAACCTTGTTGGTGTGCAGAGTGTACTCTTTCCGCAATATAAAAGGGTAGAAGCCGGTAATAGTGCGAATAGCTTGATTATAAAAATACTTAAAGGAGAAGTATCGCCAAGGATGCCGTTGAATGGAAATCCATTATCAGCAGCAACGATAGACAGTATCGCAAAATGGATCGATGTAGGAGCATTAAATAATTAATTATCTAATAATAAAATAAAAAGGAGCCGCCATGATTCTAAGGAAATTCATTCCATCGTTAATGTGTTACTGTTATTCATACTAACAGTAGGCATAATTGCTTCACCACAGCACGAAAATGTTACAATTAACTTTACAAATATGTCACCACATCTTAATCAGAATCTTTACGTACGAATTGTAGATAAAAGCACGTTAAAAGAGACGGATAGAACTTTTGTACTAATATCTGCAGCAAGTATTAGTATTACCTTACCCGCAGTAGAGGTTGGTGGAAGTTACTTTGTCGATTTCTTTGCAGATGTTAATGCAAATGGCAAATACGATGCTCCGCCAACAGATCACGATGGAGACTTAATCTAAATAATGCGTGGGAAATGATACACTATAACCTTTTCACACAATACAAATTTTACTGATATAAAATGGCAAAATATCCTTACAATTAATTTTGCAGGGATGACACCTCATATTGGTCAAATGCTGGAAATTAAACTTGAAAGCAGCACACTTGAAAAAGAAATTGGTCGCGTAAAAATTCCAGCAATCGCTTCGGCATCATTTCCTGTTCAGATTATTGGATTGATAGAACCAGGTGATTATAGTATTGAGTTTTACGCTGATCTTAATGGTAACGGAATTTATGACGTTCCGCCAGCAGATCACGCCTGGAAAGTAGGGTTTAATTACACCGGTGGAAATGTGGAAGTTAACTTTACTCACAACGCAACATTTACAGATATTCAATGGAAATATTTATTAACTGTTAACTTTACCGCAATGACTCCACACGTTGGACAGTTATTTGAACTTAGGGTGGTGGATGCTCAAAATCAGGAGGAGGCGGGCAGAATTTCTTTGCCTGCAATTCTTGTTCCCAACTACACTGTTGAAGTACCCGGTTTCGATCTGAATAAAAATTACAATATAGATTTTTATGCCGATCTAAACGGAAATGGAAGTTACAATGCACCACCAGTCGATCACGCCTGGAGACAAACATTTAATTCTTCTACAGGTGATTTTACTTCTGCATTTTCTCACAATGCAAGTTTTACAGATATCCAATGGCCAGGTGCTACAGCTGTAGATGATGAAACAAACTTGCCCGTTGATTTTTCATTGTCGCAGAATTACCCGAATCCATTTAATCCAAGTACAAAAATTCAGTTCAGTATTCCGGAACCAGGCAATGTAAAACTTATAGTGTATAATTTACTCGGACAGGAAATAAAAACTCTTGTAAACGAATTTAAAGAATCAGGTACGTATACAATTAACTTTGATGCAGTTGGTTTAAATAGCGGTGTGTATATTTATAAAATAGAATCTAACAGGTTTACTCAAACCCGCAAGATGACCTTGTTGAAATAATTCAAAATTTTTACGTGAACTAACACAAAAATTAAAATATCAGAGGAGTTTCATTTGAAAACTTTTATTCTTTTTTTTATAAACGTAGCACTTATCGCTGCAAATGTGTTTTCCCAGCAGGATCTAGGCTACTCCTGGCGTTACTATCGTCCGGGCAACACCGGAATTCAGGGCGATCAGGCAACGGCTTTATGGATAGATGAAAATGGAGATCCATATATTGCTGCTGCTACGGGTGGTTGGGGTGAAGGCGGGTTTGCAAAATACAGCCAGTCTGAAAACAAATGGATAAATTATTCCAATGTTGATTATCCAGCATTAGGATCTTTTGATAATGGCGATGTGCAAATTTTAGATATTGTTGAAGACTATGATAAAAATCTTTGGATGGGAAATTTTACTGGCGCAATTAAATTTAATCCTCTTCTTGGCGCTTCATCAATAGAAAATTATGGAACCGGCAATTCAAGTTTGCTTGGATATACTTTAGATGTTGATTTGGCACCCGACAGTACGATCTGGTTTACAAGTGGTGGGCTTGTTCAGTTTAATCCTAAAGAAAGCACATGGAATTATTGGCCAGGCAGCAACACACGTCTTTCAGTTCAACCCAAACCAGATGGTAGTTACTTGGTATGGTCAGCAGATACATATTTTGGGCAGGTGTTTACTTATAACAGTGCAACAAATCAATTAACAGACTATTTGCCGGCTGCTATTGGAGACGTGGCAGGTTTACCAGGAAAAGATTGTGTTGACGATGCTGGAAATTTTTGGGCATTAAGAATGGCTCAAAATGGTGATTGGGAAACGCTTGAATATCAACGGCCTGATGGATCCTGGGTTAGCCCAACTCCACCTTATTCAAACGCTACTTTTTATATTGATTCATTTAAAGCTTTTGGTAACGGTAAAGCTGTAATGGTTCTTACTACTGGAGAAACATGGATGTTTGATGGCGTTGCATGGAATAATTTTGGAACATGGCGGCCTGGCGATTTCAATCTTTCAATTGATATCGACAAACAAAATAATGTTTGGGTCTGTGGTTTAGGCGGTGCAGCAAAACGCGATGCGGCAACTGGTAATTGGCAGCGTCATAGAATAACCAATTCATCACAGATAGATTATTTTGTAGAAGATATTTCTATAGATGATCATGGTAATGTTTGGATGACAGGAAATGCAGGCACTGGTGTAGGTGGATTTCAGAAATTTGATGGCGAAAGATGGACTGGTTTTAATCAATACACTTATGGTTTAGGTTATCCATTTCCTTATGATGCAGATAATACACAGGCAATTTATTACAGACCTTCTAATAGTACAGTAGTTTTCAATCCTACATTTCATGGAATCCATTCCTGGGATGGCTCAAACTTTTTCGCTTTGGAAGATTCATTTAGCACATCAAAAGGATTTACCGAAGATTCGCATGGTAGATTATGGAGTCTTGGTGAATATTATAATTTAAGATACTTTGATGAAAATATTCCAGATTGGATTGATGTGTCAATTGTTGGGTCGGGTAAAAGCATTATTCGTGATCAAGCCTTACCAGGGACGATTTGGGCATCAACAGACTATGAGATTTTACGTACAGATGGAACCACCTCGTTCTCACGTTCAATCGGAGACTTTCCAGGATCTGCTGCTTGGTTTACAGAATTAGCAGTGGATAATAACGGTATTGCATGGATTGGAACATACTCACAATTTACCAGCACAGGCAGTACGCTTATAAGACTTGATGCTAACACTGGAAATTATACAACATTTGAACACGATCTTGGTTGGCCTTTTCCTGGTGAGCATGTGTATCCTAGGTTGGTTACGCCCGATGGAAAACTCTGGCTAATGTATGATAGCGAATATCCATCAACAGAAGCAGGACTTTGCTGGTATGATGGGATAAACGTGGGAATAATTCCAGCATCACCAGGAGGTGTTCCTCAATGGGGCGGATTGCCTAATAGCAATATCAGAGAATTAGAGTATAAAGAAGTTACCGGCGGCTATGAATTATGGATGAGCTGCAAAGGGAGAGGAATTGCTGTATTAACTGTTACAAATTCTGTCGTTCCTGTTGAACTTGTTTCTTTTACTGCAAGTACTAATGGGAACGCTGTAAACTTAAACTGGTCAACCTCTACTGAAACAAATAATTCTGGATTTAGCATAGAAAGAAAACAAGTCCACAGTTCTCAGTCCACAGTCCACAATGAAGAATGGAAAACAGTTAGCTTTGTAAACGGCAATGGCACAACTACAGAAACAAAATCATATTCATTTGCTGATGAAAACCTTGCAAGCGGAAAATATGTTTATCGATTAAAGCAAATAGATTTTGATGGTACCTTTGAATATTCAAATGAAGTTGAGGTGATAGTAAATGTTCCAGAGAAATTTGAATTATCACAAAACTATCCCAATCCTTTCAATCCAAGTACAAAGATTAAATATCAAATAGCGACTAGTAATTCTGTAAGTTTAAAAATATATGATGTACTTGGAAATAAAGTTGCAACACTTGTAAATGAAGTACAACCATCAGGCAACTATGAAGTAACATTTGATGCCTCATCACTTTCCAGCGGAACGTACTTTTATAAATTACAAGCCGGCAGTTTTGTTGAAACAAAAAAGATGATACTTTTAAGATGATAATTTTATTTTGGGATGCAACAATAGACTGCATCCCTAATTTTTCTTGTTTATCGCATAAAGTAATTTGTTGAACCCGTCTAACTTTTAATGCTTTGGATTATTCTTAAAAAACTCCCAGATTAAATCCGTTGCAGAAACATTTTTTACGGGATTATCTGCAAATGCTCTTATCTTTTCCCCGCCAGGCCACGAGTGACCACCCCCAAGCATTTTGTATAAAACTATCTCAGTTCCGTTATTGTTTTTGTAATTGGTTTTGTGAAACGAAGAACTTTCTGATTTGTGCATCAAGTAGCAGTTATATTTCTTAACCCACAAGTTAACAACAGTTTCAACGGGAAGTTTTTCAACATCTACCAAAGACTTTTCGCCCACTCCGCCATTGTAAGGAATGTGCTGATCATCTATGCTGTTAAATATTATTAATGAAACCTCACTTTTAGAATGGCAGGCGACAGTATCAAACATAGTTGCCGCAACAGGCGCAACTGCTGCAAAGTATTCAGGCAATTCACATGCAAGAAGATAGCACATCATTCCACCGTTTGATAATCCGGCTGCGTAAATTCTTTTATCATCAATATTATATTTTGATTTAATTTCTGCCAATAATGCTTTTATAAAATCGACATCATTAATATTTTTTTTGTCCGCATATCCGCAGCAATCCCATGTGTTCCATGTTAAAAGTTTTTTATCAAACGAACCTGTTCCATAAGGATATACAACTATAAATCCTTCTTCATCAGCTTTTTTAGAAAAACCGGTTTGTTTTTCCGTTAAGTCGGGATTTCCTAATCCACCATGAAAAACAAAAACAACAGGGTATTGATTTTGGAAGTTATATCCAAGTGGCAGATGTGTTTTATAAAATCTGTTACGTCCATAAATCATTAATGTGTCTTCAACATCCTGGGATTGAACAGAAATTGTAAGCGTTGTAAACAGTGTGATAAAATAAATAATTGTTTTCAAGTTCATTTTCTCCGATGAATAAAAGGATAATGATTTGATCATTCAAAACTTGTGCAACTAATAAATTGCTATAAAAGTAAAAAACCCTCAATGTATGAGGGTATTTTTACATAAAGGATGTTAAACTTTCTTATTCGTACACCCGGGGGGACTCGAACCCCCGACCAATAGATTAAGAGTCTACTGCTCTACCAACTGAGCTACGGATGCGTTGTAAAAATAACTAAAAGCGCATCTTTTACAAAGGTTGGATGAGACTCTGAAGCCACTTTTTTGATTTTACTTAACATTTTACTGAACAGTTAGTAAAAGGATGGTGAGCGATTTAAAATAAAAAGACCGCATTTACTGCGGTCAATAAATAATAGAGTTTATAATTATAAAATCAGTGAAATAATTTTTTAATTTCCTTTTTCTCTTCGTTAACGGCTAATTTCCATAACGAATAGCAAAACCCAAATATCACAACAAATACTATAGCTAAAATTATCATTTCCATAATTCAACTGTTCTTATTCTTTAATCAAATAATAAAACATCAAAAAAATTAAGCAAAACTTTGAATCGCTTCGTCTCTGGTTCTATATAAATTCAGCACACCATATAGACCAGTTATCTTAAAAAGGTATAAAGCTGATGGCTGTGGGATAACGTATTTTATCTCTCCGCTGCGCTCAGCCATTTTCTTAAGAATCACAACCAAAGCTCCAAGAAAAGTAGAATCGATATATTCACAACTGCTAAGATCAATTATAATTTTTTCATTGTTCATTAGAATGTCATAAACAAGTCTATCCTTAAATTCCTGAGCTTCTTTAAAGGTAGCCCGGGTGAAGTTAACCTTTTCGATTAAAACATCTCCTAAGACTTCTCTGGTAAAATCTTCAAAATCCACTTTTACTCCTTCATAAGTCGTGGGAATTCCGGTTATCATTTTATTTCCAACATTAGTTTATAAATATTTTAAAAGACTTCATACAAATACAAAGCCAGACAAAAAATGGCTTAAAATTGTTTATAAATTAAGGATTTTGGGAATATATTTGATTGGAATAAGATTAGTTAGCCCAGGCGAATATGTTTGGAAATGAAGCAAAAAGTAATCCCTGCCACATTTTGAGCAGGGATTATAAATCATTTGGATGATAACAATTGATCCAATGGTTTTGGATCGGGTACTCTGTTTTTAACAGGCGGTATAGATTTTAAATAGGCAAACATTGCTTGCAGATCTTCATCTGTAAGCTTTCCTACCATTTCCCAGGGCATTGGAGGGAGTATTGGTCTTCCGGCACCAAGATGTTTTCCGGTTCTTAGCGCATTAATAAACATCTCCGGCTGCCAGGTACCAATTCCTGTTTCGTTATCCGGTGTAAGATTAGCCGCAAATGAAGCACCCCATGGTCCAATAGCAGCAGTTACATCCTGAGTAAATAATATATATTTACCCGGTTCTAAAATAGCAGGATCAAATTCTGCTAATTGCATTTCTGCAGGATGACCGGATAAGATTTTTGTCTCATCTATTTTTGGTCCTTGAGGTCCAAAAACTTTAGGCGAGTGGCAATCGTGACAGCCGCCAGCAGTTATAAGATATTTTCCCCTTTCGATCATTTCTTTTTCAGATAGTACCTTCTTTTCCGGTTGGGTTTGATTACAAGCGGTTAAAAGTACAACGAAAACAAGAGCAGCTAACATCGCATAAGTGAAATAAATTGATTTATTCAACATAAAGCCTCCTTTTTGTTAAATAGTGATTATGGTTTATTATTTGTTATAAAAATAACGGTCGGAAAAATACAGGCAATAGTTTTTAACTGTCAATATTTTTACACCAGCGGTTATTTCTATATGTTAATAATTAAATAAGTTGTTTGAGATTTCAAAATTAATAAGGAGTTGAAATGAAAAAATTTTTGATCTTCATCATTCTAGTTGTAGCGGGTTATTTTGCTTACGATAATTTTCTAAAAGAAAAAGAAGTTGTTGAGATAAAAGCATCTTATAACAAGACAAGAGAATCTGTAAGTCTTGATGCGCCCTCAATTCAGCCAAGAGATTTTGCGCATTATGCGGGAACAGTAAAAAATATTGGCGATGAACCATTAACTAACATCGTTATAAATTATTTGATTGATGCGCAGCCTTCCACAGCAAAAATTGATAAGCTTGAACCAGGCGAAGAAAAAAACTTTACTACAAATCCTGTTATGCTAAGAAATATGGATCCGGCTCATTACTTAAAAAGTGTTGATTATGATGGAAAATAATTTTTATTGAATGATTATTGTTGACAGTTAAAAAATATTTCTGTTGAATTCAAGATAACGATTTTGACTTGGAAAAATAATAACCACGAATTACATCAATTAACATCAAATAAAAATAAAAGCGGTTAATAAAAATTCTGTTGACAATTAATCTGCTGTGATTTGAAAACGTGTAAAGACTTATTACAACTTGTTGAAATATTTTTTATTCACTGAAAATAAAATTAATAATTTTTCATGTTCCTTCTTTTTATAGATTAATATTTTTACTTTACCACCACAAATTTTATAACACAATAAAATAATTCTTCTTAACCTCTGCTGATATGAAAAAGAAAAAATCAAAAAAAAATTCACAAGAAAATCCAAATCAGTTAAGTCTTGAATTTTTATACAAAGAGCCGTCAATTGATGTTCATATTCCTAAATCCGCATCTACTGTTTTTAATACTAATTTTACCTCAGCAAAAAGATTATCTATTCAATTAGCGGAAAGTTAATTGTTCATTTTACTTTAAAATAAAAAAACCATGGCATCACCATGGTTTTTTTTATTAATAACTTTATCTAAAGTTTATTTTTTATTTAAAATATTCTTAACTGCTTTATCAATCCATTTTTCAAGCAACGGCGCAAGATTTTCACCGGATAGCACGAGAGCCTGATTTTTAGGGGCTAAAAA
This sequence comes from uncultured Ignavibacteriaceae bacterium, assembly GCA_963812305.1. Lineage (GTDB taxonomy): Bacteria > Bacteroidota > Ignavibacteria > Ignavibacteriales > Ignavibacteriaceae > IGN3. The sequence continues at coordinate 129,364 of CAWEUT010000002.1, forward strand.
GATGGTTTCACCTACTGCATTTTCTGAATCAATTTTTGTTTTTACCCATTCAGAAAGTCTCTTTAGCCATAGCTCTCTGTCTTTTTCTCTAACATCACCTTCAAATACAATTAATTCTTCTTCTTTAAATACGCACCTAACTTCATTGAATTTAAATTTCTGACCATCTGCGCCCATATGATTAAATAATGAGTTGGATAAGTAATTAACTTTATATTCGCTAACTGCCAGATCAATATCTTTCCAAACTTTTGCAACAGGATCCTTATCCATTTTAACTGGCGGATTTACCTGACATAAATTATACTGGTTAAACAAAAACTCTAAGAATTGTGATACTTCAAATAATTTTTGATTGTTATCTAATCCGTCCCATCTTTTACGTGAGTTTGTTAATCTTTTATTTTCCGCAGAAGTTAAATTTGCATAACCTTCTTTAACATTTTGAAGATTAGCCCACTTCTCTAATGGATTATCCTGATATATCCAGCTATTTGATGCAATCCAATTTTGTGTTTCAGTATCAAGTGCATCTGTAAAAAAAGAAAAATAATTTGAATCAACTGAATTGGTTAATCTGTATTGTGCAAAAACTGATTTAATAAGTTTAACAGCTTTCTTTTGATCATCAACAACACCAACAGAACTTATTGCTTTGCTGATTGATTCTTCGCGAATACTTCTTGTGGTAACTGAGTTTGATGTATCGAGCCATGACAAAAATGTCATCGGAGTATCAGTGCGGCTAATCTCTCCGATCATATTAACACAACTTAACAGCAAGTATGTGCGCAGTGAAGAAAGTTCGTAGGGTTCATTTGAAGCATTTACCCATTTGGAAATATCATCATCTATAAAAGATTTTGAAAGGTTAACTCTTCTTAAAACAAACTGAAGTTTATTTTGTAAAGATAGTTCTGCCTTATTCCAATTTGGTAATTCAGTTGGAATGATATTTTTATTGATTGTTTTTTCAATCTCTAAATCAAAATCCTCGGTAAATTTACCGGAAACGGTTTCTTTTGTTAGCTGATCTTGCACTTAACTACCTCAAATTGGTTTATTAAAAAACATCCGATGAAGTACTATGAATTTTTTAAAGATTCCTTCTCTCACCAAATGTCGATACTTCTGTTTTGAGCAGATTTATGCAATTATTATTCCATTTTACTATTGTGATTCTGAAAGATTTTCTAAGTGCGGCAAGAGAAAAAAGTAAGGTTTCGATAATTTTGGGTAATTTTTACCTCGATTATCTTAGCCATTATTGACCCCAAAGGTTTCCATTGGCAATAAATCAACAAATAATTCTGCATTTATTCATAAGTTTACCGCTCAAATTATACAGAGAAATATGGAATCTTACTTAGGTTATTTTGCGGCTTTTTGTACCACGGTTGCATTTATTCCGCAAGCTGTAAAAGTTTATAAATCAAAACACACCAAGGATATATCACTTGGAATGTTTTCTCTGCTTATAGCTGGATTTGTTCTTTGGCTATGGTATGGGATATTACTTCTTTCGTATCCAATTATTTTGGCTAATGCTGTTACGATATTAATTGCAATCTACATTTTAATTACTAAAACTTAAATTGGATGTACTGCCATCTAAAAAAGATAACAGGGATAAGTCTTGATTGAAGAAAAGAAAAAAGAAGGCAGTTCAAAATTATTTGCTCCATTATTAGTGGTAATTGCAGCATCTCTTTGGGCTGTTGATGGAATTGTTTTACGTCCATCGCTTTATAGTTTACCGGTTCCTCTTGTTGTTTTTGTTGAAAGTGCCATCGTTGCAATATTACTCTCTCCATTTTTTATTAAAAGATTTTCATCATTAAAGCAATTAAAGAAAAAAGATTGGATGGCATTCTTTGGTGTTGCCTTGCTGGGCGGAGCCATAGGAACAATGGCAATTACAAAAGCTTTGTTCTATGTAAATTTTGTTAATCTTTCTGTAGTAATTCTTCTTCAAAAACTTCAACCGGTTTTTGCTATTTCGCTTGCAACTATTTTCTTAAAAGAAAAATTACCAAAAGAATTTTTTCTTTGGGCAGGATTAGCAATTGTTGGTGCATACTTTATGACATTCGGTACAACACTTCCAAATTTTTCTACGGGAGATAAAACAACAATTGCAGCTTTGTTTGCACTGCTTGCAGCATTCAGTTTTAGTTCCTCAACAGTGCTAAGTAAGCGAGCATTAAGAAATGTTGATTATGAGATGGGAACATATCTAAGATTTTTATTTGCAACGATTATTATGTTGATTATAGCTGCATCAACCGGAGATATTTTAAGTTTACCTGAAATCACAACTAAACAGATAATTATCTTTTTAATTATTGCATTTACAACCGGCGGTGCTGCAATTTTTCTTTACTATTATGGATTAAAAAAAATTTCTGCTTCAGTTGCCTCTATTTGTGAACTTGCATTTCCATTAACAGCAGTAGTTTTAGAATACTTTGTTCATGGAAATATTCTTTCACCTGTTCAGTGGATTGGAGCTGCTATTCTACTGATTAGTATTCTAAAGGTTAGCGGAATAAAAACATTAACATGGTAGAAATTTTATAAGATGAATTCTTATCCACTGGTCTGATTATTTTGCCTTTAATCAAAAATGCTTGTGAATACTCGGTTAGTTTTGATATCAATCAAGTAAGATTTTAAATTAATTAATAAATAATCGAAAATAAAAACGGAGAATTGTTATGCTTAAGTATAGCTTGTTACTTGCTGTCTCACTTATTCTTGTAGAAAGTATTTCCGCACAAAAAGTATATGAAAGTCGAGATGAAATTCCAGCAGAATTTAAATGGAATTTGAACGATATATATTCCAATTGGACAGAGTGGGAAAGTGATTTGACAGTATTAAAAACTAAGATGGATGAAATAGTTTCGTACAAAGGAAAACTTAAAGAAAGTTCTGAAAATTTATTAAAAGTTCAACATCTTAATGATGAGCTCGGAATTTTATCTTATAAAGTTTACAGATACCCGCAACTTTCACGAGATCTTGATACTCGTGACCAGCAATTTGGAGCCAACCTCCAAAAAGTACAAGCAATGTTTGCTGAATTTGGAGTGGCAACTTCCTGGATAAATCCTGAAATGCTGGAAATTCCCTGGAGTACAATGAAGAAATGGCTGGATGAAAATCCTGAATTCAAACCCTACCGTTTTGGAATTGAAGATCTTTATAGACAGCAGAAACATGTTTTAACAGCCGATAAGGAAGAACTGCTATCATATTTTTCACGAGTTAATAATTCCCCGAGCGAAATTTATTCAAACCTTACCACTGCTGATATTAATTTTCCAACAGTAGTTTTATCAACTGGTGACTCTGTAGAAGCAACTTATGGAAACTACGGTCTTGTGCTTGCAACCAACCGTAATCAAGAAGACAGAAAAAAAACTTACGAAGCACACTACGGTGTTTTTAAAACAAATGAAAACACCTTTGCATCTATTTACTCTGCAGTATGCCAAAGCGATTGGGCAACTGCACGCGCAAGAGGTTATAATTCATCGCTTGAAGCATTCTTGGATGGAAACAATATTCCAATAGCTGTTTATGAAAATCTTGTAAATACAGTTAAGGCCAATACGGAGCCTCTTCAAAAATATAACAGTCTGCGTAAGAAATTACTTAAGCTGGATAAGTATTATAGTTTCGATGGGTCAATTCCACTTACAGATTTCTTAAAAACATACTCTTATGATGACGCAAAAGAGCTGGTGCTGGCTTCTATTGATCCGTTGGGCTCCGACTATAAAGAAAAAATAACCGGCGCACTTAAAGGCGGGTGGATAGATGTTTTTGAAAATAAAGGTAAACGTGCCGGTGCATACTCAGCCGGAGTTTACGGAGTACATCCTTACATGTTAATGAATTACAATGGCACCCTTGATAATGTTTTTACTCTTGGACACGAACTTGGTCACACTATGCATACTTTATATTCACAGGAAAACCAGCCATTTTCAACTTCTTCCTATACAATCTTTGTTGCAGAAGTAGCCTCAACATTTAATGAAAGATTATTACTCGATTATATGTTATCAAAAACTACTGATCCTAAAGAAAGAATAAATTTACTGCAGCAAGCGATACAGGGAATAACGGGTACATTTTATTTCCAAACTCTTCTTGCTGATTATGAGCTTCAGGTTCACACACTGGTAGAAAAAGGAGAATCAGTTACAGCAGCAACGTTAACCAAAATTATGTCTGATCTTTATGATGCATACTATGGTAGCTCAATAGAAAAAGATGAATTTGTTAACCGCGTATGGACACGAATTCCACATATGTACAGAACACCTTTTTATGTTTATCAATATGCAACTTGTTTTGCCTCCTCTGCCCAGATATATAAAAATATTAATACAGGAACTGAGAACGAGAAAAAAGAAGCATTGGAAAAATATCTTCAGTTATTGAAATCAGGTGGCAGCGATTATCCGATGGAACAACTTAAAAACGCAGGTGTTGATCTTACTCAGCCGGAAACCATAAAAGCGGTAATCTCACAATTCAGCAAGTTAGTTGATGAACTTGAAGCAGAAATAAATAAACTTAATTAATTTTAAAAGGGACACTGCTTTTTTCAGTGTCCCTTTTTTTATTTTTCATATCAAAGACCAAGAACAATGCTCTTATTCTTTCATACTCCATGGTGGTACAATACCATTCATTCGTGCATAAGCTATTGATTGACCAAGATGTTCATGATTATGATTAAGCATTGTAATCATAAAATTTCTCAATGAGAATTTCATTCCAAACGCTTCAACTTCTTTATTCAAATCGGCTTCTGTTAATTTGCTTGCCGCCTCCTTTACAGCCTCAATAGATTTTTCAAGCATTGCCAAAGCTGTTTTTTTATCGGTATCGCTTTTCTTCTGATCCATTTCAGGTTTTGTTCCCATCATTACGGTTACAAGATAAAAATTGGCTTCAGCAGCGTGCACATAAACTTCTCCAACAGTTCTTACACCTTCACCGGGCGACCAATTGTACTTGTCTTCAGGCATTGCTTCTGCAAGCTGAATTAGCCTTCCCTTAACAAAATCCATTTGACCAATAAACTCTTTTACAAAAATTGGTTCGTCTTTCGATAATTTTGCAGCAGCGGAAATTGGTAATGCAAAAATCAAACAGATCAAAAACAAGAACATGCTCTTTTTCATAGTTGCTCCTATGATTAGTTAATAAAAACCCCTGAGATAATTATTAAAACTTATGCTGTACAAAGGAAAGGATTTATGCTTGATCGAATATATTAAAAAAATTGTTCCTATAGCAAGAAATTTTTTTGAGATAAGATTTAAGATTTGTGATCACTTACAAATACAATTTCAGGATAAGATTGAAGATGGTAATTTCTTTTTTTATCGATAAAAAGAATTATTAAAATGTAAATTGATACTAATCCAACGGCAAAGAGTGTTGAGAAAAGTTCCTTGTGGATTTGAAAAAATTGCATTCCAAAGAATAATCCTGCCAGTAATCAGAATGAGTGGAATTCCATAAATTAAAAATGAAACACGAAGTATCTGGCTACCTTTTATTGAAACCCTAACCTTATCTCCGGCAATTACACCAAATGTATCTTTTACGGTTAAGCTTCTCTCACTTGAATTACCCGGTTTGCAGTAAAGTTTTGCAGTGCACTCTTCACAGTTATCAGAATTAGAAATTACAATTGTTGCAATTCCATCTTTTGATTCTTTAACTATGCCTTCTTCTGTTAACTTTTCTGTGTACATGATTTCTCTTTTGTCATTCCGGCCTCGAGCCGGAATCTAAATTAATTAAAGTAGATTCCCGCCTTCGCGGGAATGACAATTTAATTTACTTTTACTTCTATATTTTCTTGTTTCAACAACTCAGCAGCTCTTTCCGGATGAACAAACCTGATTGCATTAGTTGAACATTTGTCTAAGGGAATTTTTGAAAGATCTAACTTTGAGTAATCTATTTCGGGCAAAAATTCTTTCATTACAATTGAACCATCAGATTTTCGTGCACAGATTCCGCACCCAATACATGCAACCTTACAAACTTCTTTAGATCGTTTTGGATCATCATGATTTTTACAGAACACAAATAATTCTCTGTCATCAGGATGAATTTCAATTATTCCTCTCGGACAAGCTTCAACACATTGTCCGCATCCAGTGCAAAGTTCTTCAACAACTGTAGGCAAACCATTTTCATTCATAAATATTGCACCAAACTGGCATGCATCAACACATTCACCGCCGCCAAGACATCCGTATAAACACATTTTATCACCACCGGCAACAATTGTTTGAACAGAGCAAGACATTGGTCCATTATATTCCGCATTAGCTTTTCTTGTTGCTTCAATATTTCCGCCATTACATAAAACGCGTGCAACAAGTTTAACACTTGCAGAACTTTCCATTCCAAGTATGCGTGCAATTTCATCAACAACATCCTGTCCGCCAACCGGACATCCGTTAATCTTTGCTTCTCCATCAACAACCTTAACTGCAAAATCATAGCATCCGGCATTACCGCAGGCTCCGCAATTAGCGTTGGGAAGCACTTCATTTACTTCAGCAATTTTAGGATTTTCTTCAACGCGTAATTTTTTATCTGCTATTGCAAGTGCGCCGGCAAAGATAAATCCAAGTCCGCCCATTGTGGCAATTGCTATTATTAATGTTATATCCATAATACTTTTCCTTTTGCTTGTCATGCTGAATCTTGTTTCAGCATCTTCAAATATCAAATTAGATTCCCGAATCAATCCGCCGCGGCGGACGGGATGACTCAAATGTTCATTTAACCAAAAACTTTTCAAATCCAGACGAATAAAATATTTTTCCATTATCGTCAACAATCATTGCTTCAGTATCATCAAATTTTCAATTAATCTTAATTCCATTTTCTTTTCCCATCACAAAAACGGCAGTTGCAAGTGCATCTGCAATAGACATTTGATTTATTTATTATTGTAACACTTCGTAATCCCTTTGATGGATAACCGGTTTTAGGATCAAGTATGTGATGATAACGATTTCCATCAACCTCAAAGTACTGTTCGTAATCGCCGGAAGTTGCAACAGTAAATCCATCCAGCTTAATTTTTTTTATGATTGAATTGATTTCTCTTGGATGTTGTATTCCAACAATCCAATCATTACCAATTACACTTATCTCTCCACCGGCATTTACTAATGCTTCTTTTATTCCAAGTGTTTTTAGAACATCAATGGCTCTGTCAACTGCATAACCTTTTGCAATAGCGCCAAAGTTTAATCCAACTTTATTTTTCTTGATAATCTTATTTTCATCTAATAAGTTTGATGTTATTCCAGCCGCTTAAGCTTAAAGCAGAATCAATCGCTGATCTATCTGGAAGCTGTGGATCATCAGTATAGAATCCCCATGCTTTTGTAAGATTGTCAAGACTTACATCAAAACTTCCATTTGATAGTTTTGTTATTGAATCGCAAAGAACAATTAAATTATAAATTTCAGAATCAATGATAATAATTGAATCTGCTGAATTATTCAATTTCCAAACAGGACTAGCTTCATTATAAGTTGTAAACAAATCATCAATCCGTTTTACTTCTGCAAATGCTTTTGTTATTGCATCTTCAGCTTTCTTGTTCATCTACATCACGAACTTGAATTTCTACAACGGTTCCAAGTAAAATCTTTGTACGCTTTATAGTTTTTACTTCTTCATCGCTGCTGTTTCTTGCAATGAAAAATCCAATAAGAAAAAGAACAATACTTAAAACACCGTATGCAATAAATTTTTTCAAATTATGCCAATTCTACTTTCACTAAAACTTTATTTGGAGCACAGGCAATTATATTTCCAACTCCGCTTGCTATTGTATGTTTACAAATTCCATGTCTGCACGTGGAAGTTATGAACTTGTGCAATTCCATTTTCTATCTTTAATCCGGTTTTGCCCTGCGGTCCATCTATTAAAATGTTTTGGTAAGTATTCTCTAAAGAAATTCTATCAACCAACCCTTTTTCGTTTTCAATTACCACTTCTTTTTTATTTGATTTAAAGATCGATGATAGAAAATCAGTTTCAGAATATTCTGCTGTAAAGAAATAATCTGCTTTTCTGTTTTTTATATCAGATCTTATATTCATTAAAATTGAAGTAAAATCATCCAAAGAATAAACAGAATTGTTTCCATCGCTTATTATAATATCTGAATCAATTTGTTTGTCTATTCTTTTTAATCTGTAAGTGATCGATCCGTTGTTTGAAAAATTTTCATTTCGGTTTTTAATATCAGCCCTATTTACAATTTCACCAACCTTTGAATCAGAAATAACAACTGCTTCAGTATTGCATTTAATCTTATTCTTAAATGCTGAAACAAGAGTTGCAATCACATGTTGATCAGCAGGAATGAAGCCATGCAGTGCATAATAAACGGATTTTGAATTACCTACTAATTTTCCGGTTGTAAATCCAGCGCCAAGTGCAACTGAAGTTAATCCGGCAATCTTTATAAAACTTCTTCTTGATATCATTTTTACCTCAATGTAGAATTTACAATGTATAATGTACAATTACTTTTCACACTTCGACTTCGTTTAGTGTGACAAAAACAATTACTATCTACTAATAACAAACAACTATTTACCAATATTAAATCATTCCTGCAAAGCCCATAAATGCAAGAGCAAGAATGCCGGCAACTATTAAAGTTATTGGCGCACCCTGAAATGGTTTTGGAACATCAGCAAGATCTAATTCTTCTCTGATTCCAGCCATAATAATTAGAGCAAGAGTAAATCCAGCCCCGGCGCCTGCACCAAAAATAACACTTTCAAGAAAATTATAATTTCGCATTGAAGCTAACAATGCCAAACCAAGTATTGCACAGTTGGTTGTAATCAGAGGAAGAAAAATTCCAAGTGCTCTGATACAGTGGCTGAGAAACTTTTTTAATTACCATCTCTACAAATTGAACGAGTGCCGCGATAACTAATATGAAAGATGGTATCTGTAAAAATTCTAATTTGTAGGGAACGAGAATTAGATTAAAAAGCAGCCAGCTTACAATTGCAGTAAGTACCATAACAAAAGTTGTTGCCATTCCCATCGAAATAGCAGAAGAAGTTTTATTTGATACTCCGATGAATGGACAAATTCCGAGGAAGTATGAAAGAACAAAATTGTTAACTAAGGCTGCAGAAATAAATATTAATAGTAATTCCATAGTTATACTCCTGCCTCTTTTAATACTTCATCAGTAATTTCTTCTTTTCCGACTCTTCTATACTGTGCAATCAAAGCTTCTCTCTCTAAATTCTTTTTTCTTTCTATATACATATTTGCAAAACCCATCAACAAACCTAATGTTAAAAATGCACCTGCAGGTAAAATCATAATCAACCAGGGTTCAAATCCATTTGGCAAAACCTGATAGCCAAGAATTGTTCTCGATCCAATAATTTCTCTTATGCTTCCAAGAACAAAAAGTGAAATTAAAAATCCAGCTCCATTACCCAATGCATCTAAAACAGATCTTAACGGATTATTCTTAGATGCAAATGCTTCAGCTCTTCCAAGTATTATGCAGTTAACTACGATAAGCGGAATGAAAGGGCCAAGAGCTTTGCTCAATTCCACAAACTGCGCCTTCATCACCAAATCAACTATTGTTACAAATGTTGCGATGATTACAATGTATGATGCAATCCTTACTTGATTCGGAATCCATTTTCTAACGATTGAAATAAGTAAACTGGAAAACACAAGAACAAAAGTGGTTGCAAGCGCCATCGCAATTCCATTGATTGCTGAAACAGTAACAGCAAGTGTTGGGCACATACCAAGTATCTGTTTAAATGTTGGATTTATTTCCCACAAACCTTTTGTGAATTCTTTGAGGAGCGTTACTTGTTTTTTCATTTTGATGCTCCTTTATTTTCAATCGCTCTCAACTTTGCAATGCCTTCATTAACAATTGCAACAACAGAACGCGATGAAATTGTAGCGCCGGTTATTGATTGAACCTCATTTGGATTTGACGGTTCAACGCCCTTAACAAGTTTTATTGCAGGAGTAGTAACTAAACCATTATATTGATCTTTGTATGGCGGTTCAAGAATTTTAGTTCCAAGCCCCGGAGTTTCTGATTGTTCAAGAACCTCAATTGAAGTAGTCTTGTTTAAATCTTCAGTTAACCCAATCATTAATTTTATTTTTCCCTGAAAGCCATTTCCTGAATACACGAGAGAATATCCAACAGATGAATCTGCTTCATTAAAAACTTTGTAAACTTCAAATCCGGCATTCTTTATTTCTTCATATCTTTTTCCATCAAGATGAACAAGATAAATTGCGCGTTCTGTTTCTGCTTTTTGATTGAGTGCGATTTTTGGGGCTGCCCAGTTATTAACAAGCGATAATGATCCACCGGCAATAACGCCGATTAAAGTTAACGTTGCAATGATGTGTGCTACTTGTTTCATTATTTCTTTTCCTCCTTAACAACACCAAATATTGTTGGTTTAGTATATCTGTTAATAAGAGGAACAAAACCATTCATAAATAATATCGAGTACATAACACCTTCCGGCAAGCCGCCGTAAATTCTGATAACAACCAGCACGAGTGAAATTCCTAAACCAAAAATCCACATACCTTTATTTGTAATTGGTGATGTAACCCAATCTGTTGCCATAAACATTGCACCGAAATAAAAAACTTCCCGCAAAGATGTGAAAAATGGGCGTTGGATTTTGTGGATTTATCAACCAGAACATTCCACCAAACAAAAACATTCCGATTATCATTGAAAGAGGAATTCTCCAGTTAACAATTCCAACAGCGATTAAAAGAATTCCACCAATCAAAACAGCAATTGCAGATGTTTCACCAAGTGATCCGCCAACATTTCCTATTGCCATTGGAACTGTGTCTGTAAATATTTTATCAAACTTAAATGCAGCAAGGGGAGTTGCACTTGTTACAGAATCAACAGCAAAGTTTGGTTTTAACCATGTTGTTATCTGTACCGGAAAAGCAGCCTGTAAAAATGCTCTTCCAACTAAAGCGGGATTAAAAATGTTGTAGCCCAATCCACCAAAAATTTGTTTGCCTAATCCAATTGCCACAACAGATCCAATTGCTGTTGCTGATAAAGAAAAATTTGGAGGAAGTGTTAATGCTAAAAGTAATCCTGTTAAAGCGGCACTTCCATCAAACCAGGTTACTTTCTTTTTTCTTATTGATTGAATAGCTGCTTCTGTTCCAACAGCAAATACTACAGCAGTAATTATTATAAATATCTGCATCCATCCAAAAAAAGTTAATGCGGCAACGATGGATGGAATAAGAGCTGCAACAACAAACCACATCACTTTTGATGTTGACCACTTTGAGTGTAAATGCGGTGATGTTGTTAAATCAAAATAAACTTTTTGTTTTGGTTCTATACTAGTAGTTGTTTCCATAATTCTTTTTTGTCGTCATGCTGAACTTGTTTCAGCATCTCAATAATATTTAAAAGATCCCGAAACAAGTTCGGGATGACATTTCTATTTTGCAGTTCTTTCTCTCTGCATTTGTAAAACTTTTTGTTTTCCTAATCTTATCCACTGAACAAGAGGAATGTTTGCAGGACAAGTGTATGAACAAGTTCCGCATTCCATGCAAACAGTTATTCCCGCTCCTTCTGCATCATCAAACCTGTTTAGTTGTGAATATCTTGAGAGCTTTGTCGGCATTAAATTTAAAGGACATGCACCAACACACTGTCCGCATCTTAAACAAGGTGTTTCAGGATTTTCTGCAACTTCATCTTTTGTTAAAACTAAAATTCCCGAGGTTGCTTTCATAACGGGTGCGTGCAAATCAAATTGAGCAACTCCCATCATTGGTCCGCCGACAACTATTTTGACTGCATCATCTGTTACTCCGCCGCAGTAATCAATTACATTCTGTATTGTTGTTCCAACCGGTACGATTAAGTTTTTAGGATTCTTTATTCCTTTACCCGAAACCGTTAATGCTGCTGTTATTAAAACTTCACCCTTTACAATTGCATCGTGGATTGCAATTGCAGTTCCGATATTCTGAATTACTGCACCAACATCCATTGGTAATTTACCCGGAGGAACTTCTTTTCCGGTAACCGCTTTTATCAGCATCTTCTCAGCGCCTTGCGGATATTTTGTTTTTAATGATACAACCTCTAATCCGTGTTCATACTTAATTTTATTTGTGAGCAATTCTATCGCTTCGGGTTTGTTGTTTTCAATTCCTATTACACCACGTTTAACTCCGAGGGCTTTCATAATTAATTTTAGTCCTGAGATTAAATCATCGGGACGCTCAATCATAAATCTGTAATCGCGGGTAAGATATGGTTCGCATTCGCAGCCATTAAGAATTACCACATCAATAACTTTATCCTTTGGTGGAGTTAAGTTTTACTGATGTTGGAAATGCTGCGCCGCCCTGTCCAACAATTCCTGCAAGAGCAACTCTTTCTCTAATTTCATCCGCAGTTATTGTTTCCGGATTTAACGGATCAAGCAAAATATTTTCTGATTCTATTGTTCCGTTACGTTTAATAACTATTGAGTCTTTAGGAAATCCGCTTGATGTTTGTTCTTTACCAAGACTCATAACTTTTCCTGCAACAGAAGAATGAACCGGAGCAGAAACAAAACCCTCTGCCTGCGCAATCATCTGTCCAACTTTTACATCCTCACCTTTTTTTACAAGAGCCTTTGCTTCTTTACCCAAGATGTTGTGATAGAGGAAGAATAATTTGCTCTGGTAGTGGAAATAATTCGAAAGCAAGATGTTCGGTTAGTTCTTTATATTCTTTTGGATGAACTCCACCGTGAAATGTTTTTGAACTCATAAACGACCAATTCTACATAGTTTTACAATTAGCAACAGTGAACAAATAAAATATCCGAGCACTACATTTTTTCTAAAAGTATGCCACAGAAAAGAAATGAAATGTTGTGTTTAAGTTGATTAAACCAATTTATTGATTGATAAATGCGAAAGGAATTTTATCAAATAATGGAAAAAGAATTGTGTTTTCTAAGAAATGAAAAAGGCGATTGTTTGGAATCGCCTTTGTTAATTTAATTGCATTTGGGAAAATTTACTTAACAGTACTCCACAAATTTTTCTTCTTCAAACCGAATGAAACAATTTTTGCATCTTTGGGAACTTCAAATCCGCAAAGAAAAGATCTAGCTTTTGTTTTTGCAGGAAAGGTATCGCTGAAACAAAGTTGTGCGCTTTTGAATCCTGCTCTTCACTGCCTTCTTTAGTTAGATAGCTTGAAATAATTCCTTCACCCTTTAAACCGGAACGATATTCATTACCTTTTGAATCTTTAATTGTAATGCTCATTGTGTAATCCGTACCCATTGCAACGCTCTTACCGGATATATTTTCTAATGTAATATCGGCAACCAAAAATTTCTTACCGCTTTTTGCATCTGAATCATTAAACTCAATAAATCTGTGGAGTTTAATTTTTACTTCATCGTTTTTTAATTCTGAGATGACAGCATTTTTATTTTGGGAATATCCTATAGATACAGCAAATACTGTTAGCAGAAATATTATCAGGTATGTTTTCATGTTTTTATTAGCCTCAGATATAAATATTTTTTAATGCGTGTGTATGTTTAAAAATTATTCAACTAAAATTCAATTTAAATAATTGTTGCCGATCTTAATTAATACAACAATCATTCCGAAAAAGAAATCATTAACTGCTTTAAAATAAGCATTTTGATTAAGCTTCTGATTAGTTTCGGATATTAGTATGTGGTAATTATTGGACAGCACAACCACTAATTGCATTAAAGCTCTGAACACAGGTTGGATTTACCAAGCTGAGGACAACAGAGAATGTCTTTGATACTAAAATTCATCATAACTAAATTGCGCGCAATATTTTTTGAAAGGATAGATTGTGGAACAAACAGGAACAATGCAAAAACTAAAATCTGGTTTTCAGCATTCATTCTGGGTTGCAAATGGAATGGAATTGTTTGAAAGATTAGCTTATTACGGACAGGCAACTATTCTGAGTGTATTCCTTCGCGATCATCTTAAGTTTGATGAAGTGCAGGCGGGGCAGCTTTCCTCAATCTTTGGCGGATTGATTTATTTTCTTCCAATCTTTGCCGGTGCGCTTGCAGATAAATTTGGATTTAAAAAAGCATTTTCATTTGCCTTCTTTGTTCTTGCGATAGGTTATTTTTTAATTGGTTCAACCGGAATGGCAGCTTTCTCCGGATGGTACTCAGACACAAATCTTTTCTTAGTTCTTTCATTAATATTAATCTTTACTGCAATCGGCGGCTCTTTTATCAAACCAAGTGTGCTTGGTACGGTTGCGCTAACAACAACACCCGAGACAAAATCCCTTGGTTATGCAATTTATTACTGGCTTGTAAACATTGGCGCGGCTATCGGTCCACTGCTTGCATATTTTGTTAGAGACTCATTTGGAATTGAATTTGTTTATCTTGTTTCTGCTGCAAGCTGCACGTTAATGTTTTTTACAACCCTCATTATTTTTAAGGAGCCCGCTGCTAAAGTAGCGGAAAAAAGAGAAGACATTATTACCGTTGCAAAAAATTTAGTAACAGTAGTAAAGAATATTAAATTCATGTTCTTCTTAATGTTGTTTGCGCTTTACTGGATTGTGTTTTGGGAATTTTTTATTGTCATCCCGTTTTATGTTTCAGATTATATTTCTCCTGATGCCCCAATAGAATTAATTCTTTCTGTGGGAGCCTGGACAATTATACTATTACAAATTCCTATTAACAGATTTACAAAAAACATTCCTACTCCAACTGCAATTATGATAGGATTTGTATTTGCTGCATTAAGCTGGTTCTTATTGTACTTTTCACAAATGGCCGGAATTACCGTTGGCATCGGATTAATTATTGCAACAATATTTATTTTTTCTGTTGGCGAACAAACACAAGCGCCAAGATTTTATGAGTACCTTGCAGATCTTGCACCAAAAGGGCAAGCGGCATTGTTTCAGGGATTTGCTTTTCTTCCAATTGCAATCGCATGGTTAGTCGGCGGTACTTTTGGCGGATGGCTTTATCAAACATTTGCAACAACAGCAAAGCAGCCGGAAATGGTTTTTCTGGTAATTGGATTAGTTGGCGTTGCTGGTGCAATATTGATGTGGATTTACAACAAATTTTTGCACGTTAAAGAAGTTTAATTTTCTATTGAAGGATTGGTGGTTTTGCGGCTTTGTTTTCTGCCGCTAAACCACCAGGGTTCAAAATAGCCCAAATACATGTCACAATAAACTGTGAATCCTTTTCTTAAATTGCATATCATATTAATTACAAAATTTTAGGCTTATGACAACAGAACAAATATTACTTTATGCGCTTATTGCTCTTATCATCTATTATGTTGGTAAAAAGATTTATTTGATTAAATCAATAAAACAATATTCACCTGCGGATGCTTTGGCAAAAGTTAAGAAAGAAAGAAACGTAGTATTTCTTGATGTTCGAACAGAAAAAGAAAGAAAACAAAGCGTTATTAAAGGCTCTTATCATATTCCGGTAACAGATATTAAAGACAGAGAGCAGGAATTAAAAAAGTTTAAAGATGCAGAAATAATTTGCTACTGCCATACTGGCAGCCGAAGCCTTACAGCAGCATCTAAACTTAAAAAAATGGGATTTAATGCAAGTAACCTTAGTGGAGGAATGATTCGTTGGAACGCATCAGGTTTGAGATAATATTAAAATGGGCTAAACGTATTTTACCAGTTGTTGTGGGTGCGATTGCCGGATATTCCTATTATTATTATATAGGATGTAATGGAAGCTGTCCAATTTCAGGTAATCCATATATTAGTACGGCTTATGGAGCTTTTGCAGGATTTCTATTTGTTGATTGGAAATCTATTTTTAACAATAATAAAAAAGATGAAATAAAGGATAACAATTAATGAAATACGGATTTACAAAAACAACAGACTATTCATTTGAACAAGCAATTGAAAAAGTAACCGAAGAACTTAAAAAAGAAGGATTCGGCATTCTTTCTACTATTGATGTTAAAGATACTTTAAAGAAAAAGATCGATGTTGATTTTAAGAAGTACACAATACTCGGCGCGTGTAATCCAAAACTTGCACACGGCGCATTACAAGTTGAAGAAGAATTAGGTTTACTATTACCATGCAATGTAATTGTATATGAGAAAAATGATAAAACGGTTGTTTCCATTTTTGATCCCAGAGTAATGACTTTAGTAATTGAAAATCCCGAGATGAAACCAGTTGCAGAAGAAGTAAAGAACAAATTACAAAGAGTGTTAGAAGCTGTTTAATAATGTCATTCCCGCGAAAGCGGGAATCTACTACATAAATTATACAAATAGATTCCGGGTCAAGCCCGGAATGACAAATAGGATAATAAAAAAATCATAAGAAAGGCAAACAAATGACCGAACAATTAACAAAAGAAACTTTTTTAACTAAAGTTTTTGATTACGAAAAAAATAAGGATTGGAAATTCAATGGCGAGCTTCCGGCAATAATAGATTTCTGGGCTCCCTGGTGCGGACCTTGCAGAATGGTTGGACCTGTTCTTGAAGAATTGTCCGAAGAGTATAAGGGAAAAATTAATATTTATAAAGTTAACACAGATGAAGAGCAGGAACTCGGTTCTGTTTTTGGAATAAGAAGCATTCCTTCAATTCTTTTTGTTCCGATGGAAGGACAACCGAAGATGGCTGTTGGTGCGCTTCCTAAAGAATCAATAAAGCAAGCTATTGATAAAGAATTATTAGTTACTGTTTCTTAAAATTTTTTTCATAAGCCCCAATGAATTAACGCATTCCGGTAACGGGATGCGTTTTTTCTTTTAAAGTAACTGGTTGGAAAATATTCTCAGTTGTGAAATATCATCTAACAAGCTTAATAATTGAAGTATCTGTAATTTTATCAACAAGTAAAAATTTTCTACCTTATTCACCGAAGCACAATGAAGAGAGAGAAATTTTATTCGATTATTTAACTATTTTATCATTACAGATGCAATTTATGACGGTATAATTTTTGAAAATTTATGTAATATTTGAAACTTCTGCGGGGAACTAACATAATGATTAAGAATTAAATTAAGGAATCTATTATGAAAAAAATTTTAATATTATCAACAATTATCTTTCTGATAATAATTGGATGTTCATCCGCACCTGAGTTTGTTCCTGATCCAAAGAACGTTACTTTTCTAACCAACGGAATCTGGCTTGGCATGCTTCCCTGCGCTGATTGCGAAGGAATTGATTATCAGATTAATTTAAAAAACGATTATACCTTTAAACAAAAATCAGTTTATAAAGGCAAATCAGAGGAGATATTTATTGATGAAGGCAGGTGGGGGTTTGTTTCAGACTCGGTTATCGCTGTATCCGGTAACGAGGATTACAAAATGTTTTTAATCCAGAAAAACCACTTAGTTATGCTCGATCAGGATGGAAATAAAATTGAATCGTCATTTGAAGAAAGATATCATTTAAGTAAAGACGATGGTACGGTAAAAGAAATAGTGCCAGTTAAACCCGTTGAGGAAGTTGTGGAAATGAATTTGAATTATTATCAAGAAAAGTTTTTAAGCGGCATTGATTTTATTGCAAGAGGCAATGAACCTAACTGGACTCTGGAAATTGATCTCGAAAAATCAATGAGCTTTGCTGCGATGTATGATATAAAAGTAAAAACTCCTGCGGTTGAAGGAATAAAAGCACAGGATTCTGATGTTACTTTGTACACAGCAAAAACAGACAGCGGCGAATTGGTAATTACTGTTATCAAAGATAAGTGTCAGGATAACATGTCTGGAGAAAATTTTCCATACAAAGTTAGAGTTGAAGCTAAAAGTCCTGCTGATTCCACCTATAAAACATTTGAAGGATGCGGAAGATTTTTATACGATATACGTTTACATGATATTTATGTAATGGAAGAAATGACAGGCTTCAATTTGAAAAAGGAAAAATTAATGAAAGGTAAGCCCACTTTTGAATTTAATTTAACTGATATGCGTTTTGGCGGTCACGCAGGATGTAACAGTCTTTCCGGAGGGATTAATGTTGTTGGCAATAAAATTACATTTGGCGGTTTAATGGGCACACTAATGGCTTGTCCAAATATGAAAGTTGAGCGAGCGGTTATTGAAGCCTTGAATCAAAAAACGGTTACTTACAGCATAGACAAAATGAAGCTTACAATTGTAAGTGGAAAAACTAAAATGGTTTTGCAGAAGGTTGATTAAGGAATTAAAAAATTTTAAAATTGATTACTAAAAATAATTTAAGGACACGAAAGATCGTGTCCTTTTTTTGTTTATAAAAATCACAACACCAACTTCACAAACTCATTGTTTTTAAGCTTTGCAAAAATTATATCACGAATTACTTCTGACGTAACAAATACTTTTAAGTTTAAACTAAAATAATTTCCTTTAGAACTTACGTTGGAAGGAGAAATTTTATATTCCATTCCTTCAACAGCAAGTTCTATTGCTTTTATCATTTCATCGGCATCCGTTCCAATTACTTTGTAATGCCAATCACAAGGATATTCTATGTTTGGTTTTTTGCTGTTTGAATCTAAAAGCATTTTATTTCTATCATTCTCGCTAAGGCGTGAATCTTTTTTTTGGATTTTTAATAACTCTTTTATGAGGTCGTCTCATAAGTTAAGATTTCTATGTCATTCCCGTGAAAACGGGAATCTAAAACCCACAATACAAAGTGGATTCCCACTTTCGTGGGAATGACAAAAACGTATTTTAGACTTATGAGACAGCCTCGTTAGCCAACGGTTTACTCTTTATTAACTAAAAAAACACCGGCAGTAATTATCAGTCCGCTTAAAATCATAAACAAAGTAATATCTTCCCTTAGTAAAATCCAGGCGGCAATAACAGTTACAAATGGTTCAAAGTAAAGATAAGCACCAACTTTTGCTGATTCCATTTCACGCAAAGCATAAGCCCAAATTACATAAGCAACTCCGCTGCAAAGTAAACCTAAAAATAATATTGCTACCCATCCTAAGCCGGAAAGATTTATTACAGATTTTATAGCACTATCATTAATTGTAAATGGAATTATGATGATTGCCATCATAATAAAAAGATAAAGTATAGTCATAACGGGTGAATAGTTTAATGAAATTTTTTTATTCACCATTGAATAAATTCCCCAGGTAAACGCGCTTGCAAGGACAAGCAAATCACCCTTGTTTTTAATAAGATCAATGTTTGCAGGATTTCCATTTCCGACAAGCATTAACAAACCAAATGTTGCGATAATTATTCCTGTTACTTTTAATGCGTTTAGTTTTTCTTTAAAGAAAAACAAACCAAGTAGAGCCATAAAAATTGGCGCGGTGCCAATTATCCATCCTGTGTTTGATGCCGTTGTATATTTTAATCCTGTTACTTGAATCCATAAATGAAAAACAGCTATCATTGCAAGAAGTAGAATGTAGCCGTGACTTTTCAGGTTTATTGAGAAATCTCTTTTTTGTAGCAATGCAATTGTTAGTAATAAAGAAATAGCAAGAATTAATCTCATTGAGATTATGGTTTCAGGAGTTAGTTCATCAAGTAAATATTTTGTTGCAATGAATGAAGCGCCCCAGAAGATGATTGCTAAAAGCGGCAGCCAGAATATATAAGATTTTGTTTTGATGATATTTATGATTGTTAAACAGTTATTAGAGCGTAATTGTCATTTCGAACGAAGAGAGAAATCTTTTTGCTCATGTGGATAGGATTTCTCAGTCATCCCTGCGGTCTTCCATCGAAATGACAATTTAAAAACTTTACTTAGAATTTTCTGTTTTCTTTGCTGATGAGTAATTCTTAAGGTCATAATTAATTTCTTTACTTGGCATATCCATCTTCACAATTTCTACTCCAGCATCTGAATAGAACTGTGTGGCAAGAGTATCGTGAAAATCTGAAAATACTACCACGCGTTTTATCCCTGCTGCGATAAGCGCTTTTGCGCATGTTGTGCATGACATATTTGTAATGTATGCTGTTGATCCAACAATGTTAACGCCGTGTTTTGTTGCCTGCACAAGTGCATTAATCTCAGCATGATTTGTACGCACACAATGATTATCAACAATTAAACACCCATCATCTTCACAGTGCGGCTGACCCGGAAGTGAGCCGTTATATCCTGTTGCAAGTACAAATCTGTCTTTTACAAGAACACATCCGCAGTGCATACGCGGACAGGTTGCTCGCTCGGAAGCTAGCATTGCAAGTTTTAAAAAATATTCATCCCAGGTAGGTCGTTTGTTATCTGCCATCTAGTTTTATCCGAAAGATTTTTTAGAAATTAATATGAAAATTTATTGTTGTGCGGGACAAATATAGAGAGGCTAATGATCAAAATAAAAAGTTTATAAAACTATTTTACCTTATAAGACCATCTTTCTTTGCTGCGCATTTTTTTAGCAGCTCTTTTATGGTGATGACTTCTATAAATTTTACTGCTTCCACAAACACTGCAGCTTGCCGGTATTGAATTTATGTTTACTTCCCACTCGGTTTTACAATCTTGGCAAAGGTATAAAATCTTTTGCGGCATTTGATATCTCCAGTTTTTTAAGTTCGGTTCTTATTCGATCTTTTAAACTTCTTTTTTCAGAAAGATAATTAATCATTTTACCACGATTAAAAATAACAGAGTATAAGTTTGCACCAAGTAATTTCGCTTCTTCCATTTTAGAGTTGTAGTTTAAAACGTTGGAAAGATCACTTGCAAAAAAATCATGCTTTGCGGCGCAATCGCCAACCGCATAAATACTTTTATCGGATGTTCTGAAATATTCATCTACCAATATTCCCCTATCACGATCGAATATGATTCCAAGTTTTTCAGCCATTTCAACATTCGGTCTTGAGCCGCAGCAGATCATTAGAAAATCACAATCTATTACCTCATCGGAACTAAGCTTTACACCTGTTACGGCATCAATCCCGAGAACACTTTTTATTTTTACATCAAGGATTACTTTACCACCCAAATTTTCAATTACTTCTTTTACTTTATTGCTTGTATCAGCATCAAATGATGAAGGCATTAATCGCTTGGATTTTTCTATGATAGTAACCTGTTTTCCTGCTCTTAAAAGTTCATCACACAACTCAACACCAAGATATCCACCGCCATAAATTACAACGCTTTCTGCATCAAGTGCTTCGGTTTTTATTTTACGCATTTGTTCCGGATCCTGATTAATAAGTATTACACCATCTCGTTGTATTCCATCAATCGGGGGTTCAATTGCACGCGAGCCTGTTGCTATCACAAGTTTTTCATATTCAATCTTGCCGCCGCCACTTAGATGAAGCACATTATGATTACGGCTTGCTATATCATCATAAAAAATATTTAACCTATTGCTAAAGCGACCGGAGATTGAAGAAAGTATCTCTTCGATTATAGAATTTTGTTTATCGGTTTTAATGATTGCAATACTTTTATCAGTATAGGTGTTTCGGGCAGAAAGAGTACAGACAAGTGCAGGTTCCCCGTTTCCGGCAATTACAATTTGATATTTTTCCATCATCAAGTCCTTTCAAACAAATATTCATATTTATGCAGAGTCATTTTGAAACCGGAATATTTGAAAGGTCTGTTAACTCAAAAGAGCGAAGTGAAAAAAGAAGTTGAAAATAAATTTAAGTTAAAACCGTTCTCCGGTTTCAATCACATATTACTCATCTCAATAGTTGTTTTTTTATTGAGATAAATTATCACTGATTATAATATAAACTTTTTGAGAAGAATAGCAAGTGTTTTAAAAGGACACAGAAGAAAATTTTCTAAAACCACTTTTTTCTTTTAAAGAAAACAGCCATTCCTGCAACAACCAAAAGAGTGATGATCCAAAATCCCCATGGGTACATCCAATTCTTTTCGAGTTCCGGAAAATTTTTAAAGTTCATTCCATAAACTCCCGCAAGAAAAGTAAGGGGAATAAACAAAGTAGAAATAACCGTTAACACCTTCATCACTTCATTTAGTTTGTTGCTTGTACTTGATAAGTATGTATCCAGCATTCCTACAACCATTTCCCGGTAAGATTCAATTGTATCAATCACCTGTATTGTGTGATCGTAAACGTCTCTTAGATAAACTCTCGTTTTCTCTTCTATAAATTCATTTTCGTTTCTTTGCATTGCAGAAATAACTTCACGTAATGGCCAGATAGCACGACGAAGCAGAATCATTTCTCTTCTTAACAAATGAATTGACTGAAGATCGTTTTTATTAGGTTGAACAACCAGGTTATCTTCAAGCCCCTCTACATCTTCACCAATTTTTTCAAGAATATGAAAATAGCTGTCAACAATAGAATCAATAAGTGCATAGGCAAGATAATCCGTACCGTTTTCTCTTAAACGAGTTGCAGATTTTCTTATTCGCTCTCTAACAGGATCAAAAACATCCCCGGCATCTTCTAAAAAAGTAATAACATAATTTTTTGTGAGAATTAAACTTACCTGTTCATTCCTTAATGATTTATCTTTTTCATCCAAGTAAAACATTCTTAAAACAACGTAAAGATAATTTGGATACTCATCTAACTTTGGTCTTTGATTTGTGTTTAGTATGTCTTCTAACGTTAATGAATGTATATCAAAATGCTTTCCGATTTTTTCTAAAATTTCAACTTCATGCACGCCATCAATATTTATCCAGCTTATTGTTTCAGATTGTTTGTAAGCAAGCAAATCTTCTACGGCTAAAACATTTTTTTCAATAAAGTGATCTGCTTTGTAATCAAATAATTTAATACTTACGGGTTGTTTTTCTTTATCACCAACATAAACAAGAGAACCGGGATCAAGCCCTATTTTCTTCGGCTTGTTTTTTATAAGTCGAGTAACTTTTCTTAATTGCTTTTTTGTTTGATGTTTTATTTTTTTCCCGGTGTTATCTAGCATAACTGCCTCAAAGATTTTTTATAACCATTTTTTTAAGTGCATCAATCCACATCGGATTATCATTTAGACTTTCGACGAGCTGAACTTTTTCTCCGCCATTATCTTTAAATATTTTTTGATATTCAATTCCTATTTCAACAATGGTCTCTAGACAATCAGCAACAAATGCAGGGCTAAAGACTAATAGCTTTTTTGCACCTTTCTTTGCCCATTCTTCAACCACTTTGTCAGAAAACGGTTCAAGCCAATCTTTATCTAATCTGGATTGAAAACAAACAGTATATCTTTCTTTCGGCAGATTTAATTTTTCAGCAAGCATTCTGGTTGTTGCAAAACAAGTTGCTTTGTAGCAGTACTTGTTGTCTTCGTTTATCTCATCTTCGCATTTATGATCTGTGCATGGTTTGCCATCGGAATAGACCTTATCAACCTGCCTTTCCGGCAAACCGTGATAGCTGAACAGTATATGATCATAATCATCGAGTTTATATTTTTTTGATTGCTCAATTACGCAGTTCAAATAATCTTCATCATCATAAAATTGTGAGATGATTTTTATTTCCGGAATTACCCACCACTTACTTATGAGTTTCATCGCCTTATCAATCGCAGATCCCGTACTTGCAGAAGCATATTGTGGGAATAAAGGTAAGATTATAATTTTCTCATAACCTTTCTTTTCCATTTTTGCACACACATCATCCAGACTCGGATTTTTGTATCGCATTGCAAGTTCAACTTCAAAATCATTACCAAGCTCTTTCTGCAATTTTTCTTTTACAGATTCACCGTAAATCATAATTGGTGAACCTTTATCTGTCCACAGTTCTTTATAAATCTTTGCAGATTTGGGTGCACGAAAAGGAACGATTATAAAGTTTACAAGAAAAAATCTCCCAATGGGATTTATATCAATCACCCTTGGATCGTTAAGAAATTCAAATAAATATTTTCTTACATCTTTTACTGAAGGACTATCAGGAGTTCCAAGATTAATTAAAAGCACACATGTTTTTGCCATTTAATATCACAAATTAGTTTATGGATTTATCACAAAAATAAGTTTAAGTTTAATTACAAATTACATTATTGTTTGTAAATCCTAAACTCAATTATTGGCGCTATGAAGATATTCTTATTGTCATTTTTATTAATTATTTCAGTTGTTTCCTGTTCAACTGTTGATGAAGATTGTATGTGCACCGAAGAGTACCGCTTCTTCTTGGTAACAGTTGTAGATACGCTAGGCATTCCAGTTGATTCGTTAGATGTTACAATTAGAGATAAAGACGGAGACGAATTGGATGTATTGCAGGAATCGCATCCTTTTGGTCCGGGGAAATATACTGTATTGAATGATTCGTATACTCAAATGTTTTGTGCTTGCGGTACAGTGCAAAAAGTTTATTTTTCAGCAACAGACGGAAATAGAATTGCTGCCGGAGAGTTTCTATTCAATACGGATGAATGTAAATGCCATATCAACAAAGTTGATGGACCCGATACTTTGGTGTTGAAGTAATCTAGTCAGACTGTTCGCCGTGGCGAATTGTCGAAGGCTGACAAATTATGACATCGTCACGCTTCGACGGGCTCAGCGTGACACGAGTTTCAATTCCTGCCAAAAAGTTCAGTAAGATTTAATGTTTGTGTTCTTGTTTTACTTGCAAGAGAAACATAAGTTAACGCAAGTTCTTCTTTTCCTGCACCAAGAACGGTGCTAATCAATCCCAATGCTTCGCCAAGATTTTCCGGGGCTATATTTTTTGTTACTCTGTTCCAGAGTTCTTCTTCAAGAGCATTAAATGCTGTGTGAACTTCGTGCAAATCAAATCCGGCATCAAATCTTTCTTTTGCAATTTGTGCCGCATATTCTTTCATTGGAAGAAGTCTTTTTTCAATCACACATTTTTCTGTTAACGTTAAAAGATTAAGCAATCTTTTTTTGTTCTCACTTTGTGAAGATTTTGAATATGACTTAAGATGTGCGCAGTTTAATAATTGCAGAGCGTTTTCTAAAATTTCAGCACTTTGAGTTTTGAGCAGTTCTTTTAAATCCATTTTGTAAACCAATAATTTATTTGTTGTACAAAATTACTAAAGGTTTGTTAATGCAGAAATGTTTTTTGTGTTATTTAGTGATTTTGTGTTTTAGTGGCAAACAGTTTTTTGCGAAGAATACACTAAGGCGCAAAAATACACTAAAGCAATTTTACCAAACTTACAATTTCATTTATGAATTATTTGTCTGTCTCTCTCTCTTTAACAAAAAACATTAACGCCGCTGTTAGCAAACCAAAAACAAAAGCACCGCTCCACAAAATTACTGAACCATAGTTTTCATAAACAACTGTTCCAAGCCAGGGACCAGCAGAAAATGCAAAGCTAAATGTCATTTGATAATATCCCATATATTCTCCGCGCCTGTCTGCCGGGGCAATCTCAGAAGTGTACGCCGCAGTAATGGGAAAGAATATCATTTCACCAATTGTAAAAACTATAATTGCAATCACTAGTGGAAATGTTGTAGTTGCAATTGCAAATCCGCCAAAACCAATTCCCGCAAACAACGCTCCAATTATTAAAGATTTTCTGTACGGTGTATCATTCATCCAATTGTTTAGCGGAACTTCTGCAATGATTATTAATATCGTGTTTATTGATCCGAATAGTCCAAATGCCGCTGTTGTATATCCTAAATCACTAACAATATATAATGGCAACGCACCCAGATGCTGGAAGAAAACAAGATTTGCAGGAATTATGGCAAAAAGAAAAAACAAAAATGTTTTATCAGATAGAATTGCAAATTTTATTTTTGAAATATTCTCTTCCACTACAATTTCTTTTTCAGTTCCGGCAAGCGATGACCACTTTACAGAATTGAAATAAATTCCCGCGGCAATTGAAGCAACAGCATTTGCGTAAAATAAATAATGGTAATCTATCAATGTTAAAAATCCGCCGATAACAGGACCGATACTCATCCCCGCATTTATTGCAAGACGATTTAACGCAAAAGCCATACGTCGCTGCGATGGTGCAACAATCTCTGTAATCAAAGAAAGATTTGCGGGACGGAATGATTCATTTACCGCGGCAAGAAAAAAAGTTGCAACAAGTATCCAGTTGTAGTTTGTTATAAATGAAAAAGCAAAGAACAAAACTCCTGATCCAAATAAAGCAAATTTCATTACTTTAAGTGCGCCGAGTTTATCTGAAAGTTTTCCAGTTAACGGCGCAGCAATAAAAGCTGCCGCACCATACACAAGCAATGCTGTTCCGGCTTCTGTGGGACTAACGCCAATTTTTTTTGTAAGATAAAGTGCAAGAAAAGGAATGACCATTGTTCCTGATCGATTGATGAGCGATGTAAAGAACAATGCCCACATATCGTGCGGAAGACCTTTTAATCCTTTGTATGGATTCATAGTCTTACCAGCCCATTTTCTTTTTTAGCTCTGTAATGTGTGCAAGATGATGTTTACTGTGCCAGGCATACAGCGCAAGCGTTTTGCTTAAAGTAATATTTCCCCATTCGGGATGTTGAAAAGTTTTTTCAAACTGTTTATCTGTTAATGATCGAAGAAGTATTGCCCATCTTTTGTGAAGTGATTCTAAAAGACTTAATGAAACATCAATGGGAGTTTTAAATGAATCCTGCAGTTCCGCCCAAAGATGTTCTTCGTAAGTATTTATTTGTGGATTATCTTCTGTTAACGCAAGCTTAAATCTCACATAACAATTTATATGACTATCAGGCAGATGATGAACAACCTGCCTGATCGTCCAGCCGCCATCGCGGTAAGGGGTGTCTAATTGCTTCTGAGAAAGATTTTCAACTTCCATTCTTAGTTGTAGAGGAAGAGCTTCAATTGTTTTGATGAAATCATTTCGCATTTTTATTGTAACAGTTATGCTCTGATCAAACTTACCAATTGGATAGCGTGGGTCTTCTTGCATATATAATACTTAAATGAATTATTAGGTGAGGGAATTTAAGAAAAGTTAGTTAATCATTTAAATAGAAAAGGCACGATTACTCGTGCCTTAATAATTTTATGATCCGTCACCCTTCGACTACGCTCAGTGTGACAGTTGTTTTTTACTTCATCAGGATCATCTTCTTGGTAGAAGAAAAGTTATCAGTCTTTATCGAATACATATAAACACCATTACTTAAATTGCTTGCATCAAATCTAACATCATAACTTCCAGCAGATTGAGTTTGATTAACAAGCGTTGCAACTTCATTTCCGATTATATCATAAACTTTAAGAGTTACAAAAGAATTCTGCGGAATGCTGTAACTAATCAAAGTAGATGGATTGAATGGGTTTGGATAATTCTGCTCTAAAGCAAATACTGTTGGTGCAGTTAAATCAACATTAACAATACTAGAGTATTCGAATGAACCATCAAAATCTACTTGCTTTAGTCTGTATGAGTAACTTCCAATAGAAAGCTTTGAATCTGTAAAAGAATAGTTTTGTATTTCGGTTGTTGTTCCTTTGCCTCTTACAAATCCTATTGTTACAAATTCACTACCTGATTTTCTTTGTACTTCAAAACCATTGTTATTTGTTTCAGTTGCAGTTGACCAGGTAAGATTAACATCTGTACCATTAACGTTTGCTGAAAACGAACTTAACTCAACAGGTACAACACCTGAAGGTAACTCAATTACAGAACCATCTGCAAGAGCAGCAAACAAACCAAAGGGCGCACCATTTTGATTTCCGGATGGATCAAGGAATCCAGAAGCAAATACAGATGCAGCACCGCCGCCTAATCCTGCCAAAGGAGCTATAAATGAAGCCACTAAAGTTGTTCCATCTGCGAGATATAAATCCAAGGTATAGTTTCCAGCAGGTACCGTAAAGTAAGGTGTGATGTCGCTGTAAGCAGCATCATTAACCAAGACTAAGTTACCAGCTTCTCTTGCCTTTACATCAACTGTTGGAGCATCAGTAGAACCATGCAATACAAATAAATCAACACCGCTGCCTGTTCCAGTTTCTTGTGCCATTGGTTTTACAAACAAAGTAAAGCCAGTGTTTCTTCCATCTGGATTTGGTAAGTAACCACCTGTTAATAAACCGTTTGCAAATACTACATATTTTTCATCTGCAGAAAGTATAACAGGAAAGTTTGCCAATGTATCATTTACTGATGAGCTGTTACCCGGTGCAATACCGATATTTAATGTAACTCCTGCAGGTAAATCAATAAAAGGGGTAGCTGATCTGAAAGCGAAATCAGGAATAGCCAAAGCATCATTAACATAAACATCAACACTGCCAGCTAAAACATCTGCAGAGTTGTGAATGACCTGTACTCTTGCATTAGGAGCAGTAGCCGCAGGTAATTGAACAACAGTTCCATTTGCTAAAGCCGCAAACAATCCAAAAGCTGCACCGTTTTGATTTGAAGTAGGATCAAGGAAACCAGAAGCAAATACCGCTGCTGATCCGCCGCCTAAGCCCGTTAATGGTGCAGTAAACGAAGCAACATAATTTATTCCGTTGCCAAGATATAAATCTAAAGTTATGCCCTGTGCAGGTGCGGTTAAATATGGCGTAATATCACCATAAGCAGCATTGTCAACAATTGTTGCACTGCCAAGTTCTCTAACTTTTACATCAACAGTTGGAGCATCTGTAGAACCATGTAATACAAATAAATCAACACCTGTTCCGGTTCCAACTTCTTGAGCCATTGGCTTTACAAATAATGTAAAGTCTGTATTTCTGCTATCGGGATTTGGTGCATATCCACCAGTTAATACTCCATTAGCGAATACTACATATTTTTCACCAGCAGTTAACACAACTGGAAAATTCTTTAATGTATCGTTTACAGAAGTGCTGTTACCAGGTGCAACACCGATGTTTAATGTAACTCCTGCAGGAAGATCAATAAACGGAGTTGCAGATCTGAAAGCAAAATCAGGAATAGCTAAAGCATCATTAACATAAACATCTACACTACCAGCTAAAACATCGGCAGAGTTGTGAATAACTTGCACTCTTGCGGTGTTGGATGGTGATGATGTAACTATAAAGTGATCAACCCAAATGTTATCTGAATTATTTCCTAACGGACCACCATCAACAATGTAATAGTTTACTGCTACGTAAATTTGTGAACCAGCAAAAGGTGTAAGATCAAATGCGTATCTATTCCATGCACCAATAGGACCATCAACTAAAAAGTATGCAATCTCTGTAAAGTTAGCTGGATTTTGATCGGTTGTTGATATAAGAACCTTCAATGAATCTGCATATAAACCGCCAATTGCACCAGCATAAAAAATTAAACTGTCGCCAGCGGTGATTGTAGGAATTTGAGGACTAATTAGCCACTCATCAATCAAACCGCTTGAATTTGCATTAGTAAAATCGCTAAACCAAAAACTTTGACCAGCTTGTGGATTAACGGTACCACCAGTAAAATTTATTTGCTGTTCAAATGAGTAAGCAGCACCACTTCCATCGTTATCAATTACAATCCAATCCCCTGGTTGAACGGTTGTATCAAATGTTTCTTCCCATTTGATATTTCCTTCCGTAAAGTTAGGGACAATGGTTACGGGCTTAAAGTCAGGATTTTTAGGCAAGGGTCTACTTTTAGCGTTTAAGTCTTGAGCCAAGATGTTAGATGGTATCGCAAAAAAGACAAATACCAGCAATGAACTGAACAGTTTTTTCATTTCGATCTCCTATTATTAGTTATTGATTATAGTTAACTGCCATAACTCAATAACCAATTGGGAAAAAAATAAGTTCCCGATCTAAATATTTTTTTCTATTTAGATAAAATTTTTAATTCGGAAGATTTTTCCACAATTAGGCTTTTTAGGAATCGAGAAATAAAAAAAGCACAATTACTCGTGCCTTAATTTTCATTGCGGCTCAGTGCGTCGCGGCGAATTCTTTCCTGAGCATTAGTATTTAAACGCACGAAGGGATTCGTGCTCTACAATTTATATCTAAAGCAATCAATAAGATGATCATTAACCATTCCTGTTGCCTGCATATGTGCATAGATTATTGTTGAGCCTACAAAATTGAACCCGCGTTTCTTCAAATCTTTGCTTATCAAATCAGAAAGCTCAGTTCTTGCTGGAAGTTCTTTTAGTGATTTTAAATTTATTTTTTATTGGTTTGCCATCAACAAATCCCCAAATGTATTTATCAAAAGTTCCAAACTCTTTTCGAACAGCTATAAAAGCTTTTGCATTACTTACTGCAGAATTAATTTTTAATTGGTTGCGGATTATTCCCGCATCTTTCATTAACGAGTTTATTTTTCGCTTATCATACTTTGCAACTTTGTTAAAATCAAAATTATCAAATGCTTTTCGGAAGTTTTGTCTTTTATATAGGATTGTCCGCCAGCTTAAGCCTGCCTGAAATCCTTCTAGCAGCAAAAATTCAAAAAGTTTTTTATCGTTGTGAACAGGAACACCCCATTCTTTATCGTGATACTTAATATATAAGGGATCGTTTGCAGGCCAGGGACAGCGAATATTGTTGTTCATGTTTTTCTTTATATCTATTGAGAATTTTATTTTGGTATAAATTTAATATTTATTTGTTGAATCAAACAAGAAAAAAATATTATTTCTAATGATTTGCAGTTGAATAATCATATATCAATTTTTGCTGTAAGCATAAATAATAATTTAAACAGGAGTGTGTTTTATGAAAAAAGTAATTTTCATTCTTCCGCTTTTAGTGTTGGTTTTGGGTTTTACCGCGGGACATATTGCTGATGAAAATCTGCAAGCCCTACTTAAACAATTTAAAATTGAAGAGGGAACGGCAAAAACAAATATCTTTTATGCGGTAAGCGGTCCATCCTATTATATTCCAAACGTTAAGGTTCTTAGAGATTTGGCAATCGGAGACAGAGTTTCTGCTATTGAATCGATTGGAAAAAATATAAAAGAATATGTTGCCTCTAAAGAGTTTATTGAAAAGTACAATCAACTAAGAGAAGATAGAAAACCAACACCACCAGAAACACCTAAATACTCGGCACAATTGAAAGAAGAACAAAAGCAAAGTTTAACTAACAGCATTGCAGAGATGGAAAAGTCAAAATCACAAATGGCAAAAGATCAGCAGGCAATGTTTGATGATATAATAAAGGGATTAAAAGATCAGTTAAAAGAAATTGATGACCCCAATAGCACTATGTTCTCACCGGAAATGGACGTGTACATAAAACAAGGATACGACATGCAAATGGATGATTATAAAAATAAAGTTAAGGAGTGGGAGGAGGAATATCCGGTTAATAACCCAAAGCCGATGATTAAGAAATGGATCAATACTTTTTTAGAAAAATCTGCGGATGTAAACTTTGATGCTAAAACAACAAAAGCTAAAGATGGAAAAATTAAATTTGTTGATCAGCAATATGAGTATAAAGACAGCCAGTGGAAACTTTATTATCGTGCCGGAAAAGAAAGCCTGACAGCCGCCAGAACATTTGCACAAAATTGGATTAAGGAATTTTAAGTGTTCTAAGAATATCCTTTTCAATCCCTCTCCGATAATATTCAGAGAGGGATTTTTTTGTGGAATTATTATTCCGTTTTTGTTGACAATCCAATAGGTTAAATTTATTATCAATATAAAAATTTAAAACACCATGAAATTATATTATTTATTATTTCCATTTCTGATCTTACTATCAAGCTGTTCCAGCGATGAAGATTCAAATCCCGTTAATACTGAAAAGACTGCGACCGGTTTTGTAAGGGGAACTATAAACGGCTCTAATTGGTACTCAAGTGAAATTACAACCAGTAAGAGCGGCAACACACGCATTGTTAAAGCAACGCAAAAACTTACCAATCATCCTATATTTTCCTCTTCGGTAATTGAATTAAAAATAAGTGTTAGCCAGACTGGCAAATTCGGTATTGGCGAAAATGAACCCGGGTTTACATATTATGTTAAAGCTTATTATACACTTGTTTCGAGAAGTGGAACTGAGGATGAAAATTACAAAGCTTATTTTGATAATATAAGTTTTATGACAATCAATAGAATTTCTGATAAGGATCTTGATGCCACATTTAATTTTAATGGACGCACAGATGACTCAACAAAAACAATATCATTAAGCAGCGGATCTGTTCTTATAGACTTCTAAACTTTACTGATCATTTGCGATTCAAATCACAAATCCAAGTAAATAAAATATGCTTTCTGCGTTTTAATGAGATTTGTGATTTCTGCTAAACAATAAACCCAACCCAATCCCGATATTTATCCCACAATTTATTTTAGTTTTATTAAGAGGATTAAATGCAAACAATATTGGGCTCAACAGGAATAATAGGAACAGAGCTTGCCAAATCTTTAACTCAGTATACAGATAAGATCAGGCTGGTTAGCCGAAATCCAAAACGCGTAAATCCTGCTGATCAATTAGTTGTTGCAGATCTAACAAATCCACAGCAAGTTTTAACTGCAGTTGAGGGATCTGAAGTTGTTTATTTAACTGTTGGTCTTGAGTACAAAATTGGTGTTTGGCAAACCCAATGGCCACTGATAATGAAAAATGTTATTGATGCATGCAAAACACATAAAGCAAAATTAGTTTTTTTTGATAACGTTTATGCTTATGGTCTGGTTAAGGGTTGGATGAAAGAAGATACGCTTGTAAATCCCTCAAGTAAAAAGGGAGAAGTAAGAGCACAAATAGCACAGATGATAATGAGCGAGGTTGATAAGGGAAATCTTGATGCAATAATAGCCAGAGCTGCAGATTTTTATGGACCAAAAACACCCTTAAGTTTTGTTACTGTAACTGTGTTTGATAATTTTAAAAAAGGCAAAAAAGCTCAATGGTTTTTGGATGCAAATAAAAAACACTCAATGACTTATACTCCTGATGCGGGGAAAGCAACGGCAATTTTGGGAAACACAATTTCCGCATACAATCAAATATGGCATTTACCCACGGATAAAAATGTTTTAACAGGAAAAGAGTTTATTGAAGTAGCAGCAAAAGAATTTGGAGTTGAACCAAGATACATGGTATTAAAAAAATGGATGATTCAAATGGTTGGAATGTTTGTTCCCGTTGTTAAAGAAAGCATTGAAATGTTATACCAGAACGAATATGATTATCTGTTCGATAGTACCAAGTTTGAAAAAACTTTTAATTTTACGCCAACAAGTTATCAGGATGGAATTGCTGCAACAGTTAATTCATGATGAAAAGATTATAACAAACTATAATCAATGTTGTCCGGATTATTTTTTTCGATTTCCCACTTCAGAGGATTTTGTTCTATATACTTTCTAATGTTGTAAAGTTCTTTTTCATTTCTGATAATTCTCTCAAAGAATCTTGGCTGCCAGGCAAAAGATTTGTGATTGTTTACATTACACCATTTTGTGATTGCTGATTTGTAAGAACGAACGACTGTAGAAAGAGAGTACTTCTTTGGCGAGAGCTTAGAAAATTTCTCATTTATTACTTGCGTAGAGACGTTGCATGCAACGTCTTTACGATAATCATTTAATATTAGTACACCATGAGAATGGTTTGGCATTATTATAAAAGAATCTAATTCCACAAAAGGAAAATGAACAGGAATTTCTAACCAATATTTATATGCAATGTTTCCAACTTCGTTCAAAATCATTATCCCGTTTTTAATACTGCCAAAGAACTCTTGGTGATTCTTTGTATTGATAGTTACAAAATACCACCAGGGATTTGTATAATCCCACGTTTTTAATCTAATTGATTCAGTTTTGAATTGATTCATATATCTCATTACAAACTATTTTCTACTTTTCATCAACTCACAAACTTTTTCAGACAGCACTTTAAATTTTGGTAATGCTAATTCTTCTTCAAGCGGCATGAAGCAGGCAATTATATATTTTACATCACCATCTATTACGATTCCAACATCGTTTGTCCAGTAAGAAAACCACCCTGTTTTATGATAAAACATTGCGCTGCTTGGTAATCCTGCAGCAAGCTTTGATTTATCAAGTTGTCTACCGAGCAAAGTTTTCATTTGCAGACTAACCCACTCATTAACTAAGGTGTTTGAATAAATCTTATACATAAAATCAGCAGCGTGCAATGCGCAGGTTTCAGTTCCCCGAATATTTTCATAACCGGGATCCTCAAACTTTCTTTTCAAAAATTTTCTTGTTACTTCACTTCCATACCAACCATAAGAATGAATAAAACTATCAATGTTCTTTCTTTGCGCGATATCAATCAAACAATTTGCTGCGGAGTTATCGCTTCTTGTTATCATCAAATCCAATAAATAATTTACATTTACAGTATCATTATCCTTTAGCAAAGGCCGTGGATCGTTATCAATCTGTTTTGATCTATCGACAACATTTGGTTCTTTTGCAACATAAGGTTCATACAAAGAATATTTTCCTTGGGATACCTGATTTAATATTTCAGCAGCAACATACATTTTGTAAACAGAAGCTGGATAAATAAAATTATCGTAATTAACTCCTCCAAGCTTTGGCTGATTGCCGTTCAAATCAATCACAGCGAAAGAAATCTGTTCTATTCCATCTTCACCGACATCAAAGTTATGTTCAAGATCAAGTTCAAGAACTATATCGTATAAATCTTTGGATAGCTTTTCATCAATTTGATAATAAGTTGGAACAGTAACGATTTGTGCATAAACAGAAAAAGAAATTAATAAAGATGTTGTAATAAGAATAAAAACATTTTTCATCCTACTATTCCTTCCAAATCCCCGGCTGGTTTACCAAGCCAAATCCAGGCAATTAAATCAACCATTGCCGGCTCACCGCCAAGCTCACGAAAACGAGTGTTTATTTGTCCGCGATGATAAGTGCTGTGCGAGGCTACTTGCAGCATTGTTTCCTCAAGCGTTGCAGGAATAACTTTCTTGCCCATCTTTCTTTCCATAAAAACTGACCAGGGAATTTGAATAACTTTATCTTTTTCATCAGCCTTTGGTGATGATAGAAAAGTATTTAGCTTTTCTTGATAATCAATTCCCCATTTTGCAATTGATTTAAGATCAGAGAATGTTTCCGGCTTTGGTATATCGAGCGGTAAATCATTCCATAAAAAGTAAAACGCATATTGAACCTGATGAAGATGATATAATAAGCTTTTTAATTCTTTCATCATTGTGTGCGGCTTCAAACGGTAATAACTTTTTTCCATACTTCTGCATCAGCCCACTTCATATGATTTAGTAAATTTTCTACTTGTTCTGATTTCATAATAATTTCCTTTAGCAGCTTTTATTAAAAAGTATGTTATCTAATTCAACAATATCATCAAGGCGAATGATTCTTTCATCGGTTGTTTTAAGAAATTCTGTTTTGTCTTTTGAGAACAAATCAGCAATTATACATTCTATTGTTTCTGTTTCACCATTATCATTTAAAAATGTAAGTGTAACCTTTTGTTTTCTTAGTGCCCTGAGTTCAAGTTCATCATAAAGTCCGCAAGCGATTGGTTTATATTCTTTGTTCATTTTGATATTTATTTTTCAATAATGTTTTTAATTATTGATTGAAATATTATCAAACAAAAAAGCCGATACAAATTTTATTTATATCGGCTATTAAACTAAGTTTATTTGTTATTTCTTGATGTAACTTAAATCGGGTCTTCTGTTTCCGTATTTGTTTTTTACATCCACCAAAAGCGGAGCCATTTTGTTCCAAAGTGCCATTGCTTCAGCCTCCATTAAAGCGTTATCTTCTTTTTGAGCTGTATAAAAATCGGCACCATCCTTAAAATACTCGGTTAGAACAATCATATCATTATCAAGTCCCATATCCACTAACCAAATACTGTAACCATTGCTGATGTTTTTACTTTCATAGAGTTTTTTCCACTCTTTCAATACTTCCATTACTTCTTTACGTTTCTCTAATTTATAATGAAAATACATCCAATGAATAAAAGGTGATTCATCTCTTGTTAGTCGAGGTTTTTGAGGTACATAAGAATACTCAGCAGACCATCTAACAACATAATCTTTGTGAGTTACAATGCTGCTTTCATTTTCTACAAGAAATTTTGCCCATTTATCTTTACCTGCTTTTTCAACAGCGGAACCAAAAACACTCTGGAACTTATCTATATCCGCATAATTATTAATTGGAATAAGATATAAGTAATGTGCATCATCCTGCTGTGATGCTCTAACATAGGGAAGATCAAGTCCGCCTTCTGTCATCATTTCAACCCATTGTTTTGATGTTGATTCATACTGATCCCACATATCAACCCTTGCAACTTCTTCACGAACTGCGAAAAGTTGATCTTTAGGTTTATCCTGAGCAAATGATAACTGTGCACAAACGAATAGTACCCCTGCAAACATGAATAGTAGTTTTGCAGATCGCATACCAAGCCTCCTTAAAATATTATGATGTTAATTAGTTATTCTCATCCGCGTAAACATTTTTAAGAAATGTATTAGGGATGTGTGTAGAAAATATGCAGTTAAACTTTTAGTAGCAAGAAAAATATTGATTAGCAATGCTATGAGTTGATGGTGTTAAGCTATTGCATTTGTGGGCTAACTAATCACCGATTTATAATTGACCCACAATATCTTGAACTAATTGAATGCGACCACAATCTAAATGTTCAAATCACTTCTATAAATTATATTCAAGGGAGACAACTTGAAAAAAGAATCAGTAGCGCTTCGCATAATCCTGGTTGGATGTTTAATCGTACTTTTATTAGTTCCACTTTGGATGATCCAGTTTATAATTTCAGAAAGACAGGTTTACCGAAATGAAGCTGTAAGAGAAATTAGTAAAAGCTGGGCTGGTCCTCAAACGGTAGCCGGGCCACTAATTACTTTAGTTACCAATCACGAACACATAAACAAAGATGGCACAAAATCGTTTTCAACAAAACGCACTTTTTATCTTCCCGAAAATTTATCCGTAGAAGCAAATGTAATTCCTGAAAAAAGATATCGCGGCATTTATTCTGCTATAGTTTATAAAACTGATCTAATCATTAAGGGTGATTTCAATTTTCAAAAGTTCAAGGAAAAATTGGATGATCCAAACCTTGTGGAAAGCTATTTGTCCTTTAATATTGATGACCCAAGAGGAATTCAGCAGAATATAAAGGTAAAGTGGGATGATGTAGTGCGGAATGTAAATCCCGGACTAAAGGATAAAAATGTTTTTAAAAATGGATTTAATTCGGCGGTAATAATAAATAAAGAAAAATCTTTTAGTTCTTTTGAAATAAATCTTACACTTAATGGAGTTGATGATCTTAACTTCGTTCCGATGGGCAAAAACACAAACGTAAGTGTAAGTTCATCGTGGGGTAATCCAAGCTTTATTGGAAATTTTCTTCCCGCTAAAAGAGAAATATCCGATAAGGGATTTAATGCCTTATGGAGTGTTAATCATTTTAACCGGGAATTTCCGCAGGAGTGGGATAATCAAACATTTGATGTGTTTAAAGACAAGTTTGGTGTAAAGTTTTTCATCCCTGCTGATGAATACCAGCAGACAATGCGTTCATCAAAGTATGGTTTGCTTATAATCATACTTACGTTTGTAAGTTTCTTTCTTGTGGAGGTTTTCAGTGGAAAGGCAATTCATCCTATTCAATATTTTTTAATAGGATTAGCGCTTATAATATTTTATTCAATGCTACTGGCACTTTCAGAATATATTTTGTTTCAGTATTCATATTTAATTGCGGGATCTCTTGTGATAGGATTAATAACGCTTTACACAAACAGTATATATAAAAATCGTGGCATTGTGGTATCCATTTCATCAATGATGATTTTATTTTACGGATTTGTTTACATGCTGCTTCAGTTACAGGATTATTCATTATTACTTGGCAACATAGCTTTGTTTTTAATTCTTGCGGCTATAATGTTCTTTACAAGAAAGATTAATTGGTTTGATGTGCTAAAAAGTAAAGCAAATTAATATTATTAATGAACAGGCGATTCATTGAATCGCCTTTTTTAAACTTTCTTATTATAAAAACTTACTCCATCGTCTTTAAGTTTTTCTATCCATAATTCTTCAAGTTGATTTAGCTCAGCAGTAATTTCTTTATCTGTTTCGTTTTTTAGTTCAAGTTCATCAAGAATTTTTATTTCAAAATTATCTTTACCGAGTTTTTTGAAATCATCAATTAAATCCTGGTAAGGAAAACTTTCCATCTGTAATGTAAACTCAAATCTTCTAATTACTGCCGGCAGATTTTTGCTAGTACCGATAAACATTTTGTTATCAATCTTATTGTGCACGGCATAAACCCCCACCGGCTGCTTTTGCAGTTTATAATCTTTTGTTAACTGTTTTTTGCTTATCATTTCATTCTCTGTTTTTATCTATCCAATAACCCCAAAGAACAATAAGCCACTGTGCATTGCCAACAATTCCAATCATTTCAATAGAGGGCGGAGGCGGACCAACAAGATTTGAAATATACATCGCAACTAAGAAAACAATTAATCCAATTAAAGAATAAGTGCCTGTTTTATTTTTTGTTTTTGTTGATTTGTAGTAAAGAAAAACTCCAACAACAAAAATCAATCCTTCCAAGATCAGTGTTGCAGCAAAACTATTCCATAAACCAAAACCAACTTTAATGCTTGCACCGGGAAAGATCGGCAGATCAGGAATGTGAACAAACAAATCTAAAAACCAGTGACTCAAAACAAGCAGTGCAAGAACTATTGCCGTCTTTGAATTCTTTTTAATGATGAAGTAAACCATAGCAAACAACACTGCCCAAACAATTACACCAAACAAACTATGAGAAAAGGGATAGTAGGTAAAATCTAAGGGAGTAACAGTTGTAACCCCGGGTTTTATTTCTGCTTTTTCAATTCCCAGCATAAGAAGAATTGGCCAGATAAGATCAATCCATTGTGCGGCCATAAAATAAGTTCCAAGTGATGCAGACTTTTCAAATTTTTTACCTGCAAAGCCGGCACCAAAGTGACCGATAAACATAATTACCTCTTTATTTAATTAAATTATTCGGTTGTTGATAAAAATAATATTTTATTATGAACTAGTTTTGGACTGTTTTACCACCTCCTCCGCCAGCATTTGTAATTCCTTTTTGTAAACCAAAGGAAGATAAAACTTTGTAAAAAAGAATTCTATCTTTTTTGAAAATTTAGAATCCCCTGGAATTTCTGTTGTAAACGTTACATAAGAGCTTTTTCCATCTTCACGCGGTTCCACAGTAAATGTAGTTATGTATCCTGTATCGTTTGTTTCTACAAGAATGCGCCCTGGTTCGGGTTCGGTTACAACCGTTTTGAACGTTTGAAGTTTTCCTGCCACTTTCATTTGCACTTTAAGAACAGAACCAGCTCCAAATCCCCCCTCTTCAACAACGAGTGATACAAATGGTGGCTTTGGTAATATTTTAGGATGACCATTTTTATAGTCTGCAATAATGCCGTAAACAATTTTTGGTGATGCAGAAATTAAAGATGAAACGGAGAATTTATACTCTGTCATTTTTTGTACCTTAAAATATTTATTAGTGTAAGCAAATTAAAAGCATAACAACCAAAAAGAAAAATATCTATTTTAACTTATAGTAAAATTAATTTTATCAAAGCCTATTATTTGTTTGATTTGTTATTTAAATCACAAAACAAATAAAAAACTAAAATGAAAATCGATTGAAAGGCAATGGATGAAAGAAATAAAATCAGCCGAAGATATTCGGGATTTAAGTAATGCTTTTCGGGAGAGCCGAATACTATTATCGGCATTTGAATTAAAAATATTCTCGGTTCTCGATCACCATATGATGACTTCAGAGCAAGTATCAAAAAAAATCGAAGCCGACCCGAGAGCAACAGACAGACTATTAAATGCTCTTTGCGCGATGGGCATTTTGAAAAAAGTTCACGGAAAATTTTATAATACAGATTTATCTTCAAAATATCTTGTTGAAGGTAAACCTGAATTTATGGGAAATCTTTATCATACAAATCATCTGTGGCATACCTGGAGCCATCTTACAGAGTCAGTAATGCAAGGAAGTTCTTTTAAAGGTGATCAAAATAAAAAAGGAAAAGATGATTGGGTTGAAGCATTTATCTCAGCTATGCATTATCGCGGAGTTAGTCAAGGGAAAATTCTTGCTATGATGATCGATCTTTCAAATGTAAAAAAAGTGCTTGATGTTGGTGGAGGCTCTGCTGCTTTTTCAATGGAAATTGTTAAGAAGAATTCTGCTATTAAAGCTGCTGTTTTAGATTTACCTCACGTAATTCCACTTACGAAAAAGTATGTAAGCGAAGCAGGATTAATGGATAATTTTAATTTTATAGAAGGCGATTATCTGACCAAGGATTTGGAGAGTGGTTATGACTTAATTCTTTTATCAGCTATTGTCCACATCAATAGCTACGAACAAAATAAAATGCTCGTTAAAAAATGTGAAGATGCTCTTAATAAAAATGGAATGATAATAATAAGTGATTTTATAATGAATGATGAAAGAACGCATCCTTATCATGGCGCGCTTTTCTCTATTAATATGCTTGTTGGAACAGCAAGCGGTGATACATATACAGAAAAAGAAATAAGAGAATGGTTTGAATCTGCAGGATTATCCAATATAGAGAGAAAGAATACTTCATTTGGCACTGATCTGATGATTGCAGTAAAGTAAACATCCAACCGATAATTTATTTTGCTCTTAAATATTGATTGGGCCAATCTGTTAAATCAACATTTAATTTTTTAGCTGAATGTAAAGCCCAGTAAGGATCTCGTAACATTTCTCTAGCCAGTAAAACTATATCAGCCCTTCCTGAACTGATAATTTCTTCAGCTTGTTCTGCGGTTGTTATTAACCCAACACCACCTGTTAATATCCCGACTTCGTTTTTTATTTTTTCAGCAAAAGGAATTTGATAACCAGGTGAAGCAGGAATTTTTGCATTCGGTACATTTCCACCGCTCGAACAATCTATTAAATCAACTCCGACTTCTTTTAACCATTTTGTTAATTGAACTGATTGATCAATATCCCATCCGCCTTCAACCCAATCAGTTGATGAAATTCTTACGAATAAAGGGGTTCCATCAGGAATTATCTCCCTAACAGATTTTGTAATT
This sequence comes from uncultured Ignavibacteriaceae bacterium, assembly GCA_963812305.1. Lineage (GTDB taxonomy): Bacteria > Bacteroidota > Ignavibacteria > Ignavibacteriales > Ignavibacteriaceae > IGN3. Next base: position 170,575 of record CAWEUT010000002.1, read on the forward strand.
TCAATTGCCAGACGACATCTGTTTTCAAGGCTTCCGCCATAATTATCTTTTCTTTGATTTGAAATTGGAGAGCAGAATTCGTGAACCAAATAACCATGTGCAAAATGAAGCTCAATTACTTTAAAACCTGCTTCAATACTTCTTAATGCAGCTTCTTTAAATTGATCGATTACTAACTTTATATCATTATCATCCATTTCTTTGGGATGAGGAAAATTATCTGCAAACGGAATCGCACTCGGTGCAATTGTTTGCCATCCACCGTTTTCAACAACTACTTTTCCTGAACCTTTCCAGGGAGAATAAGTTGAAGCTTTTCTTCCGGCATGCGCTAATTGAATTCCGGGGACAGAATTTTGCGATTTTATGAATGATGTTATTCTTTTATAAGCGTTTGCCTGATCATCATTCCATATTCCTGCATCATCCGGAGAAATTCTTCCTTCAGGTGAAACTGCGGTTGCCTCAGTAAATATCAATCCAGCTCCGCCAACCGCCCGGCTCCCTAGATGAACAAGATGCCAGTCATTTGGGAACCCATTTACGCTTGAATATTGGCACATTGGTGATACAGCAATTCGGTTTTTTAATTCAATACTTCTGATTTTTAGAGGAGAGAATAAGCTGCTCATATTTATTAATGTCCTTACATTTGGAAACCGATTTTAAGATATTGATAATTAAAATATTAATTCATCAGGATTTTAGCGTACTTAATATTTGATATGCCAACGGCTTAACACTTTCAACCCAATCAGGAGTCCTTAACGCAGATAATAATTTAGCAGTTGGAAATCCTTTAGGAAGTAATTTTTTTTCTTTCAGATCAAAAAAGACATGATGTGCCCCAGCTAAAATAAGCACCGAGTCTGATTTTTGTTCTAGTATTTTAAGAATTGGTTTGATTGAGAGCGCCCCTAATTTAATAAGTCCTTTTGCTGCAATCCAACGAACATCAGCTTTATCATCTTCCAATGCTTGTATTAAAAATGGTATCGAAACAGGGTCTCCAATTTCTTCTAAAGTTTTTACAGCTTCCCAACGATAAATATGCTTAGGGTGAGAAAGTAATTCCAATAAAAAATCAATTGAATCTCTGCCTATTTCAACTAATGCTTCACGTGCTTTTTCTCTTTCCATTCCGTTCGTGCTGCCAAGTCTAATTAACAATTCGTGCATATCTGAATTTCTTGATTTATTACTTTTCTTTTCCATTTTTTATCCTTCAATTAATTCTACTTATGAAATTTTATATCTGTATGATCTAATATTTTATAAATCCTGACTTTCAAAAAGTCGGTTATTAAGAATGCTGCTATTGCGTATCCCCAAACCAGCAAAGCTAAATTCCAGGAAATAGGAGTAATAGACCAGCCATAGACTGCAACAAAGGTTGCAAGGATTTTAGTTACTACTGCTGCCCAAAACATAACTGCGCTCGGTTTAATTGACCAAAATGGTCCACGGGTTCTTGTTAAAAAAATTGTTAAATGCCCCGCAATCGCTAATTTAAGAAAGATAAATGACTGGACTGCCTCTCTTGATAAGTGAAGAACTTCTTGCCCGATATAAAATATTCCGAAAGAACTTATTACTCCTATTAGTCCTAAGAATGTAGCCATACTTAATACAATTCTCATATCCCAACGTTCGGGATCTTTGGAATATTTAACATTATCATATGCAATAGCCATTATGGGCGCATCATTAAACAAGGCAAGCAGAACTATCATTATTGCGGTAACGGGATAAAAATTAAATACAATTATTGCCAGAGTTATAAAAAATAGTACACGTATAGTTTCAGCAATTCTATAAATGGCATAACTATTCATTCGCTGAAAAATTTTACGACTCTCTTTTAAAGCATCAATAATTACTGAAAGACCCGGTAAAGTAAGAACAATATCAGCTGCTGATTTTGCAGCATCTGTTGCACCTGCTACAGCAATTCCAACATCTGCTTTTTTTAGGGCCGGAGAATCATTAACTCCATCACCAGTCATCCCAACAATATGTTTTCTCTCCTGAAGTAATTCAACTATCCGATATTTGTGTTCCGGAAAAACCTGAGCAAATCCTTCAGCTTTTTCTACAATTGCTCCAGCTTCTTTATCTGGCTTATCTAAAAATGCTGAAGCTTCCAGTATATTATTCTTAAGATTAACCTTTTGGGCAATTTGTTTTGCGATAGCAGTATGGTCTCCCGTTATCATCTTTACATCCACACCCATATCCTGTGCAGTTTTAATTGTTGCAGCGGAATCATCTCTTGGCGGATCGAAAAGTGGAATCAATCCAACGTATTGCCATTTACCCTGCTCGTTTGTTCTGGCTGTACCGAGAGTACGGAAACCTTTTGCAGCAAATTCATCAATCTGTGTATTGATTAGGACTGTAGCTTTTTCTTTGTCTGCAGATTCCATTAATGCTGATATTACCTGAGGCGCACCTTTAGTAATCTTAAAAGATTTATTTTCCTTATCAGTAATTGTAACTTCGCTTCTTTTTATAACCGGATCAAATGGTTTAAAATCATTTACTTGATAAGAACTTAATTTTTCTGAAACGTTTTTAATAGATTTAGCTTTTTCAATTATTGCGGTATCAATCGGATCTTTATCCTCTTCCCGAGAGGCAAGCGATGCATATACTAGAACATCATCAGAAGTAAAACCTTCAAATGCTTTTACTTCTGCAAGAGTCAATTCGTTTTTTGTTATGGTTCCTGTTTTATCGGAACATAAAATATCCATTCCGGCCATTTCTTCAATAGCAACCAGCTTGCTGACTATAGCTTTCTTTTTGGCTAACACTGAAGCTCCGACAGCCATCGTTACAGATAAAACTGCAGGCAGTGCAACAGGAATGGCTGCAATTGTTAGTACTAATGCAAATTGAAGCGTGTCGAGAAAACTTTCATGTCTGTAGAATGATACCATAAAAATTATAGCCACCATAAAAGCTGCTAGTACAATAAGATAATTCCCAATTTTAATTACTGCTTTTTGAAAATGGCTGATTGTCCTGGCTTCTGAAACAAGTTTTGCGGTTTTGCCAAAAAATGTATTTAAACCCGTTGCTACAACCAGACCGTTCATTTCACCCTGGCGAATTACAGAACCTGAATAGGCTAGATCTGATTTGTGTTTTTCAACTGGTAAAGATTCTCCGGTTAATGCAGACTCATCAATTGAAAGATAATCACCGGAAAAGAGTTTTAGATCGGCTGGAATAATATCTCCTAATCGAACGCGTACCACATCACCGGGGACAAGTTCGCTGGCAGCCAATTCGCTCCATTTCTCATCGCGAAATACTTTTGCATTAAGCGCAAGTTTTTTCTTCAGTAAACTTATTGCATCATCAGCTTTGTATTCCTGCCAAAATCCAACTACGGCATTCAATAATAGTAGAGCAAAAATAACCCCAAAGTCCTCCCAGTGATTTATGATAGCAGATAAAATTGCTGCAACTTCAATCATCCATGGAATAGGACCCCAGAAGTAGCTTAAAAATTTAATTAGGGGATTTACTTTCTCTTCAGAAATTTCATTGTATCCATAATCTTTGATACGATCAATTGCGACTGAATTTGAAATACCTTTTTCGCTTGAAGAAAACTTTTTGAATAATTCCTCAATGGATAACTTTTTAAGTTCATCAATTTCTAATGCTTCATTTTTCATTCCAAATCTCCATCAAAATATTTTCAGCGTTGTTGTACATAACCAATTTTTCCAAAACTAAAAATAATATCTCCAAATATCCTCATAAAAATTTTGATTTAAATCAATTACCCAGCTTATCTGTTTTTATCAATCCAATAGCCCCACAGTATTATTACCCATTCAGCATTACCAACAATTCCAATAGTTTCAATCGAAGGCGGCGGTGGACTAATAAAATTTGCAACACACATAGCGATTAAAAACATAAGTAATCCAATAAGAGAATATGTTCCAATTTTATTTTTTGTATTATTTGCTTAGTAGTAGAGATAAAATCCCAAACCAATAATTAATCCTTCAACAATTATAGATGCGGCAAAACTATTCCATAAACCAAATCCAGCTTTTAAATTTTAACCAGAAAAAATTGAAAGGTATGGAATGTGAACTAATAGATCTAAAAACCAATGACTTAAAACTAATAGTCCAAGTATTATCGCTGTTAGTTATTTCTTTTGGATAAGAAAATAAACCATTCCAAATAAAACAGGACAAACGGTTACTCCAAATAAACAGTGAGAGAAAGGATAGTAGTAAAATCTTAAGGAGTAACAGTAGTAGTACCGGGTTTTTTCTACTTTTTCAATTCCCAGCAGAAGAAGTGCTGACCAGATAAGATCAATCTATTGTGCTGCTATAAGATAAGTTCCAAGCGAAGCAGACTTTTCAAATTTTTTACCTGCAAAGTCGGCACCAAAATGTCCGATAAACATATAAGCCTCCTTTATTTGTATATGATCCTGAGTTTTAAATCTAAAACTTATGAGAAAAACATATTTTTACTAATAAGAACAAACAAAAAAGCCGCAGAAAAATTGCTGCGGCTTAAATAATCCAAACAAAGTATTATCTTACTTTTTCTTTAGCACTTTCTTCATTACTTCTTCTTTTGCAATTGGTTTTGTGCAGAAGAACCAATCATAGCATTTCATATCCTTTTCTTTTCCTTCCATGCGATTTTTTGCTGTACCGCAGGAACCCGCCGTAGGAATAATAACATCATCACCCGGTCTCCAGTCTGCTGGAGTAGCTATATTGAATTCATCTGCAGTCTGCAAAGCAATCAAAACTCTGTAAAGTTCGTCAAAATTTCTTCCGAGACTTAATGGATAATAAATTATCGTTCTGATCATTCCTTTGGGGTCAACAAAGAAAACTGCACGAACTGCTTTTGTAGTACTTTCACCAGGCTGAAGCATTCCATAAGTTTTTGCTACATTCATAGTGATGTCTTCAATTAAAGGAAAATTAACTTCAACATTTTTCATTCCTTTGTATTCAATTTTTTCTTTGATAGTTCTTAACCATGCAATGTGACTGTAAAGTCCATCGACAGAAAGACCAACAAGCTGGCAGTTAGCTTCGTTAAATTGTTTTTCCATCGTTGCAAAAGTCATAAACTCAGATGTACACACAGGTGTAAAATCTGCAGGATGACTGAAAAGGATTACCCATTTACCGGAATAATCTTCTGGAAAATTTATATCTCCCTGTGTTGTTACTGCTTTGAATGAAGGTGCTTTATCGCCGATACGCGGCATTGATACTGCTTCATTTTGAGTTGCTTGTTCCATAATTATTTCTCCTGATTTTAATTTTATTAATTGTTGATTGTGTGATGTAGATATGAGTTTATCGATTCTAAATTTGATAATATTTCATATCATAACGTTAGAAAAATAAAATTCAGTTACCAGCTTTTTATAAAATATATGATTTGCCAGAACACAATTATTGAGTTATCTCAATATGTGCCCACTTAAGTTGGTTGTTGAATTCTTTGGAGTGATGAATAAATGCTTCGTGATTAAAGATTGCTTCAAACTCAAATCCATTTTGCTTATCAGGAAGTTTTAAGAACAGCCAGGGACCTTTTGAAATATCGGTACAAAGTTTAAATGCTTTGTTTTCTAATTCAGTAATATCTTTTGCTTTGATATTTACGGCTAAAGAAATTTCATAGTGATAATCATCTTCATATCGTTTTAATTCCGTAACAGAATTTTGAATTATGTTTAACTTGTTCGATAATTCAGCAAAAATATTTTGTGCGGTGCTTATATCATCAGCATTAAATATAAACGTATGTAAGCAGATTTATTTATAACTATCCTTCCTGTTTTTTATTTCTTTCATTGCTGAGTTAAAAAACTTGCCCCACTTTTTATCTTTCTGTCTTTTTTCAACGTAAGACATTTCGTTGTATTTAGATTCTTTATAGAGCTTTAAGAAATTTTCATATCTCTCCCGGGAAATTTCTCCGCGCTCCAATGCTTCAAGCACTGCACAACCAGCCTCAACAGTGTGCGTGCAGTCTTTGTATCGGCATTGATCTGATAACTCATCAATTTCACTAAACGTACTGCTAATGCCCGATTCACTAGATATTATTCCAAGTTCTCGCATTCCCGGATTATCTATAATGATCGCACCATTTTCTAAAATGATAAGCTCACGTCTTGTTGTTGTGTGTTTTCCTCTGTCGTCTTTTTCTCGTATCGGCTGAGTTTTGTATAAATCCTGGTGAATTAAATTATTAAGCAAAGTTGTTTTGCCAACTCCCGATGAACCAAGCAGGCAATAAGTTTTGTGCGGAGTAAAAAGTGTTTTAATATTTTCAATATCATTCAAGTTGTTGTTACTGAATGAAAATATTTTTGCATCCGGCAAAATCTCAAGTATCTGTTTTTTCTTTTCTTCAGCTTCTTCTGGACTAATAAGATCGCTTTTACTTAAAAGTATTAGCGGAGTTATGTTGTTATCATTAATAATTACAAGATAACGCTCAAGTCTTCTGATATTAAAATTGGAATCAAGTGCCTGCATAATGATTGCGATATCAATGTTGGCGGCAATTAATTGATAATCAATTTTCTTTCCTGCAGCTTTTCTTTTAAGCAATGATTTTCTTGGAAGAATATCCTGTATGATTGCAAGGGTATCATCATCAAACAATTGTGCATAAACAAAATCACCAACAGTCGGCAGGTCTAAAGCAGAATCAGTACTAAACAAAAATTTTCCTGTTAGCTCTGCATAAATATCTTTCTCGCCGTTTGAAACAACAAAACTATTTTTGTTTACACTTATTACTCGTACAATTTTAAAATCGGGATTTTGTGATCAAATCAATTTTGTCTTTAAACCAATTATCAAAGCCGAGTTTTTCGAATTATTCATATTTTATCTCTGGATGACAGGTCGCACCTAGTTAGAAATTGGTCTTAAATTTTTTCTCATACCGTCTAGAGCTAATTATAATGATTTACTCAAAGTAAATAATGTTTGATATTTCTGAAACTAAACTTTTTGCTTTATCAGGGATTCCTTCTGATGACCATCTTTTTTCAATAATATTGTAAGCATATTGAGTATCTGGATTGTGTTCTGTAATAATATTTACCCAATTAGATGATTCTGTAAAATAAATCACGTGTTTCTCAATAAATCGAAAAAATAAAATATGCGCTTTGTTATAAACTATCGCTATTCTCGTAAAAAGGATCTTTTTCTGATAAAGCTTTATCCATTGCATTTTTAAGTGTTGACAAATTCTCTTTAAATGAGTTGGCGAATAACTCTTTTGCTTTTTTGAAACTCTTGGCAAGTACAACTCATTGTAAACAGATTTACAAGAACCTACGTCTAAGATCTTTCGAGATCTTGTATTCTGATATCCTTATTAAATTCCTTTGAAAAAGCTGGTATATAAATGTTCTCTGTTAAGTTTGGTTCACGCAGAATTTTCCTTGAATGTGGTCTTTCTATTTGTTTCCCATTAACATATGTGGTTACTCGGGTCGAGATCTGTAAATTGTCTAATATTTCTGGCTTCTTCGAGCCAAATACTCTTTTAAGAAACTAATCATGTCGATTTATTTTTTCTCTATCAAACTTCCCAATTCTTCCAAAAGAAAACAACGGTTTAAAACAAAAAACCGCAGAAGCTTTCTCCTTCGGTCTAATGCATCTTTATCTATTAATTGCTTGCTGAAGATTTTGCGGGTAACGCGCACCTTCTATTTTTATTTTTGATGCTGCATTTTCGATCTCACCGAGATCATCTATACTAAGTTCAATTGATGCGGCACCAATGTTTTCTTCAAGCCTGTTAAGCTTTGTTGTTCCGGGAATCGGAGCGACCCATGGTTTTTGTGCAAGAATCCATGCAAGAGCTATTTGTGCCGGTGTTGCATTTTTCTGTTTTGCAACTTTAGTTAACAAATCAACTAATGCCTGATTAGCTTTTCTGGCCTCGAGTGTAAAGCGAGGAAGAGTGCTGCGGAAATCTGTGCTATCAAACTTAGTATTCTCATTTATTTTTCCTGTAAGGAAATCCTCTTCCCAGCGGACTGAACGGAACGAAACCTATCCCAAGTTCTTCGAGTGTTGGCAAAATTTCTTTTTCAGGTTCTCTCCACCAAAGAGAATATTCACTTTGCAGCGCAGTGACCGGCTGAACAGCATGTGCTCGTTTTATTGTTTGCACTCCGGCTTCAGAAAGTCCAAAGTGTTTTACTTTTCCTTCCTTAATCAAATCTTTTACAGCACCAGCCACCTCCTCTATCGGCACGTTCGGATCAACACGATGCTGATAAAATAAATCTATCACATCTGTTTTCAATCTTTTTAAAGAAGCTTCCGCAACAGCTCGAATGTGTTCCGGCTTGCTGTTAAAAGCGGTCCATTTAGGCCCGCCGTTTGGATCAAGTGCAAAACCAAACTTTGTTGCAATTACAACTTTATCACGCAAAGGAGCAAGCGCTTCTCCAACTAATTCTTCATTGGTAAATGGCCCGTAAACTTCTGCAGTATCGAAAAATGTTACTCCGCGTTCAACAGCGGTACGGATTAAAGAGATCATTTCTTTCTTTTCTGGAAATGGTGGAAAGGCAAAGGTCATCCCCATACAGCCGAGTCCAATTGCAGATACTTCTAGATTACTTTTTCCTAATTTTCGTTTTTTCATATTAACTCCATTTATTTTCCAGTTTATCAATATTGTATGGAAATATCAATCAATATATTTTGAGTATGAAGGTCTATATCCTAAAAGATATGCAACAGGAGTAATAAGAGTGAAAATAATTTTTTGCAGAATTAATGGTGGTTTCGATAACCGAAGAACATTTGAATATTTATTTGCTGTTAATGAGATTTGTAAAAGTCCCGGAACCCCTTCTTCATTTGTCTTTCCATCTTTCGCAAGTCCGAGTAAAGTTTCAAGCATGAATTCTGTTTCCATCGCTGGACGAACTTTCCAGTTGACTACAGTTTTATTATTTGAGTTATTCCACATTGAATGAGCGACATTCGGTTGAACATTAATAGCTTCTCCCTGCTTCAGAGTTTTAATTTCTCCATTAATTCTTATAGAAAGCTCGCCAGATAAAACAGTAAAATCCTCTATCTGGCAAGGATGATAATGTGTGGGCGGTTCTTTTGAATGTGCAAAATAAGTTGATTCCATCTCTAAAAGTTTACCATCAGTGTCTTTGCTAGTCTGTAAAAACTTTATTTCATTTCTGGTTTTCGGGTTTAGAATAACTTTATTTTTATAAGCCATTGTATTGTCCGGTTTTGTTTTAAAGTGATTTATATCTTAAAATTTTAGTTATTCAAAATTTTATCATTCTTCCCAAAGAAAACAACGGTTTAAAAATAAAAAACCGCAGAAGTTTTCTCCTGCGGTTTTAAAAAAATTATTAATTCACTTTTTGACAAAGCCTGCCCTGAGTTAACCTAACGGCTTAGTGATACGAATTTCAATATCTACAAAACATCTCTTATTTCTTCCATCTTATCAAAAACAGATTTTGCAAACGGGCATAAAGGAATTATTTTTATTTTATTTTGTCTGGCAAACTCAACTACTTCCATCAAAATTCTTTTACCGATATTTTGTCCACGGTATTCATCACTTACTTCTGTATGATCCAGTATCATTCTGGTTTCACCGGCAAAAGTATAACTCATTCTGCCTGCTTCTTTTTCACCATCAAAAGCCGCAAAGTAACCTTTTGTACCGGAATCAATTTGTTTTATTTCAATCATACTATTTCTTTTATGCTTAATGCACCAGATGGACATTTTGCAACCTGGTCAATTATTTCCTGAGTGGTTGCGTTCTCAGGTTTTATCCATGGTCGTTCTTTTGTGTTGTAAACTTTTGGAAGTGTTTTTACACAGACTCCTGAATGAATGACATAATTTTGGCTGCCAAACAATGGTAATCTCACCATTTGAATATTCTTTTCTTTCCATTTGTTTCTCCTAAAAAATTAAGATCAATTCGTCTTAAAGAAATTTTATTCTTTTTCCTGTTACACCAATTCTGTTTTATAAATTAATTAACAAACAATTTTTTACGAAAGTGGTTCCGGTGATGGACTTGCTGCCAGTCGTGTACGATCTTCCGGCAACGGAATAAATTCCTTGTTATCATTGGGTGGAAGAATAATTCTGCCTTGCTGCCAATCCGCTTTTGCCTGCTCTATTCTTTCTTTTCTTGATGAAACAAAATTCCACCAGATAAAACGTTCACCCAAAGGCTCGCCGCCAAGCATCATAAGTGTCGAATGTTCCAACGCTTTTATCGTTGGCTCTGAATTTTTTTTGAATACAAGCATCTGCCCTGCATCGAATTTTCTACCACTAAACTCAACACTGCCTTTTACAACATAAATTGCACGTTCTTCATGCTCTTTTGGTAATCCTAGACTTGCTTGATTTTCCAGCACTACATGCAGATAAAACAACGGCGAATGAATTTTTACATCATTCTTCAAACCAAAAGCACTACCGGCAATCAACCGCATCCAAACTCCTTTGTCCGAAAAGACTGGAAGTTCAGATTTTTTATAATTAGTAAAAGTCGGAATCAGACTCTTCTGCTTTTTCAGGAAGAGCAACCCAGGTTTGAATCATTTCAAATCCACCCGCTGCCCAAAGATTTGGATCTTCAAAACGTTCAGAATGAGCAATACCTTTTCCGGCAGTCATCCAGTTTACTTCGCCGGGTTGTATAACCTGCTCTACTCCAAGGCTGTCACGATGAGTGATCTTACCGTTAAACAAATAACTTACCGTAGATAACCCTATATGCGGATGCGGAAGAACATCAAGTGAAGTTACTGTAGAAGGTTTTTCTGCAACCGGACCACCATGATCCATAAAAATGAAAGGGCCTACCATTCTCTTAAGTCTGAATGGGAGAATTCTGCGAACCTCCAATCCGGGTGCGATGGAAGCTTTTCTTGCCTCAATTGTTATTTCTAACATAATATCTAAATAATTTTAAGTTATCTTTACCGAAGTCATAGTTAGTGAACCACCAACAGCCTTATCATTGAACAAAGTTACATCTTCGCTTTCTTCTTTCAAAGCCAAAGCATATAACAGTGGGAGATAATGTTCAGGAGTAGGAATAGCCAGATTAAATTCTTTTCCCTGAGATTGATATTCAATTAATGGTTTGTAATCACCGGATAAAATAAATTTTTTCATCTTTTCGCTTGCTTCGACTTGCCCAGTCGTAACTGTAATTTACTTTCATTCAATCTTCTCCAATCAACCATTCTCAGGTTATGAACCATATTGCCGCTTCCGATAATCAGCACACCTTTATTACGAAGAGGTGCAAGCTCTTTTGCAAGTTCATAGTGATATTGCGGTGACTGAGAATAATCCAGACTCAACTCAATTACAGGAACATCCGCATCCGGATAAAGATGTTTTATTACAGACCAAGCCCCGTGATCAATTCCCCATTTATCATCTAACTCGATCTCTGTTTTTTTTATTATACTTTTTGTTTCCTTTGCAAGATCAGGACTTCCAGGTGCGGGATACTGAATTTCATATAATTCTTTCGGAAATCCGCCGAAGTCGTGAATGGTTTTTGGTTTTTCCATTGCAGTAACAAAAGTTCCTTTTGTTTCCCAGTGAGCCGATACGCATAAAACTGCATTTGGCTTTGGTAATGTTTTTCCGATCTCTCTCCATCCCTGAACAAATTCATTTTCTTCAATTGCATTCATCGGACTTCCATGACCGAGAAACAGCACAGGCATTCGCTCTGTGCTGTCAAACTGCTGGGTCATCTTATTTAATTTATTCAGTTTCATACCAACTCCTGTTACCGGTATCAGGGATAGAAATTTTATGAAGGTTTTTCTATCCATAACAATTATAAATAATATCTAATTTATCTTTTTATAAATCAAATTATCAATCGAAATTTTTCCGGCACCTGCAATCAGGATAGAGATAAACACACTCAGGTAAAGCAATGCCATCTCCTTAACACGAAACGCATCTGCCGAATGAACAATTAACACAGCAACCAGCATTGTAATAAGTAAGGGAATTACTGCAAAACGTGTTGCTACTCCGAAAATTAAAAGTACTGAACAGAGCACTTCTGCAAATACTGCAAGTGCCAGCGATGCAGATTCACCAATGCCTATCGGATCAGCAAATTGGATTGGATCATTTCCTAACAATAGCATTAACTTACCAACGCCATGCGTTAACATAAAAATTCCAATTGTAATCCTGAGAAATAATAAAGCAATGTTTATTTCTCGAGCATAGATTCCGGGGTTTAATATTTTTTTAATCATTTTTCTTTTTTCCAACGTTATAATTTATTTGTTACGCCGCTTTAACAGCTTCGTTTACTTTATTGAACTCTGCAAGAATTTCAATCTTCACTTCGTTGCTAACTACAATTCCGCCTGCTTCTGTAACAGCATTCCATTGCAAACCAAAATCAAAACGATTGATCTTTCCGCGGACTTCAAATCCGGCAACTATACTATCACCAAATCCGGAAACAGTTCCATTGTAAATTACATCAAGTGTAACTTCTTTTGTAACTCCACGCAATGTTAAATTACCTGTTGCCTGCATCTCATAATCTGAATTCTTCTTCACAGATGTTGATTCAAAAGTCATCTTTGGATGATTTTCAGCATCGAAGAAATCTGCAGATTTTAAGTGTGCATCCCGCTGTTCGTTTTTTGTATTGATGCTGTTTACATCAGCTTCGAATTTAATAACTGCATCACTAAAGTCTTCTTTATTTGTTTCGATAGTTGCATCGAATTTATCAAAGTTACCTCTTACAGTTGAAACCACAAGGTGTTTTACTTTGAAATTTACTTCAGAGTGTGCTGCGTCGATTTTCCATGTTGTCATTTTATTTTTCCTTTGTTTTTGTTTGAGTTTACTTACTTAATACTAACCCAAACTTAAAGTGAAAAGTTCACTTGCACATTCACAAAGGGTAAAAAAGGGAGTTAACATATGGTAACAAATAGAAACTTTATGTCATGCTGAACTAGTTTCAGCATCTGCTTTTAGTGGGAATATTCGGAAAGGCAATCAACGAGGATTTATTTTTGCGAAAGTTCTTTTCTAATTCTACTTAGCGATTGGGGAGTAATACCAAGGTATGATGCAATATGATTCTGCGGTACCTGTTCAAAAAGTTTGGGATATGTTTTAATAAATTTAAGATAACGTTCCTCGGCCGAAGCGCTCAGCGAATCAGAAATTCTTTGATGCGATGCCACGTGATTTGCCTCAATCAGCAGGCGGAAGAATCGCTCCATCTTTGGACAGGCATCAAGTAATTCATCCCTGGTTGATTTTTCAATTAAAAGAACTTCGGAATCCTGTAAAGCATCAATATTGTACGTCGCAGGTAAACCGGAAAGAAAACTATGAGGATCTGAAACCCACCAGTCTTCAATTGCAAATTGGATTATATGCTCTGTCCCTTTATTGTCTATTGAATATTGTCGTAAGCATCCGGAATTAACAAATCCCAGGTATTTACACACATCTCCTTCATTTAAAAGGAATTGGTGTTTTTTTAATTTTTTAGAAATAAAGAATTTAGTACAGATATTAAATTCTTCATCTGTAAGTGGTACTCTGCTGGTGATATGTTTGTGTAATATTGAAAACATTTTATAAGGTGTTTTTTCTTTGTAAAAATACCAATCATTTATTTAACAGCATAAACATTTTATGGACTTGCATTGCCGTATTTATAAAAAAGGAATGTAGAGTTTTATTATGTTTCATCAACCTTTTCATTAAGTTTTAAGACAACAGGATATTTTTAATGAGTGATATTAAACGATCAGATAGTAAAAACAGGAATGCAAGTAAAAATAGTGATGAAAGAAGACCAGCGCACAGGCAATCTTACCGAAGGAATTGTTAAAGACATTCTCACAAAATCTCCCAAGCATCCTCACGGAATAAAAGTACGACTTGAAACTGGTGAAGTTGGACGTGTTAAGGAAATAGTGGAATGAAAAATATTTATGGAATTCTAGATTATTAAAAAAACGGAAGAAGTTTTCTCCAGCGGTTAAATTTTGCAGCAACGTCACACTTCGACTTCGCTCAGTGTGACATTCGTACTTAATAAACACCAACCCAGAGCTTTTCAGGAGATGTAATAACATAATGAAGTGCATGCGTAATTCTGCCAGACCATTCGGATATTGATGTTTGGGAATGTAGGTAACTAGTAACTCAAGATTTTTTAATTTCTTCTGATAGTTTGGGTCATCAAAAACGCTGGCAGCTAAAAGAAAATCATCTTTGTGAACTATGGGTAATCTTACGTTTTGGTCTAAGATTGGCGAGCGCACGATTAGATATCCATAAGGCTAAAACTACTTTTTGCTTTGACTTTATTATTTTGGTCTATCTTGGTTCCTGATCGGTCAAAATCTAGAACAAGAAAAATGTGACGAACAATCTCCGCCCAACGTATTTCACGACCGATTTCTGGAAGGGATGAAGGTTTTAGCCAACTAAAAAGTTTCATAGTTCAGTCAGTGACAAACTACTTAGAAAACACCAACCCAACCTTCTCACTAACATTAACTTTAATTGTATCGCCATCAACAAAGTTACTTGCAAGTAATTCCTGTGAAAGGGGATTGATAAGATATTTTTGTATTACTCGTTTTAACGGACGTGCACCGTAGTTTACATCATAACCAAGTTGTGCAAGCCAGTCTTTTGCTTCATCAGAAACATCAAGAGTAATTTCTTTATCCTTTAACATTTTCTGCACACGCTTAAGTTGTATATCAACAATTTTTCTAATCTCTAATCGTGATAAAGGTTTGAACAGAACAATTTCATCAATCCTGTTTAAAAATTCAGGACGAATAGTTTTTCTCAGCAAGTCGTGCATCTGCTGTCTAAGTTCACCCATAAAAGTTTCAACATTATCTTCATCAAACGCATCAAGTCTATCCTGTATCAAATGCGAGCCAAGATTTGATGTCATTATAATAATTGTGTTTTTAAAATTTACTGTTCGTCCCTGGTTATCGGTTAATCTTCCATCATCCAAAACCTGAAGCAGAACATTAAACACATCACTGTGTGCTTTTTCAATTTCATCAAGCAGCACAACCGAGTAAGGTCTTCGTCGCACAGCTTCGGTTAACTGTCCGCCTTCTTCATATCCAACATAACCGGGAGGTGCACCAATCAATCGTGATACAGAAAACTTTTCCATATACTCGCTCATATCAATTCGTATCATTGCGTGTTCATCATCAAAAAGAATTTCTGCAAGTGCACGTGCAAGCTCTGTTTTACCAACACCGGTTGTTCCAAGAAAAATAAAAGAACCGATTGGTTTATTTGCATCCTGCAATCCGGAACGTGAACGACGAATAGCATTTGAAACAGCAGAAACAGCTTCATCCTGTCCAATAACTCTTTGATGAAGTTCATCTTCTAATTTTAAAAGTTTGCTTCGTTCGCTTTCAAGCATTTTACTAACAGGAATTCCTGTCCACTTTGCAACAACTTCTGCAATATCCTCAGCATCAACTTCTTCCTTTAACATTTTTTTAGTTTGTTGAGCCTCAGCAAGTTTTTGAGTTTCATCTTTTAATTGCTTTTCAAGATTTACAATTCTTCCGTAACGAATTTCTGCAACTTTACCCAAATCACCATCACGTTCAAACTTATCAGCTTCCAAGTTTTAGATTTTCAATTTCGCTTTTCATTGTGCGGATTTTCTGAATCTTCCCTTTTTCCATTTCCCAATGAGTTCTTAGTTCTGATCGCTGCGAGATCAATTCACTTAGCTCATCCTGTAATTCCTCAAGTCGTTTTGCAGAAGCATCATCTTTTTCCCGCTTTAAAGCTTCGCGTTCAATTTCAAGCTGTTTAACTTTTCGTTCAAGCGTATCAAGCTCTTCCGGCATAGAATCAATTTCAATTCTAAGTTTTGATGCTGCTTCATCAATCAGATCAATTGCTTTATCTGGAAGAAATCTATCAGTGATATATCTTTCAGAAAGCTGAGTTGCTGCTATAATTGCACCATCAGTTATGCGAACTCCGTGATGAACTTCGTATCGTTCTTTAAGTCCGCGCAAAATAGAAATTGTATCTTCTTCGGATGGTTCACCAACAAGCACAGGTTGAAAACGTCTTTCAAGTGCAGCATCTTTTTCGATATGTTTTTTATATTCATCTAAAGTTGTAGCGCCAATTGCATGCAATTCACCACGAGCCAAAGCAGGCTTTAAAATATTTGCAGCATCCATTGCGCCCTGTGTTGCACCTGCACCAACAAGTGTATGAAGCTCATCAATAAAAAGAATAATTTCTCCATTCGCTTGCTGAACTTCTTTAATTACAGCTTTTAATCTTTCTTCAAACTGTCCGCGGAATTGTGTACCCGCAACAAGCGCACCCATATCAAGCGCAACAATTCTTTTTGTTTTTAGATTTTCAGGAACATCACCGGTAATAATTCTGTGAGCTATACCTTCAGCAATTGCAGTTTTACCAACACCAGGCTCACCAATTAAAACAGGATTATTTTTTGTTCTTCTCGAAAGCACCTGAAGCACTCGTCTTATCTCTTCATCTCTTCCAATAACAGGATCAAGTTTTCCCTGCTTTGCAAGTTCATTTAAATCTCTTCCATACTTTTGTAAAGATTGATATGTGTCTTCTGGATTTTGAGAAGTAACTCGTTGTGTTCCGCGAATATCTTTTAAAGCAGTAAGTATATCTTTATATGTGATTCCGTTATCGTGTAAAAGTTGTCCGGCTTTTCCTTTGTCGTTGGATAAAGCAAGTAAGATATGTTCTGTTGAAACGTAATCATCTTTTAAGTTGCGAGCTTCTTCAGCGGCAACATCAAAAATCTTTGCAAGTGATTGAGACATTTGCTGATTGCCTAGACCAGTTCCGCTTACTTTGGGAAGTGTTTCAAGAAGTTGTACAACTTTTAATTTTACAGCGTTAAAATTTCCACCAGTTTTCTTTATAACATTCTCGGCAACATTTCCGCTTTCCTGAACAATTGCAGCAAGAACATGTTCAGCTTCAACAACCTGGTTGTTATAGTTTTGTGCAATCTCAATAGCGCTTTGCACAACTTCCTGCGCTTTTACTGTTAGTTTATTTAAATTAAACGACATCTCATTTCCTTTTCTCAGTGAAACTTTGTGTTCTTAGTGTCTAAGTGGTAAAATGATTTCCACCACTAAGACACTTAGAGCACTAAGAAACACTTAGAATTATTCTTTACTTTTGCTATACAACTCACTCGCATCAGTTAACATTTTATTTAATCTGTTCACAAGTTTATGCGGATCTTCAAGATTTCCTTCAAGCAGCAAAGCTGATTCATAAAGCTGTTCAGTTGTATCCGCAATAAATTGATCACTTTCATTTTTCTTAAATACATTCATCAGGTTTTTAATAAGCTTATGATCTTTATTTATCTCCATCAATCTTTTTTGCGGCGGCATTGCCATTCCCTGATTAGACATCTTCAAAATCTTTTGCATTGTTGATGACATTGTATCATCTGGATTTATCAAGCAAGATGGACTTCCTTTTAATCGTTTTGATTCGTGAACTTCTGTAACTCTATCACCAAGTATTTCTTTCATCTTTAACAACAACTTGCCAAATACTTTATCATCTTCTTTACTGAATTTTTCTTTTGGCTCTTCATTCTTTTCAACATCTTCAAGTTTGTCAAGCTCTTTCAAATCAACACCATCAACAGATTTAAAATCAAAATCTTTATGCTTGCGAATTGATGAAACAACAAACTCATCAACAGGATCGTACAGATAAAGTACTTCTAATCCTTTTGCTTTAAATATTTCAAGATGTGGATTTAAATCAATTGCTTCTTTACTGTTTCCAAGCGAGTAATAAATTTCTTTTTGATCTTTCTTCATTCTGCCAACATAATCTTCAAGCGAAACAAGTTCTTTTTCATCTTTGCTTACAGAAGAATTAAATCTTAAAAGCTGTTGATATTTTTCTGCATTAGTAAAATCCATATAACCAAGCTTAAATATTCTTCCATGTTCTTTCCAGAATTCAGCATAACGCTCTGGAGAATCTTTTGCAACCTTAATTAAATCAGAAAGAATATTGCTTGCAACACTTTGTGCAATTTTTGTAAAGACAATATTTTCCTGCAGAGTTTCACGGGAAATATTTAAGCGGTAAATCTTCAGAATCAACAACACCTTTAACAAAACTTAAATACTCTGGCAGCAATTCTTTGTTCTGATGCTGAATGAGCACGCGGCGAACATATAAATCCAAACCGTAATCATCACGATTAAATCTCCAGTACTCATTACTCTTTTTTGGAATAAACAAAAGCGAGCTAAACTGTATCGGTGCATCAACCGATGTGTGAATTGTTTCAAACGGTTCTTCATTATCGTAAGTTAAAAACTTGTAGAACTCATCGTATTGTTCTTTTTTAGATTGAAGATTTTGGTTCGCGCCAGATTGCTGCAATTGTATTAATCTTTTCATTCTCTAAATAAATCGGGAATGAAATAAAGTTAGAATGTTTTTTAATGATTGATTCTAATCGATATTTTTCAGAAAATTCTTTTGCATCATCTTTCAAAAATATCTCAATTGTAGTTCCGCGATTTAACTCTCCATCAATATCAGAAATTTCGTAATCACCAAGACCGTCAGATTTCCACTCAACAGCAACTTCATCTTTCTTATAGGATTTTGTTTTGATTATAACTTCTTTTGCTACCATAAAAACCGAATAGAAACCAATTCCGAATCTTCCAATGATATTGTTAACTGCTTCTTTGTTTTCAGAAAGCTGTTTCAAAAATTCTTCAGATCCAGATTTAGCAATAGTCCCGATGTTTGAAATCATTTCATCACGAGTCATTCCAATTCCTGTATCTGAAATTGTAATTGTGTTTTTCTTATCATCAAAACCAATCTTTATTTCCAAAGACAAATCTTTATCTGCAATCTCAGTTCCTTTATTGGATTCAAACCTAATTTTGTCCAAAGCATCTGATGAGTTTGAGATTAACTCACGAAGAAAAATATCCTTGCTTGTGTACAGAGAATGAACAAGAATATCCAGCAACTTTTTAGTTTCAGCTTTAAATTCAAATTTAGTTTTGTGTGTTTCTGTCATTGTTTCTCCTTTATTCTAAGAGTCATTGCGAGGAACGAAGTGACGAAGCAATCTGTAATATTGTAGACTGTTTCTCCCGATAAATCGGGATCGCAATGACATTAATCTTTTCTTAATGTTTTTAATTTTTTAAATAATTCTTTTTCTTCTTCACTAAGATCTTTGGGAATTGTAACATGAATATTTACAAACAAGTCTCCTCGTCCGTTATCAGTATGCATTCCAAGATTTTTTAATCTTAATATTTTTTCTGATTCAGTTCCTTCGGGAATATTTATGCTAATTGTTTTTCCATCTAAAGTTCTGATGTTTTCTTTACCACCAAGAACTGCCGTGTATAAATCGACATCAAGATTATAGTATAAATCATTTTCCTTTATCTCATAAAATGGATGCTGAAGTATGTGAATGTTTAGAAACAAATCTCCTTTTGTACCATCAGCGGTTTTAGATCTTCCCAATCCTTTTAATCTCAGCTTCTGTCCATCTTTAGTTCCAGGATTTATTTTTATTTTTAGTTTTTTACCCTCTACAGAAATTTGTTTTTCGCTTCCAGTAAAAACATCTTCAAGCGTAACATTCATGTTTGCTTCAACATCAATAGCTGTTTTTTGCTGCTGCGCTCTTTCTCCAAATCCACTACCACGCCCGCCAAAAAATGATTCAAAGAAATCAGAAAATCCACCGCCACCCATATCTCCGAAAATATCATTTATATTTCCAGAGTACTCATAAGTTGAACCAGAACCAGGTTGTCTTCTTCCTCCAAATCGAGAAGAGAAATCATCAAACCCTTGTCCGCCGGTGTGTTGATATTGATTCCAGTTTGAACCAAGAGTATCATATTTTTTTCTTTTCTCAGGATCGCTTAAAACTTCATTGGCTTCTGTAATCTCTTTAAATTTTTCTTCAGAAGATTTTTTCCCAGCATTACGATCAGGATGATGTTTCATTGCAAGCTTGCGATAAGCTTTTTTTATTTCATCCTGTGTAGCCGTTTTTTCTACACCAAGAATTTTATAATAATCTTTGTATTCCATTTTAAGCTTTTAGAATTTAGAGCCCAGTAGTCGCAATCTTCAGGGTGCGTAAATAAAAAACTGTTCGCAGTCTGTTTCACCGCGGCGAACTGCGACTACTAAAAAGTTACGGATTTCATTCTTTTAAATTTAGATAAAAGAAAAGGGTAACCAAAAAGTTACCCTTATTCACATCTTCATCTACTCTTAGCTTATTTAACTTTTATTTCAATTTCTTTTGGCTTTGCTTCTTCAGCTTTTGGGATAGTTATTGTTAACTGTCCGTTTGCAAATTCGGCATTGATTTTATCTGCTTGAATTAATTCAGGTAGATTAAATGATCTAAAATATTTGCCATAAGATTTTTCTATGCGATGGCATTTTGCATCTTTTGTTTCTTCTTCCTGAATTCTTTCACCGCTGATATTTAACTTACCATTTGTAAAAGATATCTTGACGTCTTCTTTTTTGATTCCAGGTAAATCAATTTTTAAAGAAAAGTTATCTTTGTTTTCATAAATATCAGTTAGCGGCATCCAGACAGCATTTTCATATTCTGCATCAGCATCATTGCTCTTTGAAATACCAAATCGGCTTTCAAGTGAGTTAAACATTTTGCTAAACTCTCTTTCGAAATCCATAAGATCTCTGACCGGGTTGAATTTTACTAGTGTCATTATTATATCTCCTTTTAATTGTTTGTTGTTTGTTATTTAATTCTTAAACTCAAACTTAGCTATCCAATCAGCGTGCCGAAATTGAAAATTCCCATAAGTCATTATAAAACAATAAGTTATAGCAAATAATCTGTTTCTAAGATTTGTTGACTAAATGGCTGATAATTTGTCAGATACTTTGATAATTCAAAAATAACGTCATATTAGTCTGCCAATATTACAATTACAAAAAACAAAACATCAATACTTTGTCTAATTGATATCCCTTTTAATATTGATTACTTTTGCAATCTCAAAAATTGAGCATTATTATAAAGTGAAAGAAGATACAATTGTTGCATTAGCCACTCCTGCAGGAGTTGGTGCAATTTCAGTTATCAGAGTAAGCGGACCTCAATCCTTTTCTGCTGTGGATAATATTTTTTATGGCAAAAGTAAGATTGAAAATGCAGCATCACATACACTACATTACGGTGATATAAAAAATCAGGATGATGAACATATTGATGACGTTTTGGTATCTGTTTTTAGGGCTCCAAACTCATATACTGGTGAAGATAGTGTTGAGATAAGCACACATGGAAATCCACTTATAACACAAAAAGTTATTGAGCTTTTAATTATAAATTCTGAAGTAAGATTAGCTGAGCCAGGTGAGTTTACAAAGCGAGCTTTTCTAAATAATAGAATCGATCTTGCAAAAGCAGAAGCGGTTGCAGATGTGATTAACTCCAGAACAGAAGCTTCATTTCGTGGTGCAAGAAATCAACTTGGATGGATTGTTATCAAAAAAGGTAAATGATCTAAGATCTCAACTATTAAACTCATCATCATTTGTGGAACTGGAACTGGATTTTGTGGAAGAGGATATTGAATTTGTAAATCAGGATGAGTTGCTAAAAAGAATTGATTCTATAATTATCGAAATAGATACTTTATTAGAAAGTTATGAATTTGGACGAGTGATTAGAGATGGCGTAAATGTGGCAATTGTTGGCAGACCAAATGTAGGGAAGTCATCTTTCTAAATTATATTCTTAAAGAATCCCGAGCAATTGTAAGTGAAATTCCCGGAACCACTCGTGATGTAATTCGTGAAGAAGTTTCAATTGGTGGAATTTTATTTAGATTGTTTGATACGGCTGGAATTCGAGTTTCGGAAGATTCAATTGAAAAAGAGGGAATTATTAAGAAGCCAGGAAACAGTTAGAAATGCAGATGTTGTAATCTATTTAGAAGATGTTCAGCAGACATGAATCAAAAGATCTTTTTATTGATTTATTGAACTTAACAAGTCCGGATAAGATTTTAAAAGTAGTTAATAAAATTGATTTGAATAAAGACTTCTCAAAAGATGCAGATGTAAAAATCTCAGCAAAAACTGGAGAAGGAATAGATTTATTATTTGAAAAGCTTAAAGAAAAAACAATTGGAAACGAAAGCTATACGGAAAAAACAGCAATCGTTACAAACCTTAGACATCATAACTGTCTGAAAAAATCCAGAGAAAATCTAATAAATGCCAGAGAATCAATTCTTAAATAAAATGAGCGGAGAATTTATTTCTGTTGATCTAAGAAATGCAGAAATGAATCTTGCCGAAATCATCGGGGAAGTGACCTCAGATGATATTTTAAATAACATTTTTATGAAATTTTGTATTGGAAAGTAAGTTTCGGTTTCACGTGAAACGGAAAATAATTAACATTTTGCGAGTAATCTTGTTTCACGTGAAAACAAAAAAAACCAGAAAATGAAGAAATTTGACATAATTGTGGTTGGTGGTGGTCACGCAGGAATTGAAGCAGCTTCTGCTGGAGCCCGAATGGGCTGTTCCGTTGGATTAGTTACGATGGATAGATTTGCACTCGGTAGAATGTCCTGCAATCCAGCAATTGGTGGAACGGCAAAAGGGCATTTGGTTCGAGAGATTGATGCACTTGGCGGCATTATGGGATTGATTTCGGATAGAACCGGAATCCAATTTAGGATGCTGAATAAATCTAAAGGACCTGCTGTTTGGTCACCACGGTGTCAGTCGGATAGAAAATTATATTCTGAAGAAGCATATCGAATAATCTCACCAACCCCAAATTTGGAAATTGTAGAGGAATCCGCAGTTGAAGTAATAGCTGAAAATGGGAAAGTAGTCGGCATAAAAACACAAAGCGGGGAAGAACTATTTTGTAAAGCGTTAATTCTTTCTTCGGGAACGTTTTTAAATGGTTTAATGCACACGGGACTAAATAAAACAAGCGGTGGAAGATTTGGCGAGCAGCCGGCATTAGGAATTACGGAGTCGTTGGCAAAACTCGGATTTGAGTATGGACGATTGAAAACAGGAACTCCACCAAGGTTGAAAAAGGATTCGATCAATTGGGCAATTTTAGAAGAGCAGCCAGGTGACGAGAATCCCCAACCATTTTCTCATCAAACAGATTTATCTCAATTTCCGTTTCTGCCTCAAGTTAGCTGTCATATCACTTACACAGATCCAGCAGTTCACAAAATATTAGAAAAAGGGTTTGCTCAATCACCATTATTTACAGGATTGATCAAGGGTGTTGGTCCACGCTATTGTCCATCAATTGAAGATAAAATTGTGCGCTTTGCTGATAAAGAACGTCATCAACTTTTTCTTGAACCGGAGGGATTAGATTCGGATCAAATTTATTTAAATGGATTTTCATCTTCGCTATCTGCTGAAATACAACTGGAAGCACTTCATAAAATTGTTGGATTGGAAGAAGTTGAAATGGTTCGTCCTGCTTATGCAGTTGAGTATGATTTCTTTCCTCCACAGCAAGTTGATTTAACTTTGGAAACTAAATTAATTGAAGGTCTTTATTTTGCAGGACAGATTAATGGAACATCGGGTTACGAAGAAGCTGCTGCACAAGGTTTAATTGCAGGAATTAATGCCGCATTAAAAATTCAGGGTAAACCTGAATTTGTGCTCAAAAGAAGTGAAGCATACATCGGAGTTTTGATTGATGATCTTGTAACAAAATCTACAGATGAACCTTATCGAATGTTTACTTCCAGGGCAGAGCATAGACTATTGCTTCGCCAGGATAATGCTGATAGAAGATTGATGAAATATGGATATGAGTTTGGTTTAATTCCTAAGGATTTATATGATGAAGTTGATAATAGAGAAAAAACAATTATTAGTGGAATCAATTATTGTCAATCAAAAAAATATCATGCAAGAGATGTAAATGAATTTTTAGTTAGCTCTGGCTCAAATGAAATTGATTCAACAGAAACGATCTCAAAACTTTGTAAACGACCAGAATTCAATCTTAAACAATTATTAGAATTTAATGGAGCTTCAAGTGACTCAGAAGCAGTTGCGCTGCTAAATGACGAAAAAGCGTTAGAGCAGGCTGAAATCGAAATCAAATATGAAGGCTATATTTTAAGACAGTACGAGGCTGTAGCGAAACTTGAAAAATATGAGAGTACAAAAATCCCATTGAATTTTGATTTCACAAAGATAAAGCAGCTATCAACAGAAGGAAGAGAGAAACTCAACAAAGTTAAACCACGCTCCATAGGGCAGGCATCAAGAATCTCTGGGGTAACACCTTCAGATATTTCAATTTTGTTGGTATATTTGAAAAACTAATTTGTAGGATTTTTTTAATGCCGCCTACCAAACAAGAAATTTATCTTAAAGAATTACAGAACTTTTGCTGGGCTAATGGTTTTAATCCCGAGCCCATGAGAAATGAACGGTTAGCATTTTTTGCCCAGTTAGTAACTGAAAAAAATAAAACAGTTAATTTGATTTCAAGAAAAGATGTTGAAAGCATTATTGAAAATCATATTTTTATCTCGGCTTACATTACCAAATTCCTTCCTGAAAAAGTAACAAGATTTTTAGATATCGGTACTGGTGGTGGTTTTCCAGGAATTCCATTAGCAATAATGCGCCCTGAACTACGCGGTGTTCTTGCTGATTCAACCGGAAAAAAAATTGATGCAGTAAAAGAATTTATTGATAAGTTAAAGCTAAGCAATGTAGTTGCAGAAAATTCGCGTGTTGAAGACCCCGGGTTTATAGAAAAACACAAAGGCACTTTTGATTTAGTTGTAAGTCGTGCCGTTGTACCAATTATAATTTTATTTCGTTATTCACTTCCATTGGTAAAAGATAAAGCCTTTATCGTTGCTATGAAAGGCGGCGATCTTGGATGAAGAATTTCAAAAAGCGGAATTAAAGTATAAATCTTTTATAAAAAAATCTACCGTTTATGAACTTGCTTACAAACCAACAAACTTAAGAAACAAGAAAGGGAAGAAGTTAGTCGTAATAGAATTACAAAAATAATTTGTAATCAATTCGCCTTTAATAAATGAAATTTTTTCTTTTCTTTTTCATTGTTCCACTACATTTTACGTTTGCACAAACGGATAGTTTACTAATAGATGATTTCAATAATTTTATAAATGTTAGTGCAGATTTTTATACTTCACCCCTAAGATTTGATTCTAAAGATTGGATAAAAATTTCTGCTGTTGTTGGAATAACCGCAGTTGCCTCAATAGCGGATAAAGAAGTAAGAACTTTTTCACAAAATAATCAAAGCAATTTTGCTGATAATCTTTTTAAAATTGACAAATACTACTACGTTGAGTTTATGGGCGCGAGCGTTATTGCGTTTTATGGATATGGATTAATAGCTGATAACAATAAGATACGAAAGCTTGCTGTTAAACTTACAGAAGCAGCATTTCTATCAACCTCACTTACCCTAATTACAAAAACAATAATTGGGCGAGGCAGACCTTATGTACAGGAAAGCCAATATTCGTTTAATCCTTTTACTTTTGATAATGATTATAATTCGCTTCCATCCGGTCATACTACATTAGCTTTTGCTTATTCTACCGTAATGGCAAATGAAGTTGATAATGTGTTTTGGAAAATCGGATGGTATTCGCTTGCAGGTTTGGTTGGATATGCAAGAATTTATAACAACCAGCATTGGTTTTCAGATGTTTTAATGGGCGCCGCTATTGGTTATTTTTCAGGTGAGTTTGTAAATAATCACAATACAAATATTTCAAAAGACATTTCAGTTAATTTATATCCTATGCCAATGGGTTTAGCGGTGCAGATTGTTTTTTAATCATATAAATGTTGATATGATTCTTTCTCATTATTTCAATTAAGCTTAAGTTTTGTTTAAATGAATAAATTGAACACCTCTAAATTTGATTTTATTTCACCTGATATTTTTCTGAAATTATTTGACCATTCAGTTCCACCAGTAACACTTATAAGTCCGCTTTACGGTTCATCAAAAAGTTTTGTTGTTAAAGATTTGCTGGATAAAAATGAACAGATAGTTTTGCTTCTTTCGGACATCAAACTTGTTAACGAAACCAAAGTTGAGTTAAATGTTCTTGGTCTTGCAGATAGTTTGATTGTTATTGATGATTTTAATCTTGAATCAATTCAGGAAAAAATCACAGAAATATCTAAACGGAAAAAATTTGTTCTTGTAACAACGTATGAAATTCTAAATCTAAAACTTCCCGATAAAGAAAAAATAAATCATCTTACAACTAAAGTTTCTGTTGGTGGTGATTTAAAGTATGATGATTTAATTGAATACTTAAATCTTCTCGTTTACACCAAAGATAAATTTGTTGAAGCACCGGGTTATTATTCGCAACGCGGAGCTATTGTAGATTTTTGGTCTTACTCAGAAAAAAGTCCGGTGCGTTTAGAGTTTGATGGTGATTTTATAGAATCAATCCGTTACTTCGATTCTGAAAGCCAGCGCTCATTTGAAAAGGTTGAAGAAGTAACTACTTGCTGGTGCATTTGAAAATCAAGCCGAGGATTTTAATTCTGATATTTTTGGTTATTTAAATAATCCAATCTTTATCGCATCTGCTTATGAGCTGGATAATATCAAATCCACAAAAGAAGAAATTGTTCCTGTTGTTGAAGAAGAAATAAAATCTAAGAAAAAAGAAAAAGTTCTTGATGAAGATGAATTTCCAGAGCCAAGTCATTCCGAACTTGTTTCGGAATCTGAGAACCTGAAACCATTCGCCGAAGGTTGAAGGTTGACGAACAAACGATATCCTTTGATTACAAAAGTAAAAACGCAAACTGGATAATTGAAGAAGAGCTTACCTCTGAAAATAGAATTGAACTTGGTCTTTCTCCAGCTCCAACAATCAATTCAAATTATCAAATTCTTTTTAACACTTTAAAAGATTTTACAGATAAAAGTTTTAATGTAATTATCACATCAGAAAATGAACTTCAAACAAAAAGATTAAGCGATCTATTAGGTGAAATAAATCCTGAACTTGATGAGTTGGTTGAATCCGGTAAAATTAAAATTGAAACACTGGCAATTAAAGAAGGATTTATAAATAGGAAAGAAAAAATTCTTCTCTTAACAGATTACCAGATTTTTAATAAACCATATCGCACAAAAATTTCTTCTGCAAAAAAGCATAAAAAATCTAAAGCAAAAAGTTTCGCATCAATTAAGCGCGGCGATTATGTTGTTCACGAAGATTATGGAATCGGGCAGTATGCCGGGTTGCAAACAATTAAGATTGGAGATGCCGATCAGGAATCTATGAAGATTCTTTATGCTGATGGCGGAGTTGTTTATGTTAATCTAAATTATCTTGCATTGGTTAAAAGATATTCTTCAAATGAAAATCTTAAACCAACGCTTGCAACACTTGGCAGCGGTGAATGGCTAAACACAAAAGCAAAAGCAAAGAAAAAAATTAAAGGAAGCTGCACGCGAGTTGATTGAACTTTATGCAAAAAGAAAATCAACCGAAGGTTATCAATTTTCACCAGATACAATTTGGCAACGAGAACTTGAAGCATCATTCTTTTATGAAGATACTCCAGATCAGGCAAAAGCAAGCGAAGATGTTAAGATTGATATGGAAGCAAAAAATCCAATGGATCGTTTGGTTTGCGGTGATGTTGGATTTGGTAAAACTGAAATTGCTGTGCGTGCTGCATTTAAAGCTGTGCAGGATGGAAAACAAGTTGGTGTGCTTGTTCCAACTACAATTTTAGCTGAGCAGCATTACAATACTTTTAAAGATCGCTTAACTCAATTTCCTGTTCGTGTTGCTGCTCTTTCAAGATTTCAAACAAAGAAAGAACAAAAAGAAATTGTAAAACTTTTGGAAGAAGGTCAGCTTGATGTTTTAATTGGAACGCATAGATTAATTTCTAAAGATGTTAAGTTTAAAGATCTTGGTTTGCTTATCATTGATGAAGAACATCGTTTTGGTGTTGCTGCAAAAGAAAAACTGCGCCAGGTAAAAGTTAATGTTGATACACTTACATTAACTGCAACTCCAATTCCAAGAACATTAAATTTATCTTTACTTGGTGCGCGTGATCTTTCAATAATTGCAACACCACCGCCAAACAGACAGCCAATCTTTACAAACGTTTCCACTTTTGATGCGCTTAAAATTCGTGAATGGATAATGAATGAATTGAAACGAAACGGACAGGTTTATTTAGTTCACGATCGTGTTCAATCGATTGATAAGCTTGCGGATTACATTAAGCGTTATGTTCCTGAAGCAAAAATTGGAGTTGCACATGGACAGATGAAACCATCACAGCTTGAAGAAGTTATTCATGGTTTTCTCAATCGTAAGTTTGATGTTCTGTTATCAACAAAAATTATTGAATCCGGAATTGATATACCAAATGTTAATACGATAATTATTAATCGTGCAGATAGATTTGGACTTGCAGAACTTCATCAATTGCGCGGAAGAGTTGGAAGAAGCGATAGACAAGCTTATGCACATTTTATAGTTCCTTCGTTAAGCGGAATTACAAAAAAAGCATTGCGCCGTTTGCAAGCGATTGAAGAATACACAGAGATTGGTTCGGGATTTAATGTTGCCATGCGTGATTTAGAAATTCGCGGTGCAGGAAATTTACTCGGCACAGAACAAACAGGATTTATTAACGATGTTGGTTTTGATCTTTATGTTAAACTGATAAATGAAGCTGTTGATGAGTTGAAGTATCAGGACTTTAAAGAAGTATTTAAATCGTTACCAAAGATTGAGGAACGAACTGATCCAACAATTGATACATTTTTTGAAATTGGTATTCCTGTTACTTATATGCCGGAACAAATGGATCGATTAAACTTTTACACGGCATTGTATTCTGTAAAAAGTTTATCTGAGATTGAAGAACTTAAAGAAGAAATGCTTGGATAGATTTGGAGTTTTGCCGGAAGTTGTAAAACGATTGGTTCTAACCGCAACATTAAAATTCTATTCTTCGTTTGCTTTGTTTGAACGAGTTGCAATCCAAAGAAAAAATATTTTTATAATTCTTCCACGTGGAGAAAAAGAAGATTACTACAAAGTTCGTTTTGTTGAACTGATGAGATTTATAATGGATCATTATAAAGACAAAATAAAATTCAATCAGCAAAAAGAAGTAATGAAGCTAGTAATTGAAAATAGATTTGAAAAAGCTGAAGATATTCTTTCTTACTTAATCACTTTCTGTGGCAGAGTTTCAAAATTGTTTGGTAATGAAGTTAAGATTAAAGTAGAAGAAGAAGAAGCTGCTTAGTGTTTCTAAGTGAACTAAGTGTCTTAGTGGTAAAGCCCTTTTTACCACTAAGACACTAAGAACACAAAGATTCACTTAGAAATCTCGTAATCCACAACTCTGCGTTCGTATCGCACTTCGCTAAGCCATTTTTTTATTTCTTCGTGATCTGGATGAATTTGATATTGATGTAATGCCTCTTTACTTGTAAACTCTGAATAAAGAACAACGTCGCAGGAATCTTTTTCATTGCTGAAATCAAATCCAACTTCTACTTTCAGCAAGACCATTAACTTTGCCCTGCATTGCAAGAAGTTTTTCTTTTAAGATTTGTGCGTTGGTTTGTTTATCATTTCCGTATGCGCTTTCATTCAAGCGCCAGAATACAATGTGTTTTATCATAACACTCCCATTGAAATAAAAATTATTTATAAAATGTTAGTTTCTTCTTCCAGCCAAATAATTGCTTCTTCTTCAACTATAAAAAGTTTTACATTGTAACCGGCATTTCTTAAAACAGTTTCTATAAAATCGTGGGATTTATCATTCGGACTGGTAAGCATTGCAATTTTGTTGGTTGGATTAGGGTCAAGACGCTTCAAATCCTGTTTAGCAAAAATATAATTTGCATTAATTGTTTCTTTGTTCCGTGAATTTCGCAAATCATATAAAAATTTGTTGAGATTTTTTTTGCTGCCCAAATGCATTGCCTCTAGCCCCAAAGATTCTGCTAATGTTCGTGTCATATCTTCATCAACACGAACTATAATGTATTTACCGTTATCAGAGACTTTTATTTCCTTGGTCATATAATTTACCTCTATGTTTGAAGATAAGTGCTTACTTAAATTTACCAGAGAAAAAACTCTTGTGATAACTTAGTATTTTTTTTATGAAAACCAATAAATGTTAAAAGAATTTTCAAGGAATTATGCTATTATATATTATTATTGCAAAAGGAAATAATGACTAATGAGAAAAATCATTTCTATAATAATAGGATTAGTTTTAGTTACCGTATTTTATTATTTGGTTTCCAACACAGGTTCTTTGGACAAAACATATAGAGAACAGGATCAACTTATTGTTTCAGAATACAAGCGGTTAAAGACTGATTTTGTACAAATGAAAATTAATCATCAGCAATATTTTGAAAAACTAAAAGAATTAAGCAAAAAAGAAGATGATCTATTTAACGAAGTAAGACTTCACAAGTTTGAAAATATAACCGAACATAATTATTGGCATCGCGGCAGATTGAAATTTCCAAGCAGCATTAAAACGGAATTAGACATAATCACTAAAGCAGAAAAGGATTCTTAATGAAAAAATTAGTTGTACTTATTTGTGTTATTATTTTATCATCATTTTCTTATTCACAAAATAAGATTAGCGCTGGTCTGGGTTACGATGTAGCCTTACCAATGGGAGATTTTCTTGATGTTGCAAAAACCGGACATAGCTGGACTTTGTTCGGGGAATATCGACTTAATCCTAAATACAGCGTGCAGTTAGTTTCTGGTTATACAATCTTTCCCGCTAATATTGAGGACATCGGATATCAGGGACAGGTTATAAGTTTTACTATTAAATCGATTCCCTTAAAAGGAGCAGTAAAATATTTTTTTTATGATGAGTTTTTTGCTCTTGGAGAAGTTGGGGTGAATTTTATAAATCTTACAGCCAACTTTCAAAACGCTTATGGCGATGAATCAAATGAATCATCTGACTACCAGACAAAATTTACAGCAGGTGCAGGTATTGGTTTTGCATTTAAACTATCAGAACAAGCACTAATTAATATCACCAGCAAATATAATTATGTCAGCGGCGGGGATGCGAGCATAGATTTTAGTCATATTCTTCTTGGTGCAAGCCTTGTCATTCATTTTGATATATAAAATTTAATAACGCCAAATAATTTAATTTTGCGATAAACTAAGGATAAAATTTAGCAGCGTCCTTGTAACTGGCAGCTTATTCCAGCCGGAAGTTAAAATTTCTGTTCAATTGACCAATTAAGAATGACCTATCCTTTATAATCGTTCCCATTATAAACGTATTTATCTTAATAATGAAGCAAACTTAGTTATCAAGATCTCTCAATTTCATTTTTTTGGCACTTAAAGTTTGTTTATTTTTTGCGCGGTTAATTTTGCTTATCCAGCAAGAAAGGTATTCCCGATGGCATACAGAGATCAGCAAAAATATTTGGATTTTCTCAAAAGATTTGAGAATAAAATGGATCGTAACGAACTTGAGGATTACAAAAATTTGTAAAACGACAAAAAGATGATGAGGATTTTGATACTGTTTCGATGAAGAGATTAAAGGATCTTTATGATAAGTTTTATAAGCCGGTTGATAAATCTAAATACGATAACTTATTCAAAAAAAGTAACGAATCAGAAAATTGAACGTCTAAAAAGCAGTTAATTTCTTTTCCTAAACAAAGATATTATTGCTTATAGTTATGAAAATATTGTTAATTGTCATACTTCGACTTCGCTCAGTATGACAAGCGGAATGAATCCCAAATCTTTTGTCACTCTGAGCGAAGTCGAAGAGTGAATTTGATTCATTGGCTTATCAAAAAACACTTTTTAGTATGATTAAATATTAATGATTTTATCTAATAAAAGCACTTATTCAATTTTGAGGTAATAATGAATTTCAATCTGCTTAATAAAGTTATTGCAGGAATTGTTTTTATAATTTCTTTCATAGTTCTTTTCATGACTGTGCAGCCGTCAGTTTCCTTTTGGGATTGCGGTGAGTTTATAGCTGCATCAGTCTCACTGCAAGTACCACATCCTCCGGGAACACCATTCTTTTTACTGCTGGGAAATATTTTTTCAAAACTGCCACTCGGGGAAAATCTTGGCTTTAGAGTTAATATGATATCCGTTATATCATCAGCTTTTTCTATCCTTTTCCTTTATCTCATCGCAGTAAAACTAATTGAAAACTATAAAGGCAAAAAAGCAGATAATATGTTTGATGCAATAGCAACTTATGTTTCTGCAGCTATTGGTGCGCTTGCTTTTTCTTTTAGTGATACTTTTTGGTTCAACGGTGTTGAAGCTGAAGTTTATGCGTTCAGTACTTTTCTTTTTGCTGCTGTTACTTATTTAATTATGCGATGGAACGAACGCGCTGATAATAAAGACAGTGAAAAATATATTTTGATGATTGCATACTTAACAGGCTTATCAACTGGTGTGCACTTGATGAGTGTTCTTGCACTCGTTCCCGTTGTTATGATAATTATGTTTAAAAAATATGTTAATGATGAGGAATCATTAAAGAAAACCGGTTATATATTTTTAGGACATGCAGTTATCATTTTATTGCTTGCTGTTTTCTGGTGGAGTTCACAAAAATCGCAAACCCCACCAACAATGGAAGAGTATAAAGACTTTGATACAAAGTTTAAACTTTTTATTGCAGGAATAAGCGCTCTTATAATGGGTGTTTATTGGAAGAAGATTTTTACCAGAAACTCTTTTTATATGCCTTTGATAATTGGAGGTATTGCTTTGTTTGCAACTTATCCGGGCGTTGTAAAATTCCTTCCGGAACTTATGACTTATATAGGCGGAGATAATATTGCCACTGAAATAATTATTCTTGTGTTGCTCTTTGCAGGACTTGGTTATGGTGTTCACTATTCAAGAAAAGAATCCAAGCCCACACTACATCTTGTTTTTATGTCTTCCATTTTTGTACTGGTTGGATTTATGACGTTTGCAATGGTTATCATCCGTTCTAATCAAAATCCGCCGATGAATGAAAATGCACCGGATACATTTACAGAGCTTGTAAAATATCTTAATCGAGAACAGTACGGCGACTTCCCTACTTTCAAAAGAAGATTTGCAACCGAACCTCATCAGCAAATTGTTTACACCGGTTATTCTTCTGATCTTGATTTCTTCTATTCCTATCAAATGAACCATATGATGACAAGATACTTGTTATGGAATTTTGCAGGACGTGAAGGATGGGAACAAGATCAGGGCGCAAACATTGCACCATTTAATGGTATCGGAAATATTTTTGGAAAACTAATTGGAGTTAATTTTGCCGGCGAAGCAAAAGATTCACTCTTTGGAATTCCATTTATACTTGGTTTACTTGGCATCTATTTCCACTTCCGCAAAGACTGGAAGATGGCTTCTGCCTTTATGATAATGTTTATTCTGATGGGACACTTAACTGCGTTCTATCAAAATCAGCAGCAGCCACAGCCAAGGGAAAGAGATTACTTTTATGTTGGTGCCTTTTTTGTTTATGCAATTTGGATTTCAATCGGACTTAGAGGATTGATTGATATCATCCAGGCAAAAATTAAAAGTACTTCTATGCGCAATGCTGCCGCTTATGCCGTACTTGCAGTTGGAATTGTTTTGGTTCCAGTTAAAATGTTACAGGCAAATTATTTTACTCACGATAGATCAAACAATTGGGTTCCTTGGGATTATTCATATAATCTTTTACAAAGCTGTGCACCCAATTCGGTTCTCTTTACAAATGGCGATAACGATACCTTCCCGCTCTGGTATTTGCAGGATGTTGAAGGAGTAAGGCGCGATGTTAAAATTGCAAATTTAAGTTTGCTAAATACTGAGTGGTACATATCCCAGCTAAAAAATAATGATCCATATAAAGTTGGTACAGTTAAAATCCGTTTAACGGATCAGCAAATAAAAGATGTAAGACCAATACAATGGTCGGCGCGCAACATTACTGTTCCCCTTCCAACGCCAAACAGCAAGGTTTCATTTTCTGATATTATGCAGCAGTTTGGATTGCGGGATACGACGGTTTTAAAGCAAGGTGCAATAAGCTGGACAATGAATCCAACACTTAACTATGGTAATGTTCAGGCAGTGCGTGTACAGGATTTAATGGTTAAAGAAATTGTAGAAGCAAATAATTGGGAGAGACCAATTTACTTTGCTGTTACCTGCTCTGAAGACAGTAAAATTGGTTTAAGTGATTACCTAAGAATGGAAGGAATGGCTTTCCGTCTTGTGCCTGAAAAACGTAAGGCTAATGATGAATTTATTGAACCAAATGTATTGCAGGCAAATCTTACAGAAGCAGTTGGTTACAGTAGAGATTATCAGCCTGGATTTAAATTCCGCGGGCTGAATGATCCAAACATTTTCTTTGATGATAACCACAAGCGTATGGTACAGAATTATAGAAATGCATTTTTAAGATTAACGCTTTATTACATCGGTCAAGGTAAAAATGAATTAGCTGTAAATACATTAAATATAATGGAAGAAAAACTTCCCAATACATTAATCCCAATG
This sequence comes from uncultured Ignavibacteriaceae bacterium, assembly GCA_963812305.1. Taxonomy (GTDB): domain Bacteria; phylum Bacteroidota; class Ignavibacteria; order Ignavibacteriales; family Ignavibacteriaceae; genus IGN3. The sequence continues at coordinate 205,418 of CAWEUT010000002.1, forward strand.
GATTATGGATTACTTTATGAGATAAGCAATCTTTATCTGCGTGCTGGTGCAAAAGACAAGTTCAATAAATTTTCTGAAGAAGTTGAGAAACAAGCACTGGCAAAATTAGAGAAAGATCCTTCGGACGTTCAATCATATTACAACCCATATAGAATATTAATTGATATATATGAAGCGCAGGGAAGAAATGATAAGCTGTTAGAAGTTTGGCAAAAACTTGAATCAATTTTTCCGGAAGACCCGAACGTGAAAGCAAGCATTCAAAAGTATAGAAATCTTGTTCAGGGAAAAGTAGATACAAGTAAAATACAATAAAGGCGGTCAAATTAATGTTTGGGTTGGAACTCATCCCCCAACCCCTTCTCTTAAAAAGAGAAGGGAAGAAAAATACGTTTTTAAAAGTCCCTCTCTTTCTAAGAGAGGGATTTAGGGTGAGTTGTAAGTTCTCTTCTTCTGTTTACTCTTTATCTTCCCTCAATACCGTATGAAAATCCTAATCCTTGCACTTTCCGGAATTGGCGATGCATTGATGTTTACTCCCGCACTAAAATTATTACGCCAATCACTTCCCTCTGCTCAGATAGATGCTCTTGTAATGTTCAAAGGAACTAAAGAGATTTATGAAACAAATCCAAACTTTAACAAAGTAATACATTTTGATTTTCTAAAAGAAGGAGCTGCAAACTCTCTAAAGTTTGTTGTTGGATTAAGAAAAAAATACGATGCCACAATTAATGTTTATCCATCCAACAGAAAAGAATACAACCTTATAAGCTTTTTAATTGGTGCAAAGAAACGAGTTGGTGTTGAGTACTTAAGAATGAATTCGCAAAACCTTGGCTGGCTAAACAATGTTACTGTTCAAGAAAATGATAAAACTCATAACGCTCAAACAAACATTAAGCTAATTGAAAAATTCCTGAATAAAAAGTTTGATGATGAGCCTGAGATGCAGATTGATCTTTCTTCTGATGATAAAACTTATGCAGATAGTTTTCTAAAGGAAAATAAAATTTCAGACAAAGATTTTATTGTTGGATTTCATCCAGGTTGTGCAACATTAAAAAATCACATTAAGCGTAGATGGGAACCTGAAAAGTTTGCAGAGCTTGGAAAGAAACTTATCAAAGAAAAAAATGCAAGAGTATTTTTATTTGGCGGACCAGAAGAAGAAGAACTCAAATCATCAATCTATAAAATGATTGATTCTGAAAATACTTATGTGATTAAAACAGAAAAGTTTTTGCAAAGCATTGCAATAATGAAACGATGCAATGTTTTTGTTACAAATGACTCCGCACTTATGCACGTTGCTTCTGCCTTGGGATTAAAAGTAGTTGCGATAATTGGTCCAACAAATCCGAACTACATTCATCCCTGGAAAACAGAACATAAAATTGTATCATTGAATTTAGAATGTGCGCCGTGTTTTTTTTATACACCCAAACCACTTACCTGCTCACGCACAGATGTGCAATTTAAGTGCATTAAAGAATTGGACGTTGAAATGGTTTACAAGTACATTTAATGTCATCGTCATCCCGAGCGGAGACGAGGGAGGAAGTATGGTAATTTTAAATATTATTTGACAAGTAATAATCCGGTTTTCAAATACTCAACAATCTCATCAACGCTATCACAACATTTAATTAAATCAGTTCTTCTGTTTTCAAGAAGCATTTGCTTATTAATAACATCAACTATTTCTTTCCACATATTGGAATGGCAAATTATTGGTTTTTCCTGCTGAAGATTTTTGTTTGCATATTCCCAGACAGCCGCAAACTCAAGCAAAGTTCCTGTCCCACCTTGGAGAATTATGTAAGCGTCGCCAAGCTCAAGAAGTTTTGTAATTCTTTCAAATAGTTTCTGTTCTCGTACTTCAACAGTTATATACGAATTAGGTTCTTTATTCCACAATTCAATAGTTACACCATAAACAAATCCACCATTATCATAAGCCCCCTTTGATGCGGCTTCCATAATTCCGCTATAACCGCCGCTACAAATGTTAAATCCGTTTTGTGCAAGAGTTGCACCAAGCTCATAAGCAAATTTATATTGTGCATCATCTTCAGTTGGAATCGCACTTCCGAAAATTGTAATAGTTTTGTTCATAAGAAGTAAAATTGTGATGCCCTAAAATAAAAAAACCCGACTCAATTCTGAATCGGGTTATAACTAATTCATCTATTCCACTTACTTAGCATTCGATCCAACTATATTCACACTAACTTCTATATCTTCCGAAACTTTTTGTCCTACTAATTTATTGTTTACGCCATAGTCAGAAAGCTTAACATTAAATTTTGCCTGCACACCAAGCAAATCTCCGGGTGCACGCATTTTTGTTTGTTCGCTTTCATCAAGATATGTTAGGGTTGCATCAGCAGTAACTTCCTTTGTTACTCCGTGCATTGTGTAGTTGCCTGTTACTTTTGCTGTTAACTTATTATCTGCAGCAGATTTAACATCACTAACTTTTTTTATTTCGAATGATATTTCAGGAAATGATTCTGTATTTAACCAGCCAGCACTTTGTAAGTGCCCATCGCGCATTTCAATTCCGGTTTTAATTGACGCAACAGAAACTATCACTTTTCCTTTAAGTGTTTTTAAATCACCCACATTAAAAGTCACACTTCCCTTTACATCGTTACTTAAACCGGTAATATCCTCAAGCGGAGTTGTGCTAAAAAATGTTGCCTGATTTTTATTATCAGCAAAATTAAATGTTTGTTCGCCGCTTGCTTTAACTTTAAAGCCTTGTGCAAATATGGATGCAGTAAAAATAATTATCACCGCAAAGATTGAGAGAGTTTTTTTCATTTTGTTTCCTTTCTTTTGTTTCTTAATAAATAAATAAAAATTCCTGATAAAATGACAACCACTCCGGCTATTGAAGCTGTTGAAATTATTTCCATTATAGATGACATTCCCGAAGGAAGCAAGCCAAAAACAAATTGATCAACATATTGTTTGTTTTCAACTCCCAAGCATCCGATCGAGTTCGGTGGTTTTATCTATCAAAACCTGGGTTTTTGTAAAAACCTCGGCACCTTGTGAATACCAATAGAATAACGCAATTGCTATCAGAATAATTCCAATTACAGCTATATATTTTTGATTTTTGTTCATTTTATTCTCGTTTATTGTTTATAATTCAAGATAAATATTTAATTGCTTACTTGAATTAGTTAAATTTGAGTTATTAAAGAGACTTTAATTTCAAATTTAATTTTTCAAAACCACAACTGTATGTTATAACACATATATTTAATTGTCAAGTCATTTTTCAGCTAATTTAATGTCTGTTGGATGTATCACACATGAATAAAACTTACGATATTACAATAATTGGTGGCGGAATTGTTGGAACAGCAACAGCACTTTCAATTCTAAAAGAGAAAAATGTTAAACTCCTATTGCTTGAAGCTGAGTCTTCCCTTGCAGCACATCAAACCGGAAATAACAGCGGAGTAATTCATTCCGGACTTTATTACAAACCTGGATCGCTAAAAGCCGCAAACTGCACTTTGGGCAGAGAGATGATGTATTCTTTTTGCGAGGAACATAGTTTAGCTTTTGATAGGTGTGGTAAAATTGTAGTTGCAACAAGCAGCGAAGAAATTCCTGCTCTAAATATGCTGGAAGAACGAGGCAGAGCAAATGGGTTAACTGGAATAAAAAGATTATCTGAATCTGAGATAAAAGAATATGAACCGCACGCATCCGGAATTGATGGTTTGTTTGTTCCCCAAACCGGAATTGTGGATTATGTTGCGGTTACGAATAAATATGCTGATTTGATTCGTGAAAAAGGCGGAGAGATTAAAACTGATTCTAAATTAACTTCAGTAAAAAAAGATGGGAGTGATTTAGTTTTATTAACAGAGCATGAAGAATATCGGACAAAGTTTATTGTTAATTGCGGTGGGTTGCAATCGGATAGAATTGCAAAACTTTTTGGTGTTGATCCAAAATTACAAATCATACCCTTTCGCGGTGAGTATTATCAGCTTAAAAAAGAAAAACAATATTTAGTTAAGAATTTAATTTACCCTGTGCCCGATCCTCAGTTTCCTTTTCTTGGTGTGCATTTTACAAGAATGATTAATGGCGGAGTTGAAGCCGGACCAAATGCTGTGCTTGCATTTAAACGCGAAGGTTACAAGAAAACAGATTTTTCTTTTCGTGATATTTTAGAAATGAAACTTTATCCCGGCTTTTGGAAGATGGCTGCTAAATATTATAAAATGGGATTCCAGGAATTCAGAAGATCTTTTAGTAAAGAATTGTTTGTAAAATCCTTGCAAAAGCTGATTCCGGAAATTCAATATGATGATATTGAAGTCGGTGGTGCAGGAGTTAGAGCACAAGCCTTGGAGCGCGACGGAAAACTTGTTGATGATTTTAGGATTGTTGAAGCAGAAAGAATGGTGCATGTTTTAAACGCACCTTCTCCCGCGGCAACGGCTTCTTTAAGTATTGGAAAAACAATTTCTGAAATGGTTATCAAACGATTTAACGAAGAAGTAAAATAATATTAATGAAACAGGATTTATTAATCACAATTTCAAATTCACTTGAGAAATCAAATCTTATTGAAATAAGAAAAGATTTTTCTGAACTACTGTCTTCAGTTAAAAAAGATAAAAGCAAGAACATTGTTTTAGAAAATGGATTTGTCTCGGTTCCAAAAGAATTTTTGCTTGGTGAGATTAATCAAATTTTAGAAACGCATACAATAGAACGAACTAAATATTATATAAAACGATTGAAGAAAAGTTTAACTGAAACCAAGCAAAGCAAAATAAATGATTTGAATTTGAATCGCTGGAAAGAGTACGATGATATAATTACAGACAGCTTGTGGATTTTAAATAAGCGGGATAACTCAGGAGTTCATCACGCAGGATACTGGGGAAATTTTATTCCGCAAATACCGAATCAGCTTTTACGACGTTATACAAAAAAAGGCGAGTGGGTTTTAGATCCATTTTTAGGCAGCGGAACTACATTAATTGAAGCACAAAGACTTGGTAGAAATGCTGTCGGAATTGAATTATCAAGAAAAGCTTTGGATCAAACCAAAAAGAATATTGCAAAAGAAGAAAATCCAAATAACGTAAAATTAGAATTTATAAATAGTGATAGTGCTTCGGTTGATTTGAAAAACACATTATCAATTTTAGATATAAAATCATTTCAGTTTCAAATATTTCATCCACCTTACTGGGATATAATTAAGTTTAGTGATAGCAAATCTGATTTATCAAACACTAAATCGATTGAAGATTTTCTAAGAGGTTTTGGAAGGGTTTTGGATAATTGTCTTCCTCATCTTGATAAAAAAAGATTTGCTGCTGTTGTTATAAGTGATAAATATTCCGGTGGCGAATGGATTCCATTAGGATTTTATGTTATGCAGGAATTTTTAAAACGCGGAATGATTTTGAAATCCACAATCGTAAAAAACTTTGAGGAAACAACCGCAAAACGTAACCAAAAAGAACTGTGGCGTTATCGTGCGCTTGCAGGCGGATTTTATGTTTTTAAACATGAGTATATTTTTATATTTCAGAAGAAATGAAATATTCATTAACCGAAATTGAATCTGAACTAAAAAAACGACTTGTACATCCATACAAATGGGGACAAAAACAAAACGATACGTTCGATAAACAAACTAACTTTATTTATCACACATTTTTATTTGAAGAACTCTTAAAAGAAATTGATAAAAGATTTAGATCTGAAAAAGATTTTGATCTTTACTTTAACTACACAATAAATAGATGGTACAACTTCTGGTCAGCACAAGCTGTTGAAAATATATTTTGTTCTCTCCCAAATGTAAAGCCAGCATTAGACAGTAAAGACAGGCTTGTTGATTTTACAATCGATGGTGAATCGTTTGATCACAAAACATCCATCTACCCTAAAAACTTTCCGTATAAAATTGAGGAAGCAATAAAGAAAACAGATGAATTAATTAAATGGCTTTATAAACATCAATCACAGCAGCAGCGCAAACATTTAAAGAATAGATTGTTTATAGTTCTCTATTCAAAAGATGGTGAACATTGGAAATTGAAATCAGAAATTATGTGGTTGAAAGATAGAATTGAAAAATATATGCAGGGCTTTAATCCAAACTATCTTTTGAAGTTTGAATTTGAAAAAGATAAAGTAACACTTTCTGACGTAATTTGGGCTATAAGAGACAAATGAAATAAGCCCCTTGTTATTCTGAGCTTAGACGAAGGATAAGATATTGTTTATGCTAAGAATAGTCACACTTCGACTTCGCTCAGTGTGACTTGCTAATTTTCCACGACAATTTTGACAATAAATTTTTATTACTTCAATATTTTAATTGAAGTAAGTTTACACTTTACTTATTTTCAATCAGACAAAAACATAAAAGATTTAAGACAATGAAAAAAATATTATTATTCTCAATTTCACTGATTACCGCAATTATTTTTTTAAGTTGTGGCGATAGCAGCAAAGATGAATCCGATAACTTAGGGAAGGAATCAACTTCTGAGTTTCAGAAAAGATATGGAATCAAATCCGGAGTGATTGAATACATCATCACCGGTTCACAGGAAGGAACAAAAACTCTTTACTTTGATAGCTGGGGAATGAGGCAGGCAGAATACACTCGCTCTGTTTTAAGTGTTGGCGGATTTACAAAATCATTAAATCTTGTAAACATTATTGATGGTGAATTTCAGTATATGATTAACATCGATCAAAACAGCGGAACAAAAACTAGAAACCCGATATTAAAATCAATCGAACAGCTAAAGGGACAAAAAGGATTTAATGAATTTGGCGAGCAGATGCTTTTAAGTATGGGGGCGAATAAAATTGGCTCAGAAAATTTTCTTGGTAAAGATTGCGATGTTTATGAAATGAAAAGTACCGGAACAAAACTTTGGGTCTGGGAATGGCTGACACTCAAATCAGAAACAAAGTCCGGCGGAATGAATATTAATCTTACCGCAACAAGAATTAATGAAGGCGGCGCAGTTCCATCTGAGAAATTTAAAATTCCGGAAAAAGTAGTTTTAAATGAAGTAGATGTTGATAATATCGAAAACGAAATGAGAGAAGAAAATAAATGATTTCGTTTCTTCCGATTGGCGGTGGAAATGAAATCGGTGCAAATAGTTACTACTTAAATTTTAACGGCAACGGAATTATTCTTGATTGCGGTATTCATCCTCAGAAAAAGGGATTAGAATCCCTACCAAACTTTGATTTAATAAAAGATAAATCGGTTGATTACTGTTTAATCTCTCACGCTCATCAGGATCATATTGGTTCACTTCCCTTTCTTGTAAAAAGATTTCCTTATGTAAAGATCATTACAACTCCGCAAACAAGAGCACTCGCAGAACTTACTCTTCATAATTCCGTTTCAATTCTAAAGAAAGAAATTGAAGAAGATGATTTTGAATTTTACTCTCATGATGAAGTTGATTTACTAATCCAGATGATTGAGTACAAAGAATATCAAAACGAATTTGAACTAAACTCATATCATCAGCAAAAAGATGCAAAAGTAAATTGTACTTTTTATGATGCGGGACATATTCTTGGCTCTGCTGGAGTGCTTCTTGAAAACAATGATCATAAAATTTTTTATACGGGAGATATTAATCTTTCATCACAAACACTTCAAGCCTCAGCTCAGCTTCCCGAAATTAAAATTGATACTTTAATTCTTGAAACAACTTATGGTGCAACAGATTCCGAATTGCTTTTAGACTGGAATTCTGAATCGTTTCGTTTTGCAAAAGAAGCAAATAATATTTTAAATAAAGGCGGATCAATTCTCATTCCTGTTTTTTCTCTTGGCAAGATGCAGGAAATGCTTGCAACTATCTGGCAGTTGATGTTAAAGAGAAAACTTACAACTGTAGATATTTATACAGGTGGACTCGGCACAAAAATTAACCGTGCATATGATTACAATCGTTTTGTAGTAAACAGAGTTGATAGTGAATTTGAACTGAACACGATTCCGCAAAAAGATTATTATGAAATTTCTAATCCCGAAGAATTCTTTAAGCATCCTTGCATTGTGCTTGCATCAAGCGGAATGATGATTAAAGGTACATCATCTTTTAATTTTGCAAGGCGGTGGCTTAAGCAAAAAGATTCCGCAATCTTTACTGTTGGATATATGGCGGAAGATACGCCCGGTTACATAATTGCAAACTCTGAACGCGGAGATAAAATTCAGCTTACTGATTTTGATGAATTAACAGAAATTAATTGTACAATAAAAAACTTTAAATTTTCTGCCCACGCTAGAAGAGAAGATTTATTAAGTATTGTTGATAAACTAAAACCTGATAATGTAATTCTAACTCACGGTGATGAAGATGCAATTGGATTGGATGGGAAGTTCAATACTTAAAAAATATAAAAACATAAAAATCCAAACCGCCAAGGCGGGAAAAGAGTTAAAGATTTTTTAATTGCCAAGCGCAACAGTTAAATTTTCTTTGTATATTAAAATCAAATAAAATTCATTTTCCTTTTTTAATAGAAGGAAATAAAAAAGCACAATTTATATTTATCTCAGGAGGAGAAAATGTCCCGCTTGAAAAAACAAGTCCAGGATAAGATAGAAGCCTGGCGCCCGCGCACCACACGTCTACTTAAAGAATTCGGTAATGTAAAAGTTGATGAGGTTGACATCGGTCAGATCATCGGCGGTGCAAGAGATATTAAAAGTCTTATCACAGATATTTCTTATCTCGATCCGTTTGAAGGAATTCGCTTTCGCGGATTTACAATTCCTGAAGTTTTAGAAAAACTGCCTAAAGTTCCGGGTGGAGAAATGCCTTTTGTAGAGGGCTTCTTCTTCTTCCTGCTTACCGGTGATATTCCTTCAATGGAAGATGTACAGGAAGTAGCTGAAGAGTTTAGCAAGCGTCATGTAGTTCCTAAAGTATGTTTATGATATTCTTAAAGCAATGCCTGCAGATTCACATCCAATGGTTATGTTTTCAACTGCTATACTAGCAATGCAGCGCGAATCAGAATTTGTTAAAGAATATAACTCAGGACATTTAAAGAAAAATGATTACTGGGCTCCTACTTATGAAGATGGTTTAAATCTTCTTGCAAAGCTTCCAGGCATAGCTGCTTTTATTTATAGATTAAAATACAAGAATGGTGATTTAATAGAATCAGATTCTAAATTAGATCTTGGCGGTAACTTTGCGCATATGATGGGCATTGCAAAACCTTATGATGATGTTGCAAGAATGTATTTTATTCTTCACAGCGATCACGAAAGCGGTAACGTTAGCGCACATACAGGACATCTTGTTGCAAGTGCACTTTCCGATCTTTACTATTCAATTTCGGCAATGACAAACGGACTTGCTGGACCATTACACGGACTTGCTAATCAGGAAGTGCTTGCATGGCTGCAGGGCGTTTATGATAAAATGAATGGTAAAATTCCTACCGAAGAAGAGATGAGACAATTTGTTTGGGATACTTTAAAAGGCGGACAGGTAATTCCAGGATTTGGTCATGCTGTATTAAGAAAAACAGATCCACGTTATATGGCGCAAAGAGAATTCTGCTTAAAGCATTTACCAAAAGATCCTTTGTTCCAGTATGTTGATTTACTCTTTAAAGTTGTTCCACCTGTTCTGTTAGAACAAGGTAAGGCAAAAAATCCATGGCCAAATGTTGATGCACAATCCGGTGTTATACAATGGTACTACGGATTAAAGGAATATGATTTCTACACAGTTCTGTTTGCTGTTGGAAGAGCACTTGGTGTTGTTGCAAATATTATTTGGGATCGCGGTCTTGGTTATCCGATCGAAAGACCAAAATCTGTTACAACTGCAATGCTTGAAGAAGCTGCAGGAATAAAGAACTAATTATATTGTCATTCCGGACTTGATCCGGAATCTATTTCTTTTATTAGACGTCACGGATATCATTCCGTGACGTTTTTATTACTCATCAACCGAACAAACTTTCTCATCAATAAATTATTATATTCCTAAAAACAATTTTTAATTCTCTTATTACAGAGTGAAAAATGAGCAACCAATCCAATTCATCATTACAGAATTAAACGACAAACTTCTTGCAGGCAAAGCATCCTTAGAGCAAAGCGAGATTGATGATCTGATAATTAATCTTCGCATAGAGCTAAGTCGCGCATTAAGCAATAGCCAGCTAGCTAACGAGCAGGATGTTGAATACTGGCAAAATATTTTTAACGGACTTTTCAGCAGCGAGCTTGCAAATCCTTTTATGGAAAATATGGATAAGGATTTGTTCTTTGGGTTTGGGGAGTATCTTACTTCGCTTTCAAAACAATCCAACGAAAAAATTGTTTCTATAATTCATAACTACCTAAATCTTTTCCGCAATTCAACATTTCTTCAGAAAATTTATGATGAACGAAGATGGGATAATTTAATTCACTCACTTATCGTTCAAAGCAATTACACTTTTGATGTTTTATTTAATCAGAGAGTTACCCAATACAAAAAGAAAAATCTTTTCAGGATAATTAAAGACGGTAAAACTATTGATTATAGCTGGCAAAAAACTTTTGATTTAGTTTCATCTTATCGTTCATCAATCAATCATATCCTTTTTGAGATTGAAAGCGAAAATAAAATTGTTGCATTCCTTCTGGAAAACAGCTTAGAAATGGTTATGCTGGATCTTGCCTGTTTAACATCGGGAATTGTTAATGCAATGATTCCGGCAAACTCTGTATCAGAACATATTTCTTATATACTTAATCAAACCAAAGCACCAATACTTTTTGCTGATGATGAAAAACAGCTTGCAAAAATCAGATCGATAAAAAAAGAAACTCCATTTCTTAAAACAGTTGTAATGTTACAAGGCAATGCTGCGGAAGATTGGGTAATAAGCTTTGAAGAATTTAAAGCAATGGCATCTGATCTTAGCATAAAAACAGATGTGCAGATAAAACCTGATTCGCTTGCAACATTAATGTACACATCTGGTACAACCGGCGAGCCAAAGGGAATAATGTTTTCTCACACAAACATTGTTTATAAAAGATTCTGCCGAGCAATGGCAATACCCGGCATAAGTGATGCAGATCGTTATCTTGCTTTCCTTCCATTGTATCACACCTTTGGCAGATGGCTGGAGATGACAGGTGCAATTTTCTGGGGAGCGGAATATTGCTTTATGGAAAATCCATCCGTTGAAACGATGATTGATAATATGCGTCTTGTTAAACCAAGTATTTTTATTTCAATCCCTAAAAAGTGGATTCAGCTTTATGAATACATAACTACACGAATTGATGTTGAAGTTGATGATGATGAAAAAATAAAAGAAGCTGTTATTAGTGCAACCGGCGGTAATTTAAAGTGGGGACTTTCTGCAGCGGGATTTCTTCCTCCGGATATTTTTAGATTTCTTCAAAGATACGGTGTTGAGTTGATGAGCGGATTTGGTATGACTGAAGCAACAGGCGGAATTACAATGACACCACCGTTTCAATATCGTGAGAACTCGCTTGGCAAAGCATTACCGGGAATTGAAATTAAACTTGGTGAAGATGGCGAGATATTAATTCGTGGTCCTTATGTAATGCAAAATTACTATGGAGAAAAGTATGAGGAAACATTTGATGCTGATGGCTGGCTTGCAACCGGCGATGTTATGCGGATGGATAAAGATGGATTTATTGAAATTATAGATCGTAAAAAAGAGATTTATAAAAATGTAAAAGGCGAAACGATAGCGCCGCAGAAAATTGAAAATCTGTTTCGTGATTTTGAATTTGTAAAACAGGTTTTTCTTGCCGGTGATCATCGTCCGTTTAACACAGTTTTAATTTTTCCTGATCTTGAATCAGAACACTCTCCATTAAAAAACATGGATGAGCAGCAGAGACAGGAATATTTTTCAACAGTGATTGTAAGTGTTAATAATTTTCTAGCCCCGTTTGAGCGTATTCTGGATTTTAGAATTATCACTCGTGCTTTTGATGATGCCAATGGCGAACTAACCCCGAAAGGAACCTATAAACGCCGGGTGATCGAAAAGAATTTTGAAGAATTTATTCAATCAATGTATCAGAAAGATCATCTTTCACTTCCGCTAGGTAAGAATGAAGTAAAAATCCCAAATTGGTTCTTGCGTGAAAAAGGAGCCTTGAGTCGTGACGTTTTTATAAAGGAAAACATTATCTCTATTCCAAAGCTTCATTCGTCACTGGTGATCAAAAGTGTTAATGAAGAAGAAAACATCTTTCAGATTGGAAATTATTCATATCGCATAAATACAATGCAGATAGATCTGCAAAATATTCTAACGAATCCCTTTTACTGGCTTGGAAATTCTGAGCTTGTAGAATTTGCCGGACAAGGAATATTTAGGTGGTATAGAAAAACAGAAGCAGAAAAAGATATTGAATTTGTTGAACGAATCAATCAGGTAAAAAATAATGATGAAACAAGAAATAATTTTGCAGAGATTTTAGCGGCCAAAGAAATCTCCATTTTAGGTTTACACTTTGCAATGGTTATGCTTCAATCGGATTTGGTTGATGATAATAGCAAATCAATCGATTACTTTTCTGAAATACTCAAAGATTCAAAATCAACACATTATAAACTGGCTGTTGAAATTGCATTTAGACCAATGTTAATAAGGGAATTATCAACTAAGCGCAAAATGTTTCGGGCTGCGCTGCAGACGCTGCGAAAAGATAACTTTAGAAAATTATTTGAATTGTACTCTAAGATCGATTACAATTTTATAAGCGATGAGATTATCAATTCCATAAATAATATCAGTCGTGGTGATGAAAATTTAAGAGAAATAGAATCTGTAATTAATAACCTTATATCATCCGTAACATCCAAAACAGATTTAAGTAAAACATCAGTACCAAATCTTTTTGAAATGCTTGTTAGTTACGGTGTCAATCATCCATCGAGCTATGAAAAAATCAGAAGGATTTTTTTACAGTATGAACTTTACGGAACCACAAAAGATATTCAGTCAGTTGCATTAAAATCACGAACGGAAATTAGAAATCAATTCACAGCATGGCTTGGTCAAAATCAGCGCGTGTCTATTGATCCGGAAACAGGCGAAGAATACCGCTGGGAAGATGTTTTGATATTTGATCAGGCTATTTCAGAAGCAGATCAATCTATTCTTAAAAAAGCAATTAGCGAAAAGCAAATTATTCGTGAAGCTATTTTTCTTTTTTCCGAACATGTTCTCATTTCACTAAATAATATTCTTCCGTCCGGCGTTTGGATAAGTAAATACTCAGAATCAGAAAAAAGATCAATTTTCCGTGTTACGGTCCAAACAAGATTTTTAGGCGGATTTGATCTTGCTATTCATCTCAATCACACTGAGCCTTCTGAAACGATTCTGGAAGAAATTAAATGGAAAGTTATTGCGGGCACGGAAGTAAATGGAGAAAAGCTTGCTGCAAAATTCGGGGGTTTGTGGGAAGATTATAATTTATGGACAGAAGAGTTTGTTGGAGATGAATCGGTTGAAAGATTTATCAGGCGTGAGTATAAAAGAAATGATGAGTTGACATTAGAGAAACTTAGAAACCTCTGGAAGTTTTTTGTATGGAATGCTGCCTCCGCTTATGTAAAGTTTTGGAAGTTATCCGATATGAAGATGGAACTTACTGACACAACTCCGGAGGGACTTATTATTTCTCCGCATGATTATCAAACGGGCTGCATAATTACATCTTTCTCTAAACGTAAAAAAACAGAATCCACCCTTTTGTTTGTAATGAACTTTTATGAAAGCTTTGTAAAGCAAACGGAAGAAAAATATCCGCTAGATTAAAAAAGCTTCTGTCTGGAATGCAATCTTTTCAGGAATAATTGAAGCAGAAGGTGTTGATGACGGTATTCACTTAATTAATAAATTTCGCAAAGAGCTTGCCAACTCAAGTTTTGAAAATAAAGACGACATAATTTCTAGAATTGATTCTTTTATCCATAATGTTAAAAATCATGGTTTCCTGCCAAAGCAGCTTTACTTTGCAGTTAAAAGATTTCATAGGTGGTTCATTTTAAATAGAAATGCTTCTTTATCAGCACAAGCAGAAATGATTTACGAATTGTATGAAACTTATCGTTTGTTTGATCTTGAAGAACAGTATCCTGCCGCACGTGCAAGATTTTTCCTGGAATCAGTTTTTTATAATTCATCACAAAGATTTAAAGATGTACTGCGCGAGCTTGTAAAAAAACAAAGACATCGTAAAATATCTAAAGATGAATCACTAAAACTTATTAATGCATTACACTTTGAATTTGAACTGGACGAAAAGGAGACTTACTTCATCACCCGTTTGGGTTATCCGCATCTTAAGCCTTCGGATACGGCGGCATTGTTAAGTACAAAATCAGAGATTGCAGCACAGCCAAATCTTGTTGTGCAATTACAGGATGATGACGGCAATATTTATACGATAAGAAATCCAATTAACCCCAAAGAGATTTCTAAACTGCATCAGCTTTACCTTGAAGCAAATCTTAATGTAAACTTCAGACCGGAACATCAGTTTCTTGTTGCATTATCTGAGCGAGGTTTTATTATTGGCGGAACTTTTTATTACCGTAGTGATGAAGATGCAGTTCACATGGAAAAAATTGTGGTATCCCACCGTTACAGACGAAAAGGAATAAGTGAAGGTGTTATGAATGAACTTTTCAACAGACTTAAATCGGAAAATATTAAGTTTGTTACTACCGGCTTTTTCCGTCCGGAATATTTCTATCGTTTTGGTTTTAAGATTGAGAGAAAATATTCCGGTTTGGTAAAAGAACTTTGATGAAGCAAAAGTGCAGCACACCTAAGAGGTGTACTGCACTTTAACACTTTAAGATGGACTCCATAAAAAAAGTCCCCGATGTAGGGGAAAACATCGGGGTAGTACTGATAATAAGCTTGGGGGAGGACTTATTACCAAGTACAATTTTAAATCTGTTGTAAAAATAAAGAGGCTAGATTAAATGCAAATGGGTTTTAATAGCATAAAAATATTTTATAACCCATAGAAATATTTTTTTATTCATCATCTATTTAGAATTTATTTAAGATGTCACTCAGTTAATTGCTATTGTGGCGTTTAATTAATCCATTTAAAGGTTTAGATGAAGTTGTTTCCTTTTTAGTAAAGAAGTCCGTAACATCTTTCTTAAACATACCGCTTAATGTGGAAACCCATACTGTTTTACCAAATTCATTTACGGAAGTAATTTCGTTGCCTTCTAAACCTTCATTATCAAGTTCAACGATTTTTTGATTTTCAAAATCCATCCATGCAATCTGGCTATAAATATAAAAACATAGTTTTCCTTCAACTTCAAAAAATTTTAATAAATATTGTGGTAATCCAGAAACATAAAAATTCCAATTATATCCTTTATCATTCGAATAATATATGCTTCCAAAGAATGGAGCATAAGCAAATAGCGTATCCCTATAAAGATAAAAATCAGAAATTAAGGTATTTAACCCTTGGGCAAGTGCAACATCCCCAAAAGAATTAATAACATATATCCCAGATCCAATTTGTACATAAAACATATCATCTATTGCTTCAAAAACCCTAATAAATTCGCTTATATTTGTGTTCAGGTTTATTCTTTTGGGTACGGGATTTAATGTTAAAGCAGGATAACCACTGAAAACAGATTCGGTGGGATTCAAATCAATTAAACAAAAAGAATAATCAAGTTCTCCAACTCCTTTGCTGTCATCTATTAAAGTAAGAAATTGATTTTTATTATTGAATGCACCGTTTTGGGCAGAAAAATCTCCGCTTGTAACTTTTGCATTCTCTGAATAACCAAGATTGAAATCAGAGAACCTAAGACCGTCAGTAAAAGGAAATCCCGCAGTGTTCCCACCATACACCCTCATATACGCAGGCGAATTAATTATTAGTTGGAAATCATTATTTCCCAAATACATAACGTAAGGAAAATTTATTGCGGGTTTATAATTTATTGCTCCATTATTTTCAGCAGATCCATTATGGCGAGTTCCGGTTGAAGAATCATACATAGAAACGTGACTAACTCCAGCAATTAAAAATTTACCACTATCTACCCGTGCATTTAAGATAATTTTATCTGTGCGGAAAAAGGAGTCATCATTTTCCCATATTGGTTTTTCAGTTGGAGTTGGAGTAATTATTTCGTCGGGTTCATCAGAACAACGAAATGCTATTATTGAAATAATACTAAACAGGAGAAAAAACAAAAACGATTTCATAAGATTCCCCTTATAAAATTAAAATAAATTGTTTATTCAGAACCAAAGAAAACTGAACATTTCAAAAATAACCAGGGTTATAACATCAATCAAATAATCTTGATGAGTTATAAGTTATCAAATACTCTGCCATCGGGGGAAGCATAATAAGAATTTAAAAATTTCATAATATAATTTGTTCTATTTTGAAAATGACTAATTAAAAAACTCGTTAAGTCTTATTTTTTGAACACTATTGAGATAGTTTAATTTCTATAATAGATATGATTTTCAAAATTTAACCCATTTCCTTACTTTCACATTCGACATTTCAATCAATAAGGAGATTTAATGAGCAGAGAGATTCATCGCTGGTACAGCCCCAACTTAAATAAGGAAATGGAAATTGTTGTATACGGACATTACGGTTATGCTCTGTTAATGTTTCCTACTGCGGGAGCAGATTATCTTGAGTATGAAAGATTTAAACTTATAGATTCCATTGGCGGATTTTTACGTGATGGAAAACTTAAAGCATTTTCAATCAATAGTATAAACAACGAAAGCTGGCTGAATAACCATATGCATCCGGCTCATAAAGCTATTCGTCATCAGCAATATAATCGATACATTGTTGAAGAAGTTGTACCTTTTATTCATAATCATAGCAAAGGTTTAGTTCCGATTATCACAACAGGCGCATCTCTTGGCGCACTGCACGCCGCAAACAATTTTTTCAGACGTCCGGATATTTTTTCCGGTACGATTGCGATGAGCGGCAGTTATGATTTGAAAAGTTATACAAAAGGATATTTTGATGACAATGTTTACTTTAATTCGCCTGTAGATTATTTACCGCGATGGGATGATAATTTTATGTTTGATCATATGAGAAAAGGCAGAATTGTAATAGCCTCAGGACAGGGAAATTTTGAGGATCCCGATGCATCAAGACAATTATCCAACATACTAAATGCACGTGGAGTAAGACATTGGTTAGATTTGTGGGGATACGATCAGCCCCATGATTGGCCGACATGGAGAAGTATGCTTCCGTATTTTTTAGGGAATATTAAGTTTTAGTTCTAAATTGTCATTTGCGAATCCACTTCAGTGGGTGAGAAATCTTTGCTATTAGTTGGAGTAGATTTCTCTCGTAAAACTCCTCGAAATGACACTCGAAATTTTGTAGACAACTAATAAAATAATTATCCATTCAGGGGATTATGAACTGGAAAGAATTCTTAAAAGATAAAAGAAACAGAGTTGAAGTTTTAATAACCGTGATTCTGCTATCAATTGTTTTAACATCTTTAACAAACTTCTTAAACTATGTAGAAGCGCGTAAAGGTGCTGTTGTACCGGATCCTATTTTAAATTTGTTTAATCCAATAGATTTAACGTGGCTTACGTTTGCACTAATATATGGTTCTATTGTTGTTGCAGTTGCTACGCTTTCTAAAAATCCCAGGCAATTAATGTTTGCAATACAACTTTACACTTTGATGGTTGCAGTTAGAATTGCTGCAATGTTTTTGCTTCCATTAGAGCCCCCGGTGGCTATGATTGCATTAAATGATCCACTTGTAGAATTTTTTGGAACAGGACAAACACTAACCAAAGATCTTTTCTTTTCCGGGCATACAGCAACTCTTTTTATTTTATTTCTCGTTTCAGAAAATAAAATTATTAAATCTGTTTTTCTGATAAGCACAATTGTTGTTGCAATTTCAGTAATTTTGCAGCACGTTCATTATTCAATAGATGTATTTGCGGCTGTGTTTTTTACTTATGCTTGTTATAAATTAATTTTAAAATTCAAGATTCATTATTCCTTATGAATGAAGATCTAAATAAAGAAGAAATCTTTTCCATACAAAAATTTGTTTCAAAAGATTTTGTTAAAAGTGATTACTCATCGCTTATACCCACGAATGATTTTGAAAAACTTGAGGAGTTTAGAAAATATCTTACAGAAAAAATGAAAGATATGCTGGATAAGAATTATAACCTCTTAATCAACACACTTTACAGAATAGACATAAGCGAAAAAAAACTTAGCCGAGTTGTTTTCATCGAAGAATAAAGAATCCATTCCGCAGAAACTTGCAGATCTAATAATTGAACGACAGATCGAAAAAATTAACTTCCGAAAACGTTATCGTGAAGGAAATCTTTAGCGGATTTTAGCTGCTCAAATCGTACGTAAGATTTACATGGTGTAAAATTTTGTTTAATTGAAATTTTGCGCTACAATACCTAATTTCATCTTGAGTTTTTACACAATTATCTAATATTTTCGATAATACTAGGCATACTTAATAGGAGCCATTATGGGTTTGTTTGAGAATAAAAAACTACGGGAATTAGAGAAAGAAAACGAAGAACTTCTCTTTAGAATTAACAGTATTGCTGAGAAGGAAGATAACGTTCGCAATCTTAATGATGTTTTAAAAAAGATGCGAATGGAAGTTTCTGATTTAAACGAACGTAAACTTTCTTTATCCAGCGAAATAGAATCACTACGTGAACAAAAAAGACAAAACAAAGCTGATATTGAAGGCTTCAATAAAGAAATCCTTAACCTTCGCCAATTAAAATTAGAAGAACAAAATATCCTGCTTGATTATTCCTCTCGTATAGATCGAATCAAAAATCAAATCAGTAATAATGAAAACTTAAGAGACACAAACTTTGATGCCAGTGATGAGATAATTAGCGATAGAAGTAAAGAGATTGAAGCGCTGAATAAAGAATACGATGAACTTAAAGATAAAATGTTTGCTGCAGAAGAAAAGATAGATGAACTTAATTCGCTTGAAGATGAATTAAATGAAAGAATAAGCGAAAAGAAAAAAGAACTTGAATCATTAAATAACAAAAAGCTTAAAAAATCTATTAAAGATATCAGTGATGTTGAAAACAAGATAAGCGAATTGACGGAGGAGCAGCACAGAATTTTAGATGAAATTCACGAGAAGGAAAATGAAATAACCGAGTTGAATAAGAAATTATTTGATCTTAAAGAAAAGGAAAATAATTCTGTTAACTTGTTAAAAGAGCTTGATGAAGAAGTTAAAGAAAAGACAAAACAGGCAGAATTTCTTGGATCAAAAATTTCTACGCTGTACGAAGAAGAAGAGAATAGAAAAAAACAACTTCGGGAATTAGTAAGACAGGCTGATGAACAAAAACAAAAAGTTGAAAGCCTACAATCCAGAATAGGAATTCTTGAGGAAGAAGAAAACAAAAAGAAATCTTTGCTATCAAAAGTTTTTGATCAGCTTAAGTTTAAAGAACATCTAACCGAAGATAAAAAACAAAGCCTTGAAGAACTTGATAAAGTTGGCAAGGAAAGAATCCATTGGATTGAAGAGTTATCGCGCGAAGCAAAAGAGCAGGAGTTAAGACTTGAAGTAATTAATTCTGAGATTGCAAGATTATCTGAAGAAGAAAAATTAAGAACAAAAAAGGTAAATGAACTAAATGAGCTTATTCAGATTAACGAAGTCCATTTAGAGCAAAAGAAAAGCAGGGTTGAAGAACTTGAACTATTGGAACAAGAGAGAAAAGAAAACGTTGATAAACTCACCGAAGCAGAGATTGCAAATGCCAAAACAGTGAATGAGTTAAACAATCTTATTAAAGAAAACGAAAACCAATTAAACCAAAAACGGGCTGAGTATAGAGAAATTGAATTGTTGGAACAAGAACGAAGTGAAACGCTTAGTAAGCTTTCTGAAGAATTAGAATTAAGAACTCAAAAAGTAGATGAACTGAACGAACTTATCAATGTTAATGAAGCCCAGTTAAATAAAAAGCGAATAGAATTTAGAGAACTTGAACTTCTTGAGCAGGAAAGAATTGAAAAAGTTGATAAACTATCAAAAAACATTAATTTAAATGAAGCAAAAACCGATGGGCTCAGAAAAGAACTTGAAGTTTTAGTTGATGAAATTGAAAATAAAAAAGCAATAGCACTAGATTTATCAGATCAGATAAAAAATGATGAAGCTTATCACCAGGAAAAAATCTTACAAAATAAAAACCTTGATTCTGAGGAGCGTGAAAAGGTTTTTAGAATAGAAGAGTTGAATATTGAAATTGAGGAAAAGGAAAAGAAGGCTGAACTAATTAGAGAAAATTTATCACAACTCGCGCAGACAGAGGAGAAGACAAGGGCTGAGTTAGAAAAGTTAGTAGATAAATTGAATGCCACCGAATCTTTATTTGTCGATGAGATTATTCCTGCAAAAGCAGAATTAGAGAAGCTTACCATCGAAATTAATAATAAGAGGGAACGATTAGCAGAATTAACTAATAAGTTAGAGAACGAGGAATCATTTTTAGAGAAGCAAAAACTGCTTGTAAGTGAATTAGATACGCAGCAAAAATTATATTCTGAAAAACTTGAGAAGTTAAGTAACGAAATAAATTCCCGGGAACAAAAGTGTGATTCTTTGAAAGCAGTTATCGTTCAATTATCTGAAGAAGAAGATGAGAAGAGAAGTAAGTTAAATGAATTATCTTTTGCTTTGGCTGCAAATCAGGAACAGATTGATGAAAAGGTAATTAGATTATCTGCACTTGAAAAAGATGAAGAGGAAATAAAACTCAGAATAGAAAATCTTTCATCCAAGCTGTACGAAGAAGAACAAAAATCTCAAATTCTAAAAAAAGAAGTTGAAAAACTTACGGATGAAAACATTCAGAAAAAGATTAAGCTTGAAGAAATTAGTGCAGAAATTGATGAGAAGACGGCTGGTGTTACAAATAGAATTATAGCTCTTGAAAACAGTGAGAGTGAAAAAAGACTTGCTTTAGAAGAGTTAACAAATCAAATAGAACTGCAAAATGCTGAGGCAGATAAAATTCGTAATGTGCTATCAGAACTTAATCAGGCAGAGAGAAATACCAGATTAAAAGTTGATGAACTTGCAGAGCAGGTTAAAGAAAAAGTTGATCGACTGAACCAGATAGAAAATAGTTTTGCTGCACGTGAAAACGAATCTCAACTTTTAGAATCTCAGATGGCTGAGAAATTGAGGGAGATGAATGAAACAAATGCCCGTCAGCAAAAAATATTTGAGACAATCGAAAGCAAGCAGAAAGAGCTTTTTGCCACTGAAGAATCGATAAGCATTAAAACAAAAAGATTAGCAAAACTTAGTGTTGAAGTAACTGAAATTGAAAATCGCCATAAAGAACTTTCTGATGAAACAAGACGACTTGAAGATCTTAAAAACGAGTTGCACAAACGCACTTTGCTTGAACAGGATTCTTATGACAAGCTGAACAAGGATAAAGAGAAGATAAAAGAGATACTCCCTCTTTTAGAGCAGCGCCGTGAAGAGATTGAAAAGGGTAACCTTGATCTTGAAAATAGATTTACAAAAATGTTTCAGAAATTTAATTCTGAAATGAACGAGATAACAAAAAAGAGATCGGTAATTGATCAAATCGTTCAGAAAAAAGAAAAAGATATTGAAGAAAAAGATCAGCTTTTATTTGAAAAGATAAACGCAATTGAAGAAAGCGATCGTTTATTAAATATGCGGCAGGCTGAGATCGATTCGTTTGAACAATTGCTGAAAACGTTTAATGAAAAAAAAGAGCAGCTTAGAAATGATTTGTTAAAACTTGATGAACAGATTCTTGAAAAGAAAAATTCTAATGATGATATGAAACTTGGAAGCAGAACTGATTTTAAAGAAAAGAATTTCCGTTGAACAAAGTTTGCAGGAACTTATCAACAACATGAATCAAAAATTTGTTGAAGCTAAAGAAAAACGCTCGAAGGTTGAAAAAGAAGTAAGGGTATATGAAGAAAAAGTTGATGATCTCAACCATAAAATTTCTGATTCAATGGATGAACTCGTTGAGCTTCAATCAGCTATAAGTATGATTAAGGTTGAGCATGAAGAACATCGCGGAAATATTGTTAAGCTTGCATCAATGAAAAAGAAACTACAGGAAGAAATTGCAAAGAGTCAGCGAGTGCTTCAACGTTATCAGAAAATTAGAGAAAAGTTAAAGATCGAACAATCGATATTAAAGAACAGGCAGGATTCCATTAGCAGAAAAATTTCGATTGATGATTCATCCGAACTAAATGAAAATCAACCAGAACAGGAAACGACAAGGTTGTTTAAAATTTAACAAAATTAGTCTTTAAGAATTAAAGGGATCATTTAATTGATCCCTTTTTTGTTTGCACTAAATAAAAATTGAGATACATAATATGCCATCAATAAAATTAAAAAAGGGTCGTGATAAATCTTTTAACAGAAAACATCCATGGATTTTTTCCGGGGCAATTGATTCTGTAAAAGATATAGAAACAAACGGAGAAACTGTTGAGATAATTTCCGGAGACGGTAAATTTTTAGGATATGGTTCATATTCCTCACACTCGCAAATTTCTGTGCGCGTTTTGTCTTTCAATCCAGATGAAAAAATAGATATAAATTTTTTTCAAAAAAGAATTGAAAACGCAATCGGATTGCGTAAACAGATTATAAACGATAAAACAACAAATGCATATCGTATCATTAATGCTGAAAGTGATTTGTTACCCGGACTTGTTGTTGATAAGTATAGTGATTATTTGGTTTGCCAATTTTTATCTGCAGGTGCTGAGTTCTGGAAAAAAGAAATAGTTGAAATTCTTATTAATCTTTTTAATCCAACCGGAATATTTGAACGTTCCGACGTTGAAGTGAGAGAAAAAGAAGGCTTACTGCCATCCAAAGGAGTACTGTATGGCAAACAACCAGATGAGCTTATAGAAATCATTGAAAATGGAAATAAGTTTTTTGTTGATGTTAATCTTGGGCATAAAACAGGATTCTATCTTGATCAAAGAGACAACAGAAAAATATTAGAACAATTTGCATTGGGAAAGGAAATACTTAATTGCTTTTCATACACTGGAGGTTTTTCGGTTTATGCCGTTAAAGCAGGAGCGAGTAAGGTTATTAATGTAGATTCCTCTGCCGAATCATTAACACTCGCCGAGAAAAATTTCTCTCTTAATGGGATAGATTCATCAAAATATGAAAACATACATGACGATGTATTTAAATATTTAAGAAAACTGCGTGATACAAACAGGCAATTTGATGTTATCATTCTTGATCCGCCAAAGTTTGCAGAATCAGTTAGCCAGATAGATAAGGCTGCCAGAGGATATAAAGACATTAATCTTTTAGCATTAAAACTTTTAAAGAAGAATGGCATTTTATTCACCTTTTCATGTTCAGGTCATATTGTTCCGGATCTCTTTAACAAAATAATTGCTGATGCTGCTGCCGATGCCGGGAGAGAGGTTCATATATTAAAATATTTAACTCAATCTCCCGACCATACAATGTTAACAAGTTTTCCCGAAGGACTTTATCTTAAAGGATTGATCTGTAAGGTAAACTAAAGTATTAAAAATTATTTTAATTTAAATAATATTGGAATTACCATTGTTACCTTTACTGGTTTCCCGCGCTGCAAACCCGGAGTAAATTTAACTTTTTTAACAGCATTAAGAGCAATCATATCTAAATCCCCGGAGATTCCCTTTAACACTTTTGCATCCTCGACCTCTCCCAGTCTTGTTAACAACAAAACCAATACTTACTCTTCCTTCTATTTGAGCTCTCCTTGCAATTTCAGTGTAATGAACATTCTTCAGAAGACTTTCTAATCCGCCGATTATTTCTGGTTTAACTTCAACAGCAAAGAATGGAATATCAACCTCCTCTTCTATAATTCTGTTAGACGGTTTTTCTATCTGTGGCGGTAAGTCTAGGTTAGCATTTAAATCTATATCTGTAGGGTCAAATTCAATATCAACGATTTCCTCTAATACGGCAACTTCTGGAATTTGTGGTTTAGGAGGTGGTTTTGGCTTTGTGTTTTGATCAGTAATTGGAATGTCAATTGTGGTTATAATAACTCCAGGCTTTTCTTTTAACATAATCGTTTCAGATACTTTTGGTGAAAATTTGAAAGCTACTATCAGCAGCACAAGGACAAGAATCGTACTGATTTGAAAATATTTTTTGTAGTGAATATTCAGATCAGCCTTTTTTGATTTTAAGATTGCCATGATCATTCCTCCTAATAAAGTTTAAGAATTAATGATTTTGGTGTTTATACTGATGTGAATTTTTATTGTTCCAAGCATCTAGAAAATTGATATTTGAGTATTTGCGAAACCGGTATTTTCAGGGGCAAATTATCTGCAAAACTTTGGGTGAAAATGATATTCCGAATGTTAAAATCAATTAGGAAATAACTTTTCAAACGATTAATTTTTATTTAAGATTTACACTAAATAATAATAACAGTTCAAATTCATTAACAATATTCCAGGAGGAAAAATGAGAAAATTATCAGTTCTTGCAGTTGTTTTCTTTGTCGTTGCATTTTCAGTAATGGCTTCTGCTCAAACTCAGAGTGGCCAGTGGTCATCAAGTGCTAGGCGATGCAGGTTATAATTTAGATACAAATACCGGCGAAAGATCAATGACAATTGAAGTGAATTTTGTTAAATCCTTATGATGTAAAACCCAAAGTTATGCTTTCTGTTACTCAATTAGATGCTGATAAAGCTTTTAACAGCAGATACAATGTTGAAGTTCTTTCTGTTTCTCGAGATGGATTTACAGTTAAAATACGAACTTGGTCAGATTCAAAAGTATATAGTATTAGTGGTTACTGGTTAGCTTACGTAGAATAATAATTTCTTATAGTCTTTTATATGCCATATCTAAAACGATATGGCATTTTTTTTTCGTGTCGAATGCTAATTAGATAAAATATTTAGTAATGCAATAAGAATGGAGAATTAAATGAACTTTAAAAATATCATCTTAATGATTTTGCTTGCATTATTTATTATAGTGTGCATCCAAAATGTTGAGATAATTCCTGTACACTTTTTATTTTGGAAGATAGAGATATCCAAACTTCTTTTACTAATAATTACGCTGGTTGTAGGAATGCTAATCGGAATGATGATTCCGGGAT
This sequence comes from uncultured Ignavibacteriaceae bacterium, assembly GCA_963812305.1. Taxonomy (GTDB): domain Bacteria; phylum Bacteroidota; class Ignavibacteria; order Ignavibacteriales; family Ignavibacteriaceae; genus IGN3. Next base: position 230,741 of record CAWEUT010000002.1, read on the forward strand.
TTTTTACTAAATCTGAAAAAGAGAATCCAACAGAAGTTAAATAAAAAGGGCGCGAGGACCCTTTTTATTTTTAATTACACTAAGCTTTTAATTTTTCAGTTTCAATTTTTTTCTTTGTAGAAACACCAATTAGACTGTAAACGGGACAAAAGTTTAGTAGACCAGTTGTTATTGCAACTAAACCAACAACTCCCCACCAACTTTTAAAGTAAAATCCAAGAGCAATAATAACTGCTCCTAAAATAAAACGAATAATACGATCTGAACTACCTACATTTGTTTTCACAATGGACTCCTTTTAAATTAATTAAAGTAAACTATTATTTATCAAATTACTTAGTGTATAGGATGCTAATTATGGTAATAAGGGTGCAAAAAATATTAGGGTTATTGTTTGTCAGTGTTAATTGTTCGGCAAAATAAACGAACATTAATGTTTTATGTTCTTGAGTCAAAACTCTCATCCAAATTTTGATGCTTATTTACCGTGTGTTTGCTCGATAATATGCTTGCGCTTTAATCTTTCTTCAGTAGCAGGTTCTATGTGGATAAGAACATCTGAAATGTTTTGAAATGAATCGACTAAATTATCTTTTACTTTATGTGATATTTCATGTCCATTGTGAACAGAAATATTTCCATCAACAATTACATGCATATCTATATAGTATTGAAACCCCATTTTCCTAGCAAAGCATTTATCTATCGCTACCACCCCATCTACTTTAAGTGATGCCTCGATAACTTTTTTTATTACTTCCGGTGATGGAGCCGCATCCATTATTTCAAACAATGCAGGTTTGAATAATCTATATGCATTAAAAATTATAATAGCCGAAGCACACAAAGCCGCATAATCATCGGCCTGTTCATATCCTGGACCACCAATTAGTGCAATAGCAATTCCAATAAATGCGGCTCCTGAAGTAATTGCATCACTTCTATGATGCCATGCATCATTTTTTACCGCTACGCTGTCAACCGAGTTACCAACTTTTATTATAAATCTAAAAAGAAATTCTTTTGTTATAACTACTAATACTAACACAATTAATGTGAAGGGTGCCGGAGCATGATGCGGCGTAATTATTTCGTGCAAGCTTTGAATAATTATAATTATTGCAGCAATAAATAAAGCAGCAGCAACTATAATTCCTGCGAATGGTTCCGCTTTCCCATGTCCGTATGGATGAGTTTCATCAGCGGGACGCCGGGCAATTTTTAATCCCGTTAAAACGATAATTGATGTAAACACATCAGAGGCTGACTCAATAGCATCGGCAATAAGGGCATAGGAGTTACCCAATACTCCTGCTATTGCTTTTATTGCAGCAAGCACAATACTTGCTATTATCCCAATTATGGTGGTGTGAATTCCCTGTTCAGCTAGATCAGAAACAATTTTATTTTTTTTTATCTTATCCAAAAAAGTTAAATTTTATTTTAAATAAATCTTTTATAACCTTGTTTAAGTAAAAATTTCACAAAAACAGTAATTAGATCAAACAATATAATTACAGTTGGCTCTAAAAAAAGTTGAGTTGCTAAATTAACATTAAAAATATTGTTATCTGAAGGGAAAATTATTAACCGCTTAATATGTTTAGAATATATTAATTGGGTTCCCACGCAGTTCCCTCACAAGGAATAAAATTTTCGGTTGGATGTTTATCATACTTTGTGCATAATACCGCCGATTCATCAAAATGTTTACAAGAGGAACACAAACTATTTGTAACTACATTTTTATTTTCTTCAATAAATTTTTTGTAAGCTAAGTATGCCGGATGAAAAACAAATAAATATATTGCTAAAACACTTATTATCCAGAAAAATTTTTCGCCAAAATAATCTTTACTGAACCAGAGTGCAATTAAAAGTATGATGACACCTGACCAATGTTTTATAAACTATCTCACCCAAATCTAATCCTACTATAAACCGTGAAGCATTTTATTTAATCGATCATAAATTAAGATTGAAAATACTTAAAAACACTTAAACTTGCTGTTTTTGGTAATATGTGTTATTATTAAACATTAGTTCTTAAAAATTGTTTAAAATAAACAAAGCCACTAATGTGGCTTTATCTATCGTGAGCGCGGGTGGGCTCGAACCACCGACCCTCTGCTTAAAAGGCAGATGCTCTACCCCTGAGCTACGCGCCCGAAAACTTGAACAACAAATATAATTAATGTGCATTTTTAATCCAAACTAACAGATTTTTTATCGGTGGGAAATGGCAGAAAGTTCAAAAAACTCCAAAATTCTTGTCTGTGATGACGACGAGACACTATGTTATTTGCTTAAAGAACAGCTTTTAGAAGAAGGTTTTACTGTTGACGCTGTTTATGACGGCAAATACGCTATAGAGGCAGTCAAAGCAAAAAATTATGATATTCTTCTTCTTGATCTTAATATGCGGGAAGTGCAGGGAGAAGATGTTTTAAAATTCATAAAAGATTCGGGTTATAACATTCAGGTGATTATTCTTTCAGCCCAATCGGATATGAAGAAAGCTATCCAGTGTATTAAAAACGGTGCTTACGACTATATAAACAAACCATATGAGTTTGAAGAACTTGTCTTAACCGTAAACAGAGCGATTGAACATAGAAATTTATTAGTAACAACGGTTCTGCTCTCAAAAGAAATTAGCAAGAAACATTCCGAAAAAATTATTGGTGATAGTAAAACATTACATCGGGTGCTGAATCTTGCAAACAAAGCTGCACAATCTGATTCCAATGTTCTTGTTGAGGGTGAAACCGGAACAGGCAAAGAACTTTTTGCTGAATATATTCACAAGCAATCAGCCAGAAAAGACAAACCTTTTGTGGTTATTAATTGTGCTTCCCTACCGGATCAGCTTATAGAAAGTGAATTATTTGGCCATGAAAAAGGAGCATTTACAGATGCTAAATCTACAAAGCAGGGATTAGTTGAAATTGCTCATGGCGGCACATTATTTTTAGATGAAATTGGCGAATTAAGTTTAACACTACAACCCAAATTATTAAGATTTTTAGAAAATGGTGAATATAGAAGAATTGGCGGCGTTACAAATTTAAATTCAAATGTAAGAGTAATTGGTGCAACTAATAGGAATCTATTAGAAGAGGCAGATGCAAAAAACTTCCGTAAAGACCTTCTGTTCAGATTGAATGTTATAACAATTACAATTCCTCCACTAAGGGATAGAAGAGAAGACATAATTACACTTGCTAATTTTTTCCTCAGCTCAAAATCTCCTATCAGGTCGCCTAAAAAATTATCAATCGAAGCAGCTCAGATATTAGAAGAGTATGATTTTACAGGAAATGTTAGAGAACTGGAACATATTATTGAGCGTGCAATAATTTTTGCCGAAGGGGATACAATAGTTCCTGAAGATTTGAGTTTACCCAATTCAGCAGGCTTTAAGAGTAGTGCGGCTAGAGGTACTACTCTGGATATTCCATCAGAAATATTAAGCATGGAAGATCTTGAAAGATGGCATATTGCAAAAGTGTTAGATGCAAACAGATGGGATAGGACAGTAACTGCAAATCAATTAGGTATTAGCCCCAAAACTCTTTACACAAAAATTAAGAAGTACGAACTTAAACAAGATTAGATATTGAATGTCTGATGAATTAATCAGAAAATATAAATCAAAAGAACTTCTTGAATTACAGACAGCCTCTGTTGCTCTTGCTGATAAAACATTTAAAATATTCTGGTTCAATAAAAGCTTTAAAAAAGACATTGGAACCGGGAAAATCAAAGGCACTTCTCTTAAATCCTTATTTAATATAAACACACCAGACGAAAAGATAATTTCGTCTTCCTCAAAGTCTTTTGTTGTACCGCTTGCTGATAAAAATAAAAACATAATAATCACCCCTCTATTTTCTAAGTCAAAAAATGAAGTTGATGCTTATTTTATAGAAATGCTGCCGCTTGTGGACTCAGATTTTAAACAGAATGAAGAGAAAGAAAAGCTTAGACGAAATTTAGTTTTTCAAAACGAGCTTCAAAGTATTTTAGTTTTATTGGTTAAGGAAAAATCCGTTGAAAATATCGCAGAAGAAATTTTAATAAGATGTGTAGATGTTACAAACAGTGATTTGGGAGTGATAGTTTTCCATCAGAATGAAGATGTTCAAAAATTCTTGTACAGCGATAAAGCTAATTTTATTTCCGATCGAAGTGAAGTTGAAAAGAGTATAAAATATAATTCTTCATTTATTAACAAGTGGTTAGACATAAATAAAAGACCGCTTCTTGCATTGAACCAGCATAATAATATTGGTTATGGATTAACGCAAGTATTTGATTGTGAATCGTTATGCATTTCTCCTTGTTATTTTGATAACAAACTGCACGCAAAAATTCTTGTTGGAAAAAGATCAGGTTCGTTTTCTTCGTTAGATATTAGTGACATTGAACAGTTTTCCATTCTGCTTTCATTTACAATCAGCAATATTGAAACAAGAACACTTAATGCGGCTCTTGAATCAAGACTGCTTCAAGCACAAAAATTAGAAACGATTGGAAAATTAAGTAGTGGAATGGCGCATGATTTTAACAATTTACTCTCCAGTATTTTTGGCAGCATTCATCTGTTGCGCAGCCGAGTATCCGATTCAGAAAACGTAAGTCGGCTTATAGATAATATTGAAAACTGTTCAGTAAGAGCAAGAGATCTTACCAAAGGTCTTCTTTCATTTGGAAAACCTACAGCCAAGCGAAAAGAAATTGTGATGCCTAATTTTCTTTTAAGTGAAATTGCAAAAGTTGTATCCCAAACATTTCCATCCAATATCACTCTTGAAGAAAAAGTTGATGCTGGACTCCATAATATAATCGGCAATGGAACAGAGATTTATCAAATACTTTTAAACTTATGTGTTAATGCAAAGGAATCAATTGAAGGAAATGGCAAGATAGTACTAAGCGGTTCAAATCTTTTGGTTGATGACTCCAATACAATTAATTATCCGCTTTTAGATAGAGGTAAGTTTGTAAAGTTTTCCGTTAGTGATACTGGAACCGGAATTGACGAGGAAAATTTATCAAAAATATTTGATCCATATTTTTCCACAAAGCAAAAAGATACTGGCTCCGGTTTAGGGCTGTATGTTTCTTACGGAATTATTAAAGCACATAAAGGACATATTGATGTTACAAGCAGTAAGGGAATAGGAACCACATTTGATGTTTACCTTCCTGTTTTTGAACCGCAAAAATCCATAAAGCCAAGGGAATCTGATAAAATAATTATGTTAGCCGATGATGAAGAAATGTTAAGTGATCTGCTTGCAGAGATGCTTGAATCAAGCGGATACTATGTTATAAAGGTTAGATCAGGTGAAGAAGTTATCACTGTATTAACCGAGGAATTAAAAGTTGATTTGTTAATTATTGATTACAACATGCCGGCTATGAATGGATTAGAGTGTATTGCCAAGATCAGAAGCTTAAACTTTAAGCTCCCGGTTATTTTATCTACAGGCAGTATAAGTTTTGAAGATGAAGATTTAAAACGTTACAAAGTTAGCAAAAAGATTATGAAGCCATATGAATTTGATACGATGTTAAGCACCATAAAACAATTAATCTAATTTCTTATTTTCTTCCCCATCTAAATCATCAACCTTAATCATTTTTATGTTTGCCGTGTACTCTGATAATACCGGATCTTTTATTGCGTTAAGTTGATTAAGCACATCGGTAACTTCCTTAATAGCAATATCGATATACTTAACTCTCTTTAAAATTCCATCCCTGGAAATATCTTCTTTGCTCAGTTCTCTTTTAATTGCAGCGGATGATAGACTAAGCAAAGTAAGAGGTTGTTTAATTTTGTGATTTGCAGTTACCACTGTTGCTAGATATGTATCTCTCTTTTCTGATAAGAGCAAAAGCTTATGAGCTTCAGAAAGTTTTAAGGCAGATTTAACTCTTGCAAGCAGTTCAATTCTATTAAACGGTTTTTTTATGTAATCAAACGCACCCGCTTCTAAACCTTCTTTTGTATCTTCTGCCCCGGATTTTGCAGTAACTAAAATTATTGGAATATCTTTTGTTGTTGGCTCATTAGCAAGAATTTTACAGACCTCTAATCCGGTAATATCGGGCATCATTATATCAAGCAGAATTAAATCGGGCAGTTCATTCTTAGCTTTATCAATGCCCGTGTATCCATCATAAGCTGTTAGTACCTCAAATCCTTCATGTTCCAAGCGGTCTTGCAACATAAAAACATTTTCTGGTAAATCATCTATAACTAATATTTTTTTCATATTTAACTGGATTTTATCTTTGAAAATAATTGAGCTATTTTACTTGATATTATTGATGAGCTGACAGGTTTTGGTATATAATCATTGAACCCGTGCTTTAAAATAATTTCTTTATCACCAACCATTGCTTTTGCAGTAACAGCATATATTGGTATTGCAGATAAATGAGTATTGCTTCGGATATTTTTTAGAGTCTGAAAACCATCCATTTCAGGCATCATAATATCAAGCATAATCAGATCAGGCTTTATGTTTTCAAGAATTTTTAAACACTCTAATCCGCTTTTAGCCAGATAAGTTTTACATCCTGTTGCCATAACTAATTCATTTAAAGTAAACAATGTATCCGGGTCATCATCAACAATTAAAACTTCTCCGTAAAAATCATCAGTATTTTCTTGTTCTGCAGCTATAACAGAATTAACACCAGGCTTCTCATCTCTATTTGAAAAGATGATCTCATCATCTTCCAGCATTTTAATTCTGTCTCTAACTGCTTTAAGTACATCAAGCGGATGCCCGTCTGATTTTAAAGTAATTTCTTCAACAATATTTTTTAGTGATTTGTGTTCTTCTTCAGTTAGATCTTTTGCAGTGCTAATAATTATTGGAATATGTTTTGTCTTATTGTTTGCTTTTAGTTTGTTTGATAAAGTAATGCCGTCAATTTTTGGCATCATTAAATCCAGGATAATAAGGTCAGGTTGAACTTCGGCAATTTTGTTAAAAGCATACTCGCTATCTTTAACGTACTCAATAGAAATATTCTCGGCTTTAAATTCATTTTTAAATTTTTCAAACTCTAATTCATCATCATCAACAATTACAATTTTCTGAATGCGTTTTTTTGCCAGAGACTGCAATTTTGCAAATGCCGATAAAAGTTTCTCAGAAGAAATTGGTTTTATAAAATACTCAAATGCACCCAACTCATATCCCATATTTTTATCGCCAACAATTGAAACGAGTATTACAGGAATATCTTTTGTAACTGAATTTTCCTTTAACTCTTTAAGAATATCCCACCCGTCTTTTTTAGGCAAAAGTAAATCCAGGGTAATGGCAAAGGGTTGTTTTTCTAGTGCAAGCTTTACACCGGTTTCTCCATCTTCAGCAAAGATAACTTCATAACCATTTGAAATAAGATATTGCCCGATTGTGTATCGCACTTCTGCATCATCATCTATGACCAGAATAGGATTTTTAACATTTCTTCTTAGTGTTTCTGGGTTTATACGTGACTCAGAAATTTTTCTTTTTTCGTTTTGATACTTAATCGGAATCGTAAAAGAGAAAACAGAACCTTCCCCCTCAATACTAGCCACCCAAATCTTGCCCCCTAAAAGATCTAATATCTTTTTAGAGATAGCTAAACCCAATCCTGTGCCGCTGTATTTTTTTGAAGGAGTGCCATCAATTTGCCTGAACTCCTCAAAAATAATTTTTTTATTTTCCTCGGATATTCCGATCCCGGTATCACTTACCGAAAAGAGGAGCATTCTATCTTGATTAAACGAAACAGTTAGTTCAACTTTACCGCTTTGAGTAAATTTAATAGCATTTCCTAAGAGGTTAATTAATACCTGGGTAACTCTTACCCGGTCTGTAGTAATGATAAACCTTGTATTACAATTTCTCTTTAAATTAAAATCTAATCCCTTTTCTAAAGCTAGGGGAGTGATTGTGTTAGAGACGTCTTCGATTATTTCCTCAAGTAAAATATCTTCTTCACGAATATCCATCTTACCGGCTTCAATTTTTGAGAGATCAAGGATATCGTTAATCAAACCCATTAATCGTTTGCCGCTTTTTAAAACAACCTCCAAGCGCTCTTTGTTTTTAACACTTAGCTGTGCTTTATCAATAATTAATTCGGTGAGTCCTAATATTGAGTTCATTGGTGTTCTAAGCTCATGCGACATGCTTGCCAGGAATTGAGATTTTAGTCTTGTAGAATCTTCAGCCTTTTCTTTTTGAATCGCCAATTCTTCAGCTTTAATTTTAAGCTGATTACTCATTTCTAAAAGAGTCTCATTTTGCTTTTTTATTTGAATGTTTTGTTTTTGATATTCATCATTAAGCAGTTTTAATTCATTAACAAAATTTTCTAATTGCACAACAGCTTTTGCGTTTGTTAAACCAATTGCTAACTGCTCCTTAATTTTATCAAGATAATCTTTTGCCTCTAATGTTGGTGTATTTAAAGAAGCAAGTTCAAGAACGGCGATTACTTTGTTGTTATAAATTACGGGCAGCAATAAAAGATAACTTAACTTTATGTCTAAAGCTCCGGCTTGCACAGAAGGTAATGAAATTTCAGAAGTTATTTCTATCGCTTTCTTGGTCTCGATAATCTTTTTGAAAAAATCATTTCTTTCGTGCTTTGTTTTTGTGTTGTTCAATCCATGGGAGCAGATAAGGGTAACTTCCTCATCATCTATAGAATATAAAGCACCAACTAGAAATCCGCAGGTATTAATAATTTTATTTAGCGCTGCATTTGATATTTCATTTAAAGAGGCATTCTGATTGATCAGAGTAATAAATTCGGAGTAGTCATTTTTAGCCCGTTGACTTTTTTTGAGTTCATCAAGCATTAAGTTAAATGCTTTACCGAGGCTGCCAATTTCATCATTACTTTGGACTTTTATATGTGTATCAAAATTACCAGCACTTGTTTGTGCTGTTGCAAAATTTAAATCTGAAATTCTTGCTCTTAATCTATGAGTTAAAACATAGCTTAAGATTAAGGCTAAAATAATTCCAACCACACCAATTAATATTAATATATTTCTTAATGTTACTCTTAAATCAGTTGCTTCGCTGTGTGATCTAAAAAGCACAAAAGCTAAATTGTTACCATACTTAGATGATTTTTCTGTTCTGTATGAAGTTGCAATAATGTCGGATGTTTCGCTGTTGCCAACAAATATTTCCGAATCATTTTGCTGTTTAAGCTGGTTATAGGCTTTGTTTAATAGAAAAGTATGCTGATCGTTTAAGTTTGAGTTCGATACTTCAGCAGTAAAATTATCCCATACCAATGCAACATCCGAACCAATTCTCTGCGAAAAATCATCAAGAACTTCATTACTTATAATTTTTCCAAAATAGCAAATTCGATCAGGTGCGATATTGTTAACATTTATTATTGCATATGGATTTAACTGAATAAACTCATCAATTGTAAAATTTTGCTTTGGTATTTGTATAAAACTTTTTGCAGAATGGCGAATTATTATAGTAGAATCGGTAGTGCTTGCTTCAAGAAAAAAATCATTTAGATTTCCGGCAATAAAGGGGCGTTCAAAAAAAAATTCGGGATTATTATTTTTTAATGTCCAGAATTCTTCATCAATTTTATCAATAAAAGAACGATAGGTAAAAATAAAATTTCTTGAAGAGCTTATTATAATTTTGGATTGTTGGGCAGTTAAGGTGTTGTACATTATTGAGTAGAAAGCAATTGCGGCACTACCCAGCACAATTGCTACTATTAGCAGGTTAACAAGAATTATTCGGTGGTTTATTTTCATTTATCATCATTCTCTTTGCAGAACTTTCGTAATAGTTATCAGAAGCTCATCAAAATCATACGGTTTACTTATAAAATCAGTTGCACCCATTTTAGCAGAATCAATTGCGCTTTTAACATCAGCGTATGCAGTTAAAACAATAACTTTAGCTTTAATTTGATTTTGCTCGATTTCCTTCAAAACATCAAAACCATCCATCGCCGGCATTTTAAGATCGAGCAAAACCAAATCAACCTGATTATTCTTAAGAAAATCCATCGCCTCAAAACCACTGTTTACAAAGTTGGAGTTGTACCCAACTTCTTCAAGCTCTTCTTTAAGAACAGTACAAAGATTCAGATCATCATCCACAATTAGAATTGACTGCATTGAACTATTCTTTCGCGTCGTTGTATTGTGAACTTTTAGATTCTAACTGGTAATATTTAACTCTTTCGTTCTGCTTAGAAATTTCAGAATTAAGTGGATTGGTTATAGGATTTTCCAATCTTTCCTGAAGTGTTGGCAGCAATTCAGTTTTTAATAAAATAACCAACTCTTTCTTTCTTTCTATGGTCTGATCAGAACCGGTTAAATATCTTATACCAAATACCCACCAAGGTAAATCTTTAAGAAATGGAATTCCGTTTCTTGTTACAACTTCTTCAGTTACGAAAAGACCGCCCAAGGATTGTTTCTTCACCATTTAGAATTAAAACTTGTGTGGAAGCAGTTGTCTTTTTAATTTCACTTGTTGTCTCATTCTGCTGGAAAGAACTTCTTTCAACCATGATATTTAACAGAACATAATCAATACCATTTTCTTTATAAACATGAGGTAGCAACTTCAATAATGGTTCCTGTAGGATAGAATTTTTCAATTGTATTTCCGGCAAAGTCTCTTGTCTGGATAGAAAAATCTGAACCCACCTGTATTCTGCCTTGCTTTTTATCTCTAACAACTATGTTTGGGGAAGATATGATTTCTCCAAGACCTTCACGTTCAAAAAATCTGAACATTGCAGTTGCCTGTCCGTAAAAATCACCAAGTTTAAAATCACCCATGCCAGATAAATTAAATTGAGAAGGAGTTGACCTGTGTGCTCCGTTTGTAGATTGAACTTGAGTATTCAGTTCAGATCCTAAATTTAAACCATTTTGTGACAGTAAAACTTTCCAATCCACACCAACTTCTTTTGTTTTTGCAACATCAACTTCAAAAAAGACTGCAGAAATTTTAACTTCTCTTGAATCAACAGAAGCATAAATATCTTCTGGTTTTACTTCTTCACTTTGTACGTCGTTTTACAACGATAACGTCTTCTTTTTCTTCAATAAGAAATCCATTGTACTGGACTATCATAAACAGGGCTTTATCATATGGCATGCTTTCAACTTCAAAACCAATTGGCTGATCGGAAGCTACTGTTGATACAATCCTTTTTCCTGTTGTGCTTTCACTTACTTTGCTTAATAAAGCTATTGCTTCATTAAATGGCAATGTTTGCGACATTGTTACCAGTTCATCGGGATTATTATAATCTTTTAGTCGTCTTTCCCAATACTTTTGCGGAAAGATGTTTCCGATAAACATAAAAATTAAAAGCAGTGAGTATATAACTGTTTTCATATTATTTCTCATTTGTTTTCTTTTTTAAATTCTGATCGATCTAATTCAAGATCCATTTTTTCAATTATTCCACCCTTATTAAGAATAAAACTTACTCTGCTGTTTTGATAGTCTATCTTTGTAAGATATCCTAAGTAAACCTGTTCGCCCTCCCAGATCAAATAAGTATTTCCCTTACTATCAGCAATAAAGGCGCCTTCCGGTATAAGAGCAAGCAAAGTAGCACCCTGAACATCAAGCAGTTCATCTACGTTTGGAGGAATTTCATTTCTGATAAGCGGATAGAAAGCATCATACAAAGTTGGACCGCCTAGATTATTTTCTACAAATGTTGCAGGGGCAAAACGATTATCAGTAGAAAAATATGCTTCTGGCATTTAAAGTAAAGTTAACAAGGTAAACAGGAATTTCATCTTCTTTAGTTTGAACTAAATTACCCAAACTAACACTGGTAACTTTCTTTAATTCCTTGCTGTTTTCTATTGCGAATATAAGATTGTAAACTTCGTTAAAGTAACCGAAGCCTGTAAGTTTATACTCGTGATAGAAAAATTCCTTTTCCTGTTTTTGTTCAAGAAATTCAATATTTACCTGAGCTTTATCAGAAAATCCATTAGTAACATTATTTACAAAGTTGTAAAACTTAATGGATGATAAATTCTGCGGTATATTAAATTCCCGGTTAGCAAGAATAGAATCGAGACGATTTGATTGAACCAAAAGGTCCTGATATTGTGCCAGCAATTCTTGCGGGTCCAATGCTTTTGCCTGAAGTTCCTGCAGCTTTGCCTTTTTTTCATCCAAATCTTTATTCTGAACAAAATAAAGATATGCACCGCCTGCAATGAGGATTATAAAAAGAAAAGCCAGTAAAACTAAAGTGCTTCGTAATTTTTTATTCATTTTTTATTCTGATATGAAGTAATATCAAATGTTAAATTATATTTATAAGCGTTCTTTTCTCTAAGCGCTTCATTCATCATACTATTAAGTCTTGAATTTTCTAAGCTGTAAGCCATATCAGTAGGAGAGTACTTTGAGAGTGAGTAGCCTTCAATCTTAATAGTATTGGTATTATCCCTAACAATATTAGATATCCAGATATTCTGCTTACTTCCACAAAAACCAGCAACATCTTTTAGAACCGATTTCCATACACCGGTACCAACAGCAGCAGAATCAAGAATAGCTTGTGTTTGACCGAAACTGCTAATCTTACCTTCAAGCTCAGCAATCTTGCTCAATGTTTCCTGGTTTTGTCTGATGATTAAAGTCTTCTGCTTTATCTCTGCATCAAGCCTGGATAATTCTTTTGTATTCTGCAGAACTTTAAGAGTAAAAAGAAAAGCAGCAAGAAATAAAAACGGAAGAACTGCAAAACTATGCCAGGAGAACTGAAAGAATTTTTGTTCTTCGGAAATATATTTTGGTAATAGGTTTATACCTTTGTGTTCTTTTGCCAATTCATCAAAATACTCAGTGGCAACTGCAAGAGGAACGCTGTATGAAGAAAACTTAGCTTTTGTTTCTTCATCAATTGATGACATATCTACATCATCAAACTCTAATCTGCTTACATTAGCTTCAGGGAATGTTCCGTAGAAGGAAAGTATAAGATTTTCGGAATCATCTTCACCGCAAACAATAATATTATCTAAAGAAGTTACTCCGCCATTTTCCATTTCGAGTAAAATCTTTGAGAAATAAACATCGTAAGTGTGAAGGTTAGTTGTTCCAATATCAATCGTAGTTCCGATGTGCTTTAGCTTTCTGCCTTGCAAGAAAATAAGCTTGCTGTATTCTTTACCGATATAAACAATTAAGCTCTGATCATCCGGAAAGAATTTCTTTCGCTTAGCAACATAATATGCTAATGCAGTATCAGCACTTTTGATTGTGGGAACTTTGAAAAACTTTTTGCCGAAATATCCGGCTAAGTTGTCCGTAAGATTAACACAGGCAACAGGTCCGTCTAAAAAAGCTGATAGTAAAGATCCGTCAGAAAGCTCAATAAAATCCATGCTTTCTTTTTCAACATTCACACCCTTTGACTGACGGATATCAGAAAGAATTTCATCGAGCAGTTTATTGCCCTTTAAATCTTTCTTTCCATCATAAGTGTGATAATAAATTGCGGGTTCGGTTAATGCAGGAATAAACTCAAGTTTATTTAAGTTCACTCCTTTTAATGCTGCACCAATAGAACTAATGCTTGGTGCATCAAGATCTCTGGCTAAGTGAAGTTTCTTTGGAATCAACATTTTCAAGTTGAAGTCCTTCACCTTCCAGATTAAACCCTGCGGTTGGCTGTAAATTAGAAGTATGAAGAAACCACATCCACAGATGCAGTACTCACAACTTGTAATCTGCTGCCGATTTTTTCCTGGTTAACGACAGCTAGTTTAGTGTCGTTACCCTCGCAATAAATGCAGGCTATTGTTTTCATAATTTAGGCCGCCAGTATTTGCTGAATTCTTGTTTTGTTATTCGCATAAGTAATTGCCGTTTCTAATGAAATTTTCTTTGCAAGATACAAACGTTTTAGGTCTTGTTCCATAGTAAGCATTCCTTGCGCACCACCCTGATTAATCATCATATAGATTTCACTTGTGTTGTTATTTTTAATCGCAGCTTTTACGCTTGGAGTAACAAGTAAAACCTCTTTTGCCATCACGCGCTTTCCATCAAGACTTGGTACAAGTTTTTGTGATACTATAGATATTAAAACGTCTGCAAGTCTGTTTCTAACTCTTTCCTGTTCAGCAGGATCACACTCTGCAATTATTCTATCTATAGATTCAACAGCAGATGATGTGTGAAGAGTAGAAAAAACTTTATGTCCTGTATCTGTAACTTCTAATGCAGCCATTATCGTTTCCGGATCTCTCATTTCACCCACAACAATAATATCCGGATCCTGACGCAGTGCCTGAACGATTCCTTCTTTAAATGAATTCACATCTCTTCCAACTTCTCTATGCTTGATTAGCGAGACATTAGAAGTATGAACAAATTCTACCGGTGCTGCAACTATAATAATATGACAGGGATCTATTTTATTGTGATGGTCAATGATGGAATCTAAGGTTGTAGATTTACCGGAACCTGTAATTCCAGTAATAAGTGATAATCCAAATTTTATATAGCCGTGACTTAATGCACGAACAATATTGGGATGAAAATCAAGAGATGATAAAGGTCTGATTACCTGATTGATTGCTCTCATATTTAAGGTAAGAGTATCAAGATCAAAATAAGCATCAGATCTAAATCTTACATTAGTATTTCTTCTTTCATAAAGGAACGTATAACTAAAATCAAGATTACGTTTCTTTGCAAGCTGGTCTCTTTGATTAGTATTAAGAAGATTGATAATTATAACCGCCGATTCATCACTTGAAAACTGACCAATTTCTTTAACACGTTCTTTATTTCCATAAATACGCATCCAGACATAGCCAACGTTACCATGTCCGCCAATTTCAATATCAGAAGCTTCCTTCTCAATCATATTAGTAAGAAGCTTATTATAAAACTTTCTAAGTAACAGCCGATCGTTTTCTTTTATCTTATCGATGTTTTCAAGAATATAATGAACCCTATCCGGGCCAAAAATTGCCGCAGGAATAGTTTTGCAAAAACTCTCTAATATTTTTTTCTCTTCTGCAATGTTCAATTTAAACCCTTTAAAATTGTAATGATCCGCAATCTGTTAGATAAAACTATACCAGCACATAAGAAACTGTTTTTTGATTAAAACAGTAACATTTATCTCTTTTTGATATAAATGTTAAGTAAAAATTACAGTTCAGTAAAAAATTTTACGATTCGCTGGTGCCCGCAAGTACTTCTTCAATTGAAGTAAGACCCATTTTAACTTTTTCTAAACCAGCTTCCCTTAATGTAAGTGATCCATCTTTTTTTGCCTGCAATTTCAGACTTTCTTCATCAACGTCACTACCGGCTCGCACTATAAGTTGTCTTAATTCCTTTGTAAAATAAAGGGCTTCGTGAATTGCAAGTCTTCCCTTATACCCTGTTCCGTTACATTCATCGCATCCCGCAGCTTCATAAATTGTAAAATTTCTCCACTCTGCAATATTTAATTCTGCAGCCGCCATTAGTCCTTCATCAAAATTTACAACTCTTTTTTTACACTTTGGACATAGTCTTCTAACCAACCTCTGTGCCACGATAAGATTAATTGCATAAGCAATAAGAAAAGGTTCTATACCCATCTTAAATAATCTTGAAACAGCACTTGGTGCATCGTTGGTGTGAAGTGTAGAAAAAGTTAAGTGACCCGTGTTAGCAAGTTTAATTGCAATCTCTGCCGTTTCTTTATCTCTCATCTCACCAACAAGAACAATATCAGGATCATGTCGCAAGATAGATCTGATAGCTTGTTCAAAATTCATTTTGTAACCAATCTTAAGCTGTCTGGCACCTTCAATAACATACTCAACAGGATCTTCAACAGTAAGCACATTTACTTCCGGTGATATTACCTGATAAAGTGCTGCAACCAGCGTTGTACTTTTACCGCTTCCTGTTGGTCCCGTTAAGATTACCATACCCTGCGGCTGGTTAATAGCTTTCTCAAAAGATTTTCTTGCAGTACCTGCAAGTCCAAGTTTATCAAGATCCCTGATTACTTTTCTGTCATCAAGAATTCTTATTACAACACTTTCAAATTTGTTTTTAAGTTCTGTACCAACCATCGGCAGAATAGAAACTCTGAATCTGATAATAATATTATCTATTTCTCTTTGTATAAAACCATCCTGCGCCATCTCTCTTTCAAATCTATCCATTCCTCTTGCACGATCTTTAACAACCGCAACCACTGCTTCCGGAAGAGTGCCTTCCTGAATATACCAGGTTTGAAGATTTCCATCGAGACGGAACATTACATGTGTTTTATTTCCTGATCGTGGAATAAAATGAATATCACTTGCACCTTTTCTTACTCCTTCAACTAAAGCACCTTCAACAAGATTTATCAGAGCACTTTTATTAATCTCAGCATCAAGTTCCTGTTCATCTAATGAAGCATCTTCCCGCTCATCAGTATCTAACTGTAGATTTTCTTCCATCGCTTTAAGAAATTCATTTTCCGGTGGAAGAATAATGTTGATAAGTTTTTCGTAGTCCTGTTTTTTTATGAAGATAACTTCATACTTCTTGGCATTTAAACCGAAAGCAATTTTAGGAATGTTTCTATCAGTAGGATCAATTGCCGCTATAATAAGTTTATCTTTATTCCGCTCATCAAACATAAATGGAATTATTTTATGCTGAAGAATTAGTTGTTTAAGTCCTTCACCATTACTTGTAATCATTCCTTTTATTGATTCAAGTCTGCTCTCAGGAACTTCTTCGGGTCGGGTTTCTAATTCTCGAAATGCATAGAGGATAGCTACTTCACGGAATATAACATCATGATCGTAACCAAAATCCTGTACTAAAATCTGTGCAAGATTTCTTTTGATTTTACTTCTATCATTAGCTTTTGCAGCAATAGCTTTCTCGAGCATTGGTCCATCAATTATCCCCTTTTTAAAAAGCAGATAACCAATCTTGTCTGTCATCTCGAGGTTAGTATCAATCATTCAATAATTTTGTTTTTGTTATTAGTAACTTAATAAAAAAAATATTGTGTTTAAATAAAAAGATTTTATTGATTAAAAACTTTTTTAAATCAAAATTGCTTTTACTTTCTAAATATCAGAAGAAGAACTCACCCTAAATCGTCCACGGCGAACCTCTCTTAGAAAGAGAGGGACTATTAAAACTTTTTTCTGAAGTCAATGCCCTTCTACTTTTTATCACCGATGAAGGGGACATTGGTAATAAGTTCAAAATAAATTCTAAATAACAACAATATATCTTACGCCACATCATCTTGAACTATATGTGTATTCGAAGCTGTACCAGGTGTCTTAGGTCTTACAGTAGCAGTTTCTGCTGAAACCAATGTTAATAAAATCATAACAACCATAATAAACATTGCAATGCCGACCTGTATAAGTTCTATCAGGTTTTTTAATTTATAAACAGTTTCAGTTTCATAATAATTTGCTAATTGCAGTGCTGTGTTTTTAATTGTTCCTGTTTCTTCACCTGAGTGAAATCTTGAAAGAGCAGTTTCCGTAAATACACCGCTTGCTTCAAATGCATCTGTTACACCAACACCTTTTTTAACCATAAGCGGTATTGCAACATTTTTAACCTTGTCTTCAAAGTATGTATTGCCTGCTGCTTCTGCTGCAATTCTTATTGGTTCAATGCTTTCTGCGGAGCCGCTATACAAAGTATAAAACACACGGCAGAAAACTTCAATTAAAGTTTTATGAACTAAAGAACCAATTACGGGTAATTTAAGAGTGTACTGATCAATCAAATATTTACCCTTTTCTGTGCGGGAAAATTGCCATAATGCAATTGGCGGAACAATACAAAATGCTGCAACCAGATAAGGATTTTCAATTAAAAAATCACTTATCTTTAAAGTAAATGCTGTCATTGGTGGTAGTTCAACACCAAAGCGTACAAATAATTTTGCAGTTTCAGGAAAAATATATCCAACATAAAAAATTACAGCAAGAAATAAAACAAACACAGTAACCATAGGAGTAATTAAAGCACTGCGCATATTTTTTCTAAACTCCTGGTTTCTCTCTAAAAATTTTGCTGTTGCTCTGTATATCTCAGCCATATTACCGCTTTTAGAAGCAAGACCAAGCATATAGGCAGTAAACTTTCCAAAAATATCCTGGTACTTTAGAAAAATTGCCTGACTATCTGCTCCTTTTTTTAACTCATTATTAATTTCTTTAAGAGTGTTTTTTAAGTGCTAAATTTTGTGTATCATTTATTAAGAGAGTTAGAATTTCACCGTAAGCTAATTTCTGATCGAGTAATTCAGAACTAATTTTTACAAAAGTTACTATTTCAGAAACAGGAGGTTTTGCCTGATAGTCTATTAATTTTTTATTAACAGAAACTACTTTGTAACCAAGACGTGCTAAAGCATCTTCAACTTCTTTTTTATTAAAAGCTTTTTGTTCACCACGAATAGGTTTATCATTACCCTTTTGTGCTTTATAAAGGAAGGTAGATTTTTTTTCAACAGTTAATAATTTTAAGTTGATTCTTCTCTGCAAGACGCTGAATTTTTTTCTTGCCATCAGAAGATGTGTCTGCAGTTAATGTACCCGATATAGATTGCCCATTAAGTTTTTGTGCGTTGAATTTATACTCTACCATTTCAAACTCTTATTAATTTATTCTGAATTTATGTTAACCTATTCAAATATAGTTCCAAATTTTTTATTTGATTTTGAGTCGTTTATGCACCTTCATTACGACTTTTAGGGTAATTATCAGCAGAAACGTTATTGTGATGTAAAAAATACTTACAGAATTTAATGGTGCAAACTCTAAATCCCCTTACCTAATATAATGTAATCAATTCATTCTGAATTTGTCTTCAGAATTAGGCTTGTTCAGAATTTAATTAAATATAAATGCAGAAATGTTTTAGAGTGAAGTGATCCGAACGAGAAATGATTCAGATAACTTTATAAATATTTTTCTTGCTAGTGGTAATGATGTCTTAAAGATTTTTTGTGAATTAAATTCGCTAAAAACTCTTTTGAGAAAAGATGATGATTTACTTTTTGTTATCAAAAGTTGTTACAGCGGTTATGTATTCGGTTAAGGATTGCACCATTAAGTTTTTGTGAATTGAATTTATACTCTACCATAAAACTTCTTTAAAATAAAAAAGGCTGGTAAAAATTTCTATTTTACCAGCCTTAAAAGAATCAATATCTTAATTACTATTACAATTAATAGTATTTATATGAACTAACTATTATGAACCACTAACTATTGACATTATAGTAGTTGGAGTAACCGTTACAACTACAGTCCAAGCATAGTCAGCTAATAGTGGGTCACCAGTAATTGTACAATTTGTTGCTGATTGTCCAGAGATTACCCAAATTGCTGATGCAGTTGTAGTTAATTCTGCAGGCAACAATTGACCAGGTGCACCTGCGGCTGGTGCAACACCAAAACCAACAAATGAATTTCCACCACCACCAAGAGCTACAGGTTTTTTGAAATACTGCTGAGCCATTGCCCCAAGATTTGTTCCTTCAGATACCAAAGTATCTTTAGCTGATTCTTCAGCATTTGCATTGAATAAGTTAATACCAACTACTACAGCGATACCTACTATGATAACGCCAAGAACGATTAAGAGAAGTTGTTGTTGACCCATTGTGAGTCTCCTTTAGTTTGTTGATGAAAGAATTATTTAGTGAACTATTTTTTTAGTGAACTATTATTGTTACTACCGAATCACTTGTAACTATAAATTTTACCTCAACCAAATCTGTACCGGAAACTAATTCATTTCCCGTGCCAATAATTTCAACGTTATCTGAATTGACAGTTGCAGTATAAGAACCATTGGCACTTGTTAGCATTTGTGAGGGAATTTGCCAACCGGTAAAACTATAACCTCCACCACCATAAGGTACTGGTTTATGAAAATATTCTCTGGCATTATTTGCAACTGTCATTCCTTCGTTTATAAGCAAATCTCTTTTCTCATCAATAGAACTTTGCCTAAAAAGCACTAATTCCAAGAAGAACTGCTATCCCGACAATTATAACGCCGAGGACTATTAAAAGTAATTGTTGTTGACCCATTGTAAAACCTTAAAATTTATTTCAAAACTAATTTTATGCCGCGCTTAAATATTTATATTTTAATAGGTTATACAAATTAGCTACAGTTACACTTTATAAATCGGTAAAAATTACTCGCAATAATTACACTACCTGTAAATATTTCTTACTAATTTGTAAAAACCTTATCAATTATTAAAAGAACATATTCAAATTCACACTTGTGCCCCAATAAGTATAAAATACTATGCCAAACCAATGGTTGTTTGTTTGAGCGCTAAAAAAGGGTTCAACTTTGACGGGAAATTATTACCGTTCAGTAAGTTATATCGGTAATAATTACGATTTAATTATTAATTCACCTTAAGTAGAGGCTGTTGAACAATTATTCGCATCGTAGAGCAGACTTAAGTCTGCTTTACGGATTTAGCGTAAAAACTAGCTTTGTACACAACGTGAGTTATTAATATAGAGAAGCGTGGTTTGATAATATTGAGCAACCCCCAAAAGAAAAGGATCTATCTAACTTTAATATGCAATTCTTTCAACTGGTTCTCATCAACCATAGATGGCGAATCATCCATTAAAAATACCGCACTAGCTGTTTTAGGGAATGCAATTACATCACGAATTGAATTTTCACCCGCAAAAATTATTGCCATTCCACCACGGTGGGTAGATCTATAAAAGTAAAAAAGTTTTCACAGGAGCGTTTCGCAACATATTTATTTGGATTTTGTAATTTGAATTTCGACAGCTTATATTTGCTTATAATTCTAAGCAATAACATTATAAAGGATTTTATATGTCTGAATTAGCAAAAAAGTTTGCGGATGAAGCTGCTTTACTTCCCCGTGAAGACAGAATAGGACTAATAGAAAAATTATTACAAAGTCTGAATACCCCAAGCCTGGCTGATATTGATAAATTGTGGGCAGAAGAAGCAGAGAAACGCATTAATGAATATGAGAACGGAAGTGTTGAAGCTTTAGATGGCACACAAGTATTTAAAGAAATTAGAGAACGGTTTAAAAATTGAAGTTTTCATTTCATCCAGAGGCAAAGTTTGAATTAAACCAAGCTACAGAGTTTTATCAGTTAAAGGATTCAAATCTTGGATTAGAATTTCTTGAGGAAGTGTTTGGTTCAATCTCAAGAATCATTGAATTTCCACAAGCTTTCCCTAACTTTTCAAAAAACACAAGAAAATGTTTAATCAACAGATTTCCATTCGCAGTTATTTATCAGATCAGACAGAAAGAAACATTTAATTGTAGCAATCACTCATCTTTCTCGTAAACCCGGATATTGGAAAGAAAGGAGCGGAAAATAATTTAACAGATGATAATATTTTGATTTCTCATAGCCTTACGTAACACTTAGACCCGCTTCATCTCACCTTTATATGTAATTCCCTTATCTGTTCTTCTGAAACTGTGGATGGTGAATCATCCATTAAGGACACCGCACTTGCGGTTTTAGGAAATGCAATAACATCACGAATTGAATGTTCTCCTGCAAAAATCATCGCCATTCTATCAAAACCAAATGCAATTCCTCCGTGCGGTGGAGCACCGTATTTAAAGGCATTCATTAAAAATCCAAATTTATATTGTGCTTCTTCTTCAGAAATTCCTAAAGATTCAAACATTTTTGCCTGTAATTCGGAATTATGAATTCTTATACTTCCACCGGCAATTTCATTTCCATTTAGCACTAAATCGTAAGCACGGGCTTTAACTTTTCCGGGATCTGATGACATTAATGGTATATCTTCAACTCGTGGCGAGGTAAATGGGTGATGCATTGCGTAAAATCTACCGGTTTCTTCATCCCATTCAAATAGTGGAAAATCTGTTACCCAAAGTAATTTTGGTTCTGAGTCTTCTTTAATAAGATTTAATCTTTTTGCCATCTCTAATCTAAGTGCACCCATCGTATTAAGAGTTTTTAATTTTGATCCTGAGAGTATAAAAATTAAATCACCTGCTTTTGCATTAAGTGCTTTAGTTAGATTTTGTTTTTCTTCATCAGTGAAAAATTTCATCGTTGGCGATTCAAGTTCTCCGTCTTTAACACGAATCCATATTAATCCTTTAGCACCATGACCTTTTACAAAATCTGTAAGAACATCCAATTGATTACGAGTATAATCACCACAACCGGGAGCTAATAATCCGGTAACCACTCCCCCACCATCAACAGCATCTTTAAATACTTTAAATCCTGTGTTAGCAAAAACATCATTAAGAGTTTTCATTTGCAGATCGAAACGTAGATCAGGTTTATCACTGCCGTATTTTTCCATAGCATCATCAAAAGATAATCTAGGAAGTGGAATTTGAAGTTCACGATTCCAGACTTGTTTAAAAAATCTTTTCATCAATCCTTCAACCATTGTAAAAATATCTTCCTGATCTATAAAAGACATTTCAACATCTATCTGAGTAAACTCAAGCTGTCTGTCTGCGCGTAGATCTTCATCTCTAAAACATTTTACTATCTGAAAATATCTGATCCATTCCTGCAACCATTAGTAGCTGCTTGTAAGTCTGCGGAGATTGCGGCAGTGCATAAAATTTTCCTTTGTGCATTCTGCTTGGAACAAGAAAATCTCTTGCACCTTCCGGAGTACTTTTCATCAAGCACAGGAGTTTCAACTTCAACAAATCCATTTTCATCAAAATATTGGCGGGTAATCTGAGCCATTTTGTGCCGCAGAATCAAGCTCTTTTGAAGCTTAGGTCTTCTTAAATCCAAATATCTGTACTTTAATCTAAGATCTTCGTGAGTATCGATCTCATCTTTAATTGCAAATGGAGGTGTTTCAGCTTCGTTAAGAATAATAAGATTATTAACCATTACATCTATATGTCCGGTTGGAAGATCAGGATTATCAGTATCTGCAGGTCGTTTTCTTACAACGCCTTCAATTGAAACTACAAATTCACTTCTTAAATCTTTTGCTGCCTGATGAGCTTGTTCATTAAACGTAGGTTCGAACACAACCTGTGTAATTCCATGTCTGTCGCGAACTTCAATAAAAATAACTCCGCCAAGATCTCTTCTTCTATCAACCCAGCCGTTAAGCACAACATTTTCACCAATGTTTGATTCGCGTAACTGACCGCAGGTATGTGTTCTTCTTTTAAATTGCATAAACTCTAAGTATCTCCTAATGTAAATTTGAGGGCTAAAAATAACTAAATGATTGAGGGCAATCAAATTCTTTGTATTTTTATAACAATTAAATTTATTTGAAAAAATTTATATGCTTTTGCTTGGTCTATTAGCAGTAATACAAACTATTTTCTTACCTGGCTTTTTGATTTTACACCTCTTTAAAATCAAAACTCAAAGTATAATTCAAAAATCTATTTACATTTTTGCTTTAAGTTTATTTGCAAATTATGCATTGGTTACGATCCTTGTTCTATCAAGAATTTATATAAGAGAGGTAATGTTATGCATAATTATAATTGAGATAATTGTACTAACAGTCTTAATTATAAAAAAGAAAATAATAATTTCTAATACATCTAGTATAGATGAGCTACTTATCTTTTTTTAGAAATTTTATTACTCTAAATAAGCTCTCTATTAAACTTTTAATTTTAGGATCAAGCGTTGTAATTCTCTTTTACTTTTCATTATTTATCTCAAACATCGGGATCCATATTTTATTTTGTAGATACCGTTAATAATATTCATTGGAATACCTGGGCAATCGATTTTTCAAATAATATTTTCCCAAAGCAGTCTTCGCACTTCCCCCAGCTAATACCGGCAAACTGGTCAATCAGTTATTTACTCATAGGGGAACCGAATGTTCATTTCTTTCCTAAAAGTTTTATGCCGTTATTCTTCTTTGCAAATCTTCTAATGTTCTTTGATTTAGCTATATATAAAACAAAGTATGTTTATTTGATTGCACTTATTATTTATGGACTCTTTGCCCCAATAATATATAACCTCGTTTTTATTGCAGATGGAAATGGGGACTTGCCGGTTTCCTTTTTTGCTTTTTTATCATTCTATGCCTACTTAAAAACGGACAAAGAAAAATTTCAATTAAAAGAGTATATAATTGTCTTTTTGTTTGCTTCCACTGCAGCAGGAACTAAACTGGCTGGATTTTATGTCTTTTTCTTTATGTCAATAATATGTCTCTACTATCTATTACAAAACATTAAGGGCTTAAGTAAAAAAGAAATTTGGGCTTTAGTTTTATCAGTGATTGCAATACTTAGCGTTAATTTGTTTTGGTACTTTATGAAACCCGAAGTTATGGCAGGCGGACTTCATCAACCAGAATGGTTGGCAGAAGGTTATCTGGATATTCTTAAAAGTGCCTTGCATTTATTATACTACAATTGGGGACTTCCAGTGTTGGCATTTTTCATTCTAACATTTTCATTTAGTCTGTTTGTTAAAGAATCGCGTTACATAACTATATTCTTTGTTATCCCACCTTTAATGCTTTGGATGTTCAAATACAGTTCTGATTTTAGAAATTTAAGTTTTGTTGTTCCGTTTATTTCTTATGTTTCTGCTTTTGGTTTATCAAAGATTTTAGAAATTATTAAAGAACAAAAAAGAAAGCGATGATCTTTTAACATCGCTTGATAGAACTGAAAACTTTCACAAAAATAAGATCTGGCGATCTATTCTTTTTATCCTTGTTGGAGTAATAGGTTTTATATTGGTTAGAACTGATTATTTCTATCAGGTTTTATATTCATTTTATTCATTTATCAGCAAGTATTATTTCCAATCTAATAGGATAACATATCTAATTGACTACACAAATTTTATAAATGTCGATTACTATCAAAAAGTCTTTGGGACAATGTTTTTATTAGTAGCGATTGGGAGTTTGTTTTACTTTTTAAAAACAAGAGTTAGAGATATGTTTATTATGTTAGCATTAGCCGCTGTTTTCCTGAATTTTACATTTATCACCAAATCCACAATAATAAATCATCAAAGAGAAGAATTTGCTAAGGTTGATGCCAGAAATTATTACCAAACTATTAGTACAATAATAAAAAACACTGGGTCAAATTATAAAGTATCTACAAATTTTAATGCCATCTGTTCGGAAAAAATCAGGAGAAATATTGAATTTTCGTTAATTGAAAATGATAGACTACTCAATTATTTGGAAGATTCTAACGAGGTTGAATCAAAAATTATTTTTATAAAGCTAAAAGAGTTGGACAATCAAAAAATTGAGCGCATAAGAAATCTAATATCATCTAAAAAACTTCAAATTTTATATGATGATATAGACTATATTTTAATAAGCAGTTAATCAACAAACAATAATTGAATTATGAACACAACCGAACTCATCCGCAAAAAGAGAAACAAAGAAAATCTTTCTAAGGAAGAAATTTTATACCTTATTAATAACTACACAAAAAATAAAATTCCGGATTATCAGTTTTCTGCATTCTTAATGGCGGTTTACTTTAATGGAATGAGCAAAGAAGAAACTTCTGCACTTACTGAAGCAATGCTTTACAGCGGAAAGGTTTTAAATCTTAATTCAATTCCAGGAATTAAAATTGATAAACACTCAACTGGCGGAGTTGGTGATAAAACATCTTTAATTATTGCGCCAATTGTTGCTGCGGCTGGAGTTAAAGTACCAATGATTTCCGGCAGGGGATTGGGGCATTCCGGTGGAACGCTTGATAAGCTTGAAGCAATTCCTGGATTCAGAACCAGATCTTTCTTTATCTGAATATAAAAATGTTCTTAAAAAAGTTGGCGCTGTTTTGATTGGACAAACAAAAGAAATTGCTCCTGCAGATAAACTTATTTATGCTTTGCGTGATGTAACTGCAACAGTTGAATCAATTCCATTAATTACCGGAAGCATAATGAGTAAAAAACTTGCAGAAGGAATTGATGGACTTGTGCTTGATGTTAAAACCGGCAACGGTGCTTTTATGCAAAAGACAGAAGATGCAATTGCGCTTGCGGATTCACTTATCCAAACAGCAAAAGCATTTGATAAAAAAGTAATTGGTTTTGTTACAGATATGAATCAGCCGCTTGGTAATTATATTGGCAACTGGTTGGAAGTTTATGAATCAATACAGGTTTTGCGTGATGGAAAGAAAAATGATTTAACTGAGTTATCATTAATTCTAGCTGGAGCTATGATCTATCTTGGTAAAAAATCAAAATCACTTGATGAAGGAATTGAAGAAGCAATAAGAATTTTAAAATCAGGAAAAGCATTTGATAAATTTGTTGAGATTGTAAAAGCACAAAATGGTAAAACTGATTTTATCTTTACATCCAGAAAAATATCCTAAATCAAAATTTAGAGAAGTTATTAAATCAAACTCTGCCGGATATTTATCTGAAGTAAACACATACGAACTTGGAATGGCAGCAATTGATCTTGGTGCAGGAAGAAAAACCAAGGATGATAAAATTGATCCTAAAGCAGGAATAATTTTTAATTACAAGATTGGCGACACTATTAATAAAGGTGTTGTGCTTGCCGAATTATATTCTGATTCTAAATCCGGAATTGATAATGCGAAGAAAAGAATTACTAGCGCAATTAAAATTTCTAAATCAAAACCACAAAAACCAAAACTGATAAAGACTATTATTAACTAGAATGCTATTAAATGGACGCCATCCTGAAGATGGATCTCCACAGATTCACTTTCAATTCATACCCTCTAATAGTATATTTTACAACACGAATATCTAATCTTTAGGAGAATATAAATGATTTTTATCTTAGTAATAATTATTGCAGTAGCTGCGTTTTTTGTTTACAAAAACGCAAAGAAATACAACATCAGACAACAGGCAACTTTTTCGTTAATAGGAATGGTTGTTGCGATTGTTTTGGCTTTTTCACAAATGTTTACAGTTATCCCTGCCGGACATGTTGGTGTAATTGATTTTTTTGGTAATGTAAGCGATCAAACTCTTTTGCCCGGTGTAAACTTTGTAAACCCTTTGGCGAATGTTGTTAAATTTGATGCTCGAACTCAAGAGCTAAAAGAAGAAATGTCAGTCCCATCGAAAGAAGGGTTAAGCGTGCAACTGGAAATGAGTTTGCTTTACTCTTTAAGTTTTCAGAATGCAAATAAAATTTATAAATCTGTTGGTGAAGATTATGTTGAAAAAATTCTCGTTCCTCAATTTCGTTCGGTTGTAAGAGGTGTAACCTCCAGATACGAAGCGCGCTCACTTTACACCGCCGAAAGAGAAAAATTAGCAAAACAAATGGAAGAAGAACTAACTATGTTAGTTGGTCCGCGTGGTATTACAATAGAATCTGCTCCTCTCAGAAGAATCACCCTACCTCCGGGATTGACAGCCTCAATTGAAGAAAAACTTAAAGCTGAGCAGGAAAGTCAGAGAATGGAATTTATTTTGACTCGTGAGAAGCAGGAAGCTGAGAGAAAACGAATTGAAGCTCAGGGAATTGCCGATTTTCAGGAGATAGTTTCTAAGGGAATTAGTGAACAATTGCTAAAGTGGAAGGGAATTGAAGCGACTGAAAAGCTTGCAAATTCGCCAAATTCAAAGATTGTAGTAATTGGAGCAGGAAAAGAAGGTCTTCCAATAATTTTAGGAAATGATAAATAGACCGATTAGTCATTTGTTATTTTAATTCATTTGTATATTTTTGAACTCATTAGTCAAATAATTAGGTAAGCTTTAAAATATGCTTCCAACAATACATACAATAAATTTATTATTGCCGTTTTTTTATATCTCAACTTTTGCAATTTACTTTTATGATTTTCAGCAAGGTGGTAAAAAGTTTGAGAACTCTAAGCGACTTTTTCTTTTCTTAACGTTGATATTTCATTTTCTTTATTTGCTGTTGAGAACCATTGAGTTTAATCATCCTCCAATAACAAATGTTTTTGAAATCTTTACAGTGCTTGCATTCGCAATCAGTTTTTCTTATTTCATTTTAGAATTGGTTACAGATATAAGAGGAACCGGTCCATTTATAATTATCATCTCAATTATTTTTCAAATCATATCTACATTATTTATTCAAGACCTAACAGAAGTAAAAGAAGTTTTGAGAAGTAATTTGCTTGGCATCCATGTAATCAGCGCATTAATTGGTTATTCAGGAATTACAATCTCTGCGGTGTATGGAGTTTTATATCTTATCCTTTACAACGAAATAAAGCTTAACAAATTTGGTTTGATATTCAATCGTTTACCAAGTTTAGAAATATTAGAAAGATTAAGTTTTATTGCAGCCATTATTGGTTTTGTTTTTTTAACTATTACAATAATTATCGGAATAATCTGGCTGCCGCAGGCTTTTCCCAATATCACTTTTGCAGATCCAAAACTTATTGGAACTTTTTTGGTTTGGATTTTATATGGAATTGGACTGATCAACAAGTTCCTGGGCAAGTGGCGCGGTAAAAAATTAATAATCTTATCAATCATTGGATTTTCTCTCGCGATATTATCAACAACGCTTACAAATTTTTTAGCAAAAAGTTTTCACTCATTCTATTAGAATATGAATCTTCTAGGAATATCAATAAATCACCGCACTGCACCTGTTGAACTTAGAGAGGCACTTCATTTAAGTGAAGATGAGATTCGATCTTTCATTCAACAGACAAAAGACAGCACATTTGCAGAAGGGATAATTATATCAACCTGCAACAGAACCGAGATTTATGCAATTCCCAAGAGTGATAAAACAAGTCTAAAAGATTTGCAGAACTTAATTAAAAATTTTAAATCAAGTTTTGAAGTAAAGGATGATCATTTTGAAAATTATATTTCAAGAGAATCGCTTGAACATCTTTTCCGAGTTGCGTGCGGTATAGAGTCTTTGTTGATAGGTGATAATCAAATATTTAAACAGGTAAAAGATTCGTTTTTAATTTCTGAAGAGATGGGTTTTGCCGGAGTTTTGATTCGCCGTGTGATGGATGCAGCAACACACGTTGGTAAACGAGCAATTAACGAAACAACAATCAGTGAAGGGGCAGTAACAGTTAGCTATGCTGCTGTTCAGCTTGTAGAAAAAATATTTTCTAATCTTCAAAAAAAATCAGCATCTGATAATTGGAACTGGTGAAACAGGGGAGATAGCGGCAAAGCATTTACGCGATAGGGGAATAGGAAGACTTGCTCTTACAAATCGTTCATTTGAAAAAGCAGAAAAACTTGCCGCTGAATTAAATACTGCGGTTTTCCCTTTCTCAAACTTTAAAGAACATCTTTACAAGTTTGATATTATCGTTAGCGCCACAAGTGCTGAAGGATTAATACTCACTAAAAAAGATATTGAAGATGCAATGAAGAAGCGTAATTATGCTTCTATGGTGCTTATGGATATTGCAATTCCACGTGATATTGATCCCGAATCTAAAAAGATTGATTATGTTTTTTACCACGATATTGATTCTTTAAATATTATCGTTGAACAAAATCTTGGTAAAAGAAAATCAGAGATTCCAAAAGTAGAAAAGATCATACAGGAAGAGCTTGATAATTTCTTCGAATGGTATAATTCGCTTGAAGCCGCACCAACAATAAAAACGTTACGTGATTATTTTGAAAGTGTGCGTTCTGAAGAAGTTGAAAAAAACATCAACAAGTTTTCTGAAGATGATAAAGAAAAATTGGAAATCATTACTAAGAGGATTATAAATAAAATCCTTCATCATCCTACAATTGAATTAAGAAAAATCTCTGAATCAGACTTGCGTGCTGAAGATACAGCCGCCAAGATTTCTGTGATAAGAGATTTGTTTGGGTTGAATTCAAAGAATACAGACGAGAAATAAAATTGAAATGTCAGCCTGAGCTTGTCGAAGGCGGAATAATAAATTAAAAGTCACACTTCGTCAGCTTCAGCGTGACAAAGTTTTTTAAGGAAAAATATTTGAAACAAAAAATTGTAATTGGTTCTCGCGGCAGTGAGCTTGCATTGTGGCAGGCTAATCACATTAAACGCGAGATTGAAAAGAAAAATAAAAATGTAAAAGTTGAGATCAACATCATAAAAACTAAAGGTGATAAGATTCTTGATGTTG
The DNA here is from genome assembly GCA_963812305.1 of uncultured Ignavibacteriaceae bacterium. GTDB lineage: Bacteria > Bacteroidota > Ignavibacteria > Ignavibacteriales > Ignavibacteriaceae > IGN3. Next base: position 260,943 of record CAWEUT010000002.1, read on the forward strand.
CACTTTCAAAAATTGGAGACAAATCTCTTTTCACCAAAGAGCTTGAAGTTGAATTGCTTGCTAAAAGAATTGATTTAGCCGTTCACAGTTTAAAGGATTTACAAACTCAAATTCCTGCAGGATTAAAACTTGCTGCAGTTACAAAACGCCATGAAGTTGAAGATGTTTTGATTGCAAGAAAAAAAGGAATGACAATAAGTAAGTTACCAGAAAATGCAAAAGTTGCTACTGGATCTTTAAGAAGAAGATCTCAATTACTTCATCTTCGTCCTGATATTTCTGTTTTCGATTTACGCGGAAATGTTCCATCACGAATTCAGAAATTTTTAGAATCTGAATGGGACGCGATTATTCTTGCACGTGCAGGAGTTGAAAGATTAAATCTTAAAAAACACATTTCATCTTTTATCCCAAAAGAAGAGATTCTTCCCGCAGTTGGACAAGGTGCATTGGGAATTGAGATTCATGAAGACAATAAAGTTGTTGAAGAAATTATTAAATCTCTTCATCACGATGAAACTTACAAGGCTGTGATTGCAGAGCGAGCATTGCTTCGCGCATTAGAAGGTGGATGCCAGGTTCCGATTGGTGCATTTGCAGAAGTAAAACCTGGCGGACTTTATCTGGATGCTGTAGTGGGTTCATTAGACGGCTCGATAACTTATCGTAAAAAATTACGCGGAAGTAAAAATGATCCGGAAAAGCTTGGTAAAACTCTTGCAAAAGATTTGCTTAAAGCCGGCGCAAAACAAATTCTGAAAGAAGTTTATCAAACAGCGAGAAACAAATGAAAAAAATATTTTTAAAAATATTTTCATTTGATGTGATAATTTTTTTACTGCTTTCTTTTATTCTTTTCTATAATGGATGTTCCTGCAAACCCTGTAGTGAAAAAGAAGAAGCACAAATTCCGATAGAAGTCTTGAAAAAAGCTGATCAGTTTATTATTTCAAAAACAGGAAATGATTTCTTTAAAAAATATATAACTGCAGACTTTTTACAATCAAAACATATTGCCCCAAACTATTTGATGGTTTACAGATTTTTTATGCCCGAAAAATCTTTTGTTGATGAGTTAATAAGATTTACCGTTGATAGTTCTGGAAATGTTTTAACGCAATATGAAGTTGTTGGCATTCCTGATTGCAATTCAGATCCAATGGGTTGTGATTTTGTTGTTGATGAGAAAATTGCAAAACAAATTGCAAATGAAAATGGATTGCCGGAGGGAATTAAAGATTGGAAAGTTGATTTCGTTTGGGAAGCAAAATACAATAAATATGTCTGGAAAATTATAAGCACGAATAAAGAAACTGTATTGCAAGATCACGACAGAGCAGAAGGTGAATTGATAATGATTGATCCTTCCAATGCATCGGTTATTGAAAAGGAATCCTGGAGAGTTAATTAGTGATGATAGTTAAAGAAGAAAAAATAAAGCGCAAAGAAAGAAAACGCGAGCGAATGCTTGAAGTTGCTGCCGAACTTTTTTCAAAAAAGAATTATCACGAAGTTATGATGGATGATGTGGCTCGCTTAACTGATGTTGCCAAAGGAACTGTGTATAATTATTTCAGTTCGAAAGAAGAATTATATTTTACGATAATGAGTTCTAAGCTTGAAAATCTAAATACATCTCTTAAAAACAAAATATCATCCGAGATAAGCGTAATTGACTCGCTGCATACTTACGTTATTCATCTATATATGTTTATGATGAAGTATCAGAATTTCTTTTTGATGTATCAGAAAGAATATATGAATGCACAGAATGAATTTTGCGATGAACTTCGTACAATGAGTGATGAACTTAAATCAATTTTAAGTGATGTTATTTACAAAGGCAAAAGAGAAAATCAATTCCGTGAAGTTGATGAAAGCTTTACTGTAAAGCTTGTTCTGGGCAGTATATTTGGAGCGGTTCAGCGCGGTGTTGAAAATAAGTACACTGGTGAAAAGTTGATTGAAGAACGTGAAAAACTTTTTGATTTTGTTCTTCATGGATTGTATTCGGGTTTTAATAATAGCAAAGTACGCCCGCTAAAAAATAAAACAATTGTATTAACACGAACCATTGAACAGTCTAAAGAATCAGCAGCGATCTTTAGCGAACTTGGTGCGGATGTAATTGTTTTTCCAACTTTAGAAATTGTTCCTCCAAACAACTGGGATAAGTTTGATGAATTAATTTTATCGTCACAAAAAATTGATTTTATCGTTTTTACTTCAGCACATGCAGTTACTATGTTTTTAAAAAGATGTAATGAATTAGACAAGCAGGTTGATTTTAAAAAATTAAATGTTGTGGCTGTTGGCAACAAAACAAAATCTATCTGCGAAGAAAATAATATTAAGGTTGATATTGTACCAAAGAAATTTTCTGGAGAAGGCGTTGTTGAAGAATTATCCAAATCTGACCTGAAAGATAAACTTGTTTTCATTCCGCGTTCTGCAATTGGCAGAGAAGACTTACCAAAAGGATTGGAAGAACTTGGTGCAAAAATTATAACTGTTCCGGTTTATAATGTTTCGCTTCCATCAAAAGAATCTGTGCAGAAAAATATTGAACAGCTTAATTCAAGAAAACCGGATGTTTTTATTTTCACAAGTCCATCTACTTTTGAAAACTTTTTACTTATCATGAATATTAATAATCCTGTATCATACTTTAAGAATTATGATGTTGCTGCAATCGGACCTACAACAAAATCCGCAATTGAAAACAGCAAAGTTAAAGTAAGCATAATGCCGGATGAGTTTACGATTAAAGGGCTTGCAAACAAGATGATTGAATTTTATAACAACACAGAAAAATAATGGAGAAAACTTGAGCGAATTAAAAAATGATTTATTTCTTAGGGCTTGTAGAAGACAAGATGTTGAACGTACACCAATCTGGATTATGCGGCAGGCAGGAAGATATTTACCCGAGTACAGAGCCGTTCGTGCAAAATCAGATTTTCTAACAATGTGCAAAACACCGGAACTTGCTGCTGAAGTTACAATTCAGCCTGTGGATTTAGTTGGAGTTGATGCTGCAATTCTGTTTTCAGATATTCTTGTAATTCCTGAAGCGATGGGAATGCATCTTGAAATGAATGAAGGCAAAGGACCTGTGTTTCCCAATCCAATTCGTACGGTTGATGATGCAAAGAAGTTAAAAGATATTGATCCAACTAAAGAATTAAAATATGTTCTTGATGCAGTTGATCTTGACAAAAAAGAATTTGAATAATCGTGTTCCACTAATAGGATTTAGCGGTTCACCCTGGACGCTGCTAACTTATATGGTTGAAGGAAAAGGCTCTAAGAATTTTTCTGAAGTAAAAAAACTTATTTATAACAATCCAGAGTTAGCACATGCTATTCTTGATAAGTTAGCAAACACAGTTGCTGATTATCTCTCAGCAAAGATAGAAGCAGGCTGCAACGCTGTGCAGATTTTTGATACCTGGGGCGGCATACTTTCACAAAAAGATTTTGAAGAGTTTTCTTTACAATATGTTGAAAAGATAATTTCAAAAATAAAAAGAAAAGATGAGCCCGTAATTTTCTTTGCTAAAGGTGTTCATTATAATCTTAGCAGATTGGCAAGTATTGGTGCAGATGTTCTTGGTTTTGATTGGACAATGGATCTTGGTAAAGTCAGGAAAGAAGTTGGTAATAAAGTTGCACTCCAGGGTAATCTTGATCCAACTGTTTTGTATGCTGATAAAAGCTATATTAAAAATGAAGTAAAAAATGTATTAAGTTCATTCGGTAAAGGGAATGGGCATGTATTTAATCTTGGTCATGGTGTTTTACCTGATATCGATCCAGAAAATGTTAAAGCACTTGTGCAATATGTAAAAGAAGAAAGCATATCTTTTCACCGCAGAGACGCAGAGACACAGAGATAAATAAAGTCATCCTGAACTTGTTTCAGGATCATAAAATTAATGGAAAGATTCCGAAACCAGTTCGGAATGACATAGGAAAAGATCAATATGTTTGAAATAGATTTAACAAAATTTAAAAAGTACGATAAACCGGGACCACGCTACACAAGCTATCCAACGGCTCCGCAGTTTAATGAAGCGTTTACACACGAAGACTATTTAAATGAAATTGTAAAAACCAATTACGGAAAAGATCTTCCCGATTTATCGCTTTACTTCCATCTTCCTTACTGTGATACTCTTTGTTATTTCTGTGGTTGTAACATGATTATTACACGTAACAGAGACAGGATAAAAGAGTACATAAAGTATCTAAAGAAAGAAATTGATCTTACCAGGACATATTTATTAACTGATAGAAAAGTTGCACAGCATCATTGGGGTGGAGGAACGCCAACACATTTAAATCCTGATGAGATAAATGAACTCGCCACTTACATTAAGCAGTCTTTTAACTTTAAAGATAATGCGGAAGTAAGCTGTGAAATTGATCCGCGTGAACTTACACGTGCACATCTTGAAGCTTTGCGCAATAATGGATTTAACAGAATCAGTATGGGCGTTCAGGATTTTGATGAAAAAGTACAAAAGGCCGTTAACAGAATTCAGCCCGAAGATATAACACGACAAGCTGTACAATGGATTAGAGAACTTGGTTATCAAAGTATCAACCTTGATCTAATTTATGGTTTGCCTTTCCAAACGGTTGATACATTTGCTGATACAGTTGATAAAATAATTGATATTAATCCCGATAGAATCGCAGTCTTTAATTATGCTCATGTTCCGTGGATGAAAAAACATATGGCGCTAATTCATCCCGAAGATATTCCTGCTGCTGAAATAAAACTTGAAATTCTTAAAGATGACTATCGAAAAACTTGTTAATGCCGGTTATGAATTTATTGGTATGGATCACTTTGCAAAACCTGATGATGAACTAGCTGTTGCTATGCGTGAGAAAAAACTTTACCGCAATTTTCAGGGCTACAGCACTAATGCCGGTGCTGATCTCTACGCAATGGGAATAACATCAATCTCTCAGCTTAAAAATGTTTACGCTCAGAATTATAAAACCGAAAAAGAATATTATTCAGCTTTGGATAATGAAAGAATTCCAACTGCAAAAGGTTATCAACTTAACAGAAGATGATCACTTACGCAGAGAAGTGATTATGAAATTAATGTGCAACTTTGAATTAGATTTCAAATCAATTGAAGATCAATTTAAAATTGATTTTAAAAAATACTTTGCCTGGGGATTAAATAATCTAAAAGAGATGGAAGCAGATGACCTTGTTGAAATTTCTGATAGCGGAATAAAAGTTAAAAATATGGGTAGAATGCTCATCCGTAACATTGCCATAAATTTTGATGGTTACATTGAACGAAAAGAAGATAAGGCAAAATATTCAAGAACAGTTTAAGGTGCTGAATTATTATTACTGTAAAATCTTGAGATGATTAAAATATGAAGAAAGTCTTGCTATGACTAAAACGATACACGATCTTATTGAAGTAAAGAACCCAAGAGTAGCTGCGCGTTATTTAAAAAATAAAGTAGCTATGGGTCATTTTATAGAAGACTACATTTCTGAAAAAATTAACATTAAAGTCAGCTTAAGAGAACTGCTGAATTACAAGAACGACATTTTCACTTTCAATTTCACCAAACATCATTATTACTTCTTCATTTCAAGAATGATTCCTGAAGTAGCTATTCATTCGCAAAAACAGGATAAAAGAATAATTAAAAGTCATTACGATAATAAGAATGATTTATTCAGCTGGTTTTTAGGACCCAAAATGATTTATACCAGCTGCTATTTTAAAAGTATAGATGAGTCGCTTGAAGATGCACAGGAAAATAAGATGAATCTTATTGCTCAGAAAATGCAGCTTAAGGAAGGTGACGAATTGCTGGATATTGGATGTGGTTGGGGAACTCTTGTTGCACATCTGGCTAAACATTATCGGGTTAATACTACCGGTGTAACAATTGCTCAGGCTGGAGCAGAATGGGCTACACGACAAATTAAAGAATATGGCGTGGAAGATCGTGCGAAAATTTGGACAATGGATTACAGAGATATACCAAGAGACAAAAAGTATAATAAAATCACCTGTCTTGAAATGGCGGAACATGTTGGCATTAAGTATTTTAAAAAATTTATGAAACAGTGTTATGATTTGCTGGAAGATGATGGACTTTTTTATTTGCAAATTGCCGGGTTGCGAGAGCGAAGCAGCTTGCTTCAGAAGAAGAACAGGGAAGATCTGGTGTGGGGTTTATTTATGAATGAATATATTTTTTCAGGAGCCGATGCAAGCATGCCGCTGAATTGGGATTTACAACGGATAGAAAATGTTGGCTTTGAGGTACATTCAGTTGAAAATATTGGGAACCACTATTCGATTACAATTAACAGGTGGTATGACAATTGGATTTCAAACAAAGAGAAGGTGCTTGAAAAATACGGAGAACGAATATTTAGAATTTACGAAATCTTTCTCGCCTGGTCAGTGATTATTGCGAGACAAGGAAGTTCAACTGCTTACCAAATCGTATGTCATAAAAACATCAATAAGTTCGATAGAACAAAATTTATTGGCGCCACGAATTTGGGAGAACATGCTGAATATTAAGTAAACTACTGCCTCAAAGCATCCTTAGTTTGTTTTTGATTTTTTCTAAAAGTCTTTAGAAACAGTATTAAGTTGCAATCATTTCAGAATGTGGATCGCTTGCCATCATCTTTTCATTGTTGCGGACTTTTTCCTCTTCTCTCATTCTTTCCAATCTCATAGAATTAGTTCTAAACTTAGGAATAAAAATTGAAAGGATATAAACTCTAACTATATACCACCAGAAACTTCTTTCAAGTAGAATGGGATCAATATTATGCTCAATTTCTGCATGTGCTTCAGGAACTTTACTCCAGTGAAGCCCTGCTTTGTGATGATGAATTGTATGATAGCCGTTATTGAAAAGCATAAAATTTAAAAACCCTGTAAAATTTCTCGAATGATTCCATTCAGATTCTTCATTTGCATGAACATGCTGAACGTAATTGAATATTAGCACACTAAACAGGGATACTTGTTGAGGTATGATAACGAAGAGAAGTGCTTTCTGCCAATCTAATAACAACGCTCCCGCTATCCACAAAAAAAGTATAACGTACTGAGAGATGCATAACCAGTATTTCTCTTTATTATTTGCTTTTAAATCTTTCAGATATCTGAATATTGCATTCTGCTGATAATACCCACTTATTGTAGGGTACGAAATGAGAGTAAGAAAATTATTTTTTTCGCTCACTCTATAGGTAATTGAGTCATCTCCCTCGCGATTATTAAATCGGTGATGATTTTTATTGTGTGTAGGTATCCAGGCAAAAATAGGAAAACCATAAAACACCGTTAACCACCAGTCTGTAATAGTGTTTAATGTTTTGGATTGCCACATCGGCAAGTGATTGTGATTGTGAGTCATTACGGAAACAGCAACCGACATAAATAAATACCATGTGTAGATAAATGAATTAACACCTATAAACACCCATTGAATAACAAAAAGTGCCGTGGTAATTATTATGTAAATAAGACTTTTGATATCTGCTCTATTTTTAAGCATATGAACCTTAGTTATTAAATTTAATTTATACCCAAACTTACAATTCTTTTCTCATCTTATTCACTATCTTGAAAATCTAAATGCCACTTACCATTCTAGAGATTCACATAGCAAATTGAATCTTTACTTATTCAAACACCAAAATTCTATTATATATAAAATCAAAACTAAAAGTTTTTGATTCAGTTCTTTTCTCAATGTACTCAGCAACTTTTTCTAATCGCTTAGGAATGGAGAGAATTTTTTCCTGAGCTTTTTGTGCGATGTCATTCAATCCGGTTATCAATTCAATTTCCCAAAACTTAATTGCTTCTTCAACAATCTTTTTATAATCGTTAGGACCATAAATGCCGACTCTTCTTATTACATCAGCCATGTCTCTAAAGTTCGGCATTGAAATTCCAGGCATATCAATAGCAGGCATAATATCGGCCGCAGAAAGCATTGCTCTGTTTGGGTCAAGCTTGAGAACTTCTTTAAAAACATTTCTGTAAAAAGTAAAATGCTTTGCTTCATCTGCCGCAATGTTGCTTAGAATGCCGTTTAATAATGGCTCGTCTTGTCCGGCAAGTTTGCCAGTGTTCTTATGTGAAACTTGAGTTGCTCTTTCCTGCAATGTCGTATAAACAAAAACTTTGTATGGATCTTTATCCCAATCAGGATTAAATCCGCTTTCAATATAATGAAACTGCATCAACTCAACTTCGCGAAAACTAAACAAACGGGCATCACGAACGTAATCTCTTATCACTGCACCGTGTCTGTCTTCTTCTGCTGTCCACATATTATTCCATTTAGACCAGAAGCTTCTATCGCCAAGATGCTGTGCGATTAATCTGTGAAAATGTGGCAAACCTTCTTCTGTTAAAAGATTTAGGGCAACAGCAACACGAACTTCATCCTTAACTCCACGGACTCTTTCTCTAAGCCGTTTGATGTTATTTTCCAGATCATCATCCATCTTTTCATCAGCAGGAAGAAAATCACTTGAGAACCATAATTTTCTTTTCTCAACATGATCCTCCATCCATTCTTTTACTTTACCTTCAAGTTGATTTAGTATTTCGGTTTTATTAGCTATTTCAGATTGTAGAGTGTCACTTTCTTTTATTAAAATTTCCATAGTTTCATTTGATTTTTATTATGTGTAATCGTTTAGTTTTACAATTAAATAATAGAAATGATTTGTACTAACAGAAAGGCATTGAGAGTGCCAAAAGCTGGTTTTACATTTAATTTACATATGAGATACTCGTTGGTCATTTCGACCGAAGGGAGAAATCTGTAAAGCTAAATGAAAAGATTTCTCAGTCGCAGACTTCTTAGAAATGACGTAATTTGTTTACTATAGTTGTAATCGATAATTTTTTTAGTCGCTAGGTCTTTCGCCCATTTTAGCAGTTGTAAAAAAGTCATTGTAAAATCGTTTTTGATATTCTTCAAGCAACTGATTTATTCTCTCTTTATTTGAAGATTTTATGATCAATCCTGCGTGATATTCTTTCTTTAATCGCCAGTAAACTTCAGGATCATTATAAGCATCAAGATCAGGCCATTCTTGTTTTGATAGAGAAGTAAGTATTGCTGCAAAATCATTTTTAACTTTTGGAAGCTTGTAAGGTTTTTCACCGTTTAGGATTTCAATCTTTGCCCATTCTCTCCAAAGATTAATTCCTGTTGCGGCTTCTACAAGTGAGGAAAGATTGGCTCCGCCTACACGAGCAGATGTTTCTAAGAAATATAGTTTTCCATCTTCTGCGCGAATAAATTCAGAGTGAGAAACTCCACGTAGTAATCCTAAAGCCTTTAACACTTTTTTGTTAAGTTCTAAAACTTCTTTAGCTTCATCTGAATTACTATCAAGTGTTTGGCTTGTAAAAACTCTGCCAAGATGTGCAACTTCAAATGGCGGTGTGCCGTACTTGCTTGCCAATCCAAAAACAACTTCTCTTTCATTAATAATTGTATCAACATGATAGATACTGCCCGGAACAAATCTTTCCATCAGAAAGAATGATTGCTCATCAGCGAGATAAGTTTATTCTATCCCACATTTCCTGTTTGTTGTGAACTTTTTTTAATCCATATGAGCCGGCAAGCATACGGGCTTTAATCATATATGGAAAAGGAACTGTATCTGCAAACTCGTTTATCTTTTTATGATTAAGGATATGTAAAAATTCCGGGACAGGAATTCCGTTTTCTTTTGCAACCATTCTCATTGCAAGTTTATCACGAAAGTGCCGCGCAGTTGTATCTCCCATTCCACCAATTCTTAAATGCTCCCTTAAAGAAGCTGCACGTTCAACATCAAAATCATCAAGCGCAACAATTCTATCAATATTCTCAGTACGTGCAAGATAACTTACTCCGTAAATTACATCCTGCATATTCCAATCTTTATTTTTATCGGGGATGTAAAAAATCTCATCCAGGCTTTCTCTCGGCCAATCAGAATTCTCCAAACTTTTTGATGTAAGCAGGATTACTCGGCAGCCCTGTGCTTTAGCTTCGCGCATAAAATCGTAGCCCTTTTCGTAGCTGGAAATGCAAAGAATTGTAAACATGATTTTTCTCCTTAGTGGTTCTGAGTGTTCTAAGTGGTAAAAATCCTCTCACCACTAAGGGCACTTAGTTTCACTTGGTTAATTACAATAGAAAGTTTAAACTTAATTTTATTAAAATCAAATATTAGATTTATTTATCAATCGCATAATTGGATAAACATTTTCTCCTTTATCATAAAACGGTGAGTGCTTATAAAAGAAATCTAATCGTTCCCCTTCGTTATTTCTAAAAGATTCGTCGTCATTTAATTTTTTATAAAACTCAGATCGCAAATCTGGATTGTCTTTGATCATTTGCTTTGCGTATGGTTCCATCACATAAGCTTCTGCATATTCTTTTCGCTCGAAGAAAGCGTTAAAGAATCCCCAGCTAACAAAAGAATCCGGAGCTTCCGGTTCTAACAGGTTTATAATCACCCTAAGCTGTCTTTGGTTTGTATAGACTATTAAGGTTCCGGCTTCAATCTCTATCCACTCGGAAAAACTATTGCATTGAAAAGATGGAAGCTGTCTTCCTTCGTAAGGTCTTGCTGCAAACTTAACATTTGTAAACCGATACTTTTCAACCTTTAGTTTTTTATTTGTATTTAGGATGTTGAAATTTATGCTATGTGACTTAATTACATCTATCATATCAGAAAACTGAGGAGGAATTAAGTAAGCAGCAGGCACTATAATTTTTTTAAGCGAGTTTGCTTTATTAAAAATCGGTATTTCAACTTCCATCGGATTGTCTGTGTACTTGCGGACAGTTGAGCCGGTTATTTCGCTGTGTTCATCATACCACTCAAATCCCTTGAATAAAAATTTATCAAACTTACCATTGCCTGCTAACACAAGAGGAAACTTCCTTTTATTTACAAGATAGTTCTTGATTGTTTGTTTATCTGCAGAACGATTTAATAACAAAATTTCTTTGTGATTATCATTTACAAAACTTATAGTATGTTCCATCATAGACTTTGTTGAGAAGACACGATTTGAAAAAGGTTTTAAACTATGAGTTTCCACAAGCAGGCAAACTCGGTTTTGGGTTGCACAATATCCGTGCGATAAACGGGGTGGAGCGGGCAAATCTAAAATTCCGCTTTCAATTGTTCCGGATTTGAATTCCATATACGGACCAACAATAAAGCCATCATCTTCAACGTTGTTAGTTAAATAAGGCAAATATTTTTTATCAATCCAGTTCACCAAATCACGATCAATATTTTGATGAGTTTCTATTCCGTAAGTTACGTGATACTGATAATCAGCACCGTTTGTTGTGTGATTATCAATCATAAAATCGGGAAGCCAATCGTTAAAAAGTTTTAAGAAAGATTTTATCTCAGGAGTATCAGCTTTTAAATAATCACGGTTCAGGTTCAAGTTCAAGGCGTTTGTTCGCCAGCCCATTTTCTTCGGTCCGTTTTGGTTTGGTCTGTTAAAAGGACTTACTCTTTCATGTCCATCAACATTTAGAACAGGAATAATTAATAAAATCGTATTATCTAAAAGATGCTGCTTTTCTTTTGTGATAAGAATTTCTCTGAGCAGAAGCATACAAGCATCTTTACCTTCAACTTCACCCGGATGAATTCCATTTTGAATTAGTACAATTGCTTTTCCGGTTTTCTTTGCTTGCTCTGGAGTAAAAGCTTTATCATTAGATACAATTATTACTTTTAATTCTCTTCCTTGCGGAGTTAAGCCAATAGTTTTAATGTTTACAAATGGCGTTTTATCAACAAACTTTTGAAAGTACTTTAAAGTGTTTTCGTAATCCGGAGATTCTAACTGATTAGACTTTTCAAAATGTGTAAGCCAATCTTTTAAAATGTTTTTCTTTTGCATTTTAGTAAATATTATTATTGAAAGTTGATGTAAATATAAGTTAGTATAAATAAAAAAGACGACTTAATTTAGTCGCCATTTTATAGTAATTTGATCTTAAGTTTTATTTCAACTACAGAATAATTAATCGAGAACAATTGTTCGAAATTCCGGATGCTTTTCTATAAACTTTCTTACATACCAGCAGCTTGGAATTACTTTTAAGTTCTTCTCTTTTGCATGTTTAAAAGCAGCAAGAACAACTTTTTCTGCTAAACCCTGTCCTCGTAATTTTGGTGGAGTGTATGTTGAGTATAAATCAATTGTCTTTTTATCTTCAGCATAAAGAACATAAACTTCATTACCATTAACATCCAAAACAAATCTGCTGCCTTGTAAATCGTTTAGAACTTCATTCATAAAATATTCTCTCTCTTTTAAATTCATTACTAAATCATCATACCCAAGAAATTGAATTCCATCCCAACCAAGGCTCTTTGCTGCATCCACATATTCTAAAATATCATCTACAAAAATATGTTCTTCGGAAGGGAAGCCGGAAACCTTTTGAACCTCAAGATAAATTTCCTTTTCGGGTTTTATGAATTTTACTTCGTGAGAAAGAATAAGTTTATCGAATAGCTTTAAGAACTCGTAATTCTGATAACCATATTTTTTATGGATTGAGTTAGTGTTGGATATAAGATAAAGTTTATAGTTTTTCTTTAGTACCGGAAGAAGTGTAATTACATCATCGTTAAAGGAAAAGATATCCGACCAATATTTGCAAAATGTTTCTTCATCAATTGTATGATCAAGAAATTCAAGCATCCTGGATATGAAATATTTTTCAGATATCAATCCCTTTTCAAAATCACGATGAATCTCATAGTTGTTTTTATAATGCTCTAAAAAGCGTTCGCCAATTCCTGCCTTATGCCGATTTACTTTTTCAACAAAGTACTTGTAATCAAACCGAAGCAGAACCTGTCCAAGATCAAAGACTATTGCCGAATATTTTCTTTTACTCATTCAGCAATAACAAAAATATCGTCCGAAAGTCCTTTATTTACTTTTACGCTGCTAACAGTCATTTCAACGGATTGCGGTCCGAATGATTGTGTAAGTTTAAATGGATATTTTATTCCATCAACATCTGTATAGTTATCATAAACTACAACTTGTTCAATCAATCCCATTTGAGTTTGCATTTCTTTTTGCTCTTTAATCTTTAAACCTGATTCAGCATCAAAGTAGGTAAACCATCTGATACCCGAAGGTAATGTCATTTTAATTTTGTGAGCATCTTTGCCGTCAATTTTTTCAGAACCTTCATAAGAAAGTTTAATTCCAAAACTCTCCGGATCAAGCATTAACTCCATAGAAGCTTCGGTCTTTAGTTGCTCGAGTTCTTTTCCTGTAATATCAACACTTTGAGTTGCAGCTTTCATTACTCCCTTTTCGCCGTCAAAAATAATTGTTTGATCCATTCCGCCGGCTTTAACTTCCTGGCGCATTTTATTCGGAGCTTTTTGTTTTACGATGATTGTAAGACTTTGTCCCATTGCTGTACCTCGCATAATTGTGGTTCTGTCTTCAACCTTAGAAAGAGCATCTCTTCCGCCAATAGCATCAAGATATTTTTCTAAAACAATTTTTGGGTCAACTGTTTTTAAACTGTCAGATTCCTGGGCAAAAAGATTAAGCTGTAACGAAATTATAAAGAAGATAACTAACAATAAACCGATTCTTAAAAGCTTCATTTTGTTTTCCTTTTAAATAATTGGGTAAAAATTGTGCATAAAAATAGTAATAAGATTTGTATTAGCATTAAAAAATATCACCGATAATCATTGATTAAAACCTTATATTTGAATAAAAAGTTTCTAATTGCATCAATCCTTAGTTTTGTAACAACAATCAATACAAAAAACACAAAATGATTATCAAGACATTATTTCATCTCATAATCTTAGTATCAATTATAAATGCTCAACAATTTACGATTAAGGGAAAAATTGTTGATGCGGACTCAAAATTCCCATTAAGCTTTGCAAATATTCGTGTTGCTGAAACAACGCTTGGAACATCTTCAAATGTAAATGGCGAGTTTGAACTGAAACTTAAACAAGGCACGTACAAACTTATTGCATCATTTATAGGATATTATTCCGACACAGTAAATGTTGAAGTTGATAAAAATCTAAATGAAGTAAATTTTTCATTAAGGCAATCAGAAATAATTTTATCGGAAGTTCTTGTAAAACCTGGAGTAAATCCTGCCCTTGAAATTATTAGAAAAGCAATTGAAAAAAAGAATATTAGAAATAATAAATTAAAAAACTACGAAGTTGAAGCTTATACAAAAGGACTCGTGAGAACCACGGAAGAAATTTCTGCTGGCAATAATAGTATTGGTGTTGGGCTTGGTGGAAGCGATACAACGGAATTAATTATTGCAGGTATTCTCGAAAATCATAGTCGTAATTATTTCCAGCAGCCGGATAAATTCAAATCCGTTATACTTGCAAGAAAGCAAAGTGCAAATTTTCCTCCATCAATAAATACTCTAACAGGAGGCAGACTTATTCAGGATTTTTATGAAAATGATGTGAACTTTTTAGGAAGAGATTTACCGGGACCAATTTCTGACAACGCACTAAATTATTATTACTACTACATTGAAAATGTTTTAGCTCAAAACAATAAAACGATTTATCAGATTCACATCGAACCTGATAATTCATCGGATCCCGGATTTTCAGGTAAAATATTTATAACGGACAGCACGTTTGATTTAGTGAAAGTTGATTTGATTCTTAACCGAGCCGCAAATACAGGAAATCTGTTTGATACTGTAAACATTTATCAGCAGTTTGATGAGTATAATGAAATTGTAATGCCTGTTGATTATCGTTTGTTTGTTAAAGCTAATGTTTTAGGACTTGTAAGATTTGGATTTGAGTTGAATACAATAATGTTTAATTATTCAATCAATAATAATATTTCCGAAAATATTTTTGATAAAGCAATTGTCACTGTCGTTCCGGATGCTGATAATATTGATTCCTCATATTGGCAGAATACTCAAACCATTCCCAATACATTGGAAGAAACAATTGCTTACGAAAGAATAGATAGCGTTGAAAGTGCTCCCAAAACTTTTTGGGATGATTACTCGCTGCTTGATACACGGATCAGTTTGTCAGATAATCTTTCCATTAGCGCACCGATTGCAATGTATCATTTTTCCCGGGTGGAAGGACACGCGCTGGATTTTGGAATATTTGTTGACGATGCTTTTAACAGAAGATTTAATTCATCATTAAAAATGTCTTACGGATTTTCTGATAAGAAATTTAAACAGGATTTTAACGCCGGATATTTACTTGGTGATTACAGAACGTGGGAAGTTAAAGCCAGAGCGTTTAATAAACTTAATGTTTTATTTGAAGAGTCTGATAATTACGGAGAGTTGTTATCAACATTGGTTACATTAATTGCTAAAAATGAGTTTAGGGATTACTACTATTCAAAGGGAGTTGAAATCGGAATAGAAGGCGAAGTATTACCTGTTCTGAAAATGCGGTTGAATTATAAAAACAAAACTGACAACAATGCATTTGTAAACACTGATTTTTCCTTTTTCAATAAGGAAAAAACATATAGAGCAAATCCTCCGATTTTTGAAACAAGAATTAACTCATTAAATCTCGGCTTTGACCTTGATTTCAGGGATTACATTGAAGATGGATATTTTAGAAGAAGAACTTCGCTCGGAAGATCTTATGTTTTGCTATCCGGAGATATCACATATTCAAATCCGGATTTTCTTAGCAGTAATCTGAATTTTACTAAATATGAAATATCAGCATTCACTTTTATAAGAACATTTAAATCTGCGTCAATGAATGTTCGTCTTTATGGAAGATTAACTGATGGTGCTACACCTTACCAGGATCTTTATGCCTTGCCCGGAAATATTGATGTAGTTTTTAACTCACAGACTTTCAGAACTCTTAATGTAAATGAAATTGTTGGTGATAAAATTGTTACACTAAATTTTACTCATGATTTTAGAGATGAAATTTTTAGAGCAATGAATATTCCCGGATTAAAAAACTGGGAAATAATGTTCTCCTTAATTTTTAATGCTGCTTTGGCAGATATTACTTCAGAGACGACTGCAATTTTAACAAATCCGGTTAAATCTTTTAAGCATCCATTTTATGAAATTGGATTTGCTTTGGGACAGGGATTACTTCCATTTAAACTTGAATTTATGTGGAAACTGAATTATAGAGATGGAAATAATTTTAGAGTTGGATTGAATTTGCCGCTGTTGTAAATATTCAAATTTGAGCAAAAAAAAGCGCTCTGAAAAGAGCGCTCAAAAGGAAATAAACAGAACTTATTTCTTGGGTTTTGCTTCACTTACGATGATATTACGACCCTTGAGTTCAGAACCATTTAGTGCCTGAATAGCCGCATTTGCTTCAGCTTCAGTTTCGAACTCAACGAAACCAAAACCTCTTGATCTGCGGGTCTCTTTATCAGTAACAACTTTTGCTGAAAGTACGTTGCCATGTGCGGCAAATGCAGTCTGCAAATCTTCGTCACTAGCTGACCAGGGGAGACTCCCTACAAACAATTTTGTACTCACGAAACGAACCTTTAATTAATTGAACAAAAAAACGTCGATCGACGCGGGAATAAAATAATATTATTATTTAAAGAAACAAAGAAAAAATAAAATTAATCCTTCATTTTAAGCCCTAAACAGGGCTTTCTGTCTCATCTTGATGCTATTTAGGTAATTTTTAAGCTCAATTTTACATAGAACTCTTGATGATGATAAAATGGCCTGGTGGGAGGGACTCCCCTCAAAATCACAATAATTTTGTGATTGCATCTTTAACATTATCAACAGCAATCACTTTTATTGCATCAGATTGTTTGATCCCTTTTAAATTTCCTGCAGGAATAATTGCTGATTTAAATCCAAGTTTTTGAGCTTCCTGTATTCTTTTTTCTATGTGTCCAACACTTCTTATTTCTCCACCCAAACCAACTTCACCAATAATTATTGTTTGGTTATCAACAACTTTATCAATCAAACTTGAAGCGATACTTACACAGACTGCAAGATCAACTGCTGGTTCGATTACTCGAATTCCACCCGCAACATTTACAAAAACATTGTTAACAGATGCGCGAACATTTGCCCGTTTTTCTAAAACTGCTAAAAGTATAGATAATCTTTTTTGATCAAATCCATTTGATACTCGCTGTGGATATCCAAAGTTTGATGGAGTGACTAATGCCTGCACCTCTAAAAGAATTGGTCTGCTTCCTTCAATGCTGGATGTTACAACAGAACCGGGAGTTTGTTTTTCTCTTTCACTTAAAAATAATTCGCTGGGATTTGTTACTTCACGCAAACCATCTTCACGCATTTCAAAAACACCAATTTCATTCGTACTGCCAAATCTATTTTTCTGTGCGCGTAAAATTCTGAAAGAATGATTTGATTCGCCCTCAAACTGCAAAACTGTATCAACCATATGCTCAAGAATTTTTGGTCCGGCAATCATTCCTTCTTTGGTAACGTGCCCGATTATAATAACCGAGTAATGATTTTTCTTAGCTTCTTCCATCAGCATAGCAGCACATTCACGAATCTGTGTAATTGTTCCGGGTGAGTTTTCTAATTCGCTTCTGTAAGTTGTTTGGATAGAATCTATGATAACTACGGAAGGGGAGATTTCTTTTATTGCGCCGAGTATGTTTGATAATTCAGTTTCTGCCTGAACAAAAAACGAATCTGATTTTACTTTTAATCTGCCGGATCGAAGTTTGATTTGCTTTTCTGATTCTTCTCCGGTTACATACAAAACTTTTTCTTTAATGCTTGCCGCTGCCTGCATTGCAATTGTGGATTTACCAATTCCTGGATCACCACCAAGAAGTATAACTGAGCCGGGCATTATTCCGCCGCCAAGCACGCGATCAAATTCTATTATTCCTGTTTTTATTCTGTCATCTTCGTTTGCGGAAATATCAAGAATTTTATTGTAGCTAAATCTTGATTTTGAAATATTTGCTTTGCGTGGTGAGGTTTCTACTATCTCTTCAGTGAATGAATTCCAACTTTCACACTCGGGACATTTACCTATCCATCGCAAAGATTCATATCCGCAGTTAGAGCAGATGTATTTTAATTTTGTTTTGCTCATAATATGTCAAACGTCAAATGAGAAATGTTAAATGAAAAATTTTGAAATAACTCCGATCCTAAGAACTTAAATAACAAACACAACCCGTCAGTCTGAGCGTAGACGAAGACGAGAATTTGAGTTAACCCTGTCTGCCATCAAACAAGATCACACCTCGACTTCGCTCGGTGTGACGTTTTATTTTAATGGTACACCGCATCATAAGTGGGTGGAACTTAATAAATTCTAAATTTATTTTTTATTGAAAATAAACAAAGTCTACTTCAAAGATTTAAAACATCATATCAAACAGTAACTATCAGCAAATCTTCTTCTTTTATAAAAAACTACCAACAATTTTTTCTACTTTTGATAAAGCAGTAACTATTTGCCCAACATCTTTTCCGCCGGCTGTTGCAAGATGAGGACGACCACCGCCGCCGCCGCCGACTAGTTTTGCAAGCTCTCCAACAATTTTACCGGCACTAAGTTTTTTATCTTTTATTAAATCATCACTTACAACGGCAACAATACCGACTTTATCTTCTATTTGAGCTATTAAAACACCTACTCCACTTCTTATTCTATTGCGCATTTCATCGCCAAAAGATTTTAATTCATCCATTGAATCTGCATGAACTTTACCTTTGTGTATAGTTACCTTTTTTTCTTCTGATGATAAAGAAAGAATATGATCAAGCTGCTCGAGTTTTTCTTTCATTCTAAGTTCAGCAACTTCTTTCTCAAGTTTTTTCTTGGTATCAAGAAGTTCTTCAATTTTTTGTTCAGATAATTTTATTTGATCTTCCTGAGAATGAATATACTTTTCAACTCCGGCTCCTGTTACTGCCTCTATTCTTCTTACTCCGCTTGCTATGGATGATTCACTTAAAATTTTAAACAAACCAATTTCAGATGAATTGTGTACATGAGTTCCGCCACAGAATTCCATTGTATAATCACCAAACTGAACAACATTAACTTTATCGCCGTACTTATCGCCAAAGAACATTAATGCGCCCATTTTTTTTGCTTCATCAAAAGGTGTATTTCGATGATGCGACAATGGCAGATTTCTTCTTAACTGTTCATTAACAATTGTTTCAATTTGATGAATTTCATCCGCAGTTAATTTTGCGAAATGAGTAAAATCAAATCGTAATCTATCCGGACCAACATAAGAGCCTGCTTGCTGAACATGAGTTCCCAAAACTGTTCTTAATGCTTTGTGCAGGAAGTGAGTTACAGAGTGATTACGCATTATATCCCAACGGCGTATTTCATCAACTTCGGCTATAACTTCATCTCCGACTTTTAAATTATTTTGATTTGCCGAATTGATTACATGAATAATTTGATTTTCAATCTTTGCAACATCAAGAACATCAAAGGTCTTTGAATCAACGACAAGTTTTCCCAAGTCATCAATTTGTCCGCCGGACTCAACATAGAATGGAGATTTATTCAAGGATAACCAAAGTGTTCTCACCATCAATTTTAATTCCGGTAATCTTCGCTTTTGTTTTTAGTTCATCATAGCCAGTAAAGGTTGTTGGATTTGAATCAACAAGATTGAATCCGGACAAATCGTTTAATGTAACATTAACAGAAGCAAACTTATCTTTTGATGATTCGCGCCCGCGTTCTTTTTGCTGATTCATCAAGTTGTTAAAGCCATCTTCATCAATACCAAAATTAATTTCTCGTGCCATTACATTTGTAAGATCAACTGGAAAACCAAAAGTATCATACAACTTAAAAACATCTTCACCGGGAATTACTTTTATTTTTTGCTTGTTAAGTTTGTTTACTATTTCATTAAATAAATCAATACCACGATCAAGAGTAGCATTAAAACTTTCTTCTTCTGCTTTGATAATTTTTTTAACGTAATCTTTTTTCTCAATTACTTCCGGAAAAACATCACCCATTGTTTCTGCTAGAATATCAACAAGTTTATATAAGAAATGGTTCTTTTAAATTTATTTTTCTTCCATATCGTGCAGCACGTCTTAAAATTCTTCTTAGAACATAACCGCGTCCATCATTACCGGGAACAGCGCCATCTGCGATTGCAAAAGTTAATGCACGTATATGATCTGCAATTACACGCATTGGAATTCTATCTTCTTCTTTTTCATACTTTACTTTTGAAAGCTTTACAACGGCATCAATAATAGGAGTAAAAACATCTGTATCGTAATTTGATTTTTTGTTTTGCAGAACTGCACACACACGTTCAAAACCCATTCCTGTATCAACATGTTTTGCTGGAAGTTCATGCAGTTTTCCGGTTTCATCTCGATTGTATTGAATAAAAACTAAATTCCATATTTCAATACATTCAGGTGAACCAGCATTAACTAGTTCAGCATTTTCAAGATCATCACTTATGTTTACGTGGATTTCTGAACAAGGACCGCAAGGACCAGTTTCACCCATTTCCCAGAAGTTATCTTTCTCACCAAATTTTAAAATGTGAGTTGGATTTATATCAGTTTCAGATTTCCAAAGTTCAAGAGCTTCATCATCATCTTTATAAACTGTTGCCCACAATCTTTCTTTGGGTAGTTTCCAGACTTCAGTCAATAATTCCCATGCCCAGCCGATTGCTTCTTTCTTATAGTAATCACCAAACGACCAGTTGCCAAGCATCTCAAACAAAGTGTGATGATAAGTATCGTGACCAACTTCTTCCAAATCGTTATGCTTACCTGAAACACGAATACATTTTTGGGTATCGACTGCACGATTATAATCTCTTGTTCCTTTTCCCAGAAAAACATCTTTAAATTGATTCATTCCGGCATTAGTAAAGAGCAGGGTTGGATCATCAAATGGAACAACGGGAGACGAGGAAACGATTCGATGCCCTTTATTTTTAAAGAAATCTAAAAATTGCTGACGAATTTGTCGTGAAGTCATATTTACCTTTAGAATAATTTTGAAGGTAAAAATAACAAATTAACACTTAAGCGGGAACTGTGATATTGGAGTATTATAAAGGTTTTCTGAATGTAAATTTTGGCAGAAAAATTGCATAAACAACTATCCTTGTAAACAAATAATGATTGCCACAATGTCAGAAAACAAAAAAACAACCGATAGTGAACTACTGCTTCAAATAGTTGGGTACAACTCAGAGGCATTTGAACAGTTGTATAATCGCTACTCAGCAACTATTTACTCTTTGATAAAGGAAATAGTAACAAATCAAAAATTAGCTGAAAAAATACTGTTAAATGTTTTTTCCATCTTCTTAAAACGTATCGACTATTACAGCACAACGAGTAATGATATTTTTACATGGCTTACACTGCTTGCAAGAAATATTTCTCTTGATTCACTTAAAAGAATGAAGTTTGTTGAAGATATTCCGGATTATTCTGATGAATATGAAGTTGAATTTATTCTTCCCAATCTTTCAGAAGTGATTACTCCGATAGATCTTGATCAAAGAACCGAACTTGGAGAAAAAATTAAGTCGTATAAAAATCATCTTACGGAAGTGCAAAATTTAGTTTTATCTCTCGTTTACTTTGAAGGATTGAATGAAGAAGAAATTGCAAAAAGATTAAGTGTTCCTGTTGTTACTGTTAGACAAAAAACATTAAGCATAATGGAAAGTCTTCATCATCAGTACACAGGAAAATCCGAAGATGGCAATAAGAAAGTTTCACCTCTTGTTAAGTTAGAAGCATTAGGATGTTTGTCATCAGAAGAAAGAAAATTACTTAATGAGTTAAGAAAAAATGATCCTGATTTTTTATGGCAGGAGTTAGGAGAATATCAGAATTTAACAGCACTGCTGGCAACTACTATATCAATTGAAAATCCGGCACACGAACTTAATTCAGAAATCAAAAATATTTTTATTCAAATTTCCAGCGGCGGGGAAGTTGACTATAAAATTACCTCATCTGAACCTTCGGTAATAAATAAAATTCAAGAGCCGATTAAGGAAACGATTCAACAAAAGACTCAGAATCCTATACCAGAAGCTGTTACTGAACCAGTTCAGTCTAAAATTCAGAGTCCAGCTCCAGAAGTGATCAAACAAAAAATTCAAACTCCTATTCCAGAGCCGGTTTCTGAACCAATACAACAAAAAATCGAGACACCAACTCCAGAAGTGATTCTGCAAAAAATTCAGACTCCTATGTCAGAGCCAGCTCCCGAACCAATTCAGCAAAAAATTCAGGCTCCTATCCCTGTAACCAGTAAGCAGCCGGAAGTACAGGAAAAGAAAAGGACCGACTTTGAATTAAAATTTAGAGAACGTGATCCTCAAGAGTTGAGCTTATTAAGAAGCCTTGAAAAAGGCATACCAAGTAAGAAACCAGCAACAGTATTTGCAAAAACTAATAGTGATGTTAGATTAAAAGATTATAATGTGATTGAAAAAAAACCGGCTGTGTTTGTTGATAAGAAAGAAGATTTGTCAATAAATAGAAAACCTGATCCTATTTTGGCGAAAACAGAAAATATAAAACCTCCTGCACCATCTATCGATATAAATAAAACAGAGCTTGAAATTAAAAATGATGATCCTTCAATAATTATTGATAAACCTAAGCCGGCAGTAGTTAAAGAGGAAGTTGTAGTTAAAAATAAATTAATACCCAACAGCAGTATTAACTTAAGAGAGCTTTTAAAGAATGAAGAAAGAAAAATTATTAGCAAAGAAAGTACAATTGCCACTACAAAGGAAGAAAAGAAAGATGAAGTAAAATCGGTTCAGCCAGTCATAGATAAGCCGGTTCCAGAAAGCAAAACAACTGAACCGATTAAGGAAATTCAGAAACCGAATACAGTTGCTGTAAAAGAGGAAAAGAAAATTGAAGAAAAGTCAACTACACCTGTTGTTGAGAAATCCGAAATAAAAATAAAATCGAATGAACCTCCTAAAGAATTTGAAAAACGTAATGTATTTGTAGATAAATATCAGAAGTCAATTCCAGATAAACCAGTTGAGCCTATCGTTCACAAATCAGAACCACAGATAAAGAAAGATGAGCCCGTTAAAGAAACTCAGAAAATAAATAATGCAGCAGCAAAAACAGAAAAGCCAGTTGAAATTATATCACCACAAACCGTAAAAAGGGATGATGTTAATACAGCATTTAAAGAGCCGATAAATAAAGAAGAGAAAGCAAATTCTGAAATTAATAAGGATGAAAAATCATTCCAGCACATTAGACCTGCTATTGATAAATCAAATCTTAAAATTAGAGAAACAGTTTTTGCAGAGAATGAAAAGAAATCTGATATTATTAATAAAGAAGTAAACACAACTGTTACGGCATCCAAACAAGTAATAGAAAAAGTTAACACAGCAAGCAAGATAAACGAAGAGATTAATATTGATGAAATATTATCTAAAATTGAAGATGAAAAACCAGCACAGCCAGTATTAAGTGAAACTGAATCATACGAAAAGGAAATTATTAGACTGCGCAAAAAACTTAGAAGAAATATTTTAGTTTCTGCCGCTGTGTTTGTAATTCTTGCAGCATCTTCAGTGTTCGTATATCTAAGCTTTCAAACTTCACCGATAAAAGTAGTTGATAAAGAAAGCAATACTGAAAAAGTAAATTTGGCGGCACAAACAAATCTTGTTCTTAATAATGAGTATAAGCCGGAAACTGAAAATCCTGTCGAAAAAAATGAAAGTGTTTTAACAGAACAGCCATTAACTAAACAGAAAGTGGTAGTGCCACCGTTACAAGAAATTACAACAAAAGAAGAAAGCACTTTGTTTGCTTCAAATGTAAATACTGATTTAATAAGTAATGACGATAAAGAAGTAACTCAAATAGCCGCTGCAAAAACCGAGAATATAGTTCCTCCAAAAGAAAATAAAGTGATTGAAGAAGAACCTGCTTTCTTTGTAGCTGTTGAAGAGATGCCCGAATTGATCGGCGGAATTAAGGGGCTGCAGAGCAAAATTGTTTATCCGGAAATAGCTAGAAGAGTAGGCGTTGAAGGTAAAGTTATTGTGCAGGCAATTGTTGACGAAACCGGAAAAGTAGTATCTGTAAATACAATTAAAGGAATTGGATCGGGTTGTGATGAGGTTGCTATGGACGCTGTACGTAACAGCAAGTTTACACCAGGTAAACAAAGAGGCAAAACAGTAAAAACACAGGTTACTATTCCAATCGTATTTAAAAAATAATTTTATTTTATAGTTACCAATATTAAAAAAGGCACGATTACTCGTGCCTTTTAATTTTATAGCGCAGGAAATCTTTTCCAATACTTTAATCCTTAAAACAGTCGCACGAATGGATTCGTGCGCTACAAGTTTATTTAATCAGGATCATCTTCTTTGTATCAACAAAAGTTCTTCCATTGCCAACAGCTTTAATCTGGTAAATGTAAGTGCCCGATGTAAGATCTGCTGCATTAAAAGTTACTTTTTGATATCCGGATTCAATTGTTCCGTTGACCAAGGTTTTTACTAATTCGCCTATGGCTGAATAAATTGAAATTGTAACATCAGATTTTTCAGGAAGTGAGTATTCAATCGTTGTAGATGGATTGAACGGGTTTGGATAGTTCTGATACAATGTATATTCATCCGGCGCATTTACATCAACTTCAATAATAGGGGAGTATTCATAAGTTCCGTCAAGATCGACTTGCTTTAATCTGTATGAATATTTACCAACCGTTAAACTCTTATCCATATAAGAATAGTTGTTTATTTCTGTCGATGTTCCCTTGCCTGAAACAAATGAAATGTTTGTCCAATCATTTGATCCATTCAATTTTCTTTCAATCTGAAATCCGCTGTTATTTACTTCTGTAGCCGTTGCCCAACTAAGTATAACGGTGTTTCTATCGTTGCTTGCGACGAATGAAGTTAGTTCAACCGGGATAATAGATATCTCCATAGTAACAGGAACCGTTACTACTGGATTTACAGGATCATTACTTGCAACATTTAAATCCATCGAGTAGTTACCGGCAGGATAATCTTCAGCACGGAAAGTTAATTCAACATCAACGGAGTTGCCGTTAAATAATGTGCCGCTGTTAACATTGTTTGATAACCAATCCGGTTCTGCAGCAAATTCCAATGCCAAGTTGTTGGCTACATAGTTTGCATTATAAGCTACTTGCAATCCATCATTACCAGCAGCGTTTTCAATTCCAACCGTGGCTGAGTTAAGTGTTGCATTCATATTGTTGTAGTAAACAACAATTTTTCCGTTTTGATGTATTACAACCTGGAAGGTAAGTGATCCGGTGTTAGAATATTTATGCCAACCTGTAAACTGAACAATAAATGTTGATCCTTCTTGTTTGTAATGAACAGTTCCTGATGAGACTCCATCAAGATCATCCCAGAAAGGAGCAATATACTCGTTTGGTATTGCTATGTTTGGTATCTGCGCATTTGAAAAAATATCGGTGCTAACAGTATTGAATAAAATCAACCCATTTGAACTAACATAAATTTGATTTTTTTCCTGACCATAGAATTTAAAATTAAACCCGAGTGGAAATGGTCCTGCATAACCTTCATCTTTAGGATTATAAGTTCCGGTTGCAATCCAATTGGTTGCAAGTGTACCTGTGGAAGAAATATCATTCCAAACATATTGCGGTCCATTTGGTTCGTTGCTGTCTCTCCATTTGTAACCAAATAAATCCGGTCCGCCAGCCCCATCAATACTTATTCCGCCTATTTGTTGCGGATTATCTTTTGATGATGATTCAATTACATCAGCCAGTTGATTGTATTTAGGAATTAATTTTGTGCTGATAATGCCTTCTGGAAATGTATTGTTTTCAAGCGTTACAGAAAAATCTAATGTTGAAGGATCGACTGAGATATTAGAAACGGTAACAGTATCAACAACAACATCAAAAGGATTAAGTATTTTATTTATACTTACCGGTGTTACAGAAATTTGCGGCGCTGCCAACGTTGTACCTGTTGCACTGTTTGATAAATCTGACCAGTTAGCTCCAATGTCTCTTGATTTTATTGAGAAAATAATAAGGTGATTGCAAAATCTAAACCTTCAACAAGATATGTTTCTAGTTGCACCCGATTGTTCCTGGAATCGAGCTAAAAGGAATTGGGTTGCATTATAAAAGTTGTTGTATCGTTAATCGGTGAATCTGAATAACGGATATCATAACCCTTACTCCCATTCATGGATGAATCGTAATGGGACAGTCCATTGGAGAGTTAATGAGTTTGATGTTGGTGAACCAACGCTTAAATCAGTAATCGGATCTGGTTGCCGTAGAATCTGGCGTACCTAAAGCTTAAGAATGCTGCGTAAACATCTATCAAGCCCATTCCGTAATTATTATCTTCACCTGCGGTACCAAGATCAACAGCAGTATTGTATAATGCTTCAAGAATTTGCTTGCCTGTTAAGTTTGGTGCAAATTGTTTTAACAATGCAACAGCACCCGTAACATGCGGTGAAGCCATTGATGTTCCGCTTAAAACACTATAACCTGTTGAAGTTCCCGAAGAACGAACGCTAACTCCCGGCGCAGAAACTTCGGGTTTAATTAATAGAGAACCTGTACCACCGCAGAGAGATGGACCGCGGCTTGAAAAACTTGCAATAGGATTTGTATTACCACCAAGATAAGATGCTCCATCGATAGCCGCAGTACACATTACATTTACGTTATTGGTATTTATATTTTTAGGCTTTGTTATTGTAGATGTTCCGGGACCATTGTTTCCCGCAGAGAAAATAACAGCAATACCAGCGGCTTCAACAGCATCAAGTGTAGTTTTATAAATTCCGGAACATTCGTTTGATACATCCGGGTCGTACCAGCTGTTGTTTATTGCATCAGGCATATCATCTATTGTGGATGGGTTGCCATCAGGATCGATTGCCCACTGAAATGCTGCAACTGAGTTTGAAGTATGTGGACTTGAACAAATTGTTTTTGCTGCAATCCATTCGGCATCTGGTGCAACACCTACGGTATCACCAGTTGTAGGAGACCAGCCAACCATTGTACCCATTGTGTGGCTTCCGTGTCCATCGCAATCACTTGGCACAGTTGTTCCTGCCGGATCAAACCAAGCCTGACTGCTGGGAACGTGATTACCTCTCCATTTAAAATTAAGTGCCGGATGATTTGGATAAACACCAGTATCAATATCCATCACTAATCTGCCCTGTCCAGTGATACCTTGTGCCCAAAGCAAGTGAGCATTGATAATTTTTAATCCAGGTTCAACAGATTCAATTCCATCAACATAGCCTTCAACTTTTTCAGGTCTATCTAATTCCAAAAGAGCATCAAGATCCATTTCAGCAACATCTAATCTTGTCATAAGTTCGTTAATAATATTTGATTTAGCTTCTACCATAAACATGTTAGCAATCCAGTAAGCTTCATAAGTATAAACTTCAGCCGATTCTGATTTTTCATTCAGATATGATTTCAACCCAGTCTGAGTATTTTCAGCATTTTGTTTAAGAGCAGTAATAACCTGATAGGCTCTCTGCTGCATTGAGGATTTTTGGCTGTATAATTGTTGATCAAGCGCAGTTAAATCAACTTGTGAACGCAAAAGAACGAGTACTTTTATGTAATCATTCTGGTTAGCTTTTATTAAAGCTTGCTGTAATCTTGAACTTACCTCCACCTGTGAGTATGTGAATGAAGCTGCAAGGATCAGTACCAAGAATAGTAGTAGTTTTTTCAATGTTACACTCCTTTATGTTTTACGTTCAAATTTAATAACATATTATTAATGCTTCAACCATTTTAGCAATTTAATCCATTTCACAATAATTTTTTTTTGATACCAATTTGATTGATAATTGCTTTTTTGAATGCAGACATATACTTTTAGAATAGTAAAATGATTTAGAACTATAATTATTGAAATTGTGGATACACAAGCAACAGATATTGAATTAATACAGCGAATTACAAATCGTGATTCCAAAGCGTTAGAAAGTTTATATGACAGATACAGTCCTGTTTTATATACTTTAGTTAAGCGCATTGTGGCTGATAAAGAAAAGGCGGAAGAAATTCTTGCGGATATTTTTGTGATAATCTGGCAAAAGAGTTTAATGTTTGATATTAATTCGGGCAATCTATATTCCTGGTTAATAAACCTTACCAGAAATAAAGCTTTAGATTACTTAAGACGTGAAAAATCCATTGATAACAGATGAGTACAATGATGAATATGAAAACTCAGTTATAATTCCCAACCTTTCTACACTCATAGCTTCAAATGATTTAAGTGATACTTTTAATAACAGGGAAAAAATATATTCCGCATTTCACAGTCTTACCGAAGCACAGCAATACGTATTATCATTAGCATACTACGATGGATTGAGTGAGCCGGAAATAGCTGCAAAATTAAACATCCCGCTTCTTACCGTTAAATCAAAAATAAGAGTTGCCCTTAACAGTGTTAGAGAATTTCTTGCAAAAGAGGATAACCAATGATTGATGAACATAAAATTGTTGGAATGCTTCAGGCAAAAGCTCTCGGTTGTCTTGATGTTGAGGAAAACAAAGAATTGCAGGAATTTATCGATGCGGGTCATGTCTTTCCGTGGGATGAATTAGGCAGCTATCAAAAAGCCGCATCTCTTTTGCCGCTTGCTTTACAATTAGATTTGCCAGACCCTGAACTCAAAGATCGTGTAGCGTTAAAACTTATTAAACTGAGTGAACAGTTACGAATTAATAAAATTCTTGAAGAAGATAAGTTTGAGGTCGAGGAAGAACTTGATGAGAATGTGGATGAATTTACAAACATCCCTGAAACCTATATTGAGCCTCCGATTGAGATTGAAACTGAAGAAACAGTTGTTGAAGAGAATTTAGCAGAAGCATTAAATCCCGAAGTAAGCAGTTTTAATTTAGATGAAGTAGTTTTACCTGATCTTGAAGGCGGAGAAGTTTCAGAAGCTAATTTACAGGAAGATGTATCTATCGAATCACCTTTTGATACTCTGATTGATGAAACTGAAATTGATTATCCCCAGGTTGAAGAGGTAGATGTAGATAAAGTTTTAGCCGAAAATGAAATCCCCTCACCTGATATTCCAGAGCAATTAGCAGTTGATGGATCAGAAAATATTTCATCATTAGTTGATCAGCAATCCGATGAAATAAAATCGTTAGAAGATTCGGAAGATTCGGATAAGAAACCTGATTTGACTAAGAAAAGTGTTGTGGAAAAAGTGTTTAAGGCACTTGAACAGGATTTTGATGCATTAAAAACTAATGTTGATGAAAGTGAAAGAAAAACTACCCGCGGACTTTTATTCGCTTACATTATAGTGGCAGTTTTACTTGCGCTGCTTATTTTTTCATTCTTTAAGTTTAGCTCTGATATCAACAGTCTTGAAAATGAAGTTAAAGAGTTAAAGGATAAAATTTCTTCCTCTTTATATTTGGAACAGAAAATTAATTCTGACCATCATTTTTTTTCTTAGAATTTCTTGCCGTTAAGAAAATTATTCCTACTAAAACTAATACCACTATCCAGTAACTTTTAGCTAAAGCATACACAGAGGATAAATATAATTCGACTGTAGCTGTACCACGCGATATCACTAACCAAGTTCCCGCAAACAAACTTAAAATTGAAAACACAACGGAAACACTATTTACCTTTGTTAAAAGATTTGCAATTAATAAACTTAGTCCGATAATAAACAGCACTGAGGGAATAAATACAGTTCCGAAATTTAATATTTCAAACCGCGTAAACACGAAAATAATTGTACCTGTAAGAAACAATACAGACCCAATTACAACCCCTGTGTGATATTGTTTTAGATATGATGTATAGAAAAAGCTGATTCCCCAGAATAGACACGCATATGCTGCAATTTCCAATGCTGTGAGCGGAACAATCCTGAGCAGACTTAGAAACGTTGTAATGATAAAAAGTATCAATAAATAAAAATTAACAGACCGAAATATTTTCACAAAATTCTTTGCCCCATGCTTGATGCAATAAGATCTGCGGCAAAAACAGCACTGCTGTTTCTTACATCCAAAATCGGATTTACTTCTGCAATTTCTAAAGACGACATACAGCCGCACTCAGCAATTGCTTCCATAAGTGAGTGTGCTTCTCTGTAGTTTAAACCACCCGGAACAGGTGTGCCAACACCAGGGGCAAAGTTTGGATCAACACTGTCAACATCAAAACTAACGTGAATGTGATCTACTTTTTCCTTAAACTGTTTTAACACGCGGCTGATAATTCTGTGAACTCCAAGTTTATCAACATCACTCATTGTATAAACATTTACGTTTAGTTTTTTGATGTTTAATCTTTCCTGCGGATCAATACTTCTTGCAGCGATCACTGCACAATTTTCAGGTTTTAATTTTGGAGTAAATCCATAAAGATTAACTAGCTCATCATAACCTAAACCCATAGAAGCTGCAAGCGGCATGCCGTGAATATTCCCGGATGGAGTAGTTTGATCAGTATTCATATCCGTGTGTGCATCAATCCAGATTACACCAAGTGTTAAATTATTTTTTTTGCAGTAGGATGAAATGCCCGCAATTGTACCAAGTGCCATTGAGTGATCTCCGCCGATGCAAAGTGGAAATTTTTTTTGCTCTAATACTTTTTCAACTCGTGCTGCAAGCATTTTGGATGTCTTAAGAATTTCATCAAGGTATTTTAGTTTTGGATTAGAGACTTTCTGCCGTTCCATTATTTCAATATTTATATCGCCAGTATCTTCAACTTTGTAACCAAGCTGTTCAAGCTTCGTTTCTAAACCTGCAATACGCAATGCAGAAGGACCCATATCAACACCTCGTCTTCCGGAACCAAGATCGATAGGAAATCCAATTATAGTAACTGTTTGTTGTTTTTCTTTATTCATAAAATACTTTTAAATAATCAAAAATCATTTTTATTAAGTTAAAGAGAATGAGGGAAATATTCACCTTTACAATTCTTATATTTTAAGTGCAAAAATTTTTAATTATTTAAAGTCAATCAAACAGGTAAGACAATGTTAGGGTACGACAGCGAACCATATATTAGTGTTGGAATTCTTAGCGACACTAAAATAAAATTTGAACTTTACGGCGATTTTAGCTCATACGGCTTTAAGCATTTTTTTAGCGGTAGATTTGAAGCTGAACTCGTTAACGATAGAATAGTCTGCAAAGGCGATGCTGATAAAATTGAAATAACTGACGAAATAATTTTTGAACCGCAGGAACCAGACAGCGAATCTTTTCTAATAAAAGATGTTGTAATTGGTGTTAAGTTTCATTGGGAACGAAAAGAAAAGCAGCGCTTCACACATTCACTTAAACTTATTAAAGACAACGGTAAAATTACTGTTATTAACATTGTACCGATCGAAAAATATTTAATGAGTGTTATCTCATCTGAAATGAGCGCTAAGTGTTCTATGCAAATGTTAAAAGCAACTGCCGTTGTTTCCAGAAGCTGGCTGCTTGCACAGATTGAAAAATCCAAAGCAATTAAATCAGCACATTCCAATTATAAAACTGTTTATGAATCGGAAGATGAATTGATTCGATGGTACGATAGGGAAGACCACAAACTTTTTGATGTTTGTGCAGATGATCATTGTCAGCGTTACCAGGGCGTAACTAAAATGACTTCTGATGTTGTGCGTAAAGCTGTTGAACAAACAGCAGGGGTGGTGTTGCTTGAAGATGATAAAATTCTTGATGCACGTTTTTCTAAATCCTGCGGCGGCATTTCTGAATCATTTGAAAATGTTTGGGAGCCTGTTAAGCATCCTTCGATTAGTGCAATTTATGATTACAAATTTGTAGCCGATGATTTTGATGATGATTTTTCAAAAGAAGAAAATGCTGTTAAATGGATAAAAGGAAATCCGCCAGCATTCTGTAATACGAATGATCCAAAAATATTAAATCAAATTCTTTTGGATTATGATCAGGAGACAAAAGATTTTTACAGGTGGAAGGTTGAATTTACCCAGACACAACTATCGGATCTTATAAAAAGAAAAAGTGGAATTGACTTTGGACTTATTAAAGATCTCGTTCCCGTTGAAAGAGGCTTTTCATCGCGACTTGTAAAACTTAAAATTGTCGGGACAAAGAAAACTCTTACAATCGGAAAAGAACTTGAAATTAGAAGAACACTTTCCGAAACACATCTTTACAGTTCAGCTTTTATTGTTGAGAAGTTTGGTGATGTTGATGGTGTTCCGGAAAAGTTTTTATTGCGCGGCGCTGGATGGGGACACGGTGCTGGGTTGTGCCAGATAGGTGCCGCTGTTATGTCAGAGCAAGGTTATCAGTTTGATGAAATAGCAATTCATTATTTCAAAGGTGCTTTGCTTAAAAAGATTTACTAAAAGTTATACTCTATTTTAGCAAGGTAATCTCAATTCGCCGCGGCGAATTAGCTTGAGAAAATCTTTCAATATGTCACGAAAAAGATTTCTCCCTTTGGTCGAAATGACACTCATTTGATTTCTGCAAAGGGCATTAAGGATAGTGGTTATCTGCAAATTATTTTGAGAAATTATTTAATGAAAATACTTTATTCCTGTTTATCTAAAAGCTGGGGCGGAATGGAAATGATTACGCTTATTTTCATTCGTAAGCTGATAGAAAGAAATTATCACGTTGAGCTTTTATGTGCTGAAGAATCCAGAATACAAATTGAAGCAAATAATCTTGGAATAATCATTCATCCCGTTAAAGCATCCGGGTATGTTCATCCCTTTACTATTCTTAAGATTGCATCACTCATAAAAAATAATAATTATGATCTTGTTCACACTCAGGCTTCAAAAGATCTTTGGCTGCTTGTTCCTGCATTAAAAATCGCTTCATCTCAAATTCCGTTGTTCTTAACAAAGCAGATGGGATCGTTTATCGTTAAAAAAGATTTTCTGCATAGATTTCTTTATCAGCGGGTTACAATAGCATTTGCTATAAGCACTATAATTAAAAATAATTTGATTGAAACTACTCCGCTGCCAGCTAACAAAATCGAATTACTTTACAATGCGGTGGATGTTAAAAAGTTTGATCCGGCAAAAGCCGATAGAAATAAAGTTAGAAAAGAATTTACGGTTGCTGATGATGAAATTTTAATCGGGATGATTGCACGATTTAGCCCCGGTAAAGGACACGAAGAATTTTTACAATCCGCCAAAACACTTTCATCAAAATATAAGAACTTAAAATTTATTGTTGTTGGTGAAGCAAGTCGTGGTGAAGATGAATACGCCAACAGTATAAAAAGTTTAGCAGAAAAACTGGAACTTAAGAATATCATCTTTGCAGGATTCCGCAGTGATACGCCCGATGTGCTTTCAGCTTTTGATGTTTTTATTTTTCCATCACACGCAGAAGCTTTTGGCATTGCGCTTATTGAAGCAATGGCAATGGAACGAGCATCCGTTTGCGCTAATGCTGATGGCGTGCTTGATATTGCAGTTGATGGGCTGACTAATTTATTATTCCAGAATAAAAACGCCGAAGATCTTGCGAGCAAAACAGAACTGCTTATAAATGATGAGAACAAAAGACTGCAAATGGGCAAAGCAGCACGGCAGCGTGTTATTGAAAAATTTGATATTGAAATTATAATGGATAGAACAATTGAGTTTTATAAAAATTGCACAAACAAAAATTAAAGATATATGAAAATTTTATCTGATGACCAATTAATATTTAATCTTGTTGAAGAAAACAATTATTCTGATGCGACAGCACGATTATTTGAAATCCAGAAAGAGCATTGGCCTATGCTTAATGCTGGATTCAAATCACTCGATACTGTAAGATCAAAGTCGTTTCAGTTTGATGGATATAAAATTAAAGCGCAGTTTAATGCAGGTAGAATAACTTCAACATCTGCAAAGGTTGATCCCAAATCTATAAGTGAGAGAAAATGTTTTTTATGTGTGGAAAATCTTCCTGCTGAGCAAAAAGGAATTTTATACAACGATAAGTATATTCTTCTTTGTAACCCCTTCCCGATTTTTCCAGAGCATTTTACGTTAACATATAAAGAACACACACCGCAAAGAATTATTGATACTTTTTCTGATATGCTGGATTTGAGTAAAGATCTTTCCAAGCATTATTCGGTTATTTATAACGGACCAAGATGCGGAGCTTCTGCACCCGACCATCTGCATTTTCAGGCAGGTAATAAATTCTTTATGCCGATTGATGATGAATTCCATCAGATAAAAAATGAATACGGCAAAGTGATTTATGAAAATGACGATTTATCTTTTTATGCGATTGATGATGGAATGAGAAAATTTGTTTCGATTGAAAGTTTAGATAAAGAATTGGTTGTAAATACTTTTAATAAATTTTACAAAACTTATTCTGAGTTGATGAATGAAAAACAGGAACCAATGATAAATCTCGTTTCTTTTTATGAAGAAGAATACGGCTGGCGTGTGATAATATTTTTAAGAGCAAAACACCGTCCCGCAGTCTTCTTTGCAGAAGATGAAAGTAAAATGCTGGTTAGTCCCGCGGCAATAGATTTGGGCGGAGTTTGTGTCTTTCCTCGTGAAGAAGATTTTAACCGCATTACAAAAGAACAGATTGCGGATATTTTTCAAGAGGTTTTTGTGGATGAGAAAAAGTTTAATGAGATATTTAAAAAACTTATCCAATCTTTTTAACAAAAGTAGTGGACACAAAATTTGCGTCCACTACAAAATTATCGTTTCTCCTGGCTCATCAAGTGCTCAAAAAATTCCATATTAGGTGAAGTAGAATTTGAGATAATAATTTTTATTATTGCTGTAAGTGGAACCGACAAAAGCATTCCAACAATTCCCCAGATGTAGCCCCATACCAAAACAGAAAGAAGAATTAATAATGGATTTAAATTTAACCGTTTACCAAGTATCATCGGCTCGGCTACATTAAATGCAAGAGTTTGAATTCCCGCCATTAAAGCTAACACAAGTAACATTGTCCCAACAGAATCAAACTGAACAAGCGTAAACAAAACAGGGAACACAAGTGCAGCCGCAGAACCAATTGTTGGAATGAAGTTGAAAAGAAAAACAAACAATCCCCAGACTATAGGAAAATCTATACCAATAATGGATAAAACAATTGTTGTGATGATACCTGCAATTAGATTTACGCCAACTTTTGCAATTATGTAACGCTGAATTTGTTCGGTTATTTTTTTGAATGTTGCTTCAAGCTGCTCTTCACGAAGCTGTCTTTCCTTTTGAAATTCATCAAGAAGTTTTTGTTCATCAACAGACGAATCCTTGTGCTGCAGATTTTTTTTTATTTTCTTTAATTCGGGATGGACTTTTTTAAATACATATCTGTGTTTGATTGACTTGTAAATTGCTTCATTACCTGAAAGTACGAATAAGAAAAAGAATAACACAAACAATATGCTGCCAAGTAATGAAACCGTTGAAGAAAAAATTCCTCCGGCAATATTTTGTAAATTTAATTTTGCAAGTAATTGATCAAACGAAAACTCTGTAAAGAATGGATCAGTAACTCCCCACGAAACTGTAGTAACTTTAACCATATTACTTAGTTTCTCGCCATAGATTGGTAATCCATCAGCAAACTGAAAAAATGAATCCACAACTATTCTTCCAACTCCGTATAGCACACCAAATGTAATTGCGATATCAAGCAGAGTAATTATGAACATCGGTACTTTTTTGTTACTCAGCCAGGTATTAAGCGGAGAAAAAACAAAGAATAGAAAAATTGCAATTACAAGCGGAATGAAAATGCTGCTAAGCTCTTTTAATACAATTGCAATTACAACCAATCCAATAATTGTAATAAAAAATTTTATTGTGCCGTCTGTTTGTATTTTTTGTGACATAATGTTTACACTTTTAGTTTAACACAATGTCACACTGAGCGAAGTCGAAGTGTGACAATAATTTTAGTAAAACGTCCTCCTTCGACTTCGCTCAGGATGACAATCGGAATATTTTATTTAATTAACCCACTCGGAGTTTGTGGTGTTGATAATAAATGCTCAAACAATTCCCATCGTTTGCCTTTATTATTTTCAGTGCCACCATTGCGTTCGATGTAATCTTTAACAATATCCATTCCCAAATTGTAATTGATTACATAACTTCTGTACTTTTCAATAAATGAAACATATTTATCTGCACTATCTTTTGTACGCAGAGCATTTTTCATTAACCATTCCACAGTTTGTTCACGAGTCCACAAACCATCAAGAAAATTTCTTGCAGCTTCATTACCGGAATAACTGAAATTCTTTTGCAGCTCTAAAACCTTGTAAAAAAGATCTGCCTCTTCAGGGTTTAATCCTGCTAGCGGAAACAAAACTTCTTTTTCAAACTTAATTCGTTCATCACCAGGAAAAGCAACAGCGATACCGTAATTAGCGGTTCCTTCGGCAATTAAAGATTGTGGTGAAAATAAAGCATAAACTTTAAACTCAGCCCAATTACGCTTCTTTGCAAGATTAGATTCTAACAATACATTATAAACATGATGACCAGGATAACCTTCGTGGGCGGCAAGATCAACAGCACGATCGATATAAATTGGAAGATCCGTATTTACTTGAATAACGCTGTAGAAATTTCCTTTGTACCAATTGTATGCGCCCCACGGTTTGTCTTTTACATATTCAACTTTAAAAGATTCTTGTTCAGGCAGTTTTATATGATTTAATGTTCTTGTTCTGCATTCTTTGATAGCTGCATTAAAAACATCTTTAAGTTTATCAGTTGGAATAACAAACTTCATTTTAAATTCGTTTAGTCTTTTTGCAACATCACCTTTACCGGGAAGAATTTTATCAAGCTCTGCAATTGCTGATTGAAAAAATTCATCATTATGTATTGGAGCGGAAGCATCATAAAGTGCTTTTGTTTCTTCATCAAACGGAAGAAGCACTCCGTTTAGCATAAAGATTTTTGTTTTACATGCAAGCAGTTGTTTGTAAAGATATCTGAACCTGAGTGTTTCCAATTCATCGGCTTTGTATTCACCGAGAGATTCAAGTTCATTAAGAAGTTCATCTGTTTTTGATGATAAATTTTTATATGCAGTTGAATCAAATGTGTAAATCAGATTTTAAACCTGAACGCCATTCTTCGGGTCCGTAATAAGCATCAACAAAATCAGCATCATACTGCCCGATGTTTAATACAAGCTTTACATAATCTTCTGCTATATTATTCATTTTCAACTCAAGATCACTTTGAATAATTGGTTCTTTTCTTTCACTGCAGGCCCACAGCGAAAAGGTTACGATAATTAAAAAGTAAATTTTCATAATTGCTTACATTTATTTATAAATATTAAAGGAAAAATGGAATATTGGGGAAGTGGAATAAAAGTACCCCATTACTCCACAATTCCAATATTCCACTACTCCGTTCTTTTACGCCGTGCATCAATAAAAGATTTAACTGCTAAAATTAAAAACACCAAACACAATACTGCCATAATTGCTTGCACTGTAACAGCGGCAGGTCTGGCAGTTTCAGCACCGCCAAGCATTTTGAAAAACTTAATAAGTCCGCTAACAGTTCCGGCAAAACCAAGCAGAGTTAAAACAGCGGCACCATGCATTGCGTGCTTTAAATATTTTTCATTGAGCGCCAGCCAGCCCAAAAAGAGCATTGGTATTCCAAAGAAAGCTGGAATGAGTGCAGTTATGCTTTCACTGCTTATTCCAAAATATCCGTAAAGTCCCATTAAAATAAATATTACACCATAAACGATAGTTAGTTTAGCCATTGTATCTCCAATTATTTTTCTAATTCCAATATTAAATATTTACTTCCATCAACATCCAGAACAATTTTATTATCCTTCACATCAAACTCTTTTCCACTTACAAGATCTTTTGCTTTTCTTACTTTATAAATTCCGGGCAAAGAAAACTCAATTTTTTGCTGATTTGAATTTTTATTTACAATTGTTAGTATTCTTTCATTCATATCTGATCTTAAATAAGCATAAACATTTTCATCAGCCTGCAGGGTTAGAAAATCACCGTACCGTAAAGCCGGGTGATCTTTTCTGATATGAATTAATTTGCTTACATCTTCAAGAGTTTGTTTTTCATATTTGTCAAGTTGATCATCAAAGCGCATCATTCTTCTGTTGTCAGGATCAGCAGCGCCAGTCATTCCAATCTCATCACCATAATAAATAATCGGAATTCCAGGAATAGTTAATATGTATGCAAGATGAAGTTTCAGTTTATCATAACTTTTCGGATCATCAACTTTCGGCGGATTGTTCCAGGCAAAATCTCCTGCGCGTCCATCATTAATTGCAAGATCACCATCTGCATAAGCCATATAACGGATTTTATCATGGCTATCCATTATGTTGCCCATCAAATTGTTGTATCCAAAAACCTGAAAACTTTTTTGCATCTGGTAATCAAGTAATTTGAATGAAGCTTTTTCATCCAGAAAAGTTGGAACCGCAACATCATAAAGATTAAAATTAAATTGCGCACTTAACTGTCCATTGTTAACATAAGAAGCAATCATATCAATACCGCCAAATGATTCACCAATCTGATAAATTTCTTTTTTCTGTGGGATAGCAATTTCCTTCTTTAATTTTTTTGTCTGCAATCTCCAGAATTCATTTGGAACATGTTTAACTGCGTCGTGACGGTAGCCATCCGCACCGGTAACTTTTAACCACCAGACAGCATTGTCAGTCATAAATTCAAGTGCTTCATAAGAACTAACAAAATCAAATGAAGGCATATAAGGTTCAAACCAGGTTGTTAATCGGTACTCATCCCACAATCTTAAATTCAATCTTCCGTTTGGAAGGTTATATGTTCCAAACCAATCGCGATGATCTTTCCACATCCAATGTTCTTCATGAACATGATGTGCAACATAATCCAGAAAAACTTTCGAATCTTTTTTATGTGCGATATCAATTAATTTTTTTACAAGATTCATATCACCAAAATGTTCTTCAACTTTGTTTGATGAAACTGGCCAATAACCGTGATAACCTGTGTACCATCTGTGCGGCGCAGGATATTCACGATACGCGTTATTTGTATTATCAACAATTGGAGAAATCCAGAATGCATTTACACCAAGCTTATCGAAATATCCTTCTTCAAGTTTATTGATAATACCTTGCAAGTCACCACCCTGATAATTTGCCGGCGCAAAAAGTGAATCGTGAACAATTGGATTATCATTTGATTTATCACCATTGCTAAAACGATCTATCATTATGCTGTAGATAATGTTATCATTTAAAGTATGAACACCGGATTTACCGGCAATAACACCATCGTGGATTTGGACTGTTTGAATATTTGAATATCTGCCCATTCGATTTACTGCCAATCTAATGGCGTGATTTCCATTTAGCATTTTTCCTTTTAAAGTAAGAGTAATTTCTCTG
Source organism: uncultured Ignavibacteriaceae bacterium (assembly GCA_963812305.1). Lineage (GTDB taxonomy): Bacteria > Bacteroidota > Ignavibacteria > Ignavibacteriales > Ignavibacteriaceae > IGN3. The sequence goes on from CAWEUT010000002.1 coordinate 300,541, forward strand.
CCGGTAATTTTTATTAAATCCTTCGGAAATATTTTGTTGTCAAATAGACCAATCAAACTTTCTTTGTTTACAAGATTACTTCTATCAACATTCTCAAAGATAAAATTTAAAATTAATTCATCGTTTTTCTTTTCTGATCCAAGAACGTGAAGAAACATTTTATCTTTTGCAGATTCCTCAATTATTCTAAGCGAGTTAAAATCACCCATACCATTTGGAACCTTATCCGGATTTGCAGGATCGACAACTTCTCGTCCATCTACAAAAAACTTATACTCATATCTTCCCGGATCAAGTGGAATTTCAACTTCAAGAATGCCATCACCATTTGAGTCTTTCATCGGAAGATTTTGTCTGTCCCAGCTATTGAATTGTCCGAATAGATTTACTTGTTTCTCTCCGGCTTGAGGTTTGTAAGTGAAAAGATATTTTTGGCTTTTGGTAAGCTTTACGGGAACTTGATAATCTTCTTCATTAAACTTAAACGGAACAATTCAATTCCTGAAAAATTATTTTTGGGAGTAAACGAAACTTCCATTGTTGAAGTATCATAACTAACATCAACATTTTTACTTGATGTAAATTCAACATTATAATTATCAGAATAAAAAATATCACTAACCAAAACCTTAGTGGGTTGATCCTGTAAAAGATTTATTGGCTGAATTAAATCTAGAATTGTCTGGGAATAATTTAACGAACATATCAAAATTAAAATGGCAAATATTTTTCTTATCATATGATTATCCTGGAATAATTATTCAATTGTTTAATTGTGAGCGAAATACTTATTAAAAACTTTGTTAGTTTTTTTATGGATACAATTTACTAAAAGCTATTTTAATTAATTGTTAAGAAGATTGATTTGCTTCTATGTCCGATTTGACATATTTTTACTCGTGAAAAAAAATGCTGATAAACCAATTGTTTGGTTAAAGAATGAAATAAAAACTCCACCGTTTTCAAAAGAAGCAAGAATTGAAATTGGAGTTTTATTAAGATTACTTCAAAAAGGGAAGAAATTAGGTTTACCGCATTCAAGACCTATGACAAGCATTGGAAAAAATTGCTGTGAATTAAGAATAACTGATGAGAACAAAATATGGAGAATTATATACCGAATAGATAGCGATGCAATCGTTATTTTACATGTGTTTCAAAAGAAAACACAAACTACACCGAAAGAAATTATTGAAACTTGTAAACATAGAATTAATTTGTATGATAATTAGGATGATAAAATGAAAGAATCAAAAAGAAAAAAACTTGAAGAACAAGGCTGGAAGATTGGAAATACAGATGAGTTTTTAAAACTTACTCCAGAAGAATCTGCATTCATTGAGATAAAATTAATATTAAGTAAAGACTTGCATCAAAGACGAGTTAGAACTAAAATGACTCAAACCGAATTAGCAAAACTAATTAAATCCAGTCAATCAAGAGTGGCTAAAATTGAAGCTGGCGATCCATCTGTTTCACTCGACCTATTAGTGCGTTCACTTATTGCGCTGGGAGGTTCGGCAAAATCAATCGCAAAAGTAATGACAAGTAATTTTTGAGATTTACGTTATTAATTATCCGGAATTATTTTAAATCTTTAATATCAGTAAGGTAGTAACAGTGATTATGTTTGGACATTCCGATTTTAGGATAGTAATCAACTGCAGCGGGTGCAGAGAGCAATATTAGATTTGCCTGCGGAGTTATTTTTTTTGTTTCCTCAATTAATTTTTTTCCTATACCTTTTTTCTGATGTTTTACATCAACAGCAAGATCTGAAAGGTAAGTACAGTAAACAAAATCTGTAATTGAGCGCGCAACACCAATCAACTTTCCATCTAATCTGGCTGTAACTATTAAATTGGCGTTATTGCACATTGAAGAAATTCTCTGTTCATCGTCAACCGGTCTGCGTTCAGCAAGAGTGCTGTTCTTAAGCACTTCTATAAATTCTGAAACATCAAGAGATTTTTCAACCGTATAAATTATTTCACTCATACAACCTCCTTATAATAAAAAAGCGAAGAACAAATTTTTATTCTTCGCTTTAATAATTAATCTTAACTCAGATTATAAAGCGTTATCTTTTGCAGCTTTAGCTATTCTGAATTTTAATACTCTCTTAGCAGGGATAACCATTGTAGCGCCTGTGGCTGGGTTTCTTCCCATTCTCTTCTTGCGGTTAACAACAACTAATTTGCCTAAACCAGGAATTGTGAATGCCTTCTTAGCTTCTTTGTATGCTAAAGCTACGAGTTCTTCTAAATACTGACCAGCTAATTTTTTTGTAACGCCGGTCTTCTTTGCCATATGATCAAGAATCTGACCTTTGGTCATTGGTTTTACTGCCATAAATAGCCCTCTCTTTTAATTAATGAATGTTGTTTAATTACAAAGCGAAAATAAATATATTTTATTTCAAATGAAAAGAATTCCAAATAAAAAAATAATATTAACACTTAGTTCAATACTATAAATTGAGGGTACAATCCAACCGTAATTTTTCAGATGTTCGGCAATTAGCTTTGATGCACATTTGTTAATTCATTATTTTAATCTTTAATAAAATAAAGTTGATTTGATTTTATATGTTCAGGAATATTTTAGCACTCATAATAATTACTTCTGTTATTGCTGCTGCACAAGTTCAGGATTCAGTTACAACAGATTTAAAAATTTATTCCGATACTCTTTCCATTAATCCAGATTCAATTCTCACAAATGATTCTTTGTTGATAATAACAAAACGAGATTCCATAGTTCCGATTTATTCTTCACCTTTATCAGACAAAAGTTTTATTGCTTCAAATAAAGACCTGCTTAAACTTGAATATCAATATACGGGCGATTATTTAAGGCTATACCCGTTTAACTTTATTAAAAACTTAGGTTTTACAGGACAGCCAAACGAAACTTTTCTTTACGGTGTTGGGAATGATGCGGTTAGTTATCTTATTGGATGGAGTTTCATATAATGATAGACATTCCAATTCTTTAAATCTTAATCTTATACAAAGTGAAGATGTTGATTCGATAGAAATGATTCCCTTGCCACGTGGATTTCTTTACGGTGCATATAACAATCCGGTTAGTGTAAATTTTATAACAAAAGATTTTATTTCAATTCAGCCATATTCCCGAATCAGGTATTATCAAGGCACAAACAGAGATATGATGTTTGATGGAATTTTTAATGCAGTTGTGACGAACAAGCTAATTGCTTCGTTTGATATCACTAACAGAATTTATGACGGCACTTATGATAACACAGATTACTCAATCTGGCAGGGAAAGGTTAAGCTGAAATATTTGCTGTCTAATGCTGTTAATATTATAGCATCATATAATTATAACGATTATAATGCCGGTTACAGCGGAGGAATTGATGTTGATAGTATTGCCGCTTTAGGAGAAAATGTTGATGATGTTTTATATAGTCCCTTAGATAATCCGCCAATGGTTTATCCAAATGGGGAATTAAAAACACTAACTCATTTACCAAGATTAAGATTTTTAATTAAGCCAACTGAATGGATGAGATCAGATGCCAGTTTGTTTTTTATGTTCAATCGGTATGAAAAAAACACTTCGGCAAGTGAATATTCTGAAAACAAAACTTATGGCTTAAATATTCGCAACGATTTTGATTATAGTATTTTCAAGTTTCAACTAAATGTTGATTATGAGAAAAGAGATATTTATTCAAGTAGTGCATTTTACAACTCAATAGATTCTTTGCCTTTTTATGTTTTTCAAAACCAACTTGATGCTGATTTATTTTCTGTATCTGGTATTCTTTCTGCTAGTTTGGATGATGGTAATTTCATCCCTTCGATTTATTATAAAACATCTACATATAATAAAAATTATTCGCAGCCTATGACTTATAACGATGATAAAACCAGTCATGGAATCGGAGTTGATTTATTATTTAAAATCAAATCAAGCTTTGGGCTTTATTTAGGAACATCAATTCTTAAACCATATAATTCGAGTGAGCAAGAATATGCACTAATCGAATTTGGCACAAGGTATCAAAATGAATTTGTATTTGCCGATCTGAAATATTTTTATAATGAATACAACTATGGTTTTTATATCGATACTGGTTTAGATATCAATGATTATATTAGATTTGGATACCTGAATGGATTGGGATTAAATCTAAAATTCAATTATTGGAAATTGCTTCTCGAATCAAACTCATCATATTCATTTTTCTGTAGATGATAAACTTATTGGTGTTCCAGAATTTCAAACACAAACAGGACTTTATTACACAAGCATATTATTTAATAATAATCTTGATTTAAAAACTGGATTTGTTTTTTATTACACCGGAACTAACAATGTATATACAAATGAGCACGGAGTAACTGAAGTTCCATCATCATACAAATTGGATTTTACTCTTGCTGGTGAAATACAAAAAACAGCTATTGTTTATTTCTTGTGGCAGAATCTTTTACAAAATGATTATTACATAACACCTTATTATCCTATGCCGCCAAGTAATATAAGATTTGGTTTTGCGTGGGAGTTGTTTAATTAGTATTTGTCATGCCGGACTCTGCCAAAGGCATTCCGATGGGAGATCCGGCATCTACAAAATATTTAGCTAATGGATTCCCGCTTTCGCGGGAATGACAATCTATGAGTGAATTACAGACTCAGCATCTCTTTAAACTTAACTGCTTGTCTTCGTGAGACTTCAATTTTATGCCCGCCCTTAAGTTTTGCAAGCAATCCGCCGTTAAGCCAAGGCTCTATATTTTCAACCCACTTTAAGATTGATGATATGTTTTCTGCTTGCACGGAAAAATGATTTGCGGTCTAATCTTTCATCAAGATAATTTAATGTTCTTAAAATGAGCGGCTTGTTTTCATCAAAATATAATCGAACATAATTTCCTTCGGATTCCATTAAGCGGACTTTTTCTAATTTCACAAACCAGCATTTCTCGCCATCTTTAACAAACACCTGATCTTCCGCAGTTAATGTTTCGTGAGATAAATCGTGAGTTCGATCTTTGCGTTTGCCTTCAATCAATTTTTTTATTGATTCTTCTAATCGTGCAGGTTCAATTGGTTTTAAAAGATAATCGAGTGCATTAAATTCAAAGGCTTTAAGTGCATACTCATCATAAGCTGTTGTAAAAATAACCTTAGGAACGCTGTCTAATTCTTCAAGTAATTCAAATCCTGTTTTACCAGGCATTTGAATATCTAAAAAAATTACATCCGGGCTTAACTCGGAAATTTTATTGTGAGCATCATCTGCATTAACTGCTTCACCCACAACTTCGATTTCTTTAAATGGTTCTAATAATCTTATTAACTCTGTGCGAGCTAATCTTTCATCGTCTATAACTAATGCTTTCATTGCTTTGAACCTCCTATTGGTATTTTAAGCTTTGTAAGAACTGTGTTTTTATTTTCATTCGTTAAAGTTAAAGAAGCATTTTCTCCGTACAATAAAGATAATCTATGTTTTGTATTACTTACACCAAATCCACTGGAATTTTTTAATGCCTCTTCATCAAACTTACCACTGTTTCTAATTTCTATTATTAGATTTGAATTGCTAACCTTTGCATCAACATTAACTTCTCCGCCGGCAGTTATTTTAGATATGCCATGTTTGATTCCATTTTCAACTAAAGTTTGCACCATCATTGGTGGAATTTCAACTCGATCTGCATCAGGTGTTGATTTAATTTTATAATTAAGTCGTTCTTCAAATCTTATTTTTTCAAGATCAAGATAATCCTGTATGGTTTTTAATTCCTCTGCAAGTGATACTGTTTCTGTTCTTTCAATCTTTAAAGTGTAACGCATAAGATTAGAAAGTTTTGTAATTGCATCTTTTGCATTCTGCGGATCTTCTTCAATTAATGCACGAATGCTGTTCATTGCATTAAACATAAAATGCGGATTTAGCTGCGCCTTTAAGAGTTTTTAATTCAAAATCTTTTACGGCGGCTTCAAAAATTAAAGTTTCAATTTCTGCTTTCTTAGAAGATTCAAAATAATGAATTGCAAAATAGATTAATGACCAAACAAGAATAACGCTTGTAATATTTAAAACACTTGAGATTATTGCCGCAGTCATATGCTGAGCATCTCTTTCAACTTCGAGCAGATAACCGGAAATATAAACCGGGACATAAATTATCATTCCAACAACAAAACTTGCTATTAAAATTCTAGGGATAATTTTTTTAAGAGTTAGATTTGTCCAATTATTTTTTTTGATGTAAAGACGATAAAGATGAGAAAAAATGATTCCATAAATTCCCAATAATACCCAGAGAGCAATTCTATTTAGCGGAATGGTTTCAAAAGATGAGATAATAAGTAAGTTTACAATTACAAATAAACTCCAACCTGAAGCCTGAGAAATCCAGTATAGGTTATTTCTTTTCAAGGTGTCTAAAATATCACTTTTAGTTACAGGTTTATCTTTACTAAAATTTAATTTTGTATTAAGTATTGCAGTATTCATATCAAATATAATCTTAACCTTTATAAAAGGGAATCATTTTTTAAGTTTGCAGAGGCAACTTATCTGGATGCAGGATAGAAAATTGAAATGTTTTTTATGTATGGTAAAGAAAGGTGATAGGTGGAAATTTATGTGCTGTCATCCTGAGCCCCGATGAATCGGGATAAACTCCGTCGAAGGGTGACCAATCCATAAGTGGAATAAAAAAGTCACACTTCGACTACGCTCAGTGTGACAATATTATTACAAAATTCTATTAAAAATATCTTATAAAGAAATTATATCATTATAAATTATAAATGCCATCAAAAGCAGAAGTAAAACAAGTCCAGTATTCTGAATTGCCATTTTTATCTTAATCGGAATTTCACGCTTTATCACAGCTTCAACAATTATCATCACCAAATGTCCGCCATCCAAAACAGGGAAGGGCATTATGTTTAGAATTGCCAAACTTAAACTAAGCAGTGCAAGAAAATACAAGAAATTTGATATTCCGCTATCAGCAGATTTAGCTGCAATCTGTGCAATTTTAATTGGACCGCCAAAAGCTTTTTTAAATTCAACATCACCTGTAAAAACTTTTCCTATCATAGAAAAAGTTAATGCAGTCATCTTTTCAATATCTTTCCAGCCATAGTAAACAGATTCAAATGCACCGTACTTTCTCATCTTGGATTCACCCATAAACACGGGACCAATTGCTACACCAATTTTTGCATCTTCTCCGGGAGTAACAGAAATATTTACTTCTTTTTTATCTCTTTGAACAACAAGCTGCATTTCTTTTTCAGGATTTGCAGAAATAATTTCTGTTGTTTGTTTTGCACTGTAAAGAGAAACCCCATTAAGACTTAATAAAATATCTCCGGCTTTTATTCCTGCTTTTTCTGCAGGTGAATCTTTTACAACTTCACCAATTGCCGGTTTAACTCCCTCTGGAACCAAGAACATTGCTTGTGTTTCATCATCAGGTATCAATTTTCGTTCAACTATAAGATTTTGTTCTTCACCAGCCCGTAAGTACTTTTACATTAATATTTTCACCAAGTGTGTTGATGAAAATCTCTGCACGTAAATCTTCCCAATTGGTAAGTTTTTTTCCATTAACACTTAAAATTTTATCGCCAGTAACAAATCCAGCTAATGAAGCAGGACTTCCGTCTTCAACATAAGCTATAGTTGTTGTTGGAGTAATTGGTTTTCCCTGGAAGAAATTTGCACCCCAGAATATTAACCAGGCAAGCATAAGATTCATAAATACACCGGCGGTAATTACAAATATTTTTGCCCATACCGGTTTTGCACGAAATTCATAAGGCTGTGGTTCTTTTTCAGCAAAGCTAACATCGCCGCTTTCATCAACCATTCCGGCTATTTTAACATAACCGCCGAGAGGCAATAAACTTAATCTGTAATCGGTGTGTCCTTCGCCATCAAAATCTTTTGGAAGTTCACCAAAAGAAAATCCGGATTTTTTATTATAACCGAATAATCTTTTTCCAAATCCGATTGCAAAAACATCTGCACGCATTCCGCTTAATTTAGCTGCGGCAAAATGTCCAAACTCGTGGATGAAAACTAAAATACCAATTGTAATCGCGAAATAAATTATATAATCCATGTAACGAGAAACTCCTTAAACTAAATCTATTTATTATTTCATATTTAAAAATGATCCTGGATTCTTGATCTGATACTAGATCCTTGATACAGGATGCTGGTAAATTATTTATCACTTAAATGTTCGTTTTGAACTGATTGCAAAAAACGATTAGACTCTTTCCCTATGACTTATTAAACCGTTGTCACACTGCAGCTTGTCGAAGTGTGGCCTTATCAATCAACAATTGTCAGACTTCGACAAGCTCAGTCTGACATTAAATCTAATTTAAATTACTTACAAATTCTCTTGTTTTCTTATCACACTCAAAAATTGTTTCAATATCCGGATCAGAATGATTTTCAATTTTATCCAGAGCCTTACTAATCAAATCAGAAATCTGAGAGAATTTTATTTTTTTATTTATAAACTTATCAACAGCAATTTCATTTGCAGCATTCAAAATACAAGGGGCAGTTCCACCGGATTTTATTACATCAAACGCCAGTTGCAAACATTCAAACTTATTAAAATCCGGTTCAAAAAAAGAGAGATTATTTATTGCCGGTAAATCTGTTCTCTTAAAATCATTCTGCAATCTTTCCGGAAAAGTAAGTGCATATTGTATCGGTAATTTCATATCCGGTAAACCAAGCTGTGCTTTTACCGATCCATCCACAAACTGAACCATAGAATGAATTATTGATTGCGGATGAATAACCACATTAATTTTTTCAACAGGTAATCCAAATAACCAATGTGCTTCGATAACTTCAAGCCCTTTATTCATCATCGTTGCGGAATCTATGGAAATTTTATTTCCCATTTTCCAGTTTGGATGATTAAGCGCTTCATCCACAGTTGCATTTTCAAAAAACGATTTATCTTTATTTAAAAACGGTCCGCCTGAAGCTGTTAAAATTAACTTTTCAACTTCATTTAGATTTTCACCAACCAAACACTGATAAATTGCAGAATGTTCAGAATCAACAGGAAGTATTTCTGCGCTGTTTTCTAAAACAAGTTTTGTAACAAGTTCACCGGCAACAACAAGAGTTTCTTTATTTGCCAGCGCAATTCTTTTTCCGCGTTTGATTGCTTCAAGAGTTGGTGCTAATCCGGCAAAACCAACCATAGAACCTAAAAGAATATCATAATCTCTTTGCGAAGCCGCATTTAGCAGCTCATCATAACCAGAAAGAACCTGACACAAATTGCCAATGTTAGATTGTAATTCTTTGGCTTTAGATTCATCGGTAACAACAACAAATTCCGGACTGAATTCTTTTATTTGCTGTTCTAAAACATCAATTCTTGAATTTACTGTTAATCCAACAACACTAAATTTATCCGGAAAATTCCTTATAACATTAAGTGTGTTAACACCAATCGAACCGGACGAACCTAAAATTAAAATTTTCTTCATTTTCTTAGAATTTAGCGGTTAAAAGTACCAAAGAATGAGAAGTTTAGCAATGTATTATAATATGTGTGATTAGAATTTTGTGCGGACTTTCGTGCTTTTCGTGATTCTGAACAGGCAGAAAGTTGTAGCCAATAAAATTCGCCACTAAAGCACCAAAACGCTAAATTGCACAAAAATATTTTGTAAGTATGGAAACATTTTATCTGTTTTTAGCATCTTTTAGATAAGAAACAAAAATCGATTTTGCAGCAAAAAGAAAATCAAATAATCGAGTTCACAATCCTCTTCAATAAGTACAAGAAGCGGATTTACAATTACGCATTAAAAATGCTAAACGATAAAATGCGTGCAGATGATATTGTGCAGGATGTTTTTATAAAGTTGTTTGAAAATCTTAACAACATTCACAACAAACAGAGCATACAATTCTGGTTGTTCAAAACTGCACGTAATGAAATGATGAGCTTTTTAAGAAACACAAAAAACAAAAAATTTATTACTGAAGCTGTTGATATTGAAAACTTTGAGATAGAAAATAAAACTTCGCTTGCTGATGAAATAGAAAACACGGAACTAAAAAAACTGATCTTGAATGAACTTGAAGTTATGAATGAAGATTTTAGCGAGGTTTTTATGTTAAAAGAATATTCGGGATTAAGCTATAAAGAAATTGCTTCTTTGCTTGAGATTGATGAAGACCTTGTAAAAAGCAGGTTGTATAAAGCACGGCAAAAATTAATAAATAAAATTTCAAAACTAGTGGAATGATTTATTGTTTGTCATTTCGAAGGAGTCTTCGACTGAAGAAATCTAATTAAATATAGTTTATAAGATTTCTCGCCTTCGGTCGAAATGACAAATCGGAATTAGAAATTAAATAAGTAAACAAATTATTTGGCAATATTATGAGCGAAAACAAATTATTAGAAATGATTAACCTCTACTTTGATGGTGAGCTTGAAAAAAGCAAAGAAGTAAATCTCTTTACTCTTGCTTGCAAGCGACCAGACAGCAAGAGATTATTTTAAACAGCTAAGTGTTATAAGAAATGCTGTTGATAACTCCGCAGAAGATTTTCCTGCTGAGCTTGAAGAAAGAATTTTAAGATCTGTTGGATCTAAAGCTGCAGCAAAAACCGGAATGTTTTCTAACATAAAAATCTTCTCTGCAATTTCTTATGCCGCTGCATTGATTTTACTTTTCTTAAGCGGGTATCTTTTCTTTAAAGTTTCTAACTACCAGGAACGAGTTGATAATCTCTCACAGCAAATGATCATTCAATCTAAAACAATACAAATGCTCTACAACAGTTTACCGGGAGTTGAAGTACGCGCAACTTTTGATAACGAAATTATTATTAAACCAAATAGCTGAGGTTAAAATGAAAACGAAATTATTTTTTCTAATTCTTCTTTTTGTAATTCCTTTTGGATGTAAAGAAGAAAAGAAATAGAAATTATTCCTGATTATGATAAAATTTATTTCCACCAAATGAGCTTAGATGAAATTCCACAATTAATTGAAGGAAAGTGACAAAAAACTTATTAGATAGTATTACTAATGTATATAAAAAAGTTATTCATTTGAAAATATGCAAAAAGTAAACCTACAATGGAATATAAGTTTATGATAAATGAAAATGGTAAAATTGATAAAATTATTATTTGGAAAGGATAATGATGAAAAATTAGATAACATTGTATTGAATACAGTTAAAAATTGGAAATTTAAACCAGGATATAAAAGACGGCAAAAATGTTAAATCTCAATTTCCACTTATGATATTGCAGTTATGAAATAATTTACAGCCAATTAATGAAAACGATTTTTCTGTCATGGTTGAAGAAATGCCCGAACCAATTGGAGGAATGTATGCAATTCAGGAAAAAATTAAATATCCTGAAATTGCAAACGAGCAGGAATTGAAGGAAAAGTTTTTATTCAGGCATTTATTGATGAAAATGGAAATGTTGTTCACGCAAAAGTAATAAAAGGTATTGGCGGTGGGTTGTGATGAAATGGCAATGGATGCTGTTAAAAAAACAAAATTTAATCCAGGTACACAAAATGGTAAACCTGTAAAAGTGCAGGTTACTATTCCAATAGTATTCAAACTACAATAAACATAAATCAAAAAAGGAGGCATTATGAAAAACTCAATCTATTCACTTTTATTTTTCTTTCTCTTCTTAGGAGTAAGCGGATTTGCTCAAGAAGAAAAACTTGATAAATATCCAGAACCAATTGGTGGAATCGAAGCAATGATTAAAAATGTTGTCTATCCTGTTTCAGCAAAAGAAGCAGGCATTCAGGGAAAAGTTTTGGTTAAAACAATAATTGATGAAAAGGGTAATGTAGTAGAAACAGAAGTTATAGAAAGTGTTAATGCAGATTGCGATAAAGCCGCAATGGATGCAATTAAGAAAACTAAATTCACTCCCGGAATTAAAGACAACAAACCTGTAAAAGCAGAAGTAATAATTCCGTTATGTTTAAGTTGTCTTAAAATATTTTACACACCCCTTCTTATTCCCTCTCGAGAGGGGAATTTAAAGGGGTGTGTTACAATTCGTTGCAACATTGAATGCCCGAAATTATTCTAACTATCTGCAGTAAATCCAACATTTTTATGATCAATATTCTAAGGGGATCAATGGACTAAAGACAAGCATATTGTTCTTGCAGTAATAATCAAAAGGTATACCGTATAGAGCAGTAATTTTTTACTTTCCATTCGAATCTTATCCAAACTCTCAAGGTATTTTTTTAGAAAAGGGAGAAGCCGGATTTTTTGCAAATGGCGGTTAATTCAATTTAGAAAGGTTAGAACTTATAATTTTGCATTAGGCGAAGTTATGGAACTTGATTTCAGTAACATTCCGATGCGAGTTTGAAATGAATATTCATCCGATGAAGTTGAAGTTGAACAATCACGACAATATCATTCATAGTGACGTTGTCTGTCTCAAGAAAAAAGCAAGCCAAAGTAAATCTTGGTCTAATCTTCTTCAGCTATTCCATCTAACACTAGGATTTAATGTTGGAAGTGAAATTAAACTACACAAACAGTTAAGCTGGTATCCTGTTTTTTCTTTTGCCGTAGGAATTCCTACAGAAGAAGACAGCGGCAATCCAATTACCGCTTTAGGATTAACCGCACCAATTCTAATTGCTGAACACGTTTATTTAGGTCCTACATTTGCATTATCCGAAGGAGATTTATCCTGGGGTGTTACAGCTGGAATTTTAATTAGTTTTGATACCGCTGGTAATGAGAATAATGGTTGGTAGTTTTTAGAACAATTTAAGAACAGTCCAAAAATTGGTTGATTTATAGCCGCATTTCTCCCCTTGAAAGCCCGCATTTAATTGCTATTTTTAAGCTATGATAAAGAAAATTCTTACAATAATTCTGTTTGCATTTTCACTTTATGCACAGCAAAGTCCAATGGATCAAAACCAGTTTATGCTTGCAGAAAGTTATGAGCAAAGAGGGGATTTTGCTAAAGCTGTTGAAATAATAGAAACGCTAAACAAAAAAGATCCAACAAATATTCAGTACTTCAACAAACTTAATTCGCTTTACCTTCAGCTAAAAAAGTATGATGAATCTGCGGCTCTTATAAACTCAAGAATAATCATCACTCCGCAGGATATTAGTTTATACGGATTGCTTGGCTCAACTTATTACACCGCCGGAGATCGCACAAAAGCTTACCAGGTTTGGGATGATGCTGCTGAAAAGTTTAAAACAAATCCAATGACTCTTAGAATTATTTCTAATTATGCAATTGAAAAAAGAGATTTTGAAAAAGCTATTGAGTATTTGAATCGTGGAAAAGAAATTTCTAAAGATCCGTTTTTATACTCTTATGATCTTGGAGAACTTTATCAGATAACAATGCGCTACCGGGAAGCAGCCGGTGAATATTGCGATTTGATCAAAGCAAATCCTTCGCAGTATCAGCAAATAGAAAGTAAAATTCTTTCATACTCAAATAAACCAAATGCTCTGGATGAAACGATTGAAGTTGTTGAAAAATATAAATCTGATGACATAAGTTTTTCTTATCTGCTTGCAAGATTGTATATCGAGAAAAAGAATTACGATGAAGCATTTGATCTTTACAAAGAGATTGATAAAAAGCAAAACACAAGAGGTGCAGATCTTTTTTCATTTGGTGATTTTGTTTATCGTGATGGTGAATATAAAACTGCATCTGAGGTTTTTAAGTTTCTTAATTGATAATTACAGTGATCAGCAAAACATTCCTCTTGCAAAGTTAGGATATGCAAAAACTCAGGAAGCATTGTTTATCCAAAAGTATAATGCAGCAAATCCGGAATGGAAATCATTTTTCATTCCCGCAAAAGTTGAAGAGAATGAAATTGAACCTGTAATAAATGCATATCAGGAAATTGTAAAAGTTTATCAGCACTCCGAAGTTGCTATTGAAGCAAATTTGAGAATTGGGAATTCTTCTTGCTCATTATCGTAATGATATTAGTTGAAGCGGAAAAATATTTTAGAATCATTACTGAAACTTACCCAATGTCAAAATTTGCATCGCTTGCGTTTATTGAACTTGGTAATATTAAAATGCAGCAAGCCAAACTGGATGAAGCAGAAAAACTTTTTCAATCGGTTATTAAACTTCACGGGCAAATCCCGAAGATAAAAGTTATGCAAATTATCAGCTTGCAAGAATATTTTCTTTTAGAAATGATTTTGAATCTGCACGTAAAAATCTAATGTCTGTTATGGGCAATCTAAAAGACAACATTGCAAATGATGCAATTGAATTTTCAATCTTATTGAACACCGCAAAGAATGATTCGTCTAACCTTTCGCTTTACTGCTCGGCTGAGTTTTTATCTGAGCAGAAAAGATTTAGTGAAGCAAAGGATTTATATTTGCAGCTTTCACAAAATCCGCAGGCATTTGTTTTTCATTCGATTGCCAAACTAAGAGCTGCGGAAATGTTAATTGCAACCGATGCATATTCAGACGCAATTGCAAATCTTTCACTGATTGTTGAAGAAGCCGAGAAAAACATTTATGCGGATAAAGCCTTATATTTGCAGGGTCAGATTTATCAGTATGGATTAAAAGATTCGGTAAAAGCTGTTGAATCTTACGAAAGTTTACTTGCTAAATTTCCAAAGTCATTATATCTGGATGAAGCAAGACAAAATATAATTGAGTTAAAGAAAAAAATTAAGTTAGGATGATTGATGTCTAAAAAACCCGGACAAAAAATTGTAAAGTGCTCTTTCTGCGGAAGAGATGGAAATGAAGTCGGAAGTATGATTGCCGGACCCGATGTTTACATTTGTGATATTTGCATCGGAAGCAGTGTTGATATTTTGAAAAATAATCTTGCTGCGTTCAGCAATCAGAAACAAGGTAAATGGAATCAGCACACACCGGAAACAATTAAAAAAGCACTTGATGAATATGTGATCGGACAGGATAGAGCAAAGAAAGTTTTAGCTGTTGCTGTTTATAATCATTACAAAAGAATTGGATCACGCACAACTTTTTTGAACTTGATGATGTTGAAATTGAAAAGAGTAATATTCTGCTTATTGGTCCAACCGGAGTTGGAAAAACTTTACTTGCACAAACACTTGCAAAAACTTTAGATGTTCCTTTTGCAATTGCAGATGCTACAACATTAACAGAAGCCGGTTATGTTGGCGATGATGTTGAATCGGTTTTTGTTCATTTACTTCAAGCTGCGGATTACAATCTTGAGCGTGCACAAAAAGGAATTGTTTACATTGATGAGATAGATAAGATTGCACGTAAAAGTGAAAGCACTTCAATTACTCGTGATGTTTCCGGTGAAGGTGTACAGCAGGCATTGTTAAAAATATTAGAAGGAACAATTGCCGGCATTCCACCCAAAGGCGGAAGAAAACATCCTGAACAAAGTTTAATTAATCTTAACACAAAAAATATTCTTTTTATTGTTGGCGGTGCATTTGATGGAATTGATAAAATAATTGCAAAAAGAATTAATGAAAACAGAATGGGATTTTCATCAGATCTTAAAGCAAAAACAAAAGAAGATGATTTAATTTCTCACATTCAACCGGAAGATCTTTTAAGATTTGGATTGATTCCTGAACTGATTGGAAGACTTCCTGTTGCAGCTCCGCTTCATCAGCTTACAGAAGAAGCAATGCGCAATATTTTAACCGAACCGAAAAATGCAATTATTAAACAGTACAAAAAACTTTTCTTGATGGAAGGAATTGAACTTAGAGTTTGATCCTTTTGCTTTGGATGTAATTGTAAAAAAAGCAATGGAAAGAAAAACAGGTGCACGTGCTTTGCGCAGTATTGTTGAAGATTTTATGATTGATATTATGTATGATCTTCCAAACAAAAAAGATGTTGATAAATGTATTATCACAAAAGATGCTGTTGAGAAAAACTCTGAGCCGATTTTTATAAAGAGTGATGTTAAATCTGCTTAACTATTCTGAAATGTCATTGCGAGTCCTTGACGAAGCAATCTAAAACAAAGTTTGAGATTGCTTCACTGCCGAAGACTCGATTCGCAATGACTTTTTAATGCTAAAATGAAAAAAATAATTACCAACATATCTTGTATTGTTCATTCTATTTTCAGTTCAGATTCTCGCCCAAAACAAAATCCTCATCCCAATGGATCTTACACAAACAGATCATCTTAAAGCTTATGGAATTACTTTTCACGCTTTGGAAGATGGATTAAAAGCTGATTGGCTTTTAAACTATCGCGGCGGTTCATTTCTGATTGATCAATCTGATAAAATTGTTTCTGAGTGTTTACTTGAAGAAGTTTTCTTTGAGCAAATAACTCTTGGTCAGGCTTCACAGATTTATGCTGAAGTTCAGAGCGAAGATAATAATATGGATGTTGTTCGATTGGAGAAAGCACCAAAGATTGCTGTTTATGTTCCACCGGGATTTGCACCATGGGATGATGCTGTAACTTTGGCTCTTGAGTACGCAAAAGTTAAGTATGAAAAAATCTGGAATGATGAAATTCTCCGCGGTGATTTAGAAAAATATGATTGGATTCATTTGCATCACGAAGATTTTACGGGACAGTATGGAAAGTTCTATGCAAGTTTCAGTAATGCGCAATGGTATATTGATCAGCAGATAATGTATGAGAACAATGCAAAGAAAAATGGATTCAATAAAGTTTCTGATATGATGAAAGCTGTTTCGCTTAACAATTAAAAATTTTGTTGGGCAAGGCGGATTTCTGTTTGCAATGTGCAGTGCAACAGATTCTTATGATATTTCACTTGCTGCAGAAGATGTTGATATCTGCGCTCCTGTTTTTGATGGCGATGCTGCTGATCCTGACGCACAAAGTAAACTTGATTTTTCAAGAACATTTGCGTTTAAGGATTTTAAAATTGATATGAATCCTTACATTTATGAGTACAGTGATATTGATATTCAGCCGATGGAAATTGGTTTGCAGCAGAACGATTACTTTACATTGTTTGATTTTTCTGCAAAGTATGATCCGGTTCCAACAATGTTAACTCAGAATCACGTAAATGTTATTGAAGGATTTATGGGACAGACAACAATGTTTAGAAAAAATCTCATAAAAAATTCTGTAATTGTTTTGGCAGAAAGACAGGGAACAGATCAGGTTAGATATATTCACGGAAATTTTGGAAGAGGCACGTTTACTTTTTATGGCGGTCACGATCCGGAAGATTACCAGCATGCAGTTGGTGATCCGCCAACAGAATTAAGTTTGCATAAAAATTCTCCGGGATACAGATTAATTTTAAATAACATTTTATTTCCCGCAGCAACAAAGAAAAAACAAAAGACATAACGTTATGAAAACAATAAAAATCAAAAACAGCAGTAAAGAAATTACAATTGGTAAAATTGTTTGTGTTGGCAGAAATTATGCTGAACATGTTCACGAGCTTGGAAATGTAATTCACGAAAAACCGGTTGTGTTTTTAAAAACCGTTTCATCAGTGATCTATTCAGGTGATGAAATTGTTTATCCATCATTCTCGAATGATATGCACCACGAAACTGAATTAGTTTTATTGATTGGTGAAGATATTAAAGATGCTGATTCTGAAACCGCTGAACGAGCAATTGCCGGATATGGAATCGGACTTGGATATGACTTTACGTGATGTTCAATCAGATTTGAAAAAGAAAGGACATCCCTGGACAATTGCAAAATGTTTTGATACGTCCACAGTGCTTTCTGAGTTTGTAGAAAAATCTTCACACCAGCTTACTCTTGATGAAACTATTTCATTAAAAATAAATGGCGAGTACAGACAAAAAGATCAGTTAAATAAAATGCTGCACAAACCAGTTGAGATTGTTCAATACATTTCTTCTTTAATGAAACTTGAAGCTGGCGATTTAATTTTTACAGGTACTCCCAAAGGTGTAAGCAAAGTTAATAGCGGAGATAAACTTAGAAGCAGAGCTTGAAGGAATATTAAAGTTGAATGAAAGTAAGATAAACAATACTGTGCGCTAATGTGAAATCAATTACATTTATCGAATTGTTTACTTGTTTTTATTTCTTGTGATTCCAAAGAGCAGCCAGTATACCGGATGAAACAAAACCAGTATTAACATAATTTTTTGATAAAAGAAGCTGTACGATTTATGGATAAAAGTAACGACAAAGATTTGACTTACCAGCATAGCTGAAATTTGAACAATATAATCCTGCTGGTGATACTGTAACACATACCTTTAGTCTAAGCACTAACGATTCTTTAATTTACATCGACTCAGCTCTTTCCAAAGCAAAAACTATTTTTTCATTTAACCTGTCTGGACAAGCACATTATCCAGCAACAAATTAACAGCACTACACTTGATACAACAAGACACAACTTTACATACCAGACATTTGAATTTGGTGAACCACTAACAGGCAACAGCAGAGGTTTATACAATCGGTCTTCATTGGGACAACTTCAGATGGCGCATATCAGGTTTTAAGGCACCGGTTAGTGTTACTTTAAATGATACTGAATGAGTCTAATTTTGTGCATCAATCATTTCACTACATTGAATAGAAACAAATATTAAACGATCAGGTTCAAGAGTTACGGCCCAGCTTCTTACTGGCAATCCCATTGGAGAAGAGTTCCTCCTATGCATTCAATAAATTGTTCGCACTAGTTATCTGGCCGCATTTGACTAACTGGTCTTCCGAGATTTTCAATTTAAAGAGCTTGCGTAAGAACTTGTGCTAGCAGTTTCATTATTTGATATCCAAAGAAGAGTGGTCCCGATTTGGGTTGGATCAATGTCTGGATAGTTTTTTGTTTTAGTTTTACAAGAGATGAAGATCATTAGAGCGATTAAAATTGTAATTAATATTTTCATAAATATTTTATTATTTAATTACACGCATACTTATTTAATCCTGCCAAAGCTTTTCTTATAAGTTCTTCCAAAGAATAGTTTGCATTTTCAGAAAGTAAATCACGCACAACTTTTTCTGCAAGTTGTCTTTGGTAACCAAGTGTTGCCAATGCAGAAATTGCTTCATCTTTTGCAGATGTTATTTTAATTGATCCATCAGCTTTAATCGCATCAACTTTATTTCTTAACTCAAGTACAACACGCTCTGCTGTTTTTCTGCCAATTCCCGGAATAGCAATTAAACGGGAAACATTGCCGTTTGCAATTGCATCTTTTAAATCATCAACAGAAATTCCGGATAGAATACCCAGACTTACTTTCGGACCAATTCCACTAATAGAGATTAACAACTCAAACATTTCTTTTTCAGATTGAGTAAAAAATCCAAACAAAGTAATTGAATCTTCTTTAACACTTGTATGAATGAAAAGCGAAACAATATCTTTATCAGAAATCTTTTCAAAAGTGCTGATGGAAATATTTACTAAGTAACCAACTCCATTTACATCAAGTATAATTTGTGTTGGTTTGGATGAAATTAATTTTCCAGTTAAAAAGCCGATCATAAAATTTAACCTATTACTCTTTCCGGATAAGCTTCAATAAAAGATTTCCAATCTTTAGTTTTCTTTACGGGAGTTTTCATTCTGAAACGCATGACAAAGTGCAATTGCAAGTGCATCACTTTCATCAACTTTAATTTTTTCTGATTTAATATTCAATAAAGTTTTAATCATAAATGAAACTTGTTCTTTGCTTGCCGCACCTTTCCCAACAACAGATTTTTTTACTTCTCTTGGCGAATACTCGCTTGCAGGAACATTATTATGTAATGCACATAGAATTGAAACTCCGCGTGCATAACCAATCTTCATTGCAGATTGTACATTCTTTCCATAGAAAGCAGTTTCAATTGCAAATTCATCCGGTTTATATTTTTTTATGATTTTACTTATTTCGCTGTAGATAATTTCAAGTCGTTGTGGAATTGGTTCGTTTGCAGGAAGGTTAATTGATCCGCCGGCAACTCTTATGAAGTTATTATTTATACATTTAACAACTCCGTATCCTGTAATTCTTGTTCCGGGATCTATACCTAAAATGATCATTTAATGTTTTATAATTTATAATAACTATATGGTGTCATTTCGACCGTAGGGAGAAATCTTTTTATTAAGCAAGATTAAGATTTCTCAGTCGAGGACTCCTTCGAAATGACAATTTAGAATTAATGCAACGACTAGATGAATTAGTAATAAAATCTAAATTAGATAAATAAAAATATTATTCAACAATATCAGCATTTGAAAAAACATTCTGAACATCGTCAAGATCTTCAAGCGACTCAATCATCTTAACAACTTTCTCGGCATCTTCGCCTTTAACTTCAATCAAGTTCTTAGCTATCCATTGCAGTGATGCGTTTTCAACCGTGAATTTTTTATCAACTAAAGTTCTTCTTACTGTTTCAAAAGATTCAACAGAAGTTGTAACTTCAAAATAATCTTCTTCAGTCGTTAAATCATCCGCTCCAGCTTCTAAAATAATTTCCATAACATCATCTTCTTTTTTACCCTCGGCAGGCAGAGTGATAACACCTTTTCTATCAAACATCCATGCAACAGAACCGGTTTCACCCATACTGCCGCCATTTTTACTAAATAGATGTCTTACTTCTGCAACTGTTCTGTTTTTATTATCTGTAGCAACTTCAACAAGCACTGCAACTCCTGCAGGACCGTAACCTTCATAAGTTAGTTCGTGATATGTTACACCTTCAAGTTCTCCTGTGGCTTTTTTAATAGCACGTTCAATATTATCTAATGGCATATTTTGAGCTTTTGCATTATCAACAGCTAAGCGTAATCTTGGATTGCCATTTACATCACCACCATCTCTTGCAGCAATTGTAATTTCTTTAATAAGCTTTGTAAAGATCTTTCCTCTTTTAGAATCGAGTACAGCTTTTTTTCTTTTAATCGTTGCCCACTTTGAGTGACCGGACATTACTAATTCTCCTGAATTTCTTTTTGGTTTATTCTTAAATCTTTTAATCTTAGTTGCGGATAAGTTCTGCCATCTCTAACCGTTTTATCAATGGTATAAACAATATCCACTTTTAATTTTTTATCTGATAACAAATCTAAATATTCACGCATATTAAAGCCAATGGTATCAAAGATCTTATCGTTTCCATTTTGTTTAAAACAGGCTACAAGATGCTTATTGCCGACCAATCTTGGAGTGTTAAAAATCTCCACACCTTCTGAAAGAAATACCGGGCGCATATTTTGTGGACCGAATGGAGCAAACTGATCGAGTATTCTTAAAAATTTTGGTGTGATTTCTGAAAGTTTAATTTTAGCATCAATAATAATTTCAGGAAAAAGATCATCACCAGTAATTGTTTCTTTAACTATCTGATTGAACTTGTCTTTAAACTCCTGAAACTTATCAAGCTCCACTGCTAAACCAGCCGCAGCCTGATGTCCGCCAAAATGGATTAACATATCCTGGCATTTTTCTAGTGCTTCATAGATATTAAAATTAGTAATGCTTCTCGCGGATCCTTTTGCGATTCCATCAATCGTAGTTAACATTATTGTCGGACGATAATATTTTTCAACTAAACGTGAGGCAACAATTCCAATCACTCCCGGATGCCATTCTTCCTGGTGAAGAACTATAGCAAGATCATTCTCAAGATCAATTGAACTTTCTACAAGCAGAAGCGCATTATCAAAAGTATCGACATCAATTTTTCTGCGCTCATAATTTTCTGATTCAAGAACTTTGGCGAGTTTAAGTGCTTCATCTTTGCTATCAGTAATTAATAATTCAACAGCTCTTTTTGCATCACCTAATCTGCCAACTGCGTTAATTCTTGGTGCGATAGTAAACACAATCTGACCGGAATTTAAATTACCCGGCTGAAGACTGCTACTCTCTATCAATGCAAGAATACCCGGTCTTGGATTGTTATTTATACTATCCAAACCTTCTCTAACTAACACTCTGTTTTCATCAACAAGAGCAACAATATCTGCCGCACCGGCAAGAGCAACTAAATCAAGATACTTTAACGGCATCTCGCGTCTGCCAATTTTTTCTGCAACTCCCTGTGCAAGTTTAAAAGCAACACCTGCGCCAGAAAGATATTTGAATGGATATTTACATTCTGGTTTTAATGGATCTAATACAGCAAGTGCCGGCGGCAGTTCATCTTTGGGTTGATGGTGATCGCAAATAATTACATCCATTCCCAATTGGTTTGCATAAGCTGTTTCTTCAATTGCAGTAATACCGCAATCAACAGTTATTAATAGTTTAGCATTAGTTGTTGATTTAATTGCATCGATACTTTCTTTAGATAAACCATAACCTTCAGTTAATCTTTGCGGAATGTAGAAATCAACATTTGCACCGAGTTCTTTTAAGAACATATATAGCAGCGCGGTAGAACAGGTACCATCAACATCATAATCGCCATAAATACAGATCGGCTGATTTTCTGTAAGTGCAAGTATTACTCTTTTGGAGGCAGCCTCCATACCGTGCATTAGATAGGGATCGTGTAAAGATTCTAAAGATGGTCTGAAGAAGAATTTTGCTTCTGCAAAGGATTTAATATCCCTGAGTAAAAGGAGCTTTGCTAAAATATCAGAAATATTCAGCGACTCAGCAAGTGATTTTAAAGAATTAGTATCTTCAACTTCTCTGATTTTCCAACGTTTATGTAACATAAGAGAATTAATTATATTTTCTAAGAACAAATCTAATAGCTCAACCCTGTAAGCCGAATTCTGTAACCCCGACGAGTCGGGGCGGCAATTATTTATCTTGTTCTGTTGTTACCAACAGACTTAAGCGGTCTACCCGAAAATCCAATCTGCAATTAAGCATTAATTCAAAGCGAACAACTTTGCCCCGACGAGTCAGGGAGACTTTCTTACTTGACCTTGCTTCAGGTGTGGTTTGCCATGCACCCGATATTACTATCGGGACGGTGAGCTCTTACCTCGCCTTTTCACCTTTTCCCTGAAAATAAATTCAAGGTAGTCTATTTTCTGTGGCACTGTCAGTCGATAATAGATTACTCCATTAGCTCCCGGGTGTTACCCGGCACCTTGTTCTGTGAAGTTCGGACTTTCCTCCCCGATATTATCGGGGCAATTGCCCGGGTTGAATTATTAGATTATGTCTTTAATAATGAGCTGATACAATGTATCAACTCTGCCAATTACTAGATTAATTTTACGTATAATAAGGTATAAACACTGAGTAAATCAGTGAGTCGGAATATACAAAATTTAGTCGTTGAATTCAGTAAACATCCTAAAGAAATTTAAGATGCTTCAACCTCATCAGCGATTTCTTGAGAAATAAGGATTCTCCCGCAATACTCGCAAGTAAAAATTCTTGCGTTTCTTCTAATTTCCAATTGTCTTTGTGATGGTACTATATTGTGGCAGCCTGAGCAAGCTGATCTTCTAATGGTTGCAACTGCTTGTCCTTTTTTAGCTTTACGAATTCGCATATACACAGAAACATCGGGTTTTTTTATCTGATCTTCAATTTTTTTTCTATCCGCCTGAAGTAGAGACTCTTCTTTTTCATTTGCTTTTATAATTTCTTTAAGATCAGCTTGTCTTTCTTGTAATTCACTTTCAAGTTCTTCTAATTTAGGTTTTATTTCTTCAATTTGTTCAGATAAACTTTTACTTGAATCAGCAAGTGCATTATTTTCAGCTTCTAATTTTGCTATTTGTGCATCCGAGTGATCAATTTCTTTTGTTAGAGCATCATACTCTTTATTATTTCTTACCTGGTAAAGCTGAGCTTTAAACTTTTTCTGGCTCTCTTTTAATTTTTCAACTTCTTCTTCATTCTGAGCTCTTTTTTCAACCGAGTCTTTTTGAGCAGTTTCTTTTTCAGAAATTTCGGTTTTCATTGCATTGATACTGTTCTCCAAAGAACTTACCATATTCGGCAAATCTCCGCGTAGTTCTTCAAGTTTATCAAGCTGATCATCAACAAGTTGTAATTGGTAAAGCACTTTTAATCTGTTATACAATTTTTTCCGGCTCCTTAATTATTATAAAAAACTATCGGATTGGTTGAACCCGAATACTTATAAACTTTTGTTTTATCTGTTATAGATTTTTCAATTCTCTTTTTAACTTCATCCAAAACAGGAATTTCAGTTTCAAAATGTCCTGCATCAACTAAAAAGATTTTATTTTCTGCATCCTGAAAAGTATGATATTTCACATCAGCAGTTACGAACGCATCAGCATTGTTTTGGATTGCAGTATCAAGTAAATCACTTCCTGATCCGCCGCAAACAGCAACTTTTTTTATTTTGGATTTAGAACCTTGTGTAAATCTTAAGTTTTTTGTCTTTAATGATTTAGTTACAAGATTTAAAAATTCTTTTTGCGATAATTCATTTTTCAGTTCACCAATTACACCCATTCCATAATTAACATTTTCATTTGCAAGAGGATAAACATCATAAGCAACTTCTTCGTATGGATGTGCTTGTTTCATCGCAGCAATAACTTTACTGACATCAAAAGAATTTACAAGAACTTCTATTTTTACTTCTTCAACTCTTTCAAGATTTCCTTTAATTCCGATCGCTGGGCTGGATTTTTCTGAACCTTTGAACGTTCCGATTCCCAAAGTTCTAAAACTGCAATTTGTATATTCGCCAATTATACCGGCGCCGGCGCTATGCATAGCATCTGCAACTTTATCTGCATGAGAACTTGGGACAAATACAGAAATTTTGTTTTGATTTGATGAAAGGTTAACGAGGAAATTTTGATTTATTAGTTTTAGTCTATTTGCGAGTTGGAAACTTACGCCGTCTTTTGTAAAGTCTAAATTGGTATGGGCTGAGTAAAGTGTAATGTCTTTTTTAATAAGCTTTTCTATTATCCTTGAAATTTTGTCTTTTCCAACATCAAGTTTTTTTAATGACCGAAAGAGCAGCGGGTGATGGCTGATTATCAGGTTACATTTTTTACGACTTGCTTCGTCAACAACTTTTTCATCAACATCTAAACAAAGTAAAATGTTTTTAACTTCCCGGCGTAACGATCCAACCTGCAAGCCAACATTGTCCTTATCCCAGGCGATTGATTTCGGTGCCCAGTCTTCAATTATTTTAATGATCTTGTCACATCTCATAATAGCAAAAAAAAATGCACCCTTTTTTAGTTAGGATGCATTCTTATAAACTTCTGGTTTTCGCATTTTGACCGTTAAGGTCATTCTTTGCAAGAAACTTTAATTTTTTCGGGTTTATTCTTCTCATATTTAGTGGCTTAATATAATTCTATTCAATAAAATAAACAATTTTCGTTTGCTTTAAATCATAGCTCAACCCAATTACCATCTTCACGGATTAAATCGATCAACTCATCTACTGCGTTTTTTGCGGGAATATTGCGTCGAACTATATTTTTCTCACGATATAAAGTAATTTTATCCACACCAGACCCAACATAACCATAATCGGCATCTGCCATTTCTCCGGGACCATTTACTATACAACCCATAATTGCAATCTTTACACCTTTAAGATGTTCAGTTCGTTTGCGGATCATTTCTGTTGTTTCCTGCAAATCAAACAAGGTTCTTCCGCAGGATGGGCAGGCGATATATTCTGTTTTGGATATTCGTTGTCGTGCTGCTTGTAAGATGTTAAATAAAAGTCGGTTAACAATTTTTTCTTTTGTTTCAGATTTTTTGATAAAGCTTTTTACATATGTTCCTGATTTTTCTGCTTCACCTTTCAAATCATTTACGGATAGCCAAACTCCATCACCAAAACCATCAATTAATAAAGCACCCAAATCTGTAGATGAATAAAGCTGCAAATCTTCAAAAGTAATATTTGAATAATTTCTTCTGATTATTACGGGATTAGTTATTTCCTTTTTGATAAGTTCAAAAAAAGCTCTGCGTTGTTCAGCCATTCCATGAAGATTTTCTGTTTCAAGTATCAATACAACAGTTTTATCATTTTTAATTTTACTGATTAAGGATTCAGACAAATCATTTATGCCAACTATAACAAAGTTAAGCTCATTAGATTTTTTATTAGCATCAAGAAATTCTTTTGATAAAAAGATTGGATAACTGTTGTAAATGTTTTCTAAATCTTTCCATGTTGCAAAATCATAAATTGCTTTTAATCCGTTTGGACAATCAAATGGTAAAATATTATTTCCAAGATAAATTAAATCTGCCGCAATATCGGAAAGATTCCACTTATCAGACGGTTCATCGTAAGTATAGCCAATATCAATTAAATCTTTTTGTGATGTGATTTTTCTGTTGCTGTAATCAGCCACAACTCGCGGAACATTACTTCCGCCTATAGATAAAACTTCAATAGATTTTCTTCTGTTATAAACAAAAGGATCGATTGGTGATTCTTTAATTTCTTTTATCGGCTTATGATTTTCTCTTACTTTGTATCGATTTGCTAAAGCAATTGCAACCGGAGCTTCAAATTCCGGATCTTCTGTTAGTGAAACACGAATTGTATCACCGATTCCATCTTCAAGCAATGCACCAATACCAAGTGCTGATTTTATTCTTCCATCTTCACCACCGCCGGCTTCGGTCACTCCAAGATGAAGCGGGATAATTCATTCCCTCTGCTTCCATTTTGTTAATCAAGCAATCTGTAAGCCTGAACCATAACCTGCGGATTACTTGCTTTCATCGATAGAACTATGCTGTGATAATTTTCATCTTCACAAATTCTTAAAAACTCTAAAGCAGATTCAACCATTCCAAGAGGTGTATCACCATAGCGACTCATAATTCTATCTGACAACGAACCATGATTTGTTCCTATTCGCATTGCTGTACCGTACTCTTTACAAATCTTTACAAGCGGAGTAAATCTTTCTCTGATTCTATCCAGTTCTTCCTGATATTCAGCATCGCTGTATTCGATCAAATCAAATTTTTTCTTATCAACATAATTTCCGGGATTAACACGAACTTTCTCAACAATTCGTGCAGCCATTTCTGCAGCATTTGGTGTAAAGTGAATATCAGCAATAAGTGGAACATTATATCCGCGTGCTTTTAATTCTTTTTTTATTACTTCAAGATTTTTTGCTTCATTAATACTTGGTGCAGTTATTCTAACATACTCACATCCCGCTTCAACCATTCTTATAGTTTGCTCAACAGTTGCAATTGTGTTCATCGTATCGGTTGTTGTCATCGATTGAATACGGATCGGATTGCTTCCTCCAAGAGGAATATCACCAATAAAAACTTCTCGTGTTTTATATCGTGAGTATTGTGTTAAGCTGTTGCAGTATTTTTTTATTTGATTTATTTGATTCTTGCATTTTGTCTTTATGTTTTTCTGTGCTTTTGTGTTCCTGCCTAATGCAGGCAGGTTTTTGGTATAAACAGTTGCCACTAAAACCCTAAAACACCAAAAGCCACCAATTTAGTTCAGTATCTTAAATCAAATATAAAAATAATTCATCCCACACTAAAAGTCTTAAATCCTGAATCTTAATCTTATTATATTTCGGATATGAGAATCCCCGAATCGAAAATAGAAGAAATACGCAATTCTGTAAGTATTGTTGATGTAATTTCCGAATATGTGCAATTGCGAAAGCGCGGAAAAAACTTTATTGGTTTGTGTCCGTTTCCATTCTGAAAAAACTCCATCGTTTACCGTTACTGAAGAAAAACAAATTTTTCATTGCTTTGGATGTCACGCCGGAGGTAATGTCTATAAGTTTTTAATGGATTACAAAAAAATATCTTTTATAGAAGCAGTGCAGGAAATTGCCCAGCAGCAGGGAATTGAAATCAGTTACGATGATGAAGGCTTTAACGAAAAACAATCAGAGCAGGAAATTCTTTACGATATAAACACAGAGGCGGCAAGATATTTTTCTAATAATCTTTTAAATGATGCCGAGGGGGAATTTGCAAGAAGTTATTTTCAGAAACGTAATCTTAAAGTACAAACTATGCGTGCTTTCGGATTGGGCTATGCACACAACGGTTGGGAAAATCTTGTAAACTTTCTGAAAGAAAAAAATATTGATCTTGAAAAGGCATTACAGCTTGGTTTGATTGGACGAAACAACGATGGACGTGTTTATGATAAACTTGCCGGGAGAATAATCTTTCCAATATTTTCACCAAACGGAAGAGTTGTTGCTTTTGCAGGAAGAAAACTTCGAGAAGATGATTCCGGTGGAAAATATATTAATTCACCCGAATCTATTATTTACGTTAAAGGTAGAATTCTTTACGGACTTTCTCACGCAAAAGATGATATTAGAAAACTTGATAAAGCAATTATTGTTGAAGGCTACATGGATCTCATTTCTCTGTATCAGGCAGGTGTAAAAAATGTGGTTGCGGTATCAGGAACAGCGCTGACGGATGATCAGGCACAGTTACTTTCTCGTTATACAAAAAATGTTGTTCTTTTGTTTGATGCTGATGCTGCTGGAATAAAAGCTTCGATGCGAAGTATAGAAATTTTATTAAAGAGAGATTTTGATGTAAAGATTTCAACTCTGCCCAAGGGTGAAGACCCTGATTCTTACGTTACAAAGTTTGGCAAAGATGCTTTTGATGAAATTATAAAACGAGCCGAAAACTTTCTTGAGTATCAAACAGCTTATTACGAAACGGAAGGAATGTTTGATGATCCAACAAAAATGGCAGAGGCTATTCGTGATCTTGTAAAGCCAATCGCACTTGTTGATGATGAATTGAAAAGAAATATTTTAATGCGAACCATTGCCAAAAAATTTAATCTTAGAGAAAAACTTTTAGAAGCCGAGTTAGATAAAGCGCTGGACTTTCAGAAAAAGCAAAACAGAATTCAAGCACAAAGAATTTTTAAGAAAGAAGAGGCACAGCAGGAAAGTTTAATTCCAAGTGAGAAGAAAACTATTCCACCGCACTTTTATAATACTGAGACGAGAACTGATAAGATTATTGTTTGAAAATAACGAAGAGATAATCGGATTGATTACTTACAACATTCACGAAGAAGATATTCTGGTTGATATCCATAGAAAGATTTTTGAAAAAGTTTACTTTGAATATGAAAATCGTGGCAGCTTAAATCCGGCGGATTTAATTTCTTTATTTGATGATGAAGTTCAATCTTATTTGCGCGAACTTACAATTGAAAAATATTCGCTTAGCAATAACTGGGAGGATTTGAATCCATCAATCACACAGGAAATGATAACTAAAAAATATGCATTTGACTTAATAGTAAAATACAAACAAATGCATATTGATTTACAAATAACCGCAAATGTCAGTGCTCAGGAAAATGCAGATAGTGAAGAAAGATTGCTTGAATTGATGAAAGAAAAACACGAATTAGAAAATCAGAAAAAACATATACGCGAAGAACTTGAGAAGCAGTAATTTTAACTCCGTGATTTCTCTGTGTTTCTCCGTGAAAGTATTTTGAATGTATTACACGGAGTACCACAGAGAAGACACTGAGATTCACGGTCAGTTAAACAATTCACAATTCCGAATGCAAAAAGCAAAACAGATTTTAAAAGAAATATTTGGCTACGATTCTTTTCGTCCTCTTCAACAGGAAATAATTGAAAGCATTATAAATAAAAAAGATTGCCTTGTTGTAATGCCAACAGGCGGCGGAAAATCTTTATGCTATCAAATTCCCGCGTTAATGTTTGATGGTTTAACAATAGTTATTTCACCATTGATTTCATTGATGAAAGATCAGGTTGAGCAGCTTAGGCAGCTTGGTGTTGAAGCTGCTTTGCTAAACAGTTCACTATCACAAAAAGACTATAATTTAAATTTTGCAAATGTAAAAACTGGCAAAGCTAAACTGCTTTATCTTGCACCCGAATCTTTACAGAAAGAAGATATTGGCAGTTTACTAAAAAGTGTTAAGGTTGATTGTATTACAGTTGATGAAGCACATTGTATTTCTGAATGGGGACATGATTTTAGAAAAGATTATCGACAACTTGGCAACTTCAAGAAAAGTTTTTCATCTGCGGTTTGCATTGGCTTAACTGCAACTGCAACTCCACGCGTGCAGGATGATATAATGAAAAACTTAAAATTGAATCATCCTAAAAAATTTATTGCAAGTTTTGATAGACCAAATTTATTTCTGCAAGTAATTCCTAAACGCGAACCATTTCAGCAGGCAATTGATTTTCTTAACGAACATAAAAATCAATCGGGAATAATTTATTGTTTCTCGCGTAAGCAGGTTGATAGTCTTCACGATAATTTATCCGAGCTTGGTTTTTCAACGAAACCGTATCACGCAGGTTTATCTGATGAGGAAAGAAATACAAATCAGGATTTGTTTATTAAGGATGAAGTACAAATCATAATTGCAACGATAGCATTTGGAATGGGGATAAATAAATCTAACGTACGCTTTGTGCTTCACTATGATCTGCCAAAAAATCTTGAATCATACTACCAGGAAATCGGAAGATCGGGGCGCGATGGTGTTCGCTCTGATTGTCTGTTGCTTTTTAGTTATGCTGATATTTCCAAGATAAATTATTTTATTGATCAGAAAGAAGATGAACGTGAAAGACTTTCTGCAAAGATTCATCTTGAAGCAATGATTAAATATGCCGAGACAGAAATCTGCAGAAGACAGCCGCTAATAAATTATTTTGGAGAAGTTTATAAGATTGATAAGTGCGGAATGTGTGATAATTGTTTAGCAGAAGAAGATGATAGCGATAAAACTGACGTTACTATTTATGCGCAGAAATTTTTATCAACATTAAAACGTACCGGAGAAGTTTTTGGATTAAACTATATTATCGATGTTTTGCTGGGGAATGATACTGATAGAATTTTGAGTAACAATCATCATAAACTTAGCGTGTTTGGTGTCGGCAAAGAGCTTAGCAAAAAGCAATGGCAGATTCTTTCGCATCAGTTAATTAGAAAAGAAATTGTTATTCGTGATAACGACTATGGAAGTTTAAAGTTATCGCAGTCAGCTTCAGATCTTTTATTCAGCAACAAAAAAGTTTTTGGTTTGATTAAAGAACCGGAGCAAAGAAAAAAGAAACTCAAATCAATTGGAATAGACTACGACCAAAAATTATTTGAATTGCTGCGAGTAAAAAGAAAACAAATTGCTGATCAAAAAAACATACCGCCGTTTGTTATTTTTGCTGATAGTTCGCTTATACAAATGGCGACGGATTTTCCTCAGACTGAAAATGAGTTTTTAAGAATTGGCGGCGTTGGTATTAAAAAACTTGAAAGTTATGGTTCAATATTTCTTACTATCATTAAAAATTATGTGAAGAATAATAACGTAAAACAAAAAAGTCTTAAGCAAGAAACACGAATAAGAAAATCTTTACACGAGGAACCACGACATAGAGTTGTTGCAAAAGCTTATAATGATGGAAGTTCAATTACTGAGTTAGCAGAAGAGTATAATGTTCAGGAACAAACAATAGTAAATCATCTTGCACGATATACAAATGAAGGTAACAAAGTTAGATTAGATGGTTTGATGGAAAGAATAACGATTGATAAAGCCAAACAGAAAAAAGTTTTTGCTGAGTTTGATGAAAACGGGACCTTACCCTTAAAACCAATTTTTGAAAAATTTAATAGCGAAATTTCTTATAATGAACTTCATCTTTTAAGAGTTATTTATCTTAACAATTGTAAAAAATAATATAAGATTAACGTAGCACAGACTTCAGTCTGTGCCTTTAAAATTGCAATATGAATTATCGCCAGGCAAAAAACGGAAAACTAATGATAGAAATCCTACCAGATAAGTGTGATTTCTGTGGATGCTGCGTTGGCGTTTGTCCAGAAGATGCAATCGAATTAAAAGAAGCAGAAATTTTTATAATTGATGAACGATGTACAAATTGTTCCAAGTGTGTATGGTCTTGCCCGATTGAGGTAATTAAGTTTAATAAAAACGGAGTTTTGTTCTGATCAGCGAAAACCCGCGTGATCTGTGTTATCCGTGTTCTATTAAAATCGCAATAGCACGCGGATGACACGGATTTAGCGGATTAGCACGGATTAAAAAATAATGAAAAACGAATATGACATAATAGTAGTAGGTGCCGGCCCAGCGGGAAGTATGGCTGCGCGGTTTGCTGCTGAGCAGGGCGTTTCTGTTTTGATGCTTGAGAAGGATCGTGATGTTGGTTATCCTGTTAGATGCGGAGAAGCAATCAGTAAAGCCGGAGTAGAAGAATTTATTCAGAGTGATGATAAATGGATTGCTGCAAAGATCAGTAAGTTTTCTTTCATCGCTCCTGATGATTCTGAAGTAATTGTAGATTTTGGTGATGCTGGTTACGTTCTTGAGCGAAGAATTTTTGATTACGAACTTGCGCGCACTGCCGCTGAAGCAGGAGCAGAAATTTTAACTCGTGCTTATGTTAATGGTTTGTTGTTTGATGATGGTAAAGTGAGCGGAGTAAAATACGAACTTAACGGCGAGCAGAAAGAAGTTAAAGCAAAAGTTGTAATAGCTGCTGATGGAGTTGAATCTCGTGTTGGGCGCTGGGCAGGACTTGAAACACACATTGATTTTCGTGATATGGAAAGTGCTGTGCAAATTACTGCAGCAAACATTCCTGTTGATCAAAACACACTTTACTTTTACTTTGGTAAAGATGTTGCACCAAACGGATACTTCTGGGTTTTTCCTAAAGGACACAACAAAGCAAACATAGGACTTGGTGTTAGCGGATTAATTGGAAAGAAAAAATCTGCACAATCTTTTCTTGATGATTTTATGAACAAGCATTATCCCAATGCACCTGTGCTTACAAAAATTGCCGGCGGAGTTCCGTGTTCGATCACGCTTGATAAAATTTCTGGTCCCGGAATTATGTTAGTTGGTGATGCTGCACGACAGGTTAATCCATTAAGCGGCGGCGGAATTGCAAGCGGAATGATTGGCGGAAAGATTGCAGGTACAATTGCAGGCGAAGCAATAAAGCAAAACAAACTTGATCATATCTTAACTTATGATAAAGCATGGCAGGATAGACTTGGCAAACGACACGAAACTTTTAACAGAATTAAAGAAGGCATATACAATTTTTCTGATGATAAGTTTAACAGCATTGCACATTCAGTTTTAAAAATTCCTATCGAAAAAAGAACACTTGGCAAAGTGTTTACAACTGCGTTAATGAACAATCCATCTTTACTTGTTGATATTGCAAAAGTGTTTGTGGTTTAGCAAATAACTTTTAATTGACATTGCCAATCTGATTTCTTACATTAGCATCACATTTTAAGGGATTATTATGAAAACCGTAATATTTGTTTTATTATTTGTTATGGTTTTAACCTCGCCTCAATTTTCCCAAACACAACTTTTAAAAGTTGGTAACGCCGCAGGATTTGGTGAGGGTTGGAGCCAATCTTATTTAGATATTACAGTTGATGAAGTTACAATCAATGGAAAAAATTATTTTAAAAGAAAATTGAGGTGGTTCAATCCTCTGGCAGACTGTATAATATCATATGAAAGAATAGAAGGCGATTCAGTCTACTATGTTTTATCTTCAACTAATACAGATATACTAGCATTCAATTTTAACTGGCCAATTGGAGCAGTAACATACAGTTATAATACTGGGACTGTTATTTATGAACGCAGGATAGGTAGCATTTATGTCCAATCTGATTTAATTCCACAAGATACAATCTATATAATCAATTGGTATATGATTAACATTTCTACTGGTGATACGATGTCTTATGGTGATCCATTCTATGATAAGTATTCGAGGAAACTCGGACTAATGTATTCTGGATTAGGTGGTCAATTACAAGGGGCAAAAATAGATGGTGTGAGATATGGAGATATTATGCAGTATCCGGAAGAAATTGATTTTTCTGAAGACAGCATTTACATTCCAACGCTTGGGGATACTGGTTCTGTAAAAATTGTTAATACATCAGATCATTCAGTAAGAATTGATTCAATTAATTCTGTTGGGGCATTTTATGGTTATCGTGGATTCTTAAGCAAACCTGGCTTTGAATATCCGTTTTATTTGTTCCAAACCTTGCCAAGTCCGCAATGGAGTGATACTCTTGGAATAATAATTCCACCACACGATTCTATAAATGTTTCTTTTTATGAAGTTGATCTTTGTCCAGTATGTGATTATGAAGTTCAAGACTACTTTAAAGATACTTTACGATTTGTTTTTACTTTTATGGATGGAAATGTTTATTCATTCAGCAATTCAATTTCAATAAGCGGAGAAGGGCATCCATCAGATGTTAGATGAAAAAGAAATTCTGCCAAATGAATTTGTACTTACATCAAAACTACCCAAATCCATTTAACCCAAGTACAAAAATTAGTTGGCAGTCTCCAGTAGGCAGTTGGCAAACATTAAAAGTTTATGATGTTCTTGGAAACGAAGTTGCAACACTTGTTAATGAATATCGAAATGCGGGAAGTTATGAAGTTGAATTTAATGCAAGCAAAACTTTCAAGCGGAGTTTATTATTATCAACTTAGAGCCGGGAATTTTGTTGAGACGAAGAAGATGATTTTGCTAAGATAAGATTTATTGTACACTGATCTCTATGATTAGTTAAGATTTTTATATGATCAGTCGCAATCATAAAAGATCATAAAAATCAGTGTACCATTGTTATTGCTTAAAACTCTGCGCTAATTCCGATAGATGGAAGAATACCAATCGAAGAAGTTTCATCAACGGACATTGTCTGCGGATCCCATCTTACATTACTCTGATTTTGTTGATTGTAAATGTTTTGAATATCAACATATGTAATCAATGTCCAGCCTGCAAAGTACCAGCGCTTATCAACTCTAACATCTAAACTGTGCGAAGATTTTAATCTGTGTGTATTATAATCTGCAACATTCTGTGTACCATCGGAATTATAAGGTGTGTAAGGTTTACCGCTCGCAAATCTAAACTTAGAACTAAATTCCCAATATTCATTAAACTTGTATCCACCAGAAATACTAAGCAGCCAATTTTGATCGTAGCTGCCCGGTCTTTCAATTCCATCTAAAGAAGTATAATCTGCCTGACTATAAGTGAAACTGAAAATTCCGTAGTAAGGAATATCAGATAACTTTTTCTGGATTGATAACTCAACGCCGCGTGCTTTACCAAAACCCGCATCGACCAAAGGCTCTAATCCAAACGAAGAAAAATTATCATCACTTCCGGAAAATCCAGCGCCCGTATT
This sequence comes from uncultured Ignavibacteriaceae bacterium, assembly GCA_963812305.1. Taxonomy (GTDB): domain Bacteria; phylum Bacteroidota; class Ignavibacteria; order Ignavibacteriales; family Ignavibacteriaceae; genus IGN3. The sequence continues at coordinate 335,798 of CAWEUT010000002.1, forward strand.
TGCAAGAACCAGATAAGGTCTAACAGTACTTGTAGGATAATTATCATAATCTTTATAAAAGGCTTCAACCTTTACTAACGCATCAGACGAAACTCTATGATCAAATCCCAAAACAAATTGATTAACCTTTATCATTCTTAAATCACGATTGCTTTCAAATGCTTCTAACCAAATGTATGATGGTGATTGATGATAAATTCCTGTGCTAAAATTTATATTTGTTAAATCTGTTAACGCATAAGAAAGAGAAAGTCTTGGACTGAAATAAACTTTGTTGTTTAGTGCAGTAAATATTTCTGAGCGCACTCCAAGGTTTGTAGTTAATCTGTTAAACAGAACACTGTTGTAGTTTACATAAATTCCAAACTTGGTATAATTATTCTCGGTTGTTAAATCTGTAATCGGTAAAGTATCTCCAAATGTTGTAACAAATGTTGGAAATAAAATATCATAATCAGCTTCAATAAGTTTTGCTATACCGCCCAAATTTAATTCTGAAGTTTTTGATAGTTTAAAAACCAAATCTGCACGCAGAGTATTTTCTTCTTCTTTTGATTTATTAGTAAAGATTGGATTAAGCAAAGAGTCTTTCTGCTGACTATCATAATCAACATAGTTACGGCTTAAAGCAATTTTAAAAAAACCATCAGTAAATAAATGTCTATAAGTTAATCCCGCAACATATTGTATTTGATCAGTTCCAAGGATTCTTGAATTATCAACTTGCTGTTCTTGTGTGTCGTTGAAAAAATTTACATTATCATAAGCACTGATAAATAAAAAGCTAAAGGCATCTTGAGAATGCGGATTGAAATCTGCTTTTAGTAAAACATCATAATATTCCGGAACAAAAGAAAAATCAGCGGCTTTAAAAATAAAATCAAGATAACTTCTTCTTGCAGAAAAAATAAAATTAGATTTTTCAGTAATTGGTCCTTCTAGATTTAATCCAAATTGAGAAGCTGAAACAGTAGCCTTGCCGCCAAATCTATCTTCTCTTCCATCTCTAAGATTAATATCAAGAACAGATGAAAGTTTATCACCATAAAGAGCTGAGAATCCACCTGTTGAAAAAGAAGTTTCGCGAACAAAATCTAAATTAACATAACTTAACGGTCCGCCTGTTGCACCTTGAGTTCCAAAGTGATTTATGTTTGGTACTTCAATACCATCTATAAGATAAAGATTTTCTGAAGGTGCGCCCCCGCGAATAATTAAATCATTTCTGCCGCCATCAGCTTGGGCTACACCGGGCAAAACCGAAAGCGCTCTAATAACATCTTCAAATCCACCTGGACTTCTTCTAATTTCTTCGTAGCTAAAACTTCTAATGCTGTTAACTTCAAGAGGATCTTTTCGGAAATAATCGCTTGTTACAGTAACACCTTCAATTTCAATTGTTTGCGGAACAAGTTCAAAATAAATTTCAGCAGGTTTGCTTGTTTGAATTACAACATCAGTTTTGGTTTGAGGATTAAATCCTACAACAGAAGCACGAACCTGATATGTATTTAAGGGAAGACCTGTTATTTTAAAATATCCCTGCTCATCTGTTGCCGCGCCATTATTTGTTCCGAGAACTATGACATTAGCAAAAGGTATTGGCTGCTTTGTGGAAGCATCAAAAACTTTTCCATAAATATCGCCGGTTAAATCCTGCGCAAATAGAGAATTTGATAAAAGAAGTATTATTGATATAAATGTAATTTTTTGCATGTCTTTTGTATTTTATTTTAATTTATGAGTAAGTAAAAACAATTTTTGAGTAATATAGTTCCCTTTTGCCCAACTAATAACGTTTTATCCGAAAGAGTAAATCGGTATATTTTTCACCGAATGATTTAAAAATAAGTATGCCACGAAAAAAAAATAATTTGACTCCTCAACTTACTGATAAGAAAAATAAAGATGCGTTTTTGTCCGGCATCACAGCTAAGAAATTAATTACGGAACCACAGAATTCTGTTCTATGTGAAATTGCAACTTCATTTGATGATCAATTCCATTATCTTTTAAAAACTGAGGGGGACAAATTAGAGATATTTTACTCTGCCAATGTTAAAAAAGTAACTGGTTATAATCCTGCCGAACTAATTAAGCTTCCTTCACTCGGAAGAGAAATGGTTTATGAAGAAGACATACCGGATGTAAAAAAGAAGTTACATAAAATTGAAAACGGTAAAATTTCAAACCTTGAGTTACTGTATCGCTATAATCGTAAGGATGGAAAAATTATCTGGTTAAAAGAACAAATAAAAATGGAAACTGATGGAAACCAGAAAATATTGAAAGGCTTAGTTTTAGATGTAACGAACTTTAAAAAAAGTGAAAGCGATTATGGGGAGATAATAAATAATCTCTCAAGTGAAATTACAGCTCGTGATAATTTTTTATCAATACTCTCTCACGATCTAAGAGCTCCGTTTTCCAGCATACTTGGATTTACAGAAATTCTGCTTAGTGAAACTTCATTATCAGAGGCTGAGCGAACTGAGTATCTGAATTATATAAATGATTCCTCAACGAACCAATTGCAGCTAGTAAACTATCTTCTTGATTGGTCAAATCTGCAAACAGGCAGAATGCACATGCAGCCGCATCGTGTGCAGGCACAGGGATTAATATTTAATTGTATCTCTGCGCTTACCGGCGTTGCAATGAGAAAGAATATTGATATTAAAGTTAATGTACCCGATTCAATTTTTATTGAAGCTGATGAAAGATTAATGCTTCAGGTGATTACAAATCTTGTAAGTAATGCAATTAAGTTTTCGGAAGATGGAAAGACAATAAGAATTTCTGCAGAGAGATTTAATAACGAACTTGTAGAGTTTGTAATAAGTGATGAAGGAATTGGAATCCCGGAGAACTATCAATCAAGAATTTTTAAGTTTGAAAAGATGTTTAGTACAAGAGGCACACGTGGTGAAAAAGGTACCGGACTTGGATTATCTTTGGTTAAAGAAATTGTTGAAAGACATAAAGGACAAATTTGGTTTTACTCCAAAGAAAAAGTCGGCAGCGAATTCCATCTTACAGTACCAAGTTCTGAAAACACAATATTATTAGTTGAGCATAATCAAAATGATTTTATACAATTAGAAAAAATCATTCGTGAAAATTTTCCAGAATTTAAATTTGTTGGAACGGATAACGGCTTTGAAGCAATAAATGTAGTATTAAAACAGCATCCGTCATTAATAATATCTTCACACGATTTGCCGTTGATGAATGGAGTACAGTTTGTAAAATCTATCTTACGTGGTGATAAAAAATATTACGCACCAATAATTGCTTTGATAGACTCTACAGATGAGGCGCTGTTAAAAACTTATCAGGAAATCGGTATTAAATCGATACTTTCTAAACCAGTTAACATAAAGCAATTCAACAGGGAAGTATCTTTGGCTCTTAATTAATATATGAAATTCTATTAATTCAATTTGAAAAAGACTTTCGTTATTTTTCTAATACAAAATAATTATTATCGGAGGAATTTGTGAATCTTGCAGTAATCGGAACGGGATATGTTGGTCTTGTGTCAGGAACCTGTCTTGCAGAAACCGGAAACAATGTAATCTGTGTTGATGTGGATGAGAATAAAATTGAAACTATGAAAAGCGGACAAATTCCGATTTATGAACCCGGACTTGAAGTATTATTTTTAAGAAATATTGTAAAGAAAAGATTATCCTTTACAACGGATTTACGCGAAGCAGTTCGCAAAGCTGACGCTATATTTCTCTGTTTGCCGACACCACAAGGCGGTGACGGTGCTGCTGATCTTAAATATGTTTTAAAAGTTGCTGATGATCTTGGTTTAATGTTCAGAGATGAACCCGATCTTGGTTTTAAAGTGATTGTTGATAAAAGTACTGTTCCTGTTGGAACAAGTGATAGAGTCCGTGCGGCAATTAGAAAGCACGCACCAAATTTTGATTTTGATGTTTGTTCTAATCCGGAATTTTTACGAGAAGGAATTGCTGTTGAAGATTTTATGAAACCTGAAAGAGTAATTGTTGGAACAAGCAATGATAAATCTAAAAAAGTAATGGAACAGCTTTACGAACCTTTTGTGCGAACCGGAAATCCCGTTTACTTTATGGATGAAAAATCTGCCGAGATGACTAAGTATGCTGCAAACTCATTTATCGCGATGAAAATTTCTTTTATGAATGAGATTGCCAGGCTTTGTGAATTAACGGGGGCGCAGGTTGATAACGTAAGACTTGGAATTGGATCCGATTCCAGAATTGGTAAAAGATATTTGTTTCCGGGAATTGGTTATGGTGGTTCCTGCTTTCCAAAAGATGTTCACGCACTTGTTAATACAGCCAATGAAAACAAATATGATTTTAAGATTTTAAAATCAGTTATTGATGTAAACAAAGATCAGGTAACACATTTTTTCAAAAAGATTTCATCTCATTACAAAGGTGATCTTAAAAGAAAACATTTTGCGCTTTGGGGATTAGCATTCAAACCAAACACAGATGATGTGCGTGAAGCTCCTGCTCATTATCTTATAAAACTACTTCTTGATGCCGGTGCAACAATTAAAGCTTATGATCCAGAGGCAAATCAAACTTCAAAAGCAGTGCTTGGTGATACTATCCAATATGCAGAGACTTCTGATGAAACATTAAAAGACGCTGATGCACTTATTGTTGTGACAGAGTGGAAGGAATTCCGCAATCCGGATTTTGAAATAATAAAGAAATCATTAAAGGCTCCTGTTATCTTTGATGGCAGAAATTTATATGATCTTGATAAGCTTAACGAACTTAAGTTTAGTTATTATTCAATAGGCAGAAGCGACGTTAAAAACTAAAAACAATAATTTGTCTCAATTATTTAGGCAGATCAAAAATGCTTAATCAGTCAGAGCTAAACACCTTATCAAAAGGTGATTCTGTAGATCATTTTCTTCTTGTAAAAAAATGTGAAATTAGATTAACTAAAGCGGGCAAAGAATACCTTTCATTAGAACTTGGTGATAAATCAATTTCATCCTCAGCAAATCTTTGGGAAGATACTTCCGGATTCAAATCCATAAAAAATTCTTTAGCAGTTGGTGATATCGTTAAGATCACCGGTTCGATGGACGAGTATCAGGGCAATTCGCAAATTAAAATTGATACGATTCGATTAACTAAACAAAGTGATGAGGTTACCCCAAAAGATTTTCTGCCAAAATCTCTGCGCGATCTTAATGTAATGAAAAAAGAATTTGCAGCACGAATGGAAAAGATTGCAAATAGTGATTTGAAAAATCTTATTAAATAATATTTTTTCCGAAGAACGATTTGCAAAATACACCGCGGTTCCTGCCGGCAAAATGTGGCATCATGGTTACATAAGCGGATTAATTGAACATACTTTAGAGATTATTAGAATTTGTGATTTGATGTGCGACATTCATCCGCAAATTAATCGTGATCTTTTAGTTTGCGGTGCTATGCTTCATGATTTTGGTAAGATTGAAGAGTTAAGTTTTGAACCGGTATTTGAATACACCGATAAAGGTAAGTTACTCGGGCACATTGTAATAGCAGCAATGATTGTTAATGATGAGATAAATAAAATTTCTGATTTCCCGGAAAATCTTAAAAAACAATTTACTTCACTTAATATTAAGCCATCAGGGAAAACTTAGAGTATGCATCGCCAGTGGTACCAAAAACTTTAGAAGCAATTACTCTTATATCAGGCTGATGAACTGAGTGCAAAAGTTAATGCGTATAAAAATGTAATTGCAAATGAAATTAAACCCGGATCAAACTGGACAAAATTTATTTCTCTCGCCGGTACAGATATTCACTCACACGGCTTAGTTAATAAATCAGATAATGATAAAAAAACTTTGTTCGATTAATTAATCACATAAAGGAATACAAATGAAAAAGCTTCTACAGATTACCTCAATACTGCTGCTTGTTGTTTTTGGTTACACAGCTTCTTATGCTCAGTCGGTTGATGAACTATTAAAAGAGGGGGATCAGTACGTTGCAGAGTATAATCATCAAAAAGCACTTGATACATATCTTAAAGCAGATAAGCTTTCACCAAATAATTGGGATGTTCTGTGGCGCATAAGCAGAGCATATGTTGATCTTGGTGAAAAGATGCCGGTAAAAACTGATGCACAAAAAGAGGAACAGGAAAAAACTTATCAAAAAGCATTTGAGTATGCCGATAAGTCAGTAAAAAATGGTTCAAATCAATCTATAACTTATGTGCGCAGAGCAATTGCAAATGGAAGGATAGCTTTGTTTCAAGGAATCTTTTCCGCTCCGGGTACAGTAAATGATGTAAAAGCAGATTGTGAAAAAGCAATTCAACTTGGTAACGGGGACAATTATGTGCAGGCGCTTGCTCATTATGTTTTAGGAAGAACACACTTGAAGGTTTGTGAAAATTCTTATTTTGTCAGACTGCCATTAGGTCTTGGGTGGGGCGATACAGAAGAAGCTGTAAGATTTTTAGAAACCGCAAATAAACTAAAACCAAATTTCAGAATGTTTATGTATGAACTTTCTAAAGCATACGTTGAAGAAGATGAATATGATAAAGCAAAAGAACTTTTGAAAAAAATTGAAAAAGCTCCCAAGGTTGATGAGGATGATGATGTTGTTTTAGCAGATGCAAAAAAACTTTACGAAGAAATTAAAAACGAGTAATGTTCTTAGTGTTTCTTAGTGACCTTCGTGTCTTAGTGGTGAGGTTTTTACCACTAAGGCACTTAGAACACTTAGTTTCACTTAGAATAAAAAAATCAGGAATTCTAAAATGAATTTCAATCAGACATTTCTTACTAAACTTTCCGAATCAAAAAAAATAGTTTTCTTTACTGGTGCGGGTATATCTGCAGAATCTGGCATTCCCACGTTTCGTGGTGCAGGGGGAATCTGGAACAAACTTAAACCCGAAGAACTTGCAAATTTTAATGCATTTATGCGTAATCCTCAGATGGTGTGGGAATGGTACAATCATAGAAAAAAAATTATCCACGAAGCAAAACCAAATGCCGGTCATTTAGCAATTGCAGAAATGCAGAATTTATTTGATGAGGTTACGGTCGTAACTCAGAATATAGATAATCTTCATCGTCGAGCAGGAAGTAAAAATATTTTTGAGCTTCATGGAAATATTGAAAGAAATTTTTGCGTTAATTGCAGAACATTTTATAACGATGAATTAGATTTTTCTAACGGTGTTCCCAAATGTAAATGCGGCGGATTGATTCGCCCTGATGTTGTTTGGTTTGGGGAATATCTTCCAGAAGATCAGTTTGAAGGCGGCGAACGTGCGGCTGTTAACAGCGATATATTTTTTGTTGTAGGTACTTCTGCAGTTGTTTATCCTGCGGCAGGATTAGTTCATGCTGCAAAACGCACCGGATCTTTTATTGTTGAAGTAAATGTTGTAGAGACGGAAATATCTTCATTCTGTGATGAATCATTTTTTGGTGAAGCAGGAAAAATTTTGCCTGAGTTAGTAAAAGAAATTAAAAAAATTAGGGAACAATAATTAATTACTGACTTTTCTTAGGAACAATCAAACTTAATATGGCAGTAAAAACAACAGCTCCAATTATTGACCAAACGATAGGATAATTAATTCCACGGATTTCAAAAGACCAGAAATCAGGAAAGTTAAACTCACGCGCTAAAATCGTTCCGATGTAAGCACCAATAAATCCAACAACTATTGAGATAATACATCCACCTCGCTTAAATCCAACAAGTGAACGCCCGATTCCGCCTGTTATACCAGCAATAATGAGTAAAACCAATATATCAAACATTTTTCGCCTCAATAAAATTTTGTGTATCAGAAAAATAGGTTTTATTCTGATAAAATTCTTGTAATATTTAAATTAGAACTATTCGTAGAGATATTTGGTTATAATTTAACTAAAACGAAGGATATGATTTGAATCGTAGAAAATTTATAAGAAATATTTCCTTAGCATCTGCTGGATTTTTATTTGTTAGTGAAAAGCTACAGGCTAAGCAGCCGCCATCATTACCAAATTTTAAACCCGATCCAACAAGCTGGAAAAATGATGAGATTAATATTGCATGGATTGGGCATGCCACCGTACTAATTAATTTTTATGGTACAACTATTTTAACCGATCCTGTTTTGTTTGAAAGAGTTGGTGTTAACATATTTGGAATGACTTTTGGTCCAAGCAGATTTACACACCCGGCATTAACTGTGGATGAAATTCCCAAACCAGATATTATTTTACTTTCTCACGCTCATATGGATCACATGGATTATGAAACACTCTCTACCATTGTGGGTAAATATCCTAACCAGATTGATTGCATAACTGCTTACAATACCGCAGATGTGATTGCTGAACTTGAATGGAAATCATTGCAGGAAATAGATTGGAATGAAGAAACTGAATTACAAAATATAAAATTTAAAGCTCTTGAAGTAAAACATTTTGGCTGGCGTTATCCCTGGGAAAAAGATAGATCTAAAGGATATATGAGTGATGGAAGAAGTTTTAATGCCGTGCTGATGGAAAAGAATGGTAAGAAAATATTATTTGGTGGAGATACTGCATATCACGATTTATTCAAACCATTAAAAGATGAAAATATAGAAATTGCAATTGTTCCAATTGGTGCATATGAGCCCTGGAGAAAAAATCATTGCAATCCCGAAGAAGCATTAATAATGGCTGATGAACACATAGGCGCAAAATATTTTATCCCAATACACACAAAAACATTTAAACAGGGCAGTGAGCCAATAGATGAACCATTAACCTGGCTCAATAATTCAGCACCAAACTACAATATAAAGTTGGTTATTGATGATATTGGAAAAACGTTTACACTTTCTGATCTTTGAGAAATAAATTAAAGATAACTTTGCAAACCATTCAACAATTAAAAGATAAATTTATTACTGATACTGAATCAGTAATTAAAGATTTTGGAAAGTTTAAAATGCTTTCGGAATCACAAATTAACTGGAAGCCTTCGCTGGAAAACTGGAGTATTGCTGAATGTGTTGATCATCTTATTGTTACAAACAAATTGTACTTAGAGGAATTTGAAAAACAGTTTGGTGAGAAGCGGATCGAAACGGATTGCTCTAAAACCGAAGTACAGCATAAATGGTTAAGTAGGTTCATAATAAAATCTGTTGATCCGGCTAATGCAAAAAAGGTTAGCACATTTTCTGTTTTTATGCCTTCACTAAGTAGTCATTCTAAACAGGTGTTTGATAGTTTTTCTAATTTGCAAAACCAATTTATCCATCTTTTGCGCACTGCAGAAAATTTAAATCTTAATGAATACGTTATGTCTTCACCGGCGGCAAAAATAATTAAAGAAAATTTTTGTGATGTTTTAGAAATAATTCGATTACACGACAGAAGACATTTTAATCAAGCCGAAAAACTTTTTAATCATCCCAACTTCCCTAAAAATTAAATGAACAAATTAGAAAAAGGATTTATCCAGATTTACACAGGCAATGGAAAAGGTAAATCAACCGCTGCAATTGGACAAGCTGTAAGAGCCGCGGGTTATGACCTTAAAACATATATTGCACAGTTTATGAAAGAATATCCTTACAATGAATTAAAGAGCTTAGAACGATTAAGTGAATGGATTACTATCGAACAATTTGCAGGAGATGATTTTGTTTACCGTAAAGAAATGCCGAATATAGTCGAGATGGATAAAGCAAGACGCGGACTTGAAACAGCAAAAGCAAAAATGCTAAGCGGCAAGTATGATTTAATTATTCTTGATGAAATTTTGGTTTCAATTCATTTTGGTTTATTTAACGATGAAGAAGTTATGACTTTCATGAAAATGAAACCTGAAAATGTTGAGTTGATTTTGACGGGAAGATATTGTCCTGATAAAATTCTCGAAGCTGCCGATCTTGTAACTGAAATGAAGGTTATTAAACATTATTATCAGGAAGGTGTTTTAGCAAGGAAAGGGAATTGAATCATAATAGATTGTGTTACATAGCCATTTTGGTTCGATAAAGTGTTTTAAATTATTAAATTAGTTATGGAACTTTTTTCAGACGAAAATGAATTATTAGTTTACATTAAGTTTACTGGAAATATTATGAAAGAAATAAAACAATCTCATTTTCTTGGTTTCTTCAATGCACTTGTTGAAGGTGATAAAGAAAAGTGCACCCTTTTAGTTCAATCCCTGATTGATGAAGGTGCCGATCTGAAGGATATCTATGTTGAACTTTTCCAAAAATCACTTTACAGAATTGGAAAGCTTTGGGATCATAATAAGATGTCTATACCAGAAGAACATATGGCAACTCAGATAGTTGAATCTTTAATTAGCCGTTTTGCACCAATGGGTAAAGCGGAACCTCAGAAGAAAGTTGTTGTTTCTTGTATAGATAAAGAGTTTCATGAGATAGGCGCTAAAATGGTTTCCAATGTTTTTGAAATGCAAGGATGGAAAACTTATTATCTCGGCGCTTCTGTTCCAGATAAAGAGATTGTAAAATTTGTTAAAACTATTGACCCCGAAATAATAGCACTTTCCTGGAGTTTGTATTTAAACCTTGGAAGATTTTTAGAAGTAGTCGATCATTTAACAAAATTTTTTCCTACAAAGAAAATTGTTGTTGGGGGGCAGGCATTAGCCGAGAATTCTGATAAAGTGCTTAAGAAATATAAAAATGTTAAATATTTAGATTCACTGGACGCTTTGGAATCCTACATAAAAAAGAATTAGTGTGATTTAATTTACAGGCAAAGTTTTAACCTTTGCCTTTTATTTTATTGTTTTCTAAATTTAAGCGGACTTAAATATATAATTAGCAATACTTAAATGATAAATATTTCACAAGAAGATTATCTTACAACAATTTACCGAAATCTTGATGATGCCGGTGAAATCAAACCAAATCTATTAGCAGTAAAATTAGAGATTTCTAATGCTGCGGTTACAGATATGCTGCGTAAACTTTCGCGCGATGGTTTTGTAGATTATCAAAAATATAAAAGTATAAAACTTACCAGCGAAGGTGAGTCTTATGCTAAAAATATGTTAAGAAGACATAGAATATGGGAAGTGTTTCTTCACCAATCACTTGGAATGCCTTGGGATAAAGTACATGAAGAAGCAGAAAAATTGGAACACTCATCCTCAGACGAACTGATAAATCTTTTAGAAGAATTTTTAGAATATCCGGAAGTTGATCCGCATGGTTATCCTATTCCCGATAAGAATGGAAAAATAAAAAAATCAAAATCTGTAGTTGCGATAACAGAACTTAATGAGAATGATTCTGCAAAAGTAATTCGTGTTAATGATGATGTTAAAAATCTTCTATCTTATGTAACAAAGATTGGGATATCGCTTGGTAAAGAAATTTTAATAAAAGATAAACTTGAATATGATGGATCAGTTTTAATGATGATTGATAAAAAAGAAGTGAACATCAGCAATAAAATTGCATCAAATATTTTTGTTGAAAAGATTAAGCAGGTTATAAAATGAACGAACCATTAATGCTCTTGATAGCAGGAACGATAGGCGTTTTGATTTTTATTTTAGTCTTTTATCCTAACAAAGGAATTATTGCTAGTTTGGAAAAAATCCAATTACGCAAACAAAAAAGTTTTGATAGAGGATGCACTGAAGTATTTGTACAACTGCGAATACAATAATTCAACCTGTTCTTTAAACGGAATTGCAGGTAATCTTTCCATATCAGCGGATGAGGCTACCGATATTATTTCAAGACTTGAATCGATGGGACTTGTTTCTGCTAAAAAAGATGAATTGAATTTAACTTCTGATGGAAGATCTTATGCGCTTAGAGTAATAAGAGTGCATCGTTTGTGGGAAAAATATCTCGCTGACGAAACAAGTGTAACAGAAAACGAATGGCATCAAAAGGCGGAAGAAATTGAACACACATTAACTCTTGCACAAGCAGATCAATTAGCTGCACAGATTGGTAATCCTGTTTTTGATCCACACGGAGATCCCATTCCATCGGCTTCCGGCGATCTTCCTGTAAAAAAAGGAAAAGCTTTAAGCGAAATGAAAGTTGGAGAATTTGCAAACATTATTCATGTTGAAGATGAACCACATGCAATTTATAGTCAGATTCTTGCAGAAGGATTATACCCCGGCATGCAAATAAGAATGATGGAAGTTTCTGATAAACGATTAAAGTTTGTAGCAAATGGTGAGGAATGTGTGCTGTCTCCGTTGATAGCAAAAAATATAACAGTCGGAGTTGTAAAACTTGAAAAACAAATTGAGGGAAAATTTAAAACTCTTTCATCTCTTAAAATTGGTGAAGCGGGAACTATACTTGGAATTGCAAAAGCATTACGCGGACAGCAAAGAAGAAGACTGATGGATTTAGGAATTGTTCCCGGAACAAAAATAGAAGCTGAGTTAGAAAGTTTAACCGGCGATCCGGTGGCTTACAGAGTACGTGGAACAACGGTTGCTTTACGTAAAAAACAAACTGAAAAAATTTATTTATCTAATGATGAAAAATAATTTATGGTAAATCCCGATTTAAATAACTGCGCAAATTGTCCTGTTCACAATATGGGCAATCTAAAAAAGCTCGGTATAGATATGAGCAGTTTTGATTTTGTTGTTGCACTTGCTGGTAATCCAAACACGGGGAAGAGTACTGTGTTTAATTATCTGACAGGATTAAGACAACACACAGGTAATTGGCCCGGCAAAACTGTTACTCGTGCCGAAGGCGGATTTGAATACAGCGATAAAAAATTTAAGCTTGTTGATTTACCTGGCACATATTCGCTTTTATCAACAAGTACGGATGAAGAAGTTGCTCGTGATTTTATCTTGTTCGGTCAGCCGGATGTAACTGTTATTGTTGTTGATGCAACTCGAATTGAAAGAAATTTAAATCTTGTGCTGCAGATTTTAGAAATTACAGATCGTGCTGTGTTGTGTCTTAATCTTATGGATGAAGCAAAAAGAAATGGTATTACTGTTGATGAGCGGACATTATCAAAGGAATTGGGAATACCTGTAATTCCAACCTCTGCAAGACAGGGAGAAGGTATGAATGAATTGCTAAATGCGATTAATGAGGTTGCAACTGGAAAGTACATTTGTAAACCATATAGACTTAAAACCAATTCAGTTGAGTTGAATGCTGCGATAGAGAAATTGAGCAGGGAAATAGAATTAGAATATCCGGGTTTACCAAATCTACGATGGGTAGCTTTGCGTTTGCTTGAAGGTGATCAAACCATTATTGATGCAATTCGAAGTGGTGATTTAGGAAATCTTAAAAAAGAAGAAGCAATAAATTTAATAGAGTCTTAGCTTTTAGAGTTTTTGTGTTTTGGTGGCAAAGGAAAACTGCCACAAAATCACGAAGACACGAAAAATCACAAAAGAAAAATATGAACGATAACATAAAACGAGAATCAATTTTAGCGACTGCAAATAATCTTCGCTGGGAGGTTGGAGATAATTTGCATGATACATTAATGGAATCCATTTATGAAAATGCTACATCCATTGCTGGTAAAGTTGTGTCCTATCCGGATAAAAAACCTGCGTTTAGTCTTGATAGAACTTTAGATAAAATTTTAACAAGCAAGTATCTTGGTTTCCCAATAATGTTTTTAATTCTTGCTGTTGTTTTTTGGTTAACGATTGAAGGTGCAAATGTTCCCTCGGGATTACTTGCAAACTTACTTGTTGATACATTACATCCATTATTAAAAACTTTTACAGCTTCATTTTTGCCCTGGTGGTTAAGCGGAGTCTTGATTGACGGAGCTTATCTTGCAATGGCTTGGGTTGTAAGCGTAATGCTTCCGCCAATGGCGATATTTTTTCCCGTTTATACTTTGCTTGAAGATTTTGGTTACTTGCCGCGTGTTGCTTTTAATATGGATCCTCTTTACAAAAGAGTTGGCGCACATGGAAGACAGGCATTAACGATGGCTATGGGATTTGGCTGCAATGCAGCAGGAGTTGTTGCAACAAGAGTTATAGATTCTCCGCGTGAAAGAATAATTGCAATCATTACAAATAATTTTTCTTTGTGTAATGGAAGATGGCCTACACAAATTCTTATTGCAACAATTTTTATTGGCGGCGCTGCACCAGCCTATCTTGCCGGTATCGCATCAGCAGGAGCTGTTGTATTTATTGCTGTATTAGGTATTGCCTTCAGCTTAATTGTTTCATGGGGATTATCAAGAACTTTATTAAAAGGTGAAGCTTCCGCTTTTAGTTTAGAGCTGCCGCCTTATCGTCCACCAAGAATATTGCAAACACTTTACACTTCTTTAATTGATAGAACAATTTTTGTTTTATGGCGTGCAATTGTTTTTGCTGTTCCGGCAGGAATGGTTATCTGGTTAGTTGCAAATATTACAATTGATGGAGTTTCATTATCAAACCATTTTATTAATTGGAGCAATCCACTTGCATTTATTATTGGATTAAATGGAGTGATTCTGTTAGCGTACATAATTGCTATTCCCGCAAATGAAATAGTCATTCCAACAATACTTATGCTAACTGTTGCAAATCTTGGTTTAGCGGGAGTTGGCGGCAATAGCGGAGTTATGTTTGAGCTTGATTCCGTTACCGATACTGCGGCTATTCTTCATGCCGGCGGATGGACATTATTAACCGGAATTAATTTGATGTTATTTAGTTTACTTCATAATCCATGTTCAACAACTATCTACACAATTTATAAAGAAACCAAAAGTGTAAAATGGACTGTCATATCAACACTACTTCCGATTGCAATGGGTTTTACCATTACCTTTTTTGTAACACAGGTTTGGCGATTGATATTTAATTAAACCTGACAGATATTTTATCTGATTGTTAACTGAATTTCCTATCTTTGCACATTCATTTAATAAATCACTTTTAATGCACTCACACAGTTATACAAATATTCTGGAAGTAATTATAGGATCTTTTACAGATACCTATTTAATGATTCCCATTCTGTTCTTACTCTATTTTGCATTAGAATATTTTTCTCACACAAAGCAGATAGATTTAATTTCCTCACTTAAAATTTCCGGTCCGATGGGTCCGCTGGCGGGTACGCTACTTGGATTAATTCCTGAATGCGGAATGTCGGTTTTTGTTACATCACTTTTCTTAACACGCAAAGTTTCAATCGGAACTTTGATTGCAACATATCTTGCAACTTCTGATGAAGCATTACCCGTTTTGATTGCGAATGGCGAACAGGCGATTTACATAGTTTATATTCTTGGATTAAAATTATTAATTGGTGTTAGCTCAGGATATTTAATTGATTTATTAATCTCAAAAAAATTTTATGAAGGTAAAGCTCCAGAAGTAAAATCATCTCGCGCTGTAGAAATAGATGTTGAACTGCACAGAACTCGTTATATGGAAATTATTATTCATAGCTTAAAGCGAACGTTTAGAATTTATTTCTGGGTTTTTGTTATAACAATTGCTATTTCTCTCTTGTTCTTTTTTACTCACTCAGCAGAATTAATTGAATCCTTAAATGTTAATCCTATTTTAGAAATAGCAGCAGCAGCATTATTTGGTTTGATACCAAATTGTGCAGCATCTATTGCAATTGCAGAAGCTTTTCTTCACACGGGATTATCGCTCGGGGCAACTGTTGCAGGGTTAAGTTCCGGTGCCGGATTTGGTCCAATAGTATTATTTAAGGATGGTGAAATTAATACATCTGTTAAAATTCTTTTTTAACTTTGGTTAGTGCTATAAGTTGGGGATTTATAATTCATTTTATTTTTTAATAGAAATTGAGGCAAAATATTTTATGAAAAAAATAAGATTACTTTCATGGAATGTTAACGGTATTCGTGCTGTGCAAAAAAAAGGATTTGTTGATTGGTTATTAACAGAAGATCCGGATATACTTTGCTTGCAGGAAACTAAGGCTGCACCGGAACAACTATCAGAAGAACTTTTAAATATCAATGGATATAAATCATACTTTTCTTCATCAATCGTTAAAAAAGGATACAGCGGAGTTGCAATCTATACAAAGCAAGAACCGGTAAAAGTTGAGCATGGATTTGGAATTCCAAAGTTTGATGATGAAGGTAGAATAATCATTGCTGATTATAAAGACTTTGTACTGATGAACATTTACTATCCAAATGGGAAAAAAAATGAAGAACGTTTGCAATACAAAATGGATTTTTATGATGCCTTTCTTGATTACTCAAACAAGCTTGTAAAAAAAGGAAAGCAACTTGTAATTTGCGGTGATGTGAACACGGCTCACAAAGAAATTGATTTAGCCAGACCAAAAGAAAACTCAAAAGTTTCAGGCTTCCTTCCGATCGAAAGAGAATGGTTGGATAAATTTTTCTCACACAATTATCATGACACTTTTAGAATGTTTAATGATGAACCAGAAAATTATACCTGGTGGGATCAGGTAACACGTGCGCGTGATAGAAATGTTGGCTGGAGAATCGATTACTTTTTTGTGTCTGAAAATTTTAAGAAAAATGTTAAAGATGCCTTTATTATGCCCGATGTTATGGGTTCGGATCACTGTCCCGTTGGAATTGAAATCGAATTAAAATAATCGTTTTGAATTTCTTTTATTGAATTGTTGTTATATCTTCAAACTAAAATTTAATACCAAATTGAATTGATGAAGAAGAAGAACACAACAATTTATTTCTTATCGTTACTTGCAATAATTTTTTTATTGCATCAGTCTATTTCTGCTCAACAAAAATCTTTAGCAGAAGCTCGTATTGTTGTTGATTCATTTTCTTCGGAAAAAGATTCTGTAATTTCACTTGGTGTTCTAATAAATCTGCAGGATGATTGGCATATTTACTGGAGAAATCCAGGTGATAGCGGATTGCCGACCGATATCGAGTTAAGCTTACCAAATGGAATTACAGCCTCAGAAATTAAATTTCCTATTCCAAAAATATTTGCATCAGAGGAAATTGTAAATTATGGGTATGGGCATCAGGTTTTGTTTTTGATTGATCTAATTATTCCTCGAAACTATTCATCAAAAGAAATAAATATTTCAGCTAAAATAAATTCTCTTATCTGCAAAGAACTGTGCAAAGCATTTGATACGACTGTTACAATTTCTCTTGATATGTCCAAAGATTTTACTGCTGAGGAAAGCATTTCAAGATTGTTCGAAGCAACAAGAAAAATGATACCTGAACAAAATCGAAATCTAAATATCAATGCAGAATCAAAATCAGACTATGTTTATCTAAAAGTATTTGTTAATGAAAATGAAAATCAAAACATAAAGGGCATTCAGTTCTATCCTTATGAAGAAGGGGTTTTTAGAAATTCGGTTAAACAGAACATCAAACAAAAAGAAAACTTTTTTGAGATATTATTAGAGCCAGATCAATTTAGGATTAAAGATCCAGCATCGGTAAATGGAATAATAATTATTGAAGATGAAATTGAAAACGATCTATCAAAAAAAGCTTATGAGATTACAGTCCCAATTATCGAACTTATATAATATTTTTTTAAAATCATTAAATAGATAACTAATAATAAAAAGGAGTGAGCGATGATAAAAAAATCAGTTGTTTTGTTTTTATTTCTTTTCACTGCAATAGCATCTTCGCAAGAAGCAAAACTGAATGAAATAGCACCAAACTTTAAACTTGTGGATTCGAATGGTAAAGAACATTCGCTTAGCGATTATAGTGGAAAACTTGTTGTGTTAGAATGGATTAACTACGAATGTCCGTTCGTAAAAAAGCATTATGATTCCAGGAACATGCAAACATTGCAGGAAAAATATACTAAAGAGGGTGTTATATGGTTGACAATCTGCTCATCAGCAGAATCCAAACAAGGTAACTTTACTAACGATGAAATAAATAGTAGATCCAAGAAACATAACGCAAAGTTTACTGACTATCTGGTTGATGAAAATGGAAAAGTTGGTAAAATGTATGGCGCAAAAACTACTCCGCATATGTACATCATAGATAAAAATGGTAAGCTTGTCTATGCAGGCGGAATTGATGACAGAGCATCAACGGATCTTGAAGATATTAAAGGTGCAAAAAACTATGTGTCTTTAGCTTTAGATGAATTGCTAACTGGAAAAAATATTAGTGTGCAAAGTTCTAAACCTTATGGCTGCAGTGTTAAATATTAATATTACTTTTTAATGTCTGAATTATTGGGCTGTCTCCAAAGCTATCTTCAAGCTCCGCGCTACCAAAGAGTTAGCTTTGTAGACAGTCTAATAATTTTATTTCACCTATTTCAAACCTCCCTCGTTTCACTTTTCCTATTTGTTAAATGAACTAATCAATCCTTAATCACGTTTCTTAAGTACATTTATAATTAAAAGAGTTTTTTTATTGTTCATTTTAACTAAGAAATACGAGCAAATATTCCAATGAAAAATGAAGTCACGTTAATTTTCCCTCATCAATTATTTAAACAACATCCGGCATTAGATAAAAATAGAAAAGTATTTTTGATTGAAGATCCGCTTTTCTTTGGAGATGTGCGCTATCCGCTTAACTTCCATAAAAAGAAACTTATATTTCATCGTGCTTCGATGAAAGCTTATGAAGATTATTTAACCAGCCAAGGTTACGATGTTGTTTATATTCAGTATTCAAGTTTCAAAGAAGATCGGCGTTCAAATTATCTTTTTGTATTCTTCAACAAAATGGGCATTACAACTTTCCACTATGCAGATGTAACAGATTTCATACTTGAAAAAAGAATTCAAAGGATGGCAAAAGATTTAAGTAAAAGATTGATCAAGTATCCAACGCCAATGTTTTTAACTGATGAAAATTTTATTAAAAACTATTTTTCAAAACATAAATCCTATTTTATGGCATCGTTCTATATCGAACAAAGAAAGCGATTAAACATTTTAATTGAAGATGGAAAACCGGTTGGCGGCAAGTGGAGTTTTGACGATGAAAATAGAAAGAAGCTGCCAAAGGGATTTAAATCTCCCAAATTAAATTTTCCTGAAGATACCGAATATGAATTTGAGGCAATTGATTATGTAGAAAAACATTTTCCCAATAATCCCGGTAGCGGATTTGATTTTATCTATCCTGTTACATTTGAACAGGCAGATGATTGGTTAAATGATTTTTTAAAAAATCGTTTTATGAATTTTGGCGATTATGAAGACGCAATAGATAAAGAAGAAACATATTTGTTTCATTCAGTACTAACGCCTTTGCTTAATTCAGGATTATTAACTCCAAAACAAGTTGTGGATAAAGCATTAAAATTTTCTGAAAAAAACAAAACACCGTTAAATTCTTTAGAAGGATTTATCAGACAAATAATTGGCTGGCGCGAGTATATGCGTGCAGTTTATTTGCTTGAGGGAGTTAAACAGAGAAACACCAACTTTTTTAAATTCAGCAAAAAAATCCCAGATGCTTTTTATAATGCTTCCACAGGAATTGAACCTGTAGATACTGTTATCAAAAGAGTTTTGGACAAAGCATACACTCATCATATTGAGCGGCTAATGATACTTGGAAATTTTATGCTGCTTTGTGAAATTGATCCCGATGATGTTTATAAATGGTTTATGGAAATGTATATTGATTCATATGATTGGGTAATGGTTCCAAATGTTTATGGTATGAGCCAATACGCAGATGGCGGCTTGATATGTACAAAACCTTACATCTCTTCTTCAAATTATGTACGTAAAATGAGTAACTTTGAAAAAGGCGATTGGTGTGATATCTGGGATGCTCTTTACTGGCGATTTATTTTTAAGCACAAAAAAGCTTTTGATAAAAATCCACGAATGAGTATGATGATTGTGCAATTAAATAAAATGGATAAAGAAAAATTAAAACAGAATCTAAAAATTGCTGATAGATTTTTAAAACAACTTAGATAAAAATGATTAACGAAAAAAGAATTCGGTTACTTCAAAAAGGAATAGAGACTAACGGTCCTGTTGTATATTGGATGAGCCGTGATCAAAGGGTACATGATAATTGGGCTTTGTTGTTTGCCCAGCAACTTGCGATAGAAAAGAAAAAATCATTAGTCGTAGTTTTTAATCTTGTGCCGGATTTTCTTGAAGCAACAATCCGCCAATACGGATTTATGCTTAAAGGATTGCAGGAAGTTGAAAAAGAATTATCTAAGTATAACATTCCTTTCTTTTTAACATCAGGTAAACCGGAAGAAGAAATTCCTGAGTTGTTAAAAAATATCAACGCTTCAATTCTTGTCTCTGATTTTGATCCATTAAAGATTAAAAGAATATGGAAGCGTGATGTTGCAAAACAAATATCAATTCCTTTTTACGAAGTTGATGCGCACAATATTGTTCCTTGTTTACATGTTTCTGATAAATTGGAATTTGCTGCTTACACTCTTCGTCCCAAAATTCATAAAGCATTAATTGAATTTATGGATGAGTTTCCAAAGCTTAAAAAAATGGGCAAGAGCGAAATCTCATCTGATAGAATTGATTGGGAAATAATCCAAAAATCTTTAAAGATAAATCTTGATGTAAAAGAAGTTGATTGGATTAAACCCGGAGAAACCTCAGCATTAAAATCACTTGAGAATTTTCTTAAAAACAAATTTGATAATTATAATGAATGGAGAAATGATCCAACAAAAAATGGACAATCAAATCTTTCCCCATATTTGCATTTTGGACAAATTTCTGCACAGCGAATTGCTCTTGAAACTGAAAGACTAAATGGAAATAAAGAATCGGCAAAATCTTTTCTGGAAGAATTAATTGTACGACGTGAACTTGCAGATAATTTTTGTTACTTCAATAAAAATTATGATTCTTTCGATGGTTTTCATGATTGGGCAAAAACATCTTTAAATGAGCATCGAAAAGATGAAAGAGAATTTGTTTATACATTGAAACAATTTGAGCAAGCAAAGACTCATGAAGATTTATGGAATGCCGCTCAGATGGAAATGGTTACAACTGGCAAAATGCATGGGTATATGAGAATGTACTGGGCAAAGAAAATTCTGGAATGGACAAAATCTCCGGAAGATGCTATGAAGATTGCAATCTATTTAAATGATAAGTACGAACTTGATGGACGTGATCCTAATGGTTATACTGGAATTGCGTGGTCAATTGGCGGAATTCACGATCGTCCATGGTTTGAGAGACCGGTTTATGGTAAAATTAGGTATATGAATCGTAACGGTGCTGAGAAAAAGTTTGATATAAAAGCTTACATCGGTAAATATCAGAAGTGACATTTATAGTTTTTATTCAAGTAAAATTATCGTTAAACCGCATCTTTTTCTCAAAGTAGAACATATAATGTTTGATTATATTGTAAAAACAGACATTTCTTGTTTTTAGAATAACGGCACTTAAATTGAATAGTTTAGATCAATTATTTTTAGAAATAGGCTATATCTTTGCAGAACATTAAAGTAAAAACAATTAACTGAAATGAAAACACGCTCTCAAAAACTTCAGTTAAAATTAACTATCCAATTTGCACTATTCTTTATCATTGTAGCCGGGTTCATCTTTTTTTATTTTACAAATAAATTTGAAGAGCAGGTAAATGATAAATATCAATACAAAGCGAATGTTTTTGTAAACTTTTTTACGCAAAATCCGCAAATATTTATTGATCGTAAATTTACTGATACAGAAATAATAACAAGACTTTTGGAGTTAAATAACGCTGTTTATCTTGTTGTTGAAAACTCCTCCGGTGAATTACTTGATGCACTAAATCTTGAGGCTGCAGAAAAAAGTTTTTACATCCTTGCAAAATCTGATGATAATAAAATTTCAAAAGATGAAAAGGTTTATCGTGTTGAGTTACCCATTAAGTACTAAAGAAGCTTCTGGTAAAATTTATGTGGGTTTTGAATCGGGTGATGATGCAAAAAGTCTTTTCAAAAATAAATTACTAACTGCACTTTTTAGTCTTACTATTTTATTGGCGGGGATAGTTTTTACTTATTTTATGAGTTCCATTTCATTTCGCCCACTTTCTAAAATTCTTAAGGCACTTGATACTGCTCAAATTTCTGGAGGAGTTAGTAATTCCAAATTTTATAAAAAGGATGAGTTAGGAATAATTGAAGATCGTGTAAAAATTCTGATGTCCGAGTTGGATAAATCAACATCCGAAGTTGAGAACCTAAATAAAAAATTGCACGATGTATTTAAGGATAAAATTTCTGAGCTAAATTTCGAAATCAACCAAAGAAAAAAAGCAGAAATATCACTTCAGAAAAGTGAAGAACAATTTAGACTTGTATTTCAAAATGCACCAATAGGAATTGTAATCATATCTACCGAAGGAAAAATTATTAGTGTTAATAAATCCTTTTGTAATACTATTGGATTTGAAAGAGATGAAATAATCGGAATTCCAATCAAGTATCTGTTTGAGCAAAATGATCTTGAAGGATTTAGTGAGGATGGATTTGATCTAAATGGAATTCCTGTTGCTGATATAAACACAGAAAAAATACTGCTTAAAAAAGAAGGAAAAGAAATTCATGTAATTGTAAAATCAGTTTCTGTACTTGATGAAAATAGTAAAGTAAAGCACTATGTGATGCAGATGCTTGATATTTCTGAAATTAAAAGAGTACAGCGCGAATTAGTTGAAGCGCTTAAAAAAGCAGAAGAATCTGATAGACTTAAATCAGCATTTCTTGCTCAGATGTCACATGAAATCAGAACACCACTGAACGTGATATTGACATCTATACCTTTAATTGCTGATGAAATTTCCAGCGATGACGAAGATCTAAAAATTATTTTGGATTCCGTAAAAAGTGCAGGGAAAAGATTGCAAAGAACAATTGATATGATATTAAGCATGTCATCTGTACAAAGTGGAAATTACAAAGCAACTTTTGAAAAATTTGATATCATTCCCGATTTGCAAAATATGGTTAGAGAATTTAAATCTTTAAGTGATGACAAAGGATTAACAATTAAATTTACACCAAGTGATGATACCGCATTTATAACTGCTGATAGATATACAGTAAATCAGGTTTTTCAAAATCTAATAAATAATGCTATAAAATACACTTTAAAGGGATATGTTGAAGTGTACGTTAAAAATCTGAAAAATGATAAAGTTAAAATTGAAATAAGAGATAGCGGTATTGGAATGAGCGAAGAATATCTTCAAAAAATGTTTATGCCTTTTTCACAGGAAGATACTGGATACAAACGCGAATTTGAAGGTAACGGATTGGGTTTAGCACTTGTTAAAAAATATATAGAGCTTAACCGCGCAGAAATTAATGTTGAGAGTGAAAAAAACATTGGTTCAGTATTTTCCGTAGTGTTTGATAAAGAAGCAAGTTTCACAACATCCGAAGAAACTCAAAAAAAATATACTTCCTATAATTAAAAAAACGCTCAGCCGTTCTTATCTAATTTACCACCAGATATTTTAATTCCATTTTATTATCATATAACTAAAAGTTTATATTTGCTCCGAAAAAAAATTATACAAGGAATTGCACAGGGTTAAATGGATAAATATAAAGTAATATCGTTTTATAAATATGTGGATGTTGAAAATCCCGAATCGCTTGCAAAACAACATCTTGATTGGTGTTTGGCAAATGGCGTTAAGGGAAAAGTCTATCTTGCAAAAGAAGGAATCAGCGGTTCTGTTTTTGGAGAGGATGAAGTTACGGATAAATATAAAAGTCATTTAAAGAGTTATAAGATTTTTGAAGATGTCTGGTTTAAAGAAACTCCAACGAATCAGGTTGCGTTTAATAAAATGCATGTTAGAGTTAAAAACGAGATTGTAAATTCAGGGCTAAATGAAACATCCCTCGAACATACCGCCCCAAAATTAACACCGGAGCAGCTTTTAAAATTTTATGAAAGACAAAAAAGATTTTGTAATTGTCGATGCCCGAAACTGGTATGAAAGTAAAATTGGAAAATTTAAGAATGCAATCACTCCGCAAATAACACATTTTAGAGAATGGCCCAAAGTTGTTGAATCGCTAAGTGAATACAAGGATAAAACAATTGTTACTTACTGCACTGGCGGAATACGATGTGAAAAAGCATCGGCTTATATGCGTGAGCAAGGCTTTAAAGATGTTTATCAGATTGATGGCGGAATTTTAAACTATATACAACAGTTTCCAGATACTTATTGGGAAGGCGGAATGTTTGTATTTGATGATCGCAGAGTTTTTGAACCAAATACTAAAGAGGAATTAAAATACACAGCTAATTGTCATTTTTGTGGTAAGCCTACTTCATATCATATTAATTGTCACAACATTGATTGCGATAAAATCATTGTTTGTTGTCACGATTGTAAAATTGAAAATGAATATTGCTGCAGCGATGACTGCAGGGCAAGCAAAAATAAAAGAAAAGAATATCACGGATAAATTTGCGCCTTCGCGTCTCTGCGAGAAAAATTTCTTACCGCAGAGACGCTTAGAACGCAGAGTTTTTATTTCTTCCAATCAGCTAGCATTTGTTTCATCCTATCAAAATCAAAAGGTGCGTTTGGCATTTTACCGCCAAGCTCAATTGCTTTTTCCATTGTGGCAATCGCTTCTGTTTTTTTATTCATCTTACCATAATACTGCGCAAGAATTCTTGTGTTCCAATAGTTTTCATTTATTAATGATGATGCCTGAATCCATTTAAATCCTTCTTCAAGATTTGTATTGTTCTCCAAACAATAAGTAGCACCAGCCATTAGCTGATTCCATTTAAAAGCATCGCGTGCTTTCTGTAAAGTAAGATCCTGAGTTTTTACTTCAACTTTAAATGATACTTTTAATTTTTCCCAAAGAAGATTTACGTTTACTGAATTCTCAGCAGCATCTGTAAAAAGAAATGTCATTCTCTCCATAAAATGATGTTCTTCTGGTTTCGCTTTTATTCTTAAAACTTCTTTTTTAGGATCGAAAGTTGAACTTCCATCTACAGGAGTATCTTTGCTAAAAATTATTTCCCATTCGCTGGCATTAGGAATTGTATGGATTCCATATGTGCCCGCGGCAAGTTCATTCCCATTTACACTCACAGCATCTGTAAATGTAATTGTTGTTGCTTCATTAGCGCCGGTTCGCCAAACTTCTCCGAATGGAACAAGTTCACCCCAAATTTTTCTATCCTTAACTGCTGGACTACTGTAATCTATTGTGACTTTAGTGACTCCGACATATTGGGAAACAGTAGCATCCGGACTTGGACGCGGGGTTCTGAAATCCTGAGCAAAAGAAATAACAGTAAATATCATTACCAGGGAAAAAATAAATGCAGTTTTTCTCATAGTGTAACCTTCCTTTTTATTTGTTTATAAACAATTGAACGATGGGATTAGATTAGTTAATTTCGTTGCGAAGTTAATTATCATTTTTTATTTAAGCAATTCTATGGATGATGAATTAAAGAAAGAAATTGAGCAAAGTTTAAAGAAATCTAAACCTCACACTAAATTTGATGAATTTAAAAAATGGATTCCATCAATTATCATTCTGCCGATTGCACTTTACTGGGTTCTAAATCGTGGTGAATACGGAATGATTGATAATGCTGATTTGGTAATTCATGAAGCAGGGCATTTTTTCTTTAGATTTTTTGGCAGCTACATCTACACTCTTGGCGGAACTTTAATGCAGATAATTCTTCCATCTATAATTTTCTTTTACTTTTTTAGGAATGAATATCGAACAGGAATGCAGGTCTCACTTTTATGGCTTGGGCAAAACTTTATAAATATTTCTGTTTATGCTGCGGATGCACAAGCGAGAATATTACCATTGCTTGGTGGAAATAAAGTTTATCACGATTGGCATTATCTCTTAAGTGAAATTGGTATGCTTCAATACGATGCTGAGGTTGGATATTTCTTTTTCGGGATTGCAATTATCATTTTTGTTATCACTCTAATTATGCCTCTAATTACTCAGAATTAAATATTATCTTTTGCCACAAAAATTTACCAGGTTTATTTAGATGAAGTTTTTTTTCGTATTAATGTTTTTGGGTTTTACTATTAATCTTTCAGCACAGTTAGATACCGTTAAAACATATTTCCCCAATGGAAATTTAGAATCTGTTGTCGTTTATGAAAAGAATGTACGTCAGGGAGAAGCTATATTTTATTGGGAAAACGGGAGCATTAAAGAAAAAAGAAATTATGTTAATGATAAGGTATTCGGAACAGTTACTTCATATTATGAAAATGGAAATATGAAAGAACTTTATAGTATCGAAGATGGAAGGCGGGATGGACCAGCAACTTTTTATGATTCAACTGGAAATGTAATTGAAGATGTAATGTTTGAAAACGGTGTGCGCAAGGGTCAGGAATTTTTATTAGTCGGCGAATATCGTGAAGAAGATTATCAAAAACTTTTAGCGCAATGGAAGGAAAGACAGGATCAGAGAGAAAAGCAGAATGGTAACAATGATTTAAATCTTCCTCCGGTTGAAGAAGATAAAACTGATATGGAAGACGATCCAGCCTATTATTCAAATGTTGAAGTTATGCCGGAGCCAATCGGGGGAATGAATACGATATACAAAAAAGTGGTCTATCCGGTTCAGGCAAAAGAAAAGAAAATTGAAGGTACTGTAAAGATCAGGGCATTCATTGAAAAAAATGGCGAGGTGTCTTCAGCCGAGGTTGTTGAGGGCATTGGTTACGGATGTGATGAAAATGCAAGACTTTCTGTTTACTACACTCGTTTTAAACCCGGGTTGCAAAAAGGTAAGCGAATGAAGGTTCAGATGATAATTCCTATTGAGTTTAAGCTTGATAAAACAATTAAGTAGATAATGTAAAGCGTAATTTTTTTAAAACATCTTGCATTGATTTACTGAGATTACTTGATTCAATTGTATAGTTGTTAAACTCTCTTCTTCTTGGATAATTTTTTCTTTGCAAATCAAAATACTTCATCCGATCCTCTTTTTCCATCTCTATTATTTTTCTCATACGATTATCATCTTCTTGTATAGAATAAACAGTTGAAATTAAATCATTCAATCCTGTTTCGAGCTTATTGGAATTATTAAAAATCAGAGTCGGTTCTTTCGGAATTGGTAAATCAAATTTAAAAGTTTTGTTCTCTCCCAAATATTCACAAAGAGATTCATAAATAATTTTTGTACCGTTTACTTTACCTTCGTATGAATATCCTGCAATGTGTGGGGTTGCAATTAAAACATTTTTAACCAATTCGATATTTATATCAGGTTCATTTTCCCAAACATCTAAAACTACCTTTAAATTTTTCTTTTCAATTGCAGTGAGCAAATCTAAATTATTTATAACCGCACCACGCGAAGAATTAATTAATATTGCACCATCTTTTAGCTTGTTCAGATTATCATTATTAAAGAGATGGTAAGTTTTATCAATTCCATCTAAGTTTAGTGGAGTATGAAGAGTAACAATATCACACTTTAAAATCTCATCTAACTCAACAAAATTTGATTTATCCCCTTACGTTTTAATGGTGGATCATTTAACAGAACGGTCATTCCAAGTGCTTCAGCAAATGCTGCAACTTTACTACCAACATTTCCAACTCCAACAATTCCAATTGATTTATCTTTAAGAGAAAAATCAAATTTAACTGCAAGATTTAATAAAGAAGCCAGTACGTATTCAGCAACGGAGTAAGCGTTACATCCTCTAGCATCCGCAAAAAAAATATTTTTGCTTTTAAGATAATCTAAATCGATATGATCTGTTCCAATTGTTGCGGTGCCAACAAATTTTACCGGAGTGTTTTTTAAAAGTTCTTCATCAACAGTTGTAATAGAGCGGACGATCAGTACATCAGTATCCTTTAAATCTGAATTATTAATTTTACGACCAGGTATTAAATTTACTTTGCCGAATTGAGTAAAAGCCTTATCAGCAAAAGCAATATTTTCATCAACAATTAATCTGAGCATATTTCTAATTCTACTGTAATTTCTATTTTTTTAATTGTGATTTGAACATAATACAATTATTTTTTGCAAGCCAATTAAACAATACAAATCTAAAAAATGTAAAAACAAATTGTTTTCTCTAAAATAAGGATTTTCCGATGCTAAGCAGATTATTACAACCAGAAATCCAGTCTCTTATTGAAGAGAGACAGCTTGGTATCTTAAAGGAAATACTTTTAGATTGGACTCCCGCTGACATCGCAGAGCTTCTTGTTGACCTTCCTGAAAAAGACAGAGTTATAATTTTTCGTTTACTTTCCAAAGAGTTAGCTGCTGATACTTTTGAGTACATGGATTTTGATACTCAAATGGAATTATTAAAACTGATGGGCAAAGAAGAAAGTGCAGTAATCCTTAATGAAATGGATCCTGATGATAGAACTGCATTATTTGAAGAGCTTCCATCTGCAGCAGCAAAACAATTAATTCAATTACTTTCTCCCGATGAAAGAAAAGTTGCGGTAACGTTGCTTGGGTTATCCGGAAAACTCTGTTGGAAGGTTAATGACACCGGATTACATTGCCATTAAACCTTCTTATACAATTCAGCAGACCCTGGATTACATAAGAGAAAATGGTAAAAATAAAGAAACCTTAAATATTGTTTATGTGGTTGATGATAAGGGAAAATTAATTGATGACGTTAAAATTAAAGATTTTTTGCTTGCACCTCTAGATCAGTCAGTTGCTGATCTGATGGATGAAAACTTTGTTGCTTTGCACGTGGTAGATGATCAAGAAACAGCAGTTGAAGCTTTTAAAAAATATGATAGAGTCGCTTTACCTGTTGTTGATCTTGCAGGGATCCTTATTGGTATCGTAACCGTTGATGATGTTTTTGATGTTGCGGAAGAAGAAGCTACGGAAGACATCCATAAACTTGCCGCTATCCAGGTTTTAGAAGATGCTTACTCTACAATTCCCTTATTTGAAATGATCAAGAAAAGAGGAAGCTGGTTGGCAATTCTTTTTATTGGTGAAATGTTTACCGCGACAGCCATGGCGTTTTTTGAAGATGAAATAAGCCGCGCAATAGTTTTAACACTTTTTATACCATTAATCATTTCAAGTGGTGGTAACTCAGGATCCCAGGCAGCCACACTAGTTATAAGAGCTTTATCACTTGGAGAAGTAACGTTACGTGATTGGTTTATGGTGT
The DNA here is from genome assembly GCA_963812305.1 of uncultured Ignavibacteriaceae bacterium. GTDB lineage: Bacteria > Bacteroidota > Ignavibacteria > Ignavibacteriales > Ignavibacteriaceae > IGN3. Next base: position 364,953 of record CAWEUT010000002.1, read on the forward strand.
TTAAAAGAGAACTTTATACAGGATTAGCGCTAGGTTTAGCACTTGCCGCAATAGGATTTTTAAGAATCTCCATTTGGGAGGTTACTTCAAATATTTATGGGGAACATTGGTTTTTAATAGGAGCAACAGTAAGTATTTCATTAATCGGAGTTGTTTTATGGGGTACGCTTTCCGGTTCTATGCTGCCATTTATCCTCAAAAGGTTTGGATTAGATCCTGCAACTTCATCTGCCCCCTTAGTTGCTACAATGGTTGATGTTTTTGGAGTTGTTATTTACTTCTCTGTGGCACTATTTATTTTAAAAGGAACGCTGCTTTAATAGTAAAATCTAAGGATTTGACCCCATTTTGATACCTTTAAATCAGGATTGATAAAGGTATTATTTTTATATTTACATCACTATTAATTATTAAAAAGTTTATCAAGTGAACACAAAAAAGAAAACAAAGGGAATAATTTTAGCGGGGGGCTCTGGCTCAAGACTCTATCCTATCACAAAGGTTTACAGCAAACAATTAGCTCTTATTTATGATAAGCCATTAATCTATTATCCTCTTTCAATACTAATGCTTGGAGGAATAAAGGATGTACTGATCATTTCAAACGAAGAAACAATTCCACTTTACAAGCAATTATTTAACAGCGGCAATACGATTGGAATGAATATAAGTTATGCTGTTCAGCCGGCACCAAATGGCATTGCCGAAGCTTTTATAATTGGTGAAAAATTTATTGGCGATGATAATGTGTGCTTAGTTTTGGGTGATAATATTTTTTATGGCGATTTAACATTTTTTTATGATGGAGTTAATAAAAATACCGGGGCAACAATTTTTGGTTATCAGGTAAATGATCCCGAACGTTATGGAATTGTTGAATTCGATAAAGAGGGCAATGCTATCTCTATCGAAGAAAAACCTCAAAATCCAAAATCACAATATGCAGTACCAGGTCTTTATATTTACAATAATGAAGTTATTAACATTTCAAAAAATCTTAAACCATCTTCTCGTGGAGAATTGGAAATTACTGATGTTAATAAAGAATATCTTAAATAGAAAACAACTAAGAGTTGAAAAAATTGGTCGCGGTATTGCCTGGCTTGATACCGGAACTCCCGAAGCATTACTTCAAGCATCAAACTTTTTTGGAGTAATTGAAGATAGACAAGGATTAAAAGTTGCTTGTATTGAAGAGATTGCATTTCACAAAGGCTTTATAACTAAAGAGCAGTTTGCAGATTTAGTAAACTCAATTCCAAAATCATTATATCGATCTTATCTTGAAAAAATATTAAAGGAAGGTTAATTAGTTGGAGGTAATCAAAACAGAATTAGAGGGATTGTTGATCATCAAACCAAAAGTGTTTGGTGATGAACGCGGTTATTTTTTTGAGAGCTATAATGAAGATACTTATCATAAAGCAGGCATAGATTTATTATTTGTTCAGGATAATATTTCTAAATCAAAAAAAGGCACAATCAGAGGATTACATTATCAGGTTGGTGATAAGGCGCAGGGGAAATTTGCAAAGTGATTTACGGAAAAGTTTTAGATGTAGCTGTTGATATTCGTTTTGGTTCACCAACTTTTGGAAAATATTTTTCATCTGAATTATCTGAAGAAAACCACACCCAACTTTGGATTCCTCCCGGATTTGCACATGGCTTTTCTGTCTTATCTGACGAAGCAATTTTTTCTTACAAATGTACAGCGCTTTACAGTAAAGAACATGAACGTGCAATACTTTTTAATGATCAAGACTTAAATATTAATTGGAAAGTTGAAAATCCAATTGTATCGGAAAAAGATTTGAAAGCTCCATTATTAAAAGACATTCAAAAAGATTTTATCTATTAATATTTTTATAAAAAGGAAAATAAAATGCGCGTACCTCTATTAGATCTTAAACCACAATACCAATCGTTAAAAAAAGAACTTGATGAAGCAATAATTAAAGTTGCCGAATCACAATACTTCATTCTTGGTCCGGAAGTTAGCGGAATGGAAAAAGAGTTTTGTAATTATCTCGGCTGCAAACACGCACTTGGTGTTTCATCCGGTACAGATGCTTTGTTATTAGCTTTAATGGCAATAGATATTAAACCGGGTGATGAAGTTATCGTACCAACTTATTCATTCTTCGCAACGGCAGGAGTTGTTTCAAGATTAAATGCTACTCCTGTGCTGATTGAAAACGATCCGGTTACTTTTAATATGGATCCAAAAGATTTTGAAAAGAAAATTACATCTAAAACAAAAGCAGTTATTCCTGTTCATCTTTATGGACAAAGTGCGGATTTAGATGAGATAGTTAAAATTGCAAAAGCACACAACATATTTGTAATTGAAGATGCTGCTCAGGCAATTGGAACTCAGTATAAAGATGGAAGATTTGTTGGAACAGTTGGAGATATTGGTTGCTTTTCATTTTTCCCGAGTAAAAATCTTGGATGTTATGGTGATGGTGGTTTAGTTACAACTAATAATGACGATCTTGCAAAAGTGCTTACAATTAAAAGAGTTCATGGCGGCGATCCTAAATATTATCATAAAGTTATTGGCGGAAATTTTAGAATAGATGCTCTTCAAGCCGCAGTACTTAGAGTTAAACTTCCGCATTTAGATAGCTGGTCTGAAAAGAGAAGACATAACGCAAATCGTTACACACAGCTTTTTATTGAAGCAGGATTAGCAGAAGAAACAGGCAGAATAAGTTTTGATGCAAAAAATAAAGTTCTACTGCCAAAAGCCGTTTATGAAAAATCAGGTGCTAAGAATTATCATATCTATAATCAATATATAGTTCGTGTTGATAAACGTGATGAGATGAGAGAATTTTTAACTAAGAATGAAATAGGAACAGAAATTTATTATCCGGTTCCTTTTCATTTACAGGAATGCTTTAAGGATCTAGGACACAAGAAAGGTGATTTCCCAATTTCGGAATTTTCTGCTGATACTTCAATTGCTTTACCAATTTATCCGGAACTTAGTGATGAGCAATTAGTCTATGTTGTTGAAACATTTAAAAAATTCTTTAATCAATAATATAAATGATATTAAAAAAAATATTTCTTTTTCTTGTTCTAAGCTCTTTTGCATTTGCACAGGTGGTTTATGAACCACTGCACAGAGATGTTTACAAATTTCTCGCAAGGCTTAGCCAAAAATCTGTTATTGTGTTTGATGATCAGGTTAGACCAGTGAGCAGAAAATATATTGCACAAAAACTAATTGAAGCATCAGAAAAATCTTATGAGCTAACTTCTCTGGAAAAAGAAGAACTTGAGTTTTATAGTAGAGATTTTAAGTTCGAGTTTGATATGATTAACAATGTTAAAATAGACTCCTCACAAATAACGATAGTCGGTTATGATGAGGGAGACAGATTAAGGTTATTTGGTTATCGTAATAATTTTTTCAGTTTGAATTTAAGTCCTATATTAGGCATTAAAGTAGGCTCGCGCGATAATGAAAAGCTAACGCACTTCTGGAATGGAATTTATACTTATGGCTACATTGATAAATATGTCGGTTTTAGTTTTGATTTTAGAGATAACACCGAAACCGGAAATACAATTGATAAAACTAAAGAGTTTACACCTGTCACTGGTGTTGAAGCTAAATCCAGTTTAAATGCTCCTCTCTATTCTCTCGATAAAATGGAATACAGTGAATCGAAGGCAGTACTTGCCACAGATTGGAGTTGGGGTTCATTTGCAATTGGTAAAGATTTTTTAGAATGGGGTTACGGTGAAAGCGGATTACTTGTGCTTTCACAAAAACCGCCTTCGTATGGTTTTATCAGGTTAGATATTAAACCGGTTGATTGGCTCAAGTTTAATTATATGCACGGCTGGCTTTCGTCCGGTATTATCGATTCCAACTCAATCTTTTATAACACGTCAGGTGGAATCAGTTTTTCTTTTATTGATAAGTTTATTGCCACACATTCGTTAATTATTACTCCCGTTTCCGGATTAGATGTTTCGATTGGTGAATCAATTATTTATGATGAAGAACTTGAGTTTGTTATACTTAATGCCTATTATGTTTTTTAGGTTAGCTGATCATCAACTAAGCAGACAACTAAATGCTGCGGGTGGCAATGCGCAATTTTTTTTTGGTGTTAGTTCAAAAGGACAAATTAAAAACACACATCTTTATGGAACACTTTTTATAGATGAAATTTCTTTGAACGGACTGTTTGATCCTGAAACGCAGAGATACCAACTGGGATTTACTCTTGGTGTATCCGTTACTGATTTGCCGATAGAAAATCTTACAGCAAAAATTGAATACACTAAAAATTATCCATTTGTGTATCAGCATTACATACAAACAACAGATTATAAAAGCGCAACATACCCTTTGGGTCATTGGATGGGACATAATGCGGATTTGATTTATGCTTCACTTAATTATCGTTTCCTACGAGGATTGCAGGCAACGGCATGGGGGCAATATATCCGTAAAGGTGAAGATGGAAATGTGCAGCAGCAATACAATCAAATACCACAGCCGCCATTTCTTTTTGGATTAAGAAAAAATTACGGATACCTTGGTGCAGAAATTAAGTATGAATATACTCATGAACTTTTTGCTAAATTAAATTTTCAAACAACACATTCTTCAATTCAGCAGGAAGACTTAAGTTTTATTGATACTACGTTAAATGAATTTTATTTTTCAGTTTATTATGGATTGTAATTTTTAATGGATGATTTAAGGGACAAAAAAGTTTATTTAGCAGGTCACACAGGAATGGTTGGCTCTGCGATCTTGAGAGAATTAGAAAGTCGTGGATATAAAAATATTATCTATAAAGATTTCTCTGAGCTTGATCTTAGAAATCAATCTGAAGTCCAGAAATTCTTTGATGAAACCAAACCTGAAATAGTAATAATAGCAGCCGCAAAAGTTGGTGGGATTTTAGCAAACAACACTTACCGGGCTGAATTTCTTTACGATAACTTGATGATTGAAGCAAATCTAATTCACTCGTCTTATTTAAGTAAAGTTGAAAAAGTAGTTTTTCTTGGAAGCTCCTGCATTTATCCAAAACTAGCGCCACAGCCATTAAAGGAAGAATATTTACTTACCGATACGCTTGAGTTTACTAATGAACCTTATGCAATTGCTAAGATTGCTGGAATAAAACTTTGTGAAAATTATTATCGCCAGTATGGCTGCAATTATATCTCAGCAATGCCAACTAATCTTTACGGACCTAACGATAATTTTAATTTAGAAACATCTCACGTTCTTCCAGCACTGATGAGAAAATTTCACGAAGCAAAAGTTCAAAGAAAAGATTCTGTTACAATTTGGGGAACAGGAAAACCCTTGCGTGAATTTATGTATGTTGAAGATCTTGCAAATGCAATTGTATTTATGATGGAAAACATTGAAGCAAAAGATCTTTATGAAAATGGAATTACACATTTAAATGTTGGATCAGGAAAAGATATTACAATTGCAGATTTAGCAAAACTGATTTCTGAAATTGTTGGCTTTAATGGTAAGATTGAATATGATTCCACTAAACCCGATGGTACACCCAGAAAACTTATGGATGTCACTAGAATAAACTCACTTGGTTGGAAATATAAAACTGAATTGAAAGAAGGAATTATAAAAGCCTATAATTTCTTTAAACAAAAATATTCATAAGGAAAATATGAAAGCTTTAATAACCGGCATAACCGGACAAGACGGAAGTTACTTAACAGAAATACTTCTTGAAAAAGGATATGAAGTTCACGGAATAATTAGAAGAAGCAGTTCTTTCAACACAGGAAGAATTGATCATCTCTATGAGAACAAAGAAATCCTAAATAAGAAATTATTTCTTCACTACGGTGATCTTGTTGATACAAGTAACTTAAATCGTCTTCTGGAAAAAATACAACCGGATGAAATTTATAATCTCGCAGCTCAAAGTCACGTAAAAGTTTCTTTTGAAGTTCCTGATTACACAGCACAGGTTGATGCACTTGGAACACTAAGATTTCTTGATGCTATACGTGAGGTTGGATTACGAAAAGTAAAATTCTATCAAGCCTCTACATCAGAACTTTTTGGTAAGGTGCAGGAAGTTCCACAAAGCGAAAAAACACCTTTCTATCCGCGTTCACCATACGGAGTTGCAAAACTTTATGGTTACTGGATAATTGTAAACTACCGAGAAGCGTATGATCTGTTTGCCTGCAACGGAATATTGTTTAATCACGAATCACCAAAACGCGGCGAAACATTTGTAACGAGAAAAATTACTCGTGCTGCTTCTAGAATTGCAGCAGGACTTGCAATCAAATCTTTCTCTCGGTAATCTGGATGCAAAAAGAGATTGGGGTTTTGCTCCTGAATACTGCGAAGGAATGTGGAGAATACTTCAGTATAAAAAAGCTGAAGATTTTGTTTTAGCCACGGGACAAACTAATACGGTAAAGCAATTTGTCGAATTAACATTTAAACATCTTGGAATAGATTTGGAATGGAAAGGTAAAGGAGTAAATGAAAAAGGAGTTATCAGTAATATTAATTTTGATAAAGCAAAATCGCTTATAAACTTTAATAAGAACTCCAGATTTTACAAATTTGATTTTACACCTAAATTGAAAAAGGGCAATACTGTTGTAACAATAGATCCAAATTATTATCGTCCAACGGAAGTGGATTTATTGATAGGCGATCCAGCAAAAGCCAAAAAACTATTGGGTTGGAAAGCCAAAACAAAGTTTGAAGATCTTGTTCAGATAATGATAAAATCTGATATGGATAAAGTTTTAAGAAGAGGATATTAAAAAGTTTTTTATTCACTAAAAATTCGAGGTTAATATGTTTGATGCAAATTATAAATTTACATGCGTTGATAGATTTTTAAAGTATGTAAAGTACGACACTCAATCAGATGAAGAATCAACTTCTTTCCCGAGTTCAGAAAAACAAAAAATTCTTTCAAAAGATCTTGCAGAAGAATTAAAAGCGTTGGGATTAAAAGATGCTCATATGGATGAGTGGGGATATGTAATGGCTACGCTCCCATCAAACACAACAAAAAAAGTTGACCCTATTGCTTTCATCGCTCACGTTGATACTTCTCCTGCGGTAACCGGTAAAGATGTTAAACCTATGATCAGAAAAAATTATCAGGGCGGGGATATAAAACTGGAAAATGATGGATTAGTAATTACGGTAAATGATAATCCTGATCTAAAAAATATGATTGGGTTTGATATCATTACTACAGATGGCTCTACTTTACTTGGCGCAGATAACAAAGCCGGTGTTTCAGAAATTGTTGATGCAGTCAATTACTTGCTTACTCATCCCGAAGTTAAACATGGTGATATAAAAGTATGTTTTACTCCCGATGAAGAAGTCGGAAGAGGCACGGAAAAAATTGATTTGAAGAAACTCGGGGCAAAGTATGCATACACGATTGATGGATCTAGTTTAGGAGAGTTGGAAACCGAGACATTTTCTGCTGATGCAGTGGTTATAAAATTTTTCGGTAAAAATATTCATCCCGGGTATGCAAAAAACATAATGATAAATTCTATAAAAGTTGCCTCACACTTTATTGATAATCTTCCGAAAGGTACACTCTCACCAGAAACAACCGATGGTAGAGAAGGTTATGTTCATTGCGGCTCATTTAATGGGAATGAAGAATTAACAACGATTAAAATGATTATTCGTGATTTTGAAACTGCAAAATTGAAAGATTATGAAGAATTGCTCAAAAAATTAGCCGAAGAGGTTGTTAAAAAGTTTCCTGGTTCAAGAATGGAATTCCAGGTTATTGAACAGTATAGAAATATGAAAGAGGTTTTGGATAAACATCCTCACGTTAATGATTATGCAATTATTGCAATGGAGCGACTTGGAATAAAACCAATTATGCACCCAATACGCGGCGGTACGGATGGTTCACGTTTATCTTTTATGGGATTACCAACTCCAAATATTTTTGCAGGCGAGCATAGTTTCCATTCTCAACTTGAGTGGGTTGCAATTCAGGATATGGAAATGGCTGTTAAGACAATTGTTGAAGTTGCAAAAGTTTGGGAAGAGAAGGCTTAATACAATAGCACACGGATGACGCGGATTAAACGGATTTCCACAGATTAAATCAGTGCAAACCCGCGTTATCTGTGTTATCCGCGTTCTATTCTTGAAATTTTATGATAACAAAAAACCACAAACCAGAGTTAATGGCTCCTGCGGGTGATTGGACTATGCTGCGAGCTGCTGTTAGCAATGGTGCAGATGCGGTTTATTTTGGGTTAGATAAACTTAATATGCGCGCAAAAGCCGCTAACTTTACTGTTGATCAACTTCCTGAGATAATTTCATTCTGTAAAGAACATAAAGTTTTAACTTACCTCACACTTAACACAATCGTTTTTGAAGAAGAGTTAGAGGAACTTGAAGAAATAATTATTGCAGCAAAAAAAAATGGAGTTGATAGAATTATCTGCTCTGATCTTGCAGTTGCAGATTTATGTTATAAACACGAATTCCCATTTTGTATATCAACTCAAAGTTCAATATCAAATTCACTTGCTGCGGATGTATATAAGAGAATGGGCGCAGTAAGAATTGTTCTCGCACGCGAATGTTCTTTAGCATGAGATTAAAAAGATAAGAGCTAAAACTGATTTAGAGATTGAAGCATTTGTTCACGGTGCGATGTGTATTGCAGTCAGCGGCAGATGTTTTATGAGTCATCATTTATTTGGCAAAAGTGCTAATCGCGGTGAATGCATTCAGCCATGTAGAAGAGAATATGAAGTTTATGATCCGGCGATAGATAAATCATTAGTTATCGGCGAGGATTATATAATGTCTCCAAAAGATCTCTGCACAATTGAATTTATTGATCAGCTAATAGAAGCAGGAATTGATTCATTTAAAATCGAAGGAAGAAAACGCGCACCGGAATATGTTGCAAAAGCAGTTTCGGTTTATAGACAGGCTATTGATCTTTACTTTGAAGGAAATCTTACCAAAGAAAAGAAAACGGATTTACTAACTGAATTAGAAAAAGTTTATAATCGCGGATTCTCATCTGGATTTTATTTTGATGTTCCGAGCTCTGAAGAATACGCCGGTGTTGAGGGAAGCAAAGCCACGACTCGCAAATCGTATGTTGGCAAAGTTTTGAATTATTATAAAGAAATTGAAGTAGCACATATTTTAATGGAATCAGGGCAATTAAAAACTGATGATGAAATATTGATTATGGGTGAAACGACAGGCGTGCTTGATATCAAATTAGAAAAATTTTCTGTTAATGATAAAGAAAATTCAATTGCAAACAGAGGTGATGAAATAACTTTAAAAGTTCCTTCACTCGTTAGAAGAAATGATAAAGTTTATTTGATTGATATTATCAAATAGTGTTGATATTTAATTCTCTTTTTAATGAACTTTTTTACTGCTCATTTAGTTTCATAATAAAAAGAGAAAGGAACAAAAATGAACTGTCCTGTTTGTAGCGAAACCAGTCTTGTAATTTCTGAAAGACAAGGTGTTGAAATTGATTATTGCCCCAAATGCCGTGGTGTTTGGCTTGATCGCGGAGAACTGGATAAAATAATCGAACGATCAAATGAAATTTTTGATAATGAGAGACCACAAAATTATGATGACAAAAGTTACGAGAATAAAAAGTATTACTCAGATAAAAAATATGATGACGATTATTACAAAAAACACAAGAGAAAATCCTTCTTTAATGACTTATTTGATTTTTAATTTATGACAGGAATAGAAATAATATTATACCTGGTCGGCGGATTGATAATGCTATTTATCGGTGCGGAAGGCTTAATTAGAGGCAGTTCAAATCTCGCAATAAAAATTGGTATTACTCCGCTTGTAGTAGGTTTAACCGTTGTAGCCTTTGGAACAAGTACGCCCGAATTAGTTGTAAGTCTTAAGGCCGCACTTCTTGGTAACAGCTCAATTTCTTTAGGTAATGTAGTTGGTTCTAACATTGCCAATATTGCCCTTATTCTTGGTGTTGCAGCATTGATAAGACCACTTGATGTTCACGCAAAAGTTATAATGAGAGAAATACCCATAATGATAGGAATAAGCATATTACTTCTTTTGTTACTAATTGATGGTGAGTTAGGATTTATTGATGGATTAATTTTTGTAATTGGATTAATTGTCTACCTGGTTGTTAATGTTTTGATAGCACGAAAAGAAAAAAATCCCGAGATAGATTCTGAGTTTAGTGAGGGATTAAAAAGTAAACTTGGAATTCCAGTTTCTATTGTTCTAATGATTGCAGGATTAGGATTGTTGATACTTGGTGCTAATTTATTTGTTCAAAGTGCTGTTGCAATTGCCAAGATATTTAATGTAAGCGATGCAATAATTGGTTTAACTATTGTAGCTATTGGTACAAGTTTGCCGGAACTAATAACTTCAATAGTTGCTTCATATAAAAAAGAAGCTGATATAGCTATTGGTAATGTGGTTGGATCAAACGTATTTAATATACTTGGCATTTTGGGAATTACAGCACTAATAATTCCAATTAGTTCTGTTGGAATAAGCTATGTTGATTTAGGAGTAATGTTGTTTACGGCAATCATTTTGTTTCCACTGAGCAGAACTGGGTTTTCAATCTCAAGATTTGAAGGTGCTTTACTGCTTGCTGGATATGGAGGTTATATTTATTACTTAATTCCCTGATAAATTTATTTTATTAGTTTATCTCGTTCCTTAGCGTAAAGTTCAACGGCTTCGCTTATTATTCTGTAAGCATCATCCCTTCCAAGAAATTGTTCTACAATAACTTGTTTATGTTCTAACTTCTTATAATCCTCAAAAAATCTCCTTAGCTCCACAACCGTATGAGGAGGAAGTTCTGATATATCATTTATGTAATTAACTGCCATATCATTATTTGCAACCGCAACAATTTTATCATCCTGCTCATCATCATCAAGCATATGCATTACACCGATTACTTTTGCTTCAATAAGACAAAGAGGATCAACATCTATAGAACAAATAATTAATATGTCCAATGGATCTTTATCATCGCAATAGGTTTGTGGAATAAATCCATAATTTGCCGGATAATGAACTGATGAATAAAGCACACGATCTAATCTTAATAATCCGCTTTCTTTATCAAGTTCATATTTACCTTTTGAACCTTTAGGTATTTCTATTATTCCGTTTACAGTTTTTGGTATATCTTTTCCGGGACTAACATTATGCCATGGATGAAATGGTTTTGAATACATTTTGACTTTTATGTTTTTAAATAAAAAGTAATTCGACTAGAATGAAAATTGGTAATAGAACAATAAGTGAAAACTTAAACATATAGCTGAAAAAATCAGGCATCTTTATATTATTCTCTTCTGCGACAGCTTTAACCATAAAGTTTGGTCCGTTTCCAATATAAGTCATTGAACCAAAAAACACTGCTGCTGTTGATATTGCTTTAAGTAAAATTTCAGGAATTCCCGCAACTAGTGTTCCCTCAGTAATCCCAAGTCCTAAAGCAAGGGAGTGAAATGTTACTGCGGTTGGAGTGTTATCGAGAAAGCTGCTTAGCAATCCAGTGTAATAATAAAATTGACTTACCGTTTCCACACCGAGTTGTTTTGCATTTGATTCAAGATATAAAAGACACGGAACCATTGTTACAAATATTCCTAAAAACAAATATGCAACTTCTTCAATTGGATGCCATGTAAAGTTATTAGATGTTCTTAAAAGTTTAGGGGTAAATTGCATTGATAAGTATGCCATCAAAATAATTACAGCCTCTCTTATAAACTTGAAGTATGGATTAATATTTACAAAAGAAAGATACTGCTCATTTAGGAAGGCTACGGCTAAAACAACTCCAACAAGAAAAATAAAATTTCTTTTGCCCTCAATCTTTATCGGTTTGATGTTGGATTCATCTCTTGCTATTGCCGAGGCAGGTTCTTTCTTGTAATAATATGTATCAACAAAAAAGTAAATTATAAGCAGTAAAAGATTTGTAACAAACCATTCCGGTACTAAATGAAAAAACCACGTAAATGGTGCACCGCGTAGATACATCATAAACAATGGCGGATCACCAAGTGGAGTTAACAAACCGCCGCAGTTAGCTACTACTGCAATAAAAAACAAAATTGTATGAACTTTAAACGTTCTTTGTTTATTCGTTTGTATTACCGGACGAATTAATAACATTGCCGCACCGGTTGTTCCCATTAGTGAAGCTAGCACAGCTCCTATTCCTAAAAACAAAGTATTAACTTTAGGTTTTGCAGCAATATCTCCGCTTAAATGAATTCCGCCTGTGATAGTGAAAAGTGCACCAAGCAAAATTAAAAATGGAACGTAATCAAAAAGCATGGTATGAATTAACTGATGAGAAAAATTATTTACCAGCAGATAGATGATTATCGGAATACTAAGTACTATTGCAACATAAAGTTTATTTTTATTTTTTTCCCAGAAGTGATTCCAGAACAATGGGAAAACTGCAATGGATAAAAGCATTAAAACAAAAGGTAATAGGCTTAGAAGGGGTATTTCAACCTGGGGCGTATGTTCCATATTTTACTTTCAATGATTACAAAAATCTTAAAAATTCACTTATCAAACTAAAGAAATTTATTTCAATTTTACATCACATAAATATAGATTTTATTGATCTAAAGTAAATTTAACAAACTTTGATAAGCCTCTTCAAATCAGTATTTTTCTAAACAAAATTTAACAACAAACAAGAAATAATTAGAGTAGTTATTTATGCGATTAAGTAAATATTTTGTTCCAACTTTAAAAGAAGTTCCTAATGATGCAGTAGTTGTAAGCCATATTTTAATGCTTCGTTCAGGTATGGTTAGAATGCTTTCTGCGGGAATTTATTCCTTTCTGCCACTTGGTTATCGAGTTGTAAAAAAAGTAAGTGAAATTATTCGTGAAGAGATGGATGCAATTGGCGGTCAGGAGTTTCATCTGCCCGCACTTAATCCAAAAGAAATTTGGGAAGAGACAAATCGTGTTGCAGCTTTTGGCGATACGATGTTTCATTTAAAAAACCGGGAGTATGTTCTTGCTCCAACTCACGAAGAGATTATGACTTTTCACGCACGCAATGTTGTTAAGTCTTACAAAGATATGCCGCAAATCTGGTATCAGATACAAACAAAATTTAGAAATGAGCCAAGACCTAGAAGCGGTGTTATCCGCGGCAGACAATTTTTAATGAAAGATGCTTACAGTTTTGATACAAGCTGGGAGGGTCTTGATAAATCCTATGAGCTTCACGATAAAGCTTATCGAAAGATATTTGATCGATGCGGATTAAAATATTTTGTAGTCGGCGCATCAAGTGGTGCAATGGGCGGAACAGGTTCTGAAGAGTTTATGGTTAAATCTGTTGCTGGTGAGGATACAGTTGCTTATTGTGAGTCCTGCGGTTATGCTGCAAACGTAGAGGTTGCTGCATCAAGAATTGATTCTATCGAAAGAGATACAGAGAGTAAAGCTATTTATGAAATCTCAACACCAAATGTTCATTCTATTGATGAGCTTTGTGAGTTCTTAAAAATAGAAGAAACACAATGTGCAAAATCAAGAATTTATATTCACAATGAAAAACCTGTTTTAATTTTAATGCTTGGTAATGATGAAGTAAATGAAACTAAGTTAGAAAAAGTTCTTGGTGGAACTGTTCGTCCTGCTCATCCGGAAGAATTAAAAGATATTTCCGGTGCTGATGCAGGTTCAATTGGTCCAGTTGGATTTCTCCGGAAGAATAATTGCAGATAATCGTTTGAAAGATGCTAACAATATGTTTAGCGGTGCAAATAAAAATGATTACCACATTGGTGGAATAGATTTCAAGAGAGATGTTCCGACAATTGAGTATGCAGATTTTAGAACTGTAAAATCAGGTGAAGGCTGTCCGCGATGTGAAAAGCATCTTGAAGTTTTTCCTGCAATAGAACTTGGACATATTTTTAAACTTGGTACAAAATATTCCGAAGCAATGGGTGCAAATTTTCTTGATGAAAATGGAAAAGAGCATCCGATAATTATGGGAAGCTACGGAATTGGTGTCGAGCGTGTTATGGCTTGTTACATTGAACAGCATCACGATGCAAACGGAATAATTTGGGATAAAGCTATCGCACCATTTCATGTCCATTTAATCGGCTTGAATTTGAAGAAGCAGGAAATTGTTGATGCTTGTGAAAAAATCTACAAAGATTTAAATAAACAATCCATTGAAGTTTTATTTGATGATCGCGATGTTACAGCGGGATTTAAATTTAACGATGCAGATTTACTCGGAATGCCAATCCAGGTTGTAATAGGCGAGAAAAAACTAAAAGAAAACAAGTGCGAAGTTAAAGTTAGAAAAACAGGTGAGCGATTTGATGTTGAGTTGGGTGAGTTGATGAATAAGGTTAAGGAATTGTTGGGGTAATTTAATGATATCCGAATATTTGTTTTAAAATTTCAAGCATGTTTTAGTGTAAATATAAATGATGTGTAGATTTCAGCTAATAGTTGTTTCGCTATTAATATTCATAGGTATTTCTTTATCCTATCCTCAAACCAATAAAGCTTCTGGTATAAAATTTAACTCGCAAAACGTAGAGCGAAAACAAAAAACCTCTATCTTCTTGAATGATGGAGAACCCATCGAACTAGAAAATTCTTTTTCAATTTCTTTTGATATTTCTTTTTGGAATTACAAAAAATTTGGACCTATTTTAAGAATTGATGATGAACTGGGGAATGAAATTCGAGTAGTTTACAATCAGTTTAAAGATAATGATACATCATATATTCAGATTCTTGAACCAATCCACAAAAATCAGATAAATATTACTCTGGCTAAGAAGGATCTTTTAAGAAACAAGTGGTTTAATATAAAATTATTAGTTGAAAGACAGACAAAACATATAAAGGCATATTGGAATCATGAATTTATTGGAAATGTAAAGTATTCAATTAGTAAGCAAGAGAAATTTTTATTTGCATTTGGCATAAAGGAACTTGATAATGCAATTGATTTTGATGTACCTGCAATATCTGTTAAAAATATTATTATTAGTGAAAATAATATTGTAAAATATTTTTGGGAGTTAAACCCCTTTAAAGAATATCCTTTAAAGGATAAGATTAGTGGTTCGTTAATTAAAGCTATAAATCCTATCTGGCTTTATCAGGATCATCAAAAATGGGCTCACGTTACTGATTATAAAGTTTCAGAGACTTCGATATCTTCTTTAGGGGTAGCATTCGATTCACTTAATTCAAGATTATTTATAGATGGCAAGGATAGCTTGATAATATATAATCTGATTTCCAGAAAAGATTCCATTGTTAAATATAAGTCAACAAGTCCGGCATATTGGACTGAACTATTTTATGATTATGAAAATCAACTTCTCTATTCTTACTTTAATGGACTTGGCAAAGTTTCGATATATAATATTAAGAAGAACGATTGGATAGTTAAAAACAAACCTGCAAATTCTGATGGTCATTATTTTGGAAGCGCAAAATTTAGTTATCCGAAAAGCAGTGATCTTTATTTGCTTGGTGGTTATGGGTGGTATAAATCTAAGAATGATTTATTCAAATATGATTTTACAAAGAAAGAATGGCAAAAGGTTAAACTAAAAAAGAATGAGATAACTCCACGTGCCTGGTTCACATTTGGTAAAGGATTTAGAGATGGCGAGTATATTATTTATGGAGGCTTTGGTAATGAATCCGGTGATCAGGAAAAGGGCTTTAAATCTTACAATGATCTATTTCTTTTGAATATGAATGACACTACAATTACAAAATTAAAACATACCCGAAAAGGACGACTTCACTTACCAATTATTACACAATTACAATTATCTGGATAAAGCAGACTCTACTCTTTACTTTTTATCTCAAAACGAAGTGAGCAAAGGGCTTACTATTTCATTAAATAGGGTTAACTTAAAAACCGGTAAAGTTACTGCAGTGGCAAATAAATATTGGGAGAGAGATGGCAGCAAATGGATGTACTGTTATCTGCATTACAACCAATCCACCAATGAGCTAATCTCTGTGATATTCGATTCCACAAAAGTTGAGTTGTATTCTATTAATTATCCGCCAATTTCAGAATCAGAAAAAACATACACAGAAGAAGCAAATATTGAAGCAGATTATAATTTAATTTTATTCATTGTTAGTATTGGTTTGGTGTCTATAACAGGAGGACTGATTTATTATAAAAAAAGAAAAGCAAACTTATTAAAAGTAGCAGAAGTAAATCATAAAGTTGATAGTGATTATAATTTTATTAAAACACATTCAAAAAATTCAGTAAAACTTTTTGGCGGATTTTGGATCTATGACAAAGAAGGCAATGATATTTCGCAATCACTTTCACCAAAACTTAAGGAAATATTTTTATTGGTATTAATGCGAAGTATAAACAATCATCATAGCGGAATAACGTCCGAAGAACTTTCATCAATCATCTGGCCGGAAGCATCACCTGAAAGTGTAAAGTCTAACAGGGGAGTAGCAATCAACAAAATCCGAAAACTACTTTCTTCAGTTGAGGGTGTCGATTTGGAATTTTCCGATAAACTCTGGCTTATTAAAATGAATAACGGCTCAACTTGTGATTATGCAGATTACCTTAAATTTTGTAACTCTGCTAAGGATAAAAATGACTCTGTAAACGGCTTCTTAACTTTACTCTTAAGTGTTGTAGAAGGCGGCGAGTTCTTAAAGGGAATTAGTTATGAGTGGTTAGATTCTATAAAGTTCGCAGTTAATAATGAAGTAATTAAGTGTATTAAAGGTTACTTTGAAAACGAGGAACTTAAAACAGACCCTGAAAAAGCTATACAACTTTGTGATATGTTATTGTCTTTTGACGCTGTTGATCAGGATGCGATAAGATTAAAAATAAAAACTCTTTTAACTCAAGGAAAACTTCACATTGCCAAAAGTACATACAGCTTATTTGTTGCGGAGTATAAACGATTATACGATGAACAATATCCAATTTCTTTCGAAGAAATGATCAAATCTTAAAATATTTTTTTGAATTAACCCCAAATTAACCCATTCTTTAACCGATCTGTTAACCCGATATCTTTTTATTTGCATCTGTAATTATTAACAATAAGGATAACGGGTCGTCCCCCAGTATTCTTTTTCTCCGGCTCTGGGGGACCGGAGAATATTATTATTATGACATTATTAGTGATAACAAAGAAACCAAAAATAAAGCTTTGTCCACATTGCGGAAAACTAATCAGTGTAAAAGCTATTAGATGTAAGTGGTGCAAGATGTGGCTGGTTATGGTGTAAATTGAAAAAACTGATCTAATAAAGATTAGATTTACAATAGAACGACTGCTTTTCTCTTTTTCATCAACTCAAAATACTTTTCTTTCATCTCATTAGAAAGAAAACTAATCTTTATCAATTTTTCCCAATTATTCCATTCGGTATTAATTTTATTAAACACTTGAGAAATTATTGTCTGGTTTAATTTTAATCTTTCTTTTGCAAAGTAATCAATTAAGATTTTAGTACTTAAATTTCTTTTCTTCCCAGCCAAAGGCAAAGCAATTTCTTCCTGTGATTTTGGAACCACAATAGTTGTGTTCAGTAAATCATAAGCCGGTGAAAGCTCTACTATATTATCACGAGTAATTAAAGAGAAATTTTTTAAGTGCATATCTTCATTACCAATAAGAAAATTAAAAATTGACAAGCGAAATAACTTTACTTTTTCTATTGCCGGGAAAGTGCAAAAGGTATCAATTAATGTAATAAGTTTTTCCATGCTGTAATCGTACTTGGTTTCTCTGCTTTTGCCGGCAAGTTGTGCAAAATCTTCTAAAGATAGTTTTTTGTTTCTTCCATATCTGTCAAATCTTTTAATGAAGTAAGTGAATTTTCCATCTGATGAATAAATCATTCCGCTAAGCGGTACTTCAACACCAATAAGTTCAGCAAGTTTCATTGTTAGTGATTCATTTTCTGGTAACTCGGGATAAAAATTATTTTGTGGTTTTAAAATATATTCTCCACCTCTATCGACAATATCAAATACTTCATCTTTTACATTTAGCTTTGCACTTAGTTTTGGCTGTACACCTTGAATGGACATTTTATCCGCTCTGATAGCAGCTTCTCGTAATTGTTCTTCCTGTGTTAATGGTAAATCTTTTAACTGAGTTAAATTTCTTGAAAGAAGTTTTAATCCATTATCAGAATATTTTTTATCACCGCAAGGTTGATATGTTATCGGGCAAATATTCATGCAACTTCCTCCACAGTTACAGAGCCAACTAAATCTTTACCAGTTATAAGCAGAATAGAAAAAAAATCATTTCGATCTGTTTTTGTTTGTCGCAACAAAGCATCAAGTTGAATTCCTTCAGGCAACAAGCCTTCAAAAAATGGAGGAAATTCATCGAACACATATTGTTTTTGTTTGATTGGAAGAGTCAATGAAATTGGCGAACCATTATAATCGTCTGTATAATTAAATTGATACTTTTTACCTTTGTCAATCTCTATCAAATCACCGGCATAAATTCCAAAGTTAAAGACTTTAGCTTTTCTCATTTTCAGTTTCCATAAAATGTATTAGAGGACTTTTCATTTCAAGTTTTATATTTAATACAGAAAGAACTCTCAATAACGAGTTAAGCTGAATTGTCTCTTTTCCTTTTTCAATATCAAACACCACCGTTTTGCCAACTCCAGCTAAATCGGCTAATTGCTTTTGGGTTAACTTACTTTTCTTTCTGTGAAAGATTATAATTTTTCCTATTTGTTTTGACGTCATATTATACCGTTATAACAGTAAACTAAATTGTTTCGTAGGGAAAATAGCATAGGAGGATTGAAATATCAAGAAAAATCTTGCTATAACAGTAAAATATTGCATTTGAAATGAATATAAATTAAAAAAAATAAAAATTAAACAATTATTACTGTTATAACGGTAATAATGGGCAATAAAAAACCTCCGAGATTCTTAAAAATCTCGAAGGTTAAATTCCTAAAGTCTTCCCCTTTGGGGAAGATTTAGATGAGGCTTTTTTATTCTTCTACTTTTCCTCTCAAAGAATCCCAAATCATATAAAGACAGATAACTGCAAACATTACAATACCAAGTATTTCCGCTGAGTGGGATTCTGCCCATTCTGGATTAACCCAGTTAAATCCTTGCCATCTTAGTATTGCACTTATAACTCCCATTAAAGCACCGCCTGCAATAAAGCCAGACGCAATTAATGTTCCGCGTTCTCTTCTTGCAGTGTTAACTTTTTCATCTTTGCTTCTTGTAGAAACAAAATGTGCAATCAATCCACCAACTAAAAGCGGAGTATTGAGTTCAAGTGGAATGTACATTCCAAGTGCAAATGCAAGTGCAGGAACTTTTATCATTGTTAAAACTAAAGCTAGAATTGCTCCAACTATATAAAGTATCCACGGTGCCGGCTGCTGATCCATCAAAGGTTGAATAACTGCTGCCATTGCATTTGCCTGCGGTGCAACAAGTGAGCCTTCACCAACAAAGCCGTAAGTTTCATTTAATATCATAATTACAAATCCAACTGTTAATGCAGAAACAAGAACACCTAAAAATTTCCACTGTTCTTGTTTGCGTGGAGTTGAACCAAGCCAGTAACCAATTTTAAGATCTGTAATAAATCCACCAGCCATTGAAAGTGCTGTACAAACAACTCCGCCAATAATTAAAGCGGCAATCATTCCGGATTCACCTTTCAATCCAACAGAAGTAAGAACGATTGATGAAAGAATTAATGTCATCAAAGTCATTCCGCTTACAGGATTTGTTCCAACAATTGCAATTGCATTTGCAGCAACAGTTGTAAACAGGAATGAAATTATAAGTACAATTAATAATCCGGCAAATGCCCAACCAAGATTATGAACAACACCCATCTGAAAGAAAATAAAAAGTAAAATTGAAGTGATAACTAATCCGCCAACAATTATTTTCATCGAAATATCTAATTGAGTTCTTTTGGCAGTGTTGCTTTACGGTTTTCTTTTCAAAAATTTCTTTAACAGCAAGTGTAACAGCATCACGAATAATTTTTGATGATCGAATGATTCCAATAATTCCTGCCATTGCAATTCCGCCAATACCAACGTGACGAACATATTGTCTGAAAATTTCTTCAGCACTCATTGCAGCAATTAATTTTGTATGCGCCTGTTCCAAATGTTTCAGTTAATCCGCCACCGATATAAGAAATTACAGGAACGAGAAGATACCATGAAACAAAAGATCCTGCAGCAATTATGGCTGAATATTTTAATCCAACAATGTAACCCAAGCCCATAACAGCGGCGCCAACATTCAATCTAAAAACAAGTTTGAATTTATCTGCAAGCATTTCACCAACTCCAACAACTCTTGTTGTAAATGTTTCACTCCACCATCCAAAAGTTGCAATGATGAAATCATAAAATCCGCCTATCAATCCACTTACAACAAGCACTAAAGCCTGCTTGCCGCCTTTTTCACCTGCGACTAAAATTTCTGTTGTTGCAGTTGCTTCAGGAAAAGGAAACTTGCCATGCATTTCTGCAACAAAATATTTTCTAAAAGGAATCAGGAATAACATTCCTAAAACACCGCCGAAAGCAGATGCTAAAAATATTTGATAAAACTGCGCCTGAAGGTTTAGAATATACAATGCAGGAATTGTGAAAATAGCTCCAGCAACTATCAACCCTGAGTTTTGTCCAATCGATTGAATAATCACATTCTGTCCGAGTGATCCTTTTATCTTTAGCAAAGTTGAAACACCAACTGCAATAATTGCAATCGGAATTGCAGCTTCAAAAACCTGCCCGATTTTTAATCCGAGATAAGCTGCAGCAGCAGAAAATAAAACTGCCATCAGCAAACCCATAGTTACAGAGTAAACAGTAATTTCCTGCGGATTAGAATTTGCAGGCATCAGTGGTTTGTATTCTTCACCGGGCTTAAGTTCAGTATAAGCATTCTCGGGAAGTCCTTTAACTTGTCCTTCGTGATGTTCGCTCATATTACATTCCTTTATTAGAATTTAAAGTTAATTGGAAGTTCATATTCAGTTTTTTCTGTTGATGGAGATTTGAAATATAATTTTCCATATCCATTTGCATCAGCAGGAATAGTTGATTTCTGGTTTAGAAAAATTAAAATCAACATACTTAATATTATTTGGATATAACGTTAAGGATGCTTTGCCGTTACTTTTTGCATCGACAGAAATTGGAGACGGGGAAATATGTTATTTCATTTACTTCAAGATTTGCTGTTAATTCTTTGCTTGCAAATGCAGGAATAATTTCTAATACAAATTTTGCACTGTCTTTATCAGAAGGCATATCAACATTAATACTTCCGCCTGTTCTGATATGATAAACCACCTTTACTTATTGCTTTACCTGTCTTCATCCAGAATTTGAAAAGCAAAATCAGTAATCTTAGAAAATCTTCTTTACTTAAAGTAAATGAAAATTCTTTTGAGCCTTCACCTTTAAAAATTGTAAAAGGCATTTTGTAGGTATCATTTCCATCAACTAATAAATTATATTTGCGCTGATATCCAAGCATTTCTGCATTGATGTTATAAGTTTTTGTTTCGTTAAAGTAGTTGATGAATTCAATTCTTTTATCATTTGATGAAAGTTCTTTTGCATCAACAGTTTGTATTGATAAGAAACTCAACGCCAAGATTATAAGTTGATGGATCCGTTGCTAAGAAAAATCCATCAACATCAATTTCATAAATTCCTGGTTCAAGATCGTAATAATAATTTTCTATTTTTTCATCTTTATTAACCGAGTAAAGAACTTTTGATCCACCAACCTGAATTCCATTATTGTCTGATAGAGAATATTTCTGCAGCGTGAGTATTTGTTTGATGAAGCGTCTCTGCTTAATGTAATTTTCATGCTGTTCTGTCCTGCCGGAACTTTCACAAAATATCTTTTAATCATACCTTGATTTATTGTCTGATCTTTCCAATTCATCTTATAGTTGTTTGATGAATTTAATTCATAAGGAATAACTACCGTTGCCAGCATATCAAACTCTGGAGTTTTGCTTGCATCATCACGATATGCAGAAATTTTTGTCGTGTAGAGTCCGGGTTCTTTAATTTTTGATTTATCTAGTTTAACATTTACAGCAGCCAGCTGATCATTTCTAATGTAAGTTTTTTTCTGAACAAGAGTTAACCAATCAGCATCACACTTTAAATTATATACTCGATAAAATTTATCTGGATTTAATCGAATTATCTCTCTTAACATTAAATGAAAAAACTTCATCTCCTGTTAAAAACGATCCATCGCGGATGTAAAGATTTCTGGATTTGTTATCCGGTTGATTCGGTGCGAATGAAGAAACAGTGTAAGTCTCAAATTTTGAAATCTCATTATTCTTCAAATACTTTTTTAGAATTTCGTAAGAGTTTATAACATTTATATATCCAGCGCCCTTGATCCAGCACTGTGTATTCATCCCATTTAACTGCACCTTCTCTTATAATCTTGTAAAGAAGTTGGGATGGAATTTTAACTCCAGGAAATTCTTTTTCAGCAGCACTAAGTAATAAAGCCATCACCCCAGAAGTGTAAGGACAAGCCATACTTGTTCCCCAGGATTTATCTCCACCACTAAAATTTGGAACGGTTGAGGTTGCAGCCCCGGGAGAAATCACATCAGGTTTGCTAACTTCTCCACCACGCGAACTAAAATGTAAAAGAATGTTTGATGGAAGAAGATTCCCATAATTATCGCGTGCGATTTCCTGAGTTAAAACTGCTCCTGATGAAAAAACATAACTGCTTGATGAAGGTAAACCTGCGGATGAAATTCCGGGGCCTTCATTACCATTGCTTGTGCTTACATATAGGTAAGGATTTTTACTTAATAAATCAGCAAGAAATTTTTCTATTTCAGAGCGTCCTTCGATTTCACTTCCAATACCAAAGCTCATGCTAACTATGCAAGGAACTTTCATTTCTTTAGAGATTTTATCAGCATATAAATAAGCTTTTTTCATGCTTTCTGTTACTGTTGCACCACCGGGATAATTATTGTTACCGAGTTTTAGTCCGATAAGTTTAGCTCCGGGTGCAACACCATTTATTCCAACATCTCCAATATTAAATCCTGCAGCAATTCCTGCACAATGTGTTCCGTGTCCGCCATCATCAAAATATAGCGAAATACGTTTCTCCTCTGGAAAAATATTCAAAGCCATTGTAATAGGCGTTAAGCCTTTTTGATTTTGAACGGTGAATGCATCAAAATTTTCTTTGTAGTTGCGTAAAGGCTTTTCATCAGAAAGATCACCATTGCCATTTGTATCAAAGTAAACAACCCAGTAACCTTCGGTGGTTTTGTAGGTTACCATAAAATATTTATCATCTTTAACACCGTTGCCATTTAAATCCTGTGCACCGGAACCGGAATTCATCAAATGAGTTTCATTCAAAACACTTATCCAATAATTATCATCTGCACTTTTTAACATTTTATTTTTATCTGCAAAAACAGAAAATCCCTTGTCATCATTTTCAAAAACATCTTTGCCATCTTTAGTTGTTAAATCAGCTTCAACAATGGCAAATCGCCTTCGCCAGTAAAATCCTGCGCATCAATTACTTTTACTTCTCCGGTTGATGTTTTTGTAAGCCCATCAATTCCCATATCAACACCGGTATCAAGCACCAAAATAATTGTGCCTCTTCCATCATACTCGGGATGAAGTTTAATAAATTCTTCAACGCCTGTATCTGTTAATGAAAGAAAAGTTTGTCCTTCTTCCTGCGCAACGATTGAAATCGTAAGTAAGAACAAAATGAGTGATAATAAATCTGATCTTCATATATAACCTGTTTAGTTTTGTAATTGGATTAATTAATTTTTTCGAGGTGAGAAAATTTGTGATGAAGTAATATATAAGTTGCTTCATAAGCCTGAATTTAATTATAAAATTTATGCTTAAATTTAAGCACAAATAACCTGAGTTTTCAAATAAATTATTAGTATTTTTAACTTAGTGTCATTTTGAGTCTGTTGATGGCGAAAATTTTTGCCACAAAGGCACGAAATGTCAACAAATGAAAAATTATGAAACCAAAACTTTACATCGTATCAACTCCAATTGGTAATTATGAAGATATAACTCTCCGTGCTTTACGAATTCTTAAAAGAATGTGATTTTATTATTTGCGAAGAATTAAAAGAAGCACGAAGATTATTATCTCACTACAAAATAGAAAAAGAACTTTTTCCTCTTAACGAGCACAACGAAAATGAAAGTGCAAATGAGTTAATCCTAAAATTGCTTGAAGGAAAAACTGCTGCACTAATTTCTGATTGCGGAACACCGCTTTTTTCTGATCCCGGACATTTACTTGTTGATCTTGCATTGCAAAACAGAATTGATGTTATTCCTGTTCCTGGTGCAAGTTCTTTGCTTACAGCTTTGGTTGGAAGTGCTTTAGACTTTGAAAAGTTTTATTACTACGGCTGGCTTTCACCAAAGAAAGATATAAGAAGAAAACAATTACTTGATTTAAGAAAGCGAAAAGAAACAATTGTTTTGATGGATACTCCATACAGATTAAAAACTTTATTGGAAGATATTGTAAAACTTCTTGGTCCAAACATTCCCTGTGTGCTTGCATTTGAGTTAACAAAAGAAAAAGAAAAATTTTATCGTGGTAATGCACAAAATATTTTGAGTGCTGTTGAAAGAGAAAATCTTAAAGGTGAGTTTGTGCTGATTATTAAAAACGAGCAAAAATAAGGGGAATCTTAAAATTGAAAACAACTATTATACTTTTCTGCGTCTTCATTTTTAGTAATACAATTCTTAGCGCTAGATTCATTGAATTATCATGCTTGCGATTCTTTAGCAGTTGAAGATTCCGTTGGGTACATTAGATATTCTAACCTGAAATCAATCTGGGGATTTAGGCTTGGATATTTTCCAGATGTTGGTGATGAATTTAATTCAACGGGAGTATCAGGAACTTTTTACAATGAATACGCTATCTCTAAATTTTTTAATCTAGGATGGTCCCTACAAGTAAACCAAGCAATTAATAATAATGGAGGATATCTATATCTTGGAGGTATTCTAACTTATCCGTTAAGAATTGAAAAGCAGGTGTTTTATGTTAGAAGTGGATTAGGATTGGGAGTAATTGGTGGGTTGACACGAGTTGGTTTCTTTGAGATAGAATATCTTATTTGGGAATTTGAAAAATCAGCTATCTCAATCTCAATAACTGAGTGTATTCCAGAATTTAAAAAGCTGATGCCTCCGGTCATTTCCATTGGGATACTTTTCTAAAAAAAACATATTGAACGATATTGAAAGAGAAAACCTTCAAGGGGAGTTTGTGCTGATTATTAAAAACCAATAGCACGCGGATGACACAGATTGCGCGGGTTTTCACGGATTTAATCTGTGATGATCCACTAAACCCGCGATATCCGTGTTCTATTTCTTTAACAACGCAACATTTTCAATATGAAAAGTATGCGGAAACATATCAACAGGTCTTATCTTAATTAACTTATAACCAGCTTCAACCATCAATTTAATATCCCTCACTTGTGTTGCAGGATTACAGCTAACATAAACAATTTTATTTGGAGAAAGTTTTATCACATCATCAACTGTGGTTGGGTGCATTCCGCTTCTTGGCGGATCAATTATCATTACATCAGGTTTTGGGATATTGTATTTATCAACTATCGGCAGAAAAGATTTGTAAAGATCAGCAGCAAAAAATTTAACATTTAGAATATTGTTTAAATCAGCATTTACTTTTGCATCTGCAATTGCTGATTCCACAGCTTCAAAAGCATAAACTTTTTTTGCTTTATCCGAAATAAAAATTGTAATCGTTCCCGCACCGGAATACAAATCATAAACAATTTCATTTCCTTTTAGCTCAGCAAAATCCAGAGCAGTTTGATAAAGTTTTTCTGCCTGCAAAGTATTTGTCTGGAAAAATGAGTTAGCGCTTATACGGAATTTATGTTTTCCAATTTCATCATAAATAAAACCAGAACCGTAAATAACTTTTTCATAATCACCAACGGCAACAGCAGCAAACTTTTTGTTGATATTATTTATAACTGTTGTTACTTGTGGAATTTCTTTTCTTAATTCATCGCAATACTCATTAACCAATTCATCATTTTCTTCTGATGTAACAAGATTAACCATTAAATCATTTGTAAGAGAAGCTTGCTTGATTACAAGGTTACGTAAAAATCCTGTGTGAGTTTTTGTTGAATAGATTGAAGTGTTTTTCTTCTTAAAAAAATCACGAGTAAAATTTAAAATCTTATTGCTTACTTCTGATTGAAGAAAACATTCATCAACATCAAGAACTTTATCATAAATTTTGGGAATGTGAAGTCCGAGTGAAAAATCTTTATCAAGTATTCCTTCTTTGGAAATTTCATCTTTAGTTAGCCATCTTTTTTCACTAAAAGAAAATTCCATTTTATTTCTGTAATGAAAAACATTTTGCGATGGAATAATTGGTTCAATTTCAAAATCAGAAAATCCACCTAACTTGTGAAAAATTTCTTCAACTTGCTGCTGCTTGTATTTTGCCTGAGCATCATAATCTAAATCCTGCTGTTTGCATCCGCCGCAGGTACCAAAGAATTTACACTTTGCTTTTACTCTTTCGCTTGAAGGAGTAAGAATATCCATAACCAAAGCTTCAGCATAAGAGTTTTTAATTTTAAGCAAACGTGCGTTTACTGTGTCGCCGGGATAAGAGCCAACAACAAATACAACGTAATTCTTTTCGTTACCGTTTTCTTCGGACAAGCCAAGCAGTTCATTCTTAGAAACTTTTGCAATTCCTTTTCCTTCAAATGCATACTTCTCGATTTGAAATTCTACTATGTCGCCTTTTTTAATATTCATTTTTCTTTCTAGATTTTCTGTTGTCATTCCCGCGAAGGCGGGAATCTAAATGTTAGTTTTCAATGGATTCCCACTTTCGTGGGAATGACAGTGCTAAATGGTTTTCTTCAATATCAGCATCTTAAATCCAATATATCTATCTGCACCAAGTTTTAAGTAGGCATTGGATTCATGACTAATCTTACTTAACAATTTTTTGTAAAAACTTTTTTCTTTATCGGTTAATATCCGAATCTTATCATGCAGATACTTCTAAAGTGTTTTCATAAAAACTTTGCAATGATGATGATAAATCTTCTTCATACAAGACAGAAAAATTTCTTTCTGTGTAGTAAGCACCGCAATCATCATTTACTAAAGCCAGAATATCAGACGTATCAAAAATATTTTTTACAAATGGAGGAAAATCATTTGTAAGTGCTGTAATTTCTCCAACACACAAAGTTGCTTCAGGTTTTAGAATGCGTTTTATTTCTTTTACAATTTTATTTCTGTTCAACAAAGAAATTGATGCCTGTGCATAAACAAGATCAAACTCTTCAGCATCAAAATCAGTGTTATCAAAATCCATCATCTTAACTAAAACTTTACTGTCTTTGATAAGATTTAATCGTGCGTTAATCAAAGAATCATAATCATTTACAATCATAGTTGCAGAACTTGCACCGGATTCAATCATTTTCTCAGCAATTTTCTCACTTCCAGAGCCAATGACTAAAACGTGCTTATCGTAAAGAACGTATTTTGTTTTGAGAATCCTGAATTGCTTAAATCCGCCGGGTAAAAATATGTTTTGGCTTTCTTTCATCGTATCCTAAAATAATGTGAGCAAAGTTACTCATAATGAGTTTAAGATTGAATTTATAGCCCGGGATCAATCTTTACTTTGTCTTTATCTGCCAACTGCTTTATTTTTGGTTTAACAATTAGAACACATCGGAGCACAAATGTTAAGAAATGCAAATAAATATTTCCTACTCTCACTCATAATTACCATCCTGGTTTTTCCTCAAACAAAAAGAGCAATTACTGTTGATGATCTTTGGGCAATGAAACGAATTGGCACGTTATGATGTTTCACCAGATGGAAAAACAATTGCATACACTTTAACATCTTATACTTTTGAAGCTAACAAAGGCAACACAGATATTTATTTAATTGATGCTGATGGAAAAAATTTAAGAGTGTTAAAAAATTCAGAAAAGAATGAAAGCGAACCAAAATTTTCTCCGGATGGAAAATCAATTGCATTTACTCAGAGACGGCCAAATCTGGCAATGCAATCTTGATGGTTCAGATGAAAAACAATTAACCAATATTTATACAGGAGCATCCGGATTTGAATGGTCTTCTGACGGAAAGAAAATTTTATTTGTTTCATCAGTTTATCCGGAATGCACAACTCAAGATTGCAATGAGCAAAAAGATAAAGCAAAAGAAGAAAGCAAAGTTAAAGCTGAGATTTTTACTGAGTTAATGTATCGCCACTGGAATGATTGGCGTGGACACAAACGCAGTCATTTATTTTTGCTGGATGTTGCAACAGGCGAGTTTGTTGATTTGACTGAAGGGAATAAAGAAGATGTTCCTCCACTGGCACTCGGTTCGTCAAACGATTATAATTTTTCTCCAGATGGAAGTGAAATTGCTTACGCCTCAAATCCTGAATTTACTAAAGCAACAAGTACCAATATTGAAATTTATTTAGCAAGTTTAACTTCTCCCAAGACACCAAAGCTTATTTCAACGAGTAAAGGTGTTGATTGCCAACCTGTTTATTCACCAGATGGAAAATATCTTGCATGGACTTCGATGAAACGAGCAGGATTTGAAGCCGATAAAAAAGATTTAATACTATTTGATAGAAAAACTGGTAAGATGAAAAATCTTACTGAAGATTTTGATAAATCTGTTGATGAATTTGTTTAGTCTCCTGATTCAAAAATAATTTACTTTACTGCGGGTAATGAAATATATAGTTCAATCTACAAGCTAAATGTTGATGATGACGAAATAGAACTTTTCCATAAAGATAATTATAACACCAGTATTCAGCTTTCTAAAAATGGCAAGACACTTTACTTCTTAAAACAAAGAACAGATTTACCGGCTGAAATTTTTTCTCAAAGTACTGATGGTAAAAACACTTTAAAGAGAATTACTTTTACAAACGAAGAAATTTTATCTCAGCTTGAAATGAATCCTGTTGAAACTTTTTGGTGCGAAGGAGCAAATGGAGATAAAGTTCAATCAATTTTAGTTAAGCCTCCATTCTTCGATCCAAATAAAAAATATCCGATGATGTTTTTAATTCATGGCGGACCACAGGGAGCGTGGGAAGATAATTTCCACTACAGATGGAATTTGCAAATGTTTGCTGGTGCCGGCTATGTTGTTGTTGCACCCAATCCAAGAGGCTCAACTGGATACGGACAAAAATTTACAGATGAAATTTCCGGGGATTGGGGTGGTAAAGTTTATACAGACTTGATGAATTCTTATGATTATGCTTTAAAGAATTTTTCTTACATCGATCCTAAAAACACTTTTGCATCGGGTGCATCTTATGGCGGATATATGATTAACTGGATCGAAGGACATACTGATAGATTTAGCGCATTGTTCTGTCACAACGGAACTTATAATCTTGAAAGTATGTGGGGAACAACTGAAGAACTTTGGTTTCCAGAATGGGATGTAAGTGGAACACCCTGGGAAAATCGCGAAGCTTATGTAAAATGGTCGCCGCATCAATACGCAAAGAATTTTAAAACACCAATGTTAATTGTACACAGTGCATTTGATTTTAGATTATCAGAAGAACAAGCATTCCAACTTTTTACAACTCTGCAAAGATTGGGAGTTGAAAGTAAGTTCATGTATTTTCCTGATGAAACACATTTTGTTAGCAAACCACAAAACGCAAAGTTATGGTGGAACACGGTATTTGATTGGTTTAATTCGCATCAAAAATAGGAGAGAAAATGAAAGAAAGAGAATTTGATATTGTTACTCCCGATGATGAAATTTTTGAAAACCTGGGTGATCTTGGCGCATTCAGAACCGGCGGTAAAACTGAACGGGAGATAGAAGATGATTACAAGGAAAGAAGTAATTACGTTGAGGAAAATTTATGGAGTAAAGTTCAACGTGTTGGTAAGAAAATTTCTTTTGCAAAAGATATTGTTGCTCTTTACAATTATATGAAGGATCCGTTTGTAAGCTGGCATCGTAAAGCAATTGTTGTAATGGGATTGATTTATTTTATCTCCCCGATTGATACGATTCCGGATATTGCTCCACTTGTTGGATATCTTGATGATCTTGGTGTTATCACGGCACTAATCAAATATCTTGGCAGTGAGCTTATTCCTTATTATGATTCTAAATACAGGTCTTAGTGCAACTTAGTGTCCTAAGTGTCTTAGTGGTGAAAGTGTTTTTTACCACTTAGACACTAAGAGCACAGAGATACACTTAGAAATATCAAATGAACTACAAACTACTAAAATCAGAAATACGTTATAAAGGAAAAGTATTTGATCATCAGGTTGATGAGATTGAATACGAAAGCGGTAACAAGGGAATCAGAGAAATTGCAATTCATCCCGGCGGAGCTGTTGTCGTTCCCGTTAAAGATGATGGTAAATTAATTTTAGTAAAGCAATTCAGATATCCATTACAAAAAACATTGATTGAATTTCCCGCTGGTAAACTAGAGAAGGGAGAAGACCCATTAGTTTGTGCAACTCGCGAACTTGAAGAAGAGACTGGATATAAATCAAAAGAAATAAAAAAACTCGGTGAGATTTATACTGCGCCGGGTTACTGCACAGAAGTTCTTCATATCTATTCGGCAATCGGCTTAACTCCTGGAAATCATAATCGTGAAGAAGGCGAGCACGGAATGGAAATCCTTGAGTTATCTCTAAAGGAAATTGAAAAGATGATTGCAAACGGTGAAATAACAGATGCAAAAACAATAGTTGGTGTACATTATCTAAAAAATCTTGTGGAAATCCATCCCTTTGGGAATAATCATTGACTTCTCAATCTTTTTTCTCTAAACCGAAATTCCTATATTGAATCAGCTATAAATCAATAATTATGAAGATCTACAATCATCTAATAAATACTATTAAGGAAAAGGGAGCCGCATATTTAATTCTGCTCGATCCAGATAAACTTCCTGAAAATAAACTTGCCGGATTTTTAAAGCATTGTGAAAAATCAGGAGTGGATGGATTTTTAGTCGGTGGTAGTTTAATGGTTAATGGTGATTTTAATTCATTTATAGAAAAAGTAAAAGTTAATACAAATTTACCTTCCATAATTTTTCCCGGCAGCATCACACAAATTTCTCCTTTAGCTGATGCAATTTTATTTTTATCGGTTGTAAGTGGTAGAAATCCTGAACATTTAATCGGCAAACACGTACTTGCTGCACCATCGATTAAGAAAAGCGGAATTGAAGCGATATCAACTGCGTACATTTTAATTGAATCAGGTTCAACAACCACAGCTATTTATATGAGTGGAAGTTTACCAATCCCGAGAAATAAGCCTGAAATTGCTGCAGCAACTGCACTTGCATCAGAGTATCTTGGAATGAAATTAATTTATCTTGAAGCAGGAAGCGGTGCTGATAATTCAGTTCCAAATGAAATGGTAAAAGCTGTAAGTGATCAATGTACAATTCCTGTTGTTGTTGGAGGTGGAATTAGAAATCCAGGAACAGCTAGAGAAAAAGTTAATAACGGTGCATCGATTATTGTAACGGGAAATTATTTTGAAGATGAAAATAACTGGGATATGATAAGAGATTTTGCTTCAGCCGTACACATTAAACAAAGTATTTTAGTTTAACATTATATGTCATTCCGAGTCTCAAAGGGACGAAGGAATTTACAGATTGCTTCGTCAGTAAAACCTTCCTCGCAATGACATTCGCACTATAAGGATATAAAAATTGGACGCACAAAAATTTATTATAGATTCTCTGAACGAAAGTTCTGAAACAAAACTTAAAATTAAGGATCAGCTTGCTGATGAAATTTTAAAAGCTGTTGATATACTTGTTTCAGCCTATAAAGACGGCAACAAACTTTTACTTTGCGGTAACGGAGGCAGTGCTGCAGATTGTCAGCATATTGCAACAGAGTTTATGATAAGATTAAGTCATCACATTCAGCGTCCGGCTTTACCAGCAATAGCTCTCACGACTGATTCATCAAATCTTACTGCAGGAGGAAATGATATTGGTTTTGAAAATGTTTTTGCAAGAAATGTTGAAGGACTTGGTATTCTTGGTGATGTATTACTTGCAATTTCCACAAGCGGAAACTCACCCAATATTATTAAAGCTGTTGAAGCTGCACACGCAAAAGGAATGAAAGTAATTGGATTGCTTGGTGGTAGCGGCGGTAAATTAAAATCACTTGTAGATCTACCAATAGTTGTTCCATCATCAAACACACAGCGTATACAAGAAGGCCATATTACAATCGCTCATATTATTTGCGAGCTTGTTGAAGATAAACTTTACGGTCAATAGATTGCCGCGCGTAATCAGTCTGAATAAAGAAAGGAAATGATAAATGAAATTTAGAGTTTTAATTGAACAAGATGAAGATGGAGTTTTTGTAGCAGAATGCCCAACTCTTCCTGGTTGTATTTCTCAAGGCAGCACACGAAAAGAATCATTAGATAATATTAACGATGCAATTAAAGGTTATCTTGAAAGTTTAAAGAAACACAACGAACCCATACCACCATCTATTTATGAAGAAACAGTTGAAGTTTCTATATGAGTTTTCTTCCAATTTTATCCGGGGAAGAAGTTTGTAAGATTCTTAAACGGGCTGGATATGAAATCGACCATCAAACAGGCAGTCATATTATATTGAGAAATAAAAATTTTCCACACAGAAGGGTGACTGTTCCTAACCATAAATCAATTGCAAAGGGTACACTTCGTTCCATAATCCGTGAGGTAGGATTAAGCGTTGATGAATTCAAGAAACTTTAAAACTAATCTATTATTCATCGAGATATTAATTAATGAAATTTTTTTCTAATCAACTTTATAAAGCAATGCCGCTTTCTCTGCAGAGGTTACAATTCCTTTAATTAATGCAGAACTAAATCCACTATGTTCCATTTGGTTTAATCCTGATATAGTACATCCACGTGGAGTCGTAACTTTATCAACTTCTCCTTCGGGATGTGTATGCCCGCTTAAAAGCAAAGCCGCGGCACCTTTTGCTGTTTGCGCTGCCATCAATAAAGCTTCCTCAGAATGAAAACCAATTTCGATTCCACCTTGTGATGCAGCACGAATTGCCCTAAGAAAAAAAGCAATACCGCAAGCACATAATGCTGTTGCCGGAATCATCAACTCTTCATCTATTATTAAAGTTCTGCCAACCTGATTAAAAATATCTTCTGCAATTTTTAATTTGCCGTTAGTTTTGCTATCTGCCGAAATACAAGTCATTGATTCTTTAATTGCAATTGCTGTATTAGGCATTGCACGAATCACTTCAATATTTTTTCCAATATGATTTTTAATTGCCTTTATACTCGCACCAGAGACAACGGAAATTATTAAATGTTTTTCAGGATTAAGATCACTGCTTATTTGCGATAACAAATCATTTAACTGCTGCGGTTGAACTGCAATAATTATTATTTCAGAATTGATCACGGCTTCTTTGTTATCTGATGTAACCTTAAATCCACTGTCCTTTAAATCGGAAATAAGATCAGTTCTACGCCTTGTTATGCAAATATTTTTTGGATCAAATAAATCTGAACTTTGCAGACCCTTAGCTATTGATAAACCGATATTTCCACCACCAAGTATTGCAATCTTTTTAAATGAGGACATTATAATTTCTCCTAATTCTAAAATTCTTAATTTTTATTAAAGAGGTATGATTAAAGTAAAAAACTCACAAACCAATTCTTGTTCCCATCCAATCAATTTTATCACCGACCTGAATGTTGTGCCTGTCTGCGAATCCTGCAAGAGTTTCTACAACATAAATTGATGGTGCTGATGACGGATAGCTTGTCTCGGAAAGGATTTTTGTGTTTTTATGAATTGTTACGATTTCCTTTTGATCATTGACAAACATAATATCAAGAGAGATTAGTGTGTTCCGCATCCAGAAAGATTGATAATCCTGTCTGGGAAAAATAAAAAGCATTCCTTCATTTTCTTTCATCTCTTTACGATTCATCAAACCAAGCTGGCGTTCATAATCATTATCTGCAATTTCAAGATCAATCTTAGCTTTTAATGTTCCAAGTGAATCGGTAAATGTTAGTTCACCTTCTTTTGTGAATGTGTAGTATTCCACCTTAGGCTCATTTGTTATGAAGTTGTTAACTATAAAAAATCCAATCACTGCGAGTGCAAGTACACCAATTACAATCTTTTGTAAAGATAGTTTAGTTTTATGTTTAGATGATTTCTGTTCTGATTGTTTAATCTGCTTTTTAGCCATTATGCATTTTTCCGATATTTGTGCAGGGCAAATATAATAAAACAAGGGTATTAAATATTTGTAATCTTTTATTAATAAAAGATGTTTATATATTATTATAAATTTAATGGTAATTAAAATAAATCTTAAAGTGTTTACAGACAGACAAAAATTTGCTTAACGAAATTTTATCAACACCGCTTGTTTCTATAATAATGCCTGTTTACAACAGACAAGCCTATATTAAACGAGCAATAGATTCAGTACTTAATCAATCCTATAATAATTGGGAACTGATAACAATCGATGACGGAAGTCAGGATTATTCGCCCTATCTTCTGGAAATCTATCATGCATACTCACACAAAATTAAAGTTGTATATCAAAATCATCAGCATCTTCCGGCAGCGAGAAATAACGGTATAAAAAATTCTGTTGGAGAATTTATTACATTTTTAGACAGTGATGATGAGATTGCAAAGGATCATATTGAACAGCGGGTTAAATATTTCGCTCAAAATTCCAATATTGATTTTGTGCACGGTGGTGTTAAAATAATTGGTAATCCTTTTGTACCCGATAAAGATAATCCAAGTAAGTTAATTCACTTATCTGATTGCACGATCGGCGCAACTTTTTTTGGAAAGCGAATTGTTTTTATTGATTCAGGAGGATTTAAAGATATTCATTACAGCGAGGATTCTGAATTTCTTGAACGAGTAACTCAAAAATATAAAGTTAGTAAAGTTGATTTTCCGACTTATGTGTACCACCGGGAAACACCCGATAGTATTACAAACTCAATTAAATGAGAGATGGAATGAGTGATAAAATTATTGATAGACAGGAAATTATTTTAACCGAGCAGCAGCAAAAAATGATTGTCAAGCGGATGGGGAAATGATACGCTTGAAAAATCAGTTGTTGAAAAGATAACTTATATTTCCGATGGATTAAAAGTAACTGGTTATATCGCTTATCCAAAAGATGATTCAAAAAAATATCCTTGCATAATTTGGTGCAGAGGCGGAATCGGCAATGCCGGTGCGATTGATAAATTTACTGCTCGTGGAATTTTCGGGCAGCTTGCAAGCTGGGGTTATTGTGTTTTCGCTTCTCAGTATCGCGGAAATGATGGCGGAGAAGGACACGATGATTTTGGTGGTGATGATTTAAATGATGTTCTAAATCTTATTCCTCTTGCTGATGAAATTCCACAGGCAAATAAAGATGTGTGGGGAATTGAAGGCTGGAGTCGTGGCGGAATGATGACTTATCTAACGCTTAACAAAAACCAATATATTTAAAGCTGCAGTTGTTCTTGGAGGAATTGCAAATCTTCGCTGTAACTCTGATGAAAGTAAATTTATGCGAAGACTTTATGAGCACACAATGGGCAGATACGGCGAAGATGAATTTAAAAGCAGATGCGAAACCAGATCGATCGTAAACTTTCCGGAAAAACTTTCTAAGACAACGCCAATGTTAATTATCCACGGAAATGCAGATAACAGAGTTTTACCGCACGATTCACTCGATCTTTCTTACAAGCTTTTGGATTTAAAAATTCCTTATCGATTAGTAATGCTTGAAGGCGGAGATCATTTTCTAAAATCCCATCGCAAAGAAGTTGATGAAATGAGGAAGAATTGGTTTGAGAAATATTTGAAATAGAATTTCTCAGAACCATATCGTCTTTGCATTGAAAGGTTATTTTTGCTCAGATGTGTAAAGAATCTAAAATTTTATCAAAGATGTCATTTAATCCTTGTCACACATTGTTGTTATTAAAGCCCATTTCCTTTATTTTTTCACACCGATTTTGAGCAAAGCATTCCGATATTTTTTATTTATTCCAAAGGAATGTTATTTGCAAAATTGTTGTTTTTATTAAAAAATAATCAAAGCGTCATTCCGAACTTGTTTCGGAATCTCTTATTTTGCTTAAACAGAGAAGCTGAAACAAGTTCAGTTTGACAACTTTTCGGAATGACGATTTAAGAATAAAGGAAATTTTTATGAGTGATGATATTAAAAAAGATAAAAAGACTGAAGAGCTTGAAACCAGCGAGTGGCTTTATTCTTTGGATTATGTTCTTCAGAATAGCGGACCGGAAAGAGTTGTTGAGCTGCTTCATCAACTTCAAATCCGCGCACACAAATCCGGAGTTCACGTTCCGTTTAGTGCAAACACACCTTACATAAATACAATCTCAAAAGAAAAACAACCGCCGTTTCCCGGTGATAGAGAAATTGAAAGACGAATAAAAAGTCTTATCCGCTGGATTGCAATGGCTATGGTTGTAAAAGCTAACAAGCAGGAAGGCAGCGTTGGCGGACATATTTCTACTTACGCTTCTGCTGCAACTTTGTATGAAATTGGTTTCAATCATTTCTTCCGCGGTAAAGGCGATGGATACGAAGGTGATCAGATTTATTTTCAGGGACACGCTTCTCCCGGTATTTATGCTCGCGCTTTTCTTGAAGGAAGAATTACAAAAGAACAATTACTAAACTTTAGAAGAGATTTAAAACCAGAAGGCGGATTAACTTCTTATCCGCATCCTTTTCTAATGCCGAACTTCTGGGAGTTTCCAACAGTGTCAATGGGGCTTGGTCCTTTAATGGCAATTTATCAGGCAAGATTTAATCGCTACTTAGAAGATCGCGGAATGAAAAAACCGGGCGGTAAAGTTTGGGCATTTCTTGGTGATGGTGAAACTGATGAACCTGAATCACTCGGCGCAATAACTCTTGCATCAAGAGAAAAACTTGATAACCTGATTTTTGTTATCAACTGTAATCTGCAAAGATTGGATGGACCTGTTCGCGGTAACGGAAAAATTATTCAGGAACTTGAAGCTATTTTTCGTGGTGCAGGCTGGCATGTTATAAAAGTTATTTGGGGAGAAGATTGGGAATCATTATTAGATAAAGATGTTGATGGCAAACTTGTTAAACGTATGGGCGAAGTTGTTGATGGTGAATATCAAAAGTATTCTGTTGAAGGCGGCGCTTACATCAGAAAAAATTTCTTTGGTAAAGATCCTGATCTGTTAAAGATGGTTGAGAAGATGACTGATGAACAATTGTTTAAGATGAAACGCGGCGGTCACGATCCTGAAAAAGTTTACGCAGCATTTAAATCTGCTGTTGATTACGTTGGCAAGCCGATAGTAATTCTTGCAAAAACTATTAAAGGATATGGACTCGGTGAATCAGGTGAAGGAAAAAATGTTACTCATCAGCAGAAAAAACTTAATGAAGAAGAGATGAGAGAATTCAGAAGCAGATTTGGAATTCCAATTGCTGATGAAGATATTCTTACAAATCCATTCTACAAACCTGATGAAGACAGCCAGGAAATAAAATATCTTAAGGAAAGAAGAAAACAACTCGGCGGATTTGTACCAACAAGAAAAACAGATGTACGTCCAATTAAAACTCCACCTGAATCTTTGTTTGAAGAATTTTATAAAGGAACCGAAGGTAGAGAAGTTTCAACAACAATGGTGTTTGTAAGAATTCTTGCAAAACTTTTAAAGGATAAAGAGATTGGAAAATTAGTTGTTCCAATTGTTCCTGATGAAGCACGCACATTTGGTATGGAAGCATTGTTCAGACAGGTTGGAATTTATTCTCATGCAGGACAGCTTTATGATCCCGTTGATAAAGATTCTTTGCTTTATTACAAAGAAGCAAAAGACGGACAAATTCTTGAAGAGGGAATTAACGAAGCCGGTTCGATGTCATCATTTATTGCTGCTGGTACGGCTTACAATACACACGGAATAAATATGATTCCGTTCTTTATATATTATTCGATGTTTGGAATGCAAAGAGTTGGTGATCTTGTTTGGGCTGCCGGAGATATTGGCGCAAAAGGATTTATGCTTGGCGGTACTGCAGGTAGAACAACTCTTAACGGTGAAGGTTTACAGCATCAGGATGGACACAGCCATTTACTTGCTTATCCTGTTCCGAATCTTGTTACTTACGATCCTGCTTTTGCATACGAGCTGGCTGTTATTATTCGTGATGGTATAAAAAGAATGTATGAAGATCAGGAACATATTTTCTATTACATTACATTGATGAATGAAAATTATGCAATGCCTGAAATGCCAAAGGGAGCAGAAAAAGGAATTCTAAAAGGTATGTATAAGTTTCACGCATCAGATAAAAAGAGTTTAAAACTTAAAGCACAGTTATTCGGCAGCGGTACAATTCTTAATGAAGTTATTAAAGCAGCAAAAATTCTTGAAGATGATTATCGTGTTGCTTGTGATGTTTGGAGTGTAACAAGCTATAAAGAACTTACGTCGTGATGCTCTTGAAGCGGAGAGATTTAATTTGTTGAATCCAACAGCAAAGCAAAAAGAATCATACATAGAAAAGATGCTTGCAAAAGAAGATGGAGTATTTGTTGCTTCTTCGGATTATGTAAAAGCATTACCGGATTCTGTTTCTAAATGGTTCCCAAGAAGATTATACTCTTTAGGTACAGATGGATTTGGAAGAAGTGAAACTCGTGAAGCATTACGTGATTTCTTTGAAGTGGATGCAAAGCATATTGTGTTTGCAACGTTAACTGCATTATTTAAAGAAGGAAAGATTCAGGATAAAGCGTTGGATAAAGCCGCAAAAGAACTCGGCATAAATCCAAACAAACGCAATCCGATGAATAGTTAAAACGAGAATGTCATTGCGAGTCGTATCGGACGAAGCAATCAGCAATTGTTTATTGTGAAATTTCGGAATGTCATTTCGAAGGAGTCTTCGACTGAGAAATCTGATTAAATACTATCTTAAGATTTCTCCCTTTGGTCGAAATGACAAAAATAAAAGTTATGCAACAGCCCCTGAAGGTCGTGGCAATAGAAATAAACTGAAATTTGATTTAAGGTTTTATAATGGCAACAGAATTTAAATTACCGGAACTTGGCGAGAACATAGAATCTGCAGATGTAGCAAATGTTCTTGTTAAAGAAGGTGACACAGTAAAAAAAGATCAGGCAATTATTGAAATTGAAACTGACAAAGCTACAATTGAAGTCCCTTCTACTGTTGAGGGAACAATTACAAAATTGTTAGTTAAGTCTGGTGATAAAGTAAAAGTTGGTTCGGTTGTAATGGTTGTGGATGAAGGTGGAAGCCCAGCAGAGAGTAAGAAAGAGATTAAGAGCTGAGAGTAAGTCAGAACAAAAACAAGAAAACAAACCCACAGAAGTAAAAACAGAACCTGAAGTTGAATACAAAGCAGCACCATCAACCAAATCATCCGGCAAAAAAGAAATTGTAGATTTTCATTTACCCGATCTTGGAGAAAATATAGAAGCCGCAGATGTTCTAAATGTGTTGGTAAAAGTTGGTGATGTGATCGAAGTTGATCAGGCAATACTTGAGATTGAAACTGATAAAGCAACAATAGAAGTTCCAACTACAATTGCGGGAAAAGTTGTTGAGGTTTTTGTAAAAGCCGGTAGCAAAGCTAAAGTCGGCGATGTTGTAATTAAAGTTGAAACAGGTGTCGTAGCTGTTGAGGAATCAAAACCATCTGAAGTTAAAAAAGATGAAGTTACCGAAGCACCAAAAGTTGAATTAAAGAAAGAAACTGCTCCAACTGGTGAACGTGCGAGTATGCAGGCTTCTGAGCTGGATAATCAACCGCCAATATTAAAAGGTGCTGCACCTGCTGCTCCTTCTGTGCGCAGAATAGCAAGAGAAATTGGTGTTGATATTAATAAAGTTCCAGGCACAGGACCAAACGGCAGAATTTCTATGGATGATGTTAAAGCATTCTCCAAGAAATTACACGAATCTTATTCACAAGGCGGTGGAACAGGATTAAATATTAAATCAGAATCACTTCCTGATTTCACAAAGTTTGGTGCGATCAACAAAGTTGAGATGACAAACATCCGCAAAAAAACTGCTGATCATCTTAGCTATGCATGGGCTACAATTCCACACGTAACACAGTTTGATAAAGCTGATATAACTTTACTTGAGAAGACACGAAAAGAATTAAATAAAAATTCCGAAGTTAAGTTAACGGTTACAGCAATTCTTGTTAAGATAATAGTTGAAGCGTTAAAGAAATTTCCTCAGTTCAATTCCAGTATTGATATGGAGAAGAAGGAAATTATTTATAAAAATTATTTCAACATTGGTGTTGCTGTTGATACTGAGTTTGGTTTGATTGTTCCCGTTATTAAAAACTCGGATAAAAAATCATTAACAGAAATTTCTGTTGATATGAATGCACTTGCAGAAAAAGCTCGTAACAAAAAAATTGGGTTGGATGATTTGCAGGGCGGAAGTTTTACAATATCAAATCTTGGTGGAATCGGCGGAACATATTTTACTCCTATTGTTAACACACCAGAAGTTGCAATACTTGGTGTTTCTCGTGGTTCATTAGAACCAGTTTGGAATGGCT
Source organism: uncultured Ignavibacteriaceae bacterium (assembly GCA_963812305.1). Taxonomy (GTDB): domain Bacteria; phylum Bacteroidota; class Ignavibacteria; order Ignavibacteriales; family Ignavibacteriaceae; genus IGN3. Next base: position 405,908 of record CAWEUT010000002.1, read on the forward strand.
ACGGAGTTTTTGAACCAAGATTAATGTTACCATTATCATTGTCTTATGATCATAGAATTATTGATGGTGCAGATGCAATTAGATTTTTAAGATTTGTTGTTGAAGCTCTAGAACAACCTTTAAGATTACTATAAAACAATGGCACACTGATGACACTGATTAAACTGATCTGCGCTGATCAGCAAAATCTGTGTCATCTGCGTGCTATTCTTTTTAAGGAAATTATATGAATGATAAAATAAAATTAACTGTTATCGGTGGCGGACCAGGCGGATATGCTGCTGCATTTCTTGCTGCTGATCTTGGAATGGATGTTACACTAATTGATCTTGATAAAAATCCCGGCGGTGTTTGTCTTTACCGCGGATGTATTCCATCAAAAGCATTGCTTCATGTTGCCAAACTTATTCACGAAGCTGAAGAAGCTAAAAATTGGGGAATAGAATTCGGTGCACCGAAGATTGATATAAATAAACTGCGTGATTTTAAAAATAAAGTTGTAGAAAAACTTACAAGCGGACTTGGCCAAATATCAAAACAGAGAAAAATAAATTTCATTCAGGGCAGAGCAAGTTTTATCAATTCATCAACATTAAAGATTGAAAAAGTTGATGGACAAACAATTGAACATACTTTTGAAAAAGCTATAATTGCGACTGGTTCTGTTATCACAACAATTCCTTCTTTAGATATTAAATCTAAAAGATTACTTAATTCAACTTCTGCACTTGATTTGCCAGAAATTCCAAAATCACTTTTAGTTGTTGGCGGCGGATACATTGGACTTGAACTTGGTTCAGTTTATCAAGCACTTGGAACTAAAGTTTCTGTTGTTGAAATGATGCCCGGACTTTTACCAGGAGCTGATCGTGATCTTGTAAATTATCTTTCAATACGAATCAAAAAATCTTTTGCTGAAGTTATGACTAACAGCAAAGTTTTGGAGATGCGAGAAGTAAAAGATGGAATCAGTGTTAAGATACAGGATGATAAGGGAAATGTTTCAGACAAAGTTTATGATTATGTTTTAATGTCAATCGGAAGAAAACCGGAAACACGCGGACTTGGACTAGAAAACACAAAAGTAACACTAACAGATCGTGGCTGGGTAAAAGTTGATAAACAATTAAGAACAACTGATCCAAATATTTTTGCAATAGGCGATATAGCCGGCGAGCCAATGCTTGCACACAAAGCTTCACACGAAGGACAGAACAGCAGTAGAAGTTATAGCAGGACATAAAGTTACTTTTGAACCGCTTGCAATTCCTGCTGTTGTGTTTACTGATCCTGAAATTGCTTGGGCTGGAATTACAGAAGAGCAGGCAAAGAAAGATGGAATAAAACACGAAGTTGCAAAATTCCCATGGGCGGCTAGCGGCAGAGCAGTTACACTTGATAGAAACGATGGAGTAACAAAATTAATCATTGATCCCGATACACAGAGAATACTTGGAGTTGGAATTTGCGGTCCCGGTGCAGGCGAGTTGATCGCAGAAGGTGTTCTTGCAATTGAAATGGGAGCTAATGTTACAGATTTAAAATTAACAATCCATCCTCATCCCACTTTATCAGAAACAATTATGGATGCAGCAGAGGTTTTCTTTGGACAAAGCTCGCATTTTTATAAACCGAAGAGATAATTTTTTTGCTTTATTTAAAACTAAAAAGACAATTCTTAATTGAATTGGCTTTTTAGTTATGTCATTTCTCAAAATTTCTAATCCATCTTCAATTCAATTTCTTGCCGCCACTGCTAAAAGCATATCTTTATTTAATGCCTGTATACCTTGCTTGGTAACACCACTTGGAGCAGAAACAAATTCATTCAATCTGTCAAAAACTATAAATCGGTTTTCGCTACTGACAAGCTGAAGAATATGCCAAAGCGAAAGAGATTCTTCTTTAGTAATTAACGATAAAATAGTTCCTACGGAAACATCATTAACCCCAGTAAAGTTCTCAAGCAAACTAATTAGTTGTGGTGAAGAATCTGACGGGTAGGGGATAGCATACTTCCCTCTGGTAATTAAACAACCAAAATTTTTGGGAACATAAGAATCAAACTCTTTTATGTTTACAATAACCCAGCCGCTTTCTACAATAAGCTTACAACTTCCACTTTCATCAACGTGCAAACGGAACGCACCACCTTTGTATAACTCTGTAAACTTTGCCAAAGGCGTTATTACGGTTAATACATCAGAAGCATCTCCTTCAAATTTTCTGATTTGTCCCTTTTCAACTTTAACTTCATTGTTGTTTTTAGTTCTAGATACAACAGATGAATTATCAATTAGCAATCTTCCCATTTCAGGAATTGCAACTGTTACTGATGAGCCCGCATCTGTTTCAATTGAACTCTCCGATTCAAACCCATCACCTTTATCCATAACACTATTGTCAACTTTGGGCTGACCCGACAGTGAAATCACTTCCCAACCGCTGCTTGGAGATGTGATGAAAATGTATGCAGCAATTATCACTATTAAGCCCAAAACAGCGTACGCAATTTTCTTAAATAACTCGGGATTGAACTTAAACTTAAACTGCTTTTTAGGTTTTACAACTTCTTCTTCAACATACTTCTCTTTTTCTTCTGGAATTTCTTCTTCGCCTTTTTCTTTCTTTTCTTTATCGGCTAAAGCTTCTGCTATTTTCTCCTGTTCTTTCTGCTCGCGGATTTTTACATCCATTATGTATGAAAATATTCCATTACGCACTTCTGATGAGGGTTGAAGTTCGGGAACGACTTTAGCAATCTTTTCTTTTAGTACTGATTCATCAGAAAGAGACGATTCTGCGCTGGCAAGTTTAGAAAGAGCTGCACCCAAATGAACCGTTACCTGATCTTTTTTAATTCCCATCATATCAGAAATTTCTTCAATTGTATAGCCTTCAATTCTATTAAGAACAAATATCATTCTTTCCTGATCAGGTAAATCAAAAATATGTTTATCTAATTCATCTTTAGACTCAAGTTCTCTTAATTCATAGTGGTCAATTTTTGTTTTGTTCTTTTTTGTTCGGAGGGAGTCTATTGTTTGATATACTGTTATTGCACTAAGCCATTTTAGAAATGATGCATCACTTCTAACAAGGTTCATTTTTTTCCATGCTTCAATAAAAGTTTCTTTAGTAATTGTTTCAGCAAGAGATTTATTGGCGGTTAATCGTAATGCAAATGCATAAATCTTTCCAAGGTTCATCTGGAATAATTGTTCGATCGCAGCGTTGTTGCCTTGTTTAGCATTTTCAATCAGAGATCGTACAAATTTATTATCTGAGCTCACAGGTTTCTCCAGCTTTATTTTAGGTAGTATAACAAAATTAGTCTAACCAAAATTAAATATCTACTTTAACTATAACAATTAGTTATAGTATAAGTAATTTCTGTAATTCTTTTATGGAGTTGACAGGTTGATTGCAAGAATAATCGCGACAAACGTAAAATGTCGTGTTATTATCTTTCATTTTCATATCTTTTGTAAAGGATAACAATTCCCCAAACTCATTTTGATAATCACTGGATTTTAGGATAACAATTTTATTAGGATTAAAAATATTTCTGATTAGATTGATTCCCTGAATAGCCTCATCATCCTTCTTTTTTAAAACTATTACAATTTCAGTTGATGAAGAAAAGAGAAAATCCAATCCGCACATAAACATACAAAATGCCGATGGAGACTTTGATATATAACCCGAGAAATATTTAACAAGCAGCGATGCTTTTTTTTCAAAATAAATGTTTGCAGTAAATCGTGATAGTCTTATAAGATTTAATAGCGCCACTGAATTTCCGGAAGGCACTGCACCATCGTAAACATCTTTTTGTCTTGCAATCAACTCTTCACTTTTTGATGAAGTAAAATAAAATCCGCCATTTTGCTCATCCCAAAATTCTTTCATTAAAATTTCATTTAACTCGATAGCTCTTTTAAGAAATTTAATTTCAAAAGTAGTTTCATAAAGATCGATCAAGGCATTTATCATAAAAGCATAATCATCAATATGCGCCTGCAAACCTGATTCACCATCACGGAAGCGATGGATTAATCTGCCATCCTTTCCTGTTAAATATTTTTCGATGAATGAATATGATTTGATTGCTGCATCTGCGTATTCTTTGTCATCAAAAGCTTGAGCAGCTTTAGCAAATGCTGAAATCATTAATCCATTCCAGTCGGTTAATATCTTATCATCTTTATGCGGATGAATTCTTTTCTCTCTATAATTAAAAAGTTTTTTACGAATTGATTCTAACCTATTTGCTAAAGTCATCTTCGCTTAATATTAAACTCATCAGCAAGTTCTTTATTTGATTTTTTAAGATGCAGAATATTTGTTCCGGGCATCATTCCTTTTGATTCATCAATCCAGTTGCCATCATCAGCGGTATTAAAAACTTTAATTGCAAAATCAGATTCATCTTTTTCTAAAACATTTCTTAATTCATCAGCATCCCATAAATAAAATTTACCTTCTTCACCTTCACTATCTGCATCTTCAGCGGAATAAAATCCTCCTTCGGGATGAGTCATATCTCTTAAAACGTATTCTAATATTTCTTTTGCGGTTTCTTTGTAGAATTTATTTTTTGTCGCCAGATAAGTTTCCGTATAAGCCATTACCAGCATCGCCTGATCATACAACATTTTTTCAAAGTGCGGTACAAGCCAATGCTGATCAGTTGAGTAGCGTGCAAATCCAAATCCAATGTGATCATAAATTCCACCACGCCTCATTTCAGTTAAAGTTTTTTCAACCATCTCAAGTGCTTTGGGTTCATCTTTACGTTTCCAATATCTTAACAGAAATAAAAGATTGTGCGGCGAAGGAAATTTTGGAGCATTGCCAAATCCGCCGTTTGCTTCATCGTATCTTTTGTTTAACTCATCATAAGCTTTATCTAAAATTGATTCATCAATCTCATTGCTATCCGAAATAAAGTTTTGTTTTTTTAGCGATGAAGCAATCTCATCTGCAGATTTAAGAACTTCTTCTTTTTTGGTTACCCAAACTTCTTTTAATCTGGGAACTAATTCCATCATACCGATTCTATTGAATCGATTATGTTTTGGAAAATAAGTTCCTGTAAAAAATGGTTTTTTATCTGGAGTCATTACAATCGTAAGCGGCCAGCCTCCGCCTCCTGTAATCATCTGGCAAACGGACATATAAATTCCATCAATATCCGGTCGTTCTTCACGATCAACTTTTATTGAAACAAAAGCATCGTTCATCAACTTTGCAACTTCTTCGTCTTCAAAAGATTCTTTTTCCATAACGTGACACCAATGGCAGGTTGAATATCCGATTGATAGAAAAATTGGTTTATCTTCTTGCCTTGCTTTCTCAAACGCTCCATCGCTCCAGGGAAACCAATTTACAGGATTGTAGGCATGCTGAAGTAAATACGGGCTTTTTTCGTTAATAAGTCTGTTGGATTTAATAATTTTGGCCTTTCGATGTTTAATCTAACTTTTAATATATGAAATAATGAGAACTAAATTGATAATTAAAATTTCTACACATTTTAATCTTTACAAATCTTAAACAATTATCGGGAATAAGAGTACTATTTTGATTTTAAGTTAAAGATGGAAAATATCAGTCAGGAGTCAAAATCTGGGAAATGCTTTGATTTTAAAAGTAGCAATTTTACCCTGTAAATATTACCTAATAGTTATATAATTCTTTGGCTCCAACTAGTATTAAAAAATTATATATTATTCACCTTTTTAGTCACAAAATATGATTAGAAATGCATTTTATCATGAAGGATGAAAATATTTCTGGCATTTAATATGATAATAGCAAATATAACTCTATAACAACAAAATGAATTTATGAATTTAGGTCAATCATTATTTGCCATTGGAGCACTCTTAATCTTATCACTAAATATTATGGGTGTTAATACAAGAATTCTCAGAACAGACGAGGTAGCATTAGACTCTAAAATTGGCGTGCTTGCTACATCGATAGGTACATCTACAATTGAGGAAGCAAGCAAACTTCCTTTTGATGAAAACACAAAAGAAGATGGAGTCTCGGCGAAATCCTCTTTATCTTTACCGCTTGGTCAGGAAGTAACTGGAGTTATTGATGACTTTGACGATTATAACGGAGTTATCCAACACGATACAATTTTTACAATTCCATTTACATCTGTGTGCAAAGTTGAATACATCAATACTAGCAATCCAGATGGCTTTATAACAAGCAAAAACTGGCATAAAAAATTGACTATCAATATTTCAAGTCCTTTTTCGCGTGATACTATTAAAATGTCCACGGTTTATAGTTATTGGTATTTTAGATAGGAGAATAGATGGGATTTAGTACATTAATTGACATACTTGGATCGACTATTATGGGCGGATTATTACTGCTCATTGTCTTAAGACTTAATAATACGGCGACGGAAAAAACAACCAATTATGGTGGTGAGCTTTCACTTCAACAGAATTTGGTAACCATAGCTCAAATTATGGAATATGATTTCAGAAAAATGGGGTATTGTAAAGACTATCAGAAATTTCCCGACCCAACAAAATCGATTGCTCAGGCAACTGCTAATAGTATCAAGTTTTACGCTGATGTTGATGATAACGGAAGTATGGATACGATAAGTTATTATACGGGAGGATTTTTAACTTCTACCCCTAATCCAAGAGATATATTCTTTTATCGAAAGCTTAACAGTCAGCCTGCAGCAGCAATAAATTTGGGTGTTACTCAATTTTTTATGAGATATTTTGATGCTTTAGGAGATACTCTTAGCCTGCCTATTTCAAAACCGTCATTAATTAGTTCTTATGAAATTAATGTTCAGGTAGAAACTGTTTATGCATACGATGAAAATTATTCTACAGCATTTTGGAAACAAATAAGATTATTAGCAAGAAATTTAAGAAACAGATAGGAGCTTTAAATGAGTGGTAAAGCGATTTTACTCGTTATGATGGGATATAGTTTGTTGTTTATGATAGCTGGAAATTATTTTAATGGAGTTTCCGGAAGGATGACGGATAACTATGTTGATTATTTTTCCAAGACAAACGCCCATAATATTGCAATCAGCGGAGCGAATATGGCAGCAAACGAGATATTTTTGAATCCAACCTGGACTACCGGATACAATAACCTTGATTATCAAGGTGGAAAGCTTTTTGTTGCAGTAAATATTTTAGATGCTTATAAAAATTTGAGACAAATCCATTCGGTTGGAATTTTTGGTAAAGATACAAGTCGTGTTAAAGTAACCTTAGCCCCTAGTAAGTTTTCAAAATTTGCCTATTACTCAGTCAGTGAAGGTAGTGGCATCTGGTGGATTAACCAAGATACTGTCTGGGGACCTTTCCACACTCAAAGCAATCTGTTAGCTAGTCAGAAACCTTCATTTTATGGAAAAGCAAGTTCAAAAGGGAAAATCCAGTATTATACTAACCAAAAAACAGATGCTCCATACTTTCACGGAGGATACGAGCAAGGGGTAGATCTTCCAATGCCATTAGATGGCGTCACTGCGCTAAAAGCTCCCGCTCAGAGTGGTGGTTTATATTTCAATGGAAATCTATCCGGGAAAAGCACTGTTTATATGGAGTTTCAAGGGGATAATCTTTTGTATAAATATAAAAGCACAGGCCCTTATATCGACACCCTTTATCTACCAACCGCAGCAGCTAATGGAGTTATTTTTGTTGATAATGGAACTGTAAGATTAAAAGGAACTATTTCGGGTGCTTACACGATAGGATGTTCAGGTTCGTCGGATCCAAAAGGTACAGTTTATCTTGATGATGATATCGTTTATACTCATAATCCGAAAACTACAGAGAGTAATGATATGCTCGGAATAGTTGCACAAAAAAATGTTTTAATAACAGAAAACACCCCCAATAAAAGCAGCATAAATATAAATGCTTCAATTTATGTCCAGAATGGTGGATTTGGAGCTGAAAATTATGATAGCAGAGTAGTTAGCGGTAATATAAATTTGATTGGAGGTATCATCCAAAACACACGCGGTGCTGTTGGTACATTTAGTGGTGGTACGATTAAGAGTGGGTTTGCAAAACGATATAAATATGATGACAGATTTTTGGTTGCTTCTCCCCCTTTTTCCCCGGAACAGGTGGGTACGAAATTGTTTCCTGGTATGAATAAATTCTATTAAATTGAATTTTATTTTAGCCCTTACAATAATTGTAAGGGCTTTTTTCGTTAATAAGTTTGTTTGGATTTTTCATAAAATTCTGTAATAAATTCAAATTGAGTTATAAGATACTAATCAAATTCTGTTGTTAAAATTACACTTTTTTGATATGTTGCCACTCGCTTTAACACATTTAAAAATTAAAAAATTCATCAAATAATATGGAAAAAAAGAACAGTCTCTTTCTTCCGGCAGTAATAATAGGTGTTAGTTTTATTATTGGTGTTGTGTTTTTTACAAATGCCTGGAAATCGAACCAACGTGCCAACCAGACTATAAATGTAACCGGATCAGCAAAAAAAGAAATTGTTTCCGATCTTGGTTTTCTTCGCGGAACGATTTCGGTAAGATCCCAGACATCAGAAAGTGCGTTTGCTGAATTGAACAGACAAAAACCAATTCTTGTTTCATATCTTGAAAAGAAGGGATTTCCAAAAGATAAAATTGAATTTAATACAATTAACAATTATCCCGTTTATGAAATGAGTGAACAGGGATATCAAACAGGAAGAGTGATAGGATATATTTATAGTCAGCGTATAGAAATTCAATCATCGGATGTAAATAAAATTAAAGAACTTTCACTGGATATAACCTCACTTATTGAGAGAGGTGTTAGCTTTAATGTTGAGCAGCCGGAATATCATTATACAAAAATGGCAGATTTGAAAATTGAAATTCAGGCAGCAGCAGCTAGAGATGCAATGATACGAGCACAGAAAATAGCTGAAGCAACCGATAGAGATCTTGGACCAATGCGGAGTGCAAGAATGGGTGTTCTTCAAATCACTCCAAAATTTTCCAATGCAATTTCTGATTATGGAATAAATGATCTTAGCTCGATTGAAAAAGAAATTATCGGAGTTGTAAATGCTTCGTTTGAAATAGAATAATATAAACAAGGATTTTCGTTAACAAAATAATTATAGAGATATGACAAAACCACAAATTTGGGTAGCAGCGTTTTTACTTTTATTTATTGTTCTTTTTATGATTGGTCGTTTAACTAAAGAAGATGAACCGATGAAAGATTTTTCCGGTATGAATAACTCGCCAATGGGTGAGCAAACATCAGCAGAACTATCCGGCGATAAACTAATTCAATCTTTTGGCTGCACTAATTGTCACGGGGCTGATCTTGCAGGAACAAATATGGGTCCATCACTTAAAGGATTAAAAGAATTCTGGAGCAGCAGAGATAATCTTATAAACTATCTTCGTAATCCAAATTCGTTTATGGATTCAGATAGATTTAAAGGATATAAAGCCAAATATCCTAACGGAATTATGCCTTCCTACGGCAACAAGGATGTAAAAGATTTAGGGAAGATTGCAGATTATCTTTTAACACTATAAATAATAATTGTAAAAATTTTATTAAAGCGATTCACATGAATCGCTTTTTTTTATTAATAAATCAACTTAGGTAGCATTTAAATAAATATTGTATAATCGTAGCACAGACTTAAGTCTGTGTTACGGAAATAGTATTTGAAATAACTTTTTGCGTAAGGTGATTTAATCATTTAAAAGGTATCGTATAATTAATTTTCATCGAACTCCAAAATCTCCATTCCATAATTCTAAATTCAATTATCATTTATCATCATTTAACATTTAGCAAAAGCTAATAAACAGCATATCTTATTTGAGAAGAAAAAGTTCTTAGGTTTAAGAAAATATCAACAAAAAAATATTTTACTATCGCACTAATTGAATTAAAATAATTATTTGGTGTAAAGTAATATGGCACTTAACATGTTAAATGAGCATTAATTGAATATTCTTAACTAACTACATATTCGCAAATTTATCTTTAGAGGATAAACAATGGCTAAAATAGCAATCATAGACGACGATCCTGATATAGTAGATGCCAGCAGTTTGGTATTGCAATCAAAAGGATACGACGTTATCACCGCTTCTAATCCGGACGATGGTTACAAAATCGTTATGGAACAAAATCCTGATCTTAATTATTCTTGATGTAATGATGATTGAACCGGACGACGGATTTTTTCTTGCGCAAAAATTCCGCAAAATGAATGTTGATACACCAATTATAATGTACACTTCAGTTTCAAAATCTTTAGGGATGGAATTTGGGGTAAGTGAAATGGTTCCTGTTGATGAGTTTGTTGAAAAACCAATCTCACCGGAAACACTTATAGACAAGGTAGAAAAACTTTTAGCAATTCATTTTAAGGAGTGAGCAAATGCTTGTTGTAGAAAAAAATGCTCTCTCTGAAGAGATTGAGAGCTACGTAATAAAATACGGTAAAGACAGATCATCTCTTTTGCCGGTGCTTCAGGCAATACAAAGGAAGCACAGTTATGTAAGTGATTTTGCTCAGCAGGAAGTTGCACGTTTACTTGATATTCATCCTGTTGAAGTGTTTAGTGTTATATCTTTTTATTCTTTCCTTCATTCAAAACCTACAGGAAGAAATATTGTAAGACTATGCCAGACTATCTCTTGCGATATGGCGAACAAAAGTAAAGTTGTTCAGGCTATTGAAAGAGAACTTGGAATTAAGTTTGGCGAAACAACAAAAGATAATCGCATTACTCTTGAGTACACAAACTGTGTTGGTATGTGTGATCAGGGACCTGCAATGATAATTAATGATCGTGTTTACACAAAGCTCGATCCCGAAAAAGCTGTTAACATTCTTAACGAAATAAAGTAGGGAGGCAAAATGAAAACACAAACTAAAATTGATGCAGTAAAAACTGAAAGAACAGGACCGGTTCTATTCTCTGCTTACAAAAGAGGAGAAGGAATTAAGAAAGCTTTAAAGGAAAAAAGAGAAGATATTCTTTTTGAAATTAAAGATTCAGGTTTAAAGGGCAGAGGCGGTGCAGGATTTCCTACATCTACAAAATGGATGTTAACTGCTGCTGCAAAAGCTGATAAGAAATTTATTGTCTGCAATGCTGATGAAGGCGAACCAGGTACTTTTAAAGACAGAGTGCTTTTGATGGAATATCCTGATCTCGTTTTTGAAGGAATGGTTATTGGCGGATACACAGTCGGTGCAAAAGTTGGTATCGTTTATCTGCGTGCTGAATATGAATATATGCTGGAACAGTTAGAAAATTATCTTTCAAATATGAGAGAAGATAATCTGCTTGGAGAAGGAATTCTTGGTACAGATTTTTCATTTGATATTTCTATTCGTCTTGGTTCAGGTGCTTATGTGTGTGGTGAAGAAACTGCACTAATAGAATCACTTGAAGGTAATAGAGGTGAACCGCGTAATCGTCCGCCATTCCCTGTTAACACAGGTTATATGGGATATCCAACTTCTGTAAACAATGTTGAAACTCTTGCAGCTGTTCCTCATATAATTACTAAAGGCGGAAGCTGGTTTAAAAATCACGGAACAGATAAATCAACCGGTTCAAAATTATTTTCTGTTTCAGGTGATTGTGAAAAACCTGGTGTTTATGAATTACCCTGGGGAATCTCAATTAATGAATTGCTTGAATTGGTTGGTGCAACAAATACAAAAGCTGTTCAGGTTGGCGGTGCATCGGGAACATGTATTCCAAAATCGCAGTTCGATCGCAAATTTGGTTATGAAGATATTCCAACCGGAGGCTCAGTAATTATTTTTAATGAATCAAGAAATATGCTTCATGTTCTTAAAAACTTTATGGAGTTTTTTGTTGAAGAATCCTGCGGACAATGTACACCTTGCAGAATCGGAAATGTAAAACTTCTTGAAGGTATTAATATGATTGAACGCGGAGATTTTACTTTCAAATATATAAACACATTAAAAGAACTTGGAAAAACAATGCAGGTGGCTTCTAAATGCGGGCTGGGTCAATCAAGCCCGAATGCATTCATATCTATTCTGGAAAATTTTAAAGATGAAATCTTTCACACAGTTGGAAATGATGGATTTAACGGAAAGGCAGGTAAGTGATGAAAGAAAAATCAAGAACACCAATGTCTCAGCAACCGCTTACGATTGAAAAACCAACTTTAGAAGATGGAATTGGAAGTAAAGTAACTGTTGAAATAAATGAAAAGAAAGTACAAGTATTTTTTGGACAAACAATTCTTGATGCTTGTAAAGAAAATCAAATTCACGTGCCTACACTTTGTCATCATCCAGATCTTTGCATTGCAGGTACTTGCCGTATTTGTGTTGTGGAAATTGAAGGAATGAGAACTCTTCAAACGGCTTGTTCATTTCCAATAACTGCTCCAATAAAAATAAAAACATCAAGCAGTATGGTTCGTAAAGCAAGAAGACATATTATAGATTTACTTCTTAGTGAACATTACGGTGAATGTTATTCATGCGTAAGAAATAATAACTGCGAACTTCAAACACTTGCAAAAGAATATGGAGTTGATTCTTATACATTTGGGCATGTTACAGAACCATTATTTGAACAAGATTTATCATCCTACTCCGTTATACGTGATATGAATAAATGTGTTAACTGCAGAAGATGTGTAAGAACTTGTATTGATCTTCAGGAAGTTGGAGTACTGGAAGCAATTGATCGAGGAGATAAAACACATATCGGAACATTTTTAGAAAAACCTCTTGCTGATGTTGTTTGTATTAACTGCGGACAATGTATCAATCGCTGCCCAACCGGTGCATTAAAAGCTAATGATCCTTCAGATGTAATCTGGGATGCAATTGATGATCCTACAAAACATGTTGTAATTCAAACAGCTCCATCACCACGTGCTGCAATTGGCGAAGTATTTGGTTTAGAACCTGGTAAATCTTTTACCGGTGAATTGAACACAGCATTACGCAGAATAGGATTTGATGTTGTGTTCGATACAAACTTTACTGCAGATCTTACAATCATGGAAGAGGGAACTGAATTAATTTTAAGACTTTACAAAGCATTGGTTAAGAAAGAACAAGTTGCAATTCCGCAATTTACATCTTGCTCACCAGGCTGGGTAAAATATCTTGAACATTTCTATCCCGAATACATTGATAACTTAAGTTCTGCAAAATCACCACAGCAAATGTTTGGAGCATTAATAAAAACTTTTTATGCTGAAAAGAAAGGCATTGATCCAAAAGATATAGTGTCTGTTGCGGTTATGCCTTGTGCAGCCAAAAAGTTTGAATGTAATCGTCCTGAAATGAATGACTCAGGTTTTAAAGATGTTGATTTCGGATTAACAACACGTGAACTCGGACAGATGATAAAGGAAGCAGGAATATATTTACCTGAAATGCCTCAATCACATTTTGATGATCCATTCGGTGATGCTTCCGGTGCAGGATTAATTTTTGGTGCAACAGGCGGCGTTATGGAAGCGGCACTTCGTACTGTAATTGAATTAGTGACTGGTAAAAAAGCTGAAGATATTTTTGCTAACGCAGATATAATTCCACTTCGCGGATTTGAAGGAATAAAATATGCAGAACTTCCAATTACGGAAGTTGGTCCTGTTCCAAAATTCTTACAGCATCTTGTTCCTGATTGGAACTGGTTAAAAGGTGCAACTTTAAAAGTTGCAGTTGCACACGGAACAGCAAATGCTAAAAAAATTATGGATGATATAAAAGCTGGCGGTAAATTCAGTGAATGTCATTTCATTGAGTTTATGGCTTGTCCAGGCGGATGTCTTGGCGGCGGCGGTCAGCCAATTCCTACAAATGAAGAAATCAGAAAGATGCGCGCAAAAGCTATTTATGATGAAGATAATTCTTTACCATTAAGAAAATCTCATGAGAATAGACATGTTACGGATATCTATACTGAATTTTTAACTGATGGACCTTGCGGACATATTTCTCATAAACTACTTCACACAAGTTATGTGAAGAGAGGAAAATATATCGCTTAATTTCGTTATAACTTAAATAGGTCTTTATACATGGCAATAAATAATAAATGTCATTTCGACCGAAGGGAGAAATCTGATTTTTATACTTATAAAGATTTCTCAGTCGAGGACTCCTTCGAAATGACCTGTTCAAGATAATTAATTGATCTTCTAGGCAGATGTTCGTAATTGGCATCTGCCTTTTTTATTTTTACAGTGACTAAAAAGAGATTGTAATGTTTAATCTTGTTCCAGCTTGGGCAATTCACTACGAAGAATTTTGGTTAACCGTTCGAAGCAGAAATCTCTGGTTTATAAAATTACGTTATACTGCTGTAGTAATGCTTCTCTTCTTTATAATATTTCCAAAATACTTTTTAGAAATTAACTTTTCTGATGAACAGCAATTAGCACTCTTAATAACAACATTTTCAATTCTAGTATATAATATTACTTTTCACTACCTCAGGCAGTTTGTTAAACTGGATGCAGAAAAATTTAATCCGCTGCATTTATCAATTCTTCAGATGATATTTGATTTGACTGCACTTATGCTTATTGTTTACTTTACCGGAAGTGTTGAATCGCCTTTACTTTTATTCTTTGTGATTCATATGATTGTTGGCAGTTTAATCTTACCGGGATTTGTTATCTATACTTTTGCTATTGTGATTGTGTTGGCATTTTGGGGCATTACAGTGGGAGAATATTATTCGATATTGCCACATCATCATGTATCCGGTTTCCTTCCATTTTCTCTTCATCAGCAATTTAATTATGTACTTGCGATGAATGTTAGTTTTGCATTTCTGGTTGATATGATTGTGCTGATATCAAATAGAATGGCAAATCAACTTTATATCAGAGAACAGCAGTTGTTGGAATCGATAGATAAAATAAATGCTGCCGAAAAAGAAAAGCAAAAATATATTTCAGGTATTGTACACGAGATTAAAACACCTCTTGCAGCGGTGCATTCTTATTTGGATTTAGTTCTGCAAAAATTTCTTGGTCCGTTAGATGAGGTTGTTGAAGAAAAACTAACGCGCGCAAGAAGAAGATCAGATGAAGCTATCGAGTTAATTAATAACGTATTAAAAATTTCTAAACTTAGAATTGAAGATTCATTTATTAAGGAAGAAGTTGATATCGCATCGATACTTGCAAGGGCAATTAAAAGTGCAAAAGTAAATGCAGAAGCAAAAGGTGTTAAGCTTTCAATTATAAATCATAGAAAAGAAAAACATACAATTGAAGGTGATCCGCTTTTAATTCAGATAGCTTTATCCAATATAATCAGCAATGCAATAAAGTATAATTTTATGGATGGAATAGTTGAGATTGAAGTTGATGAGGACAAGGATAATTTAATTATTAATGTTAGTGATAACGGGGTTGGAATTCCCAAAGAAGAAACTGAAAAAATATTTAATGACTTTTACAGAGCAAGTAATATCAAACACGGCAGCGTTGAGGGTTCTGGCTTAGGTTTATCTGTAGTTAAACAAATTGTAGAAAGACACAATGGAACTATAAATGTTCAAAGTCCATCGCATCTTTCTACAAATAAATATCCGGGAACTAGTGTTAAAATTACTTTGCCTTTTTTGAAGAAGTGAGCTTCATAATCTATCTGTGTTGTCATGCTGTTCGCCGCGGCGAATTGTTTCAGCATCTCAAGTAAAAATCTAAACTTAGATTCAGAAACAAGATCGGTATTACAAGATTCTCTTATTTTTATTTCACGCTAACAGTTTTTATAAAAACTCCTGAAATGTGATTAAGCATTGCTTGAAAATCAGATATCAATTTCAGGTGTGAGAATAATGATTATTTTTTCGACCATTTAGTCGCATCATACGGTGATTGTCGAGTCTAGTCTATTTTCATGTTTGATTTTCATTGTGCTATAACAATATTTCAAGTGGCATTTATATTGCTCAAGTTTAACAGAGGTTTATATGAAAACAATAATAATCGTAATAATATTTTCAAGCGGACTTATGTTTGCTCAAACTGTTGATTCACTGCAAATCAAAAAGCAAAATCAGGAGCAAAATCAAGTTAAAGCACAGGAACAACAAAACGATAAATTGCAAAATCAGATAGGACCAAAAGGTGATCCGCAAACAGATGTGAAAGAAAATCGTAAAAAGAAAGATGTTTTTATTGATAAAGATGGCGATGGTATTTGCGATTCCAGACAGAGCGGAATGAGTTTTAATAAAATGAGAAAGAGACAAGGTTCGGGACAAAAGGGTCCTGGTGGTCCCGGCGGATCAGGTGGAAATGGTAATGGTGGTAATGGAAATACAAATGGCAGTGGTTCCGGTGGGGCTCACTGATTTTCCTAAAACCACTTATGCTTAAACGATTCAGTACAATATTAATTTTATCAATTCTTTTTTTTACTTCTGCAAAAGCTCAGTTTAACTTCTATACATATTATCAGGGTATTTACGATGATAACATTTTTAATACCAGTGATAAAGTATCTGATTTTATAAACAGTTTGTCATTTGGTACTGCGTACAATTTTGAATCTGAGTTTAATAACATCCAGATTTATTATGAAGGAAGTTTAAATTACTTTAAGACCACAACTGCAAAATCTTTTAATACCCATCGTATAGGATTAGTTGAAACACATTTATTTTCAATTGATGACAATCCATTGAATGCAGGTATAAATTATTCGTTCAGAAATAATGAAGATGAATATGAGGTTTATGATTTTGATCAGATATCAGCTTACATTAATTATCGTCAATCAGTAAGCGAGACAGATTTTATTTTGCCCGGTTATATTTTTAATAAAAACACTTACAACAACTTCACTTTATATTCACATAATGAACACCGTGTATTTCTTACGTGGATTTCAAATTTTGAAACTCAAACCTCGCTTACACTTAATGCCGAATATTTATATAAAAATTATCTGGAAAAGTATGATTATGAGGACTACCTGAATGAATCTTCGCTGTTAAAATTCAGAATTAATGTCGGGCAGTCATTGGGTGAGCTGACCGGATTGAGCGCTTATGCAATCTATCAAAAAAATCTTTCTGATGGCAGCAGATATTTAATTAGTGATTCGTTGATTTATTATGAGGAAGAAATATTTAATGATATTTATTCTTACGATGGAATCGAGGCAGGCTTAGGTTTTAAACATTATTTTAATGAGGATATTGAACTCAGTCTCGAAGCAAAATATTTGATAAGAAATTATTCATCATTACCTGCTGCCGATAAAAATGGGACTGAACTCGATTACTTGCGTGAAGATAAACAGTTTGGATTTGGTGCGGGATTGAGTTTTGATTTAAGCAATGTTATTAATGGTTTGTCATTATCTACAGCCTGGAATTATTATAAGAACAATTCAAATGATTACTACTATAAATACTCAAATCAGATGATCTCTGTTTCACTGGGTTATGATTTTTAATCACTTACTATTCTTAATGTTTGATTTCATATTTCTGAAGTTTGTATCGTAGATTTCTCTCTGTAATTCCCAATAATTTTCCTGCTTTAGTTTGGTTACCATTACTTTCTTTTAATGCATCATAGATAAGTCTCTTTTCAAGTGCTTCTACCTGCTCAGTTAAAGTTCCTTTTCCCAGTTCGGGAAGTTGATCTTCATATTTCACTCCCTTAACTGTTAACGGAAGATCGCTGGTTGCAAGTATATTTGTCCGTGCAAGCACAACAGCTCTTTCAATAATATTTTCAAGTTCACGAACATTGCCCGGGTAGTTATATTTCATAAGTACATCAATAGCTTCTTTAGAAATTTCGATGTCGCTTTTGTTGTTTTCTTGTGAATATTTGTGGACGAAGAAATCTATTAGATGGAAGAATGTCTTCTTTTCTCTCTCGTAAAGGTGGTATATGAATGCCAACAATATTTAATCGATAATATAGGTCTTCTCTAAACGATCCATCTTTTATTTTATTTGCCAGATTATGATTTGTTGCTGCGATAATTCTCACATCAATATTTATACTTTCGGTTCCACCAACTCTTTCAAATTGATGCTCTTGCAATACTCTAAGCAACTTTAACCTGAATTGATAACGGAATATCACCAATCTCATCTAAAAAAATTGTTCCTTTATCAGCTAAGTTCAAATCGACCTTTTCTCATTTTATCAGCACCGGTGAACGCAGCCTTTTTCATGACCAAATAATTCACTTTCTAACAATGTTTCAGGATAGAGCGGGAATGTTAACTGCAACAAAGGGACCATCTTTTCGCGGGCTGATGAAGTGAATTGATTTAGCGAGTACTTCTTTGCCGGTGCCATTTTCTCCCGTAATTAAAATTGTTGCTTTGCTTTCGGCAACTCTAACTGAAACACTAATAACTTCTTCCATCTTTGATGAATGAGAAATGAATGAGGATAATTTATATCTTTCATAAAGTTGTTTTTTTAACAGCTCGTTTTCTGATTTTAAATTTTTGTGTTCAATTATTCTTGCTATTAATAAATCCAGCTCATCCAGATTAACAGGTTTTGATAAATAATCATAAGCTCCTAAATGCATAGCATTAACAGCATTTTCAACAGTACCATAAGCAGTAATGATAACAAAACTTATTTCCGGATTTATCTGAGAAACTTTTGCCAGAATTTCCAGGCCGGTCATTTCAGGCATCTTGAAATCTGAAAAAACAATATCGACAAGATTTTCATTAATTATTTTTATTCCCTGGCTGCCGGATTCTGCAGTAAATACCTTGTAACCTTTTTTGGCAAGATATCCTTGAAGAATATCTCTTTGTGATTTTTCATCATCAATAATTAAAATGTTATAATTTTTCATTGTATGGTATCTTAATATTAAATGTTGTTCCATTATTACCGGATGTAAAATCTATTACTCCGTTGTGCTGTGAAATTATTTTTTGAGCAATGCTCAAACCAATTCCTGATCCTTCTTTTCTTGTAGAATAATAAAGATCAAAAATTTTGCTATGATCTTTCTCAGGAATCCCTTTCCCGTTATCTTTAATCGTAACTATAAAACTTCCATCCTTTGTAGAATACTCTACCAAAACCCTGCCATTATTTTCTACTGCATCAAAAGCATTTTGGATAAAATTAATTATGGCTTGCTTAAATAATTCAGGATCAATATTTGCATAAACGTTTTTATCTCCTTTGATCTTAAATGCAATATTTCTTTGTTCCGCTTGTTCAATAAAAAGGTGATAGAAGTCCATCATTAATTTACTTATCTCAACATTTACTATTTGTAAATCCAATGGTTTGGCATATTGTAAAAACTGGGTGATTATTTTATTTACTCTGCTAACTTCACTTGTCAGCAAGTTAGTTAATGTGCTATACTCCTTAGTATCGGCATTAGGAGTAAATTCTCTATTTAACCTTTGACCAATCATACCTATAGAATTTATTGGATTACGAATCTCATGTGCCACACCCGATGCAAGTTCGCCCATTGCAAGTAATTTTTCATTTCGTTTAGTTTGTTCCTCAATATTTTTTAACTCTGTAATATCATTGATTATGATTGTATAGCTGTCAAGATTTTTATCAAGATCGTAATTTGGAGTTATGTTTACAGAAGTAAATTTTATGTTGTTTCCAGATTCTATTGATAACTCCAAATTTTTATAAATGTTATTGTTTTTAATATTTGCTCCAATTATCTCTAACGATTTAATACCCGTATTACTGATATCTTTATTAATTATTTCAGAGGCTGAAACCGAAAAAAGATTTTCTGCTGAAATGTTAAATAAAGTAATCTTCATATCGCTTGAAACAGTCAGAACAGCTTCCTTCATATTCTGCAGAAATGAACTTGTAAAAGATTTGTAATTAGCATACTCCTGAGTAATTAGATTTAGATTTTGATTCGAGAAAAATAACACTAAGCAGAATAATGCTAATTGCTGCCAGTATAATTGATATAATTATGATTCTTCTTATGATCCTACCCTCGATACTTCTTACTTCATCCAAGCTAATTCCAATTCTAAATACGCCGATAAAGTCGCCTCGATAATAAAGACCTTTTATTGCTTCAAAAACCTCTCTATCATCAAAGTTAGTTACTCTTGTAAAAGTTGAATCATTCAGCTTTGCACCTAACAGAAAATGTATCATCGGAAAAACTACTTAGTTCTTTTACGGTACTACTTGCAGCCATAATACCTATTGAATCCTGAAGTGCCACGTATTCTATTTCAGAATCATCACCTATTTCTTGAATAATTTTTCCGATACCAATTCTTTTCCTGAATGATAAAAAATCCTCTGCATTCATATTAACAACAATGGCACCTCTCCTACCTGAACGGGCAACAGCAACTGCAAATCTCTGCTCGTCTACATGCATAGCTTGCTTTAAACCAATAATCAGCTCAGTAGTCTTACCTGTCAATATTGGTTCAACTTCTTTATATCGATTAACTTTTTCTTCACCATGCACATGATCATCGGATTCGATTACTCGGTTTGTTAAAACTCTATCACCATTTTTATCAAAGATATTTATTCTGTATATGTTATTAGCCTTACCAATTTTTATCAGTTTTTCATGGCTTAATAAATTCAGGCTGTCTAATACTCTGATCATTCTTGCATTATTTAATAATCTTTCAGTTATTAGGTTTTCCAATTCGTTACTTGAGTTTAGAGCATTAATACTGCTTGTGGTTATCGTTTCTGAAAGAGAATGAGCTGTTTCGGTTAATAAGTGGAATACTTCTTCTTTATTCTGACGAAGTTCAAAATAAGCAGATAGATATCATTACAATACTTACAACTAAAGCAATAAAAATCAGGATCTTTGGTCTTACTTTAAATGATATTTTCATAATCAAAGTTAATTATTTACACAAAGATCTGGAATAGTTTAATAATTAAATAATTGAAACCTCGGACTCTTAAATCTTTATTAACTTCCTAAATTCTGGCTGATGTTGAATATAGATATTCTAGAGATCTGTTACGGTTATAAATTGATGAGTGAAGATTAGACCCAACTATCGATCCTTCCATTACAACTGTTGATGAAAGAATTGCTGAAAACATATCACCTTTAAAGAAATCAAAATGAGCAGCACATTCACCAATTGCAAATATTCCTTCCTCTGAGGTTCTAAAATACTCATCCACCAGTATCCCTCTGTCAGGATCACAAATTAGTCCGAATTTTTGAGCAAGGTTAATATTGGGTTTATTTCTACATGAAATTAAAAGTAAGTCGCAATCAATAATGTTCTCCTGATTTGTCTCAATTGCTTCAATTGATTCACCACCTATTACTTTCGTTACCATTGTGTTCAGGAATATTTCGCCACCCATGTTTGATAGAATATCTTTTACTTCTAATCCAAGTGCAGGGTTTATTGATTCTGGGAGAAGGCACCTTGATTTTTCAATTAGAGCTAGCTTTTTCTTTAAACTTAAAAGCTCATCAGATAGCTTAACGCCAATATATCCGCCGCCATAAACAGCAATTTTGTTTTTAGAAAGAGCAATCTGTCTTATTCTGTCTAGTTGATGAAGGTTATTTTTTAAAAATATTACTCCGTTCTTTTGAATTCCTTCGATCTGTAAATCAGGACATTTACAACCCACAGCAAAAACTAATTTTTCAAATTCTGTAATTTTTCCGGATTCCAGGAGAAGTCTTTTATCTTCTCTACCAATAACCTCATCAGGCAATACATCAAACTCAACATCGCCAATTAAAAATTTATAAACATTATTTATTCTAGACATGACTAAGTAGTTAAAATAAATACTTAGCATATTTGTAAAAGCTGTATAACTAGAAACGACAATACCTACATGCCTATCAGAATAGTTTTTTTTTGCAAATTTTGCACAAATAACTGCTTCTCTACAATCTCCTAGAATCAAAATTTCAATCTTTTCCATAACACACCTCCTATACTAATTATTAATAATGAAGATGGTTATGGATAATAGTTTTTACTTAATATATCCTAATAGTGTAAAACCAGATTGCCACCGATTATCGTTTTCTTACATAAATGAGGCCAGCCGTCGTTACTTTCGCCACTTCCACCGTTACTACCTCCACAACCTGCATTATCTAAATTTAGGTCCTCAACGTGTGGAACTTTAGGATCATCGGGATCAAACCATTTCCATGTTATTCCATCTCCATTCATTCCTGGGCTATCAACATCATGAATTTTTACAGCTAATATTTGACCTATCCTGCAATTTTTTCCGCTAGTAGGATTTCCATTGTTGTTTGAAGATCCACCACTTCCGCCGCTGCTTCCTCCGCATCCATCGGTATGATCTTCACCATCATCGCCTGAGCATCCGCTGTCATGTCCGGAATCGTGTCCGGTACAAGCATCAGTATGTCCGCCGCTATCGTCGCCTGAGCAACCACCGTCGCTATCACTGCATCCACTATCGTGGCCTCCTTGACCATTACCTCCACAACCTTTTGTATCAGAAACTACTGTTCCTACGAACCACCCCTTATTTTGCCCTTCATCAATAAATACTTCTGTTACAACAACTTTAATTTCTCTATGAAGTATAGTATCTAAACTATAAACTCTATAATAGAAATTACCTGATGCCGGTTGATTATCTCTTGCTTCGTGTACATCGAATTCCGCAAATGTCAACTTATCAGTGCTTTGATTACCCTTATTTGCAGGTCGCAAAAACTCAATTGATCCTGTAGCATGTTTATGCGGCTTTGCCAAAGTCTCAACTGAAAGATCCCCTCCAGTTGCTACAGGTTCTGTTGGCGATTGACAGCCTAAGACTATTAATCCCATCATTCGCAATAATTGAAATTCTAGTAGTGTCATAACCTTCTCCTTGGTTATATTATTAAGAAATAGGAGTCATCATTAATTGATGACTCCCAAAACTAAATTAACTACCTAATTATTAGTGGCCTCCTCCACCTCCAGATCCGCCGGCTATTACGTGTTATAACTAGCGTAACTGTGTCAGGTCCATATTGATCAAAAGTTAAAGGTTCCTGCGTCAACGCCGGTAATGTTGACATTTGGAATAGTGAATGTGATTTCATATTGTTCCAATCGAAGTCACACGCAAGTTGTAACCGTAGACAACTTTTCCCGTCGCATTGATCTCTGCAGTTGGGTTTGTGCCCTCAGGAACAACATATTGGCCGGTTCCCACATTCTTTACGCTAAAAGTAACTTCGCCATCAAAGACTCGCGCAGGTAGCATTTCTGCAGTGGCAAAATATCCACCATTACCGTCGGGTGTTGCTAGGGTTCCGTAAGCTGATTCACGGTCAAGCTTGCTTGGTTCAAGTTTAATGCACATTAAAGCCCTGCATCTGTAAGCCCTTGGGTACGTCAAACAAAGCCAAGCTCTACACGTATCGGCTGGCCAACCTTTAACTTTGCGTCACCAGCCAGGTTGTCGCCCCACTCGGCTGTTGCTGTTTTACCAGGAGTCTCAACAGAAGTGGCATCACATTGCCACTTGTGCACACCTTGAACATAGTAGTAGCCCGGGACCTTCATAACCAGTAAGCGGTAATCCACCAGTTGGTTGTACTAGATCATCGCCGTCTGTAGCAGTAACTCCTGTGAAGCTACCTTTGACCATAATAGTTGGGGTAGAAAGATTGTTATTGGTAGTCGTTGTAGTATGGCCGCCACCATTACCGGGACCTTTAGTAACAAATTCATCTTGTACCGGTATTACCGAATTATCGGTACATTGCACTAGCGTTAATGCTAGCAGCAAAGCGAAAAGAGACCAAAAAGTTTTCATAGCGCTTCTCCTTTAAAAAGTTGTGAAATAGTTTTGTGGGATGCTTATGGTGTACTATGCACCATTGAGGCAAAAAAAGGAGAGATTTATAAACCGGTACATGAATAAACATAGCATCCTCTCATTTGGTTAAATTTAAAATTATTTAACCGGTCGCCCTACCAATAGGATACTAAACAACATTTTCTATACGGTTGAACAAGGGTAAGTTTTATCGAATCAAAGCGTGTGCCTTAACATAAAGTTTATTTTTTAAATTATTATAAATGAATAATAATTAATAGTTACTCAGATTCGACAGAGCCGTCGAACATTACGACGAATCGGTCGTCGGTAGTTGCTGATTGTTAATGATGACATCTTGCTAAGTTTTTTTAATCAAAAATTAGATTCGTCTATCATGTCGCAGCTCTTCGTCTATAGAGTCGATAATCTTTTAAACAAAAGTAAAAACACTTCTTTCTTTTCAAAAATCAAATTTATTTTATTGGCACATTCGTTGAAACATAAGCAAAGAATTACAAAGTGAATGAGATGATAGTAATAACAAAAAATATTTTAATAGATGATCAGCTAATCATTGAGAATGAACTAAAGAATTGTTCATCTCTTCGTTTTACTGATTCAGAATTAATCTCTATTCTCTCTTTAATGTACCGCATAATGTTAGTGATAAGCTTGATTTTTTTGTTTAGTAAATGAAAACTTAAAGAATAAAATGCAATTGCAATTAGTAATAAATCACAATAAATAAATATAGGAGTACTAAAAATGAAACGCCTTAAATCAATGTTAACAGTTACCGCATTGATCTTTCTCATACCCTCGCTCTCTTTATTTGCACAGGAAGATAAAACTCAAAATAAAGAGCAGGTTAAAAACAAAGAACAAATTCAAACCAGCGAACAAGTACAGTCTCAGGTTAAAAACCAAAACCAATTAAAAACTCAACACGGAAATAACTTTGTTGATGAAAATGGAGATGGTTTTAAAGATAGCGCCCCGGATGCCGATGGTGATGGAATTCCTAACGGTAGAGACGAAGATTATACCGGTGCTAAAAACAGAAACAATGGAAAAGGCTTTGTTGATTTGAACGGTGACGGATTAAATGACAATGCATTTGATTCTGATGGTGATGGTATCCCAAATGGTCAGGATCCTGATTTTGTAAAACCAGAAAATGGAACCGGAAAAAAGAATATGAATGGAAAAAACAACCAGAATCAATCCGGTGGTAACAAATACGGTCCCGGAAATGGAACAGGCAATAACGGTGTAGGACCACAAGATGGAACAGGTTATGGTTCAGGCTCAGGTACTGGAACGGGAACAGGAAACTGTGATGGTACCGGTCCAAAAGGTAACCGTGGCGGAAGAAAGTAATAAGATAATTAACTACAGCGATGCTCAAAGTGAGCATCGCTTATTTTTAGATTTAAACATAGAGGATAAGATGAAAACGCTAGTAACAAAAATTTTTGGTTTGATGCTCTTTGCTTTTTTGCTGATTGGATGTGACACAAATGTTGTTTCTCCTGATAGTCAAACTGATATTTCAAAAACAGGGGTTTATGATTTAACATCTCCGGATGAAGCTACATATGGTATTACACAAGAAGAAATTGATGGTTTAATCCATATGAGAATTGAAGAAAA
The DNA here is from genome assembly GCA_963812305.1 of uncultured Ignavibacteriaceae bacterium. GTDB lineage: Bacteria > Bacteroidota > Ignavibacteria > Ignavibacteriales > Ignavibacteriaceae > IGN3. The sequence goes on from CAWEUT010000002.1 coordinate 431,410, forward strand.
AGTTGCTCGTGATGTTTATACGATTTTAGGCACTGCTTATAACGAGCAGGTTTTCTTAAATATCAAACTAAGCGAACAAGCACATATGGATGCTGTTAAAAGAATGTTAGACAAGTACAATATTCCAGATCCATTGAACAACTGATGAAGTTGGTGTATTTCCAGATGATTATCCAGATTTTCAGACACTTTATGATCAACCTGATTGACACAAGGGAGTATTTCTTTATATCAAGGATTATTAGTGGGTGTTGCAATTGAAGAACTTGATATTGCTGACCTTGATTACCAGTTGACAAGTGTTGTAACAAATCCGGGTATTACAAAACTTTATACAAATCTTAAAGCCGGTTCAGTAAGTCATTTTGCAGCATTTAACAAGAATTTGACTAGATGTACCATATCACTAGCTACCGAATGATAATGTATTGATTAATAGTTCTTTGTGTATTATTTCTATTTGCCAGGAAGACGGTTTAAAAACCGTCTTCCGTTTTTACAATTAGAAAAATAATTGTTTTACAATTTTAGTTTTTATTATAAGCTGCCGAATAAAATATATAGCGCCCCCCGATGAGGTTCGTAGTGTATAGCTCCTTCTCCTTCCCAGGAAGACGGCTTGCAAAAGTCGTCTTCTTTTTATTAGAAGATGATATTAATAAATAAATTTCTTATTTTTAAGAAACTCTTAGGGGAGTATTAAATGTTTTTTGTTTTTGTGTTGTATAAAATAAATCCTCAGTTTTTTTTGTGGTTAATTGTTAGCCGCATTTGTCCAATTTCTATATCTATCCAATCAGAAATTCTAATTCACTATATTCCAAAATTAAACGGTAAGGTTACCTATGAAAATATTTAAACTTATTACAATTACCTTATTATTCTCAGGTATTGTTGTCACAAATTTATATTCTCAGACCAAAGCTGGTGCAGATGCACTTGGTAGCAGAAAGTATGAAGATTATAAAACACCTGAATACTGCGGTTCATCTTGTCACGTTGATTTTTATCAGCAGTGGAAGCAAGCAATGATGTCGCAGGCATATACACATCATTGGGATGAAATAGAATATTTTAAACTTGCCGTACCGCACGCGGAAAAAGATCCGGTTGTTGCAGAAGTAAAAGCAGGATGTAATGGCTGCCACGCACCAATTTCTTTTTTGGTTGGTGATGTTCCCCCTCCAAAACCGGAAATGAATTCAAGAGCAAATGAATCAGTATCGTGCGATCTCTGCCATACTGTTACGGGGTTTTCGGGAGATACTCCATTTAATTTTAATTTTATTTCAGAGCCGGGAAATGTTAAATATGGTCCGCGTGAAAATGTAGAATCACCGGAACATGAAATTAAAAAATCAGAATTTTTACAAACAGCAGAATTCTGTGGGACCTGCCACAATGAAAAAGATCCTTACGGAATTTGGGTTAAGTCAACTCATCTGGAATGGAAAGAAGGTCCTTATTCCAAACAAGGAGTTCAATGCCAGGACTGTCATATGACAAAAGCAGAAGGATATACCGCGGCAATGGGGAATCAATATCCTGATGCATGGCAGCATTTATTCCATGGTGCACACGATCCGGGAAAAGTTAAAGGAACAATCGAACTAAGAATTCATCCTGATATTCGTGAAGCAGAACCTGGTGAAATAGTTAAGTTTACTGTTGCACTGTTCAATCAAAAAACCGGACATAAATTTCCAACCGGATCTGTTGAAGACAGAATACTTTGGATGCACGTTGAAGCTGTTGATGCTAAAGGAAATGTTTATCATCTGCCAGTTAACAAAAAAGGATTTGAAGGAGAAGAATATACGATCGGTGCGGATGAACTTGCATATCAGGATATGGGAATTGCTTTAGGTGATCCAAACTTTAAAGGTGTACAGAGAGATGGGATACCAATTGGAGATAGAATTTTTAGAAAGCCGTATTTTGATCCGCAGGGAAGAATGACAATACAGCAGTGGAATACAAAATCTCAAGGCGTTGATTACAGGCTAGGACCTCGCGAAACAAAATTAGAATATTTTACTTTTAATTTGCCGGATAATATTGCTCCGGGTGAATTAAAAGTTACTGCAGTGCTTAACTATCAAAAATTAGTTAAACCGGTTGCAGATTTTCTTGGCGTTCCGCCGGATGAAGCAGAGATAATCAAAGTTAATGAACACACGACTTATGTAACTGTGTTACCGTAAATTTAGTATGTCATGCCGGACTCGATCCGGCATCTATTTAGATAAAAAAGATTCCGCATCAAGTGCGGAATGACGATATAAAAAATAGAGGAATCAAAATGAAAAAAATATTTACTCTTGCAGTTTTAACTTTCATAATTACATCAATCATAGCATCAGACATTTTTGCAATTCCTGCATTTGCAAGAAAATATAATATGACTTGCAAAACATGTCATTCACCATTTCCAAAACTAAAAGCTTACGGCGATGAATTTGCAGGAAATGGATTTCAACTTAAAGATCAGGATGCACCAAGATATTATGTTGAAACAGGCGATCCTGAACTTTCATTAATACGTGATGTTCCTTTGGCAATGAGGCTGGAGGGATATGTTACATATAATCAAGGAAACGCAGAGCAATCCGATTTTACTGCGCCAATAGTTTTTAAACTTTTATCTGGCGGTGCTATCACAAAAGATTTTTCTTACTATGTGTATTACATTCTTGAAAACGGCGAAAAGGGAAAACTTGAAGATGCATGGTTAATGTTTAATAATGTGTTAGGCAGCGAACTTGATTTTACGATAGGGCAATTTCAGGTTTGCGATCCATTATTTAAAAGAGAATTACGATTAACAAGGGATGACTATTATATCTACAAAGTAAAACCTGGTTATTCAAATGTTAATTTAACATACGATCGCGGAATAATGCTTACATACGGTTTTGAAAGCGGAACTGATTTAGCTCTGCAGGTTGTAAATGGAAGCGGAATAGGTGAAGGATTTGCAGGCGGTAATTTTGATGATGATAAATACAAAAATGTTATGGGAAGAATTTCGCAGGATGTTGGAGAACATTTAAGAATTGGTGCAATGGGCTATTGGGGAAAAGAGCAAAACGAATATTCTGAATTGATTGGTGAAGCCTGGAATACTTATTATCCTGAGAATGAATTATGGATGGTAGGCGGCGACGCAACTATTTCATTTGATCCAATTGAATTGAATTTACAGTATGTCGAAAGGAATGATAATAACTCGTACTTTTTGTATAATCAGACTGATCCGATTCCTGAGATTGCAACACGCGGTGCTTTTGCTGAAATGATTTATCGACCAAACGGTGATGACAGCAAATGGTATGCTGTTGGTTTGTTTAACTGGATTGAATCAGATCAAACAAATTTAAATTATAAAACACTTTCCGGGCATCTCGGTTATGTTTTTAAAAGAAATATCAGGATGGTTGCAGAAGTTAACTACGATTTTGATCAGGAGTTTACAACTTTTGGTGTTGGAATTGTAACCGCATTTTAATTTTTTTGTCACCCTGAGCGGAGTCGAAGGGTGGCCTATTTAATAATAAATTTTTCACACTTTGACTTGCTCTCACTTAAGTTGGGTGAGCACTGTGTTACACTAAAAAGGGAAACCATATAAATGAAGATATTATTAATTCTTAGTCTTACGATAGTAATCTCTTTCTCGCTAAATGCACAAAACTGCGGACATAAAAACAAATCAAATGAAAATTGTAAAGGCGGAAAAGGGAATTGCACACAATCGATAGATTCAATTAAATATGATTTATCTACACAAGAAAAAGATGGATTGATTTATATGCGTTTGGAAGAAAAACTTGCTCGAGATGTTTACTTAACACTTGGAAAAACTTACAATCAAAAAATGTTTATAAACATTCCTGAAAGTGAGCAACGACATATGGATGCAGTAAAAGCATTGCTCGATAAATATGAAATTCCTGATCCTGTTACAGATAATGAAATTGGTTCTTTTGCAAATGTAGATTTTAAAAAATTATTTGATGATCTTGTGGCAAAAGGACAAACATCATTTAAAGATGCAATGCTTGTTGGAAAAGAAATTGAAGAGATGGATATAAAAGATCTTACTGAAAGAATTGAGCAAACAGATAATCCTGATATTAAATCAGTTTATGAAAATCTTAAACAAGGATCAGAAAATCATTTAAGAGCTTTCACAAAACATTTGTAACTCAAGTTTGTTCCAATGCTAGAGATACAAAGTTGTCATTCCACTGCCATAGGCATCTCTTCGGGAGAAAGTGGGAATCTATTTTTTAGTAGATGTTTTTGATTCCCGTTTTCACGGGAATGACAATCTAGTTTTGCGATAACCGTATTAAAGTCATTTCGAAGGAGCATTAGCGACTGAGAAATCTTTTTTAAATAAGTTAATAAGATTTCTCCCTCCGGTCGAAATGACTTTTCTTTTTGGGCAAATAAGTTTCAAAATTTTATCGTAATTTTGTTTAGTCGAAGTGTCAAATAATATAAGGCAACTTAAAATGACTTCTGCAAAAAACGATTTTCAGTTTTCAAATACTGCTGAACCGCACAAAGAGAGAACGCGAGCCATATTAAAAGCGCATCCTGAAGTGCGAGAACATATTGGAAGAAATCCGGTTAGCTTTTTAATTATACTGTTTGCAGTCGGACTGCAATTAACAATTGCTTACTTCCTTTCATCACAACCCTGGTGGATTGCACTTATTGTTGCTTTTCTTGTCGGTGCATTTGCAAATCATGCTTGCTATGTTTTAATTCACGAGGCAGCACATAATCTTATTTTTAAAAACAGACCAATGAATTATATCTCAGGAATTCTTGCAGATATTCCTAACGTTCTGCCAAGTTCTGTTTCGTTCAGAAGTTATCATTTAAAACATCATTCATTTCAAGGTGATTATTATCTTGATGCGGATCTTGCAAGCAAATGGGAAGCTAAAATTATCGGTCATTCATTTTTTGGCAAAGCTCTTTGGGAAATTTTATTCCCGGTATTTCAGGCAATCAGAACTCCGCGATTAAAAGAAATTCAATTTATGAATATGTGGACAATCATTAATTGGATTGTTGTTTTTGGAGTTGATGCACTTGTAATAATTTTCTTTGGATGGAACTTCATTTCTTTATCTTGTTTTTTCTTTCTTCTTCTCAATCGGTTTTCATCCACTTGGTGCAAGATGGATACAGGAACATTTTCTTGTCGCACCACCGCAGGAAACTTATAGTTATTATGGTCCATTAAATACGGTTGCACTTAATGTTGGATATCATAACGAGCATCATGATTTTCCATCAATTCCTTGGAGTAATCTACCTAAAGTAAAAGCAGCAGCGCCGGAGTTTTATGATAATCTTGTTTATCATAAATCGTGGACAAAACTATGGCTTAAGTTTTTGTTTGATCCCAACCTATCTCTTTACTCAAGAATGATAAGAGATAACAGAGGGGGATTATCTATTGAGTAAAAAACATTTTTAATTATTAGTGATTTTATTCTTAAATGATTCTTGATTCTGGATCCTTGATGCTGGTAAATATAAATTCAGAGTTTTCTATCCAGCATCCAGAATCTAGTATCCAGTATCCAGAATCAAGCATCCAGCAAACAGGAGGAACAGTGTCTGATAAATTATTATGCGACTTTTGCGGAACAGAAATATCAAGCGATTCAGAGTTCTGTACAAAGTGCGGAACAATTTTTATAGATGACGTAAGCTGCTTTAATCATTCCGATGATGATGCCAAAGGTGTATGTGCAATTTGTCATCAGGCATATTGCAAAAGATGCGGACTGCGAGTTAATAGTATCTTCTTATGCAATGAACATGCTGATTATGAAATTTATGAAGGGATGGCGCGTGTGTTTGGTTCCTCAGACGAGCAGAAGATTAATTATTTAAAATCCATTCTTGAGGAAAATAATCTGCATCCATTTTTGTATTCGCGTAAATCAACACCTCTAAATTTAGGCGGACCGGATTATTTAGCAGCGGCTCATCTGACCGGTGATCGGGATGGAAATGTAGTTTATGAAATTAAGTTGTTGGTTCCTTGTTCAGAAGTTTTACAAGCAGAAAAAATTATTGATGAAATTGATGAATCATCCCTGAGTAAATCTCGTAGTCATCAGACTTCAGTCTGCGAATTATTTAGCATATTATTAACCACGAAACTCAGACTTCGACTGCGTCAGAGTGACAGCTAGAAGAAAAATAAAAATATGATTTACAGAAAATTTGGAAATACAGAATTAAAAATCTCCGCACTTGGTTTTGGTGCAGGAGAAATCGGTGATTATGCAGTTTCAGAAAAAGATTCTGAAATAATTCTTAACACAGTTTTGGATTTAGGAATTAATCTTATTGATACTGCTCGCGGATATTATGCAAGTGAAGAACGAATTGGAAAATATATTTCTCACAGAAGAAAAGAATTTATTCTTTCCACAAAAGTTGGATATGGTATTGAAGGTTACTCTGATTGGAGTTATGATATAATTCTTGCCGGAGTTGATAACGCTTTAAGATTAATGAAAACAGATTACATAGATATTGTTCATTTGCATTCCTGTGATTTAAATACTTTGCAGCGCGGAGAAGTAATAGAAGCACTCCACAAAACAATTGAGCAGGGAAAAGTTAGAGTTGCAGCTTATTCCGGTGAGAATGAAGAACTAAAATTTGCTGTTGATTCAAATTCATTCGGAAGTATTCAAACATCAATAAATATTTGTGATCAAATTGATCTTGATGGTTCTATCAAACAAGCAAAAGAAAAGGGAATGGGTGTAATTGCAAAACGCCCTATTGCAAATGCACCATGGAAATTTTCTGAAAGACCAATCGGACATTACTGTGAAGAATATTGGCATCGCTGGAAAACTATGAATTTGCCGGAACAAAAAAACTGGCTGGATACTTTTTTGCGTTTCACAGTTTTTGCAAATGGAGTTGATACGGCAATTGTTGGAACAACAAATATTGAACATCTAAAATCTAACATAAAAATTATAGAACAAGGTCCGCTAGATGATGAACTGAACAATTTAATTATGCAAAGTTATAAAACTCATAACCAAAACTGGCGCGGAGAAGTTTAGATAATTGCCCATTGTCATCCTGAGCGAAGTCGAAGGATGACCTTTAAAATACTATTAAAAATAAGTCACACTTCGACTTCGCTCAGTGTGACAGATGTGTTTTTTCTTTGGAAGTCACGGTCGCATCGTGACTTGAATGGTATCAAAAAATTGTTGCCACGGAATGGTCCGTGACAACCAAGTAAACTTGCATAATAATAATTGATTAGATGAAGTTAGCTTCTTCCTGTCATTCCCGCGAAGGCGGGAATCTATACAATACCAGGGAGTGTGGATTCCCACTTTCTCCCGAAGAGATGCCTATGGCAGTGGGAATGACAAATGCACAATTACGGTTTTTGGTCATCACAAATCCTTCAATAATTGCTAACTGACAAAACCTTCTCATAAATAGGAATAGCCCTTCTTTTTAACTTCCTAAATCTGATAATTCACCCCTAAAAAACAGCTTTAATTCGATTAAAGTGATAATACCCGATGGCATTAAGATTGAGATTTTGCAAATAATTAATAGTATTCTCAAATCTGAAAGAGACAAAAATGATAAAAGGAACAGTAATAATCGACGGCAAAATTTGTAAAGGCTGCGAACTTTGCATCGTTGCTTGTCCGCAGGATGGTCTCGCATTATCCGCAAGTTTTAACGAGAAAGGATATCGTTTTGTTGAACTGATTAATGACAAATGTACAGGTTGTGTTAACTGTGCGCTTGTTTGTCCGGAAGCAGCAATAACAGTTTACCGTGAACCGAAGCCTGTTAAAAAAACTCAGGCTAAAGTTTAATAAATCAAAAAAGGATTTTTATGGAAAATAATATAAAACGTACCGGTGAAGCTAAATTAATGAAAGGCAACGAAGCTCTTGCGGAAGCTGCAATTCGTGCTGATATAGATGCATACTTTGGTTATCCAATTACTCCTCAATCAGAAGTGTTGGAATATCTTGAAAGAGAAATTCCAAACAGACACGGATTAGTTTTGCAGGCAGAAAGTGAAGTCGCTTCAATCAATATGGTTTACGGTGCAGCAGGTGCCGGTGCAAGAGTGATGACTTCGTCTTCATCACCAGGAATAAGTTTAATGCAGGAAGGAATTTCTTATATCGCATCTGCGCAGCTTCCTTGCTTAGTTGTTAATGTCGTTCGTGGTGGTCCCGGATTAGGAACCATCCAGCCTTCTCAAGGTGATTATTTTCAGGCCACAAAGGGAGGTGGTCATGGTGATTATCACCTTATTGTTTTGGCTCCGGCTTCTGTTCAGGAAATGGCGGACTTTGTATTTGATGCATTTAGATTGGCAGAAAAATATCGTAACCCTGCTATGATTCTTTCTGATGGTGCACTTGGTCAGATGATGGAAAAAGTTGTACTTCCTGAAGAAGGATCATTACCAAAATCAACACCTGCCTGGGCAACAACAGGAAAAACAAAAAACAGAGATCACAATATTATCACTTCACTTTTCATTCAGCCGGAAGAAATGGAACAGGTAAATCTTAGGTTACAGGAAAAGTACAAAGCGATACAGAGTGAAGTTAGATATGAAGAAATTCAGACAGAGGACGCAGAAATACTTTTAGTTGCGTTTGGATTGTCATCACGTATTTGCCAAAAGACAGTTGATCTTGCTCGTGAAAAAGGAATTAAGGTTGGATTACTTAGACCGATAACACTTTATCCTTATCCTTATGGTAGATTAAAAGAATTATCAAATCAAGTAGAGTTTATGTTAACCGTTGAAATGAATGCAGGACAAATGGTTGAAGATGTTCGTCTTGCTGTAGAAGGAAAAGTTCCTGTTCATTTTATAGGTAGAATGGGTGGAATGATTTTATCTCCCGAAGATATTCTTCATAAGCTGGAATCAGTCCACGAATCACATAACGCAGTTAATGTTTAGAAATTACAAGGCTGTCACGAACCACTTCGTGACAGATAAAAGGAGTTAATTAAATGAACGAAAAATTATATTTAGAAGACGAAGAAAATTTAGGAACACAGGTTGATGAAAGTTACGAGCAAGTTTATTGCAGACCCGATACATTAACTGATGTTCCGTTTCACTACTGTCCGGGTTGCGGACACAGCGTTGTTCATAAAGTTTTAATGGAAGTGGTTGATGAGCTTGGAATACAGGAAGAAATAGTTGGCGTTGCACCTGTTGGATGTTCAGTTTTTGCTTATCACTATATGAATATTGATATGCAGGAAGCCGCACACGGAAGAGCAAGTGCTGTAGCAACAGGCATAAAAAGAGTTTTACCCGATAAATATGTTTTCTCATATCAGGGTGATGGTGATCTTGCCGCAATTGGTACCGCAGAAACAATTCATACTGTAAACCGCGGTGAAAATATTTTAATGCTCTTTATCAACAACGGAATTTACGGAATGACCGGCGGGCAAATGGCTCCAACAAGTTTGATCGGACAGGTAACATCAACATCTCCTTATGGAAGAGATGCCGCATCTGTTGGAAATCCAATTAAGATAGCTGATATGTTATGTTTGCTGCCGGGGGCATATTATGTAACAAGACAAGCTGTTCATAATCCAGGTGGAGTAAGAAAATTTAAGAAAGCATTAATAAAAGCATTTGAATATCAGAAACAGAAAAAGGGAACTTGTTTTGTTGAGGTTGTTTCCAATTGTCCTTCAGGTTGGAAGATGACACCGGTAGAAACTATAAAATATCTTGAGGAACAAATGATACCAATGTATCCTCTGGGTGATTTAAAAGTTCCACAAAACTAAATCTGAATATTAAAAGATAAAGGAATTTTGAAATGACAAAAGAACATGAAATAATTTTTGCAGGATTCGGCGGGCAGGGTGTGCTTTCGATGGGAAGATTAATTGCTTATGCCGGAATGATTGAAGGAAAAGAAGTAAGCTGGATGCCTTCATACGGACCTGAGATGAGAGGCGGTACTGCAAACTGTACAGTTATAGTTTCTGATTCGAGAATCAGTTCTCCCATAATATCTGTATTTGATACGGCTATACTTCTTAATCAGCCATCTATAGATAAATTTGAAAAAACAGTTAAGCCGGGCGGACTTTTAATTTATGAACAATCAACTGCCGTGCATCCTCCCACGAGAACTGATATTGATATTGTCTGCATTGCCGGTAATGAAGAAGCTGATAAACTAAACGCAAAACAGATTGCTAATATGTTTATGGTTGGTGCGTTTTTAGAAAAACGTCCGATATTAAAAATTGAAACAATAATTGAAGCACTTAAAAAAGCTTTGCCTCCGCGCAGACATAATTTAATTCCTTTGAACGAACAGGCATTATTACGCGGAAAAGAATTAGTAAAACTAGCTGATCAAGTATCAGCATAAATAATAATTATTCATTGAGGAAGCCATGGCTGAATTAGATATAAAATGCCAGCACGCGTGTAAAAACACCTGTGCAACTTTAAACGAAGCACTGCGCAGAGAAACAGCAATGGTTAGATTTTACGAAAGCGTTCTGGATGAATGCAACATGCCAGATGTAAGTTCTTATATGACGGGATTGGTTGAAGACAAGAGAAAAGTAATCTTAAGTCTCATTCAGAAATTGAATGAAATTCACGTACGTTCGCAGGCGTTGGATGGAATTGCATCCAGCTTTAACAACACCGACGGTTAATTTGGATAAACTTTTCTGATTGACTATATTTGCGCACCAAATTTTGAAAAGAAAACAGCGTTTATCGCTTAAAAAATAGAAATTACATCGCGGGGTGGAGTCCCAATGGGAGTAGCTCAAAATCGGACTCGAAAAAGTAGAAATTAAAATATTACATCGCGGGGTGGAGCAATTGGTAGCTCGTCGGGCTCATAACCCGAAGGTTGTAGGTTCAAGTCCTGCCCCCGCTACCAGGAAGAAATCCTTCTCTTTTGAGAAGGATTTTTTATTTTTAAAGTATGAAGTATTACGTTTATATAATTAAAAGTGAGGAAGGTTTCCATTATACCGGTTTTACAGAGGACCTTGAGAAAAGATTAATTGAACACAATGAAAAAAAGTTATCCTTCTGGACTAAACGAGGAACTAACTGGAAGCTTATTTATAAAGAAGAGTTTGAAAATAAGACTGAAGGATTGAAAAGAGAGAAGTGGTTTAAAACTGGTGTAGGACGAAACTTTCTTAAGAACAATGTTGGCGATTATTAGGTTGTAGGTTCAATCCGCAGCGGTGATTATTCCATAACTCACTTCCTGGATTCTCATTCTTTACTATACAATTATTTGAGTATGCTGAAAATTAACTATTCCATAACATTTATTATTGTTCATACCACTATTTATTAAGATTAATTTTTATTATTGTTCAGCCGATAAAAATTAAATTCTAAATAAAAAGGAGAACGTTATGAGCAAAGGACTGATTACCAAAAAAAGTACAAAGAAAGAACCTGCAAAAACTATGAAAGAAAAAAAAGCCGCAAAGCGAGAAAAGAAAAACGAGAAAAATAATTCTGGTCTGCTTAACAAATAGGTAGGTTTTTTAATTTACTTTGCTTTGTATGTGACTTTTATTTCCGATTGCAGAAAGTAATTGCAATGAAGTATAAACAGTATTATAACACCACGTTCGTGTTGTGGTAATATAATCTAATGACCGCGCAGTATAACTTGTTAAGTTGTTTAATTATGATTTTAAAATCATTTTACATTCACTTAAATCCTACGAGAACATATGTCCAACAACTCCACCTTTGCAATATTCATTCTTTGAATAGGAAATAATATTTTTTATTTTACTAATGAAATATTAAAACAAATTACTAAATGACAACAAACAAAATCCGCATACTACTTATTGAAGACAATCGACTTCTGCGTGAAGGTATTTCTGAGTTGCTTAAAAAGCAGCCTGATATGAATGTTGTTACTACTGTTGGCAATGGCGAAAACATTTTGGCACTTATTGATAAACAAAAACCAAATGTAGTGCTTCTGGATCTTGGATTACGAAGTCAGAATAGTCTGCGTATTGTAAAATTAGTTAAGAAAGATTATCCGGAAGTAAAAATAATTGTGATGGATCTTATTCCATTGCAGGCAGATGTTTTTGAATTTGTACAAGCCAGGTGTTTCCGGATTTATGTTAAAAGATATTAGTGTTGCTGAATTTTTAAAAACTATTCGATCAGTATATGAGGGTATACAGGTTTTACCACCACATTTAACCGGATCACTTTTTTCTCAGATTGTTGAACATGCTATTAAATGGTTTATCAAAAACCGGTAATAGATGAATCAGTACGAATGACAAAACGTGAACGGCAGGTTATTGAATTAATTGCAGATGGTGATACTAATAAAGAAATTGCACAAAAACTTCATCTCTCAACATATACAGTAAAAAGTCACGTACACAATATCCTTGAAAAATTAGCTCTTAACACACGAGTGCAGATTGCAAAGCACGCTCATCTATCTGATTCTATACAATACAGGCATCGATACAACTTCATTAATCGACGATTAACTGCTTCTCTTCTTTCAATATCTCACTCAAAGGATTTAGTTCCTTTTTCATCCTTTAGATCGATTGCCCACAAAGGCATTTCTTTATATAATTCATTAGCAATGAATAGATCAAGAAAAAAATAAGATAAGAAATAGTTAAGACCCTTTAGTATGTGATTGATCAATTTTCATTGTGCATAGATCCACCTTACCCAGTTGTAAAATAGTAACGAGTTTACAACTGGGCATTTATTATTTAATAGATGCTTGAGTAAAAAGAGATATGATATTTATGATGACTAGAATTAAAGTCCGGCCTTTGTGACTATATGAAGAAAACAAACCTTAGCGCAATAAATAATTATTATGAAAGAGCTTCATAAATGAAAAGCAAATCTATATATATAATTTTTACAATAGTATTATTAGTAACCTTTAGTATAGATTCATCGGATAAAAAGAAACTAACTATAATTTCAAATACATACTTTCCTGTTAATAATGGCAAAACCTTGGTGTACGAATCATCATTTGGCGAAAGCAGTACAAAATATTTTCATGATGGAGAATTTACTATCAGTCTTAGTGAAGGGGAGGATTTTAAGTACAAACAGACTCTGATAATAAAAGAAGACGGTGTTTATGTAAAAGAGATGTATCAGTATTTAAAAATATTTTTATTTATCAAAAAGGAAGCAACAGTAACATATAACAAGCCTTTGTTAAGATTTCCACTTCCTTTGTTACCCGGAACGAAGTGGGAATGGGAAGGTGAAGAATATTCAGATGGCGAAGCAAACAAAGTTAAAGTCAGCGGAAAAGTTTTAGGTAAAGAATTTATAGCTACAAAAGCAGGAAAACTTGAAGCAATAAAAATGGAAACTATTATTGAATCTGCGGACGATGCTAAAAATATTGTAACTGAATGGTATGCAGAAGGTCTTGGTTTAATAAAAGCAAAAATAATAATTGATGGTGGAGGAGTGATGGGTTTACTTCGAGATGTTTTAGGATATGGAACTATCGAATTTGAATTAGCTGAAATTAGAACAGAATAAACGAAATATTATATTTTCTTTTTTAAATACTTCAAAATAAGATTGTACCAGCAGCAATAATTTCTATTCTATTCTAACTTCTAATAATCTTAGCTAAAAGATGTAGTCCCTTTTTCATCCTTTTGATCGATTGAAGTAAAAGCAAAGTATTGATACTTTCATAAAGCATAAGATTGCTATTGTGTCTATGCCCAGATTAACTCAGGTAACCATTAAAACAAATAATCAAAAATAAATTATTGTAACAATTTTAAAGGAGATTAATTATGAAAGGCAGTGAAAAATTAATTGCAGTGCTTAACGAAAGATTAGCTGATGAACTTACTGCAATTAACCAATATATGGTACATTCCGAAATGTGTGAGAATTGGGGATATAGTAAACTACACGCTGCTATGAGAAAACAAGCAATGGATGAAATGCATCATGCTGAATGGCTGATCGAACGAATAATATTCCTGGAGGGAAGTCCTACCGTTTCAAAATTAAATATGATTAAAATTGGCAAAACCGTTCTTGAGATGGTTACAAATGATGAGGATGCTGAACTGGAAGGATTACAAGCATACAATGCCGCTATTAAACTTGCTCATGAAGTTTTGGATGAAGGCAGTGTTGAGCTGCTGACTAAAATACTTACTATGGAAGAAGGTCATATTGATTGGGCAGAAATACAGCGTTCACAAATTGAACAAATGGGTTTGCAGAACTATCTGGCAAATCAAAGTGAAGTTTTAGTTAATTGATTCAAATGAGAATATGATGGAACAGCACATTGTAAAAATTAAATCCATTGATCATATAACTCATGACGTGCTGCGGATTGTTACTGAAAAACCGCAACAATACACTTTTACACCCGGACAGGCAACTGAAATTTCAATAAATAAAAAAGGTTGGCAGAATGAAAAAAGACCTTTTACTTTTACCAGTCTGCCTGAAGATGATTACCTTGAGTTTACAATCAAAACATATCCTTCTCATAAGAGTGTGACTAACGAAATTTTGCGGCTCAAAAAAGATAATGAGTTGCTTCTTCATAATGTGTTTGGTGCAATTAATTATAAAGGTGAAGGTATATTTATTGCGGGAGGTGCTGGAGTTACTCCATTTATTTCCATCTTCAGATATCTTCAATCAAAAAATGAAATTGGTGAATGCAAATTAATATTTGCCAATAAAACAAATGAAGACATAATACTTGAGCAGGAGTTTAAAAATTTACTAGGCAATAACTTTATCAACATTTTATCCGAAGAAAAAGCGAATGGATATGCAAATGGACTTATCACCATGGATTTTCTTCAAGATAATTTTGGCGGAATAAATCAGTACTTTTATTTATGTGGTCCACCGCCTATGATAGAGTTTGTGGAAAAACAATTACAAGATTTAAATGTAGGTGAGAAACATATAATTAAAGAAGAATTTTAGTAAAAAAATGAAATGTGTGGATAATGAATCGAATTAAATTTAATAACAACAAAATTTAAAGAGTAATGCTATGCGTGAGATAGGAAACAATGTCGAGATAACTGTAAATGATCTTACTGTCAGTTACAATGATGAAGGGGAGAATGGAGCTCCGGTTATTATTTTCATTCACGGTTTTCCATTTAATAAGTCGATGTGGGATAAGCAGTTGAAAGCACTGAAAGAAAATTACCGTGTGATTGCTTATGATGTACGCGGACATGGAAACTCCGATGCTGGTAAAGGAGATTTTTCGATTGAGCTTTTTGCCAATGATCTTCTAACCTTTATGGATGCACTGAAAATTGATAAAGCAATGCTGTGTGGTTTATCAATGGGCGGATACATTGCCTTAAATGCTGTTGAAAAATATCCGGATCGTTTTGATGCTCTCATATTAAGTGATACCACTTGCGTAGCTGATACACCTGAAGCAAAAGAAAAACGATTGAAGGTGATAGAAAGCATCAAAAAGTCTGGTGTGGAAAAATATGCTGAAGAGAGTATAAAGAATCTTTTTGCACCTGAATCGTTATCAACAAAGAAAGAAGAAATTGCTGCGGTTAGAGAGATGATTGTTAATACCTCAAAACAATCTCTTTACAAAACCTTACAGGCTTTTTATAAACGCAAAGAAACTTGCAGCAAACTGCATGATATAAATGTACCTGTGCTTATTGTGGTCGGTAAAGAAGATAAGATTACTCCTCCTGAAGCAGCACAGATGATGCATGAAAAAATAGAAGATTCTATTTTGTATATCATAGAGCATGCAGGTCATTTAAGTAACATTGAAAATCCATTTGATTTTAATAATCAACTTGAGGAGTTTTTTTCAACGGTTTACTATAGTGGCTGAAAATGAAAAGTATGCTTATGCAATTTTATAAAGTGCAACTTCATTAAACTAAATATTTAACAATTATGAAAATTCAATTTAACACAGGCAGAAATATTATTGGAAGCGAAGAGCTTAGAACCTCGTTAACCTCAATAATTTCAGGGGAGTTAAGCAGATTTAATGATCACATAACCCGGCTGGAAGTTCATCTTTCAGATGAGGACAGCAATAAGAATGGGGTGAATGACAAACGATGCATGATTGAAGCCCGTCTTGAAGGACTAAAGCCGATAGCCGTTACAGAATCATGCAGATACCCAGGAACAGGCAGTAACAGGAGCAGTTCAAAAGTTAAAGTCCTCTCTTAATACAATACAGGGACGTTTAAGGAATCATAAATAACATTTTAAAGTCATCGGGACTTTGAAATTCGGAATAGAAAACTATCAGGAAATAATGTTCTTGAATAAGACAAATATGTTTTTATAAATCAACTTAAAATAATATGTAAATGAAAAAAGTACGATCACAACAAGACTGATCAAAAAAATATGAAGGATTGAATGAACGTTTATTTTATTGTGAATAACAATTAAAAAAGGAATCAATATGCAACGCAGTGTAAATAGTTTAATCGGCTACACCATTAGTGCAAAGGATGGTAAAATCGGAAAAGTTAGCGAGTTCTATTTTGATGATCACACATGGACAATCCGTTACCTTGTAGTCGATACAGGCACCTGGTTGGCTGAGAGAAAAGTATTGATTCCACACTCAGCACTTGGTTTAACTGATTGGATGTCTGAAACTTTTCAAGTAAACCTTACAATGGAACAAGTTCGCAAGAGTCCCGATACTGACACCAAAAAAACCGTATCTCGACAAAATGAAGTTGAGTTATTCAATCATTATGGTTTACCGGTTTATTGGGGTGATGTATTCAACGACGGAAATGTTGGAATACTCCCATTTCCATCAATGATAAATAACACCACATCAACCCCAAATAGTGAACTTACCAAAACACCTAAGGGCGATCCTCACTTGCGAAGCACAAAGAATGTTGCAGGATATAATATTCATTCAAATGACGGCGAAATAGGACACGTGGAAGATTTTATAGTTGACGACAAAAAATGGAATCTTGTCTTCTTCATTGTAGACACACACAATTGGCTGCCTGGTAGAAAAGTTCTTGTATCGCCGCAGTGGATAAAACAGATTGATTGGAAGGAAGAAAAAGTGTATGTGAATCTTTCTCAGGAATCTATAAAGAATAGTCCAGAGTTTGATCCTGATGTGCAGATAACCGATGATTATGAAAAAGTGCTCTTTAATTATTATGGAGAAGCTATCAAACCCATTAAGAGTGAAGTTGTAAAATAGTAAATGTAAAGTCGGAAGTGATTCGTTAAAAAAACATGAAAGGATAAATAAATATGTCATTAGTAACATTAGTAATTGTTTTGGTTGTAGTTGGAGTAGTCCTATGGCTTATCAACAGCTACATCCCAATGCAGGCCACCATTAAGAAAATCTTAAATGTCGTTGTGGTTATCGCAGTTATTCTCTGGCTGCTTAGTGCATTTGGAGTTATAGGAAGCCTGGATACGATTCGTATCGGAAACTAGATAAATATATCAGGGTTATTTTTTTACTTTAAATAATTCTGTTAATGAGCGCATAAAATGATACCGATGTGCATTGGTTTTAGGTGTGAATAATTTGTAAAAAATATAAAAGGTTAGTTATGGAGATTATAGGAACTCTGCTTGTCGGTTTAATTGCAGGAGTAATTGCAAAATTATTAATGCCCGGTAAAGATCCTGGTGGCTGCATAATTACAATTCTACTTGGAATTGCCGGTGCATTTGTTGCTACTTATCTTGGTAAATTATTAGGTATTTATGAACCGGGAGATACCGCTGGTTTTATTGGTGCAACTATTGGAGCAATAATTATTTTGTGGTTATATAGGATTATCCTTAAGAAAAAAAAGTAAGGTCTTAATAATATCGTGCTTTTTTATGGGTACTCTTTTTACATGTATTTCTTGTAACTACTTTGAATTTTATTAGCCGAAAAGACGTAGTTCTTTTTTCATCCCTTTGCCTGATTGATTCAATTTGTTTTCGTATTTAATTTTCATCAGAAATAAAACCAATAGAGATATTACATTTAATTGAAAGGAACTTATCATGTCTAGTAATAATAACAACGTTAAAGGTTTTCTTCTTGGATTTCTAGCCGGCGGTACTGTAGGAGCAATAGTTGCATTATTAACTACTCCTAAAAGTGGCAAAGAACTTAGAGGAGATATAAAACAAAAGTCTGGAGAATATTTTGATGAAGCTGACAAGTATTATCAAGAGAAAAAAATGAAGGCCGGTGAATTGTTCAACGAAGGTAAAAGAAAATATTCAATGATGATGAATGATTTAAAATCAAAACCTGAAGAAATTCTAAAAGATGCTGAACGCGTTTATAGTGATGCAAAAATAAAGACAAAAGAGGTTTTACATTCCGGTAAAGAAAAAATGGAATTCGAAACTGAGAGATTGAAATCTTCTGTTAAAACCGGATTGGACGCTTATAATGAAAACAAGAAGCCTTAATTAAAAAATGGAACTAACAGAAATATTAACGGTAATATTACTCATATCAGCATCAGTCCTTTGTATTGCACTGATTTACTTTGTTTATCGGATTGTTAAATCAGTGCATTCCATTAGTTTAGATATTGAGACATTATCACTTAGACTTAATCCGCTCATCGAATCAACTCTTGAACTTTCAAATAAAATTAATCTCATCACATATGAAGTTGACTCTCAGCTTCAGATAACCAGATCAATGGTTAGCAGTATCCGAGAGCATGTAGATAAAATTTTAAATGTTGAAACTAAAATTCGTGATGGGATAGAGAATGCCGTAATGCCTATATTCAAAAATATAAATGCCATAAGTGTCGGATTTGCATCGTTTTGGAGAAACTATAAAGCAGGAAAACAGAAAAAATATATCTTATAAAGAAAGAAGAATTCAGATGTCTAACTTAGTAATATATTTAATTGGTACAGCTTTTGTAGCTGGCGGTTTAGCATGGGGTGCAAATGAAATGGGTGTTCCACCAGTTTGGATTATTATTAGTGTTATAATCATAGTTGGTTTGGGAATTATGGCGGCTGTGTCAAAAACACGTCAGAAAGAAAGTTCTGATACTAACGGATAAAAAAAATTCAGCCTAAAAACCTCACATTGAAAGGCTAATTTTTTGCAAAAAATGTTTTATCAATTTACCAGTTAAAATTAATTTCAAAAAGTTAAATGTAATTGCATTCTTAACTGATTCATAAATAATTTCCCTCACTCTTCTCAACCAAAAGATGTAGCCCCATTTTCATCCTTTTGCTCGATTGAACCTCTTTATCGCTTTAATTAGTTTATCATTAAAATTAAAACTTAAAAGAGGTACACCAGTGTTGGTCAAAATTGCACTTCTCATCTTAATATTTTGGTTAATTGGACTACTTGTACCATACGAAATAGGCAATGTTATGTACGCTTTTCCGCCAATTGCGATTGCTATGATTATGGTTTCCGGTCACCGACGCAGGATGATATATCCGAATGATTATTAAGTAACATATTAGTTAGGAACGAACTATGAGAAATACATTATCACTCGATGAACGAATAAATGAGTTAGTTAAAAAGAAGTTATCTATTTGTGAATGTGATCCCTGTACATGCTCCAATCAAAAAAAAGACGAATACTTTCAAGAATTGAAATCCGTATTAACAGGTTTTAATATAGAAAGATTTGCTTATTATTTATATAAGGATCACTTTCAGGAAAAATTAAATTTATAAGTTTTAGAAATGACTGTTCTATTTGAACGTAAAGTAAATATGGTTGTTTATTTAAATTAATTTCATAAAAAAGGAGATGTTATGAGTACCCACATTGATGAAGGCGCAGTAAAAATAATTGAGATAATTGGCATATCTTCAAAAAGCTTTGAAGATGCAATTACTCAAGCATTAGAGAAAGCTTCAAAAACTGTAAAAGGAATAACAGGACTTGAAGTAACCAAACATATGGCATGCGTTGAAGCTGGCAAGATAAAACAGTACAAAGTCAATCTTAAACTTGCTTTTCCTGTTGTATAAAAAGGAAAAGTGTAATTATGTCTATATAAATTAAATCCGATCCTGTTTCAAAAATATTTTTAGGAGGTTTTATGAAGCGCTCATTTTATTATCTATTAACGATTATTCTATTACCATTTACATCATTACTACCCCAAAGCGGAAATACCTTCGTAGGCTCAGAAACTTGTGGTATGTGCCATAAAACAGAAAAGCAAGGCAGTCAGCTTTCAATTTGGCAAAACAGTGCTCATGCAAAGGCATTTGAAACTTTAAAAACGGATACAGCTAATCAGATTGCTAAAGCAAAAGGTTTTTCAAAACCTGCATCTGAAACCTGGGAATGTTTAAAGTGTCACGTAACCGGTTATAATCTTGATGCAA
The DNA here is from genome assembly GCA_963812305.1 of uncultured Ignavibacteriaceae bacterium. GTDB lineage: Bacteria > Bacteroidota > Ignavibacteria > Ignavibacteriales > Ignavibacteriaceae > IGN3. Next base: position 451,911 of record CAWEUT010000002.1, read on the forward strand.
CAATGTTAGGTAAGAAGTTTAAAGTTGAAGATGGTGTGCAGTGTGAGACCTGTCATGGGGCCGGATCAGCTTATAAAGATATGAAAGTTATGAAGGACAAAAAGTTAGCAATCGAAAAAGGGTTAATTGTGAACGAAAAACTTGAAGAATTTTGCGTAAGCTGTCACAATAATGAAAGTCCGACTTTCGTAAAAATGGATTTTAATGAAGCCTGGAACAAAATTAAGCATGATGTACCAAAGGAATAGAAATAATTTTATTTCTTACTTCAACTAAAGAGTTTGTTGCATAACTTTTAAGAGTCATTTCTGCCATAGGCATTCCTTCGGAAGAAGGAGTCTTCGACTGAGAAATCTTTCTACTATACAGTATAAAAGATTTCTCTCCCGATGAATCGGGATCGAAATGACGCCGCTTAGAATTCTACAGCAGTCCCCTAAAGGATGTAGTTCCTTTTTCATCCTCTTGATCTATTTTTTTAGCTTCGGCATTTCTATAGGTTGAAGCAGGTTAATTAACATATTGAAAGGTAAAACAATGAAAGCAATGATAGCTTTTGTATCAGTCCTAATAATGTTTGTTCTCGTTATTCCCATAAATGCCGGCGGAAAAGGTGAACTACAAAAACATTTCAGTGATGTTGCAAAAAAAGTAAAAGCAACAGAGAATGTAGCAGAAAAACGTGCGATCCTCGAAAATTCATTTAAAGATATGTCCAAAGCTTTAGACAAAGTTCAAAGTTCTTTCTTGGTTTCTAAAGAAGACAAAGATGGAATTGAAAACCTAAAAGCTACACTCAAAGAAAATCAGGATGAGCTTGCGGGAATTAATGGTTACGAACGTGTACCTGATTCACAGCTTAATAACTTTTCTAATTATGTAGTGCAAAATATGGAGCAGGCTGATAGTACAATAACAATTAGTGTGGTCGCTCTGGTTCTCATTATCCTTTTGGTTGTTCTGTTGTTATAATAGGCTCAAGGAATAAACTTTGAACTTCGAGATGCGGAAATCATTCAGCAAATCTGTTAAGAAAATTCTCTGCTCGCAGTTTTATATTCAATTTTATTGTTTAACGGTTGTTGTGATTTTGTCTTCATGCAGTTCTGATATAGTGCTGAAGTCGGAATCACAACAAGACATTGTAAATGTTTTTGATACAAAATATTCGATGGTCTTTGTAATCCATGGTGATGGTGACTATTTGTATCACGATACCAGTAACAATGATTACAACGCAGATGAAGAAACTCTAATAAAAGCAAAAAAAGCTGCACTGGAAAATCCCAATGCGGAGGTGTTTATCTTTCACCAAAAACCCAAAAAACACTTTCTGTTTTTTTTCCCGCGTAAAGATGGCGAGTTTTATTACTACCGGAACGGACAACTCATAGCAAATGAAACATATTGGCGTGATCAGGAAAAATCAAACTTTGATACTGAAGCTGCCTACTATAATCGCTTTCACGTGGTAAATCAGAATAAGCTGATAAAAATGTTTTTATACTTTGGGCACGAGGTTCCTGAGTTTGGGGGAGCGGGCTATGACGAATCTTATCCCGATAGAACATTTAACATAGATGATCTTGCGATCGGAATGAAAGGATTCACAACTGATTCTTCACTATTCGATCTTACTATTCTCTCTACCTGTTATGGTGGTACACCCTATACTATCAGCAAGCTTGGATCATTGTCAAAAATAATTATTGCTTCTCCGGAAAATCTTCATTTATCTTACTTCGATATTAGTTCGTTAGAGAGACTTGAAATCAATTTACAGGATGGCGATGTACTTTCTTTTGCAAAGAGATTTGCTCAACAATCATTTGACAGACTCACAAGAAATGTTCAAACAGAAATTAGTGTTGTTGTGTACGATGTAGAAAATGTTCAAAAATTCTTAAACTCAATTAAGGATGATTACAATAACACCTTGAGTAGTTTGAAAGGAATGACACAAGCTAACCTGGCAGATATAAAGCATTGTGATTGTGCGGATCATTCCAGTATATCAGATTCTCAACTATAAGCAATGGAGTTGAAGTTTTATATCGACCAGCAAAGTTTGGAAGATCAAAAAATAAACAAAGTCATTCAGGTTGGGAATGCTGGAAATATTAGTTTCAGAATTTGCAAACAAGCAGATTATTTGATCAACTTGAAATTTAATTGATATGAGCATTTGTTCATTTGTAAAAGTTTACTCACCCAAACGATGTAGTTCCTTTTTCATCCCTTAGCCCGATTGTTCCAAACTGAATTGCTTCATATCATATTATTGTTGATCTGTAGAGATTACAGATTATTTTAAAAAATAATATTAAAGGAGAATTATGAAAACTAAATATTTCATCTTAGCAAGCAGTCTGCTAATAGCAGGATTATTCTTTATCGGTTGTAACGATAATCGAGAAAATGCCAAAGACAATGTTGAACAGGCAAACCAGGATATGATTGATGCGCAGGTTCAATTTGAAAAAGACTGGCAGCAATTTAAAAGCGATGCTGAATTAAGAATTAATGAAAATCAGCAAAAGATTGATGACTTTAAAACTGCCATGAAATCAACCAGCACAAAGTTTAAAGCAAAATATGAAAATGAAGTGCTGACTCTGGAACAAAAGAATATTGAGTTAAAGAAAAAGCTGAATGATTTCAAATATGAGAGAAAAGAAAATTGGGAAGAATTTAAAACAACATTTAATAATGATATGGATGTAGTTAGCAATGCACTTAATGATATTTTCTCAAAGAAAGATTAACAGTAATTATTTTCTGTAATGGTTTGTATAGAATATTTTTTCATAAAAATTATAAAGGAGTAATCAATGAACAAGCTTGAAATTAAAGGGAACTGGAATGAAGCATCAGGTAAACTAAAACAGCAATATGCAGATCTTACCGATGATGATTTACTTTTAGTAAAGGGAAAAGAAGAAGAACTATTAGGCAGATTACAGAAAAAACTTGGAAAAACTAAAGAAGAAGTGCAAAAAATAATTTCAAAGGTTTAGAGGTGCGTGGTGAGGAATCAAATGTAACCTAAAATGTGCAGGACTCAGGAGGATTCGATTAAATAATATTAAATGTTTATTAACAATTTATAAGGAGAATTATGAAAACCAAATATTTCATCGCAGCAGTTATCATTTTATTTGCAGGATCTATATTTAATGGTTGTGACACTAAAAGGGAAAATGTAGAAGATGCAAAAGACAATGTAACGGAGGCCAAACAGGAATTAAAGGATGCACAGGCTCAATATGAAAGTGAATGGAAGCAGTTTAGAAGTGATGTAGAATCAAAAATTAATGATAACGAAAAAAGAATTGCTGAATTCAAAGCAGAGATTAAAACTGCCAGCGGAAAATTCAGAGCTAAATATGAAAAAGAAGTAGTGGTATTAGAACAGAAAAATATCGAGTTGAGAAAAAAGCTTAATGAATATAAATATGAAGGAAAAGATAGTTGGGAAGTATTTAAGGATGATTTTAATCGTGAAGTTGATGTTGTTATAGTTGGACTTAACGATATTTTCTCAAAGAAAGATTAACAGTAATTATTTATTTAATGGAGATGAATATGGCAACTGATGAAATGATACTAGATAATGATCGATTTGTAATGCTTGATTTAGTAAATACTATAAATCAAAATGAAACGACCAGAGACTATCCCATTGTTCAGATTGTTGATTCATCAAATAAATATTCTTTTCAGAATGTTGAAGCTATAAAAAGTCGAATTGTAAACACGATAAAGATTGAAGAAAAAAGAGAAGATCTATTTACAATTACTCTTAATATTGATGAGGATTATAAAAATCAGTTGTTCAGGTAAATATTAGAGGAGGTAACATCTTGTGTGTTAGACATATAACTATTTGCCTGAACATCCTGATCGAAAGAATATAGTATGGATTATATTTTTTTTCTTAAAGGGATAGCTATTGGTTTTGCAATGGCGGTACCGGTAGGACCAATTGGAATAATGTGTATTCGTAAAACGCTCACAGAGGGTAGATTAAGGGGAATGATCATCGGTCTTGGCGCTGCAACTGCTGATTTGTTTTACGCCAGTGTTGCTGCATTTGGAATTACATTTATTTCAGATACACTTGTTAGTCAAAAATTTTGGATACGATTGGTTGGAGGAGCGCTTCTTTTGTTTCTTGGGATAAGAATATTTCGTGCACTTCCTAAAGATCCAAAGATTCGCATCGAGAACGGAGGTATTTTAAGATCATACCTTACTACAGTTTTTTTAACGCTTACAAATCCATTAACAATTTTTGCTTTTCTCGCAGTGTTTGCTGCACTTGGTTTGGATAGTGAACTAAAATTTTTTTCTGCTGCCGTTCTTGTAGCGGGAGTATTAATTGGTTCGTGTTTGTGGTTTCTCATACTTAGTTCGGGTACAATTCTTTTTAGAAATAAATTAGACTTAGATGGACTAAGATGGGTAAATAAAATAGCAGGTATCTTAATTATCATTTCAAGTTTTATTGCATTCGGAAGTTTGTTATGAATTGTCAGGCTGAGCTTGTCGAAGTCTGACAATTTGAATAAAAATCACCCTTCGACAAGCTCAGGGTGACAGAAATAATTACATCTGAGACAGTCGGTTAAAGGGTTGAGTTGAAAGAATTGGAAAAGATTTGAGTTTTTATTTAATCAAGAGACTAATTACAGAAATAAAAATAGTAAAAACTGTTTTATGAATATTTTATTAATTAACGAATAATATTTAATATGAATGATGTCGACGGTTTCCTGTCATCTATTTTAGTTACGCTGATAACATTGCTTCCTATTGTCAATCCACTTAGTACAGCAATATTATTACTTGGTATCAGCGAACACCTAAGTAAAAAGGATCTTAATCGTCAGATTGTTTTAGCATGTATTTATATGACAGCAATCTTAGTTGTTTTCTTATTGGCTGGTCATTTCATAATGATTTTCTTTGGAATTTCAATTCCGGGTATTCGCATAGCAGGAGGAATGGTAATAGGATTCCTTGGATTTAAAATGTTGTTCCCTGTTGAAGCAAAGATTACAAGAGAGGAAAAGCAAGAAGCAATCAAAAAAAGCAACATCTCATTTAGTCCGCTTGCAATGCCAAGTTTAGCAGGACCTGGAGCTATTGCAACAGTAATTACAATATCATCATCGATTGATGGGCGGCATGGTTATGATAAGGCTTTTGCATTTGGAGGTGTAATTCTTGCAATTATTATTACTGCAATTATCGCCTGGCTGGTTCTTCGCAGTGCCGGTTTTGTAAGCAGAATACTTGGTGTAAATGGTGTTGATAGTCTTTCCAGAATAATGGGCTTTCTTCTGATTTGCATTGGAGTTCAATTCGTAATTCTTGGCGTGCAGGATCTGATATCAGATTCAGGTTTATGGCAAAAATTGTAATAGGAAATTTTATATGAATAAAATTTTATTAAACGTTGGCTCGTTGTTTTACTAATTATGCGGATTGAATTATAAAGACTAATGAATCGAATTTAATGACACTACTGATTGATTTTAGCAAATTGAAAAGTTAAATTATTAGCAATAAGTATCGATTAAAAAGAAACAGTTATCAACTTTGAATATAATTTTATTTTGAATATTTGAGCTGATTCATTTTTGTGTGAAAACTATTTTCTAATATCCAGATTTAATTATGAAAAAAGTCGTGAAAAAGAAATCTTCTCCTAAAAAACCTGCAGGCAAAAAAAAGCCAACTAGTGAGGTTATAACACCTTCCCCAGAAAAATCATTTTATGTAGTCGGCATTGGTGCATCTGCCGGCGGTTTAGAAGCACTGGAAAGATTTTTCGGAAATATGCCCGAGAATACCGGCATGGCTTTTATTGTTGTGTCGCATTTAGACCCAACATCACGTAAGTATTATGCCTGAACTGATTCAAAAATCTACAAAGATGAAATTATTTCAGGCAGAAGACGGAATGGTAGTTGAGCCTAATCATGTATATGTTGCACCTGCTAATCGAGATTTAGCAATACTTCACGGAACAATCCAGCTGATAGAACCTCTTGAAGCACATGGATTCCGGCTTCCAATTGATTTTTTCTTCAAATCTCTTTCTGCAGATTTAGGCGAAAAAGCTATTTGTATTATCCTTTCCGGTATGGCTTCTGACGGTACTGCAGGTTTAAAAGCAGTGAAAAGTGAATTAGGAATGGTAATGGTTCAGGATCCAAAATCGGCAAAATTCGACGGTATGCCAACCAGCGCCATTAAAACCGGATTAGCCGATTACATTCTTCCGCCTGAAGAAATGCCGGATCAATTGATTAAATATACTTCCCAAAAAGTTAAAGGATGTTTTATCGATAAAGAATTACTGGCGGTAAAATTCCCGATGCATTTCAAAAAATTTTTATACTTCTCAGAACTCACACCGGTCATGACTTTTCACTCTACAAACAAAATACAATTTTCCGTCGTGTAGAAAGAAGAATGAATATTTCTCAATTGGATAATCTTCAAATTATATCCGTTTGCTTCAGGAAAATCCAGCAGAAATTGAATAACTTGTTTAAAGAACTTTTAATTGGTGTAACAAATTTTTTCAGAGATCCTGAATCTTTTGAGAAATTGAAAAACATATTATTAGAGTTAGTAAAAAATAAACCGGATAACGGTCAGATAAGAATTTGGGTAGCCCGGGTGTTCTACCGGTGAAGAAGCATACTCCATTGCAATTTTATTGACGGGAATGCATGAATGAAGCAAAGAAATATTTCAACGTGCAAATATTTGCTACTGATATTGATAACAATGCAATTGAAAAAGCCCGGATTGGCTCATTATACAGGAATTGAAGCAGATGTTAGCAAAGAAAGATTGAACCATTTCTTTACTTCCGATGGAAATCATTTTCATATTCGAAAAGAAATCAGGGAAATGCTGGTTTTTGCCCCGCAAAGTGTTATTAAAGATCCTCCATTTACTAAGCTCGATCTAATCTCCTGCCGAAATCTTTTAATTTATTTTAATACCGAATTACAGAAAAAAATAATTCCGATATTCCATTATAGTCTTTTGCAAAACGGAATACTTTTTCTCGGTTCATCAGAAACTATCAGCGGGTTTGTTGATTTGTTTTCAATGGTTGATAAAAAATGGAAGATTTACAAAAGAAGAGATTCGATTTATTCAGCACAGCCATTTATAGATTTTCCGTATTACGCATACATTTGGAAAAAACTAATGAGACTGTTATGAAAAAAAACGAATTAAAAAATATTACCCAGCTAGCGGAAAAAATTATTCTGCAAAGTTACTCTCCAAATTGTGTGAATAATTACCGGAGAATGGAGATATAGTTTATATCCATGGAAGAACCGGCAAATACCTTGAGCTTACTCATGGCGAAGCAAAGATGAATATTTATGAAATGGCACGCGAAGGATTAAAACAAGAACTTCCTGCATTGATCAGAAAAGTTTTATCAAGCAAGAAATCGTTGACGTCGACAGGAATAAAAGTAAAAACTGACGGTCAGTTCACTCGTTATAAATCTTACGGTTAAACCGATAAAAGAACCGGCGGAAATGCAGGGTTCTTTGTTGATCATTTTTGAGGAAATAGAATTCCCAAAAAAGGGATCAGCTTCTAAAAAAATCCATTATGAAAAGAAATCGGAAAAAAATATCAAAGAACTTGAGCACGAATTAAAATCTACTAAGAGAAAATTTACGATCAACTATTGAAGAATTGGAAACTTCTAATGAAGAACTTAAATCAACTAACGAAGAGATGCAGTCAACTAACGAGGAGATGCAAAGTTCAAATGAAGAATTGGAAACTTCAAAAGAAGAATTGCAATCTTTAAATGAGGAATTAATTACTGTAAATACTGAGCTGCAAAATAAGAATGATGAATTATCAATTATTAATAATGATATGAAAAACCTGCTGGATAGTATTGATATTCCGACTATCTTTCTGGATAATCATTTACTTATTAAAAGATTTACATTTCATGCAACAAAGGTTGTGAACTTAATTGCTTCCGATATTGGAAGACCGATAAGCCATCTTGTTACAAATCTTAAATATGAAAAGCTGATTGAGGATGCAAAAGAAGTTTTAAGAACTCTTGTTTTTAAAGAAATTGAGTTACAAACTAACGATGGCACATGGTATCAAATGCGGATATTACCTTACCGGACAACAAGCAATGTTATTGATGGTGTTGTGATTACATTTTCAGATATTAACAATTTAAAAATTGCTTCCGACAAGATTTCAAAGTTGAACCAGGATATTCAGCTTGCGCGTGAGTATGCCGATAATATTATTGATACGGTTAGGGAGTCGCTTCTTATTCTTGATAAAGATTTGAAAGTTCTTTCTGCTAACCGGTCTTTTTATAAAACATTTAATACCACAAGTGAAAATACTGTGGGTAAGTATATCTACGAGCTTGAGGATAATAATTGGGATATACCTGAACTACGGGAACTTCTTGGAAGAAATAATTCCTGAAGCAACTTTTTTTGAAGATTATGAAGTTGAATATAATTTTAAAAAACGAAGGTAAGAAAAAAATTACTATTAAATGCCCGGCAAGTATTTCAGGAAGAAAAAGAAACTAAACTAATATTTATTGCAATACAGTCTAAAGTACAGATAAGAGGAATAAAAATGAAATTAATGAAAAAACAAACAGAAAAAGTGATAGTAAAGAAGTGAAGAAAAAAACCGGACAGCAAAAGTAAAACCAAAAGTACCAACGCAGGCTCGTGAAAAATTTGCAGATGTTCAAAGGTTGGTTCAGTTACTGCAAGTTCATCAGATTGAATTGGAACATCAAAACAAAGAACTTAGAATTGCACAGGAAGAACTGGAAGTATCAAGAAATAAATATGTAAACCTTTTTGATTTTTCACCAACTCCTTATTTTACTTTGAATAAGGATGGCATAATTAAGGAAGTAAATTTAAGCGCCAGTAAAATGTTTGGAATTGATCGAAACAAATTAATTGGTAAGCGTTTTAATACTTTTACCCCTGCGGATGAAAGGGATATTTTTAATTCTTTTATCAATGATATTTTTAATTCCTCTGTAAAACACTCCTGCGAATTAAAAATCGTAAATAAAGCAAAGCAGTAGTTCAATGTACTACTGGAAGGTTTAGAGTTAGACGACGCATTGGAACTAGATAAAAAATGCCAGGTTGCGTTAATAGATTTGACAGAATACAAGAGAATCGAAAATTCGTTAAAAGAGTCCAACGAGGAACTTAAAGTACTAAACGCAACCAAAGATAAATTCTTCTCAATTATTGCACATGATTTAAGAAGTCCTTTTCAGTCTTTGTTAGGTTTCGCAGAAATTCTCTCAACTGAAATTGAATCTTTATCTAAAGATGATATCGTACATTTTAGTAAAGGATTGAATGAAAATCTTAGAAATTTATATGGTCTTCTTGAAAATTTGCTACATTGGTCAATGATGCAAAGAAACATGATTGAATTTAATCCAGCAAAGGTTGATCTTCTTGAACTGGTGAATAAAATAATTAGACTTTTACATCAGAGTGCGGAAAACAAAAATATTTCTATAACTAACAAAATTAATCCTGGAACTTTTGCTCATGCAGATGTTGATATGGTTCGCCTGGTTGTTCAGAACCTTCTGATAAATGCGATCAAATTCACTAAAACTGATGGACATATTGTTGTTACGGCAGTTGACAAAGCAGAGTTTGTGCAAATAACCGTTCAAGATGATGGGATGGGAATTGATCCTGAAAAAGCTGCCGATATGTTCGGTTTCAAAAAAATGTTCTCCACTAATGGAACTGAAGGGGAGAAGGGAACCGGACTTGGATTACCACTTTGCAAAGAATTTGTGGAAAGAAACGATGGAAGAATATGGGTGGATAGTAAGCCAGGAAACGGATCAAAATTTGTTTTTAATTTGAAAAAATCAATTTCATAATTGAAGTTACGAATTAAGCGCGTCAGTCTGAGCGGAGACGAAGACTTAAATTATTGCAGAACTCAATTTAAGTCATTTCGAAGGAGTCTTCTGCCATAGGCATCTCTTTGGGAGACTGAGAAATCTTATAAATTATAATGTAAAAGATTTCTCACCCGATGAAGCGGATTCGAAATGACAAGAATAAGACAGTGGTTTAACTTAAATAATTATTTCATTTAGAGTAGATTAAATCATGATAAAAAAAATCAAAATATTACTAATTGAAGAAAATCGGATTCTAAGTGAAGGCATTTCTGCCTTGCTTAAAAAGCAATCTGACATGAGAATTATTGCTAATGTTGTAAATGCTGAAAATATTATGGAACAAATCGATGCATTAAAACCAGATATAGTGCTGCTTGATCTTGGTTTTAGGGGTCAGAATAGTCTGCAGCTCGTTAAACAAATAATGGCTCAGTTTAAGGAAGCAAAAATTATTGGAATGAATCTTATTGAATTTCAAACGGATGTTCTTGAATTTATTCAGGCAGGAGTTTCAGGATTTATACTTAAGGAAGCCGATAATATTCGTTTTTTGAAAGCGATAAGAAAAGTTGATAGAGGACTTAAAGTTTTACCGCCGCCGTTAACGAGCGCACTTTTTTCTCAGATAACTGAAAGTGAGAAAGTCGAAAAAAAGACAAGCATACTTAATCATTTAGTTCGAATGACAACGCGTGAAAAGCAGGTAATCAAATTAATTTCAGACGGTTTAACGAATAAGGAAATTGCTCAGGAACTTAATGTAGCAGTATATACTGCAAAAAGTCATGTTCATAACATACTTGAAAAATTATCCCTTACTACACGTGCACAAATTGCTAAATACGCTCATTTAAACGAATCATCAAAAAATCCTAGCGATACAATTTCATTACTAGACGATTAACTAAACGTCTAATCTTTACCTCATCCACATGAGTTAATCCTTTTTTCATCCTTTTGCTCCATTGTTATGCGCATTGAATAGATGCATCTTTTGGTTACAAAAGGAGTATAAAATGATAAAAGAAAATAAAACTAAAACTGAAATTATTATAGCATTTAGCGTTTTGCTCTTTGGGGCAGCAATATTTTTTGTGATAATGGAAGTTTTAACCGGAGTATTGATTTATTGAAAAGAGTAATAAAACTCTGTTCAATAGATCAAAACCTTTTTTATCAAAGTTATATGAAAATGTTGTCAATCATTCATCCTTAAGAGTCTGTTGAATAACTCTGAAATAGTCATTTCGAAGGAGTCTTCGACTGAGAAATCTTTCAATTATTAAATGAAGAAGATTTCTCTCCCGATAAATCTGGATCGAAATGACAATGTTTGACTTCTACAACACATTATTAAGTTAGAGGTAAATTATGAATCTTATACAATTACTATTTGGTACAATTATCTTGTTAATAGCTTTCAGGTTCTTCAGAAGCAAGATTAAATCTGTTAAGGAAAGAAAAGAACTGGATAGTTTATTTCTTTAATCATTAAAAAGCTCTTTGATTATTATTTGATATAAAAATGAAAAATGAATTTAAAAGAAAGAGATGAAATATGTTAAATACGATCGTAAACGATCCAATTAAACTAAGATTATGTGGATATAAAAAATTACTAATTGTGTTATTTGTTTTAATAATAAGTTTCCCTGTATCAGCGCAATTGTTATCGCCTTCAAAAATCCTATTAACCTTTTCTGAACCGATGTCCAGAGAGACTATTTTTGACCCTGCTAATTACCAGTTAATCGCTAACGATAACATTTTGGTTGAAGTAATTAAAGTAGGTGTGGTTAAAGGTGATTCTGCAGTAGTGCTGTTTTTTGACAAAGATGAAGAATGGATAAGTTTTCAAATAACCGTGCATAATCTAAAAGATAAAGCCGGCAATTTGATAAATGCTGATAAAAACGTTGCAGATGTTGGAAATAACCTAAGGAGAACAGTCCCGGTTACATTATTAGATAATTAATGATTTCGTAATAAATCAAAAAAGGGAAATGATAATTTATGCCTCAAATCGTTGGTCTCAGCTTGCTATCGTTATGGTCACTAGGATTTTTAACACCTTTTACAATTGTAGGTTTTATGGAAGTTCTTCTGCTAATTGTTTTTTTAAAATTTGTTATTAGAAAAATTAATAGCTGGGAATTCCTAAAGATGAGATCAAACAAAAAATTGCAGAAACCAACGCTGGGCGAGATTAATTAATCAATTGAAATCATCCTTTAGAAAAATTTTGGTAAATGACCTGATACTGTTTCCATACTTTCACTCAATTGTATTGCCTTAATTCAGAAGTTACATTCAATTTAGTAACTCACCTTACACAAGGAAAATCATATGTCATTCTGAACTTGGTTCAGAATCCTCACTTGTTAAGTTTTTTAGATGCTGAAATAATTCGCCGCGGCGAACAGCATGACAAATGCGTAAGATGAGTTAGTTAGCACATTAAATTATGATTGGATAAAAGAATGAAAATTGTAACGATTTTAGTTTCGATAGTTATAACACTGGCTTTTTTATCATTAACCAGATCTGAACCTGGTTTCAATGGAACTTCTCCGGGTTGTGGTGATTCAGGCTGTCATAACGTTCAAACAGGAATTGTTTCAGCAGAAGTGTTAAGTAATTTTCAAGTAAGAGTTACATTAACCGGAACAACTTCTAAAGTTGGTGGAGAACTTGTTAATTCCAGCGGCGTTGTAGTAGATGTAATTAATTCCACATCCGATAACCCTTTTATTTTGACTGCTCCAGCGGCAGATACCTATACCGTAAATGCAGGATTTAAAAATCCTTCAAGGAATTGGGAATCAATTTCAGCTGTTATAAATGTAACCGGTGTTGATGAAAAATTAATTGGATTAAGTCCGGTTGAATTTGAACTATACCCAAACTTCCCCAATCCTTTTAATCCATCTACAAAAATCCGTTATGCAATTTCTGAAACAGCATTTACAACAATTAGGATATATTCATTAATTGGTCAGGAAATTTCTTTACTGATAAATGAAGAGAAATCACCCGGAATTTATGAAGTAAATTTTGATGCATCTGATTTTAATCTTACAACTGGAACATATTTGTACAAGTTGCAAACTGGAAATTTCGTCCAGACTAAAAAAATGATTCTACTTAAATAATGATATATGGCATTGAAAATATTCCTACTTCATGATTCATCCATAAGGTCTAATCCCTTTTTCATCCTTTCGCTCTATTGAAAACATTGCATAATTCAACGTAATCTTAATTGTAAATAAAAAGGAAAAATTCTATGAAAAAATTAATTGTGGCTTTAATACAATTTATTTCCTATTCATTACTTGTTCATAATAAAGTTGAAATTAAAAGTGCAAAAACTGATGATCAGACTATGCAATGGATGACTAAGATCTCATCAGATTCGGAAATGAGAATAACGATGATGGAAATGATGCTCGATCAAACAAAAGACAATAAAGTAGAAATGACAAAGCTTATGAATACTATGATGGCTGACGCGGAAATGCATAAAATAATGATGGCAACAAATCCCGGTAAAAGTGAAACACAAATTAACTCCGTTCAGCCTCATGGGATGAACAGCAATAGTATAAAAGGGGCGAGATGAATAAAACAGAAACAATAATTAAAAAGTGATATTGATTTTTCGTTCTTACAAAAAAAATACATAATAAATTCAAAGGAGATAAAAATGAAAAAAGAAATGATGTTCAAATGGCTGCTTGTAGTGCTCATTATTTTTGCTGCAATTTCTTACATCGGTTGTGAACAAAAGAATGACAAAGCAGAACATCCACAAAATGATAAAGTTACAGCTGATACTACTACTACAGCTGTTAAAAGTGAAGAACCAAAGGATACTGTTGTTGTAGCAAAAATTATAATCCCGGATATGATAGGTACATGGAGCGGAATCTTTGATGGAAGATCAAGTACGCTTAAGATTACCGAACAAATCGACAGCAGCTTTTCAGGAAAAATTACTATCAATTACAGACAGGTTACGAATCAGGAGGTGAAAGGTATTTTAAATACCAGAACTGGTGAGATAACAATGTCAGATCAATTAAAGAGTCGTTACCAGGGAAAGTATAAGGGAGATATTATCAACAAACAATAATAATTTCTCCGGAACTTTTACAATGGATAACGACGGTACAAAATATTCATTTAACCTAAATAAAAAATAAAGGAAGACCGCAATGAAAAAACTAATTTTATTTCTATTAATTCCATTTACTGCTTTGATGATTATCTCTTGCGATACGAGTAATGATCCAATTACTCCTGCACCGGAAGGTAATGTCTTTGTATCCTCAAATCCTGCTGGAGCACAAATCTGGATAGATGGAACAAACACTTTAAAGACAACAGCCGACACCGTTAAAAACGTTGACGAAGGGGTACACTCAATCACTTTAAAATTAGAGGATTATAGAGACACAACTTTTTCTATTAGTGTTACTGGTGGACAGACAAGCATAGTATCGAATGTTACTCTTGTTTCTAATATTCTTACAGAATTATTTGGTCCGGTAAAAATTTATGAAACCACCGGAACGAGTGCAACGCAACCAAGTGGATTGGATCTTTCAACCGGTTTGACTTATGGAGTTTCTTCAGCACAAAATGGTCTTGTGGATATTTATTACTCCAGTTCAGGATTTCTTGTTCAGAGTGCGGATCTTTATCCAAATCTTATAAGAGAAACTGATTTCTTCGTTTCTTCGGCAACCGGATTATTTGATGGTGAGGATTCACCTTTAAGAAGCACTGGTACATGGACAAATAACATTGGTGATAGAGAAAACAATTACGTCTTTCTTTACGACCATGATGGCAATTACTCTAAGTTAAAAATAGTAAACTGGGGCGGCGGCGTAATTGGTGAACCGGCCTGGGTTGAAGTACAGTGGATTTATAACAAAACTTTGCTTGATAACAGGTTCTAATAAATTAGCCGTTATGATTGTAAGCTAAACTTATTTATAAAAAAGAGGTTGTATCATAAGTCGGTTTTTTTGTGTCATTCCCGTGTAAACGGGAATCCAAATACTTTAAATAATATGGATTCCCACTTTCTCCCGAAGGGATGCCTATGGCAGTGGGAATGACAATTTTGTACTTTTAACTTATGAGACAACCTCACAATTATTTAATTCTTTTTGTTGAATCTCAGGATATAATAGTTAATAAGACAGGAGATTATATGCGTGGAGCAATCAAATACAAAAGAAAAGAAGTTATACTTATGGCAATTTTTTTAGGGCTATACATAATTACTTTTATTTATTTAGCCAATGAATATCTATCCAGTCCACTTCTTTCTACTTTATCGCCTTAAAAAAACCTGATGGATTTGATAAGATATAAACTTAATGAATGATAATGAATGATGATGTATGATAATGATTTTATTCATGAAGAAGTTGGGAATATCTGCATAGAGACGGTCAACTTTTCGCGTGCTACGCTTAAAGAAACAGAGCCTTTTAGAAATAGAATTAAACAAGACATTGAAGGAGGTTTTAAAAATATTGTTATTGATTTAAGTTTGTGTGACTTTTGCGATTCTTCTTTTATAGGTGCCCTGGTAGTTTGTACTAAAAAATCATTTGTGAATAGCAGTAAATTTGTCATTATTGTTCGGCAGGAAACTTCATTGTCGGATATATTTCAAGCAATAAGGTTAGACAGAGTGCTAACCATTTATAAAACCAGAGAAGATGCATTAAAATATTTTGCTTAAAATATTTCCACGTTTTATCGAACTACCAGCTTATCCAATTCAGGTAATCACTTCATATCAAAATTATTTCGACCAATAGGGTAATCCTTTTTTCATCCTTTAGAGCGATTGATTTTACATCCAAATTAGTTGCATCTTGATATTAGTAAAATGATTGGTACTAATATGTCTATTAAAGGATTTTGTAAAATAAAAAGAGATAGCGATGAGAAAAATAAGATTACTCTTAATAGAAGATAACCGTCTGCTTAGGGATGGATATGTTCTCAATTCTTAAACCTCACAAGGATATCGATATAATAGCCGCTTCCGGAGATGGTAAAAGAACACTTGCTAAAATTAAACAGTTAAAGCCTAATATTGTTCTTCTTGATCTGGGATTGAGAAGTCAAAATAGTTTACGTGTGGTAGAAGTAGTAAAGCAAGATTTTCCATTGGCTAAAATAATAGTTATGGATCTTGCACCCGTACAAGCTGATATCTTGCAGTATGTAAAAGCAGGCGCAAACGGATTTATACTTAAAGATGCATCTCTCAATGATTTTCTAATTACTATACGCTCTGTTTCTGAAGGAGCCACAATACTTCCTCCTTTGCTTATCGATTCTCTCTTTTCTCAAATTGTTGATCACGCGGTGAGAGAAGGCAAAACAAAACTTAAAGAAGCTGTCCGGATGACACAACGGGAACGGGAGGTTATAACGCTGCTGAGCGAAGGTATGAGCAACAAAGAGATTGCTCATAGAATTCATATATCAACATATACAGTTAAAAGTCATATCCATAATATTATGGAAAAACTGGCATTACATACGCGTTTAGAAATTGCTAACTATTCTTACACTGATGAAACTCTCAAAACAATTACTAAAAGTATTTCGATGGTTAATAATTAAATGAAAATGTATTGATCGAATGGGATCAATTTGAATTAAGAACTAAATAAAAAGGAAAGATACTATGCGTTATTTTTTTGTATTAATCGCAACACTATTTCTGGCAAATATTTCAAATGCCCAGATAAATATTAATTTAGGACAGTCAACCTGTCTGGGGTCCAACCGGATATGATTATGTAGAATATTATTACTTACCGGATATCGAAACTTATTACTACGTCCCGGAGCATAAATATTACTACTACAATAATGGGCTCTGGATTCACAGCAAAAATCTTCCATCACGTTATAGCAACTACGATTATTATAATTCATATAAAGTTGTAATCAATGAACGCGAACCCTGGAAGAATCATAAAACTTATAAAAATAAATATTATTCATACAGGGGTCGGCACGATCAACCGCTAATTCGTGATAGCAGGGATTCAAAATATTATGTAATTGAAAAACATCCTGAACATAACAATTGGGTTAAAGAGCAGGGCAATAAGAATTCAAATCATAACAATAAGGGAAATAAAAATCAGGACAAGCACGATAACGGCAAGGATAAAAAATAATCTTTATATGTGATCGTAATAATTGTAATACCACAAGTTAATTTTTAAGATATCATTATCATTACATACAATAAGTTTGCTAAAAAGATGTAGTTCCTTTTTCATCCTTATGGAGGATTTACTCACCAAAACAACTTTTATAAATTGCTATTAAGTGGTAACATTTTCTAATATCACTATGCCATAAAATATTTTTTATATTCAGATTGAAAAATGATACATTATAATTCTCTTTCCATATCTTCGTACGAAAAACTATGAAAGTAATCAATCCGAAAATAAATGAATCCTTATTACGCCTTAGGGCTCAGCTTAGTGAGAGTTCTCTTAATAAAAAATTTGCTAATGGAGAATCACCACTACGCTCCGAGTTGTTCAGTGCCGATCAAATGGAGCAGCACGGCAAAGTACTGGCAAGGTACACATACATTAGTTTCTAAATCCCAACCAAATCAAAAATTACTAAAACGACTTGCTGAAAATGAAGACTTTCTTTTTGAAGTCCACGATTTATTAACTGAAACAGTTAAAGCAAAACGCGCAATTACACCTGCCGGTGAATGGCTGCTTGATAATTTTTATTTAATCGAAGAGCAGATTCGCACAGGTAAAAAACATTTACCAAAAGGTTATAGCCGGGAATTACCGCGTCTTTTAAAAGGTTCATCAAAAGGTCTGCCTCGTGTTTATGATATAGCTCAGGAAATTATTTCGCATGGTGATGGGCGTGTAGATCCGGAAAATCTTAATCGTTTTGTAACTGCTTATCAAACTATCACAACCTTAAAGATTAGGTGAGTTGTGGGCAATCCCAATTATGCTGCGTCTGGCATTGATCGAGAATCTCCGCCGTGTTGCTGTTCGGGTTGCTGCCGGAAGAATTGAACGGAATTTAGCTGACTCCTGGGCAGACAAGATGATAGAAATAGTAGAGAAGGATCCTAAAAGTCTAATTCTGGTAGTTGCTGATATGGCACGGTCTGATCCGCCAATGACAACACCATTTGTGTCTGAATTTACTCGAAGGCTGCAGGGTTTAAGCCATATTCTGGCATCACCATTAACCTGGATCGAACAACGGCTTTCTGAATCAGGTCAGACGATAGAAAATTTGATACAGATTGGTAATCAGCAACAGGCTGCAGATCAGGTTTCAATCAGCAATAGTATTGGCAGTCTTCGATTCCTGGAATCTATTGACTGGTCCAAGTTCGTTGAGACGATGAGCTCTGTTGAGAAAATCTTAATGGAGGATCCTTGTGGAGTTTACGGACAAATGGATTTTGCAACCCGCGACCGCTATCGTCACGTAATAGAAAAAATTGCAAAAAACAGTTCTCTTTCTGAAGAAGAAGCAGCACAATTAGCAATTCGCTTATCACAAGAAGGTGCTGCATTAAACGGCAGCAATGACAGAACTGCACATGTCGGATATTACTTGATAGATAAGGGTTCGAAAAAATTTGAGACACTTGCTAAAGTACAATTTTCTGTTGCTGCAGCTCTAAGAAAAATGAGTCGCCGTATTCCTTTATTATTATACAGCGGTTCGATTATATTATTGACTGTAATCTTCACCGCCGATTTATTAGAGAAATCTTATGACGAAGGATTAAATGACTTGCCGCTTACACTTATGGGCATACTCTTTTTTCTGGCTACAAGTAATTTATCGGTTGCTTTAGTAAACTGGCTATCAACATTACTGGCAAGCCCCAACGTTTACCAAGAATGGATTTCTCCGAAGGAATACCACCGGAATTACGCACTCTTGTAGTAATCCCTGCAATGTTAATTAATACAAAAAATATAAATGAACTTATTGAATCTCTGGAAGTACGTTTTCTGGCAAACCGGGACGAGAATCTTCACTTTGGCCTTTTGACAGACTTTCAAGACTCCGATAAAGAAACCCTGCCTGAAGATGAACCACTTGTGCAACTTGCACGTAAGAAAATTGAAGAGCTTAATGAAAAATATAAAGGTTTGCATAACGATACTTTTTTTCTTTTTCATCGACCACGGCAATGGAATCCTCGGGAGCGGTTGTGGATGGGTTACGAACGTAAAAGAGGAAAGCTTGAGGAATTAAATTCTTTGCTGCGCGGCGGTTCGAAAAATAGATTCTCTCTTATTATTGGTAAGACTGAAATTTTACCATCTCGTGAAGTATGTTATTACTCTTGATACTGATACACAATTACCTCGTGATTCAGCACGGCAGTTAGTCGGAACTATGGCGCATCCTCTTAACCGTGCAGTTACGATGAAAAAAAACAACGTGTATCTGATGGTTATACTATTTTGCAACCGCGCGTTGCAGTAAGTCTTCCGGGAACAAACCGTTCGCGTTATGCACGGCTTTATGGAAGTGAACCGGGGATTGATCCATACACACGTACTGTTTCTGATGTATATCAGGATGTGTTCGGCGAAGGTTCATTTATTGGTAAAGGTATCTATGATGTTGATGTGTTCGAGCGGTTCTCAATGGACGATTTCCTGAGAACCGAATTCTCAGTCATGATCTTCTTGAAGGGTGTTACGCACGTGCAGGGCTATTGAGTGATGTACAGTTATATGAGGAATATCCATCCCGTTATATTGCAGATGTAAATCGCAGGCACCGTTGGATTCGTGGTGATTGGCAATTACTGAGATGGCTGCTGCCGGTTGTTCCAAGTCTTAACAGTGGTTTACATAAGAAACCCGCTATCATGGTTATCCTGTGGAAAATTTTTGACAATCTTCGACGCAGCCTTTTACCTTTGGCACTGACACTACTTTTGTTGTTCGGCTGGACAGTACTGTCACAAGCCTGGTTCTGGACATTGGTCAGTAATCGGAATTATTTTGATTCCTTCTTTGATCATCTCCATTCTCGATTTTCTAAAAAAACCGACAGATATACTTTTACGTCAGCACCTTGCTGCCGCAATTCGATTCCACCAGTGTGCATTTTGCTCAAGCAGCTTTTACACTTATAACTCTTCCCTATGAAGCATTTTTCAATCAGGATGCAATTTTACGAACTTTATGGCGAATGTTGATTTCCCGTAAAAAACTTCTCGAATGGAATCCGTCCAATGTTATAGATCGTAATAGTAACAACAAACCTACTCAGTTCTTTTAGAACAATGTGGATATCTCCGTTCATTGCTATTTCCACAATCATTTATTTCGTTTATTCAAAACAGGCTATACCTGCTGTTGCTTTTCCAATATTATTTCTTTGGGCTGTATCTCCGGTTATCACCTGGTGGATCAGTTTGCCGCTCGTACAACGCAAAGCAAAATTAACTATTACTCAAAAATTATTTTTACGGGATATTTCCAGGAAAACATGGTCCTTCTTTGAAACTTTTGTTGGTCCAGAAGATAATTGGTTGCCGCCTGATAACTATCAGGAAAATCCTGTTGCTGTAATCGCACATCGAACATCGCCGACTAATATGGGATTGGCACTTCTCGCAAATTTGTCTGCATATGATTTTGGTTACATCACTACCGGACAACTCATTGATCGAACATCGAATGCATTTCAAACCATGGAAACTCTGGAACAGTACCGGGGACATTTCTTCAATTGGTACGATACACAATCTTTAAAGCCGCTGCGTCCTCTTTATATTTCATCTGTTGACAGCGGAAATCTTTCGGGTCATCTGCTTACACTAAGTCAGGGCTATTCTTTCTCTTCCTGATAAAAAAATAGTTGGTCAACAACTGTTCGAAGGGATAAGCGACACTTTAAGAATTCTTATTGATGCTGTGGGAGTAGATAAGAATGAAAAACTCGTTCAACTTCAGAAGGAATTGGATTTAATGATGATTTCTCCTCCTACTACACTTACTGGATGTATGGCAAAGTCTTAACAAGTTAGCAGCATCAACTGCAGAAGTAGAAAATGATTTTAATGTGACTCATGAAAGTGAACCTAAAAGATGGGCACACGCTCTTGCTAAGTCAATGCCGCAGTGCTCTAGATGAATTGACGTTTCTAGCGCCTTGGGTTATTCTGCCGAATTCTCCAGACTTGGAGAATTATTTTTCCGGCGTTAATGAGATACCAACATTACGCAAACTAGCAAAACTTGACGTGCAGTTGCTTGTCTGACTTCGAAAATTCTTCAGACATTACTACTGAGAAAAGCGAGCTGATTAAATAAACTTCGACAGTTTATCACGGAAGCTAATGCCCGCGCAAATGAGCGTATTACTGTTATCGAAAGTCTTGCAAAACAATCAAACAAACTTGCATGTATGGACTATACTTTTCTGTATGATAAGACACGTCATTTACAATCAGTTGGGTACAGTGTTAATGAAAGACGACGGGATTCAAGCTACTATGATCTGCTGGCTTCAGAAGCAAGATTGAGTAGTTTTGTTGCAATTGCACAAGGACAATTACCACAGGAAAGCTGGTTTGCATTAGGGCGATTGCTTACTACTGTTGGTGGTGAACCAATTCTACTTTCCTGGAGCGGTTCAATGTTCGAGTACCTGATGCCGCTGCTGGTAATGCCAACATACGAAAACACTTTACTTGACCAGACTTATAAAGCGGCTGTGAAGCGACAGATTGAATATGGAAAAGAACGCGGTGTTCCATGGGGAATTTCTGAATCAGGTTATAACACTGTGGATGTTAATCTCAATTACCAATACCGTGCATTTGGTGTGCCTGGTCTGGGATTAAAACGCGGACTAGCGGAAGACCTGGTTATTGCACCCTATGCATCAGCACTTGCTCTGATGGTTGAGCCAGAGGAAGCTTGTCTCAATCTTCAGCGGCTTGCCGCCGATGGGTTACTAGGAAAATATGGTTTCTATGAAGCAGTAGACTATACAAAATCACGTCTTCCACGCGGACAATCAAGTGTGATAATTAAATCTTTCATGGCGCATCACTCAGGGAATGAGTCTGCTCTCTCTTGCTTATCTTGATTCTGGATCGTCCGATGCAGAAGCGTTTTGAACTCAGATCCTTTGTTCGAAGCAACCATGTTGTTACTTCAGGAAAGAATTCCCAAAGCAACGGTTATTCTATTCACACGCATCAGGATTATCCGATACTCCAACACAAATCTAATAGTCCGGAGATACCTGTGCGAATACTCAACAATCCTGATACACCAGTTCCGGAGGTGCATCTCCTTTCGAACGGAAGATATCATGTTATGATTACAAATGCCGGTGGCGGCTACAGCAAATGGAAAGATATTGCAGTTACACGCTGGCATGAAGACACTACCCGTGACAACTGGGGTACTTTCTGTTATATCCACGATGAGTCAAGTGGAGAATTTTGGTCAACCACACATCAACCAACGTTAAAACGATCGAAGAATTATGAAGCTATTTTCTCGGAAGGTCTTGCTGAATTTCGCCGGCAGGATCAGAATTTTGATATGCATACAGAGATTGTTGTATCACCGGAAGATGATATCGAACTGCGCCGAATACATCTTACAAACCGATCACGAACACGGAGGACAATTGATATTACGAGTTACACAGAAGTTGTTCTTGCTTCATCTGCTTCTGATACATTTACATCCGGCATTCAGTAATCTATTTGTTCAGACTGAGATTATCCAGGAGCGACATGCAATCCTATGTACTCGCAGACCCCGATCCATAGATGATCAAACACCATTGATGTTTCATATGATGGTAGTGCGTGGGGTGAATATAGAAGAGGTTTCTTTCGAAACAGACCGGATGCAATTCATTGGTCGTGGAAACACAACAGCCCATCCACAAGTGATGAACAATTTTACGGCTCTCTCCGGCAGTCAGGGTTCAGTACTAGATCCAATTGTTGCAATCCGTTATCATATAATTCTAGAACCTGAAGAGACTGCAACAATAGATATGATTATCGGAATTGCTGAAACACCGTGATGCAGCTTTAAGATCTTGTTGATAAATATCAGGATCGTCGGCTTGCAAATCGTGTTTTTGAACTTGCATGGACACATAGCCAGGTGACGTTGAGGCAGATCAATGCTACTGAGGTTGATGCACAGCTTTATGGACGTATTGCAAGTTCAATCATATTACGGAAATTCTTTCCTGCGTGCTGATCCAAGTATCATTATCAAAAACCGTAGAGGACAATCCGGTTTATGGGGATATTCCATTTCCGGCGATTTACCTATAGTTCTGTTGCAGATTGAAAATCCGGATAATATTAACTTAGTGCGCCAGACTTGTTCAGGCACATTCATATTGGAGATTAAAAGGATTGCCTGTGGATCTTAGTGATCTGGAATGAAGATCATGCCGGTTACCGGCAATTACTTCAGGAACAAATTATGAGCCTAATCTCTGCAGGTATTGAAGCTAACTTAATTGATAGACCAGGTGGGATTTTTGTGCGGCAGGCAGATCAAATATCCAATGAGGACCGCATTCTTATCCAAACAGTTGCACGTGTCATCATCTCCGATCAACGGGGAACTCTTGAAGAACAGATAAATCAAATAAGAAGTATAAAAGTTCCGGTTAGGCGTTTCAAACCAACTCGAAGTTATCATCTCCACCATCAAGATGATTTTGTGCTGCCCCGTACTGATCTGATTTTTTTTAACGGACTTGGCGGGTTTACTCCAGATGGACGTGAATATATAATTACTACCTCGCAAAAACAGGTTACACCCGCGCCGTGGGTAAATGTTATAGCAAACCAAAACTTCGGAACAATAATTTCAGAGAATGGTCCATCATATACATGGAGCGAGAATGCGCATGAGTTTCGACTTAACGCCATGGAACAATGATCCTGTTACCGATTCAAGCGGTGAAGCTTTTTATATTCGTGATGAAGAAACAGGACACTTTTGGTCACCCACACCATTACCTAGTCGTGGAATTGGTGCGTATGCTAGTCGCCATGGATTTGGCTATAGTGTTTTTGAGCATAGTGAGAGCGGTATCCGTTCAGAACTTTGGATTTATGTTGCTACAGATGCCGCAATCAAATTTTCAGTACTCAAAGTAAAAAATGAGTCCGGCAGATTACGCAAGCTATCCGTTACAGGTTATGTGGAATTGGTTTTGGGAGATCTGCGTTCAAAATCGAGTATGCACGTTATAACTAAAGTTGATCAAAGCAGTGCCGCAATATTTGCACAAAACCCATACAATTCAGAGTTCTCAAACCGAATTGTATTCTTTCAAACAGATAGCACCACTCGTACATTAACAGGTGATCGTACATGAATTTATTGGTACGAAATTGTTCGTTAAGAAATCCCGAAGCGATGACCCGTTCACATCTTTCTGGTAAAACAGGAGCAGCTTTGGATCCATGTGCGGCGATCCAGGTTCCCTTCGAACTGGATGACAATCAAGAGCAAGAGATTATCTTTTAAATTAGGTTCAGGCAGGAATGAGAATGAGGTTGTAAGCTTGCTGCATCGTTTCCAAGGATCAACTGCTGCGCGCATTGCACTGGAAGCAGTATGGAATTATTGGAAAAAGACACTTGGATGCTGTTCAGGTTGAAACACCGGATACTTCAGTAAATATATTAACAAATGGCTGGCTCTTATATCAAACTTTAGCATGCCGCATCTGGGCACGAAGCGGATACTACCAATCCGGTGGAGCGTTTGGTTTTCGAGATCAGTTGCAGGATGTAATGTCACTTATTTATACTGAGCCAAACATAACAAGACAACATCTGCTTCTTTGCGCAAGTCGTCAATTTCAGGAAGGAGATGTGCAGCATTGGTGGCATCCACCTTCCGGACGAGGTGTGCGTACACATTGTTCGGATGATTACCTCTGGCTTCCATTGGCTGCGTGCCGTTATGTACTGAGCACTGGAGATACAGGTGTACTGGATGAATCTGTATATTTTCTGGAAGGTCGAGCAGTTAACGCAGAAGATGATTCCTATTATGATCTTCCAAACAGATCGGAAGACATCGGAAAGTTTATATCAGCATTGTGTGCGGGCTATAGTCAACGGATTAAAATTCGGTGATCATGGTTTACCGCTAATCGGCAGCGGTGATTGGAATGATGGTATGAATATGGTCGGCATACATGGAAAAGGTGAAAGTGTCTGGTTAGGATTCTTTCTTTATGAAGTGCTTGTTAAGTTCATAAAAATTGCCAGCCAGCGAGGTGATATACAATTTGTTGAACGCTGTAAAAGTGAAGCGCACAAACTGCAAAATAATATAGAACAGAACGGCTGGGATGGCGAATGGTACCGCAGAGCATACTTCGATGATGGTACACCACTCGGATCGGCAAGTAACCAGGAATGCAAGATTGATTCAATTGCGCAAAGCTGGTCTGTTCTTTCCGGTGCGGGCGATACAAAACGTTCACGCATGGCTATGGAAGCATTGGATAAAGACCTTGTTCGCCGCGAACATAAATTAATACAACTTTTAGATCCGCCATTCGACAAATCAAATTTGAATCCGGGTTATATAAAGGGCTACGTTCCCGGAGTAAGAGAAAATGGCGGTCAATATACACATGCAGCAATCTGGGCAGCAATGGCATTTGCAGCTTTGGGAGATAGTAAACGCGCTTGGGAACTGCTGGCAATTATCAATCCGATTAATCATACAGCATCTCCAGAAGGAATTGCATCATACAAAGTAGAACCATATGTAGTAGCCGCTGACATTTATGCTCTAACACCACATATCGGACGTGGTGGATGGACATGGTACACAGGTTCGGCTGGATGGACGTATCAGGCTTATCGTGGAATCATTACTGGGATTGAGGCTTGAAGTAGATAAACTTCATATTGAGCCTTGCATTCCAGCGGATTGGGAAACGTATAAAGTACATTACCGTTATCGCGAAACTATGTACCACATTTCCATTTTTCAAACACATAGTACAATTGCGGATTTAAATATAACTGTCGATGGAGTTAATAATGTTGATAAAATTATTCCACTTGTTGACGATAGGCAGGAACATACTGTAGAAGTGAGAATAACATTACCTGGCTGATTCAATTAGTCGAACTGATACTTTGAACTTTTAATTAAGTTATTCGTTGTTTTAATTAATGATTAGAAGTTCAGTACTCAACTTCCACCTTCGGTGTTATGTTTTATAAGCAGACTTACCCAAAAGATGTAGTCCCATTTTCATCCCTTTGATCGATTGGATTCCCAGGGGCAAGTGTGTAATCTATTATAGTAAAGCTATTAACAATTTGTTTGTTTAAAATTTATTTTCTTTAAAAAGTTAGGGCAGTTTATGAAAGCATTAGTATATCACGGACCTGGCAAACGCAGCTGGGAAGAAAAACCGAAACCCACAATTAAAGATTCAAAAGATGCAATTATAAGGATAACAAAAACAACTATTTGCGGAACTGATCTCCACATAATGAAGGGAGATGTTCCTGAAGTTGTTGAAGGACTTACGCTTGGGCACGAAGGAATCGGCGTTATTGAAGAAGTTGGTGGAAATGTTTCTAATTTTAAAGTTGGAGATAAAGTTCTAATCTCTTGCATTACATCTTGCGGTATTTGTGATGCATGTAAAAAAGGAATGTATTCTCATTGCGAAACCGGCGGCTGGATTCTTGGACATTTGATTGATGGAACTCAAGCAGAATATGTGAGGATACCGCATGCCGATACCAGTCTCTATCATATTCCCAAAGGTGTTGATGAAGAAGCGGTTGTTATGTTGAGTGATATTTTGCCAACTGGTTTTGAATGTGGAGTTCTTAATGGACAAATCAAACCTGGTGATACTGTTGCAATTGTTGGTGCAGGACCAATTGGACTTGCAACTTTACTTACTGCCCAATTCTATTCCCCCGCTGAAATTATAATGGTTGATTTGGATGAAAACCGGCTGAAAGTTGCCAAAACATTTGGCGCAACTAAGCTTGTTAGTAAAAATGCTGTTGAAGAAATAATGAAACTTACTGATGGTAAAGGTGTTGATGTTGCTATCGAAGCTGTGGGGATAGCTGCAACGTTTGATATTTGTCAGTCTATTATTGCAGCCGGCGGACATATTGCGAACGTTGGAGTTCATGGTAAAAGCGTTGAGTTACATCTCGAAAAGTTGTGGTCAAGGAACATCACCATTACAACCCGATTAGTTGATACAGTAACAACACCAATGCTACTTAAGACCGTTCTTTCAGGAAAACTACGACCGAAAAATTTGATCACACATCGGTTTGCGCTAAATGATATCATGAAAGCGTATGATACTTTCGGAAATGCTGCAAAAGAAAATGCAATTAAGATTATTCTATCTAACTAGTAAATGAAAACATTTAATGTAAAGAGTTATGTCATATCTGAAATAAAATCAGGACATAAAACTTCTTATAAAATAATGAGGCAAAAAAATGGAAGAACAAAAAATCATAGTAGGCGAATTTGAAAATGAGATTTATGCCGAAATTGCAAAAACGGATCTTGAAGCAGCAGGAATTAATGCAAACATTATTAAAAATGATACTGATGTATTTATATTTTTTTCTAATGATACCGATGGGGTACAACTGGTAATCCCGGGAACTCAAATTGAAAAGGCTAAAAAAATACTTGAAAGAAAATTTATTTAGCAAATTAAGGAAAGATAAAAATCATGAAGGCAAAAGTTATCGATGGAGTTGTTTTTATAGCCTGTAAAAAGAAATAGTTATTTCTGAAATTAAGATGAAGTTATCTAGTCAACCAAAAGATGTAGTTCCTTTTTCATCCTGAAGATCGATAGGATTTTAGTTACCAATAGTTGATACTATAATCAGATAAAAATCTAAAAATCACTGAATAAGTTTATTTACCACAAGGATTATAAAATGAATATACTTATGGTTTATCCAATGTATCCGGATACATTCTGGAGTTTTAAACACGCTTTAAAGTTCGTTTCAAAAAAAGCAAGTTTTCCACCATTAGGACTTTTAACAGTTGCTTCAATGCTGCCCAAAGATTGGAATAAAAAACTAATCGATATGAATGCTAATCAATTGACTGACGATGATATTCTTTGGGCAGATTTAGTTTTTATCAGTGCAATGTCAATTCAAAGTGAGTCCGCAAATGAAGTGATTGAACGATGTAATAAGCTTAAATGCAAAAATTGTAGCCGGCGGACCTTTATTTACAAGCAGTTCCGAACTTTATCAAAATATTGATTACCTGATTCTTAATGAAGCTGAAATTACTCTTCCACATTTTTTAAAAGATTTTGAATGAAGGAAAACCTAAACATAATATACACTTCTGAAGATTGGGCAGATATTACAACTACACCGTTACCGCAGTGGGATCTTGTATCAATGAATAATTATACTTCTATGAATCTTCAATATTCACGCGGCTGTCCTTTTGATTGTGACTTTTGTGATATAACAGTTCTGTATGGAAGAAAACCTCGTACAAAAACAAAAGATCAGGTAATTGCTGAATTGGATGCATTATATTTTACAGGTTGGCGCGGACCTGTTTTCTTTGTTGATGATAATTTTATCGGTAACAAAGTAAAATTGAAAAAAGAAATTCTTCCTGCAATTACAGAATGGATGACTAAAAGAAAAAATCCATTTTATCTTAACACTGAAGCATCAATCAATCTTGCTGATGATGAAGACTTAATGTTGCAAATGGCTAAAGCAGGATTTGAGGCTGTATTTATTGGGATCGAATCACCTAACGAAAAAAGTCTTATCGAATGTCATAAACCACAAAATACAAATCGTGATTTAATTGCAAGCGTAAAAAAAATTCAGCAGTTTGGTCTTGAAGTTCAGGGTGGATTTATTGTTGGATTTGATAATGATCATCCTGAAAATATTTGAAGAACTTACAAATTTTATTCAGCAAAGCGGAATTGTAACCGCAATGGTTGGATTACTTAATGCACCTAAAGGAACAAAGCTTGAGAAAAGATTACTGGAAGAAGGCAGAATGTTAAATGATTTTACAGGTAACAATACTGACTTTACAATTAATTTTATTCCCAAGATGGATTCCGAAATACTTTCTGATGGTTATAAATCTATTTTAAAAACAATTTATTCGCCCAAATATTTTTTATGAACGTGTAATGCGGTTTATGAAAGATTTTGAACCTAAGAAGAAAAAAGTTTTTCATCTTAATCCCAATTACATTCTTGCATTGTTCAGATCAATATTCAAATTAGGAGTTATTGGTGAAGAAAGAATTTATTACTGGAAATTATTTCTCTGGACTTTATTCCGTAAACCGCAGTTGTTTTCGTTAGCAATTTTATTTGCGATCTATGGATTTCATTTCAAAAAAATTTCAAATGGTTTTTGTTAAGTTAAAATATTTATCCGATGGGAACCTCTAAAATTTGGCAGCGAAACCTTGAAGGTTTTAAAGATGCCCCCAGTTCTAGTCTAACTTTGTAAAAGGATTTAATTCCTTTTTCATCCCTTTGGACTATTTTTTTGGTTTACAAGTTTTTTTATAATCTGTTGTAAATATGATAGAACTTTAAACTCTTCAATTTGGTATAACAGGTCATATAAGATTGAAGAAGCAAAATTTATTTGGACAAGATATTATGAAAAAAAAAGCAGTAAAGTTCCAAAGAAAAACCCTTCCAAAATCCCCAACTAGTATTCAAGGATTTGATGAAATAACAGGAGGCGGATTACCTAAAGGACGACCAAGCCTTGTGTGCGGAGGTGCTGGATGTGGTAAAACACTATTTGCTATGGAATTTCTTGTACGCGGGGCAACACTTTTTAATGAACCCGGTGTTTTCATTTCCTTTGAAGAAACAGAAAAAGAGCTAACGGCAAATGTTGCTTCTTTAGGGTTCGATTTAAATAACCTGATAAAACACAAAAAGATTTGGCTTGAACACATTCACGTTGAACGTGGTGAAATAGAACAGAGCGGTGAATATGATTTAAGAGGTTTATTTGTGCGTATCCACTACGCAATAGAAAGCATTGGCGCTAAACGTGTTGTTTTGGATACTATTGAATCACTCTTTTCGGCACTGCCCAATGCTACCGTTGTGCGCACAGAATTGCGGCGATTATTCGGATGGTTGAAAAAGAAGGGCGTTACAACAATTTTAACGGGTGAAAAAGGTAATGGTACATTAACACGCCAGGGTTTGGAAGAGTATGTATCCGATTGTGTTATTCTGCTGGATCATCGTGTTAGCGATCAATCATCTATACGAAGATTACGCATTGTTAAATATCGTGGTTCAACACACGGAACTAATGAATATCCATTCTTGATTGATGAAGATGGATTTTCTGTTCTTCCTGTTACTTCGCTTGGCTTAAAACATATTGCTTCAAAAGAAAGAATTTCCACTGGTATTCCTCGTCTTGATACAATGCTATCTGGCAGAGGTTATTTTCGCGGCAGTACGGTGCTTGTTTCAGGAACCGCTGGTACTGGCAAGACAAGTCTTGCGGCACAATTTGTTGAAGCAGCTTGTAAACGCGGAGAACGTGTTCTGTATTTTGCTTTTGAAGAATCTCCAAGTCAATTTATGCGTAATATGTCCTCAATTGGAATATACTTAGATACTTGGGTAAAAAAAGGTTTACTTCACTTTCACGCAACACGCCCAACACTGCATGGATTAGAACATCATCTAACTACATCTATAAAATTAATAAATCAAGTAAAGCCGCAAGTTGTAATTCTTGATCCTATTGATGCATTTTTAATTGGTGCAAATCAAACGGAAGTTAAAATAATGCTTCTTCGTCTAGTAGATTTTTTAAAGATGAGAAACATAACAGCATTTTTCACCAGTCTCTCCAATTCAGGCGCAGCACAGGAACTTACAGATATGGCAATATCGTCATTAATTGATACCTGGCTTTTATTACGTGATATTGAAATCGGAGGTGAACGTAACAGAGGATTATATATTCTTAAATCTCGTGGTATGGATCATTCAAATCAAATTCGTGAATTTATACTAACAGATCATGGCATTGAATTACTTGATGTATACGTTGGTCCTGAAGGCGTACTAACTGGTTCAGCCCGATTGACACAAGAAGCAAAAAATGATGCTCAGCAATTATCACGACAGCAAGAAATTGAACGTAAGCAATCGGAAATAGAACTTAAACGTGCAGCAACAGAAGCCCAGATTGTAGTATTAAAATCTGAATTTAAAACAGAAGAATCTGAAGCACTTAAACTTATAGAGATGGAAAAAGCAGCTACAAAAAGGTTCACAGAAAATCAGAGAAAGATGGCTGCAAGCAGGAAAGCTGATAAATTGATTAAAAAAGCTTTAGTTATTAGATAACACTAAAAAATCATAATAATAGTAAAAACATCTAAAGGAAAAAATAATGAGCAAAGGTCAGGATAGTAAAAAGGGTTCAAAGAAAGAACCAACAAAAACTATGCAAGAAAAAAAGACGGCAAAACGTGACAAGAAAAATGAAAAAAATAAACCGGGAATACTAAATCAATAATTTTTTTTATTTGCTTGTAGAGTTCACCTGATAGGTGTTCTCCAATTTTTGTTTTAGATCTAGCATTTGAGAGATCAAATAAATATTAGAACCTGCTCAAAGTAAATTATTGTTTAACCCGCAGATGTAGATCCTTTTTCATCCCTTTGCCTGATTTACTTGCCATTTCTCTATTCATAAATTAAATACAAGCTTAAACACAATAAGGAGGCTTACTATGTTTAGATCATCAATTATAGAAGACAGCGGAGCTAAGTTTGAAGGCATACAAAAAGTTGATGGGAGGGATAGATTTGCAGTTGCAACAGATCTGCAAACATGCTCTACTTATTATCTCCCAATTAAAGGATTAAATAAAAAGAAAGTTCGAGAAAAATTAGCCGCTGAAAGAAAGAAATCTAATAGCAGCTAATTAAAGTAAAACAAACGACCGCATATCATCACCAGATTAAAGTGTGTTTTGCAGAGAGGTCATTTCGACCTTAGGGAGAAATCTGAAAACTTGCAACCGAAGAGATTTCTCAGTCGAGGACTCCTTCGAAATGACTTTTGCTGGTTGTGCAACAGCCTGCTCAGGCGGCAGGGTGACAGTTAATCGTTATGCAACAGACCCGATAGAATAAAGTAAACTATTTCCACCCAACTGATGTAGTTCCTTTTTCATCCCTTTGCCTGATTGTACAAAATCACAATTCTGTCTAACATCATTCAAGAATAAATTGTCATAAATGTAATTATGGAAAACAAATATCTCACAGCAACCCAGAACTGAAAACGAAACAACTGAAATCGTAATAGAAGAATCTCCAGAGATTATTGCTGATTCAATGTTTAAAAAATTCTTTTTGGAAGTAGCCTCGATTACAACTTTTACTTTTCGTTTTTTTAAAGAAGTAATTAAACCGCCATACGAGTTTAATGAGGTAATGAAGCAATCTTTTTTGATTGGCTACAAGTCTCTTCCTTTGGTGGCTATTACAGGATTTATAATCGGACTTGTACTAACTATTCAATCAAGACCTACTTTGGCAAAATTTGGATCTGAATCTTTGCTGCCTGCAATGGTGGCAGTTTCACTTATACGTGAAATTGGACCTGTTATCACAGCATTAATCTTTGCCGGAAAAGTTGGATCAGGAATCGGTGCAGAACTTGCATCAATGAATGTAACTGAACAAATTGATGCGATGCAGGTATCAGATACAAATCCATTTAAATATCTTGTTGTTACAAGAGTTCTTGCTGCAACATTAATGCTTCCTATCCTGGTAATTCTTGCTGATGGTTTTGGTTTATTAGGCTCGCTTGTCGGTGTTAATATAAAAGGAAATGTCAGTTCTTATTTATTTTTTTCTCAGATATTTCAAAGTCTGGAATTTAATGATTTGATACCGGCTATAATTAAAACTTTTTTCTTCGGGTATTTTATCGGACTTATAGGAAGTTATAAAGGATATAATTCAAATAAAGGCACTGAGGGTGTAGGTGAAGCAGCAAATTCAGCCGTGGTATTATCATCATTAATGGTTTTTATAATAGATATGATAGCAGTGCAAATTACAAGTTTGCTTCAAAGTTAAAATTGAGCAATTAGAACAATGCAAGAGTATAATACCGATATAGTAACTAAAACTAAAACTGATAATGAGCAGAAAAATGATGTTGTAATTGAGATGCAGCATCTTAAAAAATCTTTCGGGAATAATCACGTATTGCGGGATATTAATCTTGTTATTAATAAAGGAGAAAATCTTGCTATACTCGGACAATCCGGAACAGGTAAATCAGTGCTTATTAAATGTATTGTTGGGTTAGTAGAAATTGATGACGGTAAACTTATAATTTTTGGACAAGATATTGTCAGAGTTGAAGGATAAAGAACTTGTTGAGACTCAAAAAAGAATCGGGTTCCTTTTTCAAAGTGGTGCGCTTTATGATTCAATGACTGTTAGAGAAAATCTTGAATTTCCTCTAAGAAAGCAATTGAATTCTATATCGAAAGAAAAATTGGACTCGCTTGTAAAAGAATCTTTGCATGATGTTGGACTTGATAAAGCAATTGAAAAGACTCCCTCAGAACTTTCCGGAGGTATGCGTAAGCGTTTAGGTTTAGCGAGAACATTAATATTAAAACCAGAGATAATGCTTTATGATGAACCTACAACAGGACTTGATCCTATAACATCAAAAGAAATAAGTAATCTTATTCTGGAAGTGCAAAGAAAATATCATACAACTTCCATCATAATTACTCACGATATTGAATGTACAAAGCTAACAGCCGATAGAATTATTGTGATCAAAAACGGAGTATGTGCTGCAGAAGGAACGTTTGATGAGCTGGAAAAATCTGCAGATCCATGGATAAGATCATTTTTTGAATGAAACAGAAGTGCAATTAAGCAGGAGTATTTAAAATGAAAAAAAATTCAGCTAATAAAATCAAGCTTGGAATATTTGTTTCACTTGGTTTAGTGGTATTGATTTTAGCAATATATTATATCGGGGAGAAACAGCTATTATTTCAGAGTACATTCCGTTTAACAGGTGTGTTCACTGATGTTGGAGGACTTCAGGCAGGAAATAATGTACGCTTATCCGGAATAAGTATAGGAACAGTAGAAAGTATAAGTTTAATAAGTGATACAACTGTTAGAGTTGAAATTGTTATTGATGAAAGCAGCAGAAAGTTTATTAAGAAGGACGCTGATTGCTACTATCGGTTCAGAAGGACTTATAGGTAATAAAGTTTTGGTTATAAATCCTGGAACCGGTGGGAAAAAAAGTATAGAGAATAATGATGTAATTCAGACAGCTCAGCCAATTGATGTAGATGATATTATGTTATCATTAAAAACGACAATTGACAACACAGCACTTATTACAGGTGATCTGGCTAAGATCTCAACCAATATAGAATCCGGAAAAGGAACTATTGGCAGACTGATGATGGATCCAACCTGGAGAGAAAATATTCAATCTACAATAATTAATTTGAAAGACGGTTCAGAAAAGTTTGTAGTCTTTATGGATAAGTCACAACAAATTGACAATATTCTTTTAGCTTTAAATTCAAACATAGACAGTACATCTGCTGTCATTCAAGATTTATCTAAGATTACCAGCAACATAGAATCCGGAGAAGGAGTAGTAGGAAAACTATTAATGGATCAATCGATGGGACAAAATCTCGATTCTACATTAATTAACTTGAAAAAAGGTTTAGCCGAGTTTGAAATATTTATGAAGATGGCACAGGAGAGCTGGTTGTTGAGTTTTTAATTTCAACAGAGAGTTTGTTCCATGATCCTTGTGAAGCAAATAGTTTACTGTTATGAGATTCAACAAATAATTAATCACAAAATTTATTTAATAACTCAAAGAAGGTTCAAAACAATGAATGCAAAAACAATTGGTTTAGCAATAGCCATAATAGGTTTGATAATGACTCTATATACCGGATTTACTTACGTAACAAGAGAAAAAATTGTTGATATAGGCAGCGTTGAAATAACGGCAGATAAAGATCATACTGCAACCTGGTCTCCATTTATCGGAATAGGTATAATGGTAATAGGTGGAGTAGTTTTTTTGTTTGGTAAAAAATCTAATTAGAACTAATTCAGATTTAAGTAACTGCTAATCTAAAGGATGTAGTTCCTTTTTCATCCTTTTGCTCGATTGAATAGCCTCACTTGTATTCTTACTTTAAGATAGAATCTAAACACATAATTTTTAATTGAAAGGAAACTTACAATGTTATATACAATCGCAGTTGTTCTTATAGTTTTATGGCTACTTGGGTTAGTCACCTCCTATACGATGGGTGGCGTTATTCACGTTCTGCTTGTAATCGCAGTTATAATGATCTTAGTAAATGTTATTAATGGACGAAAAGCACTCTAAAAGTGTTTAGGGTCTTTAAATATTTATTAAGCAAGTTGTACTTTTTGCTGAAGATCAGAATTACATACATAATGAACGGTAAGGAATATTATAATTTCATTTAATCAACTCCATACTCTTTAAATTCAAGAGCATGTAGTATCGTTTAATCTAATATGATTTTGAAAGATCCAAATAATTCTTTTCGGGTTGTACGCATATTAATTAGCGTAGCAGCAATTGTTATAATTATTGCAGGAATTAATCTTGCTCAGTCAATAGTTGTATTATTTCTTGTCTCTGTTTTTCTTGCATCACTCGGGATCCCCCCTTTACTCTGGTTAAAAGAAAAACATATTCCTTCCGTCTTAGCAGTATCTATCGTTATGGCTGTTATGATTTTGATTATACTTTTAATCGGCGCCCAAATCGGCACTTCTTTCAGCAGTTTTTTAACTGAGCTGCCATCATTACAATCTAGAATTCGAGAACAAGTTTCAGAGTTAAGTGCATTGGTATCAAGTAAGGACTTTGTAGTTAAAGAGAAATATTTTCTGGAATTTATCAATCCTGAATCAATAATGAAACTTACAGCAAACTTATTAACAGGAGTAAGCTCTGTTCTTTCTGATCTTGTTCTAATTCTGCTAACAGTAACATTTATTTTGCTTGAAGTTTCGAGCTTTCCTATAAAACTTCGTGCTATTCTAGGTGATCCAAAACAGAAATTTCCTCAATTCACGAAGTTTGCATGATGATATGAAGCGTTATATGGTTATTAAGACTCTTATAAGTTTGGCTACAGGTATTTTGATAACATTTTGGTTATACATTTTCGGTGTTGATTATCCAATACTTTGGGGCTTCCTAGCTTTTTTGCTTAATTATATTCCCAATATTGGCTCTCTGGTAGCTGCTATCCCGGCAGTGATTTTAGCTTTTATTCAGTTGGGTCTTGGCAGTGCCGTAATGGTTATTGTTGGATATATAGTCGTTAATTTTATCATAGGTAATATAATTGAACCACGTTTGATGGGCAGAAAACTTGGGCTCTCTACCCTGGTAGTTTTTCTCTCACTTATTTTTTGGGGTGCCTTGCTTGGATTAGTCGGGGCAATTCTTTCCATTCCACTTACGATGACACTAAAGTTTGCTTTTGAAAGTGGTGAAAGCACAAAATGGATTGCCGTATTGCTTGGATCAGAAAAATTTGATGAACTTTCTGCTCCTATATCCATAAAGAAGAAAGGACAATGATAATTACTCCTCAGAATGAAAAAGAAAAATTTGATTGGAGAAAAACATCACCCAGGAAATTTGTACAAAGCATAAGTTTTATTGTTGGTGCAATCTTTCTTCTTAGTGTCTTGAGTTTCGTTTTGTTTCCGGATCCTTTTATTAACACCCTGGTAAAAAGCAAAATTACAAACGCTTTTACGGATGCTTACCCGGAATATTCATTGCAGCTTGGTGAAATGCATTACAGTGTCTGGAAGAATCGTTTAGAGTGTGATTCTATAACTCTGCAAACAAAAGATTCCACCTTCGCTTGCAGTGCTGATTCATTCTCCGTTAGCGGAATTAGCTGGATAAAAATTCTTTTGCAAAGTGATTTTAATCCTAATGCCATTTCCAGCTCAGTAATAGACGCGCAAAATATTGTATTCAATTTTCATAAGTCTCAGGAGGAGATTCGATTAGGCAAGCTGCACATATCAGTATTGGATTCTGTGATGATGGTTGATTCGATTAAATACAATCCTTCAATTAACGATGAACAATTCTTTGCAAAAAGTCAATTCAGGCAAACAAGGTCTCGTCTCAATATTTCTCAAATAAAAATAATAGGTTTTGATTTTCTATCATTACTTGAGCGTAACACATACAGCGCCAGAAAAATTAGTATGCAAGATGTGTTTGCAGATATTCTTTTGAACAAGGATAAACTCAGTGATGAGAAAGCTCCGAACCCACATATGCCGAATGAAGTTTTTCCTTTGATGAAGGAAACAATTAAAATAGACAGTTTAGAAATCATTAATGGGCGTTTAAAATATTCTGAAAGATTTGATATTAATGCTGCTCCGGGAGTAATTACATTCAATAAGTTCAATATTTCAGTAAGTGGAATTGCAAATCACACAGCACAACCTGAAACTACCATTATTCGTGGCGATGGACTTTTTATGAATTCCGCCGCGATGAAAGTATTTATGGCAATTCCTCTTACATCGAAGGAATTTTCTTTACGTTACTCTGGTACAGTTGGCAAAATGAATGTTGCAGAACTAAATGTATTTCTTGAGCCCGTTGAAAATAGGCAGGTAAAATCTGGAGTAATTCAATCTGCAGCTTATAATATCAATGTTAATTCGGGGCAGGCAAGCGGTAATTTGCGAGTTGCTTATAATGATCTGGCAATAGCTATTTCAAATAAGACCACTAGAATTGATAAAGGTCTTTTAAATCATATTTCCAATTTCGTTGGGCATATGTTTATTATCCGCACAACCAACTTGCCGGATGAAAAAGGTTTAATGAAAATTGGTGAAATAAATTACGCAAGAAATCCGGGAGATCACTTTTTCCAATATCTATGGCTTTCTCTTCGAAGCGGTATTGGGGATGTTGTAGGATTTTGAAAAAGACGGATACTTTAACCTTTAGTGGATATGAAATAAGAAAAAACAATTATTATCATCCAATAGGATTAAGTCTTTTATCATCCTCTTGCCCGATTGTTTTAATTCCATACTTCCAATACCTTTTAAGTGTGATTGATAAAGGAATTAATTACTAAGCCATAAAACGAAGCATTAAAGTAAATGCTATAAATATAACTTGAAATCAATACTTTAAATTAAAGCACAAAACAGTACACAATTCAATTAACAAAATGAGGATAGAATGAAAAAACTAATTTATACTTTTGTAATACTCGGTTTGATTGCAATGAGTCAACCCAATATTGCGCAGTTTAAAGATTGGGGAACAAAATTCGGTTTTCGCGGAAGTATATTATTCCCGGAAAACGAATTTGCAAATTTGGGGTTCAGTGGAAATGATAACACTTCTTTCGATTGGTTCAAGACTTCATATCTTGCTGAAGGATATTTTGCTGTCGAATTGAACAACGCATTAGAAATATCATTAAATGCTGGATACGGAAAATATGCTGGTCTGGCTTATTTTAATGACCCAAATGTAACAAATGGTGAATACGAATCTACGATCATTCCGATTTCATTGAGGTTTAGAATGAGTCCTTTTGATATGAAAGGAATAAATCCTTACTTCTTTATTGGGGCTGGAATTATGAACTATAGTGTAGATACTAAACCATTAAATGGTGGCGGAATTGCTACTGAACCAGATGGCTGGGTAGGAATTTTTCCTGCAGGAATTGGTATGGAGATTGCACTTGGTGAAAGAGTACTTTTAGATTTTGGATTAGGCGGCGCAATGTCTACCACTTATGACCTGGATGGATACAGAACAGCTGCTGAGCAAGATCTTTGGGATTCATATTTGAACGCTTCCTTAGGCTTAACCTTTACAGGCAAAAACTGCAATTCTGATAAAGATATGGATGGACTTGGTATATGTCTTGAAGATACAATCGGAACAAATCCAGAACTTGCTGATACAGATGGTGACGGTTTAAATGATGGGGAAGAATATTTAACCTACACAACAAATCCATTACAGGTTGACACTGATTTAGATGGATTAAACGATTATGCCGAAGTAAAAGTTAACAAAACTAATCCGCTAATTGCAGATACAGATAGCGATGGTTTAAAAGATGGTGAAGAATTCACTCAATACAAAACCGATCCTTTAAAGGCAGATACTGATGGTGACAAATTGAATGACGGTGATGAAGTTTTAAAATATAAAACTAATCCATTAAAAGCAGATACTGACGGTGATGGCTTAACTGACGGTGACGAAGTAACTAAATACAAAACCGATCCATTAAAAGCTGATACTGATGGCGATGAGTTACTGACTATGCAGAAGTTATGACACATAAAACCAATCCACTTAAAGTAGATACAGATGGCGGAACAATTGCTGATGGTGTTGAGGTTAAACGTGGTACAGACCCACTTGATCCTTCAGATGATATAGTAAAGATTGGTGTGCCAATTGTACTTGAAGGAATTACCTTTGCTACTAACAAATCAAATATCACTCCTGAATCGGAAGTAGTTTTAGCAAAAGCTCTAAAAACATTGCAAACTTATCCGGAAATTATTGTTGAAATAAGCGGTCATACAGATAATGTTGGCAGCAATAGTTCAAATCAAAAACTTTCACAGCGCAGAGCTGATTCTGTTAGAGGATGGTTGCTTTCAAAGGGCATTCTGGCTGATAGAATAACAGCTGTTGGCTATGGTGAAGAAAGTCCAAGAGTTGGAAATGATACAGAAGAAAACAGAAGAATGAATAGAAGAATTGAGTTCAAACGAATAAAGTAATTTGATTTTAATTTGACTAAGGGTGTCTTTCGGGACACCCTTTTTATTTTAAAGCTAACAATAAATGTTATATTATTTGAAAAACAAGTTATCTAAGCCAAAAGGCTTAGTCCCTTTTTCATCCCTTTGCCCGATTGATAACTCGCAAACCTTAACGTAGTTTCCTATGTGTTCTAGTAGGGTGAATTTTTAGAAACCCTAAACACAATCTTAACGCAAAAGAGTAAGATTTATTTTAATTGATTTTTTAAGGAGTATTTTCAATGAGATCTATAAAAGGAAAATTTTTACAATTAGCTGTATTCTTAAGTTTTTCAGCACTGGCTTTATTCGTTTTTAGATGTTCAGATTCTACATCTCCGGAAACGGGGCAGGGACAAATAAAGATAACAATGGTTGATTCACCAGCAGAATATGATGAAATAAACATAGTTGTTA
Organism: uncultured Ignavibacteriaceae bacterium; assembly: GCA_963812305.1. Classification (GTDB taxonomy): domain Bacteria; phylum Bacteroidota; class Ignavibacteria; order Ignavibacteriales; family Ignavibacteriaceae; genus IGN3. The sequence continues at coordinate 492,407 of CAWEUT010000002.1, forward strand.
CAAGAGTTGAAGTTCATAGATCAGGTTCAGATTCAACAAGTGGCTGGTTTGTTATAAATAATAATACTGCAACTTACGATTTACTAAGACTTAGAAATGGTGCAAGTGTTGTCCTTGGAAATAATTATCTGGATGCCGGAAACTATACACAAATAAGATTAATAATCGGAACAGGAAGCAATATAGTTGTTGATGGGATTACTTATCCTCTAGATGTTCCAAGCGGAGAACAAACAGGTATTAAATTAAACCACGCATTTGAAATTCAATCAGGAGTTATCTACGAGCTTATGCTTGATTTTGATGCTGGACATTCAATAGTGCTTACCGGAAATGGTCAATATAAATTGAAACCTGTTATTAGACTTGTTCCTACAATAATCTCCGGTACTATTTCGGGGAAAATAAATCCGGTCAGTGCCGCAGGTTATGTTTATGCAATTAGCGGAACAGACACAATCGTAACTTTAGCAGAACCCCTTTTCGGATCGTTTATGTTAATGGCATTACCACAGAAAACTTATAATGTAGAAATATTTTCTGCGAATGCAGCTTATAATGACACAACAATTACTAATGTAACTGTTGTTGCACAGCAAAATACCGACTTAGGAACAATCAATTTAAGTATTAAATAAATTTAGAAATATATAAAGGAAAAATAGTTATGAAAAAATATTTTATGTTCATTATGGTTTTGGGATTTATGCTAATCTTAATAAAACCAATTGCAGCTCAGGATCACGGATTTGGAATGGGAATTATTTTAGGAGAACCAACCGGACTAAGTGCAAAAGCATGGACAAGTAATGATAACGCATTTGACTTTGCGTTAGCCTGGTCATTCAATAAGTATCATCATGATAATGATTATCATAATGACGGCAGTGTACTTCTCCAGGCTGATTATGTTTGGCATTTTTTCAATGCAATTTCAGTATCGTCAGGCAAATTACCTATTTACGTTGGCGTTGGTGCAAGAGTAGTTTTAGCAGATGACCCAAGCTTTGGTGTCAGAATTCCAGTAGGTATTGACTATCTGTTTGCTAATGCACCAATAGATATTTTTCTGGAACTTGTACCTATTCTTGATTTATCCCCCTCAACAGACTTTGGAATCGGTGGAGGTATAGGAATAAGATATTGGTTTAATTAAGCCAGCAATTGGATTTGAAATTGATGAAGGAATTGGACTAAGATATTTCTTTCAATAAGAAAGAATAAGTTAAGTGTTAATAAATAGTGTTTGGAGAAATAAAATGAAAAAAATAAAAAATTTACTTGTAATATTTGCTGTAACTGCATCCGTTTTCATCATTGGCTGCGGTGCAAGTAATACTGTTAAAGGCGGAGTTATTGGCGGTGTTGGTGGTGCTGTAGTAGGTGGAGTAATCGGCAATCAGTTTGGAAATACTGCACTTGGCGCTGTAATCGGTGCGGCAGTTGGCGGCACGGCTGGTGCATTGATTGGTAATAATATGGATAAACAGGCTGAAGAAATGGAGAAAGAGTTGGAAGATGCAAAAGTTGAAAGAGTTGGTGAAGGCATCTTAATAAGTTTCGATTCAGGAATATTATTTGGGTATGACTCTTCAACACTTCAACCCGAAGCAAAAGCAAATATTTCTAAACTTGCTGATATCCTGAAGAAGTATCCAGATTCAAATATTTTGGTAACTGGGCACACAGATTCTGATGGATCAGAAAATTACAATCAAACGTTATCTGAAAAAAGGGCTCAATCAGTTTCGGATTATACTATGTACAAGGGTATTAGTTCTTCAAGACTTTCAACCGTGGGATTAGGTGAAACAGAACCTGTGGCATCAAATGATACTGCTGACGGAAAGCAACTTAACAGAAGAGTTGAGATTGCAATCTATGCAAGTGAAGAGATGAAAGCAGCCGCTGAAAGAGGAGAGCTTTAATAGTATACCATTAGCTGTTAGGAAATTTAGTCTGATATTAAATTTAAGATTTCGCAGATTATTCGATCATTGAGATGAGATCAGCACTCATATTAAACCTCGGAATTACCGGGGTTTTTTATTTTTCTCTCTTAATAAAATCTCTATTTTTGATTGATTCATTTTATTATTTCAGGAGTTTGCTTTGAAAAAACTATTTGTACTTTTTGTCATCTTATCATCAACTAATCTATTTCCACAAAACTGGTTAAAGGTTGATTCAATATTTGCAGTATCGGGCGTAACGGTTCAAAACTTTTCTGCTCCGGAATTTGCAGATCTTAATAATGACGGTAACCCCGATTTAATTCTTGGTAATATTGCTGATGCAGCAGATTTTTTCTGGAATAACTCACACGATTTTCCAACAACATTTACAAAAGATGCATCAGTTCTTGCAAATGTTTATGGAGGCGGACAAACTAATACAAACTCAGATTATCCAACATTTATAGATTTAGATAACGATAGTGATCTTGATCTTGCTATCGGCGGCTACAATGGGATAAGATATTACCAAAACATCGGAACAATTTCATCACCGAATTTTATTCCTGCTGATGGAATATTTGATATAGTAAATTCAGAAATTGGGAGTGATGCTCAGCCAGCTTTTGTTGATATTGATGATGACGGCGATCTTGATTTGTTCGCTGGAATTGGAGAATCATTAATGGGAGGTCCTGAACCAGGAATTACAATTGGATTTAGAAATACAGGAACTGCAAATGTTCCGGTGTTTACATTGGACAATACTTTAGTTACAGGAATACCTGATATAGGTTTAAACTCTTATCCAACCTTTGTTGATCTGGACAATGACGAAGACTATGATTTAGTTTTTGGAAGAGATTTACAAACTCTAGTTTACTTTAGAAACACCGGTACAAAACAGAGTCCTGTGTGGACACAAAACACAACATTATTTTCGGGAGTTGAAGCAACCACATACTGGAAGAATCCTACTTTTTCTGATTTAGATTACGATGGAGATTTTGATCTGATATACGGAACAGATGGCGGGGCACTTTATGTTTATCGTAATATTGGAACAGTAACAACACCATCATTCCAGTTCTATCCAGATTACTTTAAAATTATAAAATTAACCGGCAATGGAGCAACTGTTTCTCTTGCTGATTATGATGGTGATGGCGATAATGATCTATTAAGCGGAATGTGGAATGGAAAATTTTATTTTTTTAGAAATGACGGCACACCGGCAAAACCAATATTTAACCTGGTTACAACTTCATTTTCAAATCTAACCGTAAATTCTTACAGTTCACCTGTATTTGTAGATATAGATAATGATGGGGATTATGACATTGTTTCGGGTGCACTAAGCGGACAGGTTTATCTTTTCGTAAATAATAATGGAACTTTTACTCAGAACACAACAATGTTCAGTTCAATAGATGTCGGATGGTCAAGCATTCCTTCTTTTGCCGATCTTGATGGTGATGACGATCTTGATTTGCTTGTCGGTGCAGAAACAGGAAGTGAAACAAAATATTTTACAAATGACGGCAGTAATGTTTTCACAGTTAACATAACGGCGTTTGCAGGCGTAACTTTTCCAAGTTATGGAAGACCAATCTTAGCCGATTTTGATAACGATGGTGATTATGATCTAACAATTGGTGATGCATGGGGTACAGTTAAATATTATAGGAATGATGGAGATGTAAGAACACCAATGTGGGTGCGATATGATGTTATGTTTGCCGGAATCGAAGTTGATCAGAATCCGTATCCCGGGTTTGCAGATCTTGATGACGATGGAAGAAGAGATATGATTATTGGTGAGTATAATGGGAACTTTACATTACTATAAAAACTTATTTGCTCCAATAACAAACATTGAAGACGGAAATATTTTAACCGCACCGACAGAATTTGTGCTCTATCAGAATTACCCCAATCCATTTAATCCAAGTACAAAAATTAGATTCACAATCCCGAGTGTCACCCTGAGCGGAGTCGCAAGGGTCTCGAGTGCAGCTTAAAGTTTTTGATATTCTTGGCAGTGAAGTAGCAACATTGGTTAATGAAGAAAAACCTGCAGGAACTTATGAAGTTGATTTTAATGCAAGCAATCTTTCAAGCGGTGTTTATATCTACACATTAAAAGTAGATGGAGTTTCATATTCAAAGAGTATGATTTTATTGCGATAAGTTTTGTTTGGTTTTTGTTAAATCAATTTAGAACAAGTTTTGCATTTAGAACTAATCTGCCTTCTGTATAGCAGTCGCCATCGCAATAGCTTGTTGAAGAAGGAGAAATATTACCGCCATCGATTGAATATACTGTAACTAAACGGCTATCTATTCTTGCATTGTATTTTGCTTTAACGGAGTAATCGCCATTTGGAACCCAATATTCATAATCAAAAGAATCGAGTGTATCAGCAAAATAAAGCAAGCCATTTTCATAATCGCCGTAGTAGACTTCAATAGGAACAACAGGATTCAATCCGTCTAATGTAACTTCAATCCGAAGTATTCCTTCCGCAGGTTCTCTTTCCAGGCAATCGTATGGTTTATAATTTCCATCACTGCAATCATCGCAGCTGGTTAGTAATATCATTGCGCTTAGAGCAAACGTAAATGCAAAAGAATAAAAAGTTGATTTCATTTTTTTATCCATTAAAAACCTACTCCAATTGTAATATAAGCTAAATGTGAATCTAGAGTCCCAAACCTTAGATATTGATAGGCAGTTTTAACCATAATCTGAGAAGGTCCTCCATCATTCAGAGGAAAATTAAATTGTAATCCGCCTGTTAAAACCGGGGCAACAGGATCATTAAAATCTTTATTGGATCCTGCATAATTAATCCAGCCCCATCCGGCTTGTGCTCTTGCGAAGAATGTAATTGTTCTGTTTATCGGAAAATTTTTCTGTAGTCCTAATCCACCCCAGATTCTGTATTCTGAATACAGCAGATAAACATCACTTGATTGTTGGTGCAGCACTTTTCTTGCGGTTGGATTGAAATACCCGCTCAATACCACATAAACATCCTGCTTTGCTAATACCAATATTGATATATCGGAACCGAGGTAAAAAAAATCTTCATTAAATGCTGTACCGCCTTCGACTGAAAATTTTGGTTTACCAATACTATTGTCTTGAGAATAAGAATTATCCGCGATCAATATCAAAAAAAAGCTAATAAGAATAATTGCAAACCCACTTAATAGATTATTTGGTTTAAGTCCTATCATAATTCAGATAATTGTTTAAAAAATTATTTTTGTGGTAATGAAAAATTAAGCACAGCGAATAATTATCCAAATGTTGTGCCTTTAAAAAAATAAGGATTAGTGAAATCTTTTATGTGACTTTATTAACAGTGTATAATTTTCTTTAATAGTCTGTTCACGATTTTATGCAACAGTAATTGGGTTGCCAATTATTATGCTGCTTTAACTTTTAATTCTGATTGCGTATTAAAACTATTTAATGATTTTACATTCCTTCTTTTATCAAAAACTCTTTCCTGTGCATGATGTCTTTGGAAGATAGAAAGCTTAAAATAGATCACGGAACCTAAAACTGTTTTAAGTAAATATTCTTTTAAGGATCCATCAAATGTTTGCATTGAGGCAAATTTCCACCATCTCTTTAAAATGTTTTTCCAGGAATAGAATATCTTAATTGTTCTTTCGTAGTAGTAATAAATTTGCTCTTCTGTTAAATGTTTATGTCTGAACAGTACGTGATCACCTTCATAATGTGTAATATCATTATCGATAATTCGGTTCTCATCAACCATCTTTTTGTGTAATGGTGTTCCGTAAATCGGAATTGAAATCGATGGAAGAATAACATTCACACCAACTTCTTCTAACTTTTGAGGCAATGTTTCATAGTACTCTGGTGTATCTTCATCAAGAGCGAACATAAATCCTGTAAAAGTTAAAATACCTTTTTTGTTTAGTTTGTGGAAAAACTCTTTGTACTCTTCAACTTTGTTTTGCTTTTTCTCAACATCACGTAAACTTTCTTCATTCAAAGATTCCATTCCAAGAAAAGACATTCTGCAATTTGCTTTGGCAAGCAGCTCCACGTATTCATTATCGCGTAAGCACTCAATACTGTACTGAGCACCAATTGCCCAGAATTTTAATTTTGCAATTTCTCTTAAAAGATTTTTTGCATTTGTTAAACTTCCGCCAAGATTGTTATCAAGTATCATTGCTGTTTTTCTTTTAATGAACGGCAAACCTTTTGTGTTAGTCAAATCTCTTATTACATCCTCAACCGGACGCATTCTATAAGGTGCTCGTTTAATATTTAACTGGCAATAAGTGCAAGGATGCGGACAGCCGCGTGATGCTTCCGTTACAATTGGTGTAAAATAACCTGATTCAACAAGATCATATCTTGGCGCAGGGATATTTTCTAAATCAGGAACCAAACCGGCATCATATCTTTTTTTAAGTTTACCTGCTAATAAATCATTTACCATTTGTGCCCAAACTTTATGTGCTTCACCAACACAGATAGAATCAAAGTGTGGTTCAACTTCATCCGGAAATGTGGAAGCAAACTTACCGCCGCCAATTACAACTTTTCCCATTGCTCTAAACTTTGAAGCAACTTCATAAGCGTGAGGTGATAAATAATCCATAAAACTGATTGCAATAAAATCAGCATCTGTGTTATAATTAATCGGGCGGACCATTTCGTGAAGAACTTCAACATCTACTTCAGGTGGAGTTAAAGCTGCAAGTAAAATTCCAGGTAACGGAGGTGCAGGAGTTTTTGCATAATAAGGTTCTTCATCTAAAAGATTTTGAAATAATACTATTATCAAAAGTTTAGGTTTAGATTTATTTTGCTTTTTCATTTTCTCATTCATCCTTTCTTCCATTCGCTTACATTGCCTTTAAGATTGATGATTCTGGTTTATTTGTTTCGTACTCAGACCAGATTTCTTCAACTACTTCTACAAGTTTATTTATATCTTCTTTTGTATGGCTTGCTGTTATGCTAATACGGAATCGTTGTTGAGAAACCGGTACTGCAGGATATTCAATTGAGTTTATAAAAATTCCTCTTTCGTGGAATTTATAAGCGGCATCTCTAATGTTCATTTCCATAGGAACACGCAACGGAATAATTGGTGTTTCACTTGCAACATTAAAACCAATGTTATTCAATAATTTAGCAGCATATTTAACATTGCTTCTTAATGTGTTTAAAATTGATGGATCATTTTCTAATAGATCTAATCCTGCTAGAACAGAAGCAATTGTAACTGGTGATATTGAAGCTGAGAACATATAAGATCTTGCAAAGAATCTTAAATAATCAACGATTGGTTTTGCAGCAGCAACAAATCCACCTGTTACAGCAAACGATTTGCTGAATGTTCCCATCGTAATATCAATTTCATTGTCTAATCCAAAATAGTCGCCCGATCCGCCGCCGTGCTTTCCGATCGTTCCTGTTCCGTGAGCATCATCAACCAAAAGAATAGCATCGTATTGTTTGCAAACTGCAACTATCTCATCAAGCGGAGCAATATCTCCATCCATAGAATAAACACCTTCAACTCCCACATAAATATTTTTTGGATTTAGCTTTCTTGCATCTTCTAATTTTGCTTTTAAGTTCTCAACATCGTTATGAAGAAAATGGATTCCTCGTGCGTTACACATTTTTAATCCATCATAAAAAGATGCGTGACTATACTGATCGTAAACAACATAATCATCCGGTCCAACTAAAGCGGAAACCAATCCTACGTTTGCACCGTAACCGCTTGAAAAGATTAATGCATCTTCCGCTCCTTTTAATGATGCTAGTCTTTCCTCCAACTCTCTATGAATTTTTGTGTAGCCGTTAAGTAATGGAGGTCCGCCGATTCCAATTCCATACTTTTCAATTGTGCTTTTTACATACTCTTTTATGTATGGATGATTTGCGAATCCTAAATAATTGTTTGATCCGAACATCAACATTTTTCTTGTAATGCCTAAATATTCATCATAAACATCAACTTCACGATCAGACGGACTTGAGATACATCTTAAATGAAGCATTTGTTTATTACTGGATAAACTTTCAAGGAATTCTCCAAAGAAGTTTACTCTGTCCGTTAGAGGCATTCTTCTTCCTCTCAAAAGAATATCTCTAAGATCAAAATTTTCTCCGCCTAAATATTCTTGCTTTGCTGACATTTTATTTGCTCACTTTCTTATCTTGTTTTACTTACCTGATTTCTGGTAGAAAACTAATATGATTTTGAAAGGGAAGTGTCAGTAAGTTCTAATAGAATTGTCAAAAATTTGTCATGAATATTTGGTCAAGCTGAACTTGTTTTAGCATCTAAAAGATGGACTTATGGAATTTGTCAAATAAGTTAAAAATATAAGATTGTCATTCCCACGGAAGTGGGAATCCACTTTGTTTTAAGCTTTATGGATTCCCGTTTTTACGGGAATGACAGATAAACCTCGAGTTAATTAACTATCTCGACGGTTCAATTTTTTCACTCATTTTTAAGGAAAGAATCTATTTGCATCAATTTTGCAGATATTTCATGGAGTGAAGTCTTTTTCAAAAGCAAGGTTTCTGATTTTTTCTGAATCTAATACTTGCTCTTTACCGTAAAGATTTATTTTGATGTTTTGTTCTAACTCAGCATCAGCCAAATAAACAGGATTTAAGATTTAAAAGATTAGCTTCGTTTAAAAATTCTTTCTCATTTTCTGCAGGGATAGAAAATAACAATTCAAATTCTCCATGTTCACCGGCAAGTAACAACCATAATGGTAAATTATGTTTACTGAATAATATTTTCGATGGTTGGTCTAATGTTTCATTCCAATCATTTCTAAACTTAAATCCAACATTGTTTAGTCTCATTAATTGATCGAGTGAAGAAAGAACTCCATCGCTTGTATCAATACAGCTTGAAGAATATTTATTTAAAATATTTCTCCATTCCAATTTAGCTGATGGAAAAAATTCTAATAGTACATCCTCATCTTTACTTGTCATTTCGACCAGAGGGAGAAATCTTTCACTTTTATCTGCTTTCAGATTTCTCTCTCGAAGACTCGTTCGAAATGACAATTCGGAATCTTGAAATAACAATTTCTGTGCAGCAAACGCATTTCCAGATCCCAATTTTCCGGTAACATAAATTTTATCACCAGCCTTACATCCAACTCTTTTTAAATACTTTCCTTTCTCAACTGTTCCAATTGCACAACCGGAAATAATTAATTCATCACCAAAATTAGTATCGCCGCCAAGTACAAATGTTCCGCATTTTTTGCAGGCATCATTTATTCCTTTTTGAAGTTTTGAAAGAAAATCATCAGAAATATCTTTAGGAAGAATTTGAGAAATAACAATCCCGAGCGGTGAAGCACCAACAGCGGCAAGATCACTCATGTTTACCATTACGCTCATCCAGCCTATTTGATATGGATCGGAATACAAACCTGTTTTGATCTCTTCAGAAATAGTATCAATTGTAATTGCCAAATTAAAAGGTGAGTTTTCAAGCTCAATAATCTCAGCGTCAGTTTCGTGAACTTTATTCAATTGCATAGGTGAACGAAGAAACGACTTAGTAAGATCATTTATAATTTTGTTTTCAATTATGTCTTTTATCTGGTGCATATATTTAAGTGTTTATTTAAGATTGAAAATTCAGCATAGTTTGTTGAGATTGTTTCTCCGTCGTACTCGATCAAAAAATTATTTTTTGAAGTAACTTTTAGTTTAGATGTTTTACAATATTTTGTTTTTTCGTTTTTGGGAAAAACCTTTTTACTCAAAGCCTTCAAAAGATTTATCAAATCCAGCTTGTTCATGGAATGAGTTAGATAAATATCATATAAACCATTCTGATAATTTACTTCACCTGGATACGAAAGGTCACCAGAGATATTCGGATTTTTAATGATAGATAGGTTTGAAATCGTGAATGAATATGTTTCATAGGAATCAAAAATAATTTTTGCTTCAAAATTCCTATACGAAAAAATAGTTCTGAGGGCTGCATATAAAATTGCTAACCCTGTGAAATGTTTCTTTAAGAATTTCAGAACCGCATCCGGATTATTAAACAATTGGTTTGCTTCAGCAGTAACACCCATACTTGCGTTAAGCAGGAAATATTTATGAAAAAATTCTGATCCAACTTTATACTTAATCATGCAAACATCTCTTGGCTCGCAACTATTAAAATCTATTTTAGCGGGAATTCCATTTATTAAATTTTCATTATGTACCGGCTTATGAAAATCATTACTTGAGCCAATACCAATTGCACCTATTTTTATTCCTTTAATATCTTTTTTGTCAGCATAATCAATTAGCTTATTAATAAACTGATTAACCGTTCCGTCTCCGCCTGCAATAATAAAATCTTTATCATCATCCTTTTCCGCTTCCTGAATTACTTTACTCATATCTACTGAATTATCAAGATTAATAATTTTGACTTCATTAAATTTTTTCAGAATGGTGCTTTTTATTTGCTCCCATTTCCTTTTAGCACTTCCACCTCCGGCATATGTATTAAGTAATAGATACATTTTTATATCTGATTTTTTGCTGGTCTGAATATCATTGTTAAGTTGAATAACACATAGAAAATAATCATTGGAATAGTCCATTCATTTTTATTCAAAACTATTATTGAACTAAGTAGTAAAATGTATGCATGGACAGATAGGCTTATTGCATTACTGGATTCATCATCTTGCTTTATAAAATGAACTAACACCTGGCATAAAAACATAATTAATATTCCAAGGGCAAGAATAATAATCTGAATTGAACTTTGTTCTAATAGTCTTTCAAGTGAATTTGAATAGGAAAAAACAAAAATGACAGACAAGATTGTTAGAACTCCGAATATATTTGAAGCGATTGATGAAAGTCTTCTGCCAAATACAACAAGAAAAGTATTGTAACCTGTTGCTCTGTCAGCTTCAACATCTTTGAAATATCCAACAAGAACAAAATTTGCATATCCCCAAAAGACTGCGCTTAATCCGTAAACTAATTTATGATTTTCAGTAATCATGCTTAACTCTGATCCGCATAGAAATGCCATTAAAAATAATACACCAACTATCCAAGCATTATAAAATGGTCCTGACCAAAATTTTCTTTTGAAGTAAGTATAAGTTGCTAATCCAAGCCCTGATAGAACCCCAAGTAAAAGATTTATAGGATTGTAAAAAGCAAAAACGCTTATACATAAAACTAATCCTATTATGCTTACAGTCAGAACCTGAGTTTTCGAAATTCTACCTTGAGTTAATGGTCGATAGGGTGATGATATTGAATCTGTATCGGTTTGAAAACAATCTGTTAATGCTTGTCCAAATCCATAAGAAAGAAATGAAGCAAGAAATATTAAAATTGATTTTGAGATAGATAACTCACTCAATATATGACATCCCGCAAATTCCAGTAACACCGGAAACGAATAGAAGGTAAGGACGCATAGTAATGAGATAATCTTTAGTGAATGCAAAGGAAAGCATTCTATTGTTTTGATTGTTTATTGTAGCTTCCATTTTTTTTCATCCTAAGCTTAAATGATAATTAAATTACTTTCGCTTAAAATCTAATTAAGCTTCGATAGAAATTTGGTAGAAATAAAATTCAGAGTTGTCAAAAAATTGTCAAAAATTACCGGCTCTTAACAATTTGTTAACCTTATCTTAATTGTAGCTTAACACTCAATAAACCGGTAATGATTATTTTTTTACCGGAAATCATAATAAATAAGGAAATTTATGAAATCACTTTTAGCTTTCGCATCAATTCAAATAATGGTTTATGTTTTTAGTATGAGCAGCACATTTACATTAACTCTAATAGTTCTTGGCTTTGCGGTAACTTTATTTGCCGGTGCATTTTTATCAGCTTTGATAAAAGATAAACAGCATCGAAGAAAACCAGTTAACGCAGCTCTAGAATTGCAATAGAAATTTAACGATCCCTATTAAGCGATTTTGGGCTACCAAAACGCGGGGGAATTATTGTCTTATCTCAATTTCTGCTCTTCTTTATCCCCACAGCGAATAAAATTTAATTGAAACTGTGATTATAACTCCTTAAATTAAGGCTGTAAGAAGTATTCATTAATCGTTAAAGCGTTATGAAGGAACTCTTCAGTGTACAGGAAGTAGCAAAACTTTTAGATATGAGTCATTCGGGAGTTTTGTATCACATAAAAAACGGATCGTTAAAATCCACACAGGTTGGTAAAATCTATATTATTTCTAAAGAAGATTTTGCTGATTTTCTTAAAGTGCAGAAAAAAGAAAAGAAGAGTAAGAAAAAACCCGACGAGCCACAGTTGTTTTAATTACTCTTTTGAAAAAGCTAATAATTCTTGTCTGTAACTTTCAAGATCTTTCAAACTTAAACCGGCAAGATCTTTAACACAATAACAGTAAGCACCAATAACTGGAATTATTAAATTTTCTTTCCTTGTATAAAACTCATCAATCATTTCAACCATCACATTTAAATCAAGTTCTTTGGCATTCTCAGATTCACCAACCTTTGCAATATCATCGCGACATCCGATTGGTATTTTAGGTTTATTATCGTACTTAATCATGTATCTCTGATTTTCAAGCATGCTTGCAAGGTATTCAAATTTGTAATCGGTTAGAGTATTGTATGATTGATTTAATGTAATCCAAACATAACCGTTTTCTGCACCTTTAGTGTAGCGCTTATCCTGTGCAAGCAAAAAGCTATTTGCAATTACTGCAAGAAATATGATTAATTGAAATTTCATAATGTTCGTAATATTAATGCAGAGCAAAGTTGGTAAAAAAAATTTCAAATCTCAACTACAAAAAGATTAAATTACATTATAAAAAATTATTGCAGATTGGATTTTAATGGGCTCACATCTACTTAGTAAGTCTTCTTTTATTCGCGGTGTGCAATGCGAAAAGCATCTCTATCTTTACAAATATCATTACAATGAAATGGATCAGCTTTCTGATATGCAGAAAGCGATATTTAAACGCGGTACAGATGTTGGAAAACTTGCACAGCAGCTTTTTCCGGATGGAATTGATGCATCACCTGCCACACAATTTGAATATGATAAAGCAGTTAGGCATACAAAGGAACTATTAGCTAATAAACAAAAAGTTATTTATGAGGCTTCGTTTAATTTTAGCGATGTGCTTTCTGTTGCGGATATTGTTGTAAATGAAAAATCAGGTTTAAAAATATTTGAAGTAAAAAGCTCAACATCAATTTCTGAAACCTACATTCGTGATGCGGCTTTACAATATTGGGTAATTTCAAATTGCGGATATAAGATTAAGGATTTTTCAATTACTTACATCAATAATCAATATGTAAGAAAAGGTAAGTTGGATTTAGATGAACTATTTATAACTGAATCAGTTTTAAAATTTATTCTGCCATTACAAAAATGGGTTGAGGAAAAAGTAAGTCACTTTAAGAAAGTCCTGGCCAAAAAAATTATTCCTAAAATCGATATTGGCGAACATTGTTACGATCCTTACACCTGCGGATTCTATGATTACTGCCGTAAACATATTCCGGAAAATTCAATCTTCGATCTTTCAGGAATTCATCTTACAAAAAAATATGATTTATACAGAAATGGAATTATAAAATTAAAAGATGTTCCGGATGATGCGAACCTTTCTAAAAATGCCCGGCTTCAACTTGATGTCTATAAAAGCAAAAAAGATTTGATTGATAAAAAAGCAATTAAAGAATTTTTATCCGATTTGAATTATCCTATTTACTTTATGGATTTTGAAACTTTTCAGCCGGCTGTGCCGATGTTTGATAATTCAAAACCATATATGCAGATACCTTTCAAGTACTCACTTCACTACAAGAAGAACAACTAAAAGTAATGTTGAACATTTTGAGTTCCTTGCTGAAACTGGAAATGATCCGCGAATAAAGTTTATAGAAAAACTTTTACGCGATACAAAAGGTGAAGGCGATATTCTTACCTACAATAAATCGTTTGAAGTTTTAAGACTCAAAGAAATTGCCGAAGCCTTTCCAAAGTATAAAAAAGAAATTGAGGAAAGAATAAGTCGTGTAAAGGATTTAATGATTCCTTTCCAGAAAAAATATTATTACACATACAAAATGCAAGGTTCGTATTCTATCAAATATGTTTTGCCAGCGTTGATTCCGGAATTGAGTTATGAAAGATTTGGAAATTAATGAAGGCGGACTTGCATCTGTTGCATTTGAAAGTCTTTATTACGAAACAGATTTAATGCGAATTGCGGAGATCAGAAATAACTTACTTGGAGTATTGTAAAATGGATACATTTGCAATGGTTAAGACTTTTAGAAAAACTTGAATCACTTTAAGGGAAAAGATGAAAAAATATTTATTGTTATTAACAGTTGTGATATTAACTCAAATAACTTTTTCTCAAACTGAAAACATTAAAGTAATGACTTACAACATTCGCTGCGGATTTTGTGAAGACTCAAGCAATGTTAATAATTGGAGTAAGAGAAAATATTTAGTTGCTTACTTGATTAAAAATCATAATCCTGATTTAATTGGTTTACAGGAAGCAGAAATGTTTCAGGTAAAAGAATTGATTGAAATGTTAGATGAATATGATTGGTATGGCGTAAGTCGTGAAGATGGAAAAGAGGGCGGAGAATCAACTGCAATTCTTTACAGAACTAAAAGATTTTTACCTGAACAAAAACAAACACTGTGGCTTTCTGAAACCCCTGGAATTGTTTCAAAAGGATGGGATGCAATGTTTAAAAGGACAGTTACAATTATTAAACTAAAAGATTTAATGTCGTTAAAGGAGTTTTATTATTTAAATACACACCTTGATCACGTCGGTGAAAATGCAAGAACCGAAAGTTCAAAATTACTTGTGAATGAGATTGGGAACTACACAACAGATTATCCGGTAATACTAACAGGTGATTTTAATTATACATCAACTGCCGATGGTTATAAAATTATTACAAGCAAACTGTTTGACTCAAAGTATAGTTCAAAAACAGAAAGTTTTGGCGGTAATATTACATTTAATGGATTTGGTAACGATATCAAACCAGATAATAAAATTGATTTCATCTTTGCAAATGATAAAGTTGAAGTCTTAAATCACATAATTGATACTACCACTTTTAATGGATTGTATCCCTCCGACCATTTTCCGGTTATTACGGAAATATTATTAAAATGATCTCAAACATTGGTTGAACCCTTCCAATGCAAGCAAAATCTTATCACTAATAATAACTGTTCATCAAGCTATTTTTGCGATTAAATTATTGCTAAAAATTTTTCTTGATTCTTAAATTGTAAAACTTTTATATTGTAATTGCAATTCAAATCCAATTAATTAATATCAGGATAGACACTAAGTGAAAGACATAATATCACTTTTATATATAACTATATTGTTTTCAACGCAATTATTTGCCCAATGGAATAAAGTTGAAGAAATAACTTCTCCATTTGTTTATTCAGCACTTTTTGATGACGATAATATTTATGTTGGCGGTGACTCACTTTACATTAGTAGAGATAGGGGATTAACCTGGCAGGCATCTGTCCCAACCGGACAAACAATTGAATTAACAGCAATTTCAAAATTTGGTGATATAATTTATTTAGGCACTTATGGTAGCGGCGTTTATATCAGTTCTAATAACGGGGACTCATGGTTACCGTTTAATTCCGGACTTGGGTCTTATGCTGAATTCGCAAAAAAATTTGTCAGTTCAGGCGATACTATAATTTATGCAACTGATGGTGGTGGTGTTTATATTTTAATACCTGGCTCAAACGGCTGGCAACAGTACAATGAAAACTTACCGAGTAACATAGCTTGGACAACAAATGACATTGTTGTTACAAATACCAATATAATTTTAAGTTCGGGCGCAAGTGGATTTTATCATATTCGTCCCAAAGGTTCTCTCAATGGATCGAAGGAAGAATGCAGACTCCAAGAGGAATCTTTACTGACCCCAAATGCTTTCTTTCAACTGGGAATATTGTTTTTTCTGGACATCGTGTAGGCATTTATAAAAGTTTGGATGAAGGAAATACATGGGATTCGGTTGGAATATGCGCAATGGATATGTGCAGTTGTTAGTTTCGCTATGGATGGAAATAGAATTTATGCAGGATATACCCGTTCATCGGGTAATGATTTTTTTGTCTGGTACTCAGATGATTTTGGTGATAGCTGGAATATTTTTGATCATCAGTTTCAGTTTCTGCTTCATCTTTATATCTATGATAATAAAATTTGGGCAGGAACAAACGATGGATTATGGTATAAAGAACTTGAAACAACCTCTTTGGAACCGATAGAACAACCAAATAATTTTAATCTTAGCCAGAACTATCCAAATCCATTTAATCCATCTACAAAAATTAGTTGGCAGTCTCCGATCACCGGTCACCAATCATTAAAAGTTTATGATGTTCTTGGTAATGTGATTACAACACTTGTTGATGAAGAACGACCTGCTGGAAAATATGATACTTCGTTTAATGCTTCCGGGTTAGCAAGCGGAATATATTTTTATCGCATAGTGATCCATTCGGATAAACTACAAATTGGTACTTACGTTGAAACTAAGAAGATGATTCTTTTGAGATAATCCACATTAACATTTCAGGTTATACTGGAGTTATAAAAACATATCGTATTAGATGTTTTGTGTCTAAACTTTAATCATTAAACTTTCCACATTTCTCCTTAACTTTGCACTAAAAAGGATAGATATATGAACATTAAAGACTCAACATTTCTTGTTACCGGAGGCAGTGCAGGAATCGGAAAAGCAACAGCAAAACTTCTTATCGAAAAGGGAGGTAAAGTTGCAATAACCGGCAGGGATAAATCCAAGCTTGAAAAAGTTGCAAATGAAATAGGAGCATTTCCAATCCACGCAGATGTTGCTGTGGAAACTGACGTAAATAAAACTTATGAGATATTCCTTAAGCAATTTGTAAAACTTGATTGTCTAATCAACAATGCAGGAATTGGTGATGCATGGAATGAAATTACAGAACTTGATATGAAAGCATTCCATAAAGTTTATGATGTAAATGTTTTTGGTGCCGCACTTATGGCAAGTGAAGCGGCAAAACTATTTAAGAAACAAAAATCAGGTAACATAATTAATATTGCATCCACTGCGGGCACAAAAGGTTTTGCAAACGGAACCGTGTATGCATCTTCAAAATTTGCTTTGCGCGGAATGACACAATGCTGGCAGGCGGAACTTAGAAAATATAATGTTCGTGTTATTCTTGTTAATCCTAGTGAAGTAACAACCGCTTTTGGCGATAATGAACGGAATGAAAGACCAGAAGTGAAAAATAAATTACGACCTTTAGAGATTGCACATACTATCGTTACTGCTTTGGAGATGGATGATAGAGGATTTATTCCAGAAGTAACTGTTTGGGCAACAAATCCTTTTTAGCTTAGTGAACCTTTGTGATCTTAGTGTCTTAGTGGTGGAAAAACAATTTACACTTAGACACTTAGTGCACTTAGAAGCACTTAGAAAGAAAATTTATGGAAGAAACAAGTTTTAAGTTTAAGTGGTTGAATATTGCAAGAGAAATTCAGCAACTTGCACAAACGGGAGCTGCTTTTGCAGTTACCGATTATGAAAAAGATCGTTACAAAAGATTAACTGAAATTACTGCAGAAATAGTTGAACATCATACTATACTTGAAAAAGAATCTGTTCAAAAAGTTTTAATGGAGCAGCCTGGTTATGCAACGCCGAAAATTGATGTTCGTGCGGCTGTATTTAAAGACGGAAAAATTTTACTCGTGCAGGAAACAACTGATAATTGCTGGGCAATGCCCGGAGGCTGGGCAGATGTTGGTGATGTTCCTTCGGAAGTTGCAATACGTGAGTGCAAAGAAGAAAGCGGATTTGATGTAAAACCCATAAAAGTTATCGGTGTTTTTGATGCAAACAGAGTTGGCGGCAGATTAGAATTCTTTCACGCATTTAAAATAATTTTTCTTTGTGAACTTATCGGCGGCAAAGCAGCACCAAGTGATGAAACTTTAGATGTCAGATTCTTTGACTTGAATGATCTTCCAGCTTTATCATTAAATCGAACCAATGAAAAACATTTGAATGAAATAAAACTTCATTTAAAAAACTCAGAGCGAAAAACATATTTTGATTGAGTAATGACACCCATAAGAGATTTGGCTCATATCAAAGCGTACGCTGAAATAAGAGCCGGGCAGGAAGCTAAAAAAAATGGTAACATTGGTAAGGCGCGTGTTTGTGCAAGGCGTGGCTGCGGAATCGCAATCGAATATTGGCTCCAAAATCACCCTGAGAAAGATTGGGGAGAATCTGCAATAAGTTTGCTGAACAAAACTTCAGGGAGATCAATCAATTCCTAAAAATATTAGAGATGCCGCAGAACGATTAACAAAAAAAGTTAATCAAAATTTTGAAACAGGAATTGAAGAAGATCCACTTAGAGATGGTGAAACTATTATTGAATATTTTTTAGATAAGAATAACTTAAATAAAATGTAATCGTGTTAACAAAAGAACTATTATTCCAGGATCGTAATCACAAAAAATTACTCTTAGTTATGATGAAAATATTAAAAGTGCTTCCGGTTTATTTGTTATTAGAACTATTATTCGTTAGTTGTTCTGCATCTGTGCAATTACCGGAATATACTTCAGCAGAAGAAGCTTACAATCAAGGCAGATATCAAACGGCACTAACTTTTATCAATAGAGCAATAGAAATTCAAAAAGACCAGAGCGATTTTTATGTGTTAAGAGCAAAAGCAAATTATAAAATTGGTAATAAAATATTAGCAATGGATGATTTGAACAAAGCATTATCTCTGGGAAAAAGTTTTAGTGCACTGCATTTAAGAGGAAAATTATTTCTTGAAAATAATGAACTTGAAAAAGCTAAAGCAGATTTTCGTAGCGCATATGAATTGAATCCTGAATCTGCAGATTTACTTTTTGATTTGGGTTATCTGGAATATCTGAATGGAGAAAATCAATTAGCTTTAGAATATTATCTAAATGCCTCAAAGATCGATTCTAAAAATCCAGCTACATACGTTAACATTGGCAACCTTTATGCAATGATGGGTGATAGTAAACTTGCAATTGATAATTACTCCAAGGCTCTGGTTTTAGACACAACTGACGGAGTCGCTTATTACAATCGTGCCAATGAAAAAATGCTGACAGGTGATTTTGTTGGAGCTATTGAGGATTATGAAAACTCTTTATTAATTGATTCAACAAATATCAGCACATTGTTTATTCTTGCTGAAGCAAAAACAAAGATAAACGATTTTGCCGGTGCACTTGATAATTACAGTACAATTATAAAACTCGACTCATCTTCTGCTAAAGCTTATTACTTGCGTGGTTTAAGCGAGATTGAAATTGAAATGAATGATAGGGCGTGTTATGATTTTAAAAAAGCCGGAGAGCTTGGTTATTTTGATGCTTATGAGATGACAAAAAAATACTGCGAACCAAAGCAAAACACAAAGAAGAAAGTTCAAAAAAAATCGAAACGCTGAAATAAAAATTTCACATCTTTAGCTTTACAACAATTTAAAATAAAAAAGGGAGCTTAACGCTCCCTTAAAAAAGTTTAGAAAAAATTATCTTCCAACTTTATCTAAATGTTCTTTCTTAGCCATTAATTGTTCTTTTGTTTCTACTCTATCCGCATCCATAATTATTGCTTCGGTTGGGCAAGCAGGAATACATTGTGGTTCATCATAAAATCCAACACATTCAGTACATTTATCAGGTGCGATATATGTGTGGTCTGAGTTAAGTGCCTCGTTTGATTCACCACCAAGAAGCCAAGAATCTCCTGCGCCGTAAATTGCATTATTTGGGCATTCTACCTCGCAGGCGTTACAAGAAATACATTCGTCAGTTATAAGAACTGCCATAAAAGATCCCCTTATATATTTGGGTTAATAAAATAATTTGTTGATTCAAAAATAATAAAAATGTTAGAATAATCTGAATATTATCTTTTCATTATCGGAGTTTCAATAAAAGGTATTCCGTTAATTTCCAGAATTTTGGTGATATTTCTGAAGCGTGGCAGCCAGGGAAGATAAATTCCTACAACTTTAACTTTATATTTAGCACCAGCATATATTTGCTGATTCAGTTCATCGGCATTTTCTTTGCTTTGATAATAGTTGTCTGAATTATAAAACACTTCATCTTGTGTAAAAACAAAATATTTGCCGGGTTCATTTCCAAACTGTGCTTTATTAATAACATTAATCGTAATAGTTTCTTCTGTAAGAAAAGGCTCAAAAAACAGGTAGCCAAATAGAAGCACAAGAAGTATAATTAAAAATCCAGCCATAGCAGATAATCTAAAAAATCCTTCACTTAGCACCATTTATTTAACTCTCCTTTCAAAAAAAACTTAATCTTAAACATTATATTATTATACGTTCTAAAATAAATTATAAAATCTTCACATAAAATTTACTTAAAATCGAATTATATGAAATACTATATCAAAAATTGTGCAACTACTATATGTGTCCTTTTACTTACATTATCACAGTACAAATGTAATACTAACAGGCAAGAATCACCAATTACCGAAAAATTATCCCTTCAAAAAATGATACCAATAAAAGTACCTGAACCTTCCGGATTAGCTTTGTCTTATGATAGAAAATATTTCTGGTCAGTTGGCGATAGTGACAGTAAAGTTTATAAGCTGGATTTAAATGGAAATGTTATTAAATCATTTGTAATTAATGGCGAGGATCTGGAAGGCATTACTGTAATTGATTCAACACACCTTGCAGTTATTCTTGAAAGAACAAGAGAAGTTGTAATTGTAGATACTTCAGGCAAAGAAGTTAAAAGAAAACAATTTGATTTGAAGGGAAGATTGAACGAAGGCTTAGAGGGTATTTGTTTTGATATTAGTACAAAAGAATTTTATTTTCTGAATGAAAAAAACCCTGGCTTATTAATAAAAACTGATAGCAGTTTTAATGAAATTTTTAGAACGGAGCTTAAACTTGCCAAAGATTATTCAGATATTTTTTTCTCACAAGCAGATAATACACTCTGGATTTTAAGTGATGAATCCGCTAAAATAATTCACACTAATCTGGAAGGAAAAAAGATCACGGAATATCATATCAAAGTTAAACAGCCTGAAGGGTTAGTTGTTGATTATAAAAACAAAAAGGTATTTATTGTTTCTGATAAAAAAGAAGAGCTTTATGAATTTAAATTGCCATAGAAATAGTTAAACAGCTTTTGTATCGCCTTTAATCATTTGCCAGACTGTCATTAGAATAATTTGTATATCAAGACGCATTGTCCAGTTTTCGATGTACCAAAGATCATATTTCATTCTCATAATTGTTCTTCGATTATTTTCCTTTTCATCTTCAACATCACCGCGCATACCATTTACTTGTGCCCATCCGGTTAAACCGGGACGCACATTATGCCTCATTTTAATTTCTTCAAATACTTTACCGTATAAATCCTGATAAGGAATAGCATGCGGTCTGGGACCAACAACTGACATATCACCCTTTAACACATTAAAGAACTGCGGCAGTTCATCTATGTTGGATTTTCTTAAAAAGTTGCCAAGAGTTGTAACTCTTTTATCTCCCATTAAAACGGGTTTAAATGCTTCCGTTTCTTGAGATGATTCAGAGGTTAGAGTTCTGAATTTATAACATTCAAACATTTGATTTTTTGCACCAATACGTTTCTGAACAAATAGAACTTTGCCTTTAGAATCAAGCTTGATTAATAATGCAATTATTGGATAAAGCCAGCTAAGCAAAAAAACGAGAACTAAAAATGAAAACACAATATCAAAAGAACGTTTAAAAAATCGGCGATTGGCTTCTTCAAGTGGTTCCTGCCGTGCTGTGATGATGGGAAAATTTCCTATCGAACTTATTTGAAATCTACTTGATAAAAATCTAAAATAATCCGGAATGATGTGAATTCTAACTGCATTTATGTTACAGATCCTTATTATCTCATCTAATAATTCCGGAGGCTGTGAAGACAGCGCAATAACAACTTCATCAATTTCGTTTTGCTTTATACTTTCATCAAGCTGTTCTAGATTTCCAATAATATCATCGCCTTTAATAGTATTATCAAGAAAACCTGAGAAGTGATAGCCGAAATCAGGATTATCATTTATAGTTTCCTTAAAATTCTTACCAACCTCACCAGCTCCGATGATTAAAAGGTTTCTTATATTCTTACCTTTTCTTCGAAGTGATATCAAAACATTTTTAAATATTGCGGTGCGTAAACTGATAGATAGAGTAAGAATCAATCCATAAAAAACAATAAAATTTCTTGTAAATAAATCTTCTTTAGTTAGGAAGATGAATAACACAGTCAAGCCAATTTGAAACAAAACAATTTTTAGAATATTAAAAAACTGAAATGAAAATGATCTTGTGAAAAAATCCGAATAAAAACCGGAAAGATTAGTATTTACAAACCATACAATATTTAGTAAAAGCAAAAGAATAAACATATAATTACGAGCCAGCAGTATTTCAAAAGGCTGTGCAAGTATTGCTGCAAGGATAAAAGATAAATTTAGCAGCACTAAATCAGATATTAATCTTGAAGTGTAAATGGATTTTTTGTTAACGATCATTTTTCTTGTTTGATTTTGTGTGTTGAAAACTTTTTAATTTTTCGTTCACATATTCTTTTATTTTTTGTTCGAATGTATATCTGCTGAATTTTTCAGCATGCATTCTTATTTCATTATAATTAATTGAATGAGATATTACATCAAATCTTTTAACTGCTTGAATTATAGATTCTATTTTTTGCTCAGGAAAAAGAATTCCGGTTACACCGTCAAGAACAGACTCTGCGGTTCCACCATAATTACCTGCAATTACTGGTGTTCCGCAAGCCATTGCTTCAACAACAATAATCCCAAAATCCTCTTCTGCTGCAAAGACAAAAGCTTTTGCTTTTTCCATATAACCCTTAAGAGTTTCAAAATCCTGATAACCGAGCACATCAATATTTGGTGTTGCCTTAGCTTTTATTTTTTCTTTTTCGGGTCCGCTTCCGATAACTACAAGTTTTTTATCAAGCATGTTTGCAAAAGCATCAACAATTAAATCAATTCTTTTGTATGGAACTAATCTGGAAGCAGTTAAATAGTAATCTTCCTTTTCAGTAACCAAAGAAAATTTTTGAGTATCAACAGGCGGATAAATTACGTCAGCATGCCTGTTATAAATTCTTTTAATTTTAGCCGCAATATGATTTGAGTTTGCAATAAAGTAATCAACATTATTAGCTGATTTAAGATCCCATTTTCTTAAATACTTTAAAAGATATTGCGCCAACTTGCCTTTAAATCCCGAAGTTAAATTTGCTTCCTGCAAATAATAATCAGCTTCATCCCAGGCATATCTCATAGGGGAATGGCAATAACTAATATGTAGTTGATTTTTCTTTTTTCTAGCTCCTTTTGCTACTGCATGTGAACTTGAAATAATTAATTTATAATTTTTTAGATTAAACGATTCCACTGCACGAGGAAACAAAGGCAAATATTTGCGATGGTGCTTTTTTGCATAAGGTAAATGCTGAATAAAAGAGGTATGTGATTGTTTTCCCTTAAGTATTATCTCCCTTAAATCATCATCTAAAAAATCAACAAGGGTAAAAACATCCGCATCCGGCCAAATGTTTGTAAAGGATTCCACAACTTTTTCGGAACCGGCATAATTAACAAGCCACTCGTGTACTATTGCTATTTTATTTTTACTATTGCTTATCATTTTTTAAAATTATCAAATCAATTTTCAATAAATGAAGCATAAATTTGATGCATTTGCGTAATCATCTTATCAACCGAAAAATTAGATTTATAAAATTTCTTTGCATTTGCTCCATAACTTTCTGATAAATTTTTATTTAAACATATTTCTAAAATATCATTAACTGCTGTTTTCAAATCCCCGGAGTCAAATAATTTTCCGTTAAAACCATTTTGAACAACTTCATTGTTTCCAACAACATTAGTTGCAACTATTGGCAAGCCCATCATTGATGCTTCAATTAGCGAATACGGTAATCCTTCCCAACGCGAAGTAGATAAATAGACATCACTGGCAGCAATATAATCAAGCGGATTGTCTTTAAATCCGGTAAGCAAAATATTTGTCGCTTTTGTTTTCTCAATCTCAGCGTCTATTTGATTTCTAGTTTCTCCATCGCCTACTAAAACAAAAAGAAATCGATTATCACTTTTTAGCAACTCGGCAATAGCGGATTGTATCTTCAATATTTTTAGCAAATGAAAATCGAACAATGGATAAAACAATAAATTTCTCAATAGGTAAATCGAGCTCAACTCTTAAATCTATTTTTGTTTTTTGATTTATCACTTCGGGAATTGAGTTATAAACAACTTTCGACTTTTGGCTATTAAATATTTTATGCTTTATACAATTATCTCTTTCACCATTTGATACACTAATAAAAAGATTAGTAAATCTTGAAAAAAACTGTTCATATAAAATATATAACTTTTTCTTAAGTGGACTGTATTTATCAATATGTAACCCATGAAAGGTGAATATAACTTTAATACTTTTAGGTAAGAGTATTTTTAGTAATCTGCCATATAATCCCGCCCCTTTACCGTGAGCATGAATAATTTTTATTCCGTTATTCTTTATAAATAATTTTAGTTGAATAAGTTTGAATATTGAAAACTTACGATGTTCAAGTTCAAAAAATCGTTCTTTGCCAACAGATTTATACCAATTAACTCCGTAAGGTTCGCTTATTGGTGCGGCAAAATATATAAGAAAATCAGGACCAATATTTTTATATAAAATATCAATATGTTTTGGTGCACCACCCCAATCCGACCTGAGAGTTAGAAGTAAAATTTTAGCAGGTTTTTTTAGAAGTACTCATCGGTTAATAGCAATCAAACGATATTTGTATATTTATGCGCAAATAAATTTCTGGTTTTAATTTTATCTATGAAAATTTCTGTAATTACACCAACATTCAATTCTGAAAAAACAATTGCAAAGAATGTTGAATCAATATTGAAACAATCTCACAAAGATTTTGAACATATCATTATTGATAATCTCAGCAGCGATAAAACACTGGAAATAGTAAGACAACTTTATAAAAATTTACCATCAAATTTAAGGATTATTAGTGAGAAAGATACTGGAATCTCTGAAGCATTCAATAAAGGAATTAAATGTTCATCCGGCGAATATTATTACTATTCTTAATTCAGATGATTATTATTATTCGGAAAATATTTTTGAGCAGGTAACAGATGCTCTCAATAAATCCCAATATCTGATTTATCACGGAGATGTATTATTTATCGATCCCAAATATGGATCTTATTTAAGAAAACCATACAGTATAAATACTCTTAAGACGATGCCGCTTAATCATCCAACTATGTTTGTAAAGAAAGAAGTTTATTCTGTTGTGGGATTGTTTGATATTACATTTCGGTACGCAATGGACTTTGAATTTTATTGTCGGTTATATAAAAATTATCCTAATCTTAGTGAAAGCCTTTTTTACTTTGATAAAAATCCTGTAGTTATAATGAGTGCCGGTGGGGAATCCTGGACTAATGAAATCAAATCTATTCTGGAAGTTAAAAGAGCAGTTAAAAAACACGATCTTATTAATATTAATTTAATGCTGCAACTTTACTTAAGATTATTCAGAACTTATTTAAAAATTATTTTTAACAAAATTGGCCTGAATTTTATTGTTAAACTCTGGAGAAAAATTATTCATCAGCTACTAATTAATTCAACATATAAAATTTAATTTGAAAATACCGAACATAAAATATTCACCATCGGAACTATTTAGTTTTAAAAATTCTTCTCGGACTGAAAAAGCAAAGAAAAATATTGTTACTACTTTTTATTTTACAAGTATTTAACTTTTTTTCATTGATGGCAATTGTTCCGGTTACTTTGAATTATCTTGGTAAAACAGAATACGGAATTTGGCTAACACTTGCCTCAATTTTAAGCTGGTTAATAAATCTTGATTTTGGTCTTGGCAATGGATTAAGAAATAAGCTGGCTGAAGCTCTTGCACTTAACGATATAAAGTTAGCGCGAATTTATGTAAGCACAGCTTATGCAGTTTTTTCAGTGGGAATTATTAGCTGCATTTATTATTTACTTTACAGTTCATGGTTTTCTTAATTGGGCTGATCTTCTGCAGGCACCAACCGAATATACAGTTATTGCTTAATACTTTAGTTTTATATGTAATTATTTTATTTCTTGTTCAGTTTTTATTGAAACTTATAACCTCAATAATTAATGCAGATCAAAGACCAGCGCTTAATGGCGGATTAAGTTTAATTACTAACTCTCTTACTCTGTTAGTTGTTTATCTTCTTTCAATTTATGCTGAATCATCATTAACAATATTTGCATTAGTTTCAAGTGGAATTCCGGTTTTAGTTTTTTTAATTGCTTCTCTATTTCTATTTAGCGGGCACTTCAGAAATATTTCTCCATCGTTCAAATATATTAATCTTAAGTACTCATCAAGTCTGGTAAAACTTGGAATGCAGTTTTTTGTTATTCAGATTTCCAGCTTAATTGTTTTTACAACAGGCAATATTATTATCACTCAGCTTTATGGTCCACAATCAGTAGTAACATACAATGTTGCATTCAAATATTTTTATATGGTTCCATTAGTTTTTAATGTTGCTCTTGCACCGTTCTGGTCTGCATTTACAGAGGCTTATGTTAAACAAGAGTTTGATTGGATAAAAAACTCTATACGAAAATTAGTTTACATCTGGGGTATTTTATCAGTAATAGCCATTGTTATGGTTATTGCTTCTGATTTTGTTTATAAAATTTGGGTTGGACCGCAAGTGCAAGTTCCATTTATGCTTTCAGTTGCTTCTGGAATATTTGTAATTATAGCAAACTGGAATAACATATTTGGTTATTTTATTAATGGAGTTGGTAAAGTTCGACTTCAACTTTACTATTCAATCATTATAGCATTTTTAAATATTCCACTTTCAATATTTCTTGCAAAGAATATTGGACTTGGTGTTACAGGTGTTATGGTTTCAACAAATATCTGTTTGATATTTGCTTCAATTTGGGCGCCGATTCAATATAGAAAATTAATTTCCGGTACAGCCAAAGGAATATGGAATAAATGATTTGTAAAATTTGTAATTCAAATACACAGCAAATATTTACTTCTAAAATTTTAAAGAAGTATGATGTTAAATATTTTAAATGTGATAATTGCGGATATTTATTTACAGAAGAACCATTCTGGCTTGAAGAAGCATATTCGAGAAGTATAAATCTTTCTGATACAGGTTTGCTTGATCGTAATATATATTTTTCAAAAGTTCTTTCAGTGCTTATCTTCTTTTGCTTTAATAAAAATGGATCCTTTCTTAGATTATGCCGGCGGATACGGGGTTTTTACTCGTTTGATGAGAGATATTGGTTTTGATTTTTATTGGCATGATCCTTACACACAAAATTTATTTGCTAATGGATTTGAAAAAGATATAAAGCTAATTCAAAATTTGAACTGATTACAGCATTTGAAGTATTTGAACATCTGGTAAATCCAAAAGAAGAAATAGAAAAAATGCTTAAGTTTAGTGATACCATTAGTTTTTTCAACAGAACTTATGCCTCAAGAAATTCCTGATCCCAAAGAATTGGTGGTATTATGGTTTTAATCATGGGCAGCATATTTCTTTTTATACTGAAAAAACTCTTAACACTTTGGCAAATCAATTTAAATTGAATTACTACAATATAAATGAAATACACATTTTAACTAAAAGAAAATTTAACAACACAGTTCTATAGTTCTAATGAAAAAGTTAAGAAATTATGGTTTGTATCAAATTGTAAAGAAACTAGTAAAGAGTAAAACTTTTAGCGATCATCTTAATATCGAAAATAAAAGTTAAAGAGGCTTTATTTAGTGAAAGTATTATACGATCATCAATGTTTTGTACAGCAGCAATTTGGCGGTGTATCTCGATATCATTATCAACTGATAAAAGAATTAAACAAGTTACAGAATGTTGAAGCTAAACTTTCACTTAAATATTCAAATAACTTTTATATTAATGAAGATAAAAGTTTTGAAGTAAAGAAATTCTTTCCCAAATCATAAGTTTTATTTCAAAAGAACTATTCTTGACTATATTAATCGCATCTCAACCAATCGGATATTAGAAGAAGGTAATTATGATATTTTTCATCCAACATATTTTAATCCATATTTCTTAATCATCTAAATAATAAACCTTTTATTTTGACAGTTTACGATTCAATTCACGAAAAATATCCCGAGATAATTAATTCAATTGATAAAACTTTAGAAAATAAAAAAGTATTACTTTCTAAAGCAGGATTGATTATTGCAATTTCAAATAGCACTAAAAATGATTTAATACAGTTTTACAATATTCCCGCTGAAAAAATTGAAGTTATTTATCTTGCAGCTTCAATAAATAAAAGTCTAGCTTCATCAAATCTAAAAGTAAATTTACCTGAAAAGTATATTCTATTTGTTGGTAACAGAGATTTTTACAAAAACTTTAAGAATTTTATTCTTGCAGTTGAACCATTACTTAAAGAGCATAAAGATTTATTTTTGATTTGCGCCGGTGGCAGTATTTTTACAAATGAAGAAAAGAAGTTTTTCCAGTTCTAAAGCAATTAGAAAATAAAATATTGCATAAAGGTGCAGATGACATTACACTTGCAACTCTTTACGCAAATGCACTTGCATTTATTTTTCCAACACTGTATGAAGGATTTGGAATTCCTGCATTAGAAGCAATGAATTGCGATTGTCCTGTTAGTTATGAGCAATACAAGTTCATTACCAGAAGTTGGCGGCGATGCAGCAATTTATTTTGATCCAAACAACATTGATGATATGAGAGAAAAAATTGAATCAGTAATTTTTAATAGAGATCTGAGAGATGATCTTATATTGAAAAGCCTCAATCCAAAGACAAAAGTTTTCTTTTGAAAAAACCGCAAAACAGACATTGGAAGTTTATAAAAGATTTTTAAATAAAAAATGATTGCTGCTTTAGTTGTAAAAACATAACTGCTCTTAAAATATCTTTCCTTAAAAAATTGTAATTTATCCTGCACAAAAACAACTTTGAGAAAAATATGTTAATAGGAATCATAGCCAATATCACAAAAGAAAATGTTTTTGAAGTTGTATCACTCTTTTCATCATCCAAGCTCAAAAAAAATAAACTCGATTATATTCTCACCAAATCTCTTTCTGAAGATAAAGACAAACTTAAGATCGAACTGTTTGATGATTTTATAACAGACGATAAAGAAGTTTATGAAAAAGCTGATTTGATAATTTCTATCGGTGGTGATGGAACAATGCTTGCCACAGCTTATAATGCACAGTTTTATGACAAGCCTGTGCTCGGTGTTAATCTGGGTAAGTTGGGATTTCTTGTTGAGGCAAACATTGATCAGATGGATAAGATTATAACTGAACTTAAAGAAGGAAAGTACAGCATTGAAGAAAGAATGGTTATTAGCGGCGAAGCATTAGGACACAAAACCGAAAAGCTTTACGCAATAAACGATATTGTAATTGATAAAGGCGGCTGGCCAAAAATGATCGAGCTTACAGTTTGGGTTGATGGTGAATATGTTACAACTTTTTCTGCAGATGGATTAATTGTTGCAACTCCAACCGGCTCAACAGGTTATTCAATTTCAGTCGGCGGACCAATTGTTTCGCCCAAAGACAGATGTGATTACTCTTTCTCCAATTTCACCACATAGTCTTAACAGTTCGTCCTTTGGTGCTTCCAAGTTCGCAGGAGATAGTAATAAAAGCTGATTCACCTTACAAAGAAATTCAGGTTAGCTGTGATGGACAAAGAGTTTTTGATTTTCCTCCGCCAACAGAAATAAAAATTTGTAAAAGTGATCGCCCGTTAAAATTAGTTCACACATCCCTAACAACTTATTTTGAAACTTTAAGAAATAAATTGTTATGGGGAATTGATTTAAGAATTAAAAAGGATTGAAACCATTGTCACACTGAGCGATCATGTGAGCGAAGTGGGACGAAGTCGGTAACAAGTGTGATTTATGAAGTGGCGTCATTTCGATGGAGTCTTCGACTGAGAAATCTGCAGCATTATCAATCAGATTTCTCCCTTTGGTCGAAATGACAATTATTAAGTTTTTCTTAAATATTTAATTCTGTAAAACCTGATTGGATTTACAAACAATGCTCAAATATCTCATTCCACTTGCAATAATAATTACCACAATCCAAATAAATTCTCAGGATTACAAAATCATTCCTGATGAAAAAAACGGAGAACCATTAATTCTCGGTTACTGTCCTGCAAGCATAATCATCGATTCACTTTTTAAAGATACCTGGACAACAGAATACAACAACTACCAACCGGATTTTGAAACTCTTGATAGCTTAGAAGGAAAACTTGAAGATGTAACTATCAAAATAGTTTTCCGTTCTACCTGCAGCGATAGCAGGGAACAGTTGCCAAGATTATTTAAGATACTAAATGAACTTAACTACGATGTAAACTCAATTACTCTAATTGGAGTTAACAGGGAAAAGCAAGGTTTATCCAACGAAACAGAAGGACTTGAAATAGAATTAGTCCCAACAATTATTTTTTATAAAGACGGAAGCGAAATTGGAAGAATTGTTGAAACTCCAGCAGAAAGTTTGGAGAAGGATTTATTAAAAATTCTTTTGTAGCGTCGGGAATTCTTTACTGCGATTTTGCTTTTATAATTGAAGTTGTCCGTTTATTGTTTTAAGTTTCTAATGAGTTTATAATTAAACTTTTATCAAGGGAGAGTATGAAAAACAAATTATTTACTATCAACAATAATTCTTATCGTAAGTATATTTTATTCCTGTGAAGAAACCACCCAGCCAATTGATTCAAATGAATTAAGGCTTGTTCTAAAAGCTGATAAAACTTCTGGCACAGTGCCATTAACTGTTAACTTTACTGCTGAAATTAAAGGAGATACATACAGGATTAAATGGATTGGTTCCTGATTATATTTTCTATCCCAGGTGGAGGAAGAACTATTATTCGTTACGCATTGCCGGACACATTGCAAAAAATCAAAACTTGGTCAAATCAAGAAACTTATAATGTCTCTGGAACAATTAAAGTTATTTTATTATACCAAGGTAAAAAGAATAATGCACCATTCGATCTTTGGTCTGATACTTTAACTATTAATGTACAATAAAACTAGTTTGGTAGTAAAAACAAAAAAGCCTCGACTTTCATCGAGGCTTTTATTTAATTCTCTATCTCCGCGAGTTCGGGAAGTTTTATCTTCTTCGGCTTCATATCATCTTTCTTTCCTTTGCCGTTTCCGTTACCATTTCCATTACTTCCGTTCTTGCCATTCTTTCCGTTACTCTTGCTCTTACTTCCAAACCCTTCAGGATTATTTGCATCAGCATAATTTTTATAAGTGTAAACCTTATGCTGAAAGTTTCTAAGAATTATTCTTTCTTCATCTTTATGAAGCACGTAGTTTGGTATAATCGGAATCTTACCGCCGCCGCCAGGTGCATCAATTACAAAATGAGGAATTGCAAGTCCGCTTGTATGTCCGCGCAAACCTTCAAGAATCTTTATTCCTGTTTCGATAGAAGTTCTAAAATGATTAGCGCCTTTAGTTTCATCAGCCATATACATATAGTAAGGACGAACTCTAATCTTAAGAAGTTTCTGCATCAATTCTTTTACAACTGCAGGATCATCATTAACACCTTTCATAATAACCATCTGGTTACCCATTGGTATTCCGGCATCAGCCATCATTTGACAGGCTTTAGAACTTTCCGGAGTAATTTCCCACGGATGATTAAAATGTGTGTTGCAGTAAATCGGATGATACTTCTTTAACATATTAACCAGCTTTGGTGTAATACGATGCGGAAGTACGCAAGGCATTTTAGATCCAAGTCTAATTATTTCGATATGAGGAATTGCTCTTATTCGCTGAAGAATTTTTTCAAGCATTGCATCCGTTAACATTAAAGGATCGCCGCCTGAAAGAATTACATCACGGATTTCCGTATGCTCTTCAAGATATTTGAAAGCGCTTTCAAGTCCTTTCATCGATATCTTTTCATAATCGCCCACTTTTCTTTTTCTTGTACAGAAGCGGCAATACAATCCGCATTGGCTTGTAACAAGAAACAGTGCACGATCTGGATAACGATGAGTAATGTTTGGTACAGGACTCATTGCATCTTCCATCAAAGGATCTTCTGCTGCATCAAAATCTTCCAGTTCAGCTTTATCCGGAACACATTGACGCCAGATGGGATCTCCGGGATGGCGAATTAAGCTTAAATAATATGGATTGATACGTGCCTGAAAAAATTCATCAAGTTCTTCCGCTACTTTGCGGTCGATCCCGAATTTTTCAACAAGCTGATCAACAGTGTGCACACTGTCGCGTACCATTTGCTGCCAAAGTTCCATAACGTTTCCTCAGTGATTCTTATTGTTGAAATACTTTCCAAATACCAGCAGGTCGTCACCTACTGAGTAGAAATCTCTTATCTCTGAAATAATTGAGTACTTATTTCTAAGATAAAAGTTTTGCGTGGAAGCATAACTTTCTTTTGAAGAAGTTTCTGCCAGCAGCCATCTGCCGTTATTACTTCTTACAAACTCTTCAGCATGTTCTAAAAGCTGTTTGCCGATTCCTTTGCCTGAGGTTGCAGGATCGGAAGCAATCCAGTAGAGATCATAAACACCATCCGTTAAGCGGACGTTTACCCGTACAATGATAACCAACAATCTTGCCATCATTTTCATAAACGTATAGATGATAATCTGTCTGATCCGGATTCATAACCGAAATATTCACAAGTTCCATTGCAACTTTAATTTCTGCTTCATTAAAGTTCGGAATCCTCGTCAACATATTTTCAATCTCTACTTCGTCAGACTGCTTTATTCTTCGTATCATTATACTTTCGCTGTAATGCAAAATTTGTTATAGTAAATAAAAGTTCACTGTAAGATTTTCCTGATGCTGCGGCTGCTCTTGCAAAACCGGAATCACTTGATACATCAGGATTAGGATTTATTTCGATCACATAAGGTGTTCCATCATTGGATACTCGTACATCAACTCTAGCATAATCTCTGCATCCCAAAGCTTTGTAAGCTTTTATTGCAAGTTCTTCAACTTTCTTTTTGATTTCAGAATCAATGTTAGCCGGGCAAACAGGTTTTGTAAAATTATAATATGTACTTCCTTCAATCCATTTGCCATCGTAAGTAACTATCTTTGGCAATCCTTCTGGTAATCCGGTAAAATCAATTTCAGAAATAGGAAGAGGTTTATCACCAAGCACAGCACAATTTAATTCTCTACCAACAATGTATTCTTCAACAATAAGACTCTTGTTATAAGTCTCTGTTAAAAAATTAAAATGTTTTTTTAAATTCTCCGATAACTATTTACAACAGAATTTTCTGAAATACCAATGCTCGCATCTTCATCAACAAGTTTTAGAATTAACGGATAAGTAAGATTGACATCTTTACTTGTAAATTTTTCTTTTGGTGCAAGTGTAATTGCTCTCGGAGTATTAATTCCGTTCGAGTATAAAATTTCTTTCGCGCGTTTCTTGTCCAAACAATTTCCAAGTGTTTGAGGAGCATTGCCGGTGTATTGATAACCAAGAAGTTCATATAATCCGGCTATACAATACTCGTAGTAAGTTATTCCTTCAACAGACTCAACAAAATTTAGTATCGCATCTGGATTGTAAGTTGTAATCTCTTCAATCGTATGATTAACATTTTTATCTATCGGTAAAGATTTTACATCAGTAAAAAATGTTTTAAGATGATTTTCAATCTCTAACATATTTGATGCAAAGGAATGTTCTGATAAATCCTTACTGTCAGAACTTTCATCGGCAGGTTTTCCATTATAGATAGAAAAAATGCTGACAGGCGAGTTATAACAGATTAATATTTTAGCTTCGGTCTTCATAAAAGATTATATCTCTTAACTGCTGATGCTAAAACTGTGTTTATCATATCATTATAATCAATTCCTGCCGCTCGTGCCGCTTTAGGAAAACTTGAGTTCTCAGTCGGATCAGGCATTATTCCCGGTAACGGATTTATCTCGATAATATTTGGTTCACCATTTTTATCAAGACGTAAATCGATTCTGCTCCAGTCTCTGCACTTTAGAACTCTGTAAGTATCAATACAAACTTTGTTAATCTTTGCTTCAAGTTCTTTTGTGATGTTTGCAGGACAATCAAAAACATCAAAATCATTTTCTTTGGTATCAAGAATCCATTTAGCTTCGTAGGAATAAAGAGGAGCAGTTCCTTCAGGATACTTATCATATCTCATCTCAATTGCAGGTAGAACTTTTGCATCGCCGTTGTTGCCAAGCATTGCAACAGTAAACTCTCTGCCCGGATAAAAATTCTTCTACTAATGCAGATTGATTGTATTCTGAGGTTATTCTTTTTATTTCTCTATTAAGTTCTTCTTTGCTGTGAACGAAAGATGAAGCATAAATTCCTTTACCGGAACCTTCACTTATTGGTTTTACAATCATTGGAAAGCTAAGATCATGATTTTCTGCATCTTCAATCTTATCAGCAACAAAAAATTTTGCATTTGGAACTTTGTAATAACTTAAAATTTCTTTTGTGCGGGCTTTGTCTAAACAAATTGCAAGTGTAAGAGCATCAGATCCCGTGTAAGGAATCTGTAACATATCTAACATTGCAGGAATTTGTGCTTCACGGCTAACGCCAAACGCACCTTCAGCAATATTAAATACGATATCAGGTTTAACTTCCCGGAATTTATTGTAGGCTTCTTCGTTTGCTTCGATCAAAGTAACATTATTATAAAGAGAGATAGCATCTTTAACAGCATTAATTGTTTCCCAGGTATCCCATTCAGCAAACTCATCCATTTCTGAATTTAAATTTTGAGATTGATTATTGGAATTTGGAGACACGGATGCGGGGAAAGAATCACTTTCAGGTTTCACATTATATGCTAACGCAACGTTCAACTTCTTGTTAAAGAAGGAAGATAAAATATTTTTCTCCTTATAAATTTTTTCTGTTCCAAATATAATGTTTATAAAATGTTTGTCAACAAGTTTTGGATTTGCTAGAAAAAATATTTTTAACCGTTCAACGTTCAACTTTTTTAGTTTTAAAAAAGTTTTTAAAGAAAAATATTTTCATTGAATCTTGGTGATGCTAATAGCAATAGCTGTTTATAGTATTGAAAGTAATGTGATAAGTTTTAATGCTAAGCAATCTTAGCGTAAGAAAGATTTTCTGAGTAATGTTTGATAAGATTTTTGCGGATGAGCGCTGAAAAATTTTTTTCCAATTTCGGATCATTTTCTATTAATTTGAATGCACTTTGCTTCGCTTCAAGAATTAATTCCGTGTCTTCAATAATATTCGTGTACTTTAAATCCGGAAAACCACTTTGCTTTGTTCCGAAAATATCTCCGGGTCCGCGAAGCTTTAAATCTATTTCTGCAATCTTAAATCCATCTAAATATTTTACCATCGATTGCAATCTTACAGATGATTTATACTTTTCTAACTGAACAGAAGATAAATAATCAAGCTCAAGTTCGTTTGCATTTTGCTTTGCAGCAATTTCATCTTTAGTAATTAAGATACAATAAGCTTGTTTGTTGCTTCTTCCAACTCTTCCGCGCAGTTGATGAAGCTGTGATAAACCAAAACGATGTGCATCGTTAATTAAAATTATGTTTGCATCAGGAATATCAATTCCAACTTCAATAACAGTTGTGGAAACAAGAACATCAAACTTCTTATCTTTAAACATCAGCATCACTTCTTCTTTTTCCTGCCAGTTCATTCTGCCGTGAATCAATCCAAGCTTAAGATTTTTAAGATGATTTTCTTTTAAATCTTCATAAAAAGTAATTGCAGCTTTCAAATCCAGTTTTTCAGAATCCTCAACAAGCGGATAAACCAAAAATGTTTGGTAGCCTTCTTTTGCTTTATCAATTATAAAGTTATAGATCTCCGGAAGTTTCTTCTCTCCGCGTAAAACTGTTTTAATTGGAATTCTATTCTTCGGCATTTCATTTATAACAGACAAATCCAGATCAGCATAAACCGTCATTGAAAGAGTTCTTGGAATTGGAGTTGCACTCATTACAAGCACATCTGGAGTTTTGCCTTTACTTTGCAGCAACGCTCTTTGCTTTACACCAAAACGATGCTGTTCATCAATAACAATCAAACCAAGATTGTTAAACTTAACCTGTTCTTCAAAAATTGCGTGCGTACCGATTATAATATCAGCTTCCTGTAATTCAATATCAGAAAGTTTTTGATTTCGAACAGATTTCTTTTGTCCGCCAAGCAGCAAACTAACTTTAATTTCTTTTCCTTTATGTAATAGATGAAAGTTTGCTCATCATTGCAGAAATATTTTTTGCATGCTGATCAGCTAAAATTTCTGTTGGAGCCATTAACGCAGCTTGATAACCATTATCAACAGCAATCATCATTGCAATTAACGCAACGATTGTTTTTCCGCTTCCAACATCTCCCTGCAAAAGTCTGTTCATCGGTTTTTCAGAAAGCATATCTTTTTTGATTTCACTTAAAACATTTAACTGCGAATGTGTTAATTCAAATGGAAGTGTTTTAATAAAATCAGAAACAAGATTTGGATTTAATTTCCATCTTATTTCCGATAAGCTTTGTCTGATAATTATTCTTCTTGATCGCAACAAGAAGTTCAAGGTAAAACATTTCTTCAAACTTAAATCTGCGTTTTGCCTGCTCAAACAATTCTTTGCTTTGCGGATAATGATAATTTTTAACTGCAGTTATCAAATCAATCAACTTATGCTGATCAATAATTTCTTGCGGAAGAGTTTCTTCAAGATTATCAACATAACTTTCAACTGCGGTGTTTATAATTCGGCGTAAACTTAAATCACCAATGTTTTTTTGTTTAAGCTCTTTTGGAATTCTGTAGAAAGGAATAATCTTTCCTGTGTTAAGAAAACTTTGTGTTTCTTCTTCGGTTATCTTATCAAAATCTGGATGAACGATTTGAAGTTTGTTATAATTTATTTCCGGTTTGCCTGAGATTGCAAAATAATCTCCTTCATTAAAAACTGAATGAAAATATTTTACTCCATGAAACCAAACACATTCAATAAATCCTGATGAATCTCTAAACTGAACTTTTAAAATTTCTTTTCTGCCAAGATTTCTTTTTTCTTTATCAGCAACTTTTCCAATGATAGTCACTTCACCATCATAACCATTTATTGCATATCCATAAGCACGTGCTGCAGTTAAAACTGTTGTGCGATCAAGATGGCGGGAAGGGAAATAAAAGATAAGATCACGAATTGTATTTATTCCAATTTTAGAAAATGATTCAGCACGTTTTGGTCCAACAGATTTAATGTATTGAACAGAAGACTCAAGAATATTTTCTTTATCAGATTTCATTGCCCGAAAAATAGATTGCTTAACAAAGCAAACTCAACTTTACTTATAATTATTAAGCGATATTTTTTTAACTTTCCACATAACGAAATAAAGGAATTATACTTTGGATTGGAAATTACTCTTAACAGATGACCGTCTTGGAATTGAAAAAAGTCAATCAACAAAAAAAGATGGACGCAGTCAGTTTCAAAAAGATTTTGATCGAATAGTTTTTTCTCCTGCTTTCAGAAGATTACAGGATAAGACTCAGGTTTTTCCTTTACCGGAAAGTGATTTTGTTCATACAAGATTAACTCACAGTCTTGGAAGTTTCTGTTGTTGGAAGATCACTTGGAAATCTTGTTGGAGAAAGAATAATTGCCAAACATCCAAAACTGAAAAAAGATTTTACACAATTCCATTTTGGAGAAATTGTTGCGGCGGCTTGTCTTGCTCACGATATTGGTAATCCGCCGTTTGGTCATTCCGGTGAAGATGCAATTGCTGAATACTTTAAAAACGGAAACGGTAAAAAGTTTAAAGAAGAAATTGCGAATGAAAAAAAATGGAATGACTTAATTCGTTTTGAAGGTAATGCACAAGGATTTAGAATAATTACTAAACTTCAAAATCAGGATGTTGATGGTGGATTGCAATTAACTTATGCAACTCTTTCTGCATTAAACAAATATCCAAAAGAATCTCTTACTGATTTAGAAATTAAAC
The DNA here is from genome assembly GCA_963812305.1 of uncultured Ignavibacteriaceae bacterium. GTDB lineage: Bacteria > Bacteroidota > Ignavibacteria > Ignavibacteriales > Ignavibacteriaceae > IGN3. Next base: position 530,792 of record CAWEUT010000002.1, read on the forward strand.
AATCGCAAATGGACATAAAAACATTTACAAGAAGTTTGGATTCTTCCAATCAGAAAAAGAAATCTATAAACACGTTGCTGAGAAAACAGGATTAACTAAACCAGAACAAAGCTGAAAAATATTTATGGCATCGTCATCCGCTTTCTTTTCTTGTAGAAGCTGCGGATGATATTTGTTACAGCATTATGGATCTTGAAGATGGTTTTCGTTTGGGACTTTTATCTTTTAAAGAAACAGAAAGTTTATTGCTTCCATTAATTCATAAACGAGATTTATCTGGTTATAAAAAACGTGATGACAATGAAAAGGTTGGATACTTACGCGCAAAAGCTATAAGCGATCTTGTTAATCTTGTTGCTGATGCTTTTATGGAAAATGAAAAGGAAATTCTTGCAGGAAACTTTAACAAAGAACTTGGTAACTGTAATTTCAAAATCAAATACTTTAAAGAAAATTGAGAAAGCTTCAATCGCAAAAATTTATAGACACAGAAGTGTTGTTGAGCGTGAAGTTGCTGGCTATGAGGTTCTTGGTGGTTTGCTTGATACTTTTATTACAGCATACAATGAACGTTCAAATAATAATCTTACACCGAAAAATCGTGCAATAATAAATCTTATCCCTAAAAGATTTTTCTATGGAGAAAAAAATAATCCGGAATTGTATCAGAGACTTATTAAGAGTTATAGATTTTATTTCCGGAATGACAGACTCATATGCCGTTTCTATCTTTAGAAAGATAAAAGGAATTTCTTTACCTGGCGGAAGAGTGACAGAATAACTCTGTATCGTCATTGCGAGTGATTCGCCGCGGCGAACCCGAACGTAGCAATGAGTTTTGCAAAATGTATTGTTTCAATAACGGAATGGTAAGTTTTGGACAGATTGCTTCGCCAACTAAAGTCGGACTCGCAATGACGAAACTAAGTTAGTGTTTTTCAATTTTCATATCACGAGTCATTAGATCAGTTGTTGCTTTAACTGGATCTTTATCTTCAAACAATATTTTATACACTTCAGTTGTAATGGGAACTTCAACATTATTTTTTTCTGCAAGCTTGGAAGCAGAGCGACTTGTTTCAACACCTTCAGCAACCATTTCCATATGCTTTAAAACTTCTTTAAGAGTTTTGCCTTTACCAATTTGTTCACCAACATAACGATTACGACTGTGCTTGCTCATACAAGTAACAATCAAATCACCCATTCCGGAAAGTCCTGCAAATGTTTCTGGTCTTGCACCCATTGCCATACCAAGACGAGAGATTTCTGCAACACCACGAGTCATAATTGCTGCTTTAGTATTATCGCCAAAACCTGCACCATCAATAATACCTGCACCAATTGCAATAACATTTTTAAAAGCACCGCCAAGTTCAACACCAAGAATATCTGTTGAAGAATAAACGCGGAAGTATGAATTCATAAAAGCTGCCTGAATAGATTTTGAGGTTTCAATTCCGGTTGAAGCAGCAACAACAGCAGTTGGAATTCTTTTTGAAACTTCTTCTGCATGAGATGGACCGGATAAAACTCCAATTTGTTCATCACTTAAATGCGGATGAACATCTTTTAACATCTGACTCATCGTCATCAAATGTTTGTTCTCAATTCCTTTTGCAACACTAACAAGCAAAGAATTTTTAATATCAGAATAACTCACTTCATCAATAACAGAGCGAAGAAATTGTGATGGCACTGCAAGTACAATCAAATTTTTCTGATGGACAGATTCTTTGAGATCGTGAGTAATTAATATTTCTTGTGGAATGCTAACACCGGGGAGATAGAGAGAGTTAATCCTTTTCTTGATTAACTCTTTAACATAATTTTTTTTGTATTCCCAAAGAGTAACTTGATGACCATTGTAGTGGAGAAGAATACCAAGTGTTGTTCCCCAGCCGCCAGCACCGAGTACTGAGATTTTCATTACTTCTTTTTCTTAAAACTTATTTTACTTTCAGTTCCATTAATTAATCGCATAACATTTTTGCGATGTGTGAAAACTACAAGTAAAGAAACTGCCACAACAAATGGAAGTATCGTTCCGTAACTCTGAATATGATCATGAAGAATATTTTCTCTAAAAATAAGTGTAAGCGGAATCGACAATGCAGCTAAAATCGAACCCAGAGAAACATAACGTGAAACTGTTACAACAATAATAAAAATTCCAACGGCAACTAGCATATCAACAGTGATAATCATTATTAACATACCAAGAGCAGTTGCAATTCCTTTTCCACCACGGAAACCAGCAAACACTGTCCAGATATGTCCAATAACAGCAGCAATGCCTGCAATGATTTGAACTAATGTAAAATCATCAAAAGGAGAAACGTTCTGGAATGGCAATCCGCCGTAATGCAATCTTGCAACAACAACAACTACAAATGCACCTTTAAGTGCATCAAGAAGAATTACAAGCAGTCCTTTTTTCCAACCAAGTACGCGCATAACATTTGTGCCGCCGGCATTTCCGCTGCCGTGTTCACGAATGTCTATACCATGAGAAAGCTTACTAATAATTATGCTTGTTGGTATTGAGCCAACTAAGTACGAGAGAATTATGATTGTTGCGAGTAAAAACATTAAAAATCCAAAAATTTGTGATAAAACCTAATCAATATTTAATAAAGAATCAACGAAAAGAAATATTTGATATTTACAAAAATTTTTTAGCTTATAGACATTAGATATAAATAATAACTCTACGATTCATTGATTTATTTAATGATTGAACCATTATTATGCCAGCAATCTGCATATCTCTCAATAGACTCACTTTTTATCGATTTTTGAACATCATCAACATAATTTGGAGATTTCATTCCAACTAATGTAGTAGTTACTTCGGGCACACTATTAATTAATAGTATAGCCTTCTGAGAAAGTGATAATTTTTGCTGTTCATTATTGGCAAATTTATCAATTGCTTTATGGAAAATCTCATTATCCAGATTCTTGTTTTTTGCCAGAATGCTAAAAATTGAGTCCAAAAGAATATTTGTAGTTACCGCAAAATTTCTAAGAGCACGAACAACATTTTCATCATTGGGATAACTCTTCCCAATTTCATTGATCGCAAAATTTGCACGTGGAATTAAATACGTACTTTTTATCTCGTTAAAATTACCGGGATTATCAAACTTTCTATAGTTTGATTTTAAAATTGCTGAAAGTGAAATACAATCAGTAACATTTTTTTTCTCACTCGCACTCAATCCCATATAATTAATATACTTTTCAATCAGATTAGATTCCTGTTTATTTAAGTCATCAATCAAACTAAAAATTTCATTTTCGTTTCTATCTTCAGTTACAGGATAATCAGCTAATCTAATAAGTTTGTTTTTGCTAATTGCATTAAGCGGACGATTAACTAAAACTCCAAGATTATTTTCACCCGCAAGCTGTAAAAAAGTTTTGGTTTGATTTTGCTGATTCAAAATATTCATTCCACCAGTTTCAATAATGTTCATAGGAAATTGAACAACTGCAAAATGATTTTGATCTGAAATCTCATTTGCGATTTCAATAACTTTCTCCAGTGAAGTAAAATTTTGTTTCGTTTCTTTTTCAGCAAAAGTATTTGATGAAATTCCGTAGTAAGAAATTCTTCCGCGTTTAACTTCTGATTCTAAATGTATGAAAGCATTTTTAATTCTTCGATAGTATTCCCGCTCCCGTCTTTCGGGGTCGGAAATGATGGAGTAAGTAAGAAAGTATTCTGGATTGTGAAGAAGATAAACATCAATCTTGTTCTAAATTTAATCTTTGCAAAGAAAGGGAAATTTGATTCTCAAGAAAATCCGGACTGATACAATGCCATAAATCTTGCGAACATTTTACGACATCATTAAATGGTCTACCGGATTTTTCTCGTTCCATTCCAAGCTTAAGATTTGATCCTTGCAGATATCCACCTTTGGAAACAACAATAATTTCATCTCTGCTTAATTGATTATCGGAAAAAAGTTTGTTTAAAACTTTTCCAACAATAATTTCACTTCCGCCATCAGAATAGTTTGATGAAGTATCGATAACATTTATTCCTGATAGTAAAGCTTTTTCTAGAGCTTTTTGGTGCTGTGGAATTCCATCATCAATTCGATAACATCCAAATCCACACACAGAAACGTGAAAACCGGTTTTGCCTAATAACTTGGATTTTATGTCCGGATATTTAGATATGTAGTTTTTTGTTGATTCTGATGAAGCCATAAATTCTATAAAATCATAAAATAGTGTTGCAAAGCTATGAAAAATGAGCGGATTCTCAAGTTTTTCTTGACCAAAAATACTTCCAACTGGAAATCTTTTCTTTAAAACTTTAATGCCATATATTTACAGTTCAAAATTTTAGGATTAAAAAGATGGCAAAAGTTCAGAGTTTTGCGGATAAAGCAAAAGGCAAGAAAAAAGTTGAAGGCGTAACTGTAAAGGTTATTAAAAGCATGAAGACCGATGGCGGCGCTTATAAGTTCAACGAAAAATTTGTTAAACTTGCAGACATAAGCAAAGTAACAGATATTAAATAATTTTTAGTTTGATTTTTTCAATCAAACAGTTCAGGATTTAATGCTCCTTCTAAATGAAGGAGTTTTTCTTTTATAGCCAATCCACCAGCGTAACCAACTAAATTTCCATTAGCACCAATTACACGATGACAGGGAATAATTATCGCAATTGGATTTTGTCCGTTTGCTTTTCCTACAGCACGAATTGCTTTTACATCGCCAAGTTTTTCTGATAGGGTTTTGTAACTGATTGTTTTACCGTAAGGAATTTTTTGTAATTCATTCCAAACTCTTTTTTGAAAATCTGTTCCTTCAATATCAAGCGGAACATCAAATTCTTTTCTTGTTCCTGCAAAGTATTCTTTAAGTTGATCAAAAATTCCAAACAGATATGGATCATCACTTCTAAGTTTTGTTGCTGATGATAATTCAGTTGTTTCTTTTGCGGGATTAAGGAATATTTTTTTTATTCCTTTTGATGAAGCAAGAACAGCTATATTAATTTCGGAGATTATTTCTTCAGAGTAGTATTTTATTTCCGACATATTCGCTTCCATAAAATAAAAAAGGCTGCCAAGCAAAGCAGCCTTGAAAAATAGAAAAATTAAACTAAGCAGGAACTACATTTATTGCAGGATTAACATCACGTTTTAATAATCCTTCAATTGCAGTTAAGGTTCCGCTAATAGAACTTGGGCAACTTCCGCAAGCACCCTGATATCTTATCTTAACTGTGTAGCCATCTAAACCTAAAACTTCTAAACCTCCGCCATCACCTGCTAATGCCGGTCTTACTTTTTGATCAAGTAAAATATTTATTTGTTTAAGCAATTCATTTGATTCTTCATCACTTACAACAATTTCTTTTTCTGCAGGGATTAAACCTTTATCAAAGTTTTTTAAGAAGTTAATAAATGGTCTTTGTATCTGTCCCCAATTATTTTCTGCTGATTTTTCAATTGTAACAAACTTATCCATATAGAAAACAGAAACAACACCATCAATTTCAAAAATACCTTTTGCAAAAGGATCACTTTGTGCTGATTCTTTATCAGCATATTGTCTTGTTTCTTGATTTAATAATTTTTCATTCAAAATAAATTTTAATGCGTGTGGATTTGGAGTTAAATCAACATCTTCTACCATTAACATAATTACACCTTTCTTGTTTATACTTGTACGAAAAATAAACTATCATTATTTACTCTGCAAGTCAGTTAAATCTTATGATGATAAATCGCATAGATTTCTTTTTAGAATTGCAGTTAAAAGCTATTTTAGTGCACAAAAATTTGAGAAATAAATGAAAAAAATATTAGTCGTATTTACCGGCGGCACTTTTTCGATGATGATTGATGAAAAAACCGGTGGTGCTGTCCCCAGATATTCTGGAACAGAATTACTTGGGATGATTCCCGAAGCCAAATCTTTAGCAGAGATTGAGTGTTTTGATTTCGGAAAATATCCCGGTCCGCACGTTACACCTGAACTAATGCTTGATTTATCAAAAAAAATAAATGCTAAATTAAAATCAGAAAAGTATGATGGTGTGGTTGTAACTCACGGAACAGATACACTTGAAGAAACAGCTTACTTTTTAGATTTAACAATTAAAACAGAAATTCCAATTGTTGTAATTGGTGCGATGAAAAATAGTTCTGAAGCAGATTGGGATGGACCAAGAAATCTTATTGATGCAATTCATATTTGTTTGAATGAAAATTCAAAAAATCTTGGTGTACTTGTTTGTTTAAATGGAGAAATAAATGCCGCAAGTGAAGTAACAAAAATTTATTCCGATTCGGTTGAATCATTTAAGAGTTTGGATTTTGGTACGCTTGGATTTGTGCAAAAGGGAAGAGTAATTTTTAATCGTTTACCAAGACATCTTGAAACAATTCAAACAGAAAATATTAATACCAATGTAGATTTGCTTACAGTTTATGCCGGAATGGATGAAAAGTTTTTTAAGTTTTCTGCAGATAGCGGAGTTGATGCAATTGTTGTTGAGGCTCTTGGCGTTGGCAATGTTCCACCGCCAGCATTCGAAGGAATTAAATATGCCGTTGAAAAAGGAATTCCGGTTGTTCTCACTTCTCGATGCCCTGCAGGCGAAACGGATGATGTTTATAGCTATCCGGGTGCAGGAAAACATTTGCACAATCTTGGTGTAATCTTTTCAGATTATCTAAACGGGCAAAAAGCAAGAATAAAACTGATGATTGTACTTGGTTTAACTAACAAACAAGTCTGAGATAAGAAAATATTTTGAGTAAACAATTTTAACTATCAATCATCTTATTTAGATAATCTCTTAACAAAACCATTTCTTTTTTTGTAGAGATTTTAATTTCTGCCGGTAGGTTCTCTGTAATCGATGTATTTAACATTTCATAAATTCTTTGTGTGTGGATTGTAAATGTATATCTGAAATGATCTCGTTTCCATTCATCATCTTTTTTCTTTTTTGCGATAAACGCAAAATCATTTTTTAAATCTTCAAGTAGCAAATCTAAACGTGGTTTTAATTGGTTATTCATTTTATAACTTATGTAATTCCTCAATATCAACTTTTACAACATCGTTAATTGTTCTGCCAAGAAAAAGTTCAGCAACACTTTTAAATGTTGTGGGAATATCACTTACATACATATCCAAATTACCAGGTACTGCTGAGTTTGTTTCAAATCCTATTCTATTAATTTCATTTCGTACAACTTCAGCAGTTGCAATTCCGGAATCAATTAGCTTAACATCTTTACCAATTACTTCCTGAATTACATCCGCAAGTATTGGATAATGCGTGCAGCCAAGTACAAGTGTATCAATATCTTTTTCTCTTAGTTCTTTTAGATATTCTTCTGCAATTTCATAAGTTGCACGATGATGAGTCCAGCCTTCTTCTGCAATTGGAACAAACAACGGACATGCTTTTTCAAAAACTTCTATTGTACTATCAATTTCTTTTATCGCATTTGAGTATGCTTTGTTTGCAATTGTTGCACGTGTTCCGATAACTCCAATTCTTCCGTTTCTTGTTTCTTTGTAAGCCATATCAGCACCGGGTAAAATTACTCCAATAACAGGAACATCAAACTTTTTTCTTAACTCAGGAATTGCAATTGATGATGCAGTATTGCAGGCAACAACAACTGCTTTTACATTTTTCTTTAGTAAAAAATTTGTATCCTGAATTGAGTAATCAATAACTGTAGCGTTCGATTTTGAACCGTAAGGTACACGGGCAGTATCACCAAAATAAACTATACTTTCTCTCGGCAAGAACAGATGATAATCTTTTTACAACTGTTAACCCGCCGATACCGGAATCAAAAACTCCGATTGGTTTTTCCTTTTCCATAAAATTCAAAAGTGCACCTACAATATTTGTGTAATAGTATCTGTTAATTCCGAAATAATAAACTGGTAATCATTCTGTGAAACTTTATGTCCGTTTCTATCCAGCACATAAAATGAATCTACAATGTCATCTCCTTTGGTTGAGATTCTTGCGAAGTAAATTATCAATCCAAGCTGATTCATTTTATTTGTTACGTGATACAAAAATCCTAATCTATCCGGCGAGTAAACATCAATAATTGTATATCGATCATGTTTTTCAAAAGTTATTTTAATTTGTCCACTTCGTTTGAAAAATTTATTTTCAATTCGCCACCAGCGTGATTTTAACTTTGCAACTTCCTGGTGAAGTTCTAAAAATCCATTTATAACAGAATAAAAATCTTCTTTTATCTTTTCGTATTTATTTGTATCAACTCGTTTATGAGACCTGAAATCAGTAACGAGAAAGGTGTCTATCACAATTCCATCTTTACGTGTAAATATTTTTGCAGAATGAATATTAGCATCGTTAATTGCAAAAACACCGCAAAGTTTAGAAAGCAGCGAAGGAAAATCTTTTGTAATTACTGTAACATTTGTAAAATCTTCAAGCTCCTTAAATAGCACAGAAACACTATCACCTTTTAAAATTTCTTCAATATGGAGTGCAATTTCATCATCAGAAAAATGATTTACATAACCCATATCATCGTGTAAAGAATCTAAATGATCCTGCACATTATTTTCTGTGATCTTATCTGAATATTTTGAAATATCATTTGGTGCAGCATAAATTGTTGAGTATAAAAGTTCTTCGCCGGAAATTTTATCCTGTATCATAGCTTTGCTTTTACGATAAAGTTCAGAAAGTAATTCTGCTTTCCAGGAAGTCCAAACAGCAGGATTAACTGCAGAAAGATCGGCGTAAGTTATTAGATAAAGTAAATCAAGTTCTTCAATTGTATTAAACTTTGATGCAAAGTTGTTTAACGTTTCCGGATCGTTAAGATTTCTTCTGAATGCAACCTGTTCCATCATCAAATGATTTTTAACTAGAAAACATACTTTATCAATTTCTTCTTCTTCATATCCCAATCTTATCAAAACAGATGAAGCCATTTCTGCACCAATAATTTCGTGTCCGGAAATATCAATCGGTTTTGCAATATCGTGTAATAGCAAGGCAAGATTTAAAATCTCTTTGTCTTTAATCGAGTTGTAAAGATGACCGAACAAAGAATTTTCGTTATAAAGTTTTTCAAGATTCTTAATTGTAATTAAAGTGTGCTCATCAGCGGTGTAGCAATGATAAACACCGTGCTGCATAAATCCGTTAAGGTCTCCAAACTCAGGCAGAAAGGCACCAAGCACACCAAGCTCATTCATAATTGTAAGCGTTGATCCAACGTGACGGGAAAATTTTAAAATCTCACGAAAGAATACAGATGATTCCGGCTGAGACCAATTATTTTCTTCAGCACTTTCAGTTGCTTCAATAATTTTTGTGCGAAGATTGATCATCAAATCCCGCATTGTGATAAGCGCGGTAATAAAACACTCTAAAAATATCTGATAGTGTTAGTAGATTTTCTTTCTTAAGAAAAATTACTTTATTCTTTATGTAAAAATCTTCATCAAGATCGTACGAAAGAGAATCTGGAACAGGATTAACATATTCAACTTTAAACTTTTTTATAATTGAATGACTTACACGAAAAATAATATTTGCTGCAGCAAAATAGTTTTTCATAAAAGACATCAGATCATTTTCTTCATATCCATAAATTGAAGCTAGTTTTATCTGGTTTAAAAATTCAAATCTATCTGTTTTGGATTTATTTGTGATGTGAAGAAGATGACGAATGGAAAGAACAAGTTTATAACTTTCAAGTAACCGCTTACATTCAGCAGCGGTTGTAAGTTTATTTTTCTTAAGATGATTTATAAAAATTTCTGCTTGTGTTAATTCGTGCTGGGAGTGCAATAATTGTTTATTGCTTATCATCATCATCCACTCTATGGATTGGAAATCTCTTAAACCGCCGGCAGACATTTTAACATTTGGTTCCAGCATCTTTGGCGAGCCGCCGTATTTTTCGTGGCGCTGTCTAACATCTTCAACAAAATTTGTAAGCAATAATTTTTTTGTATCATCATTTATTGAATTAAGCAGTTCAGTATTCCATTTATTATAAAGTAAATCATCACCGCTAATAAATCGCGTTTCAAAAAACTGAGTGAATGTGTGAAGATCGGTTGTTAAATATTTTTGTATGTCAGATAATTCGCGAACTGTATGTGAAGCCTCAATTCCGCCATCCCACAAACTTGTAATAATATTTTTTATATCTGCATCATCTTTTTCAATCGATTCAGAAATGATCATTAAATCGATATCTGAGTATGGCGATAGTTCCCGCCTGCTGAAACTGCCAGCAGAAGCGAGTGCAAAAGAAAATTTCTTATCGGCAAGAATTATTCTTATCGTGTCTTCAATCAGCACACTATAATTTTTACTGAACACAAATGCATCGGATTTACCGTTGTATTCTGCAAACAGATTTTCTTTTTCTTTAAGAAATCCTTTTTTTATTTCGAGTAATCGAAGCATAACAAAATATTTAATTAGTTTTTAAGAAAATCATCGTCATAATCATCTTCATCCTCATCAAAGTCCCAGTAATCTTCATCCTCATATTCTGCTTCGATAACAGAAGAAATTCCACCGCGAGTATTAAACTCTGCAGTTATTTTCATAAAGCGAGGTTTTGTCACTTCAACAAGATCATCAAGAATTTTGTTCGTTACACTTTCAAAAAATATTCCTTCGTTGCGGTAAGATTGAAGATAGAATTTATATGATTTTAATTCCACACAAAGTTTATCGGGAATGTACTCAAGTGTTATAGTTGCAAAATCCGGCTGCCCGGTTTTTGGGCACAGCGAAGTAAACTCCGGCGCAATGTGTTTTATTTCGTAATCTCTATTTGGATATTTGTTTTCAAAAGTTTCTAACAAACTTAGTTTGTTGTTTACTAATTTTAGTTTGGATGTCATGATACCTCTTTTCTCTTAGTGTTAGATAGATTCCCGCCAGTGCGGGAATGACAAATGCAAAATCTATAAATACCTTGGTCTAATTTTATACTTAATTGTATCTTCAAATCCAGCTTGCTGAAAGCCGCGTAAACGCAATGCACAGCTATCACAAACTCCGCATGCTTCATCTTCATTTTGATAGCAGCTCCAGGTTAAATGAAGCGGCGCATCAAGTTCAATTCCTCTTTTAACAATTTCTGCCTTGGATAAGTTTATAATTGGAGTAACAATTTTAATTTTTGTTTCCGGTTTTGTTCCAAGTTCAATCATTTTTTCGAAGGCAGAAAAAAATTCCGGTCGGCAATCAGGATAACCAGATGAATCTTCATAAACTGCTCCAATAAAAACCGCACTTGCATTTAAAACTTCAGCCCAGCTAACACAAGCAGAAAGTATGTTTGCATTTCTAAAAGGAACATACGAAGAAGGTATGTTTTTATTTTCTAAATCAGCTTTTGTTACTTCAATATTTTTATCTGTAAGTGATGAGCCGCCGATTTTTGCAAGATGTGTGTAATCTATAATTAATCTTTTTTTAACTCTGTAATGATCAGCAATTTCATTAAAGGATTTTAATTCTCTGTTAACTGTTCGTTGCCCGTAATTGATATGTGCAAAAGCAAGTTCGTAATCAAGATTTGCAATTGCGGCAGTAACACAGCTATCCATTCCACCGCTTAAGGCAATAACTGCAATATTATTTTTTGATGAATGCATAAATAAATTTCAAGTGATTGAAAATTTCTGTTCTAAAATACTAAAAAGGATTAAAAGATTTTGGAGAGAAATATTGTAATTCTTTGCGATTCGAAAATCTTGCGAGTGAAACTGTAGAAGGATTTCTCGCAAAGAACGCAAAGTTAAAACACGCAAAGATCGCAGAGTTTAAAGCCTTAATTTCTTTCTAAAGGTTTCAACTATAAGCATAACTCCAATAATCAAACTTATGATTGCGGAAAGTAAAAATGGAAATTGTGAACCAAACTTATCCCATAAAACTCCAGTAAGAAAAGAGCCAATCATAATTGCAAAACTTGTAAGCATTGTAAGTAAACCAATGGCAGAACCGCGCTGTTCATTTGGAATCAAATCAGAAATCCATGCTTTGGAAACACCTTCTGTTGCTGCAGCATATATTCCGTAAAATGCAAATAAAATCCAGATTAGATTGATGTTATCAATGAATGAAAATCCAAAATAGACTGCCGAAAAAATTATCAAACCAAAGGAAAAAACTTTTTGTTTACCGAGTTTGTCTGATAATCCGCCAAGAGGATAAGATGAAGCAGCATATATTAAATTGTAGAACACATATCCCAAAATTGCAAGCGTACCTGAATTTGAAATGTCTTTTGATTTTAAAATTAAAAAGACATCGCTGCTGTTTACCAATGAAAAAGTTACTATGAGAAATAAAATTTTCTTGTATTGTTTAGGTGCGGATTTCCAGAACTCCAGATAGTTTTTTCTACTTTTTACTTTAACCGAAGTTTGTTTGTCTTTAACCAAAAGAGTAAAGAACACTGCTATTACTGAAGGCACAAATGCAACAAGAAAAATCAATTGAAAATTATCGGGAAAAAATTTTAAAAGTATTAACGCTATAATTGGACCAATTGCCGCTCCGAGTGTATCCATTGCGCGATGGAAACCAAAAACCGCACCAGAATTTCCATCACTATAACTTGCAAGCAGAGCATCGCGCGGAGCGGTTCTAATTCCTTTGCCTACTCTATCTGACACTCTTGAAGTTAAAACGATAGGAATGTTTTGAAAGATTCCGGGCAGCGGTTTTGCAATGGCAGAAATTCCATATCCAAGAACAACAAAAATACTTCTCTTTCCAGCCTTATCAGAAAGATTTCCAAAATATCCTTTTAACAATCCGGCTGTAACTTCTGCAATTCCTTCAATCACGCCCACAAGCGCCATTGATGATCCTAAAACCGTTGTTAAGAAAATGGGAGTTACAGGGTAAAGCATTTCACTGGCAATGTCTGTAAAAAGACTTACCATTCCGAGAATAAAAACTTGTCTGGATATTTTTGATTTCATTTATTATAATTTTCTCTGCGACTTTGCGTCTCTGCGTGAAAATTTTTTAGTAGCATTTCACGCAAAGTTAAGTAGAACAAGCAAAGAACATTGAGTTTAAATCCATAATTTTCTTGCTTAATTTTACAAAGAAATTTTATTAAACCTTAGAGGATACAATGCGTAAAATTGTTATTGCCGGTAACTGGAAAATGAACAACGATTTAAAAGAATCAGAAAAACTTATTGTTGATTTAAAAAATCTATTACAAAATGAAAAACCAAATTGTGATGTAGTTGTTTGTCCGCCTTACACTTCATTATCTGAAGCATCAAAACTTTTAAAGGGAAGCCAGATAAAACTTGGCGCACAAAATATGCACTTTGAAGAAAACGGTGCTTTTACAGGAGAAGTTTCTGCATTGATGTTAAAATCTGTTGGATGTGAATATGTAATTCTTGGTCACTCAGAACGCAGACATATTTTTGGTGAAAGCAATGAAATGATAAACAAGAAAATCAAAAAAGCTTTGTCTGCTGGATTGAAACCAATATTTTGTGTGGGTGAACTTCTTGAAGAAAGAGAAAATGGAACGACAAATGATGTTGTTAAAAAGCAAATTTTAAAAGGATTGGCAGAAATTTCCGCTGATGATATGAAAAACATTATTGTTGCTTACGAACCGGTTTGGGCAATTGGGACAGGAAAAACTGCAAGTCCTGCCCAGGCACAGGAAGTACACGAGTTTATAAGGGACTTAGTAGAGATTACGTACTCTTTGGAAATTGCAAATGATTTGGTTATTCAATACGGCGGAAGCGTTAAACCAGACAACGCAAAAGAACTTATTTCACAAAAGGATATTGATGGCGCATTGGTTGGCGGTGCTTGTCTAAAGGCTGATTCGTTTGTGGGAATTATAAAAGGCGCCTAAATATTTTATTTTCTTTTCAAAAGCCTGATTTTCCTCTTAAATCGGGCTTTCATTTCATTGCAATCCCTTCGATTTGAGGTTATATTTGTAACTTATTTTTCCAGGAGTTTTTTAGCAAAGAATGATTTCCCTCAAAAGTTTTCTTTACAATCTATTTATAGCCGCAATAGTTCTCTCTCAAGCAACTTTTTCGCAGGTTATTTTCAGAGATCTTCCCAATTACAAAATAAATACTTCAGACCAGCTTTTTTTTGATATAACAGATACCCGGGAGGTAATTTCTCTAAACGGAAACTGGAAAGTTTATCCCGCAGATGATGAGAAAAAAGAAAAAGTTAGTGTTCGCGTTCCTTCCATCTTTGAAGGAAAAGGCGAGTTTGTTTTTGAGAAAAATTTTCCACTTACCAGTGCTCAATTAGACAATCATAAAATCTCCTTAAACTTTTTTGGTTTAAATTACTCTGCAGATATTTCTGTAAACAAAGTAATAATTTATCGTCATCCGGGAGGAGAATTTCCATTTACAGTTTCACTGCCGCGCGATATTCTAAGATCTGATAAAGACAATATAATATCTGTAAAACTTTCCTATAAACTTGATTCTCAAAATACAATTCCGTTAAAACAAAGATTTTTATTTCCACAAAACTTTGGCGGAGTAATTCGTGATGTTTATCTTCATCTAACACCCAACGTTAGCATTTCCGATTTTACTTTTAAAACCGATGTAGATTTAAAATCAAATAAAGCTATAATTTCTTTTAGATCAGTTGTTGATAATAAAGAATTTAAAAAGACAAATGATACACTCGGCACGCAATCAAGTTTTAGTTTAAGGACACATATTTTCTATCCGGATGGAAAGACAAGTTTAAGTTCAGGTTCAAGTACAGGCTTTAGTGATAATAATTTTGTCTTGAAACAGAATAAGCAGATTGAAATTAAAAACAGTATCACAATTGCATCACCAACACTTTGGAGTCCGGAAAACCCCGCAAGCTATATCGTAAGATTAGAACTGTGGCGCGGCGAGCAACTGATTGACAGACATGATCAAAGCATTGCACTTTTTAAATTAGAATCCTCACAAAATAGTTTTTCACTAAACGGAAAAGAATTTAATCTTATACGGCGTTACATACTCGCCATCATTTTATCAATATGGAACTCTTTCATCTTATGATAGGATGGAAAGTGATTTAGAAAAAATTAAGCAGGCAGGATTTAATTCTGTTCGATTTTCAAAATCTCTGCCCAATCCATACTATTTAAGATTATGTGAGCAAATTGGTCTTTTAGCTTTTGTTGAACTGCCGATTGCAAATCTTCCGGAAGGACTTGCCGGCTCACAGAATTTTGTAGTGCGAAGTAAAAATTATCTTTCAAGTTTGTTAAAAGCTTATGAAAATTTTTCTGCACTCGGAGGAATTGGATTTGGTTCATCTTATCTGTTAAATTCCGATGCTCATCGTGCTTTGTTAAGTGAACTTTCAACTCAAGTTAAAAAGACTAGAAACATTTTAACCTATGCTTCGTTTTTTGATTTCGAATATCAGCAAATCGATAATCTTGATTTGTATGGAATAGAATTTTTAAACCAAAATCCTGCCGACAAACAGAATGAAGTTACTAAACTTGCTGAAGCAATTGGTAAAGGAAAATTATTTATCGGAGAAGCAACTTACACCGTAAATATTGGGCAGACTGATGGTTATGTAAATAAATTTTCCTACGAAGCACAAGCTAAGTTTTTTGATGATATGTTTGGTTTTTATGAGAGTAACAATCTTGTGGGATTTTTTGCAAATACAATGTACGATTTGCGCGGCGACTATCCTTCAATTATTTGCGGTTATAAAGGTGAAAACATTTATAACATTGGGTTGGTAAGCGAGGAGAGAAATCAGGATAGACTTGCATATAAAGTTCTATCTGCACGAATGAAAAACACTGAAAAAGTTACAATACCAATCGGCAGCGATAAAGACGATGCCCCGATGATATTTATTATTACAGGTTTGGTTCTTGCTTTGCTGATGGGTGTACTTGTTAACTCAGGAAGAAAATTCAGAGAAGATGCTTCGCGTGCATTGCTTCGCCCATATAACTTTTTTGCTGATGTACGTGATCAAAGAATAATCTCAGCATATCATTCACTTTTTCTCACTTTGATAGTTGCGCTGGTTAGCTCCCTGATCTTTGCAAATCTTTTTTACTACATTAAAAATAATGTGCTGATTGAAAAAATATTTTTAGCTTTCGGCAGCCCTGGTTTAATATCTGGAATTAGTTATTTGGCGTGGAATCCGATTAAAGCTTTAATCTGGCTTTTTGTGTTAGCAATTATATTGATGATACTTTTAACAATCATTATAACAGCGTGCTCATTTTTTGTTAGAACAAAAGTTTATCTATCAAGTGTATTCTTTACCGTAGTTTGGGCGCTACTTCCGGTTGTACTTTTAATTCCGGTTGGAATTGTTCTTTACCGATTATTAAATGCCGGTGTTGGAAATATTTATGTGTACGTATTTCTTGCAGCATTCGTGATCTGGCTTCTTTACAGACTTTTAAAAGGCATCTCGGTAATATTTGATGTTAATGCCGGTGGAGTTTATTTCTATGGCTTGATGTCAATCCTAATTCTTAAAATAATTTTCTTACTTTATTATGAAGTAAACAATTCGGTTTTTCAATATCTAAAACTAGCACTTAAACAATTTAACATTTTTGGATAGCACAATTTGTATTTATCTAAGTTAGAAATACTTGGCTTCAAATCTTTTGCACAAAAGACACAGATTAATTTTAATCAGGGAATAACTTCAATCGTTGGACCCAATGGCTGCGGAAAAACAAATGTAGTTGATGCACTTCGCTGGTGTCTTGGAGAGCAGAAAAGCGGTGTACTTAGAAGCGATAAAATGGAAAATGTTATTTTCAATGGGACAGCACAGCGTAAACCGATGGGAATGGCAGAAGTATCGCTTACTATTGAAAACAATAAGGGAGTTCTACCTACAGAATACACCGACGTTACTATTACAAGAAGAATTTTCCGTTCCGGTGAGAGCGAATATCTGTTAAACAAAAACATTTGCCGCTTAAAAGATATTACAAATCTTTTTATGGATACAGGAATTGGAGCAAATGCTTATTCTGTTATCGAATTAAAAATGGTCGAAACAATTCTTAGCAATAAAGCTGAAGAACGCCGCACAATGTTTGAAGAAGCCGCGGGCGTTAATAAATACAAACTTAGAAGAAGACTTGCGCTGAGAAAACTTGATGAGGTTAAATCTGATCTTAATCGCGTTAATGATATTGTTTCTGAAGTAGAGAAAAAAGTTGCTTCGCTTGAAAGACAAGCTAAACGCGCTGATAAATACAATGTGTTAACCTCTCAATTGAGAGAGTTAGAGATTGATCTGTCTGAGCGTGAACTTGCATTGTTTATGATCAGGATTGAAGAATCTAAGCTAAGCAAGGAAGAAAATTTTAAAAAGAAAATTAAATTCGAATCTGATATTGCAAAACTTGAAGATGAAATTAAAGCTGCTCGGGAAAAGCTTGTTGAAATTGAAAATGAACTGAAGGATAAGCGAAACGAAATTACACTTCAAACAGAAAAGATTTTTAGTGTTCAGAATTCTTTATCGCTTAATAATGAAAGAAAGAATTCACTTACCCGCAATAAAGAGAGATATTCAACAGAGCTTGAAGAATTGAGTATTCAATTTGATGAAGCTAAAAATATCTCTGAAAAGGGTGCTGCTTCTTTATCGGATTTTTCAGAACAAATTGCACAGAAAGAACATGAAAAAGTAAATATTGAGCATAAGGTTGCCTCGCAAATAGAAATCCTTGAACAGAAAAAGAATGCTCTCAAAGAGCAATCAGATATATTACTTGAAAAATTTAAAGAGATTACCGGCAGAGAAAATGAACTGCGCAATACGATTGCAATTCTTGAATCCAAACAAATCAATATCAAAAAATTAAACGAAAAGATTCAGATACTTACAAATAATATTGCAAAGACGGTTGGTTTTATTGAAGAGCTTGGTAACGATAGAGATGAGATAAAGAAAAAGATTGCCGATGCTGAATCACTTTATCTGAGTAAACAAAATGAAAAAGAAAAAATTGAACACGAATTAAATAAGCTAAAAGAAAAAGAACTTGAACAGCGCAGCCTTATTAAATCTATAAAAGATAAAGTTACTTTTATACAAAATTTAATAGACAATCTTGAAGGCGTTTCTAAAGGCGCAAAAGCACTTTTGGATAATAAGGATTGGGCTAAAAACGGAAGTACAATTCTTGCACACATCGGCGATTCAAATGAAAAATTTAGATTTGCTGTTGAAGCCGCACTAAAAAATAATCTTAATAATGTTCTTGTAGAATCTTTAGAGGATCTTAAACGTGGAATTGAATATTTAAATCTAAATGATATTGGTAAAGCTTCTTTTTACTTTCCTCATTTTGAAGAATTGAACGGTAAAGGTTTGCTGAATAAAATTCAAAACTTTATTGAAAAGAGAAAAGCAAAAAAACTTGAGCAGGAAAATGGATTTGTAAGCTGGGCAAGCAGCAGCATACAAACAGAAACAAAGTGGAAACCATTTTTTGAAAAAATTCTAAAAAATATTTGTATCGTTAGCGATCTTGATAAAGCTTTTAATCTTTACTCAAAATACGGCAGTTTTAGTTTTGCAACTTTAAACGGGGATTTTGTTTCTAAAGATGGTGTTATTGAAGCAGGCTCTGTTCCACGATTAGATGATTCTTTATTTGGAAGAAAGCAATTACTTGAAAACCTGAGTGCTGAATTTCCAAAACACGAAAAGAGTTTACTCGAAACCCAAACTGAAATTACAAATAAAGAAAATCTTCTTTCCAGTATTGATCTTAAAATTTTATCAGAGCAAGGCAGGCTTTTAGTAAATGATCTTGCAAATGTTGAAAAGCAAATTGCTCAGTTTGAATTTGAAAAGAAAAAATCTGATGATGAGATAGAAAAAATTCAGCACGAAATTAAAGAGCACGCTGCGGAATCAAATCTTTTTGATAATAAAAAAATAAAACTTGAATCGTTACTTAACACAGAAATTGCTCTTCGTGATTCTGAAGAGAGAAAAAAACAAACACTTGATGAAGAATTCTCTGAGGTTGAAAAAAATTATAACAATATCCGTGCTCAGAGAAATGAAATAAATCTAAGTATTGAAAGATTGGTCGGTGAAAAGCGCAACACAGAAAATGCAATTAAGCGAGCAGAAGAATCAATAGTTACAATAAGTAATTCTATTACAAAAAGAAAAGAAGATATCGAATCTGCCGAAAAAGAGATCCATCAAATTGATGAGCAGCTTGTTGCGCAGGAACAAAATTATAATGAGCTGGAAGAGACCAGAAAAGTTTTAAATACTCACTTAGATGAAATTGAAACCCGTCATTCAGAACTTAGAAACGATGTAAATGATAAAGAGAATAATTTAAAATCACTTCGTAAAGAACGAGAAGTTGTATCCGATATTATTCACCAGATGGATATAACCATTAAAGAACTTGATATCAAAAGTGCAAACCTTATTGATCATATAAAAGAAAATTATTCATTAACACTTGAGAAAAAAGAATTTGATGATTTGCAGTTGTTCGATTTCAAACAAAGATCTGAAGAAGTGCTTGATATTAAAAGTAAAGTTAAAAACCTGGGACCAATAAATCTTGTTGCACATTCTGAATATGAAGAAGAAAAAGAAAGATTAGATTTTCTTCACAAGCAAAGAGATGATCTTGTTGAATCTGAAAAAGATGTTGTTAGAACGATTGAAGAAATTAATAATACGGCACAGGCACAATTTTCTGAAACGTTTGAAAAAATACGTGGTCATTTTGTAAAAATTTTCAGAACACTATTTAATCCCGGTGATGAAGCTGATCTTAAAATAGAGGAAAATGCTGATCCGCTTGAAGCAAAAATAGAAATTATTGCAAAGCCGAAAGGTAAAAGACCAACATCAATTGAGCTTTTATCCGGAGGGGAAAAAACATTAACGGCAATAGCATTGTTGTTCTCAATCTATCTTGTAAAACCAAGTCCGTTTTGTATTCTTGATGAAATTGATGCTCCTCTGGACGATGCAAACATCGATCGGTTTACAAGAATACTTGATGATTTTAGCAAAGACACACAGTTTATAGTTGTAACTCATAACAAGCGCACGATGGAAGCTGCAAACACGCTTTATGGTGTTACGATGCAGGAAGAAGGAATTTCAAAATTAGTTAGTGTTAGATTTAATGAAGATCTGGATTTTGTAACTAATTAGCCAACAATATTTAATTAAAAAAATCTTTTAATAAATAACACTAAACATTATTGAATAAAACCCCAATACATATAAGTAGATCGATTCTGATATTGTTGGTTGTACTTTTAGGTTTGATTGATCATTCGGTTGCACAATGGGTAAGCGATCCATCTTCGAACACTAAACTTGTTATTGATCCCGTTGATCCTATCAACATCACGGCATTAAAGGATTTTTCAGGCGGTGCTTATGTTTTTTGGCAAGATAAAAAAGGAAGTTCTGAAAGTGATATTAACTTTATCCATTTTAATAAAAATGGTGATGTAAGCTTTAGAGCTGATGGCAAGACTGTTTCAACAAGACGCGGAGCAAAAGAAAATCCGCTTGCCGTTGTTGAACCATCAGGTAATTCAGTTGTTCTTTGGAAAGGTTATGACAGCAGGAAAAATCCCGAATTATTTATTCAGAAATTAAGTAAAAACGGATTAAGACTCTGGCAGAGTGAAGGAATTCAGCTTTCAGAAAGTAGAATTGAGAAAGTTGATTACTCTTTACGTGTTGATAAAAGAGGATATTCTCATGTTAGTTACATTACAAAAAATTCTGCATCAACTAATAAATTTTCTGTTAGATATAAAATACTAACCCCTGCTGGAAAAATATTAAGTGATCCATTAAAAGAAATCCTGTACAGTTCTAACAATACTATCAGCGAAACTGAAATTATTCCTGATAATAAAGGCGGCTCAGTTATTTTTTGGTTAGAAAATCAAAAGCAGAAAGCAGTTCTGTTTGCACAATATGTAGATTCTACAGGCTCTAAAAAATGGGGAACTAAACCGTTAGTGATTTCAAAATCTGATAATAATGTGCTGAGCTATTCTGTTGGTGCTCTTGGCAGTGGTATTTATACAGCAATTACATATCAGGGAACACATAAAATTATTTATCAGAACTTGATATCTGATAAAGGAAATTTACTTTGGGGTAATGATGGTAAACTTCTTACATATCAAGCAGGCAGCCAGACAAATCCGCAATTTGCTTTTGTTGATTCCAGCGTTGTGGTTAGTTGGACTAATGAGTTTGAAAAAATTAAAGATGTTTTTATTCAAAGGTTTGATGTTAAGGGAAATCGTATGTGGGGTAATAATGGCAAAAGAATTATTAATATTAAAGGAAATCAGTTCGGACAGCGTTTAGTGTATGATCAAAAAAATGGATTAGTGCTTGCGTGGATCGATAAACGTGAAAACAATTCTGATGAAAACCTTTACATCCAAAAGATTGATCTTAAAGGAAATTTTGTTTGGGATTCTTCCGGTGTAATGATTTCGTCTTCAAAAAATATGGAGAAGAGTTATCTAAATCTGATTCCTGACGGTGATGGCGGTGCGGTTGCAGTATTTAAAGGTACTACTGATAAACGCAACGATATTTATGGACAAAAAATTTTTAGTACGGGAACTTATGCATCACAAATACTCGGATTTACAGCGCAGGTTGCAGGAGATTCTGTTAAAATTTTTTGGTATGCAGCAAATGAGATGGAAGGAACTACTTATAGTATTTACCGATCAGGAGTAGAAAATCCTGAAGAAAACGATTGGAAAATTGCCGGCTCTTTGAAGAAGAATAAAAATACTGATACTAATTATTATGAGTTTTATGATTGGCCCGATATTAATGGTTCAGTTTATTATCGAATCGCACAGAAAAATGATAAGAGTCAACCTCAGTATTCAGGTGTAGAAAAAGTGGATTACTTCCATAATGTGGAATCAATTGTGTTGGGACAAAATTCTCCCAATCCATTTTCAGATTCCACTACAATTGCTTTTTATCTTCCTGAAGAAGAGGAAATTACATTTGAGATTTTTAACAGCAATATAGAAACGGTAAAAAAAATTGAGGATGTTGAATATCCTGCAGGCAAAAACGAAATTGTATTTAATGCAGAGGATTTACCTCCAGGAATTTATTTCTATCGTCTAAAGCTTGGGAAGTTTGTGGATGTTAAAAAAATGGTTATCACTGAATGATGAAACGAACATTAAAAGTATTTGTTGATTTTGATGGAACTATTACTCTGGAAGATGTGGGTGAAGCAATCTTTAAGAAATTTGGTGAAACCGAAAAAGTTAAAAGAATAATAGAAGATCTATTAAGTGATAAAATTTCTTCAAGACAGTGCTGGGATGAACTTTGTGATTCTGTGGACAATATAAATAAAGCAGAGCTTGATGAGTTTATAGATTTGCTTGATGTTGATCCAACTTTTATTCCCTTTGTAAAATTTTGCAGTGAAAATAAAATCGATATGGTAGTTCTTAGCGATGGTTTTGATTATTACATAGACAGACTTTTTAATAAGGCTGGTTTAGCCGGATTAAAATATTATTCGAATAAACTTTTTGTTGATGA
The DNA here is from genome assembly GCA_963812305.1 of uncultured Ignavibacteriaceae bacterium. Lineage (GTDB taxonomy): Bacteria > Bacteroidota > Ignavibacteria > Ignavibacteriales > Ignavibacteriaceae > IGN3. The sequence goes on from CAWEUT010000002.1 coordinate 553,469, forward strand.
GCAAAGGAATACTTAAAGCAGAGTATCCTTACTTTGATGTTGATTCGCCAACTTCAGCAAATTGTAAAAAGAATCATATTATAAATCACAGCAGTGATGATGAATATACAGTTTATATCGGTGATGGAAATTCTGATAAAGAGGCAGCACAGTTTTGTGATTTTATTTTTGCAAAAGATGGATTAGCAAGATTTTGTTCGATGGAAAGAATTAGCTTTTATCCATTTAAAAATTTTACAGAAGTACAAAATAAATTAACAGAGTTGATGCTTAAGAAAAATTTAAGAAAAAGACATCAAGCCCAATTAAAAAGAAAATCAGCCTATATGGCGGAGTAGCAATGAACGACATCGCAACAAAAATATTTAAATACAGAAGTTACACTCCTATTCCGTTTGTAATTCTGATGCTGATATTTGAAAATGCAACTATCACAAGTTTAATAATTGGATTTGTAATTGCAGTTTCGGGTGAGCTAATTAGGCTTTGGGGTGTTAGCTGGGCTGGTAGTGAAACACGAACAACCGGAGGTGTTGGCGGTACTTATTTAGTTATCAGCGGACCATTTGCTCATGTACGCAATCCACTTTACGTTGGAAATATTTTAATGTATCTGGGTCTTGGAATTATGTCTATGTCATTGTTTCCATATTTACAGATTGTTGCGATATTATTTTTCATAATGCAGTATCAATTTATTGTAAAGGAGGAAGAGGGATTTCTTATAAAGAAATTTGGAGATGATTATCAAAAATATTTACAAAATGTTCCAAGGTTTTTTCCGAGAGTAACAAAGTATAAAGATAAATCTATTCCGCAACCAAACTATAGCTTGAACGCCGGACTGAAATCTGAAACAAGAACTCTGCAGGCTTTTGGTACTGTAGCGCTTTTAATAGTTATTAAATGGTATTTAAGTTCAAATAATATTTTGTGATGAATAGTAAAAATGTTTTGATTATAGCTGGTGAAGTTTCTGGTGATTTACATGGAGCGTCTCTGATACGTGAGTTAAAAAAGTTAGATAGTTCTTTGAAAATATTTGGTATCGGCGGCGATAAAATGCGAGCCGAGGGAATGGAATTGATTTATCATATAGATAAAATGGCGTTTCTTGGATTTGTTGAAGTGATAAAACATTTACCGTTTATTAAAAAAGTTCAACGCGATATTATTGATGAAGTTAAGAAAAGAAAAGTAAGAGAAGTTGTTCTTATAGATTATCCGGGATTCAATCTAAACTTAGCTAAAAAACTTAAAGCTCTTGAACCTGAACTTAAGCTTAAGCTCATCTATTACATCACTCCTCAAGTTTGGGCTTGGGGAAAAGGAAGAGTAAATAAAATTAAAGAACTCTTTAATAAAGTATTAGTCGTCTTTCCGTTTGAAGAAAAATTCTTTAAATCAAAAAATGTTAATGCTGAGTTTGTTGGTCATCCATTGATTCAGGAAATAAACAGCTATAAATTTTTAACAAAAGATCAGCTAAATAAAAAATTTGATTTGGATTCTGCAAAAGAAATTTTATTGATTTTGCCCGGAAGCCGAAAACAGGAAGTTGAAAGTATTTTCCCTGAAGCAATAAAAGCTGCCAATAAATTATCTGATGAGTTTAATATGCAGATTGTTGTTGCTTGTTCAAGCAGTATTGATGAAAAAGTTTTTTATGGATTAACAGATCAAAAAAACTTTAAAGTAATTAAAGATCATACTTATGATTTGCTAAAACATTCAAAGTTTGGAATTGTAAAATCAGGAACATCAACCCTTGAAGCAGGATTGATGGAATTACCAATGGTGATAATTTATAAAACAAGTATGCTTACTTATAAAATTGGTAAATCTCTTGTTAAGATTAAAAACATTGGAATGGCAAACATCGTATTGGATGAGCAAGTTGTACCAGAGTTAATACAGAATGAAGCTAATGCGGGAAACATTTATGATACAGCTAAAAATATTTTATCAAATAATGCGTTGCTGAATCAGATAAAATTAAAGTTACGAAGAATTAAAGAAGTTCTTGGAGATAAAAACGCTCCGCAGAATGCAGCAAAAATTATTTATACATTGTTGGATGAACACAAAACTGATTAGGCAAAATTCTTTTGTCATTCCGAACTTGTTTCGGAATCTTTTTCACAAAACAGGAGATGCTGAAACGAGTTCAGCATGACTAATAGTTGAATGAACACAAAGCAAGTTAAACAGGATACATTAAGATTTCTTGGCAGTTTTTTATTATCACACAGCCTTGATGCTTTGTGCAAAACTTTGCGCATTACTTATAAGAATAAAAAAGTTATTGATGATTTAAGAAAACAAAATCAGCATTATGTTTTAGCTTTTTGGCACGGCACAATGCTGCTTCCTTGGTTCTTACATAGAAATGATGGATTTGCCGCGCTTACAAGTAAAAGCAAAGATGGTGATTTGCTAGCAAAGCAATTAAAACATTGGAAGTACAAAGTTGTGCGCGGTTCAAGCAGTAAGGGCGGTGATGTTGCGCTTGGTATTATGGTCGATCATGCAAAAAATGGTTACTCAATTGCAATTACTCCGGATGGACCACGCGGACCCGAACATAAGTTCAAAGCAGGTGCAGTTATAGCTGCCAAAAAAAGTGGAGTCCCGGTTGTGTTAATGGGAGTTGGAATTAAATCTAAAAAGAAGTTAAAAAGCTGGGATAAATTTCAAATCCCAAATCCGTTTTCAATTGTAAAAGTAATTTATTCTGATCCTGTTTATGTTGATGCTAATTTAAGTTACGATGAAACTTCAAAAGTTATTGAGGAATGTGAAGAGAAATTAAATGAGCTCTGTAAAGAAGCTGAAAAATTTTAGGTAACGATTAGATGAAATTCTTAAAAATTATATTAGCACCATTTGTGCTTTTTTATGGATTTACAATTTCAGTTAGAAATTTGTTCTTTGATAAGTCTGTATTTAAATCTGAAAAAGTTGATGCAAAGGTAATTTCTGTTGGCAACATAAACGTTGGCGGCTCTGGTAAAACTCCGCTTGTAATTTATGTTACCAATCTTGCTAAAAAATTCTGGATATAAAGTTGGAGTATTAAGCAGAGGCTACGGTAGAAAATCCATCGGGTACAAATTGGTTTCTAAAGGCGATGAAATTTTAACTTCTGTAGAAGAATGCGGTGATGAAATTTATCACACTTCTTTAGAATGCAAAGTTGCTGCGGCTGTTTCTGAAAATAGAGTTAAAGGTGCTAAGAGATTAATTGAAGAGACTGGAATCAACACAATAGTTTTAGATGATGCTTTTCAACATCGATGGATTGAGCGTGATATTGATCTTGTGATAATTGATCAGAGCTTTGTGAATAATAAAAGTTTTTTCACGCATAATCTTTTACCTTCAGGTGATTTGAGAGAAGGATTTGATTCTTTAAAAAGAGCAGATGCAATTATTCTTAACAGAAAATTTCTTGATAAAGAAGAAATTAAATCTGAGATAAAAAAATATTTTGAAGGAAAACAAATTTTTACATCATATTATAAAGCAATAAGCTTTGTGGATGCAATGAGAAAGATTGAATATAATCTTGAGGATTTTAAAGGGCAGGAAAGTTTGGTTGTATCCGGAATCGCAAATCCGCATTCGTTTTTAAATGTGTTGGGTAAAGTTCATGTTAATACGCAGAACAAACTGATATTTAGAGATCATAAGAATTATACATTAAGGGAAGTTCAGCAAATCAGAAAGAGATTTTATACAACTAATTCTCATTCGGTTGTAACAACAGAAAAGGATGCGGTAAAGCTTTCAAGATTTAACAGAGAATTTGATGACGTAGATATTTTCTATTTAAAAATAAACTTGTGTATGGATGATGAAGGATCATTCAAACAGTATTTAATTAATAAACTAAACAATGCTTCGTAAAAAGAAATAGATAATCTTAAAACGGAGGAAAGGTAATTATGGCTCAAACAAAATATGTTTACTACTTCGGTGGTAAAAAAGCAGAAGGTAAAGCAGAGATGAAAGCTTTGCTTGGCGGTAAAGGTGCAAACCTTGCTGAGATGGTTAACATTGGACTTCCTGTACCTGCAGGATTTACAATTACAACAGAAGTATGTACAGCGTACTACAAGAACAAGAAAAAATATCCTAAAGAACTTGAAAAACAAGTTAAGGATGCACTTGCTAAAGTTGAAAAACAAATGGGTGCTAAGTTTGGTGATTTACAAAATCCACTATTGCTTTCGGTTCGATCAGGTGCTCGTGCATCTATGCCCGGTATGATGGAAACAATTCTTAACGTTGGATTAAACAATCAAACACGTGAAGCATTAATTGCAAAAACCGGTAACCCAAGATTTGTTTACGATTCACATCGCCGCTTAATCCAGATGTACAGTGATGTAGTTATGGAAAAAGCTGCAGGCATCGAACCAGAAGAAGGTAAAGGCGTTAGACAGCAATTGGAAAAAGAACTTCACAATATGAAAGAATCACGCGGTGCTAAAGCAGATACTGATTTAACTTCTGATGATTTAAAAGAATTAATTGAAATCTACAAAGCAAAAGTTCAGGAAGTTTTAGGAAAACCTTTTCCTGAAGATCCAATGGAACAACTTTGGGGTGCAGTTTCTGCAGTATTCCAAAGCTGGATGGGTAAACGCGCTATCTCTTACAGAAGAATTGAAGGAATACCTGATGAATGGGGAACTGCAGTAAACGTTCAATCTATGGTATTCGGAAATATGGGTGATAGTTCAGCAACAGGTGTTGCATTCACTCGTAATCCTGCAACAGGTGAAAATTATTTTTACGGTGAATGGCTAACAAATGCACAAGGTGAAGATGTTGTTGCGGGAATCAGAACTCCAAATCCAATTAACGAAGTTGGTAAGAGTGAGCATACTGAACATCTTGAATCTCTTGAAACTGCAATGCCTGAAACTTACAAGGATCTGCACAAAATACAGAAATCGCTTGAAAAACATTATCATGATATGCTTGATATTGAATTTACAATTCAGGATGGAACACTTTATATGTTACAGTGCCGTGTTGGAAAAAGAAACGGACCTGCTGCAGTAAAGATGGCTCTTGATATGTTCAAAGAAAAAATTATTACAAAAGAAGAAGCTGTAATGCGTGTTCAGCCTTCACAGCTTGATGAATTACTTACATCCAATTATTGATCCTGCTGTTGAAATAAAAACCAAAGCTGTTGCAAAAGGTTTACCTGCAGGACCTGGCGGCGCATCCGGACAAGTTGTATTTTCTGCTAATGATGCTGTTGCATGGGCAAAAGAAGGTAAGAGAGTAATTCTTGTTCGTGAAGAAACAAATCCTGAAGACATTGAAGGTATGCGTGCTGCTCAGGCAATATTAACAGCTCGCGGTGGAATGACTTCTCACGCGGCTCTTGTTGCACGCGGTTGGGGTAAGTGCTGTATCGTTGGTGCAGGCTCAATTAAAATGAACTATGATGCAAAATATTTTACTGTTGGTGATGTTACAATTAAAGAAGGTGATTGGCTTACACTTAATGGTTCAAAAGGAACTGTTTATTTAGGTGAGTTACCAATGATTAAAGCTGCAGAAGAAAATCCTGACTTTCAGGTATTTATGAAGTTGTGTGATGATGTTAGAAAATTAAAAGTTAGAACTAATGCTGATACTCCTGAAGATGCAGCACGTGCAAGAGCATTTGGCGCAGAAGGTATCGGACTTTTCAGAACAGAGCATATGTTCTACGGAAAAAATTCTGAAGAACCATTATTTAAACTTCGTAAAATGATTCATTCAAAAACTGAAGCTGAAAGAATATCAGCATTAAATGAATTATTCCCATATGTTAAAAAAGATGTTAAAGAAACAATGGCTGCAATGGATGGATATCCTGTAACATTCAGAACACTTGATCCGCCATTACATGAATTTGTTCCTACAAAGAGTTGAAGAAAGAGAAAAACTTGCTTCAAGTCTTGGCATCTCATTAGAAGAATTAAACAAACGTGCTGATGCATTACATGAAAACAACCCGATGATGGGACATCGTGGTGTGCGTCTCGGAATAACATATCCTGAAATAACTGAAATGCAGGTTCGTGCTATCTTTGAAGCAACAGCAGAATTATTAAAAGAAGGAAAGAAACCTTTTCCGGAAATAATGATTCCTGTTACTTGCCACGTAAATGAAATCAATCATCAGTATGAAATCGTAACAAAAGTTCATGCAGAAGTTTGTGCAAAATTTGGATTGAAGAAAATTCCTCACTTAACAGGAACAATGATTGAGATTCCACGTGCTTGTTTAACTGCAGATAAGATTGCAGAAACTGCACAGTTCTTCTCATTCGGAACAAACGATCTTACACAAATGGGATTTGGATTTTCACGCGATGATATAGGCGGATTTTTACCCGAATATCTCGAAAAGAAAATTCTTCCAGAAGATCCATTCCAATCAATCGATCAGGAAGCAATTGGTAAGTTGATGGAAATAGCAGTTGAAGGCGGACGCAAAACCAGACCTGATTTAAAGATCGGTATTTGCGGTGAGCATGGCGGCGAACCAAAATCAGTTGAGTTCTGTCATAAGATAGGATTGAACTATGTAAGTTGTTCACCATTCCGTGTTCCGATTGCAAGATTAGCTGCTGCACAGGCTGCTGTTAAAGATATGAAGAAAGCTAAACCAGCAAAGCTTCATCTAAAAAAACAGCTGCTAAAAAAGCTGTAGCTAAAAAGAAAGTTGTTGTAAAGAAAAAAGTATCTAAGAAATAATAGTAAGTAAATGAGGTTGTCTCGAAGAAGTCATTCCGAACTCGTTTCGGAATCTAATTTGCAAATTTTGAGTGAGAAGCTGAAATAAGTTCAGCTTGACAAAAAATTTTCGAGACAACCTGATAATTAAAATAATAAGAGAAGGTAGAGATAAATGAAGCTATCAGATTTCAAGTATAACTTGCCAAAAACTGCCATCGCGAAGTATCCGGTTAGTCCGCGCGATAAATCAAAATTGTTGGTTATTCATAAAGACACCGGCGAGATGGAAGATAAAAAGTTTACTGATGTAATTGATTATATGGAAAAAGGTGATGTACTTGTGGTAAATGAAACAAGAGTGTTTCAGGCACGCTTGTTTGGAAAGAAAGAAAAAACTCAAGCAAAAATTGAAGTTTTTCTTTTACGGGAATTAAATAAAGAAGATTGTATCTGGGATGTAATTGTTGATCCGGCAAGAAAAGTTAGGATAGGCAACAAAATCTATTTTGATAATAATCTTTGGTGTGAAGTAATTGATAATACAACATCAAGAGGAAGAACGGTTAGATTTAATCAACCCGGAAATGTATTTCAGGCAGTTGAAAAAATCGGGTTAACTCCGCTTCCTCCTTACATCAAAAGAGATCCGGAACCAAAGGATAAGGAAAATTATCAAACAGTTTATGCTAAGGTTGATGGTGCTGTTGCTGCTCCAACTGCGGGATTGCATTTTACAACCAAACTTCTTGAAAAAATTGAGAAGAAAGGAATTCATATTGTGCCGGTTATTCTTCATATCGGTTTAGGTACATTCAGACCTGTGGAAGTTGAAGATCTTACAAAGCACAAAATGGATTCTGAGTATTATGAAATTTCTGCACACACAGCAGATGTTGTGAACAAAGCATTGCATAATAAACACAATATAATTGTAGTTGGCACAAGCGCTTGCCGTGCTCTGGAAACAAGCACTACTGCAGATGGATTCTTGAAACAGGGAAGAGGCTGGACTGATAAGTTTATTTATCCTCCTTATGTTTTTAAGGTAACCCAAAAACTTATTACAAACTTTCACGCACCGGAATCAACTTTACTAATGCTTACAAGTGCTCTGGGTGAAACAGAAAATGTTATGAAGGCATATAAGAAAGCCTTAAAGGAAAAGTATCGCTTCTTAAGTTACGGCGATGCAATGATGATTGTTTAGTATTAATATGAACTGCATAGCAATTATTCCTGCTGGTGGTAAAGGTTTAAGGAGTGGCTTAGCCACTCCTAAACAATATTTAAAAGTAAATGGCAAAGAAATAATTGTTTATACACTTCAAGCATTCCAAAAAAATAAGCACATTAATAAAATTATTATTGCTGCTGAACCAGAGTACTTTGATCTTCTTATCAAACTTGTAAAAAAATATAAACTATTTAAAGTAAAACTTATTGTTGAAGGTGGAAATACAAGACAGCAATCTGTTTATAATGCAGTGCTTTCATCGGAGGCAGATGATAATGATTTATTAGTTGTTCACGATGCTGCTAGAGCTTTAATTCCAAATGATGTTATAACAAATGCGATTATTTCTGCAAAGAAAAACGGAAACGCCCTAGTTTGTATCAAAGCAAAAGATACTTTGATAAAAGGTAAAAAGTTTGTTGATGAATATTTGAATCGTGATGAAGTTTATTATGTGCAAACCCCGCAGATATTTAAGTATAAAGATTTGCAGAGGGCATTGGGCAAAGCGCATAGCGAAGAATTTGTTGGTACAGATGAATCTATGCTTGTAAAAAGAACTGGTAAAAAAGTAAATATTGTTGAAGGATCTGTTTTTAATTTTAAGATTACAACTAAGGAAGATGTGGAGATGTTTAGGAAATTAGTTAAGTAACTCAAATTAAATCAGCGTAACTACCATTAACAATTTTTATAAGATCATCCGGATTTAGTTTCATTTGTGTTCCCCGCACACCAGCACTAACAAAAATGTTCTCAAATATCTGAGCAGTTTCATCAATGTAAGTTGGAAAAAGTTTTTTCATTCCAATTGGTGAACAACCGCCACGGATATAGCCTGTTAGCGGAAGCAGGTCTTTTAATTTTATCATCTCAACTTTTTTATTACCGCTTGCAGCAGCAGCTTTTTTTAAGTTTAGCTCTTGTGTAACGGGAATGCAAAACACAATATGTCCGGTTTTATCTCCAACACAAACGAGAGTTTTAAAAACTGTTTCAGGATTAGCACCAGCTTTAACCGCAACTGTTTCTCCGCTTAAATCATCTTCATCAACTTCGTAAGAAACAGTATCAAATTTAATTTTGTGCGATTCAAGAATTCGTATTGCGTTAGTTTTGCTCATAGTTTTTGTGAAAAGTTTGAATTTCTTCTTCTGTAAGATTTAGTGATTGGGCACTTAGCAAAAACTTTGTGTATTCATTTTGTGGATTACTAATTAAAGTATTTGTGAATCCGCTTTCCACAATGCTGCCGTTGAACATTATAATTAGATCATCGGAAAAATGTTTTAAGATGTTAAGATCGTGTGAAATGCAAATAATTGTTAAGTCCAGCTCTGATTTTAATTTATTAATAAGTTTAAGAATTCCCAATTGTGCTTCAACATCCTGTGAAGAAAATGGCTCATCCAAAACTAATATTTCAGGTTCAACAATAATAATTCTTGCAAGTGCAATACGCTGTTTTTCTCCACCGCTCAATTGTGATCCCTTACTGTTTTTTAATCCTGGATCGAGATTAAACATTTTAAAGATATTATTGATTTCTAAAGAGTAGCTTTTATTTTTCTTAAGTTTTAACTCATACGCTTCCTTTAAAACATCTTCAACTTTTCTAAAAGGATTTATCAGCTCTCCATCATTCTGAAATAAAATTTGCACTGGCTTGGGTAAAGAATTACGCCAATCTTTTTTAAAATAATTTTGAATAGTACCTGAGGATTGCTTTAAAATACCAGCTAATATTTTAGCAAGAGTAGATTTCCCGCTGCCTGATTGACCCGAAATGCCGAGTACTTTTCCTCTTTCAACTTCAAACGAAATATTTTTTAGAATCTCAACTGATTGAACACCGGAAAAACTATTATTTTTATCAACCGAGTAAGAAACGCTTTGTACTTTTAGAATTATCTCTTTCATTGCAGCTCGTTAAACGATTGAAGAAATCCGCTATATGGTTTTTGAATTGAATCACTAAAGAATAATCTGGAATTAATGAATTCGCTAACTTTACCATCCTGCAAAAAAGCTATTTGGTCTGAAATTTCTTTTGCAAAATTAATATCCTGTGTAACAATTAGTACTGAACCGCCAGCTTTCTTAAAATCCATAAGCTTCAGTTTTATGAGATTAATATTTGCATAGTCAATTGCAGATGTTGGTTCATCCAGAATTAAAAGTTTAGGATTGGAAAGCATTGCAAACATTAAACTTAATCTCTGAGCCATTCCTCCGCTTATTTCATAAGAATGAAGATTAGAAATAGTCTGATAATCAGGCAGCAAAAAACTTTGTAGATGAATTGGAATAGATTTTTCATCAATACCTGCAATATCAAAATAGTATTTTAACTTTTTTAGAGGATCGTAGTTGTTAGTTAAATCCTGAAGAACATATTTAATTTCTCTTTTACGAAGATCAAGCAATCGGGTAGTTTCCATTTCAAAAATATTTTCATCAAACCAGAAAACTTCTCCATCAACTTTGTAAAGATCTTTATTTAATAACCCGGTAAGCGATTTTATAAGTGTAGATTTACCGCTTCCGTTTTTACCTAGAATTGTATAAATATTGTTTTCACTCAATGTAAAAACAATTTTGCGCAGCAGTTCTCTGTTTACGCTGTTAGTGTCAAGAATGATTTTTTTAATATCAACTTTAAGCATTATTAAATTTTTGTATTTGTTGATCAAAATAATAAATTAACCCAAGATTTATTAGCATTTAATTCTACTTACTATGAAAAAAGTTAAATCACTTCTTTGGCTTGTCTCTCTTATCATTTTCTTTGTTTCATGTAATAATGAAAAACCGGAATTGTTAAACAGAGCAGTTATTGCTATTTCTGCAGATCTTGAAACTATTAACCCCATTTACTCTTTTAGTGTTGATGAAGGAGTGGTTGATGAGACTTTGTTTTTGAGTTTAGTACAATTTGAATGGAATAATAAAGCCGGCGATTTGGATGCCAAACCGATGCTTGCAGCAAGCTGGGAATGGACATCAGATTCAAGTTCAATCATCTTTAATCTTCGTGATGATGTACTTTGGAGTGACGGCAAAAAATTCTCAGCAGAAGATGTTGTTTATACTTTTGATATTTATTCCGATCCAATTGTGCAAAGCAGATATTATGGAGCATTTAAAAATTTATATAAAGATTATGAAGAACATCTCGATATAAGCAAGACATTTGAAATACTGAGCTCCAAACAAATTAAAAATTAATTTCATACCTGGCTCTGCATCTTCCTTGCTGGATGTTGTGTATCCGATAATTCCAAAACATATTTATGAGAAGCTTGATAGAAAAACAATCACAACATCTGAAATAAATTTTAATCCCATTTCTAACGGAGCTTACAAGCTGAAAAAATGGGAACGAAACCAGATGATTGTACTTGAGGCGGATAAAAAATCATTCTTGTACAAAGAAGAAATGATTGATGAAATAATATTTAAGATTGTTCCGGATTATAATTCAAGGATTACTCAATTAAAAAAAGGCGAAGTTGATTTTTGTGAACTTGTAAAACCAGCCGATACAAAGGATTTGAAAAATTCCAACCATCTTGTAATTGAAACTGTAAAAGGAAGAGAATATGATTACATAGGGCTGAGCAATATCGATGTTGATAAGTATTCTAAAAATAATATGATTTATCCAAACAGACTTTTTGGCAGTAAGAAAGTTCGGCAGGCAATCGCGTACGCTGTAAACAAACAAGAAATACTTAGTGAATATTTGAATAATTATGGGGAGCTTGCCATAACCCCGGTTTCTTCAATCTTTAAATCTTATTATGATGAGGATCTCAAGCCGATTGAGTTTAATCCTGAAAAAGCCAAGCAGTTATTGCAGGAAGAAGGCTGGCGTGATATTAATAATAATGGTGTGATTGAAAAAAATGGGATTGAATTTACTTTTACACTTTATATTCCTAGTGGAAATCCCTTGCGCGAGTTTGCCGCAACGGTTATTGCAAATAACCTAAAAGCAATCGGCATAGAAATGAAACTTCAGAAACTTGAGCTGGGTGCATTTCTGGAAAATCTTTACACAAAAAAAATGGATGCGTGGATGGTTTCATCATACATACCGGTTCCGCTTGATTTAAAAACTGTTTGGCATTCTGATCTTGAGAAAACTCCCAATAATTTTTCATCGTACCAAAGTGAAGAGACTGATAAAATTGTTGAAGCGTTAGATATGCGAATCAGCGAGATTGAAAAAAAGAAACTTTATAAAAAATTTCAGGAGATAATTTATCAAGATTGTCCAGTTGTATTTTTGTACTGGACAGATAATATAATTGTTCACAATAAACGATTAGAGAACGTAACTATAAATCCATTTGGCGCTTTACAGAAAATATGGGAATGGAAAATCCAGAACTGATTAGTTTATGAAAAAAGATTTTAACAGAGCAATATTAAAAAGAATTGCAAGCTCTATTCTTGTGCTTTTATTATTGGTTACTTTTATTTTTCTTTTAGTACGATTAGCTCCGGGTGATCCAACACAAAAATTTTTATCGCCGCAATTAAGTCCGCAGTTAGCAGAAAAAGTAACAAAGTCATTTGGATTAGATCAGCCAATTCATTTTCAGTATTTTTCGTTTGTTGTAAATATGTTTTCGGGTGATTTTGGAATTTCCTATAATTATCGACAACCCGTATTTACAGTAGTAAAAGACTATTTTCTTTTTACTTTAATATTTTCAACGATCAGTTTTATTATTCAATTGCTGCTGGGATATCTGCTGGCAAAACATACATTTTCCAATGAAGGTAAATTAGTTGATAGATTGTTTTCAAAAATTTCAATAATACTTTTTTCGGTCCCAACTTTTGTGATAGGATTAGTTTTAGTTTATTTTTTTTCTGTTAAGTTAGACATTCTACCCACATCCGGTATTAAATCAATTTTTCATGATGATTTAGGTTCCATCGAAAAGTTAAAAGATTATTTTGTCCACTTAATATTGCCAATGATTACACTTTCATTAGCTGGAGTTGCCGTTTTTTATAAATACTTAAGAGATAATTTGGATTCAATAAAAAATAATCCGTTCATCATAAACTTAAGAGCAAATGGAATATCAGAAACAGAAATATTTAAAAAACATCTGTTCCCAAATGCAGTTCAGCCTTTAATCTCAATAGCAGGAATTGAGTTCGGCATTTTACTTGGCGGTGCTTTACTTACAGAAGTTATTTTTTCATTGCCGGGAATGGGAAGGTTGACAGTCAGTGCAATATTAAATAGAGATTTTCCGCTTGTTATTGCTTGTAGTTTTATCGCGGGATTGATGATGATAATTTCAAATCTTGCTGCTGATCTAATTAAAATAAAAATGGATAAAAGATTCATTAAGGAATTAATCAATTAGTGATATCTAAAATTAAAATATGGCATTTTATTCTTTTGATTATTGCGCTAATAATAATTATTAGATTTCCACATTTACTTGAGTTATCAAATTTATTTATTGTAGCTATTCAATCTCTTTTCCTAAATACTAAAGATGTTTTAGCTCAACTTAATTTTTCAGTGATTGACAGTCTCCTTTCTTTATTGTTAATAATATTACTCCCCATTATTATTATAAGTTCAAGCAGAGTTAAAAAATTATTTTCACAGAAATTAAGAATCTCAAATTCAATTTTAGTTGTTCTATTCTTCTGTTTTTTATTCGCACCTCTTATCACAACACAGCATCCAGATTTTCAGAAAAATATATCAGTAACAAAACTACTTCCTCCATTTTCATCTGTTGATTATATTGAACTGAATGATCAATCAATAAAATTAAACAACAACAATAGCGAGTTAAAAAAGTTAATCGATGAAGCAATTCCTAATTCGTACAATGAAGGGATTGTATTTGTTGATAGTTTTCAGGTAGATACAGAAATCCAGTATTATCAATCGGGTGTTCCAATCCTGATAGAGAATAACAAAGTAAAAATGATAAATAATCAACCAGTTATTAATTCTAAATTATTTTTGCTAGGTTCCGATGAATTTGGAAGGGATGTTTTTACGAGAATTGTTTATGGATCAAGAATTTCTCTGCTTGTTGGATTCGGTGCAGTTCTGGTATCATTTATTATAGGATTATCTTTGGCATTTTTTGCGGTTGAACGAGTTGGATTTGTTAACATGTTTGTAAGCCGAATTACCGATTTGTTTCTTTCTTTTCCAGCAATATTTTTGGTTGTTCTTATTATCGCATTATTCGGCAGCAATATTTTTTCGATTATTGTTGTATTAGGTTTTTCCGGCTGGATGAGTTTATTTAAAGTAGCAAAAAGTGAAATGTTATCGGTAAAAAATAAAGAGTTCTATTTATCAGCAAAATTAATCGGATTAAAAAATATTAAACTTTTGATTAGAGAAATATTGCCGGCTATTATTATTCCTGTAAGCGTTAATTTAATATTTCAACTCAGCAACGTAATATTAGCAGAATCAGCTTTAAGTTATTTAGGTTTAGGAACCGGAAATGAATACCCATCGTGGGGCGCAATGATTGAAGCAGGGCAGGAATATATTTCTCAATCGTGGTGGTTAATTTTTATTCCCGGTTTAATTCTCGTAATATCCTTACTAAGTATTAACGAAGTTGGCAGGAACATAAATAAACATCTTAATCCGGCAATTAAATAAGCAATGATTAATAAAAGATACATAGTCAGCAAAAAACTTGGTGAAGGAAGAAGCAAAGTATTTAATGTAATTGATACCGAGTTTCCTGAAAGGGAAGTTGCTGCCAAATTTCTGCCTCCTTCAGCATCAAGCCAGGAAAATGAGTTCTTTCGTGAAGAATATTTTATACTTCAAAAACTTGATCATCCAAACATCATCAAATCATTTGAACTTAGCAGCGTTGTAGTAAAAGAAGAAGATGAAGAATCTGAAATAGAAATATTTTCACCATTTATAACTATGGAATACTTCCCCTCAATTCCACTTTTAAGTTATTCGGGATTAAGGGAAGAAAAAAAGTTAAATCAAATTGTCAAACAAATTTGTTCCGTCCTCTATTATCTTCATCAATCTAACTACATCTATTATGATCTTAAGGCAGAAAATATACTTGTCGCTGAATTAAACGGTAATCCAATTATTAAAATAATTGATCTTGGATTTGCACGTAATGCACTTTTAAGTTATGATAAAGATATTCAGGGCACACCATATTATATAGCACCTGAGCTTTTAAAGAATGAACAGCACAATTATAAAGTTGATTTTTACGCTTTAGGAATGCTTTTGTATCGAATTGTGTATGGTAAGTTTCCGTTTGTTAACGAAACTGAGCTGGATATTTATAAAGCGCACATAGAAGAGGAGTTTATTTTAGGTCCCTCTATCTATTCTAAAAAACTTATTAGTGTAATAGAAAAATTAATTAAGAAAAAACCTGAAGACCGATATGACAATGCTCTTGAAATTATACTTGATTTACAACTTCCAATCGATTTTGAAATTGTTAAGGATTTAGTTCCGGCGAAAGTTTTTAGCGATAGAAAAGATGCCTTCAATATTCTTAATACATATTTAAATGATAAAACAAGTAATGAGGTTTTTACAGTTACCGGATTTGATGGTTCCGGAAAGACCTCATTGTTACTGGAAATTTATCGGCAGAAACAGTTTTCGGTTTACATTGAAAACACTAAAGTTAAAACGGGACTTGAGGCTGTTAAGTACATCTTCCATAAGATAATATTAACGGAAGCTGTTTATAATGAAAAAGCAAATGAATACTCAGAGATTATTAAGGATGTTTTTGATAAGTCATCGCAAAGTTTTTTGGAATCAGTTAAAAGAATATTTAACACATTGCCATCTGGTGTTAACCTTACCGTTCTTTTAGATGATTATAATCTTTACGATGATTTTACAAGAGAATCTTTAACTGAGATGATAAGGATTTTTCAGGTTAAGGGGATAAAAATAATCTTAACGGAATCATCAGATTTTGATCACGCATCATCAGCTTTAAATAATCGTTGTGATATTCAGTTAAATCAATTTACAGATCATCAGCTTTCTGAGTTTTTAGATTTAAGCTATTCGCCTTTGTTTCCAAAACAGGAATTAAAAAAATACATATTGCTGTATTCTGATTTGCAGCCCGGAAATATTAAGCAGTTCATTAAAGATTTAATTCTTTTAAAAGTAATTAAATTTAATAACGCTAAAGTGTCATTTGAATCAAGTGAAGAAGTAATACTTGCATTGCAAAGTTCTCACGAAGAACTTTACAGAATGCGCTTGAGCAACTTGAACAGCATTGAATTGAAACTTGCACAAATTATTTCAGCTTTTGAAATATCTGTTGAACAAACTGTACTCGCAGCACTGCTAGATGTATCACACGAAGTTCTTAAGTCAATTCTAAATGAATTGGAGAAAAAGAATATTATCGATTCCCTAAGTCTTAGTAATGCACCAAGAATTAATTCGTTTAACTTTAAAAAGTATGTCTATTCGACTATAAATAACCGGATTAAATTTCATATTGTTCTGGCAAACTCAATAAAGAAATTATTTGCTGATTTTAATATTATGGAATTGGCTAGACAGTTTGAACTTGCAAATGAGTTTGATCAGTCCGTTGAATATTTGAAAAAAGAAATCTTGCAAGCAGAAGAAATTAATGCTTATGCATATAAGCGATCATTATTAGATAAAGCCTTAAGATTTAATATAAAAGAAAAAACTTTAACAGAACTGACTTTTGAATTAGTAAAAACTCTGTACAAGCTTAGCGATTATAAGTTAGCATTAGAAACCATTTATAGATTAAACACCGCCAAATTTTTAACTGATGATAAGAATCAGTTACAATTTATTAAAGGCAGCAGTTTAATAGGACTAAGAAAACTAGAAGAAGGTAAATCCATTTTGCTGCAATTGCAATCAGCAGTTGATGATTATAAACTGAAACAAAAGATTCTTGTTGAGTTGGCTTATGCTGAGTTAGATTTAAATAATGTTGATGAGGCAGAAGATTATTGCAAAAAATTACTTGAGGATAAGAACCTAGAAGATGAAGAGAAAGAAAAATGTTATAACCTCTTAGGGATAATTGAAATACAATTCAGAAACAATCCGGAACAAGCATTAAAGAAATTTATTCTTGCTGAGGAAAGCTTATCTTCAAAAAAAATGGTAAACAGAATTGCACGTATTAAGGTTAATATTGGCAATATTTATAATATTCTTGGTGAAAAGGAATAATGCTGAGAAATACTGGAATGATGCTATTGAACTAAATCAGAACTATTGGAAATCTTGAACAAGAAGCACTTATCCTTCTCAGTTATGGAGTTTTTTATCAAGAAAATAATGATTTTGAAAAGGCTAATGAAAGTTGGATTACGCTCAGAAAAAATTTTTACTGCTCTTGGAAATCAGGATAAAATAGGTCTTATCCTTAAGTAACCTTGGAGAAGTTTATCTTACAAACTTGTGATTATCAAAACGCTTTTGATAGTTTAAACAAATCACTCAATATTTTTAATGAATTAAACAATAAAGAAGAAGCACTAAGTGTTCTTTATATATTAGGAAAACTTTGGTTTACGATAGGAGAATCTGATGAATTAAAAAAAATTATTAATCAGTACGAGTATTATTTAGTAACTGAGGAAAATAATTCTGAAAAAAATAATCTGAATTTTATTTATTTGAACTTACTCCTGAAATTAAATACAAATGAGTCGTTTAATTTGAAATCTGATTTATCTCTTATTTTAGAGAAAGCAAAAAGTATTTCAGAACCAAACCTATATGTTGAGTCTATTATTTTATCGGTTGAGAAATTAATTATTCTCGAAGAATATGATGAAGCATTGGCTTATCTTGAGAATAAAGATTTTAATAAATATATTCAGCAAAATGTTATATTCAAGGCGCAAAGAGAATTTTTATTTGGAAAGATCGCTTATCATACTCAGAATGAAAATTTAAAATCTCCGATAGAATACTTTGAGAGGGCATACAATCTTATCGAAGATGAAAGTATTAGCGAATTGACCTGGAAAATTCTTTTTACAATTGCTGAAACTTATTGGGAACGAGGTAATTTTCACAAAGCAAAAAAACCTCGACACTATGCTTATGAATTGATAAATATGATTGGTGAAAACATTACAAGCAGCAAAATAAGATCAGCATATTTTAATCATCCTGAAAGAAAAAAAGCTTTAGAAAAACTAGTTCTAATTGGCAATCAAACCCAGTTAAATGAATACCAAAAAAGTTAATATAAAAATCTATTCTGATAGCGATGATATAAGCGCGATCAACGCTGGTCTGAGACAAGTTGAATTAGAAAGCATTCCAATAGCCTTTACTAATCCCAAATCATTTTCCGCTGAAGAAGACACAATTATTGTTCTGCAAATTGATTCGTTAGCTTCAGGATTATTGGCTGAAGTTGCATCTGTTAAAAAAGAAATTCCAAATAAGATTATAACTGTAATCAGAAATAATAATGCTTTACTTGTTAGTACAATCGCAAAAATGGGGCTGCATGATATATTTGTTTTTCCTTACGAAATAATCAAATTCACATCATATATAAAAGAACTTATAACAAATGGCTTGTACAAAACTTCGGTATCATCCCAAAGGGATGAAGAGAATATCAGATATAATCTTGCAAGAATAGTCGGAAGTTCCCCAAAGTTTTCACGTACAATTGATTTAGCCAAAAAAGTATCGGAACAAACCTCATCAAATATATTGCTGTTGGGAGAGACGGGCACTGGTAAAGGATTATTTGCAAGAGCAATACACAATTACGGAAAAAACCGTAAAGATCCATTTGTGGATATTGTTTGTACAGCAATTCCGGAGAATCTTCTTGAATCGGAACTATTTGGATACGAAGCCGGTGCATTTACCAGTGCTAGAACAAGAAAACTTGGCTTGTTTGAAATTGCAGAAAACGGAACTCTTTTTCTTGATGAAATTGGTGATATGAGTTTAAACTTACAGGCAAAACTTCTAAGAGCTATTGAGAAAAAAGTAATTAAAAGATTGGGTGGTATTGTTGATATTCCTATTAGTGCCAGGATTATTTCTGCTACAAATAAAAATATTGAAGAAATGATTGAGGAAGGATCATTTAGAAGAGATCTGTATCATCGTTTAAATGTAGTTACAATAGAACTTCCCCCTTTAAAAGAAAGAAGTGAAGATATTATAAGCTTAGCCGATCATTTTATTGAAGAGTTCAATTTCAGTTTTAATAAATCGGTAAAAAAAATTAGTAGAGAATTACGATACTTTTTTCTTGGGTATCCCTGGCCGGGAAATGTTCGCGAATTAAAAAATGTAATTGAAAGAGCAGTACTTCTTTCTGAAAACGGTGAACTTGCTTTGAGTGATTTCTCAACTCTTATTAATTCTGTTCCAGCAGTAATGCAATTAAATTCCTCCGATGGAGAGATTCCGGAAAATGTTATTCGGATGGATTTAAATTATGGTACCACAGATTTAAAGAAATTAACCAAACATTACGCTATTCAAGTTTTGGAGAAGGTCGGTGGTAATAAATCTCAGGCTGCGAAACTACTTGGAATTTCGAGACCAAAGCTTGATACTTTAGTTTCTAAAAAGAAATAATTGATAATTTTTTATGTCTCTTAGTCACTTTTTTGTTGTAAATTTTCTTTACAAAAAAAACATAATTCCCGTTCAAAATCGGCAATATTTACCGATTCTTCCAATAAAAACACTTAAAAATTTTAATTATTAACAATCTTTGCTGGCACTTCCATTGCCTTATTTTAACACTTATTAGAGGGCTAACTCCAGTTATGCGGAGTTAAATTTAATATGAATTCAGTGTTATAAATAATTATTTCATCATTTACATGGTGGGAGCTATGCAAAAATCTATATTAATGTTTGTTGTGCTGTTCGCTCTAATTGCGACTTCTTTCGCTCAGGTAGAGGAAGCAGTTAGATACAGAGTTCAGGGCGATGCAACTCTGGTTGAACAGCAAATCAGCGTATCAAACACTAATGAATCTTCTGATAATTTGATTTTACAAAACAGATCAAATTCTCAGTTAGAGGAATTAGGCGGAAGATATGGTTGGGCACGATCAACTTCACAGCTTGAGGAATTAGGCGGAAGATATGGTTGGGCACGATCAACTTCACAGCTTGAGGAATTAGGCGGAAGATATGGTTGGGCACGATCAACTTCACAGCTTGAGGAATTAGGCGGAAGATACGGTTGGGCACGATCAACTTCACAGCTTGAGGAATTAGGCGGAAGATATGGTTGGACACGATCAACTTCACAGCTTGAGGAATTAGGCGGAAGATATGGTTGGGCACGATCAACTTCACAGCTTGAGGAATTAGGCGGAAGATACGGTTGGGCACGATCAACTTCACAGCTTGAGGAATTAGGCGGAAGATACGGTTGGGCACGATCAACTTCACAGCTTGAGGAATTAGGCGGAAGATACGGTTGGGCACGATAGTTCTTTAAACTAAAATTTATTTTGAAGCCTTCAGTTAATTGAAGGCTTTTTTTTTAAATTAACCTATAGATAAAATATTTTTAGTTAATTTTTTATGTTAAAATTTTCATGAAGACCATTCACATTCTTGTTACATTTATTTTACTCCTTCAACATCATTCTCACAAGAAGCAACAAAAGTGGCGTTGATTCATGAAAACAGTTATGATTTAATTGATGCAGAAAATCAAACTGGTGTTTTGTACGTTTCACTTTTTGATTTATCAAAAGCACTGCAAATTCCCTTCTCCGCTAATGATGACAAGGAGTCAGTTGCATTATCATTTGAAAATTATAAACTGCACATAAATGCAAATAACCCTTTTGTTTCCATATATAATTTGAAAGACAGCTTAGTTAAAACATTTCAGTTATCAAGTCCTACATATAAAAAAAACGATAAACTTTATATTTCACTAACTTCAATTATTGATGTGATAAATAAGTATTGGAATAAGGAGTTGGTTCCTTTAGCAGCAAACAGAGTAAAAATTTTAGAGAAAATAAAAAAATATGATGAATCAGAGTCTGTAAAAAGCGTACAAATTTCAAGTATTGCAATCGAACCCGGGTATGAAAATATATTATTAAAAATTAAAACAAACGGAAAAGTTGAAAATTTTTATAGCTTCTATCGTTCACAAAGTTTAAATCTAATTTTATGGAATACTACGATATCAAATGATTCTACAATCATCCTTAAAGCAAATGATATTGTTGATAGACTTGAAATTAAAAATGGGCTAGAATTTCTTGAATGTAAATTTATTCTTAATGAAAAAGAGACAATTACCGAGGTCTATGAAGGTAAGGAAGCTAATGAATTAATAGTAAGAATAAGTAAAAGAGAATTTGGAGATTGGTTTAGCAAAGAGAGTGAACACTTTAAAATTATCTATCGTGATGCACATTCACATCTTGTAAATCATTTACTATCATCGGCAGAAAATTCCTTAGCACAGTTGCAAAAAATTTTTAAATATCAACCCGATGAAAAAATTATTATAAACACTTATGATGTGAGTGATTACGGTTTTGGAGCAACTACTACAATTCCGGAAAATTATATAAGAATTGAAATTGAACCGTTAGAACCAGGTTATGAGATGGTTCCATATTCTGAAAGATTTCAATGGTTGATCAGTCATGAACTTGTTCACATTATTGTTAATGATATGGGTTCGAATTTTGAATCATCTTTAAGAAGTGTTACAGGAAAAGTTAATCCGGATAAAAATCAGCCGTTAACAGCCTTTTACAGTTTACTTACTAACCATAACAGATACACTCCAAGATGGTATCAGGAAGCAATTGCTGTTTTTATAGAAACCTGGTTCAGCGGAGGTTATGGTAGAATTCTTGGAAATTTTGATGAAATGTATTTCAGATCTTTGGTAAATGATAATCAAAAATTTGCCGGTGCAACCGAAATTGAAAATGTTACTTCTCATACAAGTATATTGCTTGAAAACATACTTTATTTATATGGTACAAGGTTCATAGCACATTTAACAAATAAATATGGAGCGCAAAAATTATATGATTGGTTTTCACTTAAGCCAGACGAATTTTATCCCGGTTTAGAATCTAAGTTTGAAAAAATATACGGGTTAGAATTTAATACTGCTTGGGAAAATTTCATTGCTGATGAAAAGGAATTTCAAAATTCTAATATTTCACTAATTAAAAAATATCCGCTTACAGAATATAAAAAGCTTTCTGACAAACCATTTGGGTGGGTTACGCATACAAATTACGATTCAAAAAATAATTCGCTGTTATTCGGGTATCATCGTAAAGGTGAATTGGCAGAAATCCAAAAGTTTAATTTAGATACTAAAAAATCAGAATACATAACTACACTTCCAACTCCAAGTCTTGTTCAGGTAGCTGCAGTAGCTTATGATGAATCTTACAAAAAACTTTTTTATACAACCAACAATAATCAACTTTATAGAGATGTTTGGGAATACGATTTAAATAGCAGCAAAGAAAAATTATTGTTTAAAGATTCAAGAATCGGGCAGCTTACTATTTCTGAAAATAAACATGAACTTTGGGGCATTCAGCATTTAAGCGGCAAAGCAATTTTAGTAAAATCAAAATATCCTTATTCAGAGTATCAATCACTTACAGTGTTTAATGTTGGTGATGAATTTTCTGATTTATCCATAAACAGAAAAGGTGATTTACTTGCTGCTGTTTTGCATAGATCCAGCGGACAGCAGTCAATAATTGTTTCAGACATCACCGGACTTGAAAAAGGAAATGCTTTTCAATTTAAGGCAATCACCTCAAGCGGATCACCCGAAAATCCATCATGGTCTTTGGATGGAAAATTTTTGTACTGGAATGCCTACACTAATGGTGTTTCTAACATTTACAGATATGATTTACAAACTGAAGAAATCATTCCTTTAACAAATACTTTAAAAGGGTTTTTCAAACCGATCGAAGTTTCTGTTGATTCAATTGTTGCGATGGAGTTCAGTGTTGATGGATTTACTCCTGTTAAGTTTGCAATCTCTAAAGCAGACAAGCTGCCGGCAATAAATTATTTTGGTCAGAAGATATTAGATAAATCACCGGAATTATATGATCTGAATTTAAAACCGGCTAATGAAGTAGTTGATAAAAATCTTTTTACAAAGGAAGAATCTTATTCTGCGTTAAGTGATTTTTCAATTAAAACATTTATTCCGATTGTATCAGGATTTCAATCTCGTGTTGTGCTTGGTTTATATACACAATTTAATGATCCGCTTCTTTATCACGATCTTGTTATTGAAGCGGGAGTTTCACCATTCAAAGAAACAACAAATGATATAAAATTTCATTTGCGTGTAAAGTATAGCTATCATCAAAAATTAAGTGTGAGCATTGAACAAAATGCACCTGATTTTTTCGATCTATTTAATACAAGAAAAAGAGGAATGCTTGGTGGAAGATATACGGTCGGATATAGTCATTATTGGATATATGATAACCCGCTGAAAGTAAAACAAAACACAGAACTTTCTATTTATCGTGGTATAAAATTTATTAATGATAACCTGACAGAAGTTAAACAGCCGGATTTTGCTATCCTAAAATCAGAACTTGAAATTAGAGATCTCAGAAAAACTATTGGCAGTATTGATTGGGAGTCGGGAGATTTATTTAAATTTTCTGTACTCGGATATGGTTCAAATCCAGATGCTCCACAATTTTCCGGGCAGTTGATGGGTGAATGGGATAAGTACTTTATCTTTTTAACATCACATAATGTTCTGCACTTTAAAACCGCAACGGGATATCACTTTGTAAATGATAATATTCCCGAAACAATGTTTTTCTTTGGCGGATTTGGAAACAGAGAAATTGATAACGAACCAGTTAAGCAGTTTGAAAAAATGTTTCGATTCCCTGGTGTCCCAATCTATAGTATCGCATCGGATAAATTTTTAAAAGTCATGTTGGAAAACTCATTTCCGCCAATCCGTATACCTAATTTATCAGTTGGAAGTATTGATCTTAAAAACATAAACTTATCTGTTTTTTCTCAGGGATTGTACTCTGATTCACCAGATATTGATAAGGCTATTAATCTGGGTGCACAGTTAAATATTTTGTTCGAGCATTGGTATAATCTTGAATCCACCGTTTCAGCGGGGATTGCAAAAGCATGGTGGAGAGGCGGGAATGATACTGAATGGTTCATTTCCTGGAAACTACTTAAAGATTAGCAGTTTTATTAAGTATTATTTACATCTATATCTGCATTATTCGTTTATTTTTAGCCTGTAAAACGGTATAATTATTGCACATTTAATTTGCTTTATTAATTATTTGAGAACACTTAAAGTTAAATGAAATTTTCAGAATTCAAGAAAAATATTGACAGCGGAATTAAAACCAGTCTGGATGCCGATCTTACTTCGGAGAAAGCCAAAAATCTCGAAGTAATTTTAAACGTCCTTAACAGCATAAACCGCTCTCTTATACTGGATGATGTTCTTGAATTAGTTTTAAAGAATTCAATTCGCTTAACAAATTCTGAACGAGGATTTATTGTTTTAAAAAGTCATGCGGGTAAACTTGAGTTTAAACTTGGATTGGATTCAAATGGAAAGGAACTTCCTGAAAGTCTTTTCCAGATTAGCAACTCCGTTGTTGAAGATGTTTTTTATAATGGGCAGTCAAGATTTATTGAAGGTGCTCAAAGTGATGTAACTTTAGAATCAAGCAAAAGTATTCTAAGATTGGATCTTCAAACTATTCTTTGTTCTCCATTAATTACAGACGGTAATAAGATAGGAGTTATCTATGTTGATAGTAAACATCTGCATAAGATAAAAGAAAAAGAGACCACGAGTACTTTTGAAATATTAGCCGGACAGGCAGCCGCGGCAATTCGCAATGCGCAATTGTATCAAAGTCAATTAGTTGCTAACTCTGCTTTGCAGGAAGCAAACACACAGCTAATACAAGCTGAACGTAAAGCATTAAAAGCTGGTATTGATTCTGAGATAGGACAATCTTTACAGGGACTAGTTCATTTAGCTTTGCTGGAAAATGAAAGTCTGCTTAGGATGTTAGAGAGACTAAAAAAAGAAAATGAAGATTCAGGAATTGGTAAAGAATCACTTTTGTATGATCGGCTAAAATTAAAATCAAAAGTAGCGATCGATAGCATTAGAAGTATTCAAAAGTATGCTCAGGTTCTGATGGAAACCGCAATAATGAATCTTAATAAAGACAGCGGAGATTTAAACAGAACTATACAATCAGTGATAAAATATATTTCACCGATGAAGAAATATCAGTTTGTAACATTTAAAACTGAGTTAAATAATATTCCATTATGTAATTATGATTCAGAACAAATACAGCATCTTCTTGTTCATTTATTTACTAACTCGGTAAATGCTCAGAAAGATGTAACAATTTCTATTCAGTCTTTAGCCGATGAAAAATTTGTTAGAATTTTAGTGGAAGATAATGGTCCGGGAATACCGGAGGATGTAAAAAAAGATTTGTTTGGATCTTATACACCAAAGAAAAACAGTTATGGATTATTTTTGTGCAAAAGTATAATTGATAGACATAACGGTGAAATAAAATTGCTCGATTCAGAAACAGGAACTAAAATAGAAATTTTATTACCTATAATATAAAAATGGTAACAACTGATTTTTTAAAATACGTTAGTCTCATGTATGACAAAGTCCGCTTTCCGGTTCAGGTAGCTGAGCAAAGCGGTAAGATAGTATATATAAATGAAGCTTTTACAATTTTGTGGGGCTATCATCTTGATGAACTTGCTGAATATTCGATTTTTAATGACAGCGTTCTAAAAGAAAATAATGCTGTTGATAAAATTATGGAGGTGATTAACGGCAAAACATATACAGCGATAGATTATTATGAAGATTCACTGCTGCGTTCACGTGATTATGCAATCCCGATTTTAAGGACAAACATTTTTATAATTAAAGATGAAGATGAACCTTATATTGTAATGTATCACGAAGATCAAACTGAAATGCTTTTAACAGAAGAAGAAGTTAAAAAAGCACGCGATGCCAGTTTTGAATCTGAAAGATTAAAGAATACATTCTTAAATGTTCTGTCACACGAACTACGTACTCCGTTAAATATTATTTTAGGTTACTCATCCTTAATTAAAGAAAACTTAGCAGATAAAATTGGTCCTGAGGATAAAATTTATTTGGATAATCTTCACAGCGGCAGTGAAAGATTATTTAAAAGCATTACACAAATGCTAGAGTTTGCACAGATAGAAGCCGGCAATTATAATTTAAATATTGAAACAACAGATCTTATTAGTATTATCCAAGATTGCTTACCGGAATATCAAAAGCAGGCAAAGGAAAAAACTCTTGAGTTGAGAACAAACTTTTCACATAAAAAGATTTATGTTGATGTAGATGTTCAGTGTGTTGAAAATGCTTTTAATAGTTTGATCAGCAACGCTGTTAAATTTACTCATCAGGGTTATGTGGAAGTTGATGTTAGTATCCTGCCGGAAAAAGGATTAGCAATTTGTAAAGTTAGAGATACGGGTATCGGGATTTCTACAAAATATCTTGATCATCTTTATCAACCTTTTAGCCAGGAAGATTTAAATGTTGGAAGAAATTTTGAAGGCAACGGATTAGGACTTGCACTAGCAAAAAGATATATAGAAAAATTAGGCGGATCATTACTTGTTGATAGTATAAAGGGAGTTGGATCAACATTTACTTTTACACTCCCGTTAAATCAGTCTAAAGGATTTTCAACAGTAAGTGATTCTGATGAATCAAAAGGCGCTAACAAGATACTTATGATTGATAATTCGGGTGAAACATTTGAACTTGTAAAAGCATTTCTAAAAAATTCATTTACTCTATCTAATTACAGCATCAGGGAATTTAAACTTGAGTTTGTTCAGGATAGCTCATATAGTCATTTTATTTTTGATGTTGATAAGAATTATTGGCAGCAGGGAATTTTTATTTGTAAGGATATAAAACGACACGATCCTTTTAAGAGACCGATAATTATAATTTCAAGCGAATATATTGAAGATAAAATTAAAGAGTTTTATCATGCAGGTGCTACTAAATTTTTAGTTAAACCTTTTGGTAAATCAGATCTTACAAAAATTATTAACGAAACTATCAACTCTTAATATCTGAATTACCTTCCTTCAACTTATACAACCTCCACCACGGTGTTCGGGGTGATTCGTGATGTTCATAATGATATCCAAAAAAGTAACAAGATAACATTGCCCACAAGTGATTTCGTTTTTGTGTGCGTGCTTTGTGCGGCTGCATTTTATCTGTGTGTGGATATTTATGCGGCAAATATGTTCCAAAGAAAAATAGTTGGAATGTTCCTAAAAAAGCAGGCACTACCCAAAAGACAATTATTGATATTTCATCAAACCAGATTTTTAAAACGTTAAACACTACAGCCAT
Source organism: uncultured Ignavibacteriaceae bacterium (assembly GCA_963812305.1). Classification (GTDB taxonomy): domain Bacteria; phylum Bacteroidota; class Ignavibacteria; order Ignavibacteriales; family Ignavibacteriaceae; genus IGN3. The sequence continues at coordinate 580,982 of CAWEUT010000002.1, forward strand.
AATTATTAATTGTGTAATAGTAGTATAACGCCAAAGAAAAGTTCCCCACCATATAAAAAAGTTTTGTGATTTAGTATAAAAATCAGGATCCTCTTCTTCTCCCGGATTTTTATGATGTTTAAAGTGATTTTTAATCAATTTGTTATATGATAATCCGGCAAATAGTAATGTTGAAATTGAACCGATACTTTTATTAATAAATTTGTTTTTAGATACAGTTCCATGCATTGCATCGTGAGCAGTGATAAATAATCCCGTATAAAGATATCCTTGTAAAAGAATGTGTAAATAAAAAACCGGATTTGTAAAATCAACATTCACATATAATAATGAGTAAAAAAGATGTGATGCCCAAATGCTAATTATTATAAACGCAATAATTATTCCCATAAAAATCTCATCGATAAAAAATTAATAGTATTACAAAAAACACAAATTGAACTAAAAGATAGTGTAAAGATATTTTTGAATTTACTTTAACTTTTAGATAATTAAATCCTAAAGCAGAAATTAAAGCAATAACAAACCATGCCAAATAATTTTGTATTGGAATTATACCTTCAGACCATGACCAGTAATCAAGCTTGATTGCAATTGGCTCGAGTATCAGATCAAAAATAAAAGCAATTAAAGCAGAAATTACTGAAGATAGAAAAATATTATTTGTTAGTAGCCTGGAAATTGAAATTGAGCCTAGAATTACAAATACCCAGTTAAATCCAATTATTAAAGGCACATCAAAAATTTTTATTCCTAAAGTTGAACCATAATTATATTCGCCAAATATCAATCCGGTTTTAACTCCGATTACTTCTAGTATAAAAGTAATTATGTAAGTAAAAGCAGCCCATAGTAAAAAATTATTGGTGGAAGATTTGTAGGAATAAAATAAAACGATTAGTCCAGTAAGAAGTAATGTTGCCGGAGTTAATAACAGCATAAGATTCCGCAATGGATCATATAGATGACCAACGATTCCTACAAAGAAAATAATATAAAGGAAAGCGATTTCTTTATTTGATACTATAATTTTCTTTGCTTCCATACTATCTTTTTTGTTTTAAACTTAATTAAAGAATTTATTCCTATCCAAAACATAAACAGCATTTGAACTGGATGAAGTAAAACATTAATAAACAAGTTTTGATTACTCACAATAGAAACAGATATTCTCGTTATCAAAATAAATGCGATCAGGATAAATGAATAAACAGGCGGCATTAAAAATAAAAATGGCAATACAAAAGCAATCAATAAAAACAGTATAATAACCAAGAATGAAAATGGGGGTAACAAGAATCCAGCAAAAAAGTTTTTTGTAAATCCATTATAAGCTTGATTAAATGATTCATACATTCTGCAAAAAACTAGTTTACCGCCTAACATTGTTTTAACTTTTAATTTATTCTGCTTTGCTAATCTTGCAAGCTCCATATCTTCAACAACTTTGTTTTTTACTTTTTCATGCCCGCCGATTTTAAAATAACCATCTTTTTTCCAAAGCATAAACTGTCCGTTTGCCGCAACGAAGGCTTTACTGGAACAACTATAAACAAATCTTAATGGAAGAAAAGTTAAAAGCAGCCAGTTCATAAGCGGAACAATAAGATGCTCGCCAAATGATTTAATTATTTGCGTTGGAAAAATTGAAAGTAATGCTGCGTTTGATTTCTCTAATTCATAAACGGCAGCAGTAAATAACTTCTGATGTAAGTTCAACATCAGCATCTACAAAAAGTAAATATTCACCTTTAGCTTCTTGTGCAAGCTGATGACAAGCCCAATTTTTACCAAACCAGTCTGTGGGAAGTTCTTTGCCTTTTAAAACTTTTACATTGCTCGTACTAAAAGATGAAGCCAGCCTATAGGTATTATCTGTCGAATTATCATCAAGCACAATAATTTCTTTGTTCTGATAATCTTGTGCTAATACTCCTTTTAGACATTTCTCAATATTCTTTTCTTCATTTCTTGCCGGAATTAAAACTGAGACAAAATTTTGATTGTCTGAAGGTTGAGACACTCTTTTTATTACGGGAGCTGTGAAAAGATTATAGATTGAGATAAGACCAAAGACACTCAACGATATTAGTAATACTATAAACATTGTTTACAAAATACTTTTAAAGTTTGATGCGGAGTATTCAGAATTAATCTGATCAAGATTATTGATAAACTCTTCTTTAAATATTTGTGGATTTTCCGCAACATCTTTTGAGTTTAATAATTTTCCAAATCGCGCATATACAATTGGCAATCTTTCATTAGTATAATGGATTTTGAATGCAATCGGTAAAATCTGAAAATCAATTGTACTTTTCTTTGCAATAAAATCGATTCCTTCTTTTAATACAATATGTTTTTCATCGTAAGCTTGTATTTCACCTTGGGGATAAATTGTAACAAGATTATTTGGTTTTAAAAACAAATCCATTGTGTATTTTAGAGAGACAATCATTTTGCGGCTATCATTTAAATCAATTGAATAACATCCAAGTTTCTTAAAGAACCAATATCTCTTTAGCTGCTCTTCAAGCATAAGCACGTAAAGTTTTTTGCTAAATAGTTTTTTGTTAGTCCAGTAAATAAAAAAACCATCCCACCAGGAAAAATGATTTGGAGTTACTATTAAACTTTTAGATTTATCAAATTCGGGTAGATTCATTAATTATTCTAAAATCATAAAATGATTTTTTTAATAATCTTTTAAGATAAATATCAAAAACAAACTCAGCCCATTTTTTATGATCAGCTTTAATCATTATTGATATTCACTTTCGATTATATCTGAAACAATTTTACCTGATAAGATAACCAGAGGAATGCCGCCGCCAGGATGCGCACTTCCGCCGCAGAAGTATAAATTCTTAACAGTTTTAGATTTGTTGGATTGTCTCATAAACGCAGCAAACTTATCATTTGATGAAATGCCATATATGCTGCCGAGATAACTGCCAGTTCTGTTTTGAATATCAACTGGGAGACATAATTTTTTCAAACTCTATTAAACTCTCAATATCTGTGTTAAGAAAATTATTTATTTTTTTTACAACATTCTTTCGTGCAGACTTAACTTCGATATCCCAATTCTGATCTTGAATATGTGGAGCATTAACCATTACAAACCAGTTTTCTTTTCCTGCTGGTGCATCGTCTTTATTTAAGCTTTGATGAAATATAAATATACACTGTGGGATCATTGTGGATCATTTTATTATCAAATAAGTCATCAAACTCTTTTTTATAATCCTTGGAAAAAAGGATGTTGTGTGTTTCAAGCTCCGGAAATTCTTTTTTGATTCCCCAATAAAAAACTAAACCTGAAAATGAGGGAAGTTTCTTTTCATATCTTCTTGATTCACGACTTTCAAAATTCTTTATCAGATTTTTAAAAGTAAAGTTCACATCAACATTAGAAATTATCTTATCATACTTTATAATCTTATCATTAACCTTGATTGCTTTTACTTCTCTATTTTCAAGAATGATTTCATCAACTTTTTGATTTAAGAAAATATTAACACCTTTCTTCTCTGCTAATTTATTGAGTGCCTTTGATATTGAATAAATTCCACCAACAGGAATAAAACTTCCTTGGTTATACTCAACATGTGGAATAATATTTAATGTTGCGGGAGCTAAATATGGATTTGAACCGTTATATGTTGCATATCGATTAAACAGTTGAACAAGTCGTTGATCTTTAAAGAAACTTTCATTGGCTTCATTTATCGTTCGGAACGGATCAATCTTACCAACGTTCAATAAAGTTTTTAGCGCTTTGGAATTTAAATAAGTTGAAATACTTGAAGGGTCTTTAGTTAGAAATAAATCACCGGCTAATTCATAAATAGTTTTGCAGTAATTAAGATATTTATCTAATGAGGCAGAATTATCAGAAGTTTTTTCATCAATTTCTTTTCCAAACTTATCTTGATCGGAATATGCATTTATGATTGAGCTATCTGGATAAAAATATTTACAAATTAATTCTAATCGGTTAATAATTAGGTAATCATCAATATTTTCATCGCATTCAGAAAATAAATCCTTTATAACCTGCGGCATTGTTAAGAGAGATGGACCGGTGTCAAATCGATATCCCATTTCTTTTATTTCTCCAGCTTTGCCGCCGGGTGTACTGTTCTGTTCATACAAATCAACTTCAAATCCATTATTTGCAAGTCTTATAGCTGCGGATAGTCCACCAAGTCCTGCACCAATAACACAGATTTTCTTTTTCACTTTTTCTTTTCCCTGGCTAACTCATAAAAAAGAATCCACAACGAAATCATTGAGAAGGAATAAAGAAAATCTTCATAAGGAATAGTTATAAATCGTTTTCCGCTGAAAGCAGTTTCACTATAAGTGACAACAGGAATTGAAGTAAGAAAATAATTAACAATCAGAAAGGGAAGAAAGCTAATGAGCATTGTTATCCAAAAATTTCTGGAAGCAAGCAGTTGTTCATTAAACAAAACTGCTCCAATAAAAAAAGCGGCTGCAAATATAGAAACCGTAAATGTGTAGTTCTGATCGTAGAAAATGATTCCGAGTACTATTAATAATACAGCGGGAATTATAGATAGTTTTTTGTTAAAGTTTAATTTCTTTTCCTTAACGTAAAACGAAACTGTCTCGAAAATAAAAATACAGGCATAGGGAACAGTTATAAAAAACAGAATCTCTTCAAGCGGTAGCCCTAAAATGTAAAAGCCAATCAAATGCTCAGGACTAAAAGCCCAATCACCGCGTTCCGTAGCAATTACATCCCAGACTATATAAGCCGTGCTTATGAATGCAATTGACTGCAAAACATAAGGAACCTTTTTATAGAACTTTAAATTCTTATCGAATGATAAAATCAGATGGAAAGAAAATGATTAGTATGTTTATCAGTAAGTATGTGCTCATATAAAACAAAAGCCGGTAATTATACCGGCAACTTAATTAAAATTTAATTTTGTTTCAGGTTAACTTAAAAACTTTTATTTCAAGCAAACCTCTAATTAACAAAGCCAGCTTGGTTGTGTTGGAAACTCTCACTCGTTGTTTCATCAATTCTTTAACTTTTAATTTTTTAATTTTCTTAAATAAGCCCTGGTAATAAAGATATGCTGAGTAAACTCCGAGTTTTACTCCAACCGGTAATTTCTTTATTCCTTCCAAAGCATTTTTAAATTCGAGTGCGATTTCTTTTTCTAAATCTTGTTTATGCACGTCATCAATCTTAATGGCGTGATTTACTCCAGGCAGATAAATTCTTTCTCTTTCTTCCATATCACTTTTTATATCTCTTAAAAAGTTTACTTTCTGGAAAGCTGAACCCAAACTTCTAGCGGGTGCAACAAGATCGTTAAATAATTTATTATCATTTCCAGCAAAAATTTGTAAGCACATTAATCCAACAACCTCTGCTGAACCATAAATGTATTCGTTGTATTGCTGAGGTTCGTAGTAAGAGTTTGTTAAATCCATTTCCATGCTGTTTAAGAATGCATCTATGTAGTGATAATCAATTTTATATTCTTTAACTGTGTGAATAAAAGCTTGTAATATTGGGTTTGTTGATATTCCTGTTTTTAATGCTTCTTCAGTTTCCTTGCGGAAGTTTTCCATCAATTGTTTTTGATCGAACTCGTTAAAGGTATCAACAATCTCATCAGCGATTCTTACAAAGCCGTAAATACCGTAAATAGCATCTCGGTATTGTGGTGCAAATGCAGCAATGCCAAGGCTGAAGGAAGTGCTGTAACTTTTAGTTACCACTTTACTTATTGCATACGATGTCTTATTGTATAGATCCATAGTCACTCCTTATTCTATCTGTTACAAGTTTTGAACTTATGATAACCATTGGTAATCCTGTGCCCGGCGTTGTTGAAGCGCCTACGTAATACAAGTTTGGAAATTCTTCGTCTTTATTTTTTGGTCTGAATGCACCAACCTGATTGATACCGTGTGCTAATCCTAATCCGGAACCTTTGTATAGGTTGAACATATTTTCCCACTCTACCGGAGAATAAATTTGTTTAACTAAAGTGTTGGATTGAATATCAAATCCTGTTCGTTCTGATAAATCTTTTATAATATTGTTTGCAATTTCTTCTTTGTCATCCCAATCTTTTTTAAATCTTCTATCAGGAACAGGACAAAGAATAAAAACATTTTCGCATCCTTCAGGCGCACATTCAGGAGTTGTTTTGGATGAAACATTTACATAGTAATAAGGTTTTTGCGGAATGATTGAAGATGTAAAAATCTTATCGGCATAACCTCTAAAGTTGCTTCCAAGAAAATAATTGTGATGCTGAAGTGAATCTATTTTACCTTTTAAGCCAAGATAAATTGTAAATGGAGCAAGTGTCCAATCCATTTTATCTAATTTATGTTCTGTGAATTTTTTTCTTCCAAGAATTTGTCCTCTGAACGAAGCAGCATCAGAATTGGAAATAAAAATATCTGCACTCCAGGTTTTACCGTTTTTATCAAGCAAAGAATTTAATTTGCCGTTTGAATTTGCAACTCCAACAATCTCCGTGTTAAAAACAAATTTTACTCCGCGTGATTCTAAAATCTTCATCAACTCTTCAACAATTTTGTACATTCCGCCTTTAACTTTCCAGTAACCATCGTGCTTCATTTCTGTATAGTTAAGAAGCGAATAAATTGCCGGTGTATGAAATGGAGTTGATCCGAGAAAGAATGCAACCAGCGAAAAAATTACGCGTACTTGTTCTGATTCAAAATTCTTTTCAACTTCACTCCACATATTTCTGAATAAGTAGGGAAGATGTTTCTTTGGAACACGTGTTAACTTTAAAATATAATCAACAACATTTTTATAATTTGATTTTACAACTTTGTCTTCTGTATCATGAAAAAACTCACCTGCTCGAACTAAATATTTTTCAACTTTAGCGGCAAGATTTGGTTCGATATCTTTAAACTCTTTTTCAAGATTATCCAAAGATTTGAATATCCGATAAGGTTTATTCTCCCCTTCAAAATAAACCTGGTAAAGCGGATCAAGTTCTTCAAGTTCGATTGGATTTTTCAGTCCGTTGCTCTTAAATAATTCCTCAAGCTCCCAGCTCATGCTCATAAAAGAAGGACCAACATCAAAAGTAAATCCATCCATCTTAAGTTGATTTAATCTGCCGCCGGGTTTGGAATGTTTCTCAATTACGGTTACTTCATATCCTTCAGTCGAAAGTCTTAAAGCGGTAGATAATCCACCAAGTCCGCTGCCGATAATTATTGCTGATTTTGATTTTTTGTTTGTCATATTAACCTAAACGGATTTGGATTATATTTAGTTCCGAAATTGTAAAAATTTTTCATTTTTATTTATGAGAATCGCCCTAAAGAGAAGAATTTTATGGAATCATTCTAATCTTATTTTGGTAAATAAGCAAGTTTATAAGGTAAAACAATGATTGGCGCAGGCATATTACTTCTTAACCGCAATAATGAGGTTTTATTATTATTGCGTGATGATAAAGTTGATATTCCTTTTCCTAATATGTGGGATATTCCGGGCGGAAAAGTTGAAGATAACGAAACTCCAATAGAAGCAATTCGAAGAGAAATGATGGAAGAGATGTCTATTAAGGATTTAGGCGAAATACAGTTGTTCAAAATTATTACATCGGAAAACATTACTGATTATATTTTTTGGAAAAGATTAGATTTGAATACATCAGAAATCGATTTACAAGAAGGACAGCGAGTTGAGTATTTTAATTTAGAAAGAATAAGAAAAACAAAATTAGCTTTTAATTACAATAAGGTTTTAGAAGAATTTTTTAGTGAGATTGTAAAAAATGTCTAATACTCAAAAGATTTTAATTGCTGCAGGGATTTTAATTTTAATTATTGGTTTCCTTTGGCCGTGGATTGCAAAACTGCCTATCGGAAAACTACCGGGCGATATTGTTGTTGATAAACCTAACTTTAAATTTTTCTTTCCAATTACTTCAATGATTTTGGTTAGTGTAATTATATCATTAATAATCTGGTTAATTAAGAAGTTTTATTAAAAACAAATTTATATAGAGGGAAACGATGAAAAAATATTTTATAGTACTCGTAATCTTGTTGGGTCTAACGCAATTATTTTCACAGCCAAAAGATCTAACAGGAATCTGGGCAGGCAAACTTTCCTTGCCAAATTCTTTGGAGCTTACCATAGTATTTAATTTATCAAAAGATGATTCGGGTAAATACATATCAACTTTAGATAGCCCTGATCAGGGTGCGATGGGGATTCCAACTGAAAGCACAACAATTTCTGGTGATTCTATTCTGATAAAAATTCCGTTAGTACAAGGATTTTATAGCGGCAAGATATTTTTTGATGAAATGAAAATTGATGGCAAATGGTCTCAAGGTGGAATGAGTTTAGACCTCATTGTAAATAAAGTTGAAAAACTTGAAGGAAGAAATCGACCACAGGAACCGAAAGAACCATTCCCATATAACTCTGAAGAAGTTTTGTTTGAAAATGAAATTGATGATGTTGTGCTTGCCGGGACATTAACTTATCCAAAAGAAGGAAATAATTTTCCTGCAGTTGTTATGATAACGGGTTCGGGTGGACAAGATAGAAACGAGGAACTTCTTGGACACAAACCATTTCTTGTTATTGCAGATTACTTAACTAAAAATGGAATTGCAGTTTTAAGATTTGATGACAGAGGAATTGCTCAATCAACAGGTGATCACTCAAATGCAACAAGTGAAGATTTCGCAAAGGATGTTTTAGCTGCTGTAAATTTTCTAAAGGAACGAAAAGAAATTGATAAAACAAAAATTGGTTTGATCGGACATAGCGAAGGTGGAATGATAGCGCCTTTAGCCGCTGTTCAAAGTAATGATGTTGCATTTATTATAATGATGGCAGGACTTGGAATCCCCGGTGATTCAATTCTCTATCTTCAAGGTGAACTGATCCAAAGAGCAGAAGGAATAAGTGAGGAAGAGATTTTAAAATCAGTTAAACTTCAAAGAGAATTATTTACTCTTGTAAAAAATAGCGGCGATGACGAAATGCTAAAGAAAGAACTTAGAGATAAATTTTATGCAGAATACACAACAATGACTGAAGAGGAAAAAAGTAAGCTTGGTGATCCAGAAGTTTATATCAATATGCAGATCAATACTATTGCGAGTCCCTGGTTCAAATATTTTTTAAGATTTGATCCTGCTCCTGTTTTAGAAAAAGTTAAATGCCCTGTGCTTGCGATAAATGGAGAAAAAGATTTGCAAGTGCCGCCGAAAGAAAATTTATCAGCAATAGAATCAGCATTAAAAAAAGGCGGCAATAAAAATTTTGAAGTGAAAATGCTGCCCGGTTTAAATCATCTTTTTCAAACATCCGAGACTGGAAAAATTTCTGAATATGGAAAGATTGAAGAAACAATTTCTCCAGTTGCATTACAAACAATGTTGGATTGGATAAATAAAGTAACTAAATGATCATTGCGTCATTCCCGCGAAAGCGGGAATCTATTTCATTTAAAACTAAAGACAGATTCTCTTTTTCAAGGGAATGACATTCTAGTTATAATAAATTAAAATTGGTTACTACATGAGTTTAACAGAAATAAGAAAAGCAATATCAAAACAAAAAAATCCAACACAAGCGGTTATCCTTCAAAGATTCTTTAAAACAGGAAAAGGTGATTACGGAGAAGGGGATATTTTTTACGGAATAAAAGTCCCTGAACAGCGAATGATAGCAAAGCAATTTAAGGATTTGGCTTTAGATGATTTGAAAACGTTAATTCTTTCTAAAGTCCATGAAGAAAGATTAATTGCAGCATTCATTCTTGTAGATCAATTCAAAAGTGGAGATGAAAAAAAGAAAAAAATCATTTTCAATTTTTATCTAAAGAATAGAAAGGGAATTAATAACTGGGATTTAGTTGACCTCTCTGCTCCTAAGATTGTTGGGGCATATTTGATTGATAAAGAAAAAGATTTGCTTTATAAGTTTGCACATTCCAAAGATCTCTGGGAAAAAAGAATTTCAATCATTTCCACTCAAGCATTTATACGAGAGCATTTTTTTGAAGACACGTTAAATATTTCTGAAATATTGCTTAATGATAAACACGATCTCATTCACAAAGCTGTTGGCTGGATGCTTAGAGAAGTTGGAAATCGCGATATGGAAACAGAAGAACAGTTTTTAAGAAAGCATTACAAGACAATGCCGAGAACAATGCTTCGATATGCAATAGAAAAATTTCCTGAACAAAAACGTGTAGCATATTTAAGAGGAAAAATATGAAAAGAATAAATATTTCTTCCGGCGCAAAATGGGAAAATATTGTTGGATATTCACGTGCAGTAAGAGTTGGAAATATTATTGAAGTTTCCGGAACTGCGCCGGTTGATGGTGATAAAATCATTGGAGCAGGTGATGCTTATGCTCAGACAAAATTCTGCTTACGGAAAATTGAAAAAGCATTGATTGAGGCTGGCGCAACTTTAAATGATGTTGTAAGAACAAGAATGTATGTAACTGATATTTCACTATGGGAAGAATATGGTAAAGCTCACGGAGAATTTTTTCGGGACATTAAACCAGTTACATCTATGGTTGAAGTAAAAGCTCTGATTGATCCTGAAATGCTTGTTGAGATAGAAGCAACAGCAATAATTTTAGAAAAGTAAAAATCATCAATAATTCCTAGAATAATTTGTAACTTTCAACCCGTTTTATAAATTGAAAAGTAAAAGTAATTATGTATAAATTTTTTTTAATTGCATCGCTAATCTTCACAACAAACATATGCGCACAAGTTTCCGTAAGTGCCGATTCAATTTTATTCTCACAAATATTTACTGGCAGCACGGATAGTTTTTCTGTTTATATTAAAAACCAAAGTGACCGACAATCAGATATCAAAGTAAATAACATTAAAAATGTTTATAGCATATCAGATACTTTGCTGTCAATTCCCTCAAATGACAGCAGCATTGTCTGGATAAAGTATCGTCCAAATCAGAATGTAATAGATAACGATTTAATTTTTATTACAAGTGATGATAGTTTGGTTGGAACTGTAATAAGTTTAAGTGGCTCGGGTAAATTTGGAGATAGTTATGATGCAACGACTTTTAATCTATATGACACACAGTTAAAAACTGTTTTGACACAATTAGTAAGTGGACATACTTCACTTGGATATAATTTAGCCCGCGATAAGATGTTTATGGAATTTGATAACCAAAGAGTAAATGGGCAAGGAGCGACTGTAAATACTCTCGAATGTGTTTACACTGGAAGACTTGCGATCGGATACACAAGCAGGACTGATGCTCAAAGTCCCACTATATAATTTTAATACAGAGCACACCTGGCCGCAGTCAAATTTTGGCGAAGCTGAACCAATGAAATCAGATCTTTATCATTTATATCCAACCGATGTTACTGCAAATAGTATGAGAGCAAATTATCCATTTGGTAAAGTCGTTTCAAATATTACATGGCAAGTTGGCGGAAGTAAACTTGGGAATAACAGTTCGGGACAAATTGTTTTTGAACCAAGAGATATACACAAAGGCGATGTAAGCCGTTCAATGTTTTATTTTATTACTCGTTATCCTGTAAACTATGGTGGATTTTTTACTCAAGTTCAGGAAAATGTTTTTAGAGAATGGAATAAGATTGATACAGTTGGTGTAATCGAGTCCAGTAGAAATAATGCAATAGCTTTATTGCAGTTAAAAAGAAATCCTTACATAGATCATCCTGAATTTATAGATAGGATTTACAGTTTTGCCACAAGCAATGTTCGTCCAACTTTTGCAGAGTTGAATTTACTTCCACTTAAAGTTGAGTTTGATTCAACTTTAGTTAGCACTTCATCATCCAACCAGATTTATATTGCAAACAGCGGCAGTGCACAATTAAATATTGATTCAATTACTATTTCTGATCCAAGGTTTACAAGTAATAATAACACTGCTTCAATAGAATCATATTCATTCAGAAAAATTCAGGTTGAATTTAATCCTGACAGCATTAAAAATTATAATGCAACACTTACTGTTTATTCGAATGGCGGGATAAAAAATATTTTGTTAACCGGAATTGGAAAAGACAATTCAGTAAATGTTGAAGATGAACCTTTCACTCCGATTGCATTTACTTTAGAGCAAAATTATCCAAATCCATTTAACCCAAGTACATAGAAAATTAGTTGGCAGTCTCCAAGTCAGGGAGTTAGGTCAAACAGCTAAAAGTTTATGATGTATTTGGGAAATGAAGTTGCAACACTTGGTTAATGAAGTAAAAACCTGCTGGTAGTTATGAAGTTGAGTTTAACTTAGTACGGGACTCCAGTCCTGCCCTTGCAAGCGGAATTTATTTTTATCAGATTACAAGCAGGAGATTTTATTCAAACAAAAAAAATGATCCTTTTAAAATAATTTTCATTAAATATTATGTTAATATAGAATCTCTGAAAAATAAGATCTATTTATTTTACATTTATTAACACTTCACAAACCGCAATCGAAAGTTCTTGCTTCTTAAATATTTCTACATTACGTTTCTACCAGAAAAGCAGAACTAATCCGACCGTTGAGAGAAGATTTGATTTCGGACTTTTCAAACCTACAGAATGCAGCACCAAACCTTTTCCCAAAATATTTTTAAGATAAATTAATTTTTAGCATATCGTAGCACAGACTGAAGTCTGTGTTACGGAATTTATTTAAAACACTTATCTAATTAACTATTTTTTATTTATTTAGGAGGGCAGGGAGATGGAACCAATATCATACTATCAACGTATTCTAAGTAACAGAATTTTACATCACCACAATTAGTTTGACAGTATGTGTCAAGTGATGAATATTCATATCTGGACAGGAATTAGATTCTATGCATTTAGAGGTAACTTTTCCAAAAGTAACTTTTGAAGATTGTTTGATGGTATTGAAGTGAAATCCAGTTAAGAAGTCTATATCAAGTATACTAAAGGAGACTACTTAAACTTAAACTGACAAATTATTAAATGCACATCTACCTTTAGAATGATAAAGTATATTGTTAAGAATGAGCTGATATTGATGAAGCTACTGGAAGAGCCCCTGCAAAAATGATCTGTTAAAGCAGTTAATTACAAGAAACTTTGAGTTAAACAATTCTTTGAATAATCCATGTATAAACTGGGTATTTACATTATTATTGCTATTGAATGCTATTACTCAAGTGTCATCAACCCAACTTCCAATTCCAGCACATTAATTCTGAGCAGGGACTTTCTGCAAACACTGTTTTGTGCATTACACAGGATAGTAAAGGATTTTTATGGATTGGTACCTTTGAAGGACTTAACAGATATGACGGTTATAACTTTAAAATATTTAAACATAATCCCGATGACACAACAAGCATCGGTGATAATTCTATTTACTCTCTATTTGAAGATAAGTCCGGTACCCTTTGGTTCGGAACGTTTGAAGGAGGATTAAATAAATTTAATCGAGATACGGAGACATTTACTCGATACATCTGCAAGGAAACCGATAAAAATTCATTAAGCAATAATATAGTTTATGCAATCTGTGAGGATGCAAAAGATTATATTTGGGTAGGCACAGCAAAAGGGTTAAATAGATTTAATAAAAAAACTGAAACCTTCACAAGATATTTAAATAATCCTTCCGACAATAATTCTTTAAGCTCCAGCATAATATCATCTTTATTATATGATGATAAAACAAACACCCTGTGGATTGGGACTAAAAATGGCGGACTCAACAAGTATGATATCTCTCAAAATAAATTTACACGCTTTCAAAATAATCCTGAAAATAAATATAGTATTAGTGAGGATTTTATTAATTGTCTCTTTAAAGATGCTTCCGGAATTTTATGGGTTGGAACTTATGGCGGCGGATTAAATAAGTTTGATGAAAAGGAGAATCGATTTATAGTATACAATAAAAGCAGCGGTCAACATTACATCCCAACAGATTTTGTACTTTCAATTGATCAGGATAATTCCGGCAACTTATTTCTTGGTACATACGAAGATGGCTTGATCATTTTTAATCCCAGAACAGATAAATTTATTTCTTACCATCATAATGAAGGTGATCTTGGAAGTATCGGCGATGAGATGGTTTACGATATTTACAAAGATAAAAGTGGATTGATGTGGCTGGGCACGTGGACTAATGGAATAAATAAACTAATTACGAACCAAAAGTTTAGGCATTATAAACACGAACCTTCAAATCCGAACAGCTTAAGCGGTAATGGTATTAATTCAATTTGTGAAGATAGAAACGGAATTGTTTGGATAGGTACTGAATTTAATGGATTGAACAGGTTTGATATAAAGAGCGGAAACTTTACCAATTACATTTATAATCCAAATGATAAATTCAGTATAACTTCAAATGGTGTTTCTGATATTAAGGAAGACAGAGATGGCAATCTCTGGATAGTTGCAGATGGTTATGGTTTTTGCAGATTTGATCAAAAGAGTAATAGATTTATTCGATACCAAAACGATCCGTTGGATAGTAACAGCCTGCCGATAGACCAGGTATCAGTTTTAATTGAAGATAAATATGGTGATCTGCTCATTGGAACTTTTGGAGCAGGTTTAATAAAATTTGATAAAAAGAAAAACACATTCACAAAAATCAAATACAATCCTGATGAGCCAGATGATATTACAGCAGCAGGTATCTATACTTTGTATGAAGATAAAAAAGGAACAATATGGATTGGCACATATAGCAATGGTCTATTTATTTTTGATAGAAAATCTGGTAAATCAAAATGGTACCATAATATCCCGGGTGATATTGAAAGCCTTAGTGATAACATCATATCTTCAATTTTAATAAGTATGGATGGTTCAATATGGATTGGTACATCAAATGGATTGAATAAATTAGATCCTGTGTCAGGCAAGTTTAAAAGAATTACAGAATCTGATGGCTTGCCCAACAATACTATTTACGGAATTATAGAAGATAATAACAGAAATTTATGGATAAGCACAAACAAAGGATTATCAAGATATAATCCCGCTAGTGGCACTTTTAGAAATTTTAATGTAAGAGACGGACTTCAAGATGATGAGTTTAATCAATGGGCTTGTTTTAAAGGTAAAAGCGGCAACTTTTATTTTGGCGGAATAAATGGCTTTAATGTTTTTAATCCTGCTGAGATAAAAGATTCCGACTTTAAACCTCCGTTAGTACTTACAAATTTTTTATTGTTCAATAAACCTGTTTCAGTTGGATTTGATAACCACTTAAATCGTACGATCTTGAATAGTTCACTAAATGAAATGACGGAAATAAATCTGACGAATGAAGATTATGTTTTCTCTATGGAGTTTGCAGCTTTAGATTATATCATTCCGCAGAATATCAAGTATGCATATAAGCTGGAGGGATTTGATAAAGAGTGGACTTATGTGAATTCAGACAGAAGATTTGCTACCTATACAAATCTTAGTCCGCGTACTTATACTTTTAAAGTTAAAAGCACCAACTCTGATGGTGTATGGAATGAGCCGGGACGATCACTTGCAATTATTATCCATCCGCCCTGGTGGAAAACGGGTTGGGCATTTAGTGCGTATGGATTGATATTAATTTTTATACTTTATTCAATTAGAACTTACGATTTAAAACGGCAGCGTCTCAAACATCAATTGGATCTTGAGCATGAACATGCTGAAAAACTGGAAGAAGTTGATAGAATAAAATCGAGATTTTTTGCGAACATCTCACACGAATTTCGTACACCTCTAACTTTAATTCTTGGTCCTGCTGAACAGATTTTGTCAAATCATGCAGATGATATTGCTAAAAAAAATGCCGGTCTGATCAAGAAGAATGCTAACAATATGCTGAATCTCATAAATCAGTTATTAGATCTATCCAGATTAGATTCCGGCAGACTTGAATTAAAAGCTGCTAAACAAAATATAATTCCATTTTTAAAAGGGATAGCAATGTCCTTTGAATCACTTGCAATAATGAATTCGATAAAATTTAATCTTAATGTTACTGAAGACGAATTGATGGTTTACTTTGATAGAGAAAAAATGGAAACAATAATTAAGAATCTTCTTTCAAATGCATTTAAATTTACTCCAAATGAAAATGAAATATCAGTATCGCTCAAAAAATGTGATGAAAGCAGTATAGAAATAAAAATTAGAGATACGGGAATCGGCATATCCGAGGAACAACTTCCAAAAATATTTGATCGATTCTATCAGGTTAACAGCGCACATACCCGCGAACATGGCGGCACTGGAATCGGACTGTCGTTAGTAAAAGAGCTTGTAGAACTGCATCATGGATCAATTTCTGTTGATAGCAAATTAGGTGAGTGGACTGAATTTAAAATAATACTTCCGCTTGGCAATGAACATCTAACACCACGGGAAATTGTTGAAATTGATAATCAACTTCCGATAGAAAAATTAACTATTGATAAATCTGAGTTAATCCATTCTGCAAATCATAATTCTAATTCTGAAAATCTGATTACAAACAAAAACATTATTCTTATTGTTGAAGACAATGCTGATGTGAGAGAATTTATTAAAGACTCACTGGGTAATGATTATCACTTTGAAGAAGCTGAAAACGGAGAAGAAGGAATTAGAAAAGCTGAAGAAATTATTCCGGATTTAATTATTAGTGATGTAATGATGCCGAAGATGGATGGAAATGAAATGACCCGAAGATTAAAATCGGATCAGAAGACAAGTCATATTCCAATTATTATGTTAACTGCAAAATCGGGACAAGAATATAGAATAGAAGGATTGGAAACAGGAGCCGATGATTTTCTAACTAAGCCATTTGACGCAAAAGAACTTCATATCAGAATAAAAAATCTTATTAGTCTCAGAAAAAAACTGCAGGAAATTTACAGTTCTAATACAATCACTTCTCTTGCAAAATCAAAACATAAATTAAAAGGGATTGATGTCCAGTTTATGGATCGAATCTTAAAAGTAATAGAAGAACACATTTCTGAGGAAGAGTTTACAATTGAAAATTTTGGTCACGAAGTTGGAATGAGCCGATCACAAATGTTTAGAAAAATTAAAGCACTAACTGGTAAATCGTGCAGTGTTTATTTAAGATCTGTTAGACTGGCAAAAGCAAAGAATATGCTGCAAAATCACGAAGCAAACATTTCAGAAATTGCGTATTCAGTTGGATTTGGAAGTCCATCATACTTTGCACATTGTTTTAAAGAAGAATATGGTTACGCACCAAGCGAAATAGTGAAGTAAAAAATTCCACTGCAAAAAATCTTTCCACAAAACTTATTTTTTCTCTCAAATTTAACCTCAATTAAAACTTGCAACATAGTTACTACTCTTTGAAACATACCTGATAGGTAGCCGCCCTCCAAATTTTGTTTATTTGCACCAGTTCTTTTAATCAACATAAATTATAATTAACACAAAGGAGCGTGCTATGAAAAACTTAATTTTTGCTTTCGTTATACTTTTTGCATTTCCAATCTGTTTGCTGTCACAAACACCAGCAGAATTGCAAAAATCCGGGTTTACCCGCGAACAAATTGAAGAAAACTATCTTGTAGGATTAAATTCCGATGTTGCTGGGCTGCAAGTAAGTGCGGCATATTTTCTTGGTGAGATGAAGTCAGAGAAAGCCGTAATTCCTTTAATGGCGATGTTCAGAAATGAAAAGAATGCTCCCGGTCAGAGATTAATGGCTGCCTGGTCCCTATATAAAATTGGAGACGAGCGCGGTATCTATTTAATTAAATGTCAAGGTGAAGATACCGAATGTGATTATTTGAGGTGTCTATGTGAATACTATTATAAAGATCACAATTTAAAAGCTCATGGTAGTATTAAATAATATTTAATTTATAATCATTAAGGATGTTCTATTTATTCTTGGTTTCGAACTGAATCATTTTGAGTTGGGGGGAAATTTTAATTAAAACTAAAATTTATTTATTGCAAAATTATTGAATGAAAAAGGAGCGTGCTATGAAAAACTTAATTTTTGCTGTCGCCTTAATTTTTGCAGCATTTTTTAATGCTTGTCAGGAAAATTCTATTACAGATCCTATCACAACAGAAAACTCTGAAAACAATATAGCTTATAAAATAAATCCAGGCAGCAATACAATAATCCTGGATACATGGCTTTTAGATCCCAGCCAGGGTCCTGGTCCCTGTTCTGCATTAAGAATAGCTGGCACAATTGATTTTGGTGTAAGCACCAATATCGGAAATCAAATAAGTGCCAACAACGGTTATAATACAGTGGTAAAGATGAGAATTAATGCTGAGCTAAAACCATCTGTCCCTGTTGAGAGACCAATCAGTTATACTGCACCGCACTATTATGTTCATAAAGAAACATTAGACTATATAATGCTCGATCCATTTGGTGCAAGAGAATATCTACTTATAAAACAATATGAAATAACTGGATGTACCCACAGGATGAATCTTGTATGCATTTATGCGGTAACAACAACACGTGTTATGCTTAGGGATATCAGACTTTGCTGTGATATTCAAACAATTTATCCCGCTCTTGATTAATAAATAATTTTAGTTCTTATAAACTGAGGGAAAAAATATTTTTATATGATGATAAGACTCAACTCAATTAAAAAGATTGGTTGAGCGATAAAGACTTTGGGGTGATCATTTAAAAAGTAAAAGAGATATAAAACTCATTGGTAAAAAAGCCAGTGGAAAATAAATAATCATTAAATCATTTAGGAGGTTCTATGAAAGCTTTATTTGGCAAACTCGTTTTAATTCTCGTGGTACTTGTTTTAACATCAAGTATCAGCGCTCAGTGGAGAATTAATTCTTTTCCAACAAAAACCGATTTCAATTCTGCTGTTCAACTAACCGATACAAAAGCATTTGTTGTTGGTGATAACGGAATGATGCTTGCAACAAATAACAGGGGGTCTACGTGGTATAAATTCGATGTAGGTGCTAATTCAAATTTGAACAATATAAAATTTATTGATCACTATACCGGATTTCTGGTTGGTGACAATGGTTTAATCTTAAAAACAGATTGCCGCTGGAGAGCTTGGGATGTAATATCAGTTGCTCACAACTACTATAACAAAGATGTATCATTTACAAATGAACTAAACGGAATAGTTGTAGGATACAAATATTTAGGTACACCGGAAGCACCAATATCATATGCTTCAATATTGGTTACTCATGATGGCGGTTTAACCTGGAGCGATAAATCACCAATGTTCACACGGTAAATTTAATTCAGTTGTCACTTTTGATAAAGATAATGCAATTGCAGTAGGTAGTGCCGGTCTTGTTGCATTCACTACCGATCGAGGTGAAAATTGGTTTATGCGAAGAATTACAAATTACAACCTAAATTCAGTTAGAGTTTGTCCTAAAACCGGAATGAAAGTTATTGTAGGGGATAATGGCAAGCTATTTATTTGTAAAGATGAAGACAGATACAGATGGATAGATTACTCAATTGGCAGATTCTATGATATTACCAGCATTTGCCAGAAGTCTGATAATACTTTTGTAATGGCAGCCGTAAAGAAATCATCGCTTGGTAATAACATTATAGATAGATCTGTAATATTGGAATCAAGGGAAGTTAATGGTAACTGGACCGAAGTATTTACTACGACAGTGGGTATTCTTAACTCCATAAATTTTTGTTCGACAAATTCTGCTATAGCTGTGGGACAAAGAGGTACAATTGCAGTATATCATGAAGATTTAATGCAGGATACTGTTATTTGTGTTGATTCTAAAGCAAAAATTGAAATGCAGAATTATCCAAACCCATTTAATCCATCTACATTAATAAGTTTTAAACTTCCAGAGCAAACTAATGTAGAGCTAAAAATTTATGATGTTCTTGGAAACGAGGTGGCAACTCTTGTAAATGAAAATAAACCTGCAGGCAGTTATGAAGTAGAATGGAATGCTTCGAATCTGCCAAGCGGAGTTTATATTTATCAATTAGTTGCAGGCACAAATACTCAAATAAAAAAGATGCTGTTGCTCAAATAAAGCACGCACCTCCAACCCTTTCTCCCCTCTGTTTTGGGAGGGAAAAATTGAAATGCAGAATTATCCAAACCCATTTAATCCATCTACAATAATAAGTTTTAAACTTCCAGAGCAACTAATGTAGAGCTAAAAATTTATGATGTTCTTGGAAATGAAGGTAGCAACTCTTGTAAATGAAAATAAACCTGCAGGCAGTTATGAAGTAGAATGGAATGCTTCTAATCTGCCAAGCGGAGTTTATATTTATCAATTAGTTGCAGGCACAAATACTCAAATAAAAAAGATGCTGTTGCTCAAATAAAGCACGCACCTCCAACCCTTTTCTCCCCTCTGTTTTGGGAGGGGAGGAAGGGTACTTATAGAGTTAATCAAAACTTCAAACCCAATTCCTTAAAAAAATTGGGTTTGTTTGTCATATCAATTCAACAAAACATTAAAAAAAATAATTACTAAGTCCTTCAAATATCCCAAATCATTATTATTTTGTATTAAAATTATATGCAAGTAAATTTGCCGCAACATTTATAGAGATTAAAGTTCAAGGAGTTTGGTTTAATGGCTAAAAAAGAAACTGGAACTATTTTTTTTACTGACAAGGAAGATCCGGGTAGTTTTTCACTTTCAAATCAATTTGCAGAGCATCTTGAGTTTACTTTAGTTAAAGATAAAAATACTGCTACAGGTGCAGATGCCTACACAGCACTTTCACTCGCCGTTCGTGATAGAATGGTAAGAAGCTGGTTAAGAACCCAAAAAACTTATCACGATAAAGATGCAAAACGTGTTTACTATCTTTCGTTGGAATATCTGATGGGAAGAATTCTTGGTAATGCTCTAATTAATTTGGATTATTATAATGAATGCCGTGAAATTCTTGATCGCGATGGATATGATCTTGAAGAAATTATGGAAAAAGAACATGATATGGGACTAGGTAACGGCGGTTTAGGCAGACTTGCTGCTTGTTATCTTGATTCTATGGCAACACTTCAGCTACCTGCATTTGGCTATGGAATACGTTACGAGTACGGAATTTTTGAACAGGATATTGAACATGGCTATCAGGTTGAGCGTGCTGATAATTGGCTGCGTGATGGAAATCCATGGGATTTGCTACGAAGATCGCTTACTTACAAAGTACAGTTTTATGGTAAAACAGAAACATACGATAAAGGCAATAATGAACTCGGATTTAAATGGGTTGATACAGAAAATGTTTATGCCTTAGCCTACGATGTTCCGGTTCCGGGATATAAAAATCAAACCGTAAACAACTTACGCTTGTGGCAGGCAAAAGCCGCAATAGATTTTGAGTTTTCTGATTTTAACAAAGGTAATTATGTTGAATCAGTTTCAAAGAAAAATGATTCTGAAACAATTTCAAAAGTTCTTTACCCCAATGATACCTATGTTGAAGGAAAATTTTTAAGACTTAAACAGCAGTATTTTTTCGTTTCGGCAACTCTTCAGGATATTATCAGAAAATATAAGATAGCACATAAAACATTTGATAAATTTTCTGATAAAACATCTATACAATTAAATGACACTCATCCTGTTGTTGCAATACCGGAATTAATGCGAATACTTATTGATGATGAAAACCATAGCTGGGATGAAGCATGGAGTATTACATCAAAAACTTTTGCTTATACAAATCACACCGTTGTACCCGAAGCGTTGGAAGAATGGTCTGAACAAATTTTTGGAGAATTGCTTCCAAGACATCTTCAAATCATTTATGAAATTAACAGAAGATTTTTAGAAGAAGTGAAAGAAAAGTATTCCAAAGATCAAAACGTGTTAGATAAACTTACAATCATTTCTGCTGGCAAAGATAAACGTGTTAGAATGGCTAATCTGGCTATTGTCGGAAGCTTTGCTGTTAACGGCGTTGCCGCTTTGCACACAAGTATTTTAAAGAAAAGAATTTTTCCTGATTTCAATAAAATCTATCCTAAAAAATTTATAAACGTTACAAATGGAATTACACCAAGAAGATGGCTTGTAACTGCAAATCCGCTTTTAACACAATTGATATCAGAAAAAATCGGGCAGGAATGGATAAAAGATCTTGGTCAGATAAAAAAAATAGAAAAGTTTGTAAAGGATAAAGACTTTATAGAGAATTGGCAAAGAATAAAATTAAACAACAAAAAAGTTTTAATTGATTACATTGAAAAAGAACACAACATTAAAGTAAATCCTGATTCAATGTTTGATGTACAAATAAAAAGATTTCACGAGTATAAGCGACAATTACTAAATGTTTTTCACATTATAACACTTTATAACAGAATCAAAAAAAATCCTAAAATTAAAATGGTACCGCGTACAATTATTTTTGGGGGTAAAGCCGCACCTGCATATCAGGCAGCTAAAATGGTTATAAAATTAATTAATTCTGTTGCTGATGTTGTGAATAATGATCCTGATGTTGGTGATAAACTAAAAGTAGTGTTTCTAAAAAACTACTCAGTAACACTTGCAGAAAAAATAATTCCCGCATCCGATTTATCGGAACAGACATCAACAGCGGGATTAGAAGCTTCCGGTACGGGCAACATGAAATTTGCATTAAACGGGGCTCTTACAATCGGAACAATGGATGGTGCAAATGTTGAGATAAGAGAAGAAGTTGGTGATGATAACATTTTTATTTTCGGCTTGCTTGCCGATGAAGTGGTAAAACTTAAATCCAACGGATATAATCCTAAAACATATTATGAAAAAAATGCTGAGCTTAAAGCACGTTGTTGATATGATTGCAACAAATTTCTTTAGTCCAAAAGAGTTTGGAATATTTGATGATATGATTCGTGGTTTGATGAACGTTGATTATTATCTCTTGTTTGCAGATTATCAATCCTACATAGATGCTCAGGATAAAGTGGCTGAGTTGTATAAGAATAAAGAAGAGTGGACAAAAAAATCTATTTATAATGTTGCTCGAGTATCAAAGTTTTCAAGCGATAGATCAGTACAGGAATACGCAGATAAAATCTGGAAAGTTAAATCAGTAAAAGTTAATCATAAATAAAATATTGGAGTTTGATGGATTACGAATTAAATCCCCGCACACGAATAGGACACGTTCATTTAACTGTTGCAAATCTTGATAAAGCATTGGCATTTTACAGAGACTTGCTTGGTTTTCAGGTTACAGCAAGGTTTGGAAAGAATGCTGTATTTCTTTCATCAGGAAATTATCATCATCACATTGGATTGAATACGTGGGCTGGTGAAAATGCTACTCCGGCTCCAGAAGGACATACCGGACTTTATCATTTTGCAATTCTTTTTCCATCAAGAGAAGATCTTGCAAAAGCATTTAAGAGAGTGTGGGAATCAAATTATCCTATCGAAGGTGCATCTGATCATGGTGTTTCTGAATCGATATACATAAAAGACCCTGATGGAAACGGGCTTGAATTGTATTGTGATAAACTTGTTGAACAATGGCCAAAAGATGAAGATGGAAATCTTGTAATGGTTACAAAACCTTTGGATGTTCCCGATTTGTTAAGCGAATTAGACAGGATGTGATTTATGCTAGATTATTTAAGAAAAGTATTTTCTAATGATCAAACTTCAACTATTCAAACTGAAGTTAATTCATATTCCAATCAAAGAAATAAAAAAGTTGAAATTGCAGCTTGTGCTCTTTTTATTGAAATAGCAAAAGCTGATGGTGAGTTTACTGAAGATGAAAGAAATTTTATCATATCTGAAATGAAATCCACTTTTAATCTTGATGACGATTATGTTAATGATCTGATGACACTTGCTGAAGAAAGAGTTAAAGAAAGTGTAAGTCTTTATGAGTTTACAGGAGTGATCAACACAACCTTTACACACGATGAAAAAATTGAATTGATTGAAAGTCTCTGGAAGTTGATTTACAAAGATGAAAAACTAAATCAATATGAAGATCATCTTATAAAACGAATTGCCGCTACAATAAACATTGAGCATAAACAGATTATTGATGCTAAGCTTTGGGTAAAACAGCAGATGGGTTTAAAATAAAAAGCTGCCCGCAAATAAATTAAAAAAAGTATCCGCGCATCTGAACACTTAACTTTAATTTATCGGGGCAGCATAAACAAGTTAAACGTCATGCTGAGCGAAGTCGAAGTATGACGACTCATTAAAAAGAATAAGGTCACACTTCGACTGCGCTCAGTGTGACATGATGTTTTATTTAGCCAACTCTTTTTCAATTGCAGAAATTAATTCTTTGCTGGTCGGTTCAACTTTGCTGGCATATCTTGCAACAATATTACCATCTTTATCAATTAAGAACTTTTCAAAATTCCATTTAATATCTGCTTTACCGGTAACTTCATTATCCGTGAGGATTGAATATAAAGGAGATTTATCTATTTCCGTTAACATCTATCTTATCAAATAATTTAAAATTTACATCAAACTTTGAAGAACAGAAGTTTTTAATTTCTTCATTTGTCCCTGGCTCTTGTTCCCCAAATTGATTACACGGAAAAGCTAAGATTTCAAATCCATTATCTTTATATTGTTTGTAAATCTGTTCCAGACCTGAATATTGTTTTGTAAATCCGCAATAACTTGCAACGTTAACAATCAATAAAACTTTTCCTTTGTAATCTGCAAGATTAACCGATTTACCATCTATATCTTTAACTGTTACTTGCTTAATATTCTTTCCCATTCCATTTCCTCTGTTTTTGTTTTCAGCATCTGTTTTGGATAGAAAAAGAAATAATGCTATCGCTAAAACATATGTTGTGTGAGTTATAATTTTTTTCATGATATTCTTTCTTTTAAGTTAAAACCAAAATGCGGTTTGAAAAGTTCAAAACAACCAAATAATTAATTGTTACGAACTAGATCCATTACGAGACAAGAAGTGAGAGGAGATTGACCAAGACTTTTTCTTTTTGTGTAAAAGTATTTTCCAGCAAATTGTCCGAGAAAAAATGCTCCAACCAGAATTGGATAAGTATATAATTCAAATCCGATGTTGGAAAATATTCTTGCAGCAATAACAAATGGAACGGGAATATGAACAGCCAGCACCCATTGAAGTCCGTATTTCTTAACATTTGCACGCCAATAACCAAACGGCAGATTCAATAAGAAAACAAAAATTGTAACAAAAATTAAATTCATTTATAGATTAGTTTTTTGATGAGCGAACATAAGGAAATATTTATGTGTCGGCAATTGTAAAAATGTGGTTGTTTCAAAACGATAAAATATAGACATTGTCATTCCCACTTATTTCCCTTCGGGAGAGGGGAATTAAAATGGGTGTGTAGCTTTTTTATCCCATCAAAACATTTATTGATGCTGTGTTAACAATATCATCAACACTGCAGCCGCGACTCAAATCAAAAAATGGTTTTTTCAATCCCTGAACCATTGGACCAACAGCTTCAGCTCCGCCCCATCGTTGAGCAATTTTGTAACCAATATTTCCGGCATTCAAATCAGGAAAAGCTAAAACATTTGCTTTTCCTGCAACTTTACTTTCCGGTGCTTTTTTCTTTCCGATTGATTCAACAATTGCTGCATCAAACTGAAGTTCACCATCAACATTAAGATCAGGTCTTTTTGTTTTTACGATTTCTGTTGCTTTGATAACTTTATCAGCAAGTTCGTGTGTTGCGCTTCCTTTTGTTGAGAAAGATAGCATTGCAACAAGTGGTTCTTCACCGGTTAATTTTTTGTGATTATCTGCTGTTGATATTGCAATATCTGCAAGTTGTTCTGCATCAGGATTTGGAACAACAGCACAATCTGCAAAACTGAAAGCTCTATCTTTAAACAACATTAAAAAGAAACTTGAAACAATTGAAATTCCCTGCGGCATTCCAACAATTTGTATTCCTGCTTTCATTACATCAGCAGTTGATGCAAATGAACCGGCAACACTTCCATCAACCAAACCTTCACGAAGCATCATTGCAGCAAAGAAAAGATCACGCTTCATTACTTCGCTTGCCTGCTCGGGAGTCATTCCTTTTTTCTTTCTTAACTCATAATAGATATTTGCAAACTCATCAAACTTTGGATGAGTTGTATGATCTATAATTTCAACTCCGGTTAAATCCACACCAAGTTTTTTTGCATCTTCATTTACTTTTGCAGGATTGCCAAGAGTAATTACTTTACAGATTTTTTCTTTGGTTAAAATTTCTGCAGCTTTAAGAACACGATCATCGTGAGATTCCGGAAGGATGATAGTTTTGTTTTTTGATTTTGCATTAGCTTTAATTTGATCTAATAATGCGTAACCCATAATTTCTCCAATAAATTGTGAATAATAACAATCAAAATTACTAAAATATCTTTAGAACATTTTCTAAGCACTTCACTCAGTTTAAGGTTATATTTGCCTTGTTAAATTTTAATGATTATTAAAAATCCTTGTAAATTCTTTGAAATAAAGTCATTCCGACCGCCGCGGCGGATTGCTTCGGAATCTTTAGAAGATCCTGAAATAAATTCAGGATGACATATAATAAAAATCACTGTAATTTCTTTGTTTTTTAAGATTTATCAGGATAAATTCACAACCTTATTTTTAAAATGATTGCTGAAAATTTAGCCGTTTTAAGGCAAAAAATAGAAGAAACTTGTAGAAGATCGGTACGAAATCCTGCTGAAGTAAAACTTATTGCGGTTTCTAAATATTTTGGTGTGGATGCAATCATCGAAGCAAAAAATTGCGGGTTAACTGATTTTGGTGAAAATCGTGCACAGGAACTTACACTTAAGTTTGAAAAACTTGGCGATTCCGTTGTCTGGCATATGATCGGTACTCTTCAAAAAAATAAAGTTAAATATGCTGTTAATGCTGCCGAGTTAATTCATTCGGTTGATTCGATTGAACTTGTTGAAGAGATAAATAAGCGAGCAGAAAAAATTAGTAAAGTTCAGAAGATCTTGCTTGAAGTGAAAACTTCCGAAGAAGAAACCAAATCAGGACTTGAAACTGAAAACGAAATTTTAAGTTTGGTTAAAAGATGTTCAGAGCTAAAGAACATCGAACTTAAAGGTTTAATGACAATGGCGCCGTTAACAGAAGATGCCAATATTATTAGGAAAAGTTTTAGAGATTTACGTAATTTGAAAGATCAAATTAACAATAAAGGTTACAATCTTACTGAGCTATCAATGGGAATGACAAGTGATTTTGAAATTGCAATTGAAGAAGGTGCAACGATGATTAGAATCGGAAGTGCAATTTTTGGTGATAGAGATTACTCAAAAGATTGGAGACAAGTATGAAAATATCTCCCATAGAAATTCGTCAGCAGGAATTCACAAAAAAAATGCGTGGATATGATCCTGATGAAGTGCAGAATTTTCTGGAAAGTTTAGCTGAAGAACTTGATAAACTTAACACAGAAAATGAATCATTAAAAAGCGAAGTTGAATCATTAACAGAACAGATTAGTGAGTACAAAAAGATAGAAAAAAATCTGCAGGATACTCTTCTTAGTGCGCAGGAATCATCCGCAAAATCTATGGAAGCAACTAAGAAGCAAACAAGTTTGATGATAAGAGAAGCCGAATTAAAAGCTTCACAGATAATTGAGAAAGCACGCGAAAGTACAAACGATATCCGCAATGCAGTTGTTAATCTTAGAGAAGAAAAAGATTTGATACTTGCAAAGCTAAAAGCAATTGTAAGTTCGCAGGCAAATTTGCTTGAGCTTAAAGTTGAACGCGCCGGTGATGAAAAAACAAAGGGCAAGAAGATTGAAGAATCAAACAAAATGGATATTGATATAAACGATATCTTGAATAAAATTTTATGAGCGATTTGATAAGTAAAATAAATGAGACTTTAGAAGTAATCAGAAAACATACTTCTGATAATTATCCTGTTGGAATTATTCTTGGAACAGGTTTAGGCGGACTTGTAAAAGAAATCAATATCGAACATCAAATTGATTATGCTGATCTTACCTCATTTTCCATTATCAACTGTTGAATCGCATCACGGTAAATTAATTTTTGGTACGATAAACGGACAAAAAGTTGTAGCAATGCAGGGAAGATTCCATTACTACGAAGGCTACACGATGCAGCAAATTACTTATCCTGTTCGTGTGATGAAATTTCTTGGAGTAAAAACTCTTGTTGTTTCAAATGCTTGCGGCGGAATGAATCCTGATTACCGCAAAGGTGATTTGATGTTGATGGCTGATCATATAAATCTTCTTGGTGATAATCCGCTTATCGGAAAAAATGAAGATGAACTTGGACCAAGATTTCCGGATATGAGTGAAGCATATTCATTAGATTTGATTAAACTTGCTGAAGAAGTTGCAAAAGAAAATAATATAAAAGTTCACAAAGGTGTTTATGTTGCAGTTCCGGGACCAAATCTTGAAACAAAAGCTGAGTATAAATTTCTACGCGAGATTGGTGCTGATGTTGTTGGAATGTCAACAATCCCCGAAAACATTGTTGCAAATCATATGGGAATGAAAGTACTTGGAATGAGCATCATTACAGATGAATGTTTTCCTGAAACACTTAAACCTGTAAATGTTGAAGAGATTATTGCAGCCGCAATGAAAGCTGAACCTAAAATGACTTTAATAATGAAAGAAGTAATCAAGAGAATAAAATGAAATTCTCACCTAAAAAAATGTTAGTTAATTACGGTGCTGCAGTTTTGCTGGCGGCGTTTTTATTTATCTCAAATTTTTTAAACACAAACTTATTTGATTTTGGTCAGCTTAATTTTGCTGTTTGGTTTGTGCTTTCAATTTTTAGTTTTAGCTGCGGATGGTTTATCAATCGTGTTTTAGGCTGGCAGCACGGAGGTAAAATTGTTTTTGCAATTATTATTGCTGTAACAATTGTAAGTCTGTTCGTTATAATTTTCTTTAACGAATATTTTTCAGCAGCAGAATTACTTACTGAAAATATTATTCTGTACAGTTTAAGAAATATTACTCTCGGTGCAATGGGATTTTTTGGAATGGCGCTTCAGGAAGTGCTTGGCTCTGAACGTGAAAGTGTTATCCTTAAAGAAAAAATTAAAGTTTATGAACAGACAATGCTTGATGCAAAAAGAGAAGCAGAGATTACTCTTAAAGAGGCAAAAGTTAAAGCGCAAAAATTAATTAATGATGCAGAACTTCACGCAAAGAATACGATTTTGAAAAAAGAAAGAATTGAGAGCGAACTTAAAGAGTTCATTCACACTGAACGAGAATTAATAAAAAAGTACGAAGAATTATAGTCCACTTACACACTACAGTAATTTAAAATGTTTAAGCAGAATTTAGAAAAAATAGGATATCCTCAGTTAGAACAAGAAATATTAAAGTTCTGGCAAGACAATAAAATATTTGAAAAAAGTATTTCAACTCGTGATGAAGATAAATCATGGACATTCTACGAAGGTCCGCCAACCGCTAATGGAAAACCCGGCATTCATCATGTTATGGCAAGAACTTTAAAAGATTTAGTTTGCCGTTATAAAACTTTACAAGGTTATCGTGTTAATAGAAAAGCCGGCTGGGATACACACGGTCTTCCTGTTGAAATTGAAGTTGAAAAAGCTCTGGGTATAAAACATAAAAGTGAAGTGCTTGATTACGGTGTTGAAAAGTATAATCAAAAATGCCGCGAATCTGTTTTTACTTATCTTGATCTTTGGGAAAAGATGACAACCCGAATGGGTTATTGGATCGATTTAAAATCCGCATACATAACTCTTGATAATAATTATATTGAATCAGTTTGGTGGGCACTTAAAACTTTATTTGATAAAGGACTTCTTTATAAAGATTATAAAATTGTTCCGCAGGATCCCAAATCTGAAACAGTTCTTATCTTCACACGAACTTGCATTAGGTTACCGCGAAACAAAAGATCCATCTGTTTATGTTTTGTTTAAACTTGTTAATGCTGATGAACATTTTCTTGTTTGGACAACAACTCCATGGACATTGATTTCAAATGTTGCTCTTGCTGTTGGTTCTGATATTGATTATGTAAAAATCAAAACAGAATATGCAACAATGATTCTTGCAAAAGAAAGATTATCCGTAATCGATAAAGAATATGAAATTCTTGCCGAGATGAAAGGAAGTGAACTTGCAGGAATTGAATACGAACAGTTGATGGAATATTGTGATGTTGATAAAAAAGCTTTTTATGTAGTTGAGGGTGATTTTGTAAGTACAGCAGATGGTTCTGGAATTGTTCACATTGCTCCTGCTTTTGGTGCTGATGATTATGAAGTTTCTAAAAAGTACGGCTTGCCAATGCTGCAGCCTGTTACTCGTGGCGGATTATTTACTGATGAAGTGACAGATTTTGCGGGTCAGTTTGTTAAAGATGCTGACGCTGGAATTATTCTTAAACTTAAACAAGAAGGAAAACTTTACAGAAAAGAAACTATCCTTCACACATATCCTTTCTGCTGGCGGCATCCTGAAGTTCCTGTAATTTATTATGCACGCGAATCATGGTTTATCCGAACAACTTCTATTGCAGATAGAATGGTTGAATTGAATAAACAAATCAACTGGCAGCCGCCGGAAGTTGGAAGTGGAAGATTTGGTAACTGGCTTGAAGAAAATAAAGATTGGGCGTTATCACGAGATCGATTCTGGGCAACTCCATTGCCGCTTTGGGTAAGTGAAGATGGTGATGTTTTTGCAATCGGAAGTATTGAAGAGGTTAAGAATGGATTTATCGAAGAAGACGGGAAAAGAATTTCATTAAAAGATTTAAAAGAGATTGATCTTCACAAACCATTTGTTGATAAAATACTTTTTGAAAAGAATGGCAAAATATATAAACGTACTCCGGAAGTAATTGATGTTTGGTTTGATTCGGGTTCAATGCCTTTTGCACAATATCATTATCCTTTTGAAAATAAAGAAGAATTTGAAAAGAATTATTTTCCTGCAGAATATATTTGTGAAGGAATTGATCAGACACGAGGATGGTTTTATACTTTACATGCTATCTCAACAATGTTGTTTGATAATGTTGCATTTAAGAATGTGATTGTTAATGAATTGATTCTGGACAAAACCGGAAAGAAAATGTCCAAAACAATCGGCAACACAGTTGATCCATTTCTGCTGTTTGATAAATATGGTGCTGATGCAACCCGCTGGTATTTGGTTACAAATTCTCCACCATGGCGACCAACATTATTTGATGAAGAAGGATTAGTTGAAGTACAAAGAAAATTCTTTGGAACTTTGGTTAACACATATTCATTCTTTGCGCTTTATGCAAACATTGATGGCTTTAACTTTAAAGATGCTTTGATACCTTATGAAGAAAGACCTGAAATTGATCGCTGGATAATTTCAAAGCTTAATGCTCTTGTTGAAGAGTACGAACAGTTAATGAATGATTACGATGTAACAAAAGCTGCACGTGCAGTTTCAAGTTACACAATCGATCAGCTTTCAAACTGGTATGTAAGAAGAAGCAGAAGACGTTTCTGGAAATCAGAAATGAATAAAGAAAAACTTTCTGCATATCAAACTTTATATGAGTGTTTGGAAACTTTATGCAAATTAACAGCACCATTTGCTCCATTTATTTCTGAAGCAATTTATCTTGATTTAAATGCTGAAACTAAAAGAGAAAATTATGAATCAGTACATCTTGCTGAATTTCCTAAAGCGACTTATCGTGATAAAGCTTTAGAAGAAAAGATGGAAGTTGCACAGAACGTTGTTTACTTAACACGTGCAATGAGAGCAAAAAATAATCTTAAAGTACGTCAACCGCTTAAGAAAATTATGGTTGCTTTAGATAAAAGCAAACACGAAGCACTTTCCAAAATGAAAGATGTAATTCTTGAAGAAGTAAACATAAAAGAATTAATTATTCTAACTGATGATGCTGAAATCGTTAATAAATCTGCTAAAGCTAACTTCAAATCAATCGGACCGAAGTTTGGTAAGAAAGTTAAAACAGTTGCAGAGTTGATTAAAAATTTCACAAAAGAAGAAATTTCTAAGATCGAAAAGGGAAATAATATCATTCTCAATATCGACGGCGAAGAATTAACAATCTCAAAAGATGATGTTGAAATTATCAGTTCAGAAATTACAGGCTGGGTTGTAGAAGCTGAAGCCGGAATTACTGTTGCAATTGATGCTGAACTTGATGAAGCACTTATTGAAGAAGGTTTAGCACGCGAATTTGTTAATAGAATCCAGAATATGAGAAAAGATGCGGGATTTGATGTAACTGATAAAATTATTATTAATTTTACCGCCTCAGAAAAATTTGTTAGAGCTATTAAGAATTTTAATCAATATATTTCAACCGAAACTCTTGCGGAAAAATTATCTGAGAAAAGTAAAGCTGGAAACGGGTTTACTCAGGAATTTAAAATAGGTGAGTTTGATTGTTCAATTAACATCGAAAAGGTACAATCCTAATTAGAGGAGAATCAATCATGGCAACAAAAAAAACTGTTAAGAAAAACACAAAAAGCACCAATAAATCAGGAAAGAAAATTGTGAAGAAAGAAATAAAAAAGAAAAAACCCGTTAAAGCTGCGGCACCAAAGAAAAATGTAAAGAAACAAGCACCCAAGAAAAAGGAAGTGAAAAAAGTGACAGCAAAGAAAGTAACTAAAACTAAAGCAGCCAAAGTTAAGGCTGCGCCTAAAAAAACTGTTATTACTAAAAAGGCTGAAGTTCTAAAGAAAGAAATTGTAACGCATAAAGTAAAACCAAGAACAACCAAGAAAAAAGAAGAAGAATATATTACGCCTGAAATGACAGCCGCAAACCGTGCTGCAGCTATAAAAAAGATAAAAGGATATGGTAAAAAAGACCTTGATAATTTCAGGGAAATAATTCTTGTTAAACGTGATGAGATTCTTGAACAGCTTCAGAATTTAAGAGAGCAAATACTTGATCCTACAACAGGTGAATATATAAATGAAAATTCTCCTTACTCACTTCATATGGCTGAGCAGGGAACCGATGCTATGGAAAGAGAAAAAACTTTTCTTTATGCACAGCGTGAAAATAAGTTTTTAGGATATCTTGAAGATGCATTAAAAAGAATTGATGCCGGTACATATGGAATTTGTGTTGAATGTATTGAAGAACCTCAGCATCTTTGCCCGACTTGTCCGCTTATTCCTAAAGCAAGATTGGAAGCTGTTCCTCACAGCCAATTATGTTTACCAATGAAACAGAAACAAGAAAAAAAATAATATTTATAAGATGAGACTGACTCAAAAGTTAATATTACTGGATTGTCATTCCCACGAAAGTGGGAATCTACTTGATAGCATTTTATGGATTCCCGTTTTCACGGGAATGACATGTGAAACTCTTAGTCAAACCTCTTCCATTTTATCAAGGAGTTTGTATTAGTTGAAAGCGTTGTATTTATCATTTGCTGTCGTCGTTATTGATCAGGTTACGAAGTTAATGGTTAAAGGATTCTCGATTCCATTCCTGAATATTAATTATGAGGGAATGTATCTTGGGCAAATGATTCCTGTCTTTGGTGATTTTTTTAGATTTACATTTGTTGAAAATCCTGGGATGGCATTTGGTTATGATCCCGGAAGTAAATTCAAATTAATCATTTCTGTTTTTTCTCTGGTAGCAAGTATTGGGTTGATCTTTTATCTCTATGTTATTCGTGATAAAAGCTGGAGTTTGAAAATTGCAATTGCACTTATACTTGGCGGTGCTGTGGGAAATTTAATCGATAGAACTTTTTACGGATTATTTTTTGATTACGCACCTTTGTTTTACGGAAAAGTTGTTGATTTTTTTGATGTTGATTTTTTTGATTTCACTTTATTTGGAAGAAGCTACGATCGCTGGCCTGTATTTAATATTGCAGATGCAGCTGTTACAATTGGTGTTTTAGTTCTTGTTCTTTTCTATAAAAAACATCAGGAAGAAGATGAAAAAGTTGAAGCTGTTTTAGATGGCGGAACTTCAACTGCTGCACAAGACATTGCTGTTTCTGATGAATCAACTAAAACTGTTCAAAATGAAAACAGCTCAGATATAATTAACGAAGATACAATTAATGAGCAGACTGATAAGCGAAAAGAAATTTCTGATTGATGTACCCGAAGGAAAAAGAAAAGAACGCATAGATACATTTCTTACTCATCATATCGAAAATACTACACGATCTAAAGTACAAAAAGCAGTTGATGCCGGACTTGTAACAGTAAACGGCGTTGTTGTCAAATCAAATTATAATGTTAAACCTTTTGATAAAGTTGAAGCAACGCAGCTAATTTCTCCCAGACCCGAGGATGTTGAAGCTGAAGATATTACTCTTGATATTATTTATGAAGACGAGTATTTCCTTATTGTAAATAAAGCTGCAGGAATGGTTGCTCATCCTGCTTATGCAAATTACACAGGTACTTTAGTTAACGCACTTCTGCATCATACAAAATCTTTAAGCTCTGTAAATGAAGTTGGAAGACCGGGAATTGTACATCGCATTGATAAAGATACAAGCGGATTGCTTGTGGTTGCAAAGGATGATTATACTCACGCAAAGTTAGCTGCACAGTTTTCTAAGCATTCTATAGAAAGAGAATATCATGCAATTTGCTGGGGAAAATTTTCTGAAACTGAGGGAGTAATCAGCTACAAAGATCGCTCGCAGTAAAAGCGATAGAAAAAAATTTACTATTAGTGATAAAGAAGGAAAAGATGCAACAACCTTCTACAAGGTTATTGAAGAGTTTGAATTTACTTCTTATTTAAAACTCAATTTAAAAACCGGTAGAACACATCAGATAAGAGTTCATTTATCCGGGATGGGTAAACCAATCTTTGGTGATCCGACTTATGGCGGGAATAAAATTCACTCAGGTTATGAATTACCAAAATTAAAAAGCAGAATTACCAATCTTTTAGAATTAATGCCAAGACAAGCATTACACGCAAAAACATTGGGATTCATTCATCCGCACACAAATAAACTTGTAAGATTTGATTCTGAATTTCCTGATGATTTTAAACTTCTTTTAGAGAAATTAAGACAAGTAAAGTAAAAATTTTCCTTATGTCATTTCGACCGAAGGGAGAAATCTTTACAATAAAATAAAACAGATTTCTCAGTGTCTGGCAGGCAGCTGTCGAAGACTGACTTAAAGGTTGTGTCACACTTCGACAGCTCAGTTTGACAATTCGATTGCCAGTAATTACACTCGCAATGACCACTAATCTTCATTATATTTGCACCAACAATTATCCAACAAAAAACTAATAACTATGTTAAAACTCTATAACACACTTACAAAAAAAGTAGAAGAATTTATTCCAATTGATCCAAACGAAGTTAAAATTTATATGTGCGGACCAACTGTTTATGATTACTTTCATATCGGTAATGCGCGCTCTTTCGTTATGGCTGATATGGTGCGAAGATATCTTGAGTACAAAGGTTACAAAGTAAAATTTGTTATGAATCTTACTGATGTTGATGATAAGATTATTAAAAAAGCTAACGAAGAAAAACGAAAACCAAGTGAAGTTACTAATGATTACATCAATGCTTTTTTTGATGATATAACAAAACTTAAAATCAAAAAAGCTAATGTTTATCCTAAAGCAACTGAACATATGGGTGAGATAATCGATTTGATTAAACAGCTTGAGGATAAAAAGTTTGCTTACAATAAAGACGGAAATGTTTTTTATGATGTAAAACATTTTAGTGAATATGGAAAGTTAAGCGGAAAAAATATTGAAGATCTTGAATCCGGTGCACGAATAGAAATTAATGAAGAGAAATCTAATCCATTGGATTTTGCTTTATGGAAAAAAGCAAAAGAAGGCGAGCCTTACTGGGAAAGTCCGTGGGGAAAAGGAAGACCGGGCTGGCATATTGAGTGCTCTGCAATGAGCTGCAAACATCTGGGAGAAACATTTGATATTCACGCCGGCGGAAATGATTTGATTTTTCCTCATCACGAAAATGAAATTGCACAAAGTGAAGCCGCAACAGGAAAACCATTTGTAAAGTACTGGCTTCATTTCGGTTTTCTTAATATCAACGAAGAAAAAATGTCTAAATCTCTCGGTAACTTTTTTACAGCAAGAGATGTGTTAAAAAGATATTCTGCTGAAGCAATAAGAATGTTTTTTGCACAGGCTTATTACCGCGGACCATTAAACTTTACTGATGATCTTTTAACCGGAGCAGAAAAAGGTCTGGAGAAGATTACAAATCTTGTTGATAAAGTTAATGATGAGATAAAGAAAAATAATTCTGGTAACTAAACCTGAGTTTGATTTCAAATCTTTTTACCAGCGATTTGAAGAAGCGATGGATGAAGATTTAAATACATCGCAAGCTGTTGCGGTTATTTTTGATTTTGTAAAAGAAGTTAACCGCATAATTGCTTCATCAGAAAATGTTGATGTTAGTTTTTATAATGATGTAAAAACATTTCTAACCAAAACTGCAGAAAATGTTCTTGGCATTGTTGATTTTAACAAAACAAATGCTGGCGATGATAAACTTGTGAATGATTTGATAGAACTTACTTATAACACTTAGAACTGAAGCAAAACAAAATAAAAACTACCAGCTTTCGGATACAATTCGTGATAGACTAAAAGAACTTGGTGTTGTTTTGCAGGATAGTAAAGAAGGTACGAGTTATAAGATTGGAAAGTAATTGTCACACTGAGCTTGTCGAAGTGTGACAAAAACTATCTTCCGTGATAGATAATGTTATTTTCTGTATCGCAAATAAAAATTTCTTTCCCATCACCCCAAATGCCAGTTAAATGAGTATCATTATGTCAGTTACATTCCATCTATAACTATTGATTGCCAATTAGACTCCATTAAAATGATAAGGAAAAACATTTATACCAACCGCCCAAATATCCTTTGAGTTGCTGTAGAATGAATGAGAAAATCCGCCACTTGGTGGTGAAAGTTCAATTAACCAACTATTAATATCAACTATTTCCCCGATTAGTTTTGCAGTGATTATCCTGGCTCTAATGTGTAACATTTATTATTTGCAAATAATAATCCACTATACTCAAATTTACTATTTTGCAATAATTTCGTTCTGTCGACAATATTAAATTTCGTTCCATTAAATTTCAAAAAATATAAAGAATCCAAGCCGATTGGATAAGCAGTTAAGTAAACGCTACTTCCAATTCCTGAAATAGATTGTACAAAATAATTTTCTCCTATAAAGTATTTCTTCCATGACCCATCTTTATACTCTGAAACATGATCATGACGACGAAACCCAGAAATTATCTTTTCTAATTGCGTAAATATCTGTAAATCCGTCGGGCATTTGGTTTTTATCTCCTAGTACTTCTAACCATTGATTTCCATTATAATGCATAACAAAGGGCTCAGTCCTTTCTGGATTACTCAATATTCTACCTCCGAAAGCCCAGACATCATTCTGTGCAGTTCCCCAAATTCCTCCAACTATCTTTGAACCATTTCCAAATACAGTTATAGGCGTTCCTTCTGTTGCTCTTTTCCAGCTTACTCCATCAAAATGCCAAAGACAATCTCTAACATCTTCTGAAAAACCTGCTCCCCAAACATCTGTTGGCGAACTTCCCCAAATTGATTGCAAATATGGAAAACCTGGCCTACTTATACTGTCAATCGACCAAACATAATCTCTTTTGCCGGGTGGGATGTTATCAACAATGGGCGGCTCTGTAGTATTACAACTAACTGCAATCACATAAAGTGAAATAAAGATTATTAGTCCAAGTAAAAACTTTTTAAACATTAGCTTAGATATTTTTCATCAAAAATATTTCCAATTCCAAGTATAAGATTTGGGTCTAAAGATTTTTTTAGTGCTGCCATTTTGCGGATATTAGCTTCACCATACATCATTAAAAGATAATCTCGTTTAGCTTTTCCAATTCCGTGTTCAGCGGAAATTGTTCCACCTAATCTTACAGCTTCTTCACAAATTTGTTTGTAAAGTTTTTTGCCTTCGTTAAACTCTTCATCATTCTTTGGTAAAAAGTTTAAGTGAATGTGTGAGTTTCCAAAATGACCATAAGAAACAAAATCTATATTGCTTTGCTTTGCCCAATTTTGCAGTGTAAAATAAAACTCACGGAAAACTTTATCAGGAACAGCTACATCAGTCCCGAGTTTTCTAAAATTATTTCTTGCAACGTACTCGTTAACTTTCCAGGAAATTGCGTGACGAAAATCTTTTATCTTTTCTTTATCAGCATCACTAAAAGCAAACCAGGCAGTTTCTTCATTTACATTGTGAGTTTGCATCAAGTTATTCCACGCTTCAAGAATAGTATCAAAAGAATCGGCAGTTGATTCCTGTTCAAACCAGATTGCGGCTTGTGCATTTTCCGGAATTGCAGAAAAATCTTTTGCTAAAAATCTTAATGCACGTTCATCAAAAAACTCAAGTGCAAGAGCGTTAATGTTATCATTTACATTGTTCTTTTTGTTTTGATAAGAAATATCTCTGGCTTCTTCAAGAAAATTTAGAGCAGTGGTTTCATCTTCAAAAAATAAAACGCAGGAAATTGTGTCTTCTGGTTGCGGAAGAAGTTTAAGTTTAATCTTAGTTATAATTCCAAGCGTACCTTCAGATCCGATAAAAAGATCAATTGCATCCATATCTTGTTTTACAAAATAACCGGAAGCATTTTTAACAGCAGGAAAATTGTAATCAGGAATTTGCAGAGAAATATTTTTACTAGATTGAGTTGTTAACGAAAGTTCATATCCGTTAGCTTTTTGCTTTCCTCGTCTCAAGATCAATCACTTCGCCATCAGGAAGAACAATCTGCAAACCAATAACATAATCGCGAGTTGGTCCATACTTAAAAGTTTTTGCACCGGAAGCATTTGTTGCAACTGTTCCGCCAATATAACAATTAGTTTCTGTTGGATCAGGAGGATAAAAAAGGTTTTGCTTCTTAAGTTCTTTTTGAAAATCTGAAAGTAATACTGCTGGTTCAATTAAAGCATAAAATTCTTTTGAGTTGATTTCAAGAATTTTGTTGAGTTTATCTGTTGCAATAACAATTCCGTTTTGTGGAACACGCGCACCAGTAAGTCCGGTTCCATTTCCAGCAATGGTAACTTTAGTTTTATTTGTATTTGCTTCTTTAACAATCGAAACAATTTCATCAACACTTTCGGGAAAATAAACAGCTTCACAATTTCCCTTAAAGTTGGAAGCATCAATTACAAAGTTTTCAAAT
Organism: uncultured Ignavibacteriaceae bacterium; assembly: GCA_963812305.1. Classification (GTDB taxonomy): domain Bacteria; phylum Bacteroidota; class Ignavibacteria; order Ignavibacteriales; family Ignavibacteriaceae; genus IGN3. Next base: position 620,298 of record CAWEUT010000002.1, read on the forward strand.
TCATCGGGATTAGTTTTAATTATCATTTAACTCTGAATCTTTCTAAGCAGTTTTAAATATTCTTTTTGTGTTTTTAAATCGGGTATTTCAGATTTTCTTTTTATTGGATTTTCTATTTTCATCATTCTCAATAATTCATCAATAGCACTAAACATATTTATATTCGGATAAGTTGCATCACGAAGATAATGAATTAGTTTTAATGTTCTGAAAGCATCAAACCAAAAGTGTTTTTGCTTTTCAATTTCAGTCGGATTATTGTTTTTTAATAGTACTTTATTGATAAAATTTTCAAAATCCTGTTGAGTAAGAAAATCTGATAGTGCAGGATGAATATTTTTGGAAATCTTCATCAAGGCGGATTGATCTGAAATTAAGGTATCATTCAAAACTTCTAACCAGGTTTTTAGAATTACAAAACTTTTAGGATTATAAAGCAAATATTCATCACGAGAGTTTGATAAATATCTATCAACACTTTTGCCAGTACCAAATGGTACTCTCCATGAGCCCCGTTTAGATGGATGAATTGAGGTTGATTTGATTTCACCGATTGGAAAAATTTTTGCAAGCTTTTCTAAAAAGTAAAAATCCTCAGCAGCTTTTCGTTTATTCATCCCTTCAACTTTAACATAAGCATCGGGAGTGCAAAGCATAGTAGAACCAATTGTGTGAAATGCATATTCTGATTTTGCATAGCTTAATCCAAGCACGTAGTACCTTAAAAATATTTCATAACAAATTATTGCTTTTGTTTCTTCATCTCGACCAGAAATATCATGAGAAAAATTTACAACTGCTGCTTCCAAATTATTTCTATTAAACTCTTGCGAAATTTCTGAAACATAATCTGAATCAACAATGCAATCAGCATCTGTACAGAGAATAATATTTTTATTTATTGAGAGATAATCAAATTTAGAAAGAGCCAAATCCATACCAATCTTACGTGCCAAACCAACACCGCCGTTTTTATCATCCATTTCTTTACCCGCACTGGTAGCATCGATAAATGAAATATTTACTTTGGATTTAATTTTTCGCAGGTAACTTAAAGTTTTTTGATTTTCTTTTTTAACTTCTTCTGAAGATGAAACACTATTGTTAACAACTATTAATAAAAGTGTGTTGTGCAGCTCAAGCTTATCGTTTTTTTCTAATGATTTAATAAGCTTTGGTAAGTTAGAGGACTCCGCAATAGCTGGAACAACAATTATATATTGAAAATATTTTTTATAATCGTTTTCAATATTCCAGATGTTGGAAGCTCGTTTATCTAAGTAGGCAGAAATTTTATCAGGTATTAGCATTTATCATTTATTATTTTTTTTCATTATTTCTTAGAGTCTTGGTGCCTTTGTGGCAGAATAAAAAACCGTCACGAAGACTCTAAGACACAAAGGTTCACAAAGAAAAATTATTTAAGTGTTGCATTCAATCAATTCTTTTGCTTTATTAAAATCCGGTCCATCAATCCAATTAATAACAACACCTTCACGTTCCATTTTTCTAAACCATGTCATCTGTCGTTTTGCAAAAGAATGAATTGCAGAATTTAATTTTTGAAACATATCATTTTTATTTAATTCGCCTTTAAGATATTGTGCAATAAACTTATACTCTAATCCAAAGAAAATCATTTTATCGTAGCTTATTCCGGATTCCATTAATGATTTTACTTCTTCAATCATTCCTTCTTCATCAAGTCTTTTCTTTAATCTTGCAGTGATCCGTTTTTTTATTTCATCTCGAGAAAGTTTAACTCCGATTGTTAACGATTTTATTTTTTTTTCATTGTCATTTCGAGAGAACGAAGTGACCGAGAAATCTTTACGTTTAGTGACAACAGATTTCTCACCCGATGATTCGGGTTCGAAATGACCATGCACTTTTGCAATTGCAATTGCTTTTATTATTCTTTCTCTATCATTCAGATCAGTAGTGTTATGCAAGTCAGGATTCAATTTCTTTAATTCATTTCTCAATTCTTCATCACTTAAAGAAGAATATTTTTGTTGTACTCTTTCAAAATCAGCTTTGCTGAGATTATAATTTTGCAGAATAGAACTTAAATACATTCCCGTTCCACCAACAAGAAAGGGAAGTTTGTTTCTGTTTTGAATATCCTTGAATGATTTATAAAATAACTGCTGGAATGAAAATAAATTAAATTCTTCGGTTGGTTCGATTATATCAATAAGATGAAAAGGGATTTGTTTGCCTTGAATCGAATATTCGGATAAATCTTTTCCGGTTCCAATATTCATTCCACGATAAACCTGGCGGGAATCTGCAGAAATTATTTCTCCATTAAAACAATCTGCAAGTTGTACTGCAAGTTTTGTTTTACCTGTTGCTGTGCATCCAAGAATAGTTATTAAATCATAGTTCATTACAAAAATTAATACTAAGAAACGGGAAATGAAACAAGATAACTCGTTCCGGAATCCGAGGGCTGAAGATTTATTGATCCATTCATTGATTCAATAATGAATTTGGTGATAGCTAAACTAAGTCCAAGATTTTCTCCATTACTGCCCGTATAAGCAGGATCAAAGAATTTTTGTTCGTTCTGACTGCCTTCAATTTTATTTTCATCTTTTATAGTCAGCATTACTTTTGCATCATCAACCTGACTGCTAAAATAAAGGTTACCGCCTTGCTTCATCATATCGCAAGCAAATCGTGAAATGTAATAACAAGCCACATAAAATTTTCTTGTATCAATTTTAATTTTTACATCTTCTCCAAGTTTTTTAAACAACTTTACATTTCTCGATTCAACATAATCTGAAAGTAATGTTAAATTATTATCCATCACCTCATTAAAACCAACTACTTCTAATTTAGTTTTTGTATTCTTTTCAGAAAAATCAATAGAAGATTGCAGCAGATCAATAACAGAAGTTGCTTGGGATGAGAGTAGAGAAATTACTCTCTTTACTTCTTCCGAAAGATCAAATCTGGATAAAATGGATGAGTAATGTTTAATAGTTAATAATGGTGCTTTAACATCCTTAATTATAAAGTTTGAAACCTGACTTAGATCAGAAATGCTGTTACTAGCATTATGTTCAGTCTCACTGGAAATTTGGGTACTTGATGATTTATTGAAACCGAACTCAGATACAGATTCGCTACTCAAATCCTTTTTTATATTTGCAGCGGATGAGATAGTATTTGGTGCTTCTGATTTTCTTAGAGTAGATGATTCTGAGTAGGATTCAGATACTGTCTCCAATGATCCTTCAGTAATTACCCAATTGGTCATATCATCCGGATCGTCAATCAGTTTACTTTTTAAAGATTTGTTATCGTTCTCTAAATATTTCTTCTGGATAAATGCATCAAGATCGGGCTCTTGTTCGTAATGTGGAATTTCAATTTTATCCAGGTCTATTGTTGTTTCGTATTTGGGTCTGATATCAACAAGATTATTCAAATTTACTTTTTCAGGCTCGACTGGTAATTCAAATTTGTTTAGTTCTTCGGTTGTTTCAAATCGCGGACTATTATCAACAAGATTATTCAAATTTACTTTTTCAGGCTCAGCTGGTAATTCAAATTTGTTTAGTTCTTCGGTTGTTTCATATTGCGGACTGGTATCATCAATCGTATCTAAACTTACTTTTTCAGGTTCCATCGGTAAATCAACATTAGCTGTTTCATTTATCGGTTCTGCAACTGGTTGGATAACCGGATTCTCAATTGATTCCTGCTTTTCCTCTGGTAAAGCTGCCGCACTTAATGATGAAGATTCGTTATGAAATTTATTGAATAAATTCTCTTCAATTTTATAAATCAAACAATCCTTGTTTGCCACAGCGGATGAATTTCTTGACTCATTCTGTAAAACTTCGGTTTCACCAAAAAACTCATTTGGTGATTTGAAAAATAATCTTTTGATGGCATTTAATTTTATTTTTACTTCACCGTCAATCAGCAAGTAAGCAAAATCAGAAGGCTGACCAGAGGAATAAATCAAATCGCCTTCTTTAAATTCTATAAAATTCTTTGCATCAAACGGAATATTGAGTGAATCAAAGTCTAAACCTTTGAATAAATCGTTTGCTTTTACTGATTCAATTGTTTTGTTAGAGTTCATAGCAAAACCTAAAATAATTAATAATTGCAACTATGCTACAAATACTGTGCAAGAATAAAACAGATAAAAACAGTTAAAAATCTAAATATTTACCTATCTAAATATTATTTGGTATTTTTGTCCACTTAAAGAATCCACATTTTACATAGAGCATCTTACGAATGGAAGAATCAAAATTAGTAGAACTTGCAAAATCCGGTGATAGACAGGCGCTTGCTCAGTTAGTAAAAAATAATGAACAGACGGTCTACAACTTTTCATTTAAGATTTGCAGAAATCGGGACAAAGCAGAACATATAATGCAGGAAACTTTTTTCAGTATGATAAAAAGTCTGCATCAGTTTGATGGAAACTCAAAAATATCTACCTGGTTGTACAGGATAGTTTCTAATCATTGTTTAATGCTTGCAAGAAAAGATAAATCAAAAACTTTTGTTTCGATAGATAATGATGATGAACTTTACGAAGATAAGTACACAGCGGATTGGTCCAATATTCCAAATCAGAATATTGAAAATACTGAACTAAGAAAAATTTTAGATGAATCTATTGATAAACTGAGTCCAGAATACAGAATTGTTTTTTTACTTCGTGATGTGGAAGGATTATCAACAGAAGAAACAGCGGAACTTACAGAATTAACTGTTCCGGCTGTAAAATCACAGATTGCACAGAGCAAGAGCATTTTTAAGAAAAGAATTAAACGAGGCATTTAGCCGATGAGTGAAGAAAAACCAAAATGTAAAGATGTAATGCAGCATATCTGCGAAAGTCTTGGTGAAGAACTAAATTCCGATAAATGCATTGCAATTAAAAATCATCTTGACAATTGTTCTGATTGTAAGAGTTACTTTAAAACAGTAGAGCTTACAATTGATTACTATAAACAATACAAAGTTGAAATCCCCAAAGAAGCTCATTCACGTCTGATGAATTTTTTAGACCTGAGTGATTGTGAATAATTTTAAAACTTATTTTAGAATAATATATTAAAGGAAAATTTTATGCCGATATTTGAATATAAATGCAAACAATGCAACTCAAAATTTGAAGTGCTTCACAAATCATCATTAAACCAGGAAGAAGTAAGCTGTCCGAAATGTAATTCAAAAGAAAATCAAAAATTGTTATCTACATTTAGTGCAACAGGATTTTCATCCGCAAGTTCGAGTTGTGAATCAGGTAGCTGCGGAGTTACACCATCATACGGCGGTGGATGTTCTTCAGGTATGTGTGGATTGAATTAAGAGAAGGTGTATGAATAAAATTAAAATGTTGATTACAGCCGCTTTTTTATTTTTATCCTCTTTTGGTTGTGCGCAGCAAGATCAATCAAACTCTATTACAATGGAACAGTTTAAAGAGATATTAAAAAATGACAAAGATATAATTGTTTTAGATGTTAGGACGCCAGAGGAAACGGCAACTGGAATGATTGAAAATGCGATAAATATTCCTGTTCAGGTTTTAGAACAAAGAGTTGATGAACTTGTGAAGTACAAAGACAAAGAAATATTTGTTATTTGCAGAACTCAAAACAGAGCTCCAATTGGTGCAAGTATTCTAATCGATAAGGGTTACAAAGCAAAATATGTTATAGGTGGAATGTCTGTTTACAATCAAAAATAATGTTCAATTTAATAAATCCTTTAATCTTTCTTTAGCTTTTCTTTTTGCATACTTATCTCTAAAATCAGTAACAGGTGCGTCAATAACTTTTTTTAGCCATTCAATTTCTTTTTGTTCGTTTTCCATTTCTTGATAGACAAGCGATAATTGATACATTGCTGTAATAATTCCGGGATTAATAGTAAGGGCTTTAATAATTAATTCTTCTGCAGATTGCAAACTTCCCTCAGGTACTTTTCCAAAAAAAGTATTTGCAAATGTTTTTTCAAACCAGCTTAAACTAGCAATCTCTCTATTGTAAATACCTAAGATTATATAAGGGAGATAATCATTTGGATTCAGCTTTATTGATTTTTCTGCATTCTCTCTTATTTTATTTGCAAGTTTAATTTTTTCATTGCCACCCTTGAATAAAGCCAAATTGCCATAGGACATTGCAATCAGGGTATAAACCTTTGCGCTATCCGGAAATTTTGAATAAAAAATCTCAGCATACTTTACTGCTTTATTAAATGATTGTTCAGCGTTGTCTTTATCATAAATTTCGTAATAATCTTCACCAAGATCATTAAATATTTTTGTTACTCTTTCAAGAACGAAATAATTATTTGGATTTTGTTTGTAAGCGGACTCATAATTTTTTGCAGCATTGATTAAATCAAATTTTTTATAATAATCATCACCTTTTGTTAAATACGAGTTATCACTTTGTGGAAACACACAAGAGCATAGAAGTGAAACAAATAAAAATATTTTCATATTTGATCTTATCATAATTAACTTAAGTTTTAACGCTAATTTTCCTAAAACAATTTAAGTTAAAAATTTCAAATATTATCAAAACTTAAAAAGCACAAAAACAAATATTTATCGCAAATTAAAACTTTGATATTGAAGCAAGCGGAATATATATTTGGTTAAGAAAAATTTAATTTGCTTAAGTAAACATTTTTTAGGACAAAGTATAGAATTATTTTTACACAATTCTTATACAATTCAAATATGATCTACAATTTTACCTCTCGGAGGAACGTATGAGGTTTATAATACAGTCTTTGTCTGTATTTATTTTAGCAACCTTTCTTCTGGGAACTGCTTATAGTCAAAGCGGTAAGATCTCAGGAAAAGTGGTTGATGGAAATACAGGAGAAGCCCTTCCATTTGTAAATGTTATGGTTGAAGGAACAACCCAGGGTGCAGCATCAGATATTGATGGATATTTTTCAATCATTGGTTTAAGACCCGACAATTATAACGTAAAAGCATCGGCAATTGGTTATAATTCACAAACGGTTACAGGTGTTCGTGTTTCAATTGATTTAACCACCGAAGTTAATTTTGAGCTGATGGAAACAAGCATCGAACTTAAGGAAGAAGTAGTTGTAATTGCAACGAGACCCTTAATAACTAAAGATCTAACATCTTCAACAGCAATTGTTAGTGGCTGATGATATATCGGTGTTGCCCGTTACTGAATTCCAGGAAGTATTACAGCTTAAAGCCGGAATTGTTGGCGGTAATGTAAGAGGCGGCAGAAGCGGTGAAGTTGTTTATGCAATAGATGGTGTACCAGTTACAGATGTTTATGATGGTTCTACTGTTGTTGATGTTGCTACAAGTTCCATTCAGGAACTTACAATTTGTAAGCGGTGCTTTTAATGCTGAATACGGCAAAGCACTTATCCGGTTATGTTAATATCGCGACAAAAGATGGTGATAATAAATTTCAAGGTATCTGTTACAAGTTACATTGGTGATTATGTAAGTAATCAGGTACAGATATTTTTAGAGCTATTGATAATATTGATCCGACTTCTATTAGAAATTTTGAAGGAAACTTAAGCGGACCAATTATTCCAAATGAATTGTTCTTTTATGTAAATGCAAGATATATTTATTTTGGCGGATGGCTGAATGGCGAAAAAAATTATAATCCCTGGAATATTACTGTCAACCAAGGTGCAACAGTTCCAATTGAAAGAACGTTATATTTTAAGTGCTAATCCTGATGGCAGCGGCAAGGTACAGGTGAAATTGTTTCTATGAATTGGAATGAAAAATTTTATGGTCAGGGTAAATTAACTTATCGACCATTTTCAGGAGTTAAAGTTAAACTACAATTATATTATATGATAATGTTGAATACAGAGATTTTGATCAATCATTCTCATACAATCCTGATGGTGATTTTAAAAAATTTAGAGTTGGAAATACAAATATCTTAGGTTTAACCCACACTCTTATCAAATACAACATTTTATCAGGCTAATTTTTCTTACTTCTTCAAACAATTCAAACAATATGTTTATGAAGATCGTAAATGATCCAAGATGGACAAATGATAGATTATTAGGTCAGCAGCCTACAGAAGTACCAAGTTTTAAAACAGGAGGAACACAAAATCAGCATTTTAAAAGAACTACAAGTACTTATCGGATTTAAATTAGATTTTACTTCGCAGATTGATAAAATTAACATGATTAAGTTTGGTATTGAAGCAAATCAACATAATTTAGGATTTGATAATATTTAATCTTCAACAACCTCTATCAGTTGATAGATCCTTCAGTTAACATTAAATCCTTATGTTACAAGATATATTCCTGATATTAATGATCCCAATGAAAATCTTATCAATAGATATTTATCAAAGAAAACCAATTGAATTATCCGCATACTTACAGGATAAAATTGAACTAAATGAAATAATTATTAATGTTGGTTTTAGATTAGATTATTTTGATTCTGATGGACATGGTATTAAATGATGTAACTGATCCTGATATTTACAGACCAAGAAAAGATAGTATAATGTTGCAAAAACGTCATTGGAAGAATGACAAAGAAAAGTCTCTAATGCTTTTGGTCGATCCATGGTATAGAGATGCTGACACTGAATTAAAGTTTTCTCCAAGACTTGGTGTTGCTTTTCCTATCACTGATCAGAGGAGTAATCCATTTTTCTTATGGACATTTTTTCCAGATACCAAATTTTGAATTACTTTATACAAATCCGGAATTTAAATTTGGGGCAGGAACAGGAAATCTTGGAATTGCCGGAAATTCCAATCTTAAAGCGCAGGAAACAATAAGCGGTGAGGTAGGAGTTCAGCAGGCATTTACAGATGATATCACAGTTGATCTTACTGCATATTTTAGAGATATTAGAAATCTTGCAGGAACAAGAGCAGATGAAATAAGATTGCCCGGTGGTTCATCAAGCTACAGCCAGTATGTAAATAGTGATTTTGGTTTTGTTCAGGGAATTGTTTTAACTGTTACAAAGAGACTTTCTGATAACTGGTCTGCAACAGTTGATTATACATTCCAATCTGCAAAAGGAAATGCTTCTGATCCTGCAGCAACAAGAAATCAAATTGCAGGCGGTGAACAGCCGGAAATAAAACTAATTAAATTAAATTGGGATCAAACACATACTGTTAATGTTACATTTTCTTATGCATCAGAGGATAATTGGGGATTTAGTTTAATTGGTCAGTACGGCAGCGGATTTCCATATACTCCAACATCTATCACTAAATCGTATCAACTCTGCTAACAATAGTGAATTAAAACCGAGCTCTATAAATGTTGATCTCAGAGCTTATAAGGATTTTATTATTGCGATGATTTTAGATTAAGCTTATTTGCAAGAGTTTATAATTTGTTTGATATAAGAAATGAAGTAAATGTTTATAATGATAGCGGTACAGCAGATTTTACGATTGATGAATTTAGTGAAGGAATGATGATAATCCGGATGAATTAGTAAATACATTAGATGAATATTATAGAAATCCAACATTTCTATTCTGAACCAAGAAGAGTTGAAGTTGGTGCAACTATTTTTTTCTAGAATTAATGAGTTTAATTATTGGAAATATAATTATGAAAATAACAACTAAATATTATTTGATTTTTACGCTTTTGTTTCTCTTTTACTTCTGCAGATCTTATTGCGCAGCTAAGAATTACTGAAAGAGGAACTCCAAACTTTAGAAAAGTTGGTGTGCATAGAGGCAACCAGGTAAGAACAGTTTTTTCAAACTATGGTGTTATTGCACAACCCGGTACCGAAGGACCAAGAGGAGCCTGGAAGTATGATGCTAACGGTTATGTTGGTGATGTTTCACCAGTTGTCGGAATAAGATTACCAATTAGAGATTATGGAAGGGATGCTCAGTTACCAGAGTCTTTGATGGTATAAATGATACAATTTACTAGTGTAGTCATTACTCCTGTTGATCGACCAGGTGGCGGTGAAGGCGGCGGCGGAAAATCTTATACATTTGAACCTATTCCTGGTTTTGCTATCCAATGATGACTTAGGTGTTGGAAAAGGTGTTGCAATGAGTCATTTACCGGAAACCTGGCCTGCACAATGGCCTGATTATCCTGATTGGACTTATTCAGGTGATCCAATAATAATTGATGGAATTGATAAAACTCCATCTAGTTGATTGGAATGGTTTTTTTGGTCGTGGTCAATTGAATGCTGATCAGGAAAGTTACTTCTGGATGGATGATAATAATGATGAAGAGAACTATCAAATTCAAGGATTTCTACCAGATGCTAAATGATCTATCAAGAAGAGGACATGCACTGCAAGTATCCGTAAGAGGATTTCAATGGTCAAATTTCTTAGCTCAGGATGTTTTATTCTGGTTATATAATATTAAAAATGATGGTACTGAGTCATATGATCAGGCAACCTTTGGTACACTTGTTGGAACTTATGTTGGTGTTGAAGCTCCAGAATATAATGATGATGCTTCATTCTTTAATGTTAGAGAATCAATTACATATACATGGGATTTTGATAACTACATTTCACCTTCAGCAAATCCAAAGTGGCTGCCGGATCCTACTCAGGTTGGATATATAGCTTATGCATTCTTGGAATCACCTGGTAATGGATATGACGGAATTGATAATGATGCTGATGATCAGGATGAAGGCACATCACCATATTTTGCTAGAAAGTGATTTTAAGAATTTAGCAGATCAACCTCCAGTAGTTGCTGGTGATAAATTAGTTCTTATAGATAAAAACACTTTTGAGAGAAGTATTTTTACAATGCCAAACGATACTGTTACTGTTACTTCAATGGGAGTCCGATTTTTCTTACGGCCCGGTGTAACAAAATTAGTTGAGGGTAATATTAATGCCGTTACAACTAATCCAAATACAAGACTGCAAGAGATGGAATCGATAATGATCTTGATGGTCTTATTGATGAAAACTATCAGGTTCATTACAGACAATTCATAGAGAACACCGTTGTTCCTCCTGCAGTTCGAAAAGTTTTAATTGATACTATTAGCACCTGTACAGTATAGAGATTATAGAAATGGTTTGGAATTACAATCCCTAAAGATAAATTGATGAAAGAAGAGATGATTTAATTGATAATGACGGTGATTGGAACCCTGAATTTGATGATGTTGGTGCAGATGGTAAACCCGGAACAGGTGATTTTGGTGAAGGCGATGGAATTCCAACAGCCGGCGAACCAAATTTTGATGCGACTGATATTGATGAATCTGATCAGATTGGATTAACAAGTTTTCAGTACTTTGTTCCGGCAGGCAGATATCACAATGAGTGATGATAGCAGATATGTGGGGCAGAATGGACACCTGGATTTTTTGAGGTTCCATCTTCAATTCAAAATAATGTTGCCATACGAGGAGAAGATGGAGACTTTCTTTATGGTTCGGGATATTTCCCACTTTTGGCAGGAAGAACTGAAAGATTTTCACTAGCCCTTTGCTTTGGAAGTGATTATAATGCTGTTTTAAAAACTAAGCAAATTGCTCAGACTATTTATAATGCAAATTATAATTTTCCCAAGACCACCGGATAAACCCACACTTAGCGTTGTTGCCGGTGATGGAAAAGTTACACTTTATTGGGATAGAGTAGCAGAGGAATCAATCGATCCTACATTAAGAGTTAAGGATTTTGAAGGATATAAAATTTATAAAGGCACAGATCCAGATTTGACTGATGCATTATCAATTACAAATGTATATGGTGAAAAAGTATTTTATAAACCTATAGTACAATTTGATCTTATCGATGGTGTGAAAGGAATATTTCCCTCTTCATCCACACTTCTTGAACTTGTAAGTGGAGTTTCTTTTAATCTTGGCACTGATAATGGTATTCAGAATTTTTATGTTGATACAGATGTACAGAATGGAAGAACTTATTATTATGCACTTGTTGCTTATGATTTTGGAGATCCAACTAAGGATATCTATCCTTCAGAAAATACAAGATTTATTTCTAAAGACGCCCTTGGCAGAATTACAACAGATATAAACACTGCAGCAGTAATTCCTAATGCACCTGTTGCGGGATATGTTCCCCCGCCATCCGGGCAAAGTGTAGAAAGAGTTAGTGGTTTTTCAACGGTAACCCCTTATTCAGTGGTGCTTGACCCGGTTAGAGTTCTTGACGAAAATTATAATATTGAGTTTAATGACTCAATCTTTATAAAACCACTCCAGCGCGAGGGCGTAAATATTTCTACAAACTATACTGTAAAAGAGGCTGGAACTGGTAATATACTGGTTAATAAGGCGCCATTTGATCCTGATAATGGCGTGGTATTTAACGGTGTACGGCTTTCAATTGACAGCAGTTATCAAAGATTAGACAGTATCAAACTTAAGCCTGTTGGACTTACTACAGAGGGAAGCTTTGCTAATGATTCATCAGGATGGAGTACATATCGCGCCAAAAATTTAAAATTCTTAGTCGATCAGATAAATACAACAAGTATCTCCGGTACAAGATATCCACTGGATTACATGCTTGTATTTTCTGATACCTACACAGACAGTTCGAATAAATTAACTGCAATTTTCGGTAATGGAGCTCCGCCGGCAAAGGCAGTAAACTTTAGAGCCTATGATATAACAAATAAAAGCGCTCCTAAACGAGTGCAGTTTGCATTCAGTGAACCAAGACCATTCCGAAGGGATACACTTTCTTTTGGCGACATTATAGTATTTTCAGATGAAACCGGTAATGATCTTTCCTGGAGAATGCAGTTTACAGGGACAGATAGTTCTGCGACCATACCCACTGCAGGTGATTCTTTATTCTTATACTTTTATAAACCAATATCGGGTGAAGATTCATTTACATTTACTACCTCTACGGCTTCGTATGATATCGATGGAGCCAGAGAGCAGCTCAGTCAAGTAAAAGCTGTTCCTAATCCTTATGTTGTTACAAATGTTTTTGAGCAGCCATTGCCTCCAACAGTTAGAGGAAGAGGTGAAAGAATAATCAACTTTATAAATCTTCCGCCCAAAGAGTACAATTTCTATTTATACTTCAAGCGGTAATCTGGTTCAAACTTTGCAGCATGATGGAGACTTAAATAACGGTTCGGTTTCTTGGGATGTTAGAACAAAAGAAGGTCTGGATGTTGCCTTTGGTGTTTACTTCTACGTTGTTGAAGTAGAAGGTCTAAGTGACAAGAAGATGGGCAAACTGGCAATAATTAAATAACGATTACCAGTGAATATTATGGAGATTAAAATGAAAAAAATATTGTTAATAATTATCGCTTTTGTTTTAGCTGGAACAGTTTTTCCGCAGACAAAAGTAGGAACAACAGTTGCAAACTTCTTAACAATTCCTGTGGGTCCGCGTGCCTCCGGAATGGGAGGTGCCTTTACTGCTGTTGCAAACGATGCGACCACATCTTTTTGGAATCCTGCAGGATTGTCACGAATTCCTAGAAATGAATTTACGGCATCAACGGCGGAATGGCTGGTAGGTTCCAGAACCAATTGGGTTGGATTAGCCTTTAAATTTGATGATGATAATGCAATAGGCGTTAGCATCAATCAATTAGATTACGGTCAAGAAGAAATTACAACTGTTCGAGCAGCAAAATGGAACCGGGCAATTACTGGTCAGCATCTGATTTGGCTGTAAGCCTTTCTTATTCCAGAAATCTTACAGATAGATTTTCTATTGGCGGAACAGTTAAATATATCTCTGAAAATATTTATGATGTTTCTGCCACCGGTTTTGGTGTTGATGTTGGATTACTTTTCTACACACAGCTGGAAGGATTAAGTTTGGGTATGAATATTTCTAACTTTGGAACTGAAATGCAGCTTGATGGAAAATCATTATTGCAGCCGATAGATATTGATCCTGCAAATACCGGAAATAATTCTAATATCTCCGGACAATTACTTACCGAAGCATGGGCTTTGCCGTTGACTTTTAGTGTTGGCTTGGCATATAATGCAATCAATAATGAAGATTGGCGTTTGACTTTAGCAGCCGATGCACTGATTCCAAACAATCAATCTACTTATGGCAATGTTGGAATGGAACTTACTTACGCTAATTTGATCTCATTACGCGGCGGTTATAATTCATTACTTAAAGATGATGCTCAGGAAGGCTTAACTGCAGGTGTAGGCGTTCAATATGATTTTGGCGGTTTCTTTGCAAAGTTTGATTACAGCTATACGGATTTTGGTGTGTTTGATCCTATTTCAAGATTTGCATTAAGTGTAGGACTTTAATAAAAACAGTATGTATCGGTTATTTCAAGGGGCGCGATATGAAAGAACTGAAAGTTTTAGCACTGATCTATTTTGGTCAGTGCTTTTTCTTTTTCACAAAGTATCAACGTAACATTCCAGGTTGATATGAGTTATCAGGTAGTTTAGATGGTAGTTTTCCTGCTGGATGCAAACGTAGTTGTTCGTGGAAATTTTCAAACAGATGCTGGTGATCCTGGCGGCAATTGGCAGGGCAATTTATTCCAACTATCAGATGCTGATGACGATTCAAGTTTATACCGGCACATTTCCAATGCCCTCAAACTTTGCTGGTAACAATTATGCATTTAAATATGTTATTGTTAATCCACCAGCAAATGATAATTGGGAATCTACTCCTGACAGACAATTTACACTTACTGCTCCAGCTACCATTCTTCCAGTAGTTTGGTTTAATAACGATAGTTTTTATGTGGATTTAGTAATTACAAATACTTTAAAATTTACTGCAGATATTAGTTCAATTTTAGGAGTTGGTATTGGCGGTGCATTCGATCCAACTCAGGATTCACTATTAGTGATGGGACTAGATTGGGATAATTATGGTAAAAATGTTGTTGGAAATAGAAAAATGGAAAACACCGATCCATTTAATCCAGGTATTTATACAACAACGTTAACTGTTACTTCAGGTTCTGCAGCTCCAAACGGAGTAGGAGATTCAACAAAATGGAAATTTAAAGCTTATCCCTGATTCAAGATTTCAAAATAACGGTTGGGAAACTGGTGAACAGATAGGTGGCATATTTATCAAGCCGATGGTTCAGTAATAGATTTACCTGTCATTGTTCCAAGAATTTTTCCTATAACCGATACACACAATCGATAGACGTTGATCTTAACAATAAATGTTGATATGCTTGGTCAGGCTGTTAATAAGTACAACGGATTACCAATACCAATAGACTCAATATAGAGTGTTATTGGAATGAGAGGCGGAGCAGATACATTGTAGGCAGTTGGAGCATAGCTCACCAGCGCCACCATAGCCTTGCTGGTGTGTTAATGATACGGTAACATGGAAGTATGAAAGTTGTTCACAAAAGTTCAGCAAACTATCTGGAGTTATCACATACTATTATACCAGGCTGGTTCGGTATTCTTGGTGTCATCGAATATCAATTTGCCGCAATGTATCCAGGTGCATGATACTGTTAATGGAGGAATGCAAATCCTATTGAATGAACGAACGATATGGAACTTAGAACACATCTCGTTATTAGTGATGTTCAATGCGACTTCAATAAGTTACGATGCTCGTTCGTTCGGAGAGTCTGGTCCGCATCCTAACGTGGAGTAGAGAATTGAAAATTTATTGCCAGTCTGAGTATCATTAGAACAAAACTATCCCAATCCATTTAATCCAACAACAAAGATTAGATACAGTATTCCTGAATACAGTTCTGTTAGCATTAAAAGTATTTAATCTTTTAGGAGAAGAAATAGAAACATTAGTTTAATGGAGAGCAAAGTGCAAGTTTATGAGCCCCGCATTAAAGCGGGGTTTTTTATTTTTTATTTTTAAGTACCTGACTGAGTTGATTATAAAAATTAATTGCTAATCTGTTCTGAGGATTTAAGTTAATACTTCTCTGTAATGCTTCAAGTGCTTTTTCTTCCTGTTTGTTTAAATAATAAGCTCCTGCCAGGTTGTACCAGGTTTGTGAATCTGCTTCTTTAAATTTTACTGCTTCCAAAAGATACTTTAAAGCATCATCACCTTTATTCATTTTAAGTTTTACTTGTCCCAACCATTTGCAGGCAAAATAATCAGGTTTAAGAGAATATAGTTTTTCAAGAAATACTTCGGCATCGTCTAACTGCTCACCATCAACAAGTTTTGTGATAAGATCTTTATATGGAAGATCATAGTATGGGCGTTCTGCAATAACTGTCTCCATCTCATCTATGCATTTATTATAATCTCCTTTATAAAAATAGTAATCAGATAAGGTGGCGTGGGCAGATTCCCATTTAATTTCTTTGTTAATAACTTTAATAGCCATTGTATCAACAAAATCCCTTGATTTAAAATTCATCATCTTATAATTAAGAGTTCCTTTAGGCACAAACGGATACTGACCCGTTAAAATTATTACCTGCATTTGTGCAACTGTAGAGTCCAATTTTGTAAATGGGAAGTTTGCAACTAAAAGGCTGTCTGCTTTTTTATCTGAAATTTTAGCACGAGTGCCCTTTGGAAGAAGTTTAAGTTTATTCATCTCCTTATAATATTCATCTCCAATAATTCTATATCCTTCAATATTCGGATGAAGATGATCTACCATAAGATTTTCCCCAACAATCCCATCGGGACTTTTTGATTTAAAAGCAGAATCAATATCAACAACTGGATAATTATATTTTTTTGCAAGACTAATTATCGATTCATTTATTTTATTTGGGGCCCTGAATCGAAGCGCATCAAGTTCTTTAGCTTTTAAAAACAAGCGTTTGGCATTTTCAATATTACCTTTAGCATATTCTTCTTTAGCATTAGCAAAAACATCTTCAGCAGGAGGTTGGTTGCCATCTTTTACAGAAACAAATGGTTTTTGATCTTTAAGATTACAAGTTAACGTTCCAAGTATTACCGGAATATTTTTTTCTTTAAACATTTTCAAAATATCATCCATATTTCCGTTGAACTGTTCAATACCGATATTGAATAAATCAGAATCATACGCTATTAAAGATTCACCAATCATTCTACTCATTAATGTTTCATTACCTGCTTCACCGCCTTTTTCATTCGAGGATCTGAATAATCCGTAAACCCCGGAAATAATATTTTGCAGCAGCTGGGTTGTTTTAAAATCGATAAGTTTTATATAAGTATTTACTAAAGCTCTGGAATAACCCAATGAGACAGAAGATCCGGCTCCCAAAGCACCGTAATATTCGTTGTGTCCGGTGTAGATAATTATCAAATCAGGTTTTTGTTCAAGAATACCCGGAACAAAATCTCTTAATGTATAGGTATTAATTGCAGAGATTCCACAATTAATTACTTCGATAGTGTTTTCCGGATAAAGAAGTTCCAGCTTTCTTTTTAAATGTCTGGGAAACGAAGCATTCGGTACATAAGGCCAACCGGCAGCAGAGCTTTCGCCCAAAACAAAAATTCTAAATGCGTTTTCTTTTTTTTGTTTATCTAAGCCGTCCGGCAATGTTGATGGAGCTGTATTAATATTAAAGAAGTATTTATTTGGAAGATCAGGATTTAGGAATATCTTATCCTTATGATAATCTGTAATGGAGATAAACTCCGTATAATCATAACCATAGTTCAAAAATCTAAGTACAACTTCCAATCCAACGATGAAAATCACTGGAATCAAAATCATGATTCCATAAAACCAGATTGGAGATTTTTTACTGTTCTTTTCTACTACCTTTTTATCACTTTGATTTTCTTTTGGTTTAATATCTTTTTTGCTCATATACTTTATATTTCCGTTGTTCTTTTCTGGTAAGTGCTAATAACTTTTTTTAAGATATGCGAATTTAGTAAATTCGACTCACTATTTTTAACCTAAAATGACAATTAAGCAGACTAAATGAAGCAGATATTTATTGTAATCTTTTTTTTACTTTTAATTACAGTTGAACTATACTCACAAAATTTTATTGATAAAAGTGTAGCAAGAGTTGGGAATTTAACGATAAGTGATCAGGAGTTTCTTGAACGATACGAAATGACTCCAGGTTTTAACCGTCATAGAAAATCTACAATTGAATCTCAAAAAATTGAATTTCTTTTTTCCTTAATAGCTGAAAAGCTTTGGGCTTTGGAATCCATAAATAGGGGAATGGATACTACTGATGTGATAAAATTTACAACAGAGTCTTTTACAAAAATGTTTGTTCGTGATGCTCTTTTCAAAAAAGAGATACAGGAGAAAAGTATAGCCTCAGATCAGGAAGTGTTGGAAGGCCTTAATAAAAGCACTTCAAAGCTTTATGTGAATTTTTTGTTTTCAAATGATCTGGAAGAGATAAATTTTTTATTTAAACTTCTTAACGAAGGGATTCCTTTTGATTCCATTTTAGCAGAAAGCGTTGAAAAGGATGAGCAGCTAAGCCCGATTGAAGTTGTCTTTGGTCAGATGGATGAAAGTTTGGAGGAAACACTTTTTAATTTAAAGATAGGAGAATTTACTCAGCCGATTTTAACATCAGATGGCTGGTATATTTTCAAACTTGTAAATCGTTCTGAACAGCTAATGGATGGCAATGTTTCAAAAGAAGATGCTGCAAAAACTGTTAGAAAAACTCTGGAAGCCAGAAAGCTTATCGCAAATCAAAAAGAATTTTATGCCGATTTTTTTAGAGATAAACAGGTTGATATAAATCCGGAATTATTTGAAATGCTGGCAAAAAATATCTCCACTTTGTTTGAATACAAAAAAAAGAATTATCAGCTTAAAGAAAATGAGTTAATGAATCTTGAGACACCGGATATCCTAAAAATGGAAGAAGTCTTTGGTGACAAGCTGCTTAGTTCAAATTTTATATTATTTGATAAAGACCCGATTAGCTTTGGTAAGTATCTTCGTATGCTTGTATTTGATGGCTATAATGCATCTGATTATAAGTTAAATTTTATTAGAGCTTCACTTGATACTCGAGTCAGAAGAGATATTGAGAAAGAATTACTTTTTAGAGAAGGTAAGAATCGTGGATATGATGATCTGCCGGAAGTGAAGAAGGAAGTTGAAACATGGCGTGAGCATTATTTGTTTCAAGCACTTAAAGCCCAATACAGCGATTCTGTGCAGGTTAGTGAAGATGAGGTCTATCGTTATTACCAAAGAAATCACAAGCCCGAGTGGATTCCAATGCAAGTAAATATTATCGAAATATTAACTGATAGTTTGGAAATAGTTCAGAAAATTTTTAACGAATTAAATGATGGCAAAGATTTTAAAGAAATTTGTAACAGATATAACAAGCGTGAATGGACAAAAAAATCTGGCGGAGAATATGGTTTATTTCCCGTCACTGAAAATGGTGAAATCGGAAGGATCGCTTCGACTATGAATATTGGCGATATTTATGGTCCTCTTGAACTTAAAGAAGGTTATTCAATCTTTAAATTAATTGATAAACAGGAACAGAAATTAATTCCTGAACAGCCATATGAAAAAGTGAAAGATAAATACAGGCAGGATTTGACTTATCAAAAACTGTATAAGAAGATGACGGATTTTACTTATGCTCTTTCGGTTAAATATGGAGTGAGCCTAAACCTTGATTTATTAGAACAAATAAGTGTTACAACATTGCCAAGTTTTGGAATTCGTTTCCTTGGATTCGGTGGAAAGATGACAGCCGTTCCTTTAATTGCACCTAATGTGGATTGGGCAGAACAGTGGATAAAAAATCAGCAACAACCGCAGGTGATTCCGTAAATGTATATCCTCGGTATATCAGCATTTTATCACGATAGTGCAGCTTGTCTTGTAAAAGATGGCGAAATACTTTCTGCAGCACAGGAAGAAAGATTTACTCGTAAAAAACACGATCACAATTTTCCGCAGAAAGCAATTGAGTTTTGTCTTAAATGATGCAGGCATAACAGCCGATCAACTTGATCTTGTTGCGTTTTATGATAAACCATTTTTAAAGTTTGAACGATTGCTTGAAACTTATCTTGCTTACGCTCCGGTTGGAATTAAATCTTTCATCAAAGCAATGCCTTTGTGGATAAAGGAAAAGCTTTGGATGAAGGAAATGATAAAAGATAAACTTGGATACACAGGTAAAATCATTTTTCCTGAACATCACGAATCTCACGCTGCATCTGCATTTTATCCATCGCCATACAACAAAGCAGCAATTCTAACAATGGATGGAGTTGGTGAGTGGACAACGACAAGTTACGGAATTGGTGATGGAAATGATATTCAACTTCTTGCGGATATAAAATTTCCGCATTCACTCGGTTTGTTATATTCGGCAATTACTTATTACACAGGATTTAAAGTAAACTCTGGTGAGTACAAAGTAATGGGATTAGCTCCTTACGGTGAACCAAAGTACAAGCAGTTAATTTATGATCATTTGATTGATGTAAAAGATGATGGTTCATTCCGAATGAATATGGAGTACTTTAATTACTGCCAGGGACTTACAATGACTAACGAAAAGTTTAACAAACTTTTCGGAGGTCCGCCAAGAGAACCTGAAACAAATCTTACTCAAAAAGAAATGGATCTTGCTCGATCTTTGCAGGAAGTGACAGAAGAGATTGTTCTTAAACTTGGCAATCACGTTTACAAAGAAACAGGATTAAAAAATCTTTGTCTTGCTGGCGGAGTTGCACTTAACTGTGTTGCAAATGGAAGACTGCTTCGAGAAGGACCATTTGAAAATATCTGGATTCAACCAGCCGCCGGAGATGCTGGCGGAGCGCTTGGTGCTGCTTTAATCGGCTGGTATAAATATCACAACAAACCAAGAACTGCTGATGAAAAAACAGATTCACAAAAAGGTTCTTACTTAGGACCCGAGTTTGATGAAAATGATATTCATACATTCATACAATCACACAACCTTGCTGCAAAAAAATATAATGATGATGAATTAATTGAAACAGTTGCAAACTTAATCAATTCAGAAAAGGTAATCGGCTGGTTTGATGGCAAGATGGAATTCGGTCCACGTGCACTTGGCTCTCGTACAATTATTGGCGATGCACGTTCACCAAAGATGCAGGCAACGATGAATATTAAAATAAAATTCAGAGAAGGATTCAGGCCATTTGCTCCTTCTGTTCTTTTTGAAAAGGTTAGCGATTTCTTTGAGATTGAAAAATCAAGTCCGTATATGCTTCTTACTGCCGATGTTAAAAAAGAACGAAGAATTCCAATGACAGATGAAGAACATAAAAAATGGGGAATAGAAAAACTTAATGTTGTTCGTTCTGATATTCCCGCAATTACTCACGTGGATTACTCAGCAAGACTTCAAACAGTGCATAAAGAAACAAATCCTCGTTACCATAAATTAATTTCAAAGTTTGAAGAGAAAACCGGTTGTGCAGTTATCATAAATACATCTTTTAATGTAAGAGGTGAACCGATTGTCTGCACTCCAAAAGATGCATACAAATGTTTTATGAGAACTGATATGGATTATCTTGTTCTTGGAAATTATATTTTAAGTAAAGAAGATCAGAAACCTTTAGAAAATGACAGCGATTGGAAAAAAGAATTTGTATTGGATTAAAAAATGTTAAAAGATGAATTAAAGTTAATAGATAAATCAGACGAAGCAGTTAAGAAAACAGGATTAACCGTTGGAGTTGTTTTAATTCTTGATTTCACTTTTATTGTGGTATCTTGGTAAAACATCATTTGTTTATTTTTCAATTACAGGCGGATTATTTGTAATCCTTGCGATTAATTGCAATACCAATTTTACGTCCATTTCATAAGCTCTGGATGATGCTTGCATTGTTAATGGGATTTGTGATGTCGCGAGTTATTTTAACATTGTTATATTATCTTGTGTTAACACCAATTGGATTACTGGCAAAGATTGTTGGTAAAAAGTTTATGCCAATTGGGATTTGATAAGAATGCAACAACATACTGGGAAAAAAGAGACTTAGCAGTAAAACAAAAAATTGATTATGAAAGACAGTTTTAACTTTAGTGCTCTTAGTGAGATTGTCTTTGTGATCTTTGTGGTAAGTAAGTTTTTAACCACAAAGTTCACCAAGGTTGATCACTAAGGTCACGAAGAAAATAAAGAGGAAAGCATATGAGCAAATTATCAATACTATCAGAGTTGTGGGAATTTTTAAAAGTGAGAAAAAAATGGTGGCTTATGCCAATCATTTTATTTTTGGTTCTGCTTGGCGGACTAATAATTCTTACTCAGGGTTCAGCATTAGCTCCTTTTATTTATGCTATTTTCTAAAACCACGTAACGCAGACTTAAGTCTGCGCTACGAAATATTTATGAAAAAGAAAACAAAAATAATTGTAAAGAAGAAAACGAAACGAGTTCCAGTTCCTCAGAAACCGCCAAAGGTAGAAAAGAATCCCAAGGCTTATGATAGAGATGAGGAGAAGAAAAAGATAAAGAAAAAAATACAGGAAGACTTAAACTCAAATGGTTAAGACTTCTGTTATAGCCGCGTTCTACAACAACATCCACTATCTTAAATTAGTTCTTGCGGGATTTGAAAGACAGACTGAAAAAGATTTTGAATTAATTATTGCAGATGATGGCTCTAACGAAGAAGTTGTAAAAGAAATAGAATCCATTGCATCAAATTATTCCTTCCGCATAAAACACATCTGGCATCCGGATAAAGGATTTCGTAAAAATAAAATCCTTAATCAGGCAATTCTTTCATCAGAATCTGATTATTTAATATTTATTGATTCCGATTGTGTGCCTCACTCAAGGTTCGTTAAAGAACATCTAAAAGAAAAAGAGACTAATACTGTTCTAACAGGGAGACGAGTTAACCTTTCGCAAAAAATCACTAATGAACTAACTGAACAAAATATTAGAGATGATTTTATTGAGAAAAATTATCTTAAAATAATAGATGATGGTTTATTCGGTAAATCTTATGATGTTGAAAAAGGTTTTTATCTTGAGAATAAACTTCTAAGAAGTACTCTTAATAAAAAATATCGCGGATTGCTTGGCTGCAATTTCTCGCTTTACAAAAAAGATATACTTGCAATAAATGGATTTGATGAAAGATATGAAGCTCCGTCTATTGGTGAGGATTCTGATGTGGAATTCCGTCTTGCATTAAATGGAGTAAAAGTAAAATCATCTAAATCATATTGCTGTTCAGTATCATCTTTATCATAAACTGCAGGAACGACTTCAAAAAAACCTTGATTTATTTGACGAAGTTAAAAAGTCTAGCATAGCATACACACCATTTGGCCTAATAAAATAATACAAAATCTCATTCTGGCTCAACTATTTTAGTAAAATCTTTAAAAAACACTAAAATAAGTTTGGAATATTTTTTGTCACACCTTATATTCGAAACCAATAATTAAAACATTCCTAAAAAATTAAGGTTTTTATGTTAGATGAAACTGATCTTCAGATTTTACGGACTTTACAAAAAAGGGGAAGAACTAAACGCAACGAGCTTGCAGATGAAGTTAAACTTTCGATTCCTTCGGTTAGCGAAAGACTTAACAAACTTGAAGATAAAAAAATAATTGAAGGATATTTTGCAAAGCTAAATCGTAAGGCTTTTAATTATGATATTATGGCGTTTATTCTTGTGATGATGGATTCATCAAAGCATTATAAAAATCTTATAACCAAAGTTGAAAAAATGCCGGAGATTCTTGAATGTCATGCTGTACTTGGTGAAGGCTCTCATCTTCTAAAAGCTTTAGTAAAAAACACAGAAGCACTTGAAAGAGTTCTTTCTGAAATTCAATCCTGGCAGGGAGTAAATGGAACGAAAACAACTTATGTTCTTTCTACAGTAAAAGAAACTTTTGAAATTAATGTTTAATAAAGTAAAGGTCACACTGAGTGGCATCGCCATCGAAGTGCGACAGAATGACTAAATTTTTTATCCCTCGACTCCGCTCGGGATGACGCTGACTTCACTCGAGATAACTTAGTAACAATTGAAGAATTAATTTATAATCACTAAAAAATCATAAAGGAAAGTATATGGCAAAAACTTCTAATGGAGCAATTGAAAAGGTGCTCAAGTTTATAAAAGAAAAAGGAATAAAATTTGTGGATTTAAAGTTCATGGATTTTCCCGGACAATGGCAGCATTTTACAGTTCCAGTTACACATTTTGATGCAGGATCATTTGAAGATGGGTTCGGTTTTGATGGTTCATCAATCCGCGGATGGAAAGCAATTCATGAAAGCGATATGCTTTTAATTCCTGATCCTGAAACAATGTTTGTAGATTTATTTGTTGAAGCACCAACACTAAGTTTAATTTGTGATGTTTACGAACCGGCAACAAAAGAAAAATATTCACGCTGCCCGCGTAACATTGCACAAAAAGCTGAAGCTTATCTTATCTCAACCGGAATTGCAGATACAGTTTATTATGGACCTGAAGCAGAGTTTTTTGTTTTTGATGATGTAAGATTTGATTCACAGCCAAACGGAAGTTTTTATGTTGTTGATTCTATTGAAGGTAAATGGAACAGCGGCAGAGAAGAAAATCCAAACCTTGGTTACAAACCAAGATTTAAAGAAGGATATTTTCCTGTACCTCCAACAGATTCCTTGATGGATTTAAGAAATGAAATGGTAACTAATCTTATCAATTGCGGAATTGATGTTGAAGCTCAGCATCACGAAGTTGCAAGCGGTGGACAGTGCGAAATCGATTTACGTTTTATGCCTCTTGTTAAAGCTGCTGATCAGTTATTGATGTTTAAATACATTGTAAAGAACACGGCAAAGAAGAATAACAAAACCGTTACTTATATGCCAAAACCAATTTATGGTGATAACGGAAGCGGTATGCACGTTCATACTTCACTTTGGAAAAAAGGTAAACCATTATTTGCAGGTTCAGGTTATGCCGGATTAAGCGAAATGGGATTATACTTTATCGGTGGATTGTTAAAACATGCTGCAAGCTTACTTGCATTTACAAATCCAACAACAAATTCTTACAAAAGATTAGTTCCTGGATTTGAAGCTCCTGTTAATCTTGCGTACTCACAAAGAAACAGAAGTGCTTCAATCAGAATTCCAATGTACTCATCTTCACCAAAAGCAAAACGTGTTGAGTTCAGATGTCCTGATGCTTCAGGAAATCCTTATCTTGGATTTTCTGCAATGTTAATGGCAGGATTAGATGGAGTGATAAACAGAATCGATCCGGGTGAACCGCTCGATAAAGATATTTACGATATGGAACCGGAAGAATTGAAAAATGTTCCTTCAACTCCAGGAAGTTTAGAAGCTGCATTAAAAGCATTAGAAAATGATCACGAGTATTTATTAAAAGGTGATGTCTTTACTGAAGATGTAATCGAAACCTGGATAAAATATAAAATGGAAAAAGAAGTTAAACCAATGGCACTTCAACCTCATCCATACGAGTTCGGTTTGTATTATGATGTTTAATTAAAATATGTTTCGTCATTGCGATCCGGACTTTGGTCGGGAGAAGCAATCTTTAAATTAAAAAAGGGATAGATCATTCTATCCCTTTATTATTATTAGTCAAATTCGTTGAAGTTATTTTTGCAGTATCATTTTTTTTGTATCAACGAAACTTCCTGCTTGCAGTTTGTAGAAATAAACACCACTCGTTAATGAGGATGGGTTGAACTCAACTTCATAACTACCTGCTGGTTTTTCTTCATTAACCAATGTTGCCACTTCATTACCCAGAACATCATATATTTTTAATACAACATTTGAAGATTGTGTAACCGAGTATTTTATTTTTGTAGAAGGATTGAATGGATTAGGATAATTCTGCTCAAGTGAAAATGTTGATGGAGATGCCACTTCAACTTCTATTACATTTGAATATTCAAACGTTCCGTCAAAGTCTATTTGTTTTAATCTGTATTTGTATTTGTCTGATACTAAATCTTTATCTGTAAAATTATATGCCTGACTTTCAGTTGTTGTGCCATGACCTTCAACAAATCCTATGGTTTCAAACTCTCCATCTTTGCTACGCTGAATTTCAAACCCACTATTATTCGTTTCAGTGCTCGTTGTCCAAGCTAATTCAATATTTTCTTCAACAGCATTAGCAGAAAAAGAAGTTAATTCGACAGGGGTTAATAAGGTACCATAAAGTTCAAAATACATATCTGTAAATTGAGGAGAACCCCAAGGTCCCCAACATTCTGGAATCGTATTCCAAGATGCAAACAGTTTTGTGGCCAAGAACCACCAGGATTTTGATATAGTGCTATACATGGCTGAATCTTCTACTTGATTCGAATACCAAAATTCCCAAGGATATGTTATTCCTGAATTTCACTTGTGACCTGTATGATATCCAGTAATTCCCGGAAGTTAATTGAGCTCGGGGTTTCAAGGTAATTGTACATTTCCAGTAGGAATCACTAAAGGATTAAAATCTGTGTAAATGGTTGATCGTCGCCAGAATATACTAGATCTCCAGGGATCCACCATTATTAGTATAAATATAGATATTAAAACCTGTTACGAAATTGAAATCAATTTCATGACCACCAGACGCTACAATTTGATTGATTACCCAATTACGAGGTAGACAGTAAAATCGTCAGCAACCTGACAATTAAGTATCCACGTACCACTCCGAAATTATTCGTACAAGGGACAGTGGTAACCAGTGCTCGATAAGACTAGTTTGCGAGTAAAGCAAAACTCCAACGTTGATCACTTTGAGAAAGACTGTTTGGAAGTGCAAGATCAAAACCGCGAAACATAGAATTGAATTAATTTCTAACCATAACGCCTCCTTTTTAACGGTCATTTTATATTAAAGTAATCACGTGATTCGATCAGTTTTTAATTAGTTGAATTTTACTTTATCAAAACCTGACCTCCAAAGATTTATCTAAGGAGAATCATCTTCTTCGTCTCAACAAAATTTCCGGACCTTAATCTGTAGAAATATGTACCGCTTGATAGATTAGAGGCATTAAATTCAACCTCGTAATTTCCTGCAGGTTTCTCTTCATCTATTAAAGTTGCCACTTCTTTACCAAGTACATCATATATTTTTAATAAAACATTTGAAGATTGTGGAACCGAGTATTTTATTTTTGTTGATGGATTAAATGGATTTGGATAATTCTGCTCTAATTCAAACGTTGACGGGATATTAACTTCGTCTTCTGTTATACCAGTAGCACTTACAATGGTACCATAAAGCTTAAAATACATATCTGTTCCACTAACAGAAGGAGGATTATGAACTTGAGTCCAATCAAAAGGTCCAAATGGATTGCCAGGATTCTTATATAAAGCCTCATTTTCTACTTCAGTTGTTATTAGATACCAGATCCAAACTTCACCATACCATGTATTCATGTCTGTGATTGCTTGAACACTGATCCAATAATGACCAGCTATCAAATTAGCAGGGTTCTCAAGTATAATAGTTGTAAGACTATTTTCTAGCGAATATGATTGGTTAGCAGCAAAATAAATTAATGAATCAGGTCTGTTTTGATAGTTTTTATAAATGTAAATATTAAAACCTTCCATCATTTCAGGGTAATAGTAACTACCGTCTGGTACAACAACCTGATAAATTGACCAATCCTCACTAGCTATGAAATCATCAGTAGCCTGGGCTCTCATTGTTTGTTCAAATAAATCATAACTTGATACTATAGACCCACTGTATGTAGGAGATGTAAACGTTTGACTATAGAGTAAAGCGTTGTTGTTATTACTCTGGGTAAAGCTGTTTGTGCTATATACTAAAACAGTAACAACACAGAGAATTGAAATTGATTTTAACATAATGCCTCCTTTTTAATGTTCAATTTTTATTAAAGTGATTTAGTTTTTCTAAATCACTTTATGATTAATTGGATTTTACTTCATCAAATTCATTTTCTTCGTTTCGATAAATGACCCTGCCTTCAACTGATAGAAATAAATACCGCTTGATAGATTAGATGCATCAAACTCGACTTCATAATTTCCTGCTGGTTTCTCTTCATTTATTAAAGTTGCTACTTCCTTTCCAAGAACATCATATATTTTCAATACAGCATTTGAAGATTGTGGAACCGAGTATTTTATTTTTGTTGATGGATTAAATGGATTTGGGTAATTCTGTTCAAGAATGAATTTTGAAGGAACATTGTTAGAGTTCTCCACCGAAGTTACTGAAGCAAATATCTCAGATAATGATCGCCTCCAAACACTACCAGAGAAATTTGTAGCAGCAAAGATATAATCTCCCGAAGCAACTAAGGCATCAACCGACTTATCTTCGTATATCAGGTCTGTATTGATTGTTCTCCAGCTTTCACCATTGTCCGTGGATAGAAAGATACCCCCTATAAATGTGCCCGCAAAAATATTTATCCCACCTGCTCCATCGGAAATGATCGAAATTGAGCGGACTGACCATTGAGGACCCGCATCAAGGTGAATCCAATTTATTCCGCTGTCTGATGACAAATAAATTCCCGAGTAAGTACCAGCAAAGATATTTGTTTCACCTGTTTCGCCAGAGCTCATTGCAAAGCAAGTTGTATTGTATGTAAACAGAGATGATGCAGACCAGCTTGACCCTTTGTCCGTGGAACGAAATATACAACTACTAATACCTACCTCAGGTTCTATACCTGCAAGGATAATTGACCTACCTGTTTCGTCTTTTGTTACAGTAAGGGCAAACACATCGCTGCTATCGAGACCTGACGCAATCCAACTTGTACCGTTATCACTCGATCGGAAAACACCAGTAGTTGTTCCTGCAAATAGTGTAGTTGTCCCTTCAGTTTCATCAGAAATAACTGCTAGGGAACGAACCTGTTTGTTTTCCAATCCTGAGTTGGCTGCTATCCAGCTTGTTCCCCCATTTGTAGATAAATAAACTCCGCCCAAGCCACCGGCAAAAAGAATTGTGCTTGCAGGCTCTGTGGGAGCTGCCACAAAAGCATTTACAAATTCCAGCTTTGTCCATGGCAATAACTCAGTCCAGGTGTCCCCATTGTCAGCTGTGTTATATATACCATGTCCTGCACCAGCAATTAAACTCGTATCAGTTACCCAAAAGCACATAACATTCCCATCAAGAGCTGGTTTGTTAGTTTGTACCCACTGTGCATTTAATGATGAAGAAATAATTACAATGCTTATTATAAATAAATAAATGTTTTTCATAAGTGCTCCAAAAATTGTTAAAAATGTCACTGAAAGATTGAGGTGCAAATAAACAAAAATTATGGTAGGGCTACATATCAAATTTGTAACAAAAGCTTATAATTTTGTAACATTATTAAAATTGATAGGTTTTTTGGGGAAGGAGGATGCGGACTAGAGATCCTATTCGGAGTTAATCTGATATTTCGCTCGGTGGATAGCCAAACTCTTCTTTGAAACATTTCGTAAAATATGCAGGGCTTCCAAAACCCAATGAGTATGCTATTTCAGAAATATTTCCACTTTTTTCCTGAATCATTTTTTTTGCTTTATCAAGCTTAACTTTTCTTATATACTGAATTGCTGATTTTCCTGTTAATGCTTTTAGTTTTCTGTGCACCTGCATTCTGCTCATTCCAAGTTCTTCACCAAATTCTTCTGTGCTGAAATCTTCTTCCGAAATATGTTTTTCAATTACTTCCATTACTTTGTACATAAATTTTTCATCATAACCAGTTAGTTTTTTGTTTTCTCTTACCAGAGAATGAGTTCCAAATTTGCTAAACTTTTCCTGCAGCTTTTTTCTTACTGCAATTAAATTTTTTATTCTTATCTGCAGTTCTTTTGTATCAAATGGTTTTGTAAGATAATCATCGGCGCCTGTTTCTAATCCTTCAATTTTATTTTCTTGTCCCGACCTTGCTGTTAACAATATTATTGGAATGTGACTGGTCTTCTCATTGTTTTTCAAAGTTCTGGTTAATTCATCCCCATCCATTTTCGGCATCATCATATCACTGATAATAAGATCGGGAATAATTTTTTCTGCTTTCTTTACTCCCTGTTCTCCGTTTACTGCTTCTTCAATTTGATAACCTTTACCAAGCGATTCTTTTATATATTCTCTCATATCATAATTGTCTTCAACGATTAGGATTATGGTTTTCTCAAATGTTTCCATTTCGCCATTCTGATTTTCCATTGTCACACTGAGTTTGTCGAAGTGGGACGATGAATCTGAATTAACAACTTCAGGAAGATTCTTCCCCGCTCAAGCGGGGTCAGAATGACGCTGGACTCAGTGTCTTTTTCTTCAGTAATCTCTTCATCTTTCAAATGATTTCTGCCAAGAGGGAATTCGAGAATAAACTTTGTCCAAACTCCCAATTCACTTTCAACTTTTATTCTGCCATGATGCAATTCAACTAATTCTTTTGTCAATGCCAATCCGATTCCCGTTCCTTCATGCTCTTTTGTAAATGAGTTATCTACCTGATAAAACCGATCAAATAATTTTGGTATTTCATCCTGAGAAATTCCAATTCCTGTGTCTTTTATTTTTATTTCAACAAAACTTATTGTATTGTCATTTCGACCGAAGGGAGAAATCTTTTTCCTATCGTTAAGTGTAGATTTCTCGGTCGAGGACTCCCTCGAAATGACATTACTCTGATCAGTTTCGGATATTGAAACAGTAATATTTCCCTCTGCAGGTGTAAACTTTAAAGCATTTGATAAAAGGTTTGTGAGTATCTTCATCATTTTTTCTCTGTCAAAGTATAATTCAATAAAATCTTTTTCGGGCAAAAGTTTTAGTGTGATATCTTTTGATTCTGCCAACGACTCAAATGATAGAGTAACTCCTTTTACAAACGAAACAATGTTTCCTTTAGAAGCTTCAAGTTTTAATTTTCCTGCATCCAATTTCGATAGATCAAGCAATTGATTAATAAGCTGTAATAATCGTTTTGAATTTCTCTTGATGATATTTGCATCTTTTTTAATATCATCTGAAGTATCAGAAATAATTTTTTCAGCAGGGCCAAGAATAAGAGTAAGCGGAGTTCTGAACTCGTGTGAGATATTTGCAAAGAATCTTGATTTCATTTTATCTGTTTCTTCTTTTTCTTTCAGGATTGCTTTATCCATCTTTATCCTGATCTTTTAATCTTAATCTGTTCATTTCATATTGTCTGATTCCATAAAGAGCGAAAACAAAAATCAGAGCGTAAAATAGAATAAGCCCACCATGTTTTCCAGAAGGGTGGAGAAATAATAATTGCAATTGAAGTTCCTGCTTCATTCCAAACTCCATCATTGTTTGATCCTTTAACTCTGAAAATATATTTACCTGGTTCAAGATTAGGATATGATGCAAATCTTCTTGTGCCTGAATAAACCCAACCGGTATCAATTCCTTCCATCTTATAAGCATATTGATTTCTTTCAGGACTTAAATAACTTAAAGCGACAAATTCAAATGACAAAAAGTTTTCATCGTACGAGAAAATACATTTCGTTTTCAATCGGAACAGATTTATCAAGTTTTTTTACAGAAGTAATTACAACGGGAGGTTTGAATGGATTAACTTTAATACTATCAGGATGGAAACGCACAATACCACCGGGATATCCAAAATACATTTCACCATTTTCTGTTTTACATCCATAAATATTGCTTAAACCATTTTCGGGCAAACCATATGATGCATCATAATTTTGAAAATTATTTGTCTTCGGATCAAATTTTGAAATACCTTTCCGTGTACTTAACCAAATATTATTATGATTGTCTTCGAGTATTGACCAGACTATATCGAAAGGCAATCCATCCTTCAAATTATAATAAAATAAACTATCTGTATATCTGTTATACTTACCTAATCCTTCATCAGTAGCGAACCATATTATTCCTGTTTTATCTTCGTGTATTTCCAGAAAGGTCTGACTTTTGGTGCTGCTTGGATTTTGGGAATCAGGAAAATATTTTTTTACGACCACATTTTTTTTTGTATCGTAACAAATCAATCCATCTTCAAAGGAACCAATCCATAGCATCCCAAAATCATCTAAATGAAGATCCTTTATTGACCCATTGGTCTGCACAATTTTCTTAAGATGAGTTTGGTTTGGGTCAATTTTATAAACACTTCCGGCGGCCGTTCCAATCCAGATAGTTCCAACAGGTTCTTTCCACATAGACAAAATACGCCTTTTAATTTCCTCTCCTGGAGAAGTATAAAAATTCGTAATGTGTCCGTTTGTACCACGTTTATAAACACCACTTGAAAGAGTTCCCATCCATAAGTCACCAGATTTTTCTTCTTCAATCAGTTCATCAGATCCAAATGAATAAGGTTTACTCCGTTCATTCTCCGGATTAAATATATAATAACCATTTGCTGTGCCGATCCAGAGTTTATTGTTGTTTCCTAAAACTATTTTTCTTACCTCATCAAACGAATATTTTTTGAATGGCTGTTTTACTCGATTTATTTTGTTAACGCCACCATCCATAGTAGCAATCCAGATTGTACCAGATCGCTCTTTAAAAACGGATGTTATTACATTGCTGCTTATACTGGTGGGTTCTTCAGGATCATGAATATATTGTGAAGATTTCAATGTTCTTTTATCAAAAGAATAAAGTCCATTTCCCCTTGTGCCAATCCAAAGAGTTCCATATTCATCTTCACAAATAGAAGAGATTGAATTTCCTTTACCTTGAATATATCGAGCAGAGGTCATCCTTATTGGATCAAATTCGACGACGCCATTCTGTGTTCCCAGCCAAAGTCTACCGGAGTTATCTTGGAAAATCGTGTTCACATAATAGTCAGATGATTCACTATTATAATTATTCCAATAATGAATAAACTTTCGCGATTTATAATCGTACTTGTCAAGTCCGCTGGCTGTACCAAACCAAAGTGATCCTTCTGTATCTTTATAAATTGCATTGATGATATTGCTGCTTATGCTTTCAGGATTATTATTATCATGGAGTATAGTTTTAAAATTACCTGAACTTTTATCGAACGTATTTAATCCGTCTAACGTTCCGATCCAAAGTTTTCCATACTTATCTTCACAAATTGAATTTACATGGTTATTTGCTTTGGTTTCTCTTTCCTTTGGATGAGGTTTGAAGTGTGTGAAGATTTCCGTGGTACAATCAATCAGGTCAAATCCACGCTTATTGCCTATCCAAATATTTCCTCCATTGTCTTTATATAAAGTATTAGCGAAAGCATTACTGATACTGTTGATATCATCCGGATTGTTTTTATATGCAGTGAAATTATAACCATCAAATTTCTCAATCCCACTATTAGTACTAAACCATAAAAAGCCGATGTCATCCTGGACTATAGAAGTAATATTTGTTTCATACATTCCCTGATCAATTGAGTAATGCTCGAATACTATGTTTTTCTGCTGAGCAAAAAAATTTTTCTGCCCTAAAGGAATTACTATAACGAAAATAATCACAGTAGTAATTATAGATTTAAGCATTTCAGTTAATTATAGTTTTTCTATTGGGTGATACTATTTTAAAAGATAAGGATATATATACTTGATGAAAATTATTTTTTTTCTAATTAAAATCAAGTAGGATAAACTTGTTAGAGGCAAATAAAAGCAATCAGATTTTTTTGAACTATTAGTAGAAAGATTGCTACTCTGGGCAATTTACAAGAAGCATTAAAAGCATTGGAGAATGATCATGAGTATTTATCAAATCGTGATGCATTCACAGAAGATGTAATTGAGGCCTAGATAAAATATAAAATGGAAAAGGAAGTAAAACCAATAGCACTTCAACCACATCTACACGAGTTTGGTTTGTATTATGATGTTTGACGGAACATTAAATCTCTCTGTTTAAAAAATAAGCCCGCCATCGTAAAAAAGTTAGCGGGCTTTTAATAAAATTAAACTTTTGCACTAGTTAAAATTGAATCTTTAAGCTTTAATCCATTTTCAGTAACAATAAAAGTTAAAACTAATTCCATTTTATCATTTCGACCCAGAACCGGATATACTTTAACCAGTGTATCAGTTCCGTTTGCACTTAAAAAAACAACATCTACAGATTTAGAATCTATCCTCAAAACTCCTTTATCAGCATTTGAAACTCCGAAACCAGTTAGTGTTGCATCCACTAAAATATCTAACTTCTCTTCTTGTCCGGCAGCAGTTAGTTGTGGGGCTTTATCCTGAAAATTATTGTTGAATAAAGCTTCTGTAAAATTGATTTTACCACTAAGCAGAAAATAATCATTAATTCTGTCGGGATCTGCAAGTTTTTGATCTAAAGTGATAATTCCTTCAAAAGTATTTCCGTGCATCAAATTGCCTTTGCTAAGTGATCCTCTTGGATATGGATCAGTAATTGAATTATCCTGACAGCCTATTAATAATAGTGCTAAAAAAACAGAAGTTGTTAAAAGCAGCTTTTTCATTTCCGACTCCTTTTAATTGATTTTTATTAAGAAATTAAACTCAATAAGTAACAAACTTTATTTCCAAAACAATTTATTTCAATTGGATTAATTGGCGGTTAAAATAAAATTAAAATTTTTTAATGTATTGAAAACTGAAGGGAATTATTGATTATGGATTAATAATGAAAAAATTTTAGCCGGAATGCTTATATAAAAATGAAGCTTAGGGATTTTTGATAGTATTAAATAAAATTATTAAACAAGCATACTTTACTTATTTAAATTTATCCAATCCTTCCAAACATCTGGTTGGTACCCAACCGTAACCCGATTTTCATTTCTTACAATTGGTGTTTTTAAAAGTAAAGGATCAGATAATAATTCTTCTTCAATATCAAAAACCATATACTGCATTCCACGGTCTTTAAATCTTTTGCTTTCCCTATCAATCAAATCATCAAAAGAAATTACTCTTGAAATATTATCAAGCTCACCTTTAGTTAAACCTTTTTCAGTTAAATCTCTAAAGTGAAAAGGAATTCTTCTTTCCTTAAAGTAACGCTCAGCTTTTTGTGTTTCTTTACACTTCTTTGTGCCGATTATTTGGAGGTTCATAAATATTAAAAATTTGTGTAGTAAATTCTTAGATCAAAATATAGTAAAGATCAATAACTTTCTTTTTTTTTATAATAGGCTTAAATTATATACACGGAAATTATAATATGAGTTAAAGATGGAAAACAAAGGATTTTATAACAAATTTGAGTCGCTTCCTACCGAGGCACAAAAACAAGTAATTGCATTAATTGATTTACTTAAAATTAAATATCGATCAGAGAATTCTAGAAGTTTAAAAAGTAAATCAATAGCAAATAAAAAATTTATAGGGATATGGAAAGACAGGACTGAATTGAAAGATAGTACTAAGTGGGTGAGAAATCTAAGACAGAGTGAATGGGAAGTGAGCAGTGAATAAATTATTAATTGTAGATTCCGATATTCTTATAGATATAGCTAGAAATGATGCAACTGCTGTTGAGAGATTGAAGGTTGAGAATGATAATTATACTCTTGCTATAAGTACTATTACAGAAATGGAATTGATTGTTGGATGCAGAAATAAAACAGAACTAAGATATTTAGATCAATTTTTAAATAGTTTTGAAGTAATAACATTAAATGAAGAAATATCGCGCAAGTCAATTGAACTTTTAAAGCAATATCGTTTGAGTCATGGATTACTTATTCCCGATTGTATTATCGCTGCAACGGCAATTGTTTTAAATACTAAATTACTAACCAAAAATCAGAAGCACTTCAAATTCATTAAAGAATTACAACTGTTGAAGTATCCATAGAGATTTGATTTTAGCTTATTAAACCGTTTCCAATTACCGCCTTTAATTTTTAATTTGCATTCAGTTAATCATCAATTTGGAAATACAAATGAAAATAAAATCCATTATTTAGCATATTCTTTTAATATCAGTTCTCTTAACTAATTCTTACTTTGCTCAAACTTACTACGGAATAAATCCAGACACAGTTAAAGCTCAAAAGTTTGATATGGGTAAAATGTGGACGTTTGAAAATCCACCGCTTGATTATTTTGAAAAAGAATATGGATTTAAACCATCAGCTGAACTTTTAGAAAAATTTCAGAAAAGTGCTTTAAAATTTGGCGGCGGTTGTTCAGCATCATTTGTTTCTGAGGATGGATTAATAATGACAAATCATCATTGTGTGCGTGGAAATCTGCCGACAGTACAAACCGGAGATGAAAATATTTTACGCGATGGATTCTATGCAAAATCTTTAGAAGAAGAACGAACTGTTCCTAATTTAAAAGTTGAGCAGTTGATAATAATCAAAGATGTTACAGATGAAATTCAGTCAGCGATGAATGAAGGGAAAAATGATGCTGAGAAAATAGAGATTCGTGATAATAAAATTGATGAGATAAAAAAACTAAATTCAGATAGAACATCCAGAACTTACTTTTAAAGTTACTTCTCTTTACAACGGTGGTAAATATTCTTTGTACGGATACAAAGTTTATAGCGATATTCGTTTAGTTTTTGTTCCTGAACTATTTGTTGCAAAGCTTGGCGGTGATCCTGATAATTTTACATATCCACGTTACGGATTGGATTGCGCTTTTCTTCGTGCATATGAAAATGGAGAACCAATTAAAACAGACTTTTACTTTAGCTGGAATAATGATGGTGTAGTTGAGAATCAACCAGTGTTTGTGGTTGGAAACCCCGGCGGTACAGATAGAATTAACACGATGGCACAGATTGAGTATGCAAGAGATATCCAATATCCGATGGTTGTTGGAATGTTTAATGAAATGTACAGCATCTATGAAGAAATGGTTACTGAAACAAAGGCTGAAGATTTTAAGTTGATAGCGAGACTGTATTCAATCGGAAATGCGCTTAAAGTTTATTCGGGAACTTACAAAGCATTGCTTGATCCATTTTTAGTTGCTCGTAAAAAAGATTTTGAAAAGAATTTTAGAGAATCGGTAAATAAAAATCCTGAATTAAAAGAAAAGTATGGAAATATCTGGAATGAACTTGAAACTTCTCGTAATCAAGCAAGAAAAGATGCACATAAAATTTATGCATATACAATAAGTGGTTTTTATTCGCCTCAATATCTTTCGATGGCGAGAAGCTTAGTAAATTATGCAAAGCAGTTAAAGAATGATGAAATAACTAAAGAAAAATATGATTCGTTAACATCGCAGCTATTTCCCAAAGATTTTGATCAGCAGTTACAGGATAGATTGCTTAAAAGTGCAATTAAATATTATAAAGAATAATCTATCTTCTGATGATAAATTAGTTAAAGAATTAATTGGTGATAAATCAACAGAAGAAGCAGCAAAAGAAATGATTGCAAAATCCAATTTTACTAGTAACGAAAAACTTTTAGGTTTAGCGACGAAGGATTATGAAGCAGTTTTAAATTCTAATGATCCATTTATTTATTATGTGCTTAATACACAGGATGAATTGAAAAAGATGCAGGATGAAAATCAGGCGCGAGTTGATAAAGAGGAAATATTAAATCAAATGCTGGGTGAAGCGCTTTACAAAGTTTATGGTGATGAAATTCCACCTGATGCAACAGGTACATTACGGTTTGCAGATGGAATTGTTAAAGGTTATGATTACAACGGAACACGTGCACCAATTAAAACAACTTTTTACGGAGCATTAGATCGTTACTATTCTTTTGATAAAAAATTTCCATTTAATCTTCCCAAATATTTTGAAGATTTACCTGATGAGTTTGATCCATCAACTCCATTAAACTTTATTAGTACGAATGATAT
The DNA here is from genome assembly GCA_963812305.1 of uncultured Ignavibacteriaceae bacterium. Lineage (GTDB taxonomy): Bacteria > Bacteroidota > Ignavibacteria > Ignavibacteriales > Ignavibacteriaceae > IGN3. The sequence continues at coordinate 658,031 of CAWEUT010000002.1, forward strand.
TGTTGGTGGTAACTCAGGAAGCGCAGTATTAAATAAAAATGCAGAAATTGTTGGTTTAGCTTTTGATGGAAACATAGAAAGTTTGCCGAGTAATTTTATCTACACAACAGAAGCAAACAGAACTGTATGTGTAAGTGCACTTGGTATGATGGAAGCGATTCGTGATCTTTACAAAGCAAGTCGTTTGAGTGAAGAGATATCAAATGGTAAAATCAAATAAGAGTATAATACAATTGTTAGATATTGGAGTAATGGAATAATATGTATTGGATAGTTCTTTTCGTAGCCGGATTATTTGAAGTAGCCTGGGCAATTGGGTTAAAGTACACTGAAGGCTTCTCAAAATTATGGCCATCAGTGTTTACAATTGTTTGTATGATTATAAGTATGGGATTGCTTGCTTATGCTGTAAAGCATCTCCCTATTGGAACCGCTTATGCAATATGGACAGGAATTGGAGCAGTTGGAACCGCAATACTTGGAATAATTCTATTTAATGAATCAAAAGAACTAGTTAGGATATTTTTTATTTTTTTAATTGTGGTAGGTATTATTGGATTAAAAATATTTTCAGGTCAATCTTCTGCTTGATCTGATTTTATAACGGAACCTATTCTTGCAAGCTCATTGAACAACTGCTCGGTAAGAAGAATATTATCTTCAATTTCAATTCCGGATTCTCTAAGTCCTCTTGCCAGCCAGGTGTTGCAAGTATTAAATAAATGATATGAACCTTTTGATTTATAAAAAATAATTTTGCCACCTGCCTTTTTGTTTAAAATTGATGTTTTTCCTGCATCGTTTATATAAAAAGTATTATTTATAAAAGTACAAATGTTTTTAAATTGTTCATCAGAAACTTCAAGCTCAATTACAATTTCTGATAAATCAAAGTATTCCTCTTTTGTTAGATTTATTCCTTCAACTCGTAGAGTGCTTGGAGTAGCATAAAACAAGGCTTTAAATGCTAAACCCGAATCAAATCCCGGATATTGATAAAACTCCTCATCGCCCCAGCCGATATCGATCAAACCAAATTCTGAAAATAAATCGTACTCTCTAAATAGTTGAGAATCAAGTTCTCGAGTACTAAAGACAATAGCGGTGTGCCAATTTTGTTTAATAAAATAGATTTTATGAATTTCTTCTTTATCAACAATTACGCTTTTCGAAACAGAAAAATGCGGAGAAGTGTTTAGAAAGAAGAAAATGAATGGAAAAATTATTAAGTTATAAGTGTTCATAACTCGTTATTTTTTTTAATCGAAAGAGGAGCATATATTGAACTTAAATTTTAACCGCTCAATAATAATATTTTCTATATTATCATTCATCTTAATAATTAATCAAAATATCTTTTCGCAAGATAAAAAAGGGAATTACACAATTGTAATTCATGGTGGCGCAGGATACTTCCCAAAGGATACTCCTGAGGAATTAAAACAACAATATATAAACTCTTTAACCGAAGCATTGAATATAGGTAAGGATATTCTTGCAGGCGGCGGAACAAGCATTGATGTAGTTGAGAAAGTAATTAATTATTTGGAGAACAATATTCTCTTTAATTCAGGTAAAGGTGCTGTATTCACTTCAGAGGGTAAACACGAACTTGATGCATCTATTATGCAGGGCAAAGATCTTTCTTGCGGTGCAGTTGCCGGAGTTACAATTATAAAAAATCCAATTTCACTTGCACGACTAGTAATGGAAAAAACTGAGTATGTTTTATTTGCCGGTAAAGGTGCTGATGATCTTGGAATTTTGCTTGGTGTTGAAATTGTACCTAATTCATATTTTCATGATTCAACAAGTTATCAGAAGTGGTTAAAATCTAATCTTCCTAAACAGCAGGGAGAAACTGTTGGTTGTGTTGCCCTTGATCAATATGGAAATATAACAGCAGGAACATCTACCGGCGGCAGACAAAATAAAGCTCCTGGCAGAGTTGGTGACACTCCGCTGGTAAATGCAGGCACTTATGCTAATAACAAAACATGCGGTGTTTCAGCAACCGGAATTGGGGAGCTGTTTATACGCAATACAGTAGCGTATAATATTTCAGCTTTGATGGAATATAAAGGATATACTTTAAAGCAAGCTTGCGATGAGATGATTTATAATAAATTGCCAGATGAAAGCGGTGGGATTATTGCAATTGATAAAGAAGGCAACTATGAAATGCCATTCAATACAACAAGTATGATGAGGGCAGTTGCAAATTCTAATGGTGAGTTTAAAGTAGAAATTTGGAAGTAATAAACAATAAAATCAGGTGGAGGATTTATGCGTCCGGCTATAGGTGATTACGCAGAGTATTATCAAAAATACATTGACCTAGTTAAAGGTGATGATATATTTAGAATTCTTGTTGAACAAAATATGGAATCACAAAACGTCTTAAATTCCTTTTCGGAAAATAAGGGTAACTACAGGTATGCAGAAGGGAAGTGGACGGTAAAAGAAGTGGTCGGACATATGATGGATGTTGAAAGAATTTTTGCTTATCGTGCACTATGCATTGCGCGTGGTGAAACTAAGCCCCTGCCAGGAATGGATCAGGATATGTATGTAACTAATGGCAACTTTAATAAACGCCAACTTTTTGATCTAAACTATGAGTATCGTTTACTCCGAGAATCAAATATTTTATTGTTTGGCGGATTTGATAAATCTGTGCTGCTGAACAGAGGCAATGCAAGCGGTTACGATGTGACAGTTCTGGCTTTAATGTTTATGACTGCAGGACACGAAAAACATCATTTGAATATTTTAATGGAAAGGTATATGTGATTTATTTAAATCACTTTATATATTTCATCAAGAATTTTTTGTGTAGCCCCAATATTAGCTTGCACATACGAAGCAGAAATATTTCCCGCATTAGAACGTAAAGTTTCTTCTGAAAATAATTTTCTAAGATTCTTGTATGCCTGCCGTTTATTATTAATTATTATTCCGCCCCCGAGCTCTGCAATTTTTTTTGCTTCCTGTGAATTTTCAATTTTTGGTCCAAACAGCACCGGAGTGCCGTAAACAGCAGCTTCTAATATGTTATGAATATTTTGTTTAAAGCTTCCGCCAACATAAGCCACATTTGCATAGGTATATAGAGTAAGCAATATCCCAATAGAATCCACAATAATAATTCGTTCATCGGCATAATTATTAAGATGTGAAAAACGAATTGTCTTTAACTTTCCAGCAAATTCGTTTTCTATTTTTTCTAAATGAAGTAATGTTGGTTCGTGCGGAGCAACAATCATTATTACATTATTATCAACAGAGGCAAGTTTTAAAAAAGCCGGGAATATAACTTCTTCATCCTGTTCCCATGTGCTGCCAGCGACTAAAACTTTTTTGCCTTTTAATACATTGTAACTTATAAGTCTTTTTTCCTTTGCAAGAAGACTTCGTTGATAAACTCTATCAAATCTGGTATCGCCTACAGCACTTACTTTTTTATCATCAAATCCAAAAGACTTAAACTCGATCGCATCAGATTCCGAAACAGTTAATATTCTGGTAAGATTTCCAAATAATATTTTATGAAAAGATTTTATTAAAGGATATTGCCTGGGAGAATTACTTCGAAGGGTTGCATCTACAAGATAAATAGGAATGTCTTTAGCTTTTAATGATGAAATCATATTTGGCCAAACATCATATCGCATAATAACTGCAAGTGTTGGATTTGTTATTGCAATAAATTTTTCAGCATTTGATTTAGTATCGAATGGGATGTAAGAAATTAAATCAGCGTAAGGATATTTTTTTGAATTTTCGTATCCCGATGGTGAGAAAAAAGTAATCAGAACGTTTACATCTTTTTCTTGTTTTAACCTTTCTATGATTGGTTTTGCCTGCTCAAACTCACCAAGTGAAGATGAATGAAACCAAATAAGTTTTTTCTTTTTATTAATAGAAGTGGCGCTCAAAATAAGTTCTTCATAAACTCTTTTTCTGCCAACAATGCCGGTGCGAATTTTTTTATTAAACAATCCCCCAATACGCAATGCAGAATAGAGAAATGGCAACACTAAGTAATTATAAAATATGTTAAATATTAAATTCATTTTGTATTTAAGAATGACTTAAGTTGTTCTAAAACAAATTCCGGTTTTATTGATTTCATACATTCAAAATGCTTTTTAGGGCAATCGCTTCTTCCAATGTGAGAACACGGACGGCAAGTTAGCAAATTGTTTTCTAAAATTAAGTGATCACAATTAAATGGAGTAAACCCAAATTCTTTTACTGTTGATCCGAAAATTGCAATTACTTTTGTACCGGTGGCAGAAGCCGTGTGCATTAAGACCGGAATCATTACAAACAACTGCTTTGCATAATTTCATATCCGCTGCGGTTTGAAGTAAATCATCATCATTCGAAAGATTAATTGCCCCAGCTAATTTTAGCCGCAAGCTCAGTGCAAATTTCTTTATCAATCTTACCACCGAATAAAACTATCCTATAGCCATTTTGTGTCAATTTATTTCCGAGTTCAACAAAATATTCTGTTGGCCAGCGCTTTGTAAAGTGTCTTGCACCCGGGCAAAATCCTATAAGATTATTTTTGCCAATTAATTCTGTGTTTGCTGATTTATCTGTAAAAAGATCAAGTCCTTGTTCATCTAATTTTAAGTTTTGAATTGTCCCGGCATATCGAACCGGAATCGGTGGTGCTTCTTTCAATTTGTTGATCTTAAAATTCACTAACAAAAATTTATCAAAACTTCTTTTATCAAAATTTACTGTCCTGATATTGAGAGAAGATGCAACCTTTTTAGAACGAAGATTATTTTGTAAATCGATAACTAATTCATATCGGCTATCTCTTAATTGTTCAATCAACCTATTGTAATCTTCATCATTCTTCTTAAAAAAGAGTTTGCTGTTTAGATACGGATTTAACTTTATCACATCAGCATATTCTTCTCTAATAAGCATATCAATTTTAATATTTGGAAATTGCGTTTTTATAGCACGAACGAACGGTGTTGTAAGCAGGATATCTCCAAGCGAGCTTAGCCTGATGATGAGAATCTTATTAATTTTTGATAATTCTTCGACTGTCAAGTAAATCTTTGTTTAATCTTTACACAAATTTATCAATTAGAAAAGTTATATCCACAAAATGATTTGAACTTTTTGATTTAGTGCCTAATTTTAGACCATAAAATCTAATAAGGAATGATTTATGTCAACTTTGCCTCCTCCAAAAGTAAAAAAAGCTCCGGAAGATTCACTTGAATCAAAAGTTTATGCGATGGTAGAAACTTTTAAGGAATATATTCCAACTCCAAGTGATAGAAACAGATTGTCATATTGTTTGTTTAAGTATTTGAATGGTGAGGGTGATGCTCCGAAAATTTTATTAAAAACTTCCAAGATAAATTATGAAGGAATTTCTAAAGAGGAACTTGCAAAAAAACTTGATGAAGAATTAAGTAAGATAAAATGATCTTCAAAGCCCCTCTCCTTAGGAGAGGGGTTGGAGTGAGGCTCTTTATTTCACTTCAATCGGATCATAATCCCGCATAAACTTTTCTACAAGTAGTACATCTTCTTCACTTCCAATAAAAATTGGAGTTCGTTCGTGCAAAGAAGTTGGTTTAATTTCCAGCATTCTTTGTTTACCATTTGTTGCTCTGCCGCCTGCTTGCTCAACTATAAATGCCATTGGGTTGCACTCATACATTAATCTTAATTTTCCCTTTGGATTTCTTGAATCAGCAGGGTACATATAAATACCACCGTATAAAAGATTTCGATGAATATCAGAAACCATTGAGCCAATGTAACGGGATGAATATGGTCTGTCGGTTGCTTTATCTTCTTCCTGCAGCCACTTAATATATTTCTTTAATCCTGGATGCCAGTAAAGATAATTACCTTCGTTGATGCTGTAGATTTTAGATTTCTTTGGAGTTTTTATATTTGGATGCGATAAAATAAATTCACCAAAAGAAGGATCCAAAGTAAAACCATGAACACCATTGCCTGATGTGTAAACAAAAATTGTACTTGATCCGTAAATAATATAACCGGCAGCAACTTGTTTTAAACCCTGTTGTAAACAATCTTCCATCGTTCCCGGTCCGCCTTCGGGAGAAACTCTTTTGTAAATAGAAAAAATTGTTCCAATACTTACATTAGCATCTATGTTTGATGACCCATCAAGAGGATCAAACAAAAGAACATATTTACCAAGATAGAATTCTGGTGGAATGTGTATAATATCTTCTTCTTCTTCGGAAGCCATTACACAAAGATGTCCGCCGTGATCCATAGCTTTTATCATCATATCATTTGCAAAAATATCCAGCTTCTTTACTTTTTCACCATGAACATTTTCTTCGCCTGTAAAACCAATTATATCAACCAGTCCGGCTTTGTTGACATCGAGTGAAATTACTTTTGCAGCAAGTGAAAGATCATGTAGAAGATCAGAAAGTTCTCCGGTTGCTTCAGGATATTTTCTTTCTTCTTCGTAAATGTGGCGGGCAAGAGTGTTGAACTTAATTCTTTCCATTTCAGTTCTCCCATTAAAGAATTTTTGTTAGTTAGCTTTACTTAGTTCCTGATCTTTGTACTGTAACTGATACAATTTATAATAGATGCCACGTTTTGCAAGCAGTTCCTGATGATTTCCAATTTCTCTAATTTCACCTTTGTGCATCACAATAATTTTATGTGCATTTTGTATGGTCGATAAGTCTATGAGCAATTACTATTGCTGTTCTTCCTACAAGCAGTTTTTCAATAGCAGACTGAATTAATTGTTCGGTTTCAGTATCAATGCTTGAAGTAGCTTCATCCAAAATTAATATTTTTGGATCATAAGCTAAAGCGCGGGCAAAAGAAATTAATTGTTTTTGTCCAACACTTAAAGTAGCTCCGCGTTCTTTTACTTCCTCTTCATATTTATTAGGAAGATTGGAAATGAATTTATCTGCACCAACGGTTTTTGCAGCATCAATTATTTTATCCATTCCAATTTCTCGGATTATCCATATTTATATTTGATTTTATACTGCCCGAAAATAGATAAACATCCTGTAAAACAATTGAGATATATTTTCTTAAATCCCGTTTATCCATCTTGCGGATATCAATCCCATCCAATAAAACAGAACCTTTGTTGATATCATAAAATCTTGTAAGAATATTTATTAAGGTTGATTTACCAGCTCCCGTATGCCCAACAATTGCAACTGTTTCACCGGGATTGATGTTGAAATTAATATTTTTCAGAACATAATTTTCATCATCATACGCAAACCAAACATCTTTGAATTGAATATCACCCTTAATGCCATTTAGTTTTACAGCATTATCCGGATTATTTATAAATGTTTTATTATCAAGCAGCTTAAAAATTCGTTCCGATGAAGCCATTGATGTTTGAAGTAATGTTATACTTTTCAGAAAGATCACGAATAGGGCGGAAGAACATTTCTGTGTATTGAATGAAGGCAAATAACACGCCGATTGTTAAAGAACTTTGAATTACTTCTCCGCCGCCGTACCAAACAATTAATGCAATTGCAATTGAGCTAAGTAACTCAACACTTGGAAAGAATATTGCATAATAAAAAATAGATTTAATATTTGCTTCACGATGATCTGCATTGATACCCGAAAACTTTTTAAGCTCATCTTTTTCTTTTCTGAATATCTGAACAACACTCATTCCTGTTACGTGTTCCTGCATATAAGAATTTAATCTTGCAAGATGAAAACGAACATCGCGATAACTTTCTCTGACTTTTTTTCTAAAAAGGAAGGTACCGTAAATTAAAACAGGAAGCACAGAAAGTGTAACAAGTGAAAGAGGAATATCCATAAAAAACATAAAGCCAAGTATCCACAGAATAATAAACACATCACTGAATACCATTACAATACCGGATGAAAAAAGTTCACTTAAAGATTCAACATCATTTGTGGTGCGTGTTACAATCCTTCCAATTGGTGTGCGATCAAAAAACTTTAAAGCAAGTTTTTGTGTATGCTCAAAAATCTGAGTGCGAATATCATATAAAGTTCTTTGCCCAAGATATTGTGTGTAGTAAGTAAGAAAGTACTGAACTACAGCCTGCAGTATTAATGATGCAAATAGTATAACACCGATTAAAATAAGGCCGTTATAGTTGGAGTTAACAATGTAATCATCAATTGCAATTTTTGTTAAGTAAGGTCTAACAGGTCCAAATGCTGCAACAAGTATGTTTAACAGAATAGCAAAGATAACGTACTTTTTGTATGGCTTAATGTAAGTAAGAAGCCGCTTCATCAACTTTGAGTCGTATGCTTTGCCTAATATTTCGTCGTCTTGTTTGTTATCGCTCATTAATTTAGTTCTTCAAGTTCTTTTTCTAATAATTGCTTGTAATGTAAATCAGCATACAGACCATTTAAGGTAACCAATTCTTCATGGGTGCCTTGCTCAGCAATTTTTCCATTTTCCAGCACAATTATTTTATCTGCATCTTTTACTGTGGAAATTCTGTGACTGATAATTATGCTTGTTCTGTTTTTCATAAACTCTTTTAAGTTCTTTAAGATTTCTTCTTCTGTGTGAGTATCTACCGCGGAAAATGAATCATCAAGAATTAATATTTTAGGATCAATAGCAAGGGCGCGCGCAAGTGATGCTCTTTGTTTCTGTCCGCCTGAAAATGTAATTCCTCTTTCGCCAACAACAGTATTATAACCATTTGGAAAAGTTTCAACATCTTTATCAAAATTTGCAATTCGGGAAACTTCTTCAACTCTTTTATTATTGATTTCACGCAATCCGTAGGAAATATTTCCGTAAACAGAATCTGAAAATAAAAATGATTCCTGCTGTACTACTGCAACATTAGTTCTTAAGATATCAAGCGGAATATCTTTTACATTATTCCCATCAATTAAAATTTCACCGGAAGTAACATCATACAATCTTGGAATTAAATTAATCAAACTTGTTTTACCTGAACCGGTATGCCCAACAATTGCAAGTGTTGAACCAATATCAATTTTAAGATTAACATTTTCTAAAACTTCTGGCAGTGTATCTGAATATTTGAAAGAAACATTTCTAAATTCAATTTCACCCTTTAATTCTTTTAGCGATGTTTCTGCTGCAGGTGTGTCCTGAATCTCATAAGGTTCGTTAAGAATTTTATTTAATCTTTTCATACTTGCTTCACCTTGCTGGATTATATTAATAACCCATCCGAAAGCAATCATAGGCCAGATAAGAATTCCAAGATAAACTATAAAAGCAGTAATATCACCTAAGATTCATTTCTCCACTGATAACTTTGCCGCCGCCAATCCATATAACAACAATTATTGAAATTCCAGTTATCATATATAGTATTGGCATTATGATAGCCTGGATGCGCACTAAGTTCATATTCTTCTGAAGATATTCTTTGCTGAGCTCACTCCATCTTTTAATTTCATTTTCTTCGCGAACATAAGATTTGATTACACGGATACCAGAAAAATTTTCTTGAGCTCGAGTGGTAAGTAGTGAAAAGTTTTCCTGAATCTTTGTGTATTTCTCATGAATAAGTTTTCCTACTCTGTAAACTCCGTATGATAAAATTGGTAAGGGTAACAATGCATAAATAGTGAGTGGGAAATTTATTGATATCATTATTGTTACAACTATAATCAATCTTATTGAAGTATCTATCGAGTACATAACAGCAGGACCAATAAACATTCTCACCGCGTTAATGTCATTGGTGGCGTGAGACATTATGTTACCTGTTGAGTTATTCTGAAAATATCTTAAAGGAAGTTTTTGAATGTGTTCCCAAAAGTCTCCACGTAAATCAAACTCAATTTCTCTTGAAACAACAATTATTGTTTGTCTGATTAGATATCTAAAAATTCCTGCTATGATTGATGTTCCAACAATAAGAAGTGCATAGTTTATTAAAACTTTATTAGTAGTGTTTTGTTGAAGGGCATTGATCGAATCTTTTAATAAGATTGGTACATAAACCGTCATTGCATTGGATATAAGAATGAAAAGCATTCCCCAATACAATTTGGTTTTATACTTAATAAAATATTTTTTAAGCGTTAAAAGGTTTTTCATTAATAACGAGTAAGTGAAAGATTATGATTTAGAGTACGATACTTTTTTTATTGCTCAATCGCCCTGCGAATATAAAAACCCCGAAAGTATTTCGGGGTGATTCAAGTCTCAAATTTAGTTTAATATCGTCACACTGAGCGAAGTCGAAGTGTGAATTTTCTTATAATTATAAAACCAATGGTCATTCTTCGTCTTCACTCAGGATGACAAAAGTACTAATCAATTACATTAAACCCGGTGTACTTATGCAAAGCTTTAGGTACAACAATTTTTCCTTCCGGAGTTTGATATGTTTCTAATAGCGAAACCATTAATCTGCTTGTTGCTAACCCACTTCCATTAAGCGTATGAACGAATTCAGGTTTTTTAGTTTGCTCATTTCTAAAACGAATATTTGCTCTTCGTCCCTGGAAATCTTCAAAGTTACTGCAGGAAGAAGCTTCCAGCCATTTATTTTCTGCAGGCGACCAAGTTTCAATATCATAACATTTTGCTGCGGAAAAACTTAAATCACCGGAACATAGCATTAAAATTCTGTATGGAATATTTAATGCCTGCAAAATATCTTCTGCATCTTTCACTAGTAATTCAAGTTCATCGTAAGAAGTTTCAGGTTTAACAAATTTTACCATTTCAACTTTGTTGAATTGATGAACACGCAAAAATCCTTTTGAATCTTTTCCGTAAGAACCGGCTTCTCTTCTAAAGCAAGCAGAGTAACCAACATATTTTATTGGTAGATCTTTTTCATTTAGATATTTCATCACGATGAATATTTGTAATCGGTACTTCAGCTGTTGGAATTGCATACAAACCATCTTTTTCAATAGTGTACATGTCCTCTTCCATCTTTGGCAGCTGACCTGTTCCTCGTAGTGATTCTTTGTTTACAAGAAATGGTGGAAAAATTTCTGAGTAGTTATGATTTTGTAAATGATAATCCAGCATAAAGTTTATTAGTGAACGTTCAAGGGTTGCACCTTTACCTTTGTATACAGGAAATCCAGAGCCGCTTATTTTGGCTCCGCGTTCAAAATCAAGTATGTTTAGTTTTTTACCAAGTTCAACGTGATCCATTGGTTTAAAATCATTTTCAAATTTAAATCCTTCCGGCAGCCAGCGTCTTACTTCAACATTCTCTTCTGCTGATTTTCCAACTGGAACAGATGAGTGCGGAAGATTTGGAATGAATCTTAAAATTATATCAATCTCTTCTTCAATCGTTCTTAAGCTTTCCATCATACTCAGCAATTTCATCACCAACTCGTTTCATCTCTGCAATAATTTCTGTTGCATCCTGTCCGGATTTTTTCATTTGTCCAACTTGCTGAGAAACAGAATTACGTTTTGATTTCAATTCATCTGCGTGAGCAATAATATCTCGTCGTTGTTTATCAAGCTCAAGAAGTTCATCAATTCGATTCTTCTCGTTTTTGTTCGCAATTCCTTGTTTTACTTTTTCAGGATTTTCACGAATAAGTTTTATGTCTAACATTTTTTCCTCTTTAAGAATAGAACACGGATAACGCAGATTATGCTGAGTCATCGCGGATTTAATCTGTGGAAATCCGTTAAATCCGTGTCATCCGCGTTCTATTGCGATTTTTACTTAACTACAATATTATAAATTTTATTTTTTACGAATATTTCTTTTACAATTGTTTTGCCATCAGTAAACTTAGTTACTTTTTCATCTGCAAACACAAGAGGTTTAACTGCATCCTGTTCGCTGTTCATACGGAACAGGAATAGTTGCACGTAACTTTCCATTGACCTGAACTGCAATGTTAACAGTATCTTCAATCAAAGCTTCCTTATCAACTTCAAACACAACCGGATTTTGGAAGATTGATTTTTCATTCCCAATTATCTGCCAGCATTCTTCCCCAAGATGTGGAGCAACAGGCGCTAGCATCCAGGCAAATCTTTGCAAAACATAACTCTGAATTTCTTTACTGCAATTTTCTAAAACTTTAAGTTCGTTTATCAATTCCATTAAAGAAGCGATTGCAGTATTAAATCTAAAATGTTCAATCTCTTCATCAAACTTTTTCAATGTCTGATTTAATTTGCGATAAACTTTTTTCTCATTATCTGATAAAGAAGTAATATCATACTTGTCTTTTGCAGATGCATGTTTGATAATATCATTATACTGATTAAACAATTCATAACTACGAATTACAAAACGCTCCACGCCGGAAATTCCCTTATCACTCCAATCACCGCCTTGATCATAAGGACCCATAAACATAAGATACATTCTGAAAACATCAGTGCCATATTTAGAAGTAAACTCATCTGGGATTAACAACATTACCTTTGTGACTTAGACATCTTAGCGCCGTCTTTTGTTATAACACCCTGATGTACAAGTTTTGCAAATGGTTCATCGCTGTTAACAAGACCAATATCACGCAAAAACTTGTGAAAGAATCTTGCATAAAGAAGATGCATTACAGAATGTTCTTTACCTCCAACATACATATCAACGGGAGTCCAATTATTTGCAAGTTCTATATTAAATGCAGATGAAGAAATTTTGGGATCAAGATAACGCAAATAATACCATGAAGAATCTACAAACGTATCCATTGTATCAGGATCGCGTTTAGCATCAGTTCCGCACTTTGGACATTTTACATTTATATACTTTTCATTTCTTGCAAGCGGAGATTCACCGCCAAGTTTAAAATCAACATCATAAGGAAGTATAACCGGTAATTCATTTTCATCAACAGGAACTTCACCGCAAGTTGGACAATGAATAATCGGAATTGGTGTTCCCCAATAACGCTGACGGGAAATTAACCAATCACGTAAACGATAATTTATTTTTCCTTTACCAAAATTATTTTCTTCAAGATACTTTATAACTTTTGTAATTCCTTCATCAGATCGAATTCCATTAAACTGTGCCTGAATTTATCATCGTACCAACTTCAGTAAAAGCAGATTTTAATTCATCATTTTCATTTGTTCCATCCTGCAAAATTACTTTGCGGATTGGAAGATTAAACTTTAGTGGCAAATTCAAAATCTCTTTCATCGTGTGCAGGAACAGCCATAACACAGCCGGTTCCATAAGTGATAAGAGCATAATCAGCAATCCAGACAGGAATTTTTTCTCCATTAACAGGATTGATTGCATAAGCTCCAGTCGGAACTCCGGTTTTTTCTTTTACAGTTGATGTTCGTTCAATCTCAGTTAATTTTTTTGTTGATTCACGATACTCATCAACACCAGCTTTAAATTCTGGTTTGGTTATTTTATCAACAAGAGGATGTTCCGGTGCAAGCACAACATAAGTAACACCAAATAATGTATCCGGACGCGTTGTAAATACTTTTATTTCTAAATCTTCTTCCTTGTCATTTCGACCGGAGGGAGAAATCTGATTACTAATATTAGTAGAAGATTTCTCAGTCGAAGACTCCTTCGAAATGACTTCAGAAACTACTTTAAAAGTAACTTCTGCACCTTCACTTTTACCAATCCAGTTTTTTTGTTTTAAAATTGTTTCATCAGGCCAATCAATTTTATTGTGTCCATCAAGAAGTTGTTCTGCATAATCAGTAATCTTAAAAAACCATTGAAATAAGATTTCTCTGAATAACAGTAGTACCGCATCGCTCGCAGCATCCATCAACAACCTGTTCATTTGCAAGAACTGTTTGATCTTTTGGACACCAGTTTACGGGTGCATTTTTTCTGTATGCTAATCCGCGTTTGTACATCTGAAGAAAAATCCACTGATTCCATTTGTAATATTCAGGAGCGCAAGTCATCAACTCCGCATCCCAATCATACATACAGCCCATTTTCTTAAGCTGTTCACGAATATCTTCAATATTTTTTAATGTACTGTCCTGCGGATGAATTCCTGTTTTTATTGCATAACCTTCTGCTGGTAAACCAAAAGCATCATAACCAATAGGTTCAAAAACATTATAGCCCTGAAGTTTTTTGAAACGTGCCCAGCTATCAGTTGGTCCGTAGTTATACCAATGCCCGATATGAAGCTTTGCACCTGAAGGATAAATAAACATTACAAGCGTGTAAAGTTTTTTGTCCGTTTTAGATAAATCAGTTTTGTAAGTTTTATTATCTTCCCAAAACTTTTGCCACTTGGATTCTATTTCCGTAAAAGGATAACGCATTTTTTATATTATAATTGTTGAAAATTGAAGCCAAATTTAGACAATTGATAAGGGATTTCAAATTGAGTTTTGCTAGATAAAATATCAAAAATGATTAGTTTATTGACAAAACCAATGTCACAATTAGGGGACCTGCCTGCTAGTTGGCAGGGTTGAAGCTTGCCTAACGGAAAGCAGGCGTGACCGACTTACTTTGGTTGTAATCTTATGTAACGACTAAGATTTTTATTCGCTTGTTGGAATTATAAGTAAATTTGAAAAGTAAATTTTATCAAATAAGGTACAAAAATGGAAAAATCGGTTATAAAAGAATTCTTAAAACATATCCAGCTTTTTAAAGGATTGAATGATTCACAACTAGAAGCAATTTGCGACAAAGTTAAAGTTGAAAATTTTCCGGTAAATAGTATGGTGTTTAATGAAAACAATATTCGTCAAAATCTTTTTTTGATTTACGAAGGTGAAGTGGAGCTTTTTAAACGAACTCCTTACGGTGGTGAAAAAAGATTGTCAATCTTTAGCAAGTATGATTTTATAGGTGAAGGCGCATTGATGGATGATTCACCTCATTCAACTTCTGCACGAGCAACAATCAATTCTGTAATCGTAACGCTTTCACGCGCTAGCTTTAAAGAATTAATGAAGGAACAAAACGAAACTGCACTTGCAATCCTTTCAAGTATCGGAAGAGTTATTTCCAGGAGAATGAGTGCTGCAAATACGCGTGTTATAAATGTTGCTGCGCAATATCAATCCGGCAGAACACGAAGTGAACATGACTTACTTGGTGATAGGGAAGTTCCGCACGAGTATTATTATGGTGTGCAGACTTTACGTGCACTTGAAAACTTTAACATAAGCGGAGTAACTCTAAATTTTTATCCTGTGCTGATCGAAGCACTAGCAATGGTGAAAAAAGCTGCAGCAAAGGCAAATTATGATCTTGGACTTTTATCTAAACCAATTACTGATGCAATTGTTCAGGCTTGTGATGAAATTATAAATGGAAAACTTCACTCACATTTTGTTGTGGATATGATTCAGGGCGGAGCAGGAACATCAACAAATATGAATGCAAACGAAGTGATTGCAAATCGTGCACTTGAAATTTTGGGATATGAAAAAGGCGAATATAAATATTGTCATCCAAATAATCATGTTAACCTTTCACAATCCACAAACGATGCTTACCCGACATCTGTTAAAATTGCACTTATCAATTCAAATAAAAAATTGACGGAAGTGTTAAAAGACTTAGTCCAGTCATTCCATAGTAAATCAAAAGAATTTTCTCAGATAATAAAAATGGGAAGAACACAATTGCAGGATGCTGTTCCGATGACTCTTGGGCAGGAGTTTGAAGCTTATGCTGTGATGCTGAATGAAGAAGTTCAGAGGCTTGATGAAAATGTTAAATTATTTCTTGAAGTTAATATGGGCGCAACTGCAATTGGAACAGGAATAAATTCTCATCCGGATTATTCTGAAAAAGTAATTAAACATTTAAAAGAAGTGACAGGATTAAATACTGTTCTGGCCAGCAATCTTGTTGAAGCGACACAGGATACCGGTGCATTTATCATGTATTCATCTGCAGTTAAGAGATTGGCAGTTAAGCTTTCAAAAATTTGTAATGATTTGCGGTTGCTTTCATCAGGACCACGAACAGGAATTCATGAAATTAATCTTCCTCCGATGCAGCCCGGTTCATCAATAATGCCGGGAAAAGTAAATCCGGTTATTCCGGAAGTTGTGAATCAAATTGCATTTAAAGTTATTGGAAATGATTTAGCAGTTACAATGGCTGCAGAAGGCGGACAACTTGAGCTTAATGTATTTGAACCTGTAATTGTCCAAAGTTTATTTGAATCAATTGAAATGCTAAAGAATGGAATGATGACGCTTAAGGTTAGATGCATTGATGGCATTACTGCGAATGTGGATAGATGCAGAGAACTTGTTGAAGGTAGTATTGGAATTGTAACTGCATTAAATCCTGCCCTCGGATATGAAACTTGTACAAAGCTTGCTAAAGAAGCACTCGATACAAATCGTGGTGTTTATGAATTGGTACTCGAGAAAAGGTTATTATCAAAAGAAGAGCTGGATGATTTACTTAAACCAGAAAATATGATTAAGCCGAGATAGAAAAGAATTTTGCAAACCCCTTGTCAGTCTGAGCGAAGTCGAAGACTGACTTTCCAATTATGTCACACTTCGACTTCGCTCAATGTGACATTAAAATATTTGGTTTGACTGATGTTTAAAACAAACTTACCCGCAGTACTTATAACGACTAGGGTGGCTTTGTCGTCATTTTATACAAACGGGTAAATTTTTTGCGGAAAGATAGATCATAATTCCGCAACTGCTATTTAATAAAATCCACAAAAATTTTCGCACCATAAATTTCTCTCATATTTTTTTAGTTCATTCTTCATCATTGCGATTCCAACTTTAGTCGGATGAAGTAATCTGTAATATTTTTGGTTTTAATTCCACCATTCCCAAACTCTATTACCCAATCACTCAGCAATTCTAATTTTATAAAAATGTTATTCCAATTTCTCATCTCTTTCCCTTAAGTTTGGAGTAACAAAAAATTAAAATTGTGGAGTTATGGAATCAGTTTTTGATCAGTACTTTTACCCCGATTCAATTTGCATCGTTGGTGCATCTTCAAAACCTAAAAGTCTTGGATACGAATTAACAAAATCAGTTAAACAATACGGCTACACAGGCGATCTTGCACTTGTAAATCCAAAAGCAGATGAGATACTTGGATACAAATGTTATCCAACAATAAGCGACATTGATTATCGAATTGATCTTGCAATCGTAATGGTGCCAAAACAATTTGTTGAAGAAACAATAAAAGAACTTATTACAAAAAAAGTTCAGGCAATAATTCTTATCACCGCGGGATTTAAAGAAACTGGCGAGGCTGGAGCTGAAGCAGAGAAAAGAATTTTAAAACTTGTTCGCGATTCTAATGCAAGAATGGTCGGACCAAATTGTATGGGAATTATTAACGCTCTTCCATCAATTAAAATGAATGCAACGTTTGTTGCCGAAGAACCGAAAACTGGCTCTATGGCATTCTGTTCACAAAGCGGAGCGATTGGTGCCGCAGTACTAAATTCATTGCGTGAAACTGATATTCGTTTTGGACAATTTATTAGTGTTGGCAACAAAGCCGATGTAAATGAAAATGATTTATTAGAATACTGGCAAAGTTGTAGACGATGTAGGAGTAATAACATATTACTTAGAAAGTTTTGTTGATGGCGAAAAGTTCATAAAATATTTTATTGATGACCAAATTACAAAAGCCAGTTATTGTGCTTAAAGGCGGAAGAACATCAAGCGGAATCAAAGCGGCATCATCTCATACCGGTGCGCTTGGCGGCAGTGATAAAGTTGTTGATGCAATACTTACACAATTTGGAATTATTCGGGCTGATGATTTAAATGATATGTTTAACACCGCAAAAGGATTTGAAGATTTTCCAACACCAAAAGGAAATCGTGTTGCGGTAGTTACAAATGCGGGCGGACCAGCAATTCTAACAGTTGACACACTTGAGAAAAATAATCTTGCACTTGCAGATTTAACTTTAGAAACAAAATTAAGTTTAAAAGATATTGTCCATCCTGAAGGAAGTGTAAATAATCCAGTTGATCTACTTCCGGGTGGAACAGCCGAACAATTTAAAACTGTTAATGAAATTTTAGTTAAAGACAAAAATGTTGATGCTGTAATTTCTGTTTTTGTTGAACCAATTATGGTAAAAGCTCTACCCGTAATTGAATCCATTAATGATATCAAATCTGAAAAACCAATTTTTCAGGTTGTGATGCCTTTGCCAGAGTTTTGGCAGGAATACAGAACCGAATCTAAAACACAAACGAGCCTTGTTTAGAAGACCTGAAGATCCTGCTGTTGTGATTAATAATTTTTTAAAGTTCCAGATAAAAAAATCAAACACAGGCAGAATTAAATCTGAAGAAACGGCAAAGGATTTTAATTTGAATGAAAAGTCCGGAAGATTTTTAACTCCGAATGAAGTAACTGAATTGTGTAATCATTACAAACTTCCGATAATAAAAGATGAGATATTGAGTTTTAATGAATTGAATAAAAAGCATATTCACTTTCCGGTTGTACTAAAAGCTGTTGGTGAAAAGATAATTCACAAAACCGATTTGAAAGGTGTTGTATTAAACATTGAAACAAAAGATGAGTTAATTAAAACAGCAGAAGAAATGATATGGAATTTCAGTGCTAAAAATATTCAACTTGATTCATTTTTAGTTCAGCCGTTTCTAAAAACAAAATTTGAATTGTTAGTCGGAGCTTTTCGTGATCCAAGTTTTGGTCCGATGATTATGTTTGGTTCTGGAGGCAAATATGTTGAGTACATTGAAGATACGGTTATGCGATCAGCTTATCTAACTGATAATGATATTGATGAAATGATCAACTCAACAAAAATTGGTAAAATTATTCAGGGTGTGCGTGGGGAAGAAGCTGCTGATATGAAAGCAATAAAATCTGCAATAAAAAATCTTGCACAAATGATGGTTAATCATAAAGAAATTACAGAAGTTGATTTGAATCCATTACTCATTACATCAGACAATAAAATCTTTGCTGTGGATGTAAGGATTAAGTGTTAATTGATTTTTAATTAAGTTTTATCAATCTCTTTTTAAGTGTCATTCCCGTGAATACGGGAATCCATTATCTAACATATATGTGGATTCCCGATTTCTCCCGAAGGGATGCCTATGGCAGTGGGAATGACAAAACAGTACAGTTTTGTTTCGTACTCGCATTTTCTAATTATCATTCCTAAATTAAACTATGAACCGAAAAAAATTTATTACATCGTTATCTGCTGCATCAGTTGGTGCAGCGGTTTTTCCTTTTCAAATTCTTGGGCAACCTTCGAGGTCTGAAAACAGTAACCTCGAAGGTTTGTTTAAAGATGAACCACCAATTATCAAACCACCAAGATTAAAAGCTGGTGATAAGCTTGCTATTGTTGCCCCGGGAAGTTATATCTCAGAAGAGGAACTTCAGGACTCAATAAAAAATCTTAACCAACTTGGATTTGAAACAACTTATTCAAAAAAAGTTCTTTTGCAAAGCGGATATTTTGCCGGCACTGATAAAGATCGTGCAGATGATTTAATGGAAAAATTTTCTGACAAAAGTGTAAAAGGAATTGTTTGTGCTCGTGGTGGATATGGCTGCTCACGCATTCTTACCAATGCTGGACTATGATGTTATCAGGGCAAATCCCAAAGTGCTGATTGGTTACAGCGATATCACGGCTTTACTTTATGGAATTTATAAAAAATCTGGTTTGATAACTTTTCACGGTCCGGTTGGCACATCAACGTTTAATGATTATTCGGTGAACAACTTTAATAAAGTATTAATAAATCCTGAACGAACAAGTTTGTTTCCTAACTCCACTAGCGGCGATGATGAAAATATCTATGGGGTAACTTCTATCATTAAAGGAAAAGGAAAGGGAAGACTTGTTGGCGGAAATTTATCTATTATGGTTTCGTTAATCGGGACAGAATTTGATGTTGATTTTTCGAAGAAAATAATTTTTATCGAAGAAATTGGTGAAGAACCTTATCGAATTGATAGAATGTTAACACAGATGATTCAGGCTGGTAAATTTGAAAATGCTGCAGGAGTAATGATGGGAATTTTTAGAAAGTGTGAAGTGAAAAAGGAAAGCGACTTAACTGCAAAATCGTTTACTTTGATGGAAGTGCTGCAGGATAGATTAGGCAGTTTAAAAATTCCTGTTGTTTATGGAATGTCTTTTGGACACGTAAAGGATAAGTTTACAATTCCATTCGGTGCGCTTGCAGAGCTTGATGCAGGTAAGCAAACTTTTACATTATTAGAAAAAGCCGTTAATTGAATTGAATTTTTTACCACTTAGACACAAAGAGTACTAAGTTTCACTTAGAATAATCAGGAAATAAAAATGAAAAAAATATTTTATGTTTTGTCATTTATCCTCATTTCACAACTTACAGGATGCATAGTATTTCATTCTGTTTCTTACGAGGTTAGCGTTAATGAAGATGGAACGGGAACAGCTTTGGTTACCATCGATGATTTAAACACGGATGCAGCTACAAAAGAAATGATTGATGAGGATGTTAAAAGCATTCTTGAATATGGGCTGAAGAGCTCTGAATTTGTTGATGGGATGAAAGCAGAAGGTAAAACTATTACCTCACGAAATGTTATGGTTGAAAGGGAAAAACTAAACGCAATTATTCATTATGAATTCAGTGATATTAGCACAGTTGAAGGGATGCAGTTTGATGATCCGTATTACTATTTAACAATTCCTGTTGAAGACAGCATAATTTCTACGAATGGACAAATAACAAAAACATCGGAGTACCAGAGAATTGTCTGGGATAAATCTATAAAAACTTTAAAGTTTAAAATGTTTAGCGATGATACAAGCAGAGAAGGATTAACTTCGATAGCTCCATATTTCTTGAAAGAAAATTAATGTTTGTTGAAGTTGTTTTTCCTTTACCATTCAGAAAAGCATTTACTTATTCAGTTCCAAAAGAATTACAGGAATTTTCTAAAGTTGGTGTGCGTGCCGTTGCCCCTTTTGGTAAGCGCACATTAACAGGATTTATTATAAATATACCTTCTACTATTTCATTAAAAAAAGATGAAGTAAAACCAATCACAGATATACTTGATGATAAACCAATCTTTACAAATAAAACATTAAAATTTTATGAATGGATTTCTGAATATTATTTGTGTTCGCTCGGTGAAGCCCTAAAGTTACTTGTGCCGCAAGGGACTGATGTTGAAACAAAAAGAAAAATTATTGTCGATAAAGACTTTATATCGGATCTTCTGGTAAAGGAAAAGAAAAAAGATTCAATTAAGTTTAAAATACTTTATGAACTTTCTAAACGAGACGAACTAAATTTTTCACTGCTTCAAAAAGTTGTAAAGAAAAAAAATATTTACTCACAGCTTCGCCAGCTTCATAATCAAGGTGCTGTTACTATCGTGGATGAAGTTGAGAAGGTAAAGGTAAAGGCAAAGAAAGTAAAGTTTGTAAAACTTGCAAAAGAAATTGCTGAAATTTATGCAAGCTTTCCTGAGCTGGATAGAAAATCACCGAAGCAAGTTAAGATTTTACTAAAGCTGATTGAGGCAAAAGGTGTTGCTCTTCCAGTTGCTGAGCTTGCTTCATAAAACAGAATCATCGCAATCATCTTTAGCCGGACTAGAGCAAAAAGGTTTTGTAAATGTTTTCGAAAAAGAAGTTGATCGCAGATACAAAGAGCGGTACGAAGAAGATCACCAGGAATTAGTTTTAACAAAACAACAGCTAAAAGTTGTTGATGAAGTTTTATCGGTACAAAATCAAAATAAGTTTCAAACATTTCTTTTGCATGGAGTAACGGGAAGTGGAAAGACCCAGGTTTATATTTCACTTGCGAGAGAAATACTTGCAAAAAATAAAACAGTTTTAATTCTTGTTCCTGAAATATCTTTAACACCGCAAATCACTTCGCGATTTTTTAACAACTTTGGTGATACGGTAACGGTTGTGCACAGCCGAATGTCTGCGGGAGAAAGATTTGATTCCTGGCGTCGAGTGTTAAAAGGAAAATCAAAAATTGTGATTGGTGCGCGCTCCGCTTTGTTTGCACCATTAAATAATATTGGATTGATAGTTGTTGATGAAGAACATGATGCGAGTTATAAGAGTGCAGATATGATTCCAAAGTATAATGCGCGGGATGGGGCTGTTGTTCTTGGAAATATCTTTTCTTGTCCCGTTGTACTTGGGTCCGCAACTCCATCTATTGAAAGCATGTACAATGCAGAGACCGGGAAATACAAACTGCTATCACTTCCCAAGCGAATAGATGATGCAAAACTTCCAAAGATAACTTTTGTGAATATCTGCTCACGAAAAAAATAAAACTAAATCAGAAACTGTTTTTTCAAAAATTCTTATTGATAAAATTGATGATCGATTAAAGAAAAAAGAAGGAGTAATAATACTTCAAAATCGCCGCGGCTTTTCTACACAAATATTCTGTAATGATTGCGGTGAAGTTGAGATGTGCGAAAATTGTTCTGTGCCGATGACATTTCACATAAATCAAAATAAAATACAGTGCCATTATTGCGGATTAGTAAAACCAGTGCCTGGCGCTTGCACTCATTGCGGTTCAATAAACATAAAATATTTTGGAACTGGAACCGAACGCGTTGAAGATGAGCTGCAATTTTATTTTCCAAATGCTCGAATAGAAAGAATTGATTCTGATTCAATAACTAAAAAATCATACTTGAGTAATTTACTTTTAGGTTTTAGCAAAGGTGATATCGATATTCTTGTTGGAACTCAAATGGTTTCTAAAGGGTTGGATTTCCCTCGTGTTACTTTAGTGGGAGTCATTTCTGCAGAGACTACTTTGTGGCTGCCTGATTTTCGTGCAGATGAGCGAACTTTTCAACTGCTCACTCAAGTTTCCGGCAGAGCAGGTAGAAGTAAAGTTGAAGGCGAAGTTATCATTCAAACTTACAATGAAAAGCATTTTGTATTAAGAAAAGTTTTAGAGAATGATTACAGCGGATTTTATGCAAAGGAAAAAGCAGATAGAGAGAAAATGGGTTACCCGCCATTCACTCGTATTGCATTGATCGAAACTAAAGACGCAAGTCATGGATAAAGCAAAAGGCGCCGCTTATGATTTTTACAAAGAGATTATCAAGTATAAAAATTATTTGAAAATTTCTGATCCAACAACAGCGCAGATATTTAAGTTAGTAAATAACTATCGGTATCATATTTTAATTAAAAGTTATAAAGATAAAGATCCGGGTGGAGCAATTTTACGAAAAGCAATTTTGGATTCATGGACTGAGTTTAATAAAAAATCCCGTTACCGGGATGTTAAATTGTTTTATGATGTTGATCCGCAAAGTATAATGTAGGGAACGGTCTTCCGACCGTTCCACTTAAAACGCTAATCCTATCTAATCATATTTCCGAAAAACGGTACAACTTGTCCCAATCCATAAATGATAAACATAAACACAAGCCAAACACCAACAGATGTTATGACATATTTTTTAACATTATCAGACTTAAACATTTTTGCAAATGCAATACCTACAACCACATAAAACCAAATTGAAAAGACATCAAGTCTGCTTAATAAAAATCCAGGGAGTGATTTTATGTCCATTCCCATTAAGGAGGCTGGATTAAGTCCTGTTAACATCTTTCCCAGAAGCATTCCAAGAATAATCAATATTATACTCTGAAAAACGGTAATGTAAAGTGGTAAGCCCATCGCTGTCATTGCCTGGGAGTAACTACCATCACCTTTGAGCACAAATTTTGCAATTAGAAATGCTATTGTAGTAAAAACAAAAAACCAAATTATCATCACTACTAAAATTCCTATTGATGAAAATACCTGCATCATACCTGAACCACCCATCATTTCCATCGTTTTATCAAGCTGCTCATCAGCTTGTTCGCGGGTCATCTGTCCGCTCTCAACCATTTTATCAAACTGTTCTTGCATAGCTTTTTCTTGCTGCTGCTGCATTTCCAATTTTATCTCAGGGTTAGACATATAAATGAAAGTTGCAGCAATAGCAACAATAATCAGTGCAATAAGAGGAAGCAGCCAATCAGTTACTTTTGTATTTAAGTGCACAAGTTTAGAGAATAATGATGATGGTTCTGAAATAACACCAACAATTTTATCGGTGTGTGATAGTTCCTCTATTTCGTTTGTTGGTTGTTCGGACTGAATAGTATCTTGGTTTTCCATTGCTACTCCTGATTATTTTTGAAATGACACTGTCGAAAACTATTTAGGAATCAATCAAAAGGCAATAAGAATCTTTCAAATATGATGAGAAATAAGAAGCATCTTTTTGTAAATTTGAGTAAGAAAAAAATTATTTAATTCTTTATTGGATAAATTATGCAACCCAAAACCATCATCGAACCATTCAAAATAAAATCAGTTGAACCAATAAGATTTACAACCAGAGAAGAACGAGAAGTTCTACTTAAAGAAGCGGGATACAATCCTTTTCTACTTCCCGCAGACGATGTGCTGATTGATTTACTTACAGACAGCGGAACTTCTGCAATGAGTGCAAAACAGTGGGCAGGAATTATGGAAGGAGATGAATCTTACGCCGGTTCAAAAAGTTTTTACAGGTTTGAAGCAGTTATAAAAAGTATTACTAATCTTAAATACATTATTCCAACCCATCAGGGAAGAGCTGCCGAGAAAATTTTATTTACAATTGTGGGCGGACCGGGAAAATATTTTCCTAACAACACACACTTTGATACAACCCGTGCTAACGTTGAATTTAGCGGTGCTGAAGCTGTTGATCTTCTAAATGAAGTTGGAAAACATCCTGAAATTCGTGCTGACTTTAAAGGAAATATGGACGTTGAAAAACTTGAAGCTTTCATCAAAGAAAAAGGTGTTGAGAATATTCCACTTTGTATGATAACGGTTACAAATAATTCAGGCGGCGGTCAGCCAGTATCAATGCAAAACATAAAAGATGTAAAAGCAGTTTGTAAGAAATATGGCATTCCACTTTTTCTTGATGCGTGCAGATTTGCAGAGAATGCTTACTTCATAAAGATGAGAGAAAAAGGATACGAAAATAAAACTCCACTTGAGATTGCACAGGAAATGTTTTCTTATGCTGATGGAGTAACAATGAGTGCAAAGAAAGATGCACTTGTAAATATTGGTGGATTTCTTGCAATGAATGATGAAGAGCTTGCAATGAAGTGCCGTAATCTTTTAATTGTTACGGAAGGATTTCCAACTTATGGCGGACTTGCAGGGCGTGATCTTGAAGCTGTTGCACAGGGTTTGTTAGAAATTGTTGATGAGCATTATTTGCAATACAGAATTCGAAGTGTTGAATATCTTGGAGAAAGATTAGTTGCCGCCGGTGTTCCTATTATTGAACCGCCGGGAGGACACGCAATTTATATTGATGCAAAAAGATTTTTACCAAATATTCCAGCCGATCAATATCCGGGTCAATCAATCGTTTGTGAACTTTATCTTGAAGGCGGCGTTCGATCTGTTGAGATTGGAAGTGTAATGTTTGGTAAATATGATAAAAATGGAAAATTAATCCCTGCAATGATGGAACTTGTTCGTATGGCAATTCCACGCAGGGTTTACACACAAAGTCATATTGATTATTTAATTGAAGTAATTATTGAAGTGTTCAAAAATCGGGATAAACTTAAAGGTTATAAATTTACTTACGAAGCTCCAATGCTTCGCCACTTTACAGCAAAGTTTGAACCAATAAAATAGATTGTATTTCTAATGTCACACTGAGCGAAGTCGAAGTGTGACCTTCTCAATTTATGAATTGTCATCCTTCGTCTTCGCTCAGGTTGACGAGTGTAACAACTACTTATGAAACTAAAAAAACTATACAAACACGATAATAAAAAACAAATTTGGCGTATTCTTCCAACAACGAATAAAAAAGTTATTATTGAGGAAAGAGATTCCAAAACGAAAGAAGTTTTTTTTAGCTGCCTTGATATTGAGTCGGGTAAAAAAATATTTAAAGATTTTCAGCTTGAGGAAAAAAACTGGATTGGTATTGAATCAATTTATAAAGATGTAATTTTCTTTCACACCTACGGCAAGCCCGATATGCCGGCTCATAAAAGCATAATTGCATTTGATATACTTTCTCAAAGTATTCTCTGGCAAAATGATTCTTATGTTTTTTCTTTTGTTTATGGAGAAAAAGTTTACTGTTATCAGCAAAGATTTGAGTCCCGTGTTTTCTTTGCTTTAGATTATTTAACTGGAAATGTTTTAGAAGATTTTGGGAATGATGCTTCGACGATAAATAAATTAAAAGAAGAGTCTGATGCGAAATTTTGGGAACAGAATTATTTGTTTCCAGAATATTTCAGCAGAAACAATTCTGCTGAAATTGATAATCAAAAATATTTGAAGCAGATCTTAACAGAAAAAGTTATTAAGGGTGAAATAAGTTATTTGAATTATGAAGGCATATTGTTATTTAACTATCATGAAGTAGCTAAAAATAATACATATACTAATATTTTTACTGTCGTTGATTTAATAAAAAATAAAATTTTGTTTGAAGAAACTTTAGACAAAAATTTAGTTAATTTAATGCCGGAATCATTTTTTGTTAAAGATAATTTTCTGTTTTTAATTGTTGATAAAACAAAGTTGTTTGTTTATCAAATTAAAAAGTAAGTACTGTCATTCCGAACTTGTTTCGGAATCTTTATTATTTAGAAGAACCTGAAACGAGTTCAGGTTGATTTTATAGGTGAGTAATTATATGAACATCTCACAAGAAGAAAAAAATATTCTACTTAAATCAGCACGCCAATCAATCGGTTCTTTATTTGATGGAAAAGAACCCGAACAACCCGATTATCAAAAACATCCGTTGCTTAAAGAAAAACTTGGAGCGTTTGTTACATTAACTATCAATCATCAATTACGCGGATGTATAGGATATATTATCGGACGTGAACCATTATTTGATACAATCTGTTCAGCAGCAATTCACGCAGCAGTTAATGATCCAAGATTTTCTGCTTTAAAAAAATCTGAATTGGAAAAAATTCACTTAGAAATATCAATCCTTTCAGATTTTATTCCGATAAAAAGTTATGATGAGATCATAATTGGTAAACATGGATTATATCTGGATGAAGGCGGCGGCGGTTTACTATTGCCACAGGTTGCAACCGAACATAAAATGAACCGCGAAGAATTTCTTACAGCAATTTGTCACAAGTCAGGATTATACGGCGAGTACTGGAAAGAGCGCACATTAAAAATAAAAGTCTTTACTGCTGAAATATTTTCCGAAGAAGAAACGGATATGAAGAAATGAAAATCAGACATCAACAAGTTGCAGGATATTTTTATCCTGCAGAAAAAGATAAACTGCAAAGTGATATTTCAGTAATGCTGCAAAATGCCAAACAGGAAAAATCATTTCAGAAAATTTTTGGAATAGTCACCCCGCACGCGGGATATATTTACTCGGGTAAAACAGCTGCTTATGCATATAATCTTTTAAAAGATAAATCTTACAAAACAGTAATTGTTATTTCACCAAGTCATGCAGAATATTTTCCCGGCATCTGTATTTATGATGGTGAAGCTTATGAAACTCCACTTGGACTTGTTGAAATCGATAAGCAAATGGTAGATAAGCTAGTTGAAAATAGTAAAAATAATTTTCCGCGGAATTCAGGGACATCAGAAAAGAACACGCACTTGAAGTTCAAATACCATTTCTTGCAATCGGTATTAAAGGATTTTAAAATTGTTCCAATCGTAATGGGTGATCAAGGCAAGATGTTTGTTGATGAACTTGCAGAAAAAATTTCAAAAGTTGTTAATGATGAAACACTTGTAGTTGCAAGTTCAGATATGTCACATTTTTATTCTTCTGAAGAAGCTGATCGATTAGATTCAGTTGTTGAAAAAAGAATTAATGATTTTGATTTTGAACAGTTACTTAGAGATTTAGATGATCATAAATGCGAAGCATGCGGCGGCGGACCTATAGCAGTAATGATGAAAGCTGCTTCGTTAAAAAATATTAATAAATCTTTCGTAATTAATAGAAGTGATTCTGGAGATGTAACCGGTGATAAATCCGAAGTTGTTGGATATTTATCTGCGGTTATTTATTCTGATTAACCAAAAATTCTTGTTGCAATTAAATAAGTAATCATTGCAAACAATGCTGATAGCGGAATTGTAAGTACCCACGCCCACAAAATATTTTTTGCAACTCCCCATCTTACTGCAGAAAATCCTTTGATTGAACCAACACCAATTATTGCACCCGTAATAGTATGAGTTGTGCTAACAGGAATTCCTACCATTGTTGCCCCGATTATAGTTAATCCTGCTGAGTCTCTGCACTAAATCCACCAAATGGAGTAAGTTTTGTGATTCGCATTCCAAGCGTTTTAATTACTTTCCAGCCGCCAAGTAAAGTTCCTAAGGCAATAACATGAATGGCTTAAAATATATTACCCAGAACGGAACGTAAAATGTTTCGCCAAGAAGTTTATTTGTAAATAGCACAATTGTAATTATTCCAATAGTTTTTTGAGCATCATTTGATCCGTGGCTTAAACTATAAACAGCAGCAGAAAGAAGTTGAAGCTTTCTAAAATATTTATCTACTTTACGTGGATTCATATCCTTTAACAATCCATAATGTAATTAGAGAAAATAATAAAGCCCAATCATTCCAATAATTGGAGCCAGAAAAATAAATATGATAACTTTCGTGTAACCGCTTATAATTAGAGCTCCAAATCCAGCTTTAATTACAGCTGCACCGCCATAACCGCCAATAATTGCATGGGAAACACTTATTGGTAATCCAAAATGTGTGGCAGTTGCTGTTAAAATTATTGCACCCATTATACCAGAAAAAATTACAAAATTATCGACAATGTTCACATCCACAATTCCTTTTCCAATCGTTGTTGCTACGCTAACTCCAAATGCAAATGCAGCAACAAAGTTAAAAAAGGCTGCCCAGGCAACTGCTTGAAATGGTGTTAATACTCTTGTTGATACAATTGTTGCAATTGAGTTTGCGGCATCATTCATTCCGTTATAAAAATCAAAAACAAGTGCAAGCACGATTATCAGTACAACAATTTCCATACTTTATTCTTTATGTGTTCTTAAGGAAGATTGATAAAATAACATTGGCAGTAGATTGACATCTGTCACTGGTTCTTTCAAGTAAATCTATAATTTCCTTTTTCTTTATCAATTCAATTGCATCTTTTTCATTTTCAAACAATTCTTTAGTTGCCTGCTGATAAACTTTATCTGCTTCAACTTCAAGATCTTTTACTGCTTTTAATTCATTAACTCTTTTTATTTTTAAATCCTGAATAGCTACACCAAGTTCTTTAACCTGAGCACGAATAATCAACGCAAGTTTATCAGCATAATCTATTTTCTTTTCTATATGAAAAGTTTCAACTCTAATTGTTGCACCTAAAAGCATGTCGCTTATATCATCAAGTCGTTTTATAAGTGCAAAAATATCTTCGCTATCAAATGGGGTAATGTATGTTTTGTTTAATCTCTTGGTGATCTTAGCTGCTGTTTCATCACATCTTAATTCCAGTGGTTTCATTTTTAAGATATGAGTTTGTACTTCTTCAAATTGAAATATCTTTTCTGTGTGATCAGCCATTTCTTCGATATAACCGATCATATCTTTAAAATCATCAAAATATTTTTCTTCTTTAGGTAATAATTTTTTAAACATATAGCACCAATAGTTTATAAGGTGATTGATAAAAAGTATAGCTTCGACGACCCAAAACTAAGTAAACAAGTTTAATTACCAAATAAAGAACTATTCAAAAAAGTTAATTGATTTTGCTATATTCACACCTCAAATTATCGATTAAAATTTAAGGTGAAATGTGAGCGAAAAGAAAAATAAACCTACGGATGCGGTTGCAAATATTGTTTCTCTTGCTAAAAGAAGAGGATTTGTATTTCAATCAAGTGAAATTTATGGCGGATTAAACGGATGCTGGGATTACGGTCCGCTTGGAGTTGAACTTCTAAAAAATATTAAAGAAGAATGGTGGAAGTTTATGACTTACCGCGATAATGTGGAAGGTCTTGATGCTTCAATTCTTATGCATCCAAAAGTTTGGGAAGCTTCCGGACACGTTGAGAATTTTACTGATCCTATGATTGATTGCAAGCAATGTAAAGCTCGTTTTCGTCTTGATGTTCTTGGTGATTCAATCAATGAAAAGAAAAAAGAAAAAGCTTTAGCCGAACTTAAAAATGATTTTAAAGATGATGCTTCTAATTTTAAGTAAGATTGAAGATAAAATTAAAAATCCTGGTGATGATGATCCATTTAATCTTTTATTGGAAGATGAGCAAGTTGGTAAAACACTTTTAGCAAAATTAAATTGTCCACAATGCGGAAATGCAAATACTTTTACTGATGCACGAAAGTTTAATCTTATGTTTAAAACATTTGTTGGTCCTGTTGAAGACAGCGGAAGTGTTGTTTATTTACGACCTGAAACAGCACAGGGAATTTTTGTTAACTTTTTAAATGTTCAAAGTTCTGCAAGACAAAAACTTCCATTTGGAATTGCACAAATTGGAAAAGCATTTAGAAATGAAATCAACACAAAAAATTTCCTTTTCCGTACACGCGAATTTGAACAAATGGAAATGCAGTTTTTTGTAAAGCCTGATGATGCAAAAGAATGGTACGAATACTGGAAAGCTGCACGAATTGAATGGTTTAAATCACTTGGAATGACAGCAGCAAAACTTCGTTATCACGATCATATAAAACTTGCACACTATGCCACAGCCGCAACTGATATTGAATATGAATTTCCTTTTGGCTGGGGAGAGATTGAAGGAATACACAACAGAACTAATTTTGATTTAAGCAGACACGAAGAATTTTCCGGTAAATCATTAAAATATTTTGATGATGAATCCAAAGAAAAATTTATTCCATTTATTATTGAAACATCTGCAGGTGCAAGCCGCAGTTTTATGGCATTTTTAATTGATGCTTATTATGAAGAAGAAGTAAATGGTGAAATGAGATCAGTTTTAAGATTTCATCCAAGACTTGCACCAATAAAAGCAGCAATCTTTCCATTAGTTAATAAAGATGGAATGCCTGAAATTTCTCGCGAGATTGAAAAGGATTTACGCCGTAACTTTAAAGTTTTTTATGATGATAAAGGTGCTGTTGGCAGAAGATACCGCAGACAGGATGAAGCCGGAACTCCATATTGTATTACTGTTGATACTCAAACAATGGAAGATAAAACAGTAACTGTTCGTGATAGAGATACAATGATTCAGGAAAGAGTTGCAATTGATCAGTTAACAAGATATTTGAGTGATAAACTTTTAAGTTAATTAAAAATTAACTAAATGCAATAATTTACAATTAAGGCGATTTGTAAGAATCGCCTTTTTGTTTGCACTTGTTTATCTCATCAATCATTTAAAAATTGTATTGTAAATATTTTAAGGTAAAATGAAAAAAGTATTTCTATTCATAATTCTGTTTAGTTTTTCAACTTTCGCTCAAAATTCTGATTTTGATTCTCGTGTTAATGAAGGAATCAAACAAATCTATAACATAAAGTTTACTGAAGCAGAAAAAACTTTCCGTTCAGTTATGGCGGATTATCCACAACATCCTGCCGGAAGATTTTTTCTTGCAATGATTGATTGGTGGAAAATACTTCTTGATCCCGATAACGAATCTTATGATGAAATATTTTTTCAGAAGCTTGAAGATGTAATTTATCAGTGTGATCAGTTACTTGATAAAAATCCTAAAAATGTTGATGCCCTTTTCTTTAAAGGCGGATCAATCGGATTTCGCGGAAGACTACGAGCATTTCGTGAAAGCTGGCTTAAAGCTGCTGATGATGGACGTGAAGCTTTGCCAATTGTTGAAGAAGCTGCAGCACTTGATCCAAATAATATGGATGTGCAGCTTGGCTTTGGAATTTATAATTATTACGCCGCTGTAATTCCAAATGAAAATCCTTTAATAAAACCTTTAATGATTTTCTTTCCCGATGGTGATAAAGAAAAAGGTATTCAGCAATTAAAGAATACAGCGTTTAATGGAAAGTTTGCAAAGTATGAAGCACGATATTTTTTGATGACTCTTTATTATCGTTATGAAAACAATGCAATTGCTGCTGATGAATTCTCAAAAATGTTATGCGATGACTTTCCCGATAATCCTGTGTTCGAAAAATGGCGTGGAAGAATTGCTGTAAGAAGAGGAGATTATTTTTTAGCAGATTCAGTTTTTAAAGATGTTTTAGCAAAAGCCGATAAAAGATATTTTGGTTACAGCACACCAAACTCACTTCGAGAAGCAGCATACTATGTCGGCAATAATTATAAAAACAACGGACAGCTTGATTCAGCAAAAATTTATTTGGAAAGATGTATTAGTGAATCAAAAAAAATTGATGAAGAAGGTGAGGAATCAGGTTTTCAGGTAAATGCAGTTTTGTTTCTTGCACAGATGGCAGAAACTCAGAATAAAAAAGATGAAGCAATCAGGTTGTACGAAAAGTTACTTGATATGAATGATTATGGAAGATCACATTCTATTGCAGAAAATAGTTTGAAGAATTTGAGAGTAGAGAATTGAAACCGCGTCACATCGAGCGAAGTCGAGATGTGAACTTGCTCAAAATTCAGACTTCGACTTCGCTCAGTCTGACTAAATTTGTGTAACACTGAACAATGATTAACATATTCGATTTGAAAATAACAAAGTCATTTCGAATCCGACTTCAGTCGGTGAGAAATCTTATACAATTTAGCAATAAGATTTCTCCTTTCGGTCGAAATGACAGTTAATTTTTAATAGATATTTAAAGCGAAGTAGAAATACCAATCCTATGTAATCCGCCAACTAATCCCAGAGATGAGTAGCCATAATCAAATTGGTAATCGGAAACTTTAACACCTAAGCCGGCATTAAATCCAGCAACACCCGCGGTAGAACCAATTTTAAATTCTGAGCGGCGTTCGTTATCGTAACCTAATCTTAACTTTAAAACTTTGCTTAATGTAAATTCAGCACCAACAGTAAAAGCTTTAAATCTTTCAATAAAATCATCACGTTCTTCATTAAGTTTATGAAAATCTAACGAGAGACGGAGTGGAAGATTTTCTAATCTTTTAGATACTCCAATAACAACATCCAATGGTAAATCTTCTGTTTCTGATGTTTCATAATATTTAGAAAGCTGACCGCCAAGATTTAGAACAGCAAAACCAAAATTCCAATTCTTATCCGGAATAGCATAATGCAATCCTAAATCAACTGCTGCTGCTGTGGATGAACGAGTTTCTATACTAGAATAAATAAATTTAGCATTAGCACCGTAATAAAAATTATCATCAAGTTGATTTGCATAACCGAGTACAAAAGCAAATTCACCGGCGCTAAACTCGCTTGTTTTTGTTCCAAAGTCATCAGCTCCCTCAAAACTGCCGTAGTTGATGTATTTTATTGCTGCACCAAATCTTCCTATGTTTTCAAACTCAGTTGAGTAAGATAGAGTGGCAAGATTTATATCCATTAAATGTTTTACAAAGGAAAATGATGCAGGATTTCCTTGCAGTAATTCAATCCCTGCAGGATTGTAAAAAATCACATCAGCATCATCATTGTTGGAAACAAAACTTCCGCCAAGCGCTCCTGCACGCGCACTGCCGTCAAGGCGAAGAAAATCATAAATATTTTGGCTGTAAGAAAAACTGCCAAACACTATTAAGGTAAGAAATAAAAAGACGACCTTATTCATTAATTCTCCAAAATTTCTGTGTCTATTTAACTATATCGCAAAATAAAGGCAAGGGGAAATATTTTTCTTTATTAAGAATTTTGAGTTAAGGATCTAGAATTGAACGGTATTTTATGAATTAATGTTATGCTAAAGTTATCAAATAATTTGCAACTTTAGTGATGATTATATCATCTAAAACAGGCGAATCCTGTTTAACTTGATTACACACTTTTTAGAATATAACTTTGAATTAAAAAACGGAGAAAATGTTGAAATGAATGGACTTAAAACTGTATTTCTAATGTCTGCAATGATGGCCCTTTTTCTGCTAGTTGGTTACGCAATTGGCGGAAAATCGGGAATGACAATTGCTTTTGTTTTTTCTTTAGTTATGAATTTTGGATCCTATTGGTTTTCAGATAAAATAGTTCTGGCAATGTATAAAGCTCAGCCGATTACAAGAGAGCAATCACCAAAATTTTATGATATGGTAGCTCAGCTTGCACAGAATGCAAATCTGCCAATGCCAAAAGTTTATATCATAAATGACCCAACACCAAATGCTTTTGCAACCGGTAGAAATCCACAAAACGCGGCTGTTGCTGCGACAACCGGAATTCTGCAGGGATTAAATAATGAAGAGCTTGCGGGAGTTATGGCTCACGAACTTGCTCACGTTAAGCACAGAGATATTTTAATCAGTACAATTGCCGCAACATTGGTGGGAACAATTTCTTACGTTGCTCAAATGGCTGGATGGGCTGCAATGTTTGGAAGAAGCGATGATAGAGAAGGCGGCGGGTTGGGTGGATTATTTTTAATAATTCTTTCTCCAATAATTGCTATGCTTTTGCAAATGGCAATCTCAAGATCGCGTGAGTTTTCTGCTGATGCAGGTGGTGCAGAAATTAGCGGCAATCCAATGGCACTTGCTTCTGCTCTTCAGAAAATTTCCAGAGGCAATCAGGTACAGCATATGAGAAATACAAATCCTTCAACAGCTCATATGTTCATTATAAGTCCTTTGTTTGGTGGGATGGGGAAATTGTTTTCTACTCATCCACCTGTTGAGCAAAGGATTGCAAAGCTGCAGGAAATTGCTTCTGGAAGAAGATAGAACGGAAAGTCATGCTGAATTTATTTCAGCATCTTTTGCAAAGCTAATAGACCCTGAAACGATTCGCCGGAGCGAACAGGGTGACTTAAAAATCAACTTGATAAAGATCATCTTTCTAACAATATTTGATTCACGATGATATACGATTTATTTAAAATAACCGGAGCGATAAAAAAATCACTCCGGTTTTTATTTGTTTTACTTCTATTCCAAATATCAGTATATCCACAAACCATTTCTAATCTTGATAAATTTTATACATTGATCGATTCAGCATCATCTCTCCTGATAAAAGATTTGGGTGATGCAAAAAAAGTTAATCTTGAACTGAACTTTGGAATTGATTATTCAGTATTTGCAAATCAGGTTAGAGGAAAACTTTTAAGAAACGGAGTTCAGTTAGTAGGTGATAACTCTGATGAACAAAATTTTGTTAGAGTTAATTTTGTTGTTGATAATTCTTTTGTCGGATATTCTGAACCGGAAAAAGATGGAATTTTTGGCGACTTTTTTACTGAAAGAACTATTAATTTGTCTGGCAATTATTTCATTTCAAATAAATCTCAGGTTAAAGATTTTAAGCTTACCGCTGTAGATACAATAAATGTTGAAGATGTTGAATACGTGGAAAACAGATCTTACCCATTTACACTTGGAGATCTTCCGCCGGAACCATTTTTTTCAAGTCTTTTAGAGCCAATTGTAGCAATCGGAGCCGCCGCTACGGTCATAATTCTATTCTTTTCAGTTCGTTCTCAGTAACTATAAATACCTTTGAAGGCTTAGCCAATTTGGTTATAATTGCACATCAAAAAACCTATATACTTTAAAATGAAAAACATATTCGCGTTATTTTTTATAACATTATTTTTATTTGCCTGCTCTTCTACTTTAGACACAACAAATATGACTCCCGAAGAAAGACTTGCCTATGCAATAAAACTTTATCAGGAGGAAGATTCTGAGGAAGCTGTTAAGGAATTTGAATCTATAATTCTTCAATATCCCGGCAGCAGCATTATCGATGATGCACAATATTATCTTGCAATGACAAGATTTCAGAGAGAGGAATTTATACTTGCGGCTTATCAGTTCAGCAAACTGATTAAAGGAATGCCATCAAGTGAATTTCTTGCAGATGCACAGTATATGTTAGCTGATTGTTATTATGAACTTTCACCGGATTTTACTCTGGATCAACAGTATTCTAAAAAAGCTGTGGAGGAGTATCAGGTATTTATCGATTTCTTTCCACTCAATCCTAAAGTAGCTGAGGCAGAAGCTAAAATAAAAGAATTAAATGATAAACTGGCTAGAAAAGAATTTGATGCTGCTCGTATTTATTCAAAAATGGAATATTATACTGCCGCTTTCAAATATTATGATTCAGTAATGGAAATTTATCACGATACTCAATACGCACCGCTTGCGCTTTACAGCAAAATAAATTTGTTGATTGAAAGAGACCGTGAAGCTGAGGCATTAAGTGAATCACAAAAATTTCTTCAGAAATACCCGCAGCACGAAAACTATGGTGACGTTGAGAAGATAAAGAATTCGTTAGAAAGTAAACTCACGGTAAATCCCTAATGCATGCTCCTAAAAAAATAAGCGATTCACAGATTACAATGACTGAGTTAGTTCTGCCAAATCACACAAACCAGCTTGGTAATTTATTAGGCGGACAGTTGATGCATTGGATTGATATCTGTGCGGCGTTAAGTGCAGCAAAACATAATCAAAGAGTTTGCGTAACGGCTTCTGTAGATAGAATTGATTTTCATCATCCAATAAGATTAGGTGATGCTGTTACTTTAACTTCCACGATTAATAGAGTCTTTAAAACTTCTATGGAAGTTGGTGTAAAAGTTTACGCGCAAAATTTTAGAAAAGGAACTAAGATTCATACAAACACTGCATACTTAACATTTGTTAGTGTTGATAATGACGGCAAACCCGTTGAAGGTATTGAGGGAATTCCTGAAACAAAAGACGAAAAAAGAAGATATGATGAAGCTCTCCAAAGAAGAGAGAACCGTCTTAAAGACAGGAAAAAGTAAATTTAAAACATTTTTACTATTCGTTCTGCTCTCAGAAATCATTTCTCCGCAAATTCCATTTAAAGGATTCTGCAAACTAAATTCATTTGATGTTGATTCAGGTTACACAAAAATTTTTAGTTTTAATTATAATCAAAATGAATATTCTGATTTACTGATTTATAATCCAGCAGAGAAAAAAGCAGTAATAGCTGAGGGTTCAAGCGGATCAAAATTTATTGCGAATAATATTTCGCTTCCCTTAGAAATATCTGCAATCGAACCAATCATACTTCCAAATAATATTGTGAAAAGCTTTGCAATCACGTCCCGAAAAAATCGAAGTTTTGGAATTTATAAAGTTCAGTTCAACAGGCAAACCATCTTTGGTTTCTCAGATTAAATTTAACTCATACCCGGAAAACATTAGTATTGCAAATAATAATTTAGAAAATTATCAGGAATTTTTATTATCAGGAAATTCCTTCGATGGACTATCAATAGTTACTCTTGAAAATAATCGGTTAAAAGAGAAACAAATTTTAGAAAAGCAGGTTTTTAAAAACGCTCAGTTTATAGATTTAAATTCTGATGGCTATGAAGATATTGCCGCGTTGAATTCAATCGAAAATAAACTTCATCTGCTGTTTAATAATTCCCGCGGTGATTTTAAAGAACTGCGTAACCTAAATATTGATGAAGATGTTTTATCCATGAACATTTTTGATATTAATTATGATCAGTTTAAAGACATTATTATAAGTACAAAATCATATATAAAGATTTACTTTGGGGATGCAATTGCTTCCTTTAGCAAAACAATAATTATTCAAACATCTTATCACGCTAATAAATTTGTAATCGGAGATTTCAATCACGATGGTTTTTTTGATATCAATTATTTGAGTATCGATAAAGGAATAATCTCAACCATCTTTGCAAAAGATTTTGATTTATTTTATCCGGAATTTATCCAAAAAAAAGAAAAAGGAATTATTGATGTAATTCCATTTTTCAGCAAGTTCGTTTATGGCGCCGCTTATCTAAATCAAAACGGTAAAGTTCACATACTTTCTTCAGTCGCATTAATGTCTGATGATCAGCAAATGGCTCTTGGAGTTGAGCCAAACTTAATTACTTCATTCGACCACATTAATAATGGCATTATTGATTTTGCATTTACTGATGACTTTGACAAGAAATTAAAATTTATTATTCGTAATAATGCCGGCTTAGCAGAAAGATTATTTAGCATAAATTTATATGAAGAACATAATAAAATAGTAGAGTTTAGCAATTCTAAATCAGTTAAAACATTTTTTCTGTACAGCACTGATAAAAAAATAATTGAATCCTTAGAAATTGATTTTGAAAAATTTAGTTTTAGCAGAAAGTTTCACTATGCAGAAGGACCAATTGAAGATCTAATAGTTAAACCCGATAGCAAAGGTGATGCGGAATTATTTATTCTCTATTCAAAAAGTAAAAGTTTAAATCTGCAGGTAATTACCAAAACACAAATAAATTATAATCAAAAACTTTACACAAATTTAAGTTTAAATTGGTTTAATCCTTTTTTGTTTTTTGATGATCAGTTAAACGTAGGCTACTGGCAGTTTGAAAGTGATTATATAAAATTAAATTTTATAAATTTTTCTGATAAAGACCGGAAACCAATAAATAAACTAGAACTTAATCGAAAAAATTCTTTGTTGATTTCAGGTTCAAATAAATCTTTGGATAAAGCTGAGTTTAAATACACCGCAATTTTATCTGATGAAGACGAGATATTGCTTGCGTATGGCGGTGATGAGTTAAAATTATTTGAGGCAAAAAACACTCAAAATGGATTTAGGATACAAGATAAAAATAAATTATTTTTTGGTAAAACTAACTCGGTTTTTCTTTACAATTCTAATTTAAGCGCATTAATAGAATTTACTCCTGCAAGAAAAAGCAGTCAGTTATTCGTGTCAGAAAAATTTAGCAATTTAGAATTAACTAATTACACGATTCAGAAATTAGATCAGAGAAATTATCATTTGATATTTACAGATGTTAAATCAGGAAACATTGAAATAAGGCAGCTATCTAAATGAGATATGTTTTTATATCACTTTTAATTCTTTTGATGTCATCAAAAATTCTTCCGCAGGAATTATCTAAAGTTGAACTTGACTCACTCTATAATTTATTTACATTTATAAAAGGTGTTAATGCTTCGGATAAATTACAGAAGCAGCTTCAGGAAAATCCCGCAATAACAAAATGCGGAATGGAATTGGTTTACACCCTCAGCCAAAACTTAACTAATTATTCCGGCGAACAACAGCAAATTTTATCCAAGATACTTGAAAGACCGCAATCGCAAACTAGCACAGTTTCTCCAGGTGGATTTTTTAGAGTTCATTATGATTTAACCGGAAATAATGCTTTGGGTTATGATTTAAATCTACTTCTTCAAGCTTTAGATTCAGCTTATAATTTTGAAATAAATTTTCTTGGTTATCCAGCTCCGCCTTCAGATGGTGCGGAGGGCGGCGATGATAAATATGATATATATGTTCAGAATCTTGCAGGACTTTACGGTTACACTCAATTTGAAACCAAAGTTACTGAATCGCGTTGGACATCTTTTATGGTGATTGATAATGATTATGTTGGATACTATTCAACCGGAATAAATGGTGCAAGAGTTACAGTTGCACATGAATTTCATCATGGAATTCAGGGTGGAAATTATGCTCCAACCGGAAGTAATTCGCCTTTCAGAAATTCAGATGTTTTTTATTATGAGATTGCATCAACAGCATTTGAGGAATTCGTATTTGATGATGTGAACGATTATTACGCTTATATGCCTTCGTATTTTCAAAATCCAGAAACTGCTATGTCTTTAAATGATGGATATAATTTAGCAATCTGGAATATTTATCTTCAAAATAATTTTGGTTTTGATATTCTTAAAAGACAGTGGGAATTAATTCCCGGTAATGATGCACTAAAAGCTATTGCAATCAGTATTGATGAAAATGGATCAACATTTGGTAATGAACTTAATAAATTTGGAATATGGACTTACTTTACAAACTCGAGAAATATTTATGCAAATGAATACTTTGAGGAGGCAAGTAACTATCCATTAATTACTCCAACAGCAACTTTATCTTTTACTCCTCCTTCTGATGTTTACAATATGACTATTGCCCCTGTAGCAAATTATTTCTTAAGGATAAACTTACCTTCTTCAGATGGAGTATTTTACAGTATTATCACAAACTCTGATTATCAGAAAACCGCTACTCAAACATTACCTTTTACATTTTCAATTTATCAGGATACTGTTAATGGTGAAAGAGTTATTAATGATTTTTACTCTGTAAGTTTTGATAAAGATGGTGTGCCGTTCTGGAATAACGCTGGTATATTAAATAATATTGTTGTTTATGGTGATTCAAGTTATTCAACTCCAAATTTAGAAGGGGAGACTTTTGCTTATCCTGTTCCTTATAGAAAATCTTCTTCAGGAAATATCAGAATGGCTTTCCAGGGAGATGCCGCTGTTGGGGATGAAGTTGATTTAAATATTTATTCATCAGGTGTTGAACTTTATTATTCCGGAGTTAAAACTATCAGTTCCGCATACTCTAAAGATTCTAAAAAATATTATGAAATTGTTCTTGATAAAGCAGATGTGGATTTTTCCTCGGGAGTTTATATTTATGTAATAAAATCCGGCGAAGATATTTTTAAAGGAAAGTTGGTAATCTTTAATGACTAACTATTCTGTTGAAGCTGTTGATCTTAACAAATCTTTTGGAAGAAGACTTATCTTTAATGATTTACAATTTAAGTTTGATAAATCTGGTGTTTATGGAATATCAGGTCCGAACGGTTCGGGAAAATCTACACTCGTAAAAATAATTGCAGGAATAATCGGTGCATCAAAAGGAAAGATCATTCATAAGTTAAATGATAAAGAAATTATTGAAGAGCATTTACACGATCACATCGGATTTGTTTCGCCTTATCTTGTTTTGTACGAAGAGTTTTCTACTTATGAAAATTTAAATCTTTTTGCGGAAATAAGAGGAATATCATTTAATAAAGAACGAGTTGATTATCTTCTTAATAAATTTTTATTGTTTAAAAGAAAAGATGATCTGCTAAAAACATATTCATCAGGAATGAAACAAAGAGTAAAGTTTATTTTTGCTCTAATGCATTCACCGCAATTACTAATTCTTGATGAACCAACATCAAATCTTGATGATGAAGGTAAAAATTCTGTTTATGAATTAGTAAAAGAAGAAGGACAAAATAATATTGTGTTAATCGCCTCCAACGAAAAACATGATTTAGAAGTTTGTAGTGATATTGTATATTTAGAAAAATTTAAAATTTAAAAATTAAATGCTACGAACTTTGGTTTATATTGCAGAACTTAGTTGGAGTGTCATTTCGACCAGAGGGAGAAATCTTAGTGATAATCCGTTCAGATTTCTCAGTCGCGGACTCCTTCGAAATGACTATACTCAGATTGATAAAAATGGATTAAACCTAAATAGTAATAAAAATTAAATGAACTCAAAATCTTACAGCTTATTTCTAAAAGATTTTAAATCTGAACTCAGAACACGTTATGCAATTAATGCGCTAGCAATGTTTATTATCGTTGCTATAAGTGTAATCCTGTTCTCAGTCGGTAACGAAAAAATTAGTACAAGTTTAACCGGCGGATTATTTTGGGTAGTTATTTTCTTTACAGCAATGTCGGGATTATCAAGAGCTTTTGTTTCTGAAGAAGAACGCGGAACCTCATTAACATTGCAATTAATTGCCGCACCATCAACAGTATTTTTAGGAAAGCTTTTATTTAATATAATTTTAGTTTTTGCTATGAACACAATTATTGCTGTACTCTATTCAGCAATATTTGAGGCTTTTATTATTCAAAACTTTGTCCTCTTTTTGGTTTCATTTATACTAGGTAACATCGGATTAGCGGTATCATCCACAATAATTGCAGCAATAATTGCAAAAGCCGGAGCTAAAGGAACGCTTTATCCGGTGCTTTCTTTTCCCATTTTATTGCCTTTGATTTTAACGTCTGTTCAATTAACATTGTTCTCATTAGATGGCATATCCTTTGAAAGAGCTAAGTTTGAATTGGCAATTGTTGTGAGTTACGATATAATCATGTTAACGGCTTCTTTTATGTTATTTGATTTTATTTGGAAAGAATAGCATTTTTTAACAAAACTAATTAGAAAAAATTATGATCTGGAAAATCTTTCTGTTTTTATTACTTGCTTTTGTCTCTATCGCCGGAATTGCATTTCCCATTGTAGAGAAACCAAGTGCCTGGTATGAGTTTCCCCTAATTCCGGGACTCGAAGAAAACGCTAAAATTATTTTCTTCCATGTTCCAACTGCGTGGTTGACTGTTATTGCATTTTTTATGTCAACAATTTACAGCTTCAAGTATTTACGTAAGAAAAATTTGGATGATGATGTAAAATCTTACGCAGCCGCTCAACTTGGAATGATATTCTGTATTCTTGCAACAGTAACAGGTGCGGTTTGGGCAAAATTTGCATGGGGATCATATTGGAGTTGGGATCCAAGACAAACAAGTATATTTGCATTATTATTAATTTACGGTGCATGGTTTGCACTTCGTTCATCAATAGAATCTGAAGAAAAACGTGCAACACTTTCATCTGTTTATTCGATGATTGCGTTCGTAACTGTTCCGTTTTTTATTTTTATAATGCCAAGAATAATGACAGGATTGCATCCTGGTTCTGCTGATGATTCCAATGCTGGTCCTGTTGTAGATTTTAAGATGAACGGAAATATGCAATTGATATTCTTTCTATCCTTAATTGGATTTACAATCCTTTATTTTTGGATGTGGAATGTTGGATATAGATCGATATTATTGCGTGAAAAATTAGATAAAAAATTAATAAGAGGTTAACTTGGAACAATTTCTATCTCAGAATGCTATTTATATTGTGATGATTATCGTTCTGATAGTTTGGGCAGGAATTTTTGGTTATATGTTTAGTTTAGATAAAAGAATTAAAAAAGCTGAAAAAGAATTAATAGGAGAAAAAAATGAAAAATAAATACATCTTCGGCGGATTTATCATCGTCTTATTCCTTGGAATAATGGCGTATCTGTTTACACAAAGCAATATTAAGTATGAAAGTAACTTTGCTAATGTAATAGGATCAGATAAAATTTGTAAAGCCACAGGCAGTTGGGTTAAAGAAAAAAATTACGACATGAATCGTGAACAAAACACTTTTTCATTTTTCATGAAAGATGAAACCGGAAATGAAATGAAAGTGATTTACGAAGGCGCAATGCCGAATAACTTTGAAAGCGCAACAAGCGTTGTGGTTACTGGCTCATATCGCAACGGATATTTTCACGCAAAAGATATTCTAACCAAATGCCC
Organism: uncultured Ignavibacteriaceae bacterium; assembly: GCA_963812305.1. Lineage (GTDB taxonomy): Bacteria > Bacteroidota > Ignavibacteria > Ignavibacteriales > Ignavibacteriaceae > IGN3. Next base: position 701,410 of record CAWEUT010000002.1, read on the forward strand.
AAGTAAGTACGAAGAACAAAAGGTTCAATCGTCCAGTATGTAATCGCAGAGCGTTTAGAGCATAGCGCACTGTGAATCAAATTATATTTAACTTTTTTATTTCAAAATTAAAAACGGCTTGGTGATTTTGTAACGCACTTGGCGCTCAGCGCCAAGCACCATGCCCTTAGCGAGGATATATGATCGGAAGTATTTTTTTAAGTGCTGCACTCGTATTCAGTTTGATAGCAATGGTGATGTATTATCTATCTTTTAAAGGTTACAAGAATACATTAAACATTGCAAGATATAGCTATCATGGAATGGCGATCTTTGTTATTGCAGCCTCCACTTTTTTATGGTACGCAATTTTAACACATCAATATCAATACAAATATATTTTTAGTTACAGTAATAATTCTTTAAACACGGGATTGTTATTCTCATCTTTTTGGGGCGGGCAGGAAGGAAGCTTTATGTTATGGCTTCTTCTTACCTCAATAATTGGAGTTATTCTTCAATCATACTCATCTAAACGAGGTGATCTTGAACCAAGAGTGATGGCAGTGTTTGCACTTGCAACATCATTTTTATTGGTGATGGTTTCCCCCTGGTTCAAAAATCCATTTGAGTTTATCTGGACTACACCAATTTTTATTGATGTAAAAAGTATAAATGCTCAATTCATGAGTCTTCCATTTATTCAAAATTATATTTTTACTGATCAGCAAAGTAATACTACATTTGTACAGATGAGCAAGGAGCTTTATGCATCGTTAACTCAAGCCGGAGTTTCGGTTAATCAATTTATTGCTGATGGAAAAGGATTAAATCCACAATTATTAAACTACTGGATGCAGATTCATCCGCCAATGTTGTTTATCGGATTCTCTATGGCAACCGTTCCGTTTGCTTTTGCTCTTGCAGCATTAATGAAAAACGATTATAGAGAATGGGTTAATCAATCATTACCCTGGGTATTAGCCGGTACAGGAATTCTTGGTCTTGGTATTATGATGGGCGGATACTGGGCTTATGAAATGCTTGGCTGGGGCGGATATTGGGCTTGGGATCCAGTAGAAAATTCAAGTTTAATTCCCTGGTTGATTGGCGTTGCATCAATTCACACTATGCTTGTACAAAAAAGAAGTTTGAAAACAACAGATGGAATTGGAAGATATGCAAAGACAAATCTTATCCTTAGCATATTAACTTACGTTTTAGTTTTATACAGTACATTCTTAACAAGAAGCGGAGTACTTGGTGATGCTTCAGTTCATTCATTCGTTGATCCGGGTAATCTTGTCTATTTCTTTTTAGTTATTTTTATAAGCACGTTCATTGCAATTGGTATTGGAGGAATTGCATATAGATGGAAATACTTAGAAGATAAAACCGTTTACGAAGAAAGTGTTTTATCCCGCGAACTTTCTTTATTTACCGCAGCCATAATTTTAGTAGCATCGGCTATTATTGTTTTGGTAGGTACTTCTGCTCCATTATTCGGGCAATCTGTAGATACATTCTTTTACGATGAAATGCATTTACCAATTGGAATAATTATTGGTCTGTTAAATGGACTTAGTTTATTGATAAAATGGAAAAAGACAGATACCAAAGAATTTTTCAGAGATTCAATTTTTGCACTAGTTGCCTCTATTGTTTTAACAACTATTATTGTTGTCTTTGGCGGTGTGGATAAAATTTTGTTAGTACTTCTCACTTTGTCATCAGCATTTGCTTTGATTGTGAACGCACAGATTGCGGTTAAAATTGTGAAGGGAAATCTAAAAAATCTTGGCGGTTACGTATCGCATATCGGAATTGCAATTTTTATTCTTGGTATTGTTGGATCCGCAGGATTCAGTGAGCACGTAAATGTTGATCTATACAAAAACAAACCTGCTCAAGCCTTTGGTTATGAAATGATATTTACCGGCTACACCCCAATTGAAAATAATACAAAGTATGCATTTAACGTATCGATGAAAAAAGGTGATAATGTTTATAACGTTGCACCAATAATGTATATCTCTGATTATAATAACAGTTTGATTCGCGAACCAGCTATACTAAATCTATTTTCAAAAGATGTTTATTTAGCACCGCTTGGATATGATGAAGGTAATAATCAAAATACTGCTGGCGGCGGAGAAATCGTTCAGCTTCAAAAAGGAAAAGAAACAGATTATCAAAATTCAAAAATATCTTTTGATAAATTTGATATCTCATCTGAAACAATGGCAGATATGCAGGCAGGTAAAGATTTTCAGATGGGTGCAGTGTTAACAATAGAATCAAATGGAAAGACAGAAGAATTTGAATTATTTAGAAAGAGTGTAAGCGGTGAAGTTATATTTACAGATTACACTTCTGAAAATGCCGGAATAAAAATACAGCTTACAAATCTTACTGCGGAGATGATTGAAGTTTCAATTTCATCTTTAAATGAAACCCAACAGCAAGTTGTTGAACAACCAAAGCAGGAAGTTCTAACAGTTACAGCAAGCATTAAACCATATATCAGTCTTGTCTGGATTGGTGTAATTGTAATGGTGCTTGGTTTCTTTGTTGCTGTTGCAAGAAGATTGAAAGAATCTTTGTTGTAATCTTTATTTAATTTTTTCTAAGCCTTCCTTTAGGGAAGGTTTGGATGGGCTTCTTTTCAGGCTCGAGAAATCGAGCCTGTTTTTTTATATTTGGGCAGTTAAAAATTTAAGGAACACAAATGAAAATACATCATCAAAAATTCAAGGCTTCAACATCCAATTCTAATCGTACTTTCAATGCTAATCGTAATCTCATTCGCATTCATTCCATCCAAACCGGATGAAGGAATGTTTCCGTTAAGTGATATTAAAAACATCAACTTAAATGAAAAAGGATTAAAGATAAGTGTTGATGAAGTTTATAATCCTGATGGTGTAAGCCTGGTTGATGCTCTTGTAAAAATTGGCGGATGTACGGGTTCATTTGTTTCTAATGAAGGATTGATAATTACAAATCACCATTGTGTGTTTGGAATTGTTTCAGATGCCAGCACAGTTGAGAATAATTATCTTGAAAATGGATTTTTAGCAGAAAGTCGTGAAAAAGAATTACCCGCAAAAGGATTAACCTGCCGAATAACAGATTCCTACGAAGATGTAAGTGCAGAAGTTTTAGAAGCAGCAAACACTGCAGAAGATATTTCACAACGAACAACTGCAATATCAAAAAAAATAAAAGAGATTGTTGAACGTGAAGAGAAAAAAGACAGCACAATTAAAGCTGAAGTTTCTGAAATGTTTGTTGGTGAGCAGTATGTTTTATTTCGATACAAAACTATTAATGATGTTAGATTAGTTTACGTTCCCCCAAGAAGCATTGGTGAGTTTGGCGGTGAATCTGATAACTGGGTTTGGCCAAGACACAATGGAGATTTTTCATTTGTACGGGCTTATGTTGCACCAGATGGTTCATCAGCAAAATATTCTGAAGAAAATGTTCCTTATCAACCTAAAAAGTTTTTAGAGGTAAATCCAAACGGAGTTAATGAAGAAGATTTTGTTTTTATACTCGGTTATCCCGGCAGAACATTTAAACATCAGCCATCTCAGTTTTTAATGATGCAGGAAAAATATCAGCTACCGTATGTGCAGGATATTTTTTCCTGGTTGATTGATCTTTATGAAAAACGAGGTGAGAATGATCCTGAGTTTGCATTAAATATTGTTGGCGAAATTCAAGGACTTGCAAACACTGAAAAAAATTATCGCGGCAAAATGCAAGGGCTAGAAAGATTAAAACTTATCCAGAAAAAGCAGGATGAAGAAAAACAATTGCAAAGTTTTATCGATTCTGATCCGACATTAAAAGAAAAATACGGAACAGTATTAAGCGAGATTGATGAAGTTTACAAAGATGCTTTTGCTACTGGAAGAAGGAATCTAGTTCTACTAATGCTTAGTCGTTATGTTGATTATTACAGACTTGCAGAAATATTTATCGATTACAAAAAAGAAATGCTAAAACCCGAAGCAGAGCGAAAATCATTATATAAAGAAGATAAGCGAGGTGATTTTTATAATTCAATCACAAAACTTTATAATGATTTTATGCCCGATCTGGAACCTCAAATATTAAATAAAATTTTAACCGATGCTGCATCTTTTGAAGAATGTAAAGATTTAGAACCATTTAAGAGTTTTAGTAGTGAAAAAAATAAACAAGAATTTATTGCTGATTTATATGAAGATACTTTTATAAACGACAGCAAAGAATTTTTTGAACTACTTGAAGATGAAGATGAAACACTGGAAGATATTGATGATCCATATATAAATTTTGTTAAAGCAACTGTAGAACTTGGCGATGTAGAAAGAAAAAAATCACAAGTACGAGATGGTAAATTAAATATCCTTATTGCAAAACTTAACGATGTAAAAAGACAATGGCTTAACAAATCATTTGTTCCGGATGCAAATCTAACGTTAAGATTAACATATGGATATGTGCGTGGTTATTCTCCGGCAGATGCAACTTACTTTTCCCCAAACACAACTTTAACAGGATTGATTGAAAAGGGAAGAGAAACTGGTGATTATAAGTTGAATAAAAAAATAAAAGAGTTGTATGAAGCAAAAGATTATGGACAGTTTGTTCATCCAAAATTGAATGATGTACCGGTTAACTTTATTTACAATATGGATACAAGCGGTGGAAATTCCGGCAGTCCGATTATGGATGCTTACGGCAGAATAGTTGGTGTAAACTTTGATCGTGCATTTGAAGCAACCGTGAATGATTATACCTGGAGTGAAGATTATAGCCGTTCAATTGGTGTGGATATAAGATATATTTTATGGGTTGTGCAAAAAGTTGGTGGAGCTGATTTCCTACTAAAAGAAATGGGAATTAGTATATAATTCAAATAATTTAAGTCTTGACAAACAACAGGGTCAATGTTATCTTTGACCTCGTTTTTTAAGATTTATTTCATTCCGCAGTAGCTCTCCCGATGAATCGGGACGGCTATTAAAAGCGATTTTAGTTCTTAAAACGAATTTTACATTCCGCGATAGCTCAATGGTGGAGCATTCGGCTGTTAACCGAAGGGTTGCAAGTTCGAGTCTTGCTCGCGGAGCCAAAAACCCTAGACAAAATCTGGCGGTTTTTTAGTTTTAATAAGTTCTTTTGTGGAAATGGGATTTGGATGACCTTCATCGTATTTTTTTTCCCTCTTTAATAATCTCATCAATTTATTATTTATTGTCAGCAACTTAAAAACTATTTAATGCCCATAGCAGAATTTTTATATTCAGAATAATCACTATTAAATCTTTTTGTTTGTCCAATTTTTAAAACTATTTACGTTATTTTTCTTACATTAGGTAATAGGATTTAGCGAATCAAACTGATTATTAAATTTATATTTTAGCATTAAACAATTGGAGAATAAAATGAAAATCGGATTTATCGGACTCGGCAAGATGGGTTTTAATATGGTTCAGCGTTTAATGAATGATGGACACGAAGTTGTCGTTTGGAATATAGACCCTCAAACCCATTTTAGAAATTGAAAAAAAAGGAGCAATTGCTTGCCGCATCAATTGATGATTTAGTGAATAAACTTCCCGAAAGAAAAGTTGTTTGGTTGATGGTGCCTTCCGGAAATCCGGTTGATGAAAATATTGACTTCGCTTAAAAACCTATTAAAAGAAAACGATATAATTATTGATGGTGGAAATTCGTATTGGAAAGACACACAAAAGCGTTCAGAAAAATTAGCTAAGTATGGAATTCATTACTTAGACTGCGGTACTAGCGGCGGCGTGTGGGGATTACAAAACGGTTATTGCTTAATGTATGGTGGCGATAAAAATGCAACTGACTTTGTTGAACCAATCTTTAAATCGCTTGCACCTGAAAATGGTTACGTTTATTGCGGTCAATCCGGCACAGGTCATCTTGTTAAAATGGTTCATAACGGAATTGAGTATGGAATGATGCAGGCTTATGCCGAAGGTTTTGAGATATTAGAAAAATCACCTTATAAAATCGATATCACTAAAGTTGCAGATGCCTGGCAATATGGAAGCGTTGTTCGTTCGTGGCTGCTTGAGTTGGCTGTAAATGCTTTTAAAGATGATCCGAAATTAGAAAAACTAAAAGATTATGTTCAGGATAGCGGTGAGGGAAGATGGACTGTGCAAACTGCGATGGATTTTGATGTTCCGGCGCACGTTATTACGGCTTCGTTGTATACAAGATTTCAATCCCGCCAGGATGAATCATTTGCAATGAAAGTATTAGCAGCATTAAGAAATCAGTTTGGC
>CAWEUT010000003.1:0-59283 GCA_963812305.1 uncultured Ignavibacteriaceae bacterium
CATTGAGTTTATATGTTATGTTGTGCATCCTCTCTTAAATATTTCATTTATCTCTGAGGATGGGGAGTTGGTGAATAACTTATTTACAAAATATATTGGAGTTAAGTTATGGCTATTCCGGATTATCAAACAATTATGCTTCCACTCTTAAAGTTCGTGGCAGATCAAAAAGAACATTCTGTACATGAAGCAGTAAAGTATCTTGCCAACGAGTTTAATCTTTCTGATGATGATAGAAAAGAAATGTTGCCAAGTGGACAACAGGAAGTATTTCTTAATCGTGTTGGTTGGGCGAGAACATATATGAAGAAAGCCGGATTATTGGACTCACCAAAGCGTGGAATTTTTGTAATTACAGAAAGGGGCAAAAAAGTCTTAGCTTCTAATCCATCAAAGATTGATAATAAATTATTGACTCATTACGATGAGTTTAAAGAATTTAAGAAGAAGAAGAGAAAAGTGGAAGAAGAAACGGAGGTGTTGGAATTCCAGGATAAAACACCGGAAGAAGCGTTTGAAACCGCATATGAAAACTTAAGGACAGAATTATCAAGTGATATTCTTGAACACTTAAAGAAAAGTGATCCAACATTATTTGAAAAAATTGTAATTGAAGTGCTTGTTAAAATGATGTGATGATGGTAGTCTAGGACTTGATGCGGAAAGCAATTGGTTATGGAAATGAGTATTGAATAATTAAAGAAGATTGGGTTTAGGTGCTTTAGAATTTTAGTAACTGGCGTATAACGCACTGTTGCAAAGCGGAGATTCAAAAGTTTGCCGAGGTGAGCTTTGCAAGGACAAAGAGCGAAGAAGGGAATTTTTATTACAACTTCTAATTTTTCAAAAGATGCTATTGAATTTGCTTCCAAAATAGAATCTAAAATTATTTTAATTGATGGTGATCAGTTAACAGAATACATGATTGATTTTAATGTTGGCGTAACCACAACATCAAAATATGAGTTGAAGAAAATTGATTTAGACTATTTTGTTGAGGAGTAATGAAATCCTTCTTCCCAAAACCAAGTTTTAAAGTTGATGATATAATTAGTTATGCTGAGTTAGTAGCTGCGGAGAATGCTAACATACAGAAGGGAATGAATTTTCAGATAAAGCCGGAGTATTCGGTTTTTCTTATGTCGGTTAGAAAAAATGCTCCTTATGCAGATGAGTGGGATGCAAAAACAAACACACTTATTTACGAAGGGCACGATGCACCAATCAATGTAGCCAAAGAACCAAAAGAAGCAGACCAGCCATTTACAACTCCCAAAGGAACGTTAACAGAAAACGGAAAATTTTTTACTGCGGCTCAGGCTTACAAGATGAAATTAGCTGAGCATCCGCACAAAGTAAAAGTTTATGAAAAGATAAAGGACGGTATTTGGTGTTATAAGGGTTTCTTCAGTTTGATTGATGCAAAAATAATTTTTGATGGAGTGAGAAATGTTTTTAAGTTTTATCTTCAGCCAGTGGAAATGAAAGCATTTAATAAGGAAATTGTTTTACAGCATACCGTATTGATTCCTACTAGTGTTAAAGTAGAGGTGTGGGCCAGAGACAAAGGGCAGTGTGTTCTTTGCGGTTCAAAAGAAAACTTACATTATGATCACGAGTTGCCATATTCAAAAGGCGGCACAAGTTTAACCGCCGAGAATGTTCGCATACTTTGTATGAAGCATAACCTTAAATAAGTCTAATAAGATATTAACGATACCGCCAGTGTTTTTTAGTTAGATTCCCGTCCTTGTTTACCTTCCTGCAGTTTAGCGGGGAAGGCAATGAGCAGAAAATTTTTGACAAAAAAAATGTCACAACAAAAGTTGTGACATTTAGAACTTCAATTAATACTACGCTGCATTTTACCCTAATTATGATCCATCATCTTATCCATCTTTTTATCCTTCGGCATCATATTCATAATATCTGAGTTGGCAGTAAATCCCCAGTGCTCAGCTGCCTTATCGCCTTTAAAGCGGATAACGTCAACAGCATTCATAGTCATTTGATGACCTGCCGGCATACCCATATAAGGTTCCGAAGTTGTGCCCGTAAAAGTCAGGTAAGCAAAAAGATAATCACCATCAACAGCTACACTGTGAACCTTTGCTTTCATATCAGGAAAAACTTTATGGTATTCAGCAAAGTCGTCTTTAATACGGGCAAGACCGGTTTTTGTTGACATAACAGGGCTTGGATCATGTTCGATAAAATCCGCCGAAACATATTTATCCAGCCCATCGGTCTTCCCGCTCGTTAATGCATTCAACACATCGTTATACATCGCCTTATATTTTGCTTCCATCGATCCACTATCCATAGCCTGCCCATAAGTTAGTAAGGGTATTGATACTAATACTAAAAGGGCCAAAAAATACTTATACATAGGTGCCTCCTATAAAATTAATTAAAAATATTAAACCGGATTTTATATTAAATCCGCTTTCCGATAAAAAATAAAAAAAAGATAATAAAAAACAAGTGTAGATATTTGGAAATTATTTAGCAGGCTGAAGTAAAATTTGATTTTTCTTCTATTTTAAAATAGAAGCATCGAGTATTCGATCTATACCACCAGATAATCGGTTTAACATAATGATAAACTAAATTAGATAATCAGCTAATCAAATATACATCAATTTTAAAATAGTGATTGATACAGCGAGTGAAGATTATAGCATACAGTGCGGTACAAGTTTAATTGCTGCTGGTGATAGAATTAATAGCTGTAACAACCTGTACCGTGGCAGTAATATCACAGAACGTCCGTGATTTCCAATTAAAATCTTACGCAGCCCAATCAGGTATTAACGATACCGCCGATTTTCATTTCATAGAATATAGGATCCCGCCTTCACGGGAATGACTGCCAAAAGGAAAAATAAATTAACGTTGCTGCCTTTTTTAGTTAGGCACAACCTCCCAGACAGTTGCCCATGGTATCGGATAGACATAATAATGTTCAACGTTATAAATGTCATATATAAGATCTTTATAAAATATCTTAACTGAAAACTCTTTAGTCTTCCAGGTAATATCATCTAAAAAATATGCTGTAAGTGTACCGGTTAAGAGAAGATAGTCTTTGTCATTTTCAAATTTAAATTGATAAGCCTGTCCGATTTTTATTTTACCTAATTGATCATCGCTCATTGTCTTGGGGATAAAAGCATCGTTCATACTGAATGACCCGCTGGCTATATCCCCGCAGTAAAATTTTTGTATGGTACCGGTAAAAACTATTTGTTCTGCATTCCACGAAAGCAAAGTATTGCGTGGTGCATCGCAAAAAACTTTGGGTACGCCTATATATACCTCCAATATCTGATCTATAGACTCCTCCCATTTAGTGTTTTCACAAGGCTCGTTTTCCGTAGATTTTTCGCAAGAGCTGCTTAAGAAAAGCAAAGAGATGAGAATCAAAAACAACAAACGTAATTTGGAGAGTTTCATACGCACCATCCTTCCCTGAAAAAGAGTTGATAAAAAGTTTAGAATCAGATTAATGAATTATCATCCTGAACTAATCTTATTATAAGTATCTTAACAACAGAGATCCCCTGTGCAAAGAAAAAGGGGTACAGAATTAAACGTTTACGGATTATTATTACCACTAAGATTAAACTTAAATGAAAGACTCTAAAAACTCAATTATCGATTAACAAATAATGCCGAGAAGCAAATCTTAAAGGAAAGTATATCTTTTTTCAGTTAACTGCGTTTACAAACAATATTAGGGTTAACCAAAACAGGAAGAAATATATTTAGAAATAATTCACCATTGCGGACAGGAGGACAGATTCAAATTAATAGCAAAACCGCATCATAAATAGCTCTTAAAATCATTCTCTTAAATATTGCAGCATTAAAATCATTTCTATAAATTAAAATTAATATCTAACAGATTTAATCTGTTTTTTCTCATTATGCAGGTTCATATAGATTTGCAATTAATTATTTAATCATAAAAGAACAAGGAGAGTTCGGATGTTAAAAAGCAATCTTAAAGCTTTTATTTATTTCGTGCTGTTGTCCACATTAATTTTTTCCTGTAAAGAACAAAATGTCCTTATCGAAAACAGCGACTATAACAATCTGTATGTAATGGTTAAATATAAATCCCAGCCGGAAAAACAGAACGAGGCTCTCTCCGCACTAAACTCTTTAGTACTTGAAGTAAAAAAAGAGCCAAACTTTGTTAATATAAAAGTACTTGTTGATCCGGAAGACAAAACAAATATTATGTTATTTGAAGAATGGTCGGATGAGGCTTACTATAAAGGCGAGCATATGAAGACACCGCATCTTCAGAAATTTATTAGCGACTCAAGAAACTTTCTAGCTGGTCCGCCGGATATTTCTTTCTGGAAATTAAATAGTAATTACATTGTAGATTAGCTGAATAAAATTCTAATTACGGTTCATAAATGAAAAACATTAAAAGCGATTATCAAATTCCGCCCGAAGGAATTGAAACTCCCCGAGGACATCTTTATCCCTTGCCCGGAACTGGAAAGCAAATATTGTTTTTAGTTTCAAGCTTCTTCACAGCCATACTGTTTGGCTTTATAGTAAGCAGTATTCCCGGAGATTTATCAGATTTTGCAAAGGGAGTTATATATTTTGTTTACATATTGATTTTTATTCTTGGTTACGGTGCATGGGCAAGCTGGCTCGGCGCAATTGCATTCAAAAGTTTTAAGCTGCCTTTAATGAAAATACTTTTTAAAGTTTTTGTGCGAAAAGAAAAACCAGATTCATTAGAAAAACTCTTACCTACCAGAGAACAGACGATTGAAATTTTAGTTCGTTCACAAAAAGCTGCCATAATATTTTTCATTCTAAGCTGGCCGATTGGAATATTAGGAGGAGTTGCTTCATTATTTATGAACACATCAATAAGTGCTCTCTACTTTTTTATAATTATTGTAATCACTGCAGTAATGTTTGGATACATAATATTCTACTTTGGAAGGCGAGGCTATTTACTCTTTCCGGAAGATGATTGATCTTCAAATTGGTTTTTAATCAGAAGTTGATCAAAAAAGTTTAATGATAATTCTTACTTCGCTCAAGCATTTCTATCGGAGGAATTTTTGGTCCACGGCAGATAAAAACCACAAGATTGTTTTCATGAGCCGAAACATAATTATTTTTAAACATACCGGTATAAACCTCTACGCTATCAAAAGAATGGGTAAGCCCATCATAATCTTCCTCATTATCTAATTGAAGAAGGATATTTCCATTAACTCTTTCTTTACTCCATAAATAATAATTATTGTGTGAACACGCTACAGGCGGAAGGTTAAAGGGTTTACCAAACAACTCAATAGCTCCCGACTGTCCGTAATTACCGGCGGCAATGATTGTTTGCTTTTTTTCTTCTTCTGATAAACTGTTGTAAGCATTAACAACAAGCTTAACTTTTTCTTCCCATCCAATTCTATCAGCAAGTATTTGATGCAAAGGAGGTTTCTTGCCTCTTTCAAGCTCGGTATTAATTCCTAACCACTGTGTGTATCTCTGGGAGAAATCGTAACTGAAATATGGTAAAAGAATTGGAAGCGACAAGATTAATCCAGAAAATAAAAAGACAATTAACGGAACCTTCAACAAGCGCAGATTAAATTTTGATATAATAGTTTCAAAAAACAAAGCTCCTCCTGCAAAAGCAGCAGGATATGCAAAAGCCAGACGATCTGGTCTGCTTGTACCGGAGAGCATCATAAAAATAAACAAGCCCGCAAACAGAATAGAAAGAAAACGAAAATCTTTTAAAGCGTTTTGAAAATAAAAAATAAAAAGTTCCTGCAATCCAAACAGGTGCAGTGGATGGAGACATATACATTACTTGTCCCATTATAAAATCAATGCGGAGGAGTAAAAACATTTTTATCAACGCTTATGTTTCTGTAAAACTCCAGCGAAGGAAAATCATTTAATATCTGCCAGATGATATTGGGAAGAAAGATAAGTGCACTAATAATTCCACCAAAGATAAACCACCAGTTTAATAAAAGTTTCCATTTACCGGATAAGATTATAGCAAACAAAAGCGCGATGATAAAAACTCCGAACGTGTGCTTGTTCATCAAACCAAGTCCCATAATAACACCGGCATGAATCCAAAGCTTAACATTACCGGACTTAATCATTTTTACAACAATCCACAAAAGCAAAACTGCAAATAAAGGCTCAAACGCATTCATAGAGTAGAATGTTCCGAAAGAGATTGTTACAGGCATTGCAGCTAATGAGCAAGCAGCAAATAATTGTGCAAATTTATTTCCACCGATTTCTTTTGTTAAGATTCCAGTATAGAAAACCGCACCGGATTGTGCAAGTGCCGGTAAAATTCTTATAGCATAAATTGAATCGCCGAAAACGAATTGAAAAATTGTTAAAATTAATGGCGCTAGTGGAGGATGATCTACATATCCCGCTGCCGGATTATTAGCACAGGCGATGTAATAGAATTCATCAATAAAGTATCCATAAGCTTTATTAAATACTGAAAGATAAATCAGCAGAAAAGTAAATGCGCTTACTATATAAAGGTGTTTATTTTCGGAAAGAGAAAGTTTAAGGTGTTCAATAAAAACTTTCATAAAACAGCTCTGCTAAAATTTATTAAAATCGGAAACAAAATTACTAATTAGTGAGGTTAATTATGATAAAGATTATGATGAATATTTGTGCAGAAAGAGATTTTAACTTCATAAATAGTTTAATACAACAATCCTTTAATTTCCCGAATACTTATCTCCCAAACGTAAGAGCTCATAATTTAGATTTCTAAGACAATCGTGACAAAAGCTTGACAAGTTATTTACCCTTTTCTGACACAAACCCGTCTTTAAAAAACTAATTTATCTGTGGATAACAAACGAAATCAGATAATTTGAATTAAGAGAAAGGTGGAATGTGAAAATGAAAACATTAGTTGTAATCGGGATGGTTTTTATGTTTTATCTGAATATCTACAGCCAATATTGTTTTGATAATAACACAAAAACTTTTTTGGAGGAAAAATTTACCTATGATGTAAGCTGGTTATTTATCCACATAGGAACGATAACTATTACTACCGAAAGTATTGAACAGCGCCCCGACTTAAAAAAAATTATAGTTGATATTAAAACAGCATCAGGATTGCCTTTTATAGATATTGATGAATACAATGTAGTTATTATGAGATTGTCGGACGGAATGACGATGTATTATGACGTAATTGAAAAGCAGGACGGAAAAAAAGTTGAAGCAAAATGTAATTTTTATGAGAAAGAAAATCTGGCTGTTTATGAGGTTAAAGACTTTTATAATAAAACTCTTATAAGAAAAGACACATTACGATATAATAAACCTTATCTGGTAGGCAGTTCATTAATTTACTATACACGATTAATGCTTAAACCCGGATCTGTAAAAAGCGTACCCACTATGCTTGGAGGAAATTTTTATAAAACAATTCTAAATTATTGCGGCCCGGTTGAGTTTATAGAAATAGATGCTTTTGAATCACCGATAAGAACTTTTAAATATGAAGGAAATGCTGAGTGGGATGGCAAGGCTACCGCCGGTCTTTCGGGAGAATTTACGGGTTGGATTTCTGATGATGATGCCTCAGTTGTAATAAGCGCGGAGATGAAAATATTTCTTGGATCTATAGATATAGAATTGCAGAAATGGTACAAACCAGGCTGGAAGCCACCAACAAATAAGTCCAGACTTTTTACAGATAAGGGCAAATAAATCATGGGAGTAAAAGGCTTTATGAAAGCATTCAACAAAAGTACAATAGCTAATCTATTAGCTATAATGATAATAATCGTTGTCTGCTCTTTGCTAATCTCTGAATACTATGATTTTGTTGATAGTAATAATCTTGTATCCAGGATGATATTATTGGGTGCGACTGTGATCATTATCTTTTTACCTTACTGCGTAGTAATGTTGAATGAAACCTGGGGTTGGATTAATTGTTTTGGTAAAGGCTCTAAACAAATTGCAATACATAAAATGCTTCTTATAAGAATTGCTACAGAAACATTGCAGCAATCTCTACCGGGCGGAGCAGTATATGCGGAATTAGTAAGACCATATTTGCTTAAAAAACATTTAAATTTTGAATATCCGGAAAGTATCTCCGCCAATGTTGTAACGAAATTAAATATTCTAATTGCTCAAATTATCTTTCTGATCTTTGGGTTGCTGATTTTTATAGCATACTCTGCAAATACAATAGCATCTTCAGGATTATTTTCTGAAAGAAATTTTCAATTGACGGGAATTGTTTTTATTTCCGTAACACTTCTGCTTGCATATTTATTATACAAAAAGCATTTGTTGTTAAGAATAGTTCATTTGATGGAAAAAAACAATTTTAAACCGGTAAGAAAACTTTTTAATAAAATTCACAATAATGCACTGGAAATTGATAACATAGTTTCTGATTTCTTCATGAATCATAAGGCGAGATTACTTTTGACTATTACGCTATTCTTTTTTACCTGGATATTTATGGCACTGGAATCCTTGATAATTTTAAAGGTAATGGGAATTAATGCTTCTATATTTCAGATGATAATGATCGAATCAATAATTTCAATTGTGCGAATGACATTCTTCTTCTTACCAGGCGCGCTCGGTCCGCAAGATTTAAGTATAATGGTTCTTTTTAATCTTGCCGGTCTTCCAGATCCATCGGCAAATGCCGTTCTGTTTGTTTTACTAAAACGTTTAAAGGAATTAGTGTGGATAATTATCGGTTATATTTTGCTTATGTTGCTTGGAATAAAAACCAACGAATTTATTTTGAGAAAACATAAGATCGGTTTTGCAGTAAATCAGGGTATCGCTACAAAGTATTAAGCCACCTAATCGTTTTTTCTAAAGCGTTTTCAATCGGAGTTATTTGATAATTAAGCTGTGCAATTGCTTTTTCCGAAGAGACCTTCTGACTTTCCATAACGTAGCGAAGCCATTCACGGGTAACTAATGGCTTTTTGTTAAATAACTTTGACTGGAATTCAATTACCGAAGCTAAAGAGAGTGCAACACGATTTTTAAGATTTATTCTAAAATGTTTTTTCCCGGAAATTCTGTCTGCAAGATCGTAAACATCAGAAAGAGTTTTATTTTCTCCTCCCAAAATATATTTCTCATTAAAAACCGAATTATTAACTGCGTTTACTATTCCCATTGCAACATCTTCTGCAAAAGCCCAACTGGAAAATTGTTTTCCCCCATCAATAACGAAAGGAAATTTATTTTTTGCATATAATGAAATTGCTTTTGTAGCTCCGTTAGCATCTGTTAAAGGACCAATTCCAAATACTCTGGTTGGATACAAAATGATGAATGAAAATCCGGATTTAGAATATTCAAGAACCAATTCTTCCGCTTTAGCTTTAGACTCTGCATATTCACTAAAATATTTCTTTGGTTTGATTAAAGATTCTTCATTAATAATCGGCTGCTTAATAGTATCAAAGGCAGAAAGGCTTGAAACAAAAATGAACTTTTTAATTTTATTTTTTTCTGATGCTTTAAGAAGATTCAGCGTTCCCTGAACATTTGTTTCAAAAAAATCATTAGGGTTTTGTACAGACGATCGGACCAGGGCGGCCAAATGGATAACAATATCGCAGCCCTTTATAGATTCATTAACAGTTTCAATATCGGTGATACTTCCTGTAAACACTTTTAATTTAGTATTACCGGTATTAAAAAGTTTTGAGCGATCTCTTACCAGAATATTAGTATCGAGTCCGGCATTCAATAAAAATTTAAGGACATAGCCTCCTATAAAACCACCTGCGCCTGTTAATAAAATGCTCATATTAGTTCCTGCTGTACATTCCGGTTATCGTATTACTAAGCCTTTCTGCGTTGGCAAGAATAGTTAAGTAAGGATTAACTGCAAGCGATGATGGAATTGTTGCCCCGTCGGTAATAAATAAACCTGGCTGATTAAACATTTCACCATTCACATCAACAACGCCATGGCTTATATCGTCAGCCATCCTGCAAGATCCTGTCATATGTGCAGTAAAAAGGTGAATATCATGATATTCGTTTCCTTCGCCGTCAATAAAATCAAGGTTAACGACTTTTGCACCATTCCTTCTAAAAATTGAATGAAGCAACCGTGTTGTACTTTCATTGTACTCTCTAAATTTTTCATCAATATTGAAGTATGGTTTATAGCTGCCATTACCATTTTTTCTAAGTTCTGCAGTTGAGGTTGATAAACCCAGCGCATAAAGTACCAAGGCCTTCCTCCTGTACTTTTTCATAAATTCTACTTGCTTCTTTCCCCACCAGGATGAATTTCCGTTCTCACCTTCTATACTAAAATGGGCTGTGGATACGGCATCAACAGGTAATGGTTTAGATGTTGAAATTGTAATGCCTCTTGAATCAAGAAATTCATAACTAACAACTCCGGGATGAGACATACCAACGAACATATCTCCGTCAATAAAATCGTCGGGTAGAATACCCACTGTTTTTATACTACCATTAACATTTATATTCTTAGCAATATGATCACTTATATTATGGAAATATTTTTTTGAATTGAGCAAAAGAATTGCTGTTCCAACTGTTCCTGCTGCAAGAATTAAAATCTTTGTAAAAATTTGAATCTTTTCTCCTGAAAGATTTGAACATGCATTAACTTGATAATTAAAAGGTGTTTTGTTAATGTTGCGGGGTCCTTCAGAGTAATGCCCATTATTATTTAATGGTATTATTGCTTTTGCCTGAATATTTGCAATCTTATTTAAACCCAGTTGTTCCGCTTTCCTCAGATAAGTTGTGATAAGATTTTGCTTTGCGCCGAACTTGCATCCGGCAACACAAAAACTGGAGCCACGACAATCCTTAACAGAATAATTTACCCGGTCCACTGAATATCCAAGATTTCTCATAAGTTTACAGAAGACAACACCATTCTTAGGAATACAGTCCTTTTCAATCTGATGAACATTTAATTTTTCTTCGGCTATTTGGTAGTAGGGATCAAAAGATTTTCTGTTAAAACCTGTTGGCCATAATCTTTTTCCACTCTCGTTCTTTAAATCAAAAGCCTGTGAAGGTGCTCTAAAAGAAACCATCTCATAAAAACCTGAACCCCCGCCCAATCCTTCGGCAAAAGTAAATTGAATCCCGTCTCCTTTCAGAGCATTTTATGTACTTAAGAAGATATTTTGGATCCATAGTTTGTTTAAAATCACTTTCTGGATTTATGTTATCGCCCTTTTCAATTAACAAAACATCATAACCCCTCTCGCAGAAATGCAGTGCCGGCGGTGCAGCACCAAAACCACTTCCGATTATTAATACTTCAGTGTTTAACGTTTTCATTTTCTTCTCCATTCTATTTTAGTTATTACCATGGATGACCATCTAACGACAGTTCTTTATCAAAAAGAGTACTTGAGTATGGGTAAGCAATTTCTTCTTTATTGTAACCATTATTTCTGCCCGGAAAATCTATTAGCGAACAGCCTTTTTCCTCATCGTATACAGCACCATAATATGAAACCTGAGCCATAAGGATTGCCCCTTTATAAAGGCGTCTTGTCAATTCTCTTCCGTTAAGGGCATTATTAATTACTTGTGTTTTCTCATCATCAGAAAGGTTGAAGAACTCTTTATTATTAAATAGTTTTTTGCTTCTTCTGTTTAAATCATAAACAAAGTAACCGCAGTAAGTTTGAAATGGGTAGTAGCTATCTAAGTACATGCTTACCAGATTGTCCTGATTTTCATTAGCTCCTGGAATTATTGTGGTAACAAATGCTCTTAAAAATTTTTCCTTAAGAGAATTGTTTTTACAATATTTGTGAGGAAATATCTTTAGAACCATCTTTATGGCGGGTGGAATGGACAGCAAATCATACTTATTTGATTGAGAAATTTCATCATATTTCTTTAGCCGATTAAATAACTCAGAAAATTTTTCCTTGTCACCGTTTTGAGGTTTTCTATTTCTGGACAAATCAGTATGCCCGATATTCTTGATTATTTTTACTAATTCATTTTTCATTTTATCCTCCTTGTGGTTTATTCTTATATCCTTTCCGGTATCATTATAAATTATATTTAAACCAAAGATGTCATAGAGTTGTAAAAAGAATTTCACTGAATTGTAAAAAGGTGATTTTAATAAAAACCAAGAGAAGTCTAAACAATTTATTCTCGCAGAATACCTAAAAAATGAATATTAATGCGGCATGTTTAACTTCAAAAATCAAAGATATATCACTAAAAACCTCCGCTCATAACAAGTTAATTGAGTTTAGCCGTTCTGCTTTTTACGTTTGCATTAGAAATTTTACAAAGGTGTTGAAATGAAAAAAGCATTGATAGTTGTTCAGAGTAAGAATACGGCTAATCAAAAATATGGCGAAGAAATTGCAAAGTTCCTTTTATATAGAGGACTTGCGGCAGAGCTTATACCGATAAATAATTTTGATCCGAAAAAACTTAAGGAAGCCGACTATCTATTTTTAAGCGGCTGGAAGAATGGCTCATTACTCTCGGCAGCTCATCCGGACAGCGAATGGGAAAATTTTGTAAATAAGCTGCCAACACTTGATGGAATAAAGACAGCTTTGTTTACTACTTACAAATTATTTTCCGGCGGCATTGTAAAAACCATGAAAAAATATCTGGGTCGTAAAACCAGCAATCTGGAATTTGCATTTACATCAAGAGACGGATCTCTTACAATCTCTGATAAAATGACGTTGAATGATTTTATTGGATAGCAAACTTATTCACAAAATTTCTACTTAGTTATTAACATACGTTCTTTGTGGTAAAGAATTTTTGCCACAAAGTTCGTATGGTAAACCAAAAAAAACCACTAAATAAAAATCCCCCCCAAATATTTAAGTTATTTTCTCACACATCAGCTTTAATTAAGTTTGAAGTAGAAAATCTAAAAGATTCTACAGACACTGAACGGAAATGAAATGTGAAAAATAAGATTCTGCCTTTTAATTTTTTTAAGCAGCTGATTTTAATAGGTTTTATATACCTTTCAATAATTAATTCAGCATATTCCCAAACAAATACTGCTGCTGCACCATCTTTAACAAAAGGTAACATAGAGACTTTTCTAGATTCAATAATCACATCTTTGATGAAGGAGCAAAATGTTCCCGGATGCGGGATTGCAATTGTAAAAGATACAAGCATACTGTTTTCTAAAGGTTATGGTTATGCTGATCTTGAAAACAAAAAACTATTTGATCCTGACAAAACAATTTTCAGAACGGCATCTGTTTGCAAAGTTGTTGTTGCAACTGTGCTGATGCAGCTTAAAGAAAAAAATTTAATTGATCTTAACGCAGATATAAACAAGTATTTAAAAAGATTTAAGATTAAAAATAAATTCGGAAAGCCAATAACTGCTGCAAATTTATTAACGCACACTCCCGGCTTTGATGATTTTTATATCGGCAAATCAGCACGCACGGAAGAAGAAGCAATGCCATTGGGAGAATTTCTTAAAAAGTATATGCCGGAACGTATTGTACCTCCCGGAGAAGTATTTATTTATTCTAATTTGGGAATGGCGCTTGCCGCTCTTCTTGTTGAGGAAATAACGGGAAAAGATTTTGAACATTATACAATTGAAAATCTCTTTCTTCCTCTTAATATGAATAAAAGTTCTTTTAGAGTAAAAGAAAAATATAGGGATGATATTTATAAAGGATATGTTTATCTGAACGGAAAGCAGAATGAGTTTCCGTTTGATTTTATAAATGATTATCCAGCAGGACAGATGCTCACCACGATTAATGAGTTTTCCAACTTTATGATAATGCATTTAAACGAAGGACTGTTTAACGGAAAACAAATTCTTGATAGTTTGTATGTAGACGAAATGCAATCTGTCCGGTTTATTCATCATCCCAAACTTCACTCGGCAGTCGGTTATGGATTTCTTATTGATGAAGTTAATGGAACAAAACTTTTATCACACGAATGGCGGATATCCTGGCATTTTAACATGAATGTTAGATTGTTTCCGGAATTGAAACTTGCTGTGTTTATTGCTATGAATGGTTACAATTCTAACTTTAAATGCAATTGTACTGATGAAGTAATGAACAGATTTTTTCCATATACCTCTCCACACTCATTGGTTAAATATCCCTTAACAGAACTTCCGTTTTATGATAAAGATGTTGATAAATTTGTCGGCAGCTATAGATTTACACGCTACTCTCATAATGAAATTGCAAAGATTGGTTTGTTAATGGGAATGATAGGGGCAGAGCTTCCAATCTGGAAGAATGATGAGGGTATGCTGATGATGTATGATCTTAATAATAAGGCAAGAAGATTAATTCAAGTCGAACCACTTCTTTTCCAATCAATTGATGATGATTACTACATTAAGTTCAGAAAAGATGAGAATGGAAATATAACTCATTTGTTTACCGATGGAATATCATCTCTTGAAAGGACGTCGTTTGTTTATACAATTAATTTTCAAAGAATAGTATTTACAGTTGTTACAATCGTGTTTGTTTTAATATCTTTGGGTGGATTGGTTAGAGTCATCATCAGGAAATTAAAAAATTCAGGAAATAAAAAAAGCAATATGTTTAAACTGGCAGAAAAGATTTCAAATATTTATCTCATTTATGTTTTACTATTCGGTTTGGCTATGAATGTATTTCTAAATCCGCTTGAACAGATGGTGGGATTTCCATACGGAATGCCATGGTATTTTTATTTATTTCAATTATTGCCATTTGTTTTTATTGTACTAACCGTTCTTTTTGTCGTTAAGTTTTTTACTGGAATAAATAATATAGCCACATTAAAATTGTCAATTGTTTTTAATGTACTGTTTATGATTGTATGCTTTACAACAATATGGTTTATGAACACGTGGAATCTGATCGGGTTTAAGTTTTAGGTTTGTATCGCCCTTACTTATAGGATTACCTCGCCGTTAGCCATAATGAGTTTTTCTGTGCCATCAGAAAAGATGGCTTTAATATTTGGCCGATAGAATAAATAATCCCTATGTATTTTTGAATTGTTTTTTCCACCACCAGGAAAATCTGCGTTGTTACCAAAAGCAATATGCGCAGTACCGATTGCTTTTTCGTCTTCCAGCATATTGCCGGTAATTTGTGCGCCTGGATTAACACCAATACCAAGTTCACCAATTACCCAGGCATCATCGTCAACATCAGTTAATTGTGTAATTCTTTTAACAAGGTCCGCGTCATCGCTTTCAAACTTTATGATTTTTCCTTTACTAACAAAAACTTTTAATGGATGCTCAAGCACACCAATATCTCCGATGCTCGCATTAAAAACAATGATACCATCTGCTTCTGTTTCAATGGGGGCGCAGTATATTTCTCCACAAGGAAGATTACACATTTCTCCTCCGGATACTCCAATATCCCCGACAAATATTCTGTCCTTCACTCCAAGCAGAATGTCAGTTCCTTCATTTGTTGTTATGTGCAGATGTGTTGCATCTTCAAATTCGCTTATTAGCTTATCTGCTGTTCTTTTCATTTTCAAGAAATCAACGTTAACAGAGCGAAGCATCATTTCCACGGTTATGCCAGGCATATGCCCCATTTTTATAAGTTTATTTTCCTCAACTTTAAATATCCAATTAATTCGAAAAGCAATTTCTTCGGAGTAGGCTTTTATTATGTTAAGAACTATAGTTTTTCCGGCTAACATTTTTTCCAGTTCTTCAGGAATTTCTTTTAAAGGTCTATCATTATCATCAATTTCATATGTTTCAGCACCACAACCAATTTTAAGCGAAGCCTGTTTAAATGCCTCTGCAATTAATTTTGAATAGTTATCAGTTAGGATAAGAATTTTATCTTCTGAGTTAAGATTAAAAATAAAATCTAAAGCCCCGGATGCGGCAGAAATCATTGCATTAAGATTATTCATATGAATCCTCTTATAATGTTTAAAAAAATCACACAAAAATAAAAAACATACCTCTTTTATTTAGAACAGTTTATTTGTTGCTGTGAATTTTTCCTCTTGCGAGCGAAGCGAATATTCCGACAAAACATAAAACACTGAATAAAATAAATGCTGTGTTAGAACTAATTAAAAAATCCATTTGGTTTACCGAACTTATTTTTTCGGTTCCAATAAAAATGCTAAAAATAATTATTACGATTCCCATCGAAAGCATCTGCCCAATCATTCTCATTGAAGCAAGTGTTGATGAAGCAACTCCGTAATGTTTTTTCTCTACAGAACTCATTATAGCATTTACATTTGGGGATGAGAATAATGCAAACCCAAACCCCATCATTGCAAGATTGGAGACAATTAAAACATAACTTGTGTCAGTATTCAAAAAGCAGAAGAACAGTAATCCTATTGTAAGTAAAAACATTCCCGCCGAGGCAACAAATCTTGGTTCAGTTTTATCAGATAATCTACCGGCAATAGGTGAAAATAATGCTTGCAGCACAGGTTGTGTGATTAAAATTATCCCTGCTTCTTGTGAAGTCAAATTCTTGACGTACTGCAAATAAAAACTCATTAAGAAACTTATTGCATAAGTTGCGCTATAGTTTATAAGTGCGGCCAGATTTGAGAGAGAAAAGGTTCTGTTTGAACTGAACAGTTCAGTGTTTAAAACTGGATCAGTTGTTGCTTTTTCACTATAATAAAATGTTATTAAACTTATTAACGATATACCAAGTAAAATAAAGCCTAATGGTTTTGGAAATAATGAAACAGACAGCATTAAAAGCAGTATTGAAAAAATATAAATTGCAGCACCTCTGTAATCATATTTGTGGATCAATATTTCTTGCCATTCGTGTTTAAGATAGATCCATGCTAAAATTATCAGAGCTATTCCAACCAAAGCATTGATGAAAAAAATCCCACGCCACGTTAAATTGTAAGTAATTATTCCGCCTAAAAATGGTCCCGATGAAAGTCCGATATAAACAGCAGCAGTATTTATACCTAATACCTTTCCTCGTTCGGATTGTGGAAATACACTAACCAGTAAAGCTGTTGAAGTACTGAAAATGAAAGCTGAACCGACACCTTGTAATATTCTAAACAGTAAAAGTGTTATAGTATTCGGTGCAGCACCGCTCAAAATAGATCCCATTGTGAATAAAACTATACCCCATTTAAAAAATCTTGTTCTGCCCAAAATATCGGTTAATCTTCCTGCGGGTAACAGAAGTGCTGCGGTTGTAACAAGATAAGAGGTGGAAAGCCAGCTTAACATTATAGCATTTGAATTAAACTCTATTCCTATTATTGGTAATGCAACATTAATCGATGAACCCATAAAAGCAGTCATAAACGCGGTAAGTGTTGTAATAAGCAGAATTAACTTTGCTGGCATCTGCGAGGAGGCTGATTTCATATCTGTTTCGGAAATTATTTTACTTGTTAAAAAAATAAATCAAAATTTTATCAACTCTTTCGCGCCAGTTTGCCCATTGGTGTCCATCGTTAAAAATTTTAAATGTATGATTAATTTCCAGCCTTTTTCATTTCTTTATCCAATAACTGGTTTGCATATAAAAATGAATAATTATTAATTGTCCCATTCACAAGATCATATCTGCCAACATCAAAATACAGTTTAAATTCTTTTTTGTTTTGATTGGATTTGGAAATATTTTTTATTGATTCCAATAGTTCTTCTGTTATTGTGGAAGATTGACCGGCGGCATTTAAAAATACATCGGGTCTTTTAAATGTTGTTAAAAGTGAAATGTGTCCGCCCGCTGAGATTCCGGCGAGCACTCTGTCTTTTGCATGTTGTGAGGTTTTATAGTTTGCATCAATTAATGGAACAAGCTCATCGCAAACTGATTTAAAGTATTCATCCGTTTTATTAAGAAATATATTCTGATCGCCTTCTATAAAATCCATAAAGACAACAAGTACGGGTTTAATTTTTTTATCTGCTATAAGATTATCAAGCACGTTTATATAAGAGTTATATTCTATTGCCTTGAATCCATCGTTAACGTAAAGCGTAGGAAGAGAAAAAAGAGAATCATAATTAGCCGGTTTATAAATTTTTAACATTCTTGGCAGTATTGATGTCTGGCGGCTTTTAAACCAAAGAGTATCTATCGTTCCGTGTTGAATGTTGTTTCTATATTCCCTAACAGTTTTCGTTTCAAATAAAGGCATAGCACATTGAGAGTGAAGACCAAATCCGCTTGGAGTTACAACCGGGTTACGCGGATCTGTAATTGTACTGTCATCAACAATTAATTGGTAATCAATTCTTGCATCAGCAGGAAGAGCATAAACTTTATAGAAGAAGTTATCATAACCACAAGAGATTTTACTCATTGTATCCGGCACTGTCCATCCGAATTGAATGTCACCATTGATCAAAACAGTATTAGCGCTTCCATACCAGTAAAAAATCGCTAACGAGCCATCTTCGATGATTGGAGAATTTGGATAACTAACTAAAAAACTTTTTAAATAATTTTTCCTCTGATCTTCCGGAAGGAGATTCAATTCGGAAATAATTTTTACAAAACTACTTTTCTCAAGCTGCTTCTTTGTCGGAGTTGATGAAGAAATTAATGGTGAGGAGGGTGATTTATTGCATCCATCAAATAATATTAAAATAAAAACGAATGAGACTAAACTTGCAAGTAAAGACGATTTCATTTGATGCTCACAAAACATTAAAATTTTTACTGTTTAAATATAAGTCTGCCAAGACCAAGAAAGACAATTTGTGCAGAACATCAAAATCAAAACCATTGACAAAACTATAAAACCACTCATCAATAAAACTGTGCACCACCCGATCAGTAGAATTATTTTCGCATAGCCTTCTGATAGAATCTTTTGAGCATACAACCAGACCAAAATAAAACTTGTAAAGAGAATTGCAGCTATCGTTCGTAAATTCTCTTATGTTGTGCCAGCAGTATTCAAAATCAAACCGAAGGCATAAAAGGACAAATAATTAGACGAAAAAAATAATTTAATTAGTAGTTCAGTTATTAACTTAAAAAAGGAGGCAAACTTGAAAAGGTTAATAAAAATAGGTTCGATAATAATCGGGATACTTGTAGTAATAATATTATCCGGTTCAGTTTATTTTAATGCTACATATCCAAAAGCAGTACCCGTACCCGAAGTAAAAGTAGAGATGACGGCCGAAAGGATTGAACGCGGTAAATATCTTGTAAACAATGTTGCACTATGTTTGGATTGTCACTCAACTCGAGATTTCTCAAAGTACTCCGGACCAATTAAACCAGGTACAGAAGGAATGGGCGGTGAAGTATTTGGTAAAGAGTTAGGACTGCCGGGAACAATTCCTGTTAAAAATATTACTCCCGCTGCTTTAGGAGAATGGACTGATGGCGAAATCATTCGTGCAATAACATCAGGAATAAATAAACATGGCGAAGCACTTTTTCCGGTTATGCCATATACAAATTATCATAATATTTCTGAAGAAGATCTCTACTCAATTGTTGCATACATCAGAACTCTCAAGCCAATCAAAAATGAAGTTGGTGAAAAAGAGCTTGATTTTCCGCTGAACTATATTGTAAAAACTCTTCCTCTGGATTCTTACAAACCGCACAAAGCTCCTGAAAAATCTGATATGAAAGCTTATGGTAAGTATCTTGTAACAATAGCTTCGTGTAATGACTGTCATACAAAATCTGAAGATGGAGAACCAATCGCAGGTTTTGAGTTAGCCGGCGGTGCAGAAATAAACCTGCCAATTGGAATAATCCGTTCAGCAAATCTTACTCCTGATGTTGAAACAGGTCTTGGTGCATGGACGAAAGAACAGTTCATTCAAAGATTTAAATCAATGGCAACAGACCAGGTTAAAAACATGGAAGTACAACAGGGTAGTTTTAATACAATAATGCCCTGGACAATGTACGGCGGAATGACAGATGAAGATCTTGGTGCAATCTATGAATATCTGCACAGCTTAAAGCCTGTCAAAAATATGGTTGTAAAGTTTACACCCGCAAAAACAAAAATGTAATCAAGCAATTCTTCTTGAGTAAGAATATCAATAATTAAAAAAGAAAAAGAGAAAGAAATAAATATGAATGCAAAGTTATTACCACTAAAACTACTTTTAATGACACTGATGCTTGTATCAGCAGTTAATGCTCAAATAATATTAAACTCAGATAGAAAACCGGTAGTGGGTGATTCATTCACCACATCAGATATGGATACAACAGGAGTAACTGAAGGTCCATCGGGTGCAAACATTACATGGGATTTTTCAAATGTTACTGCAACGGGTGAACAATGGACAGCGCAGTATGTAAATCCATCCGAAGCACCGGGTGATTCACTATTTCCTGATGCAGATATAGCTGTTAGCTATGATGGATTATCCCACACATTTTATGATACTGATGGAAATTCAGTTCATTCACTTGGTGTGGCATATGAAGAGTTTGCAATGGTTTATTCAAACACAGAAAAAGTTGCGGAGTATCCGTTTACTTTCAACTCAACTTTTCTTGATAACTTTCAAGCACAGTACGAATTGGGAGAGGGGCTAATAGACCATAATATAGGTATCACACAGTTTACCGGTGATGCATTTGGAAATATAATCTTACCTGATGGAAGCAATCATGCAGCATTACGCGTTAAAATCTTTCGGCAGACTGCCGATACAATGTTTGTTACGGGATTTCCATTATCAACAACAGAAGTTAAAGCAACAACTTATGAATGGTATACAAATGAAAGTAAATATCCTGTGTTTGGAATTTCATATTTTGAATTAAATATAAATGGAAGCATAACTTCTTATAAACAGGTTGATTATAACACAGGAACCGCAACGGATGTTAATGATGAGTCACCTCAAATCGTTAATGAATTTGAATTATTCCAGAATTATCCGAATCCGTTTAACCCAAGCACTAAAATAACTTGGCAGTCCACAGTGGGTAGTCATCAAACTTTAAAAGTTTATAATGTTCTTGGAACCGAAGTTGCAACACTGGTAGATGAGTATAGACCTGCCGGAAATTATGAAGTAGAGTTTGATGCTTCTAAACTTTCTAGTGGAGTCTATTTATATAGTCTTCAATCGGGTTCAGAAACTATTACAAAAAAAATGACTTTGATAAAATAAATTTGAATTAATTCCGGTATAAACTAAAGGGTCTGTTGCATAATTTTTTGAGGTCATTTCGAAGGAATCTTCTGCCATAGGAATCCCTTTGGAGACTGAGAAATATTTTATTATACAGCATAAAAGATTTCTCTCCCGATGAATCGGGATCGAAATGACTCCGATTAGAATTCAGCAACACACCCTAAAGTTTAGATTAAAATTTCAGTTAGAAAAAAACAAATATAAAATTTATTATTGGCATAAGGACTAAGTATGAGCAAAACAATATTACTATATAAATTTTTATTAGTGCTTGTAATAATAACAGCACCGCTATATGCTCAGATTCCAAATAATGGATTTGAACAATGGGATCAGGGTGAGCCGATAGATTGGATAACAAGCAACCAGTGGTTTTTAAGCACTGTTTCTCAAACGGCAAGTTCACATTCAGGATTATCGGCTTTAAAATTGCAAACATTATCAACAGGTACATTTCTGATTCCTGCGATAATTACTGCAGGAACCGATGGCTATGGTTTTCCTGTATCCCAAAGACATGAGCAATTAAGTTTTTACTATAAGTTTAATAAAACTGTAAGTACGGCCTATTTATATATTGCCGTCGGGTTTAAAAAGAATGGTGAAACGATAGGAGCAGAATTTATTACAATTACAGAAGCGTCTGATGATTTTGTCGCTCTGAATATTCCCATAACATATTTATCTACTGAAGTACCGGATTCAGCAGTTATTGTAATGCAAGTATCGGATCAGGTATCTGATACAAGTGCCAGCGGATCTTATGCAGTAATTGATGATATATCATTTAATGCTGTCTCGGATGTTGATGAAGATG
Organism: uncultured Ignavibacteriaceae bacterium; assembly: GCA_963812305.1. Classification (GTDB taxonomy): domain Bacteria; phylum Bacteroidota; class Ignavibacteria; order Ignavibacteriales; family Ignavibacteriaceae; genus IGN3. Next base: position 22,017 of record CAWEUT010000003.1, read on the forward strand.
ATGTAAAGTTATCTGATTTTAATCTTGCACAAAATTTTCCAAATCCTTTTAACCCAAGCACAAAAATAAGCTGGCAGGTCACCAGTGGGCAGTCATCAAACTTTAAAAGTTTATGATATAATAGGAAATGAAGTGGCAACATTGGTGGATGAATATAAACCAGCAGGAAGTTATGCGGTAGAATTTGATGCTTCTAAACTTTCAAGCGGAGTATATCTATACCAACTTAAGTTGGATTCAAAAATAATTACAAAGAAAATGACACTGATAAAATAATTATTATAAACGATCGATAAACAAACCATACAAGGAAAGTCATGAGAATTTTATTTTTGTCTTTTATTACTGCTTTCAGTTTTTTTGTTTTTACTTCAGTAATATCAGGTCAGCAGAAGAACAACGAATCGGTACAAATTACTTTACCGGATAATGCAATCGCAAAAATTGTTAAAGAATTTAACTTAGCTGTTAATTCTCAAGACTCAGATTCGATACAATTCTTTGTAGATAAATATCTTGCTAAAGATTTAAGTTCGGTAGGCGGAAAAGAGTGGTCAAGTAAAAAGTATATATCATTACTTAATAATTTGATGAGAGATGGTGGTTTAATCACTCTGGTAGATATCAGGCAAAATAGTGATCAGAATTATCTTGCTGTTATATTTAAAACATCCAAGACAGAAAAGCCTGTTGGTATCGAATTTATAAAAGATAAGGGCAACAATACTTTGCGATCTATGGAAGTACACGTGTTAGGATCTCAGAATAAACCATATCAATGGCCTGGCGAAAGTCTTGACGAACAAGGGATAGCAAACGCTATTAATGAAAAGATAAAAAAAGATTTTGAAACAGGATTGTTTTCAGGAAATGTTTTAGTTGTTAAAGGTGATAAAGTATTATTGCAGAAATCTTTTGGTTATGCAGATAAACAAAAACAAATACTTAATAACAATAATACCCGTTTTCATACGGGTTCTTTGGGTAAGATGATAACAGCAACTGCAATTGCTCAATTGGTGGAAAAAGGGAAGTTAAGATTTACTGATACGCTTGGAACAATCTTAAAAGATTATCCCAACAAAGAAGCAGCAAATAACATAACTGTTCACGAATTATTAACGCATACTTCCGGTATTGCAGATCCTTTTGAATTGGGAAGAAGAAAACCCGGAGTAGATTATTCAACTGCAAAATCTGTTTTCCCGTTATTTGCAGATGCTCCGTTATCTATGGTACCAGGTTCGCATCATTCATATAGTAACGGAAATTATGCTGTTCTTGCGGCAATTGTTGAAAAGATTAGCGGAATGAGTTTTGAAAATTATCTGCAACAAAATATTTTCATTCCTGCGGGAATGGAAGTTGGCTATCCTGAATCATATAAAAGTTTAGAACTAGCTACCAGATATAGTCACGATATTGTAAATGATCCGTTATCACTCAAGCCAGAAACTCCAGTCAGCGATCCATCAAACGATATACAATTGGAGTATTCCGGATTTTGCAACGGTTACTTAACAGCAGAGGATGTCTATAAATTTTTGTATTCATTAAAAGAGGGCAAATTAGTCTCGGCAAAAATGGTTGAGGAAATTACAAGCGGAAAGGTTAGCGTAGATGGTGGTAGTCCTGTTAAGTATGCTTATGGTTTTTATGATGCAAATATGTGGGGCGTAAATTTTCGCGGACATAGCGGTGGCGGTGGAAACTCAGGCATTGGAGCCGAGGCCGAAATATTGTGGAGCAAAGATTATTATGTAATTGTTTTAGGGAATTGTGACTTAGATAAAGTTAGACCAATAACTTTTAGTGTAGTAAGGTTTTTAGGAAATCAACAATAATATAAAATTTAGAAAGGTTTAAAATGCAATTAAGAAAAACGGATTTATTTACATTCATTCATAAATCAATAAGAAGTATAATTTATAATGCTGCATCAAAATTACAGACGGCAGATTTTACAGATGAAAAAGAAGTGAAAAGATTATTGACTTCTTTAAGACACGATATGGATTTACTGCATGAACATGCAGTGAACGAAGACAATATAATTTTTCCCGAGATAGCGGATGAAGAACCGCAAATGATTGAAGTGTTAAATGAAGAACACAAAAAGTTAGAAGCAAAATTAAATAGTATTCTTGCATTGATTGAAAAGATTGAGCATGCAAATTCTATTGAAGAGAGAATGTTAATTGGTAATTCATTAAATAGTTTGTTCAATGATTTTATTGCAGATTATCTGGCACATATGAATCACGAAGAATCTACTGTTCTTGAAGCAAGTTTAAAATACTTAACTGATGAAGAACTGATTGCGATCAGAACACGAATACAAAGTAATGTGCCTCCGGATAGATATAAAGTCTGGATGAACTGGATGCTGAAGTCTCTTAATAATTTTGAGTTGATTGGTTTGTTAAGCGGAATGAAAGCAGGTGCCCCACCTCAAGTTTTTGAAAATGTTGTGGGCGTTGCTCAAACGGTTATAGAAAAAGAAAAATGGAGTAAGATTAAATCTCAGTTAGTAGTTTGATTTCTTAATAGTGATAACAAAATCAGCTTAATAAAAAAATTAGTATTTCTCCTTTACAAAAATTTTATATAAACTTTTTTAAGATATGATTGGTATTCACTGCCAAACTTTTCTTCTAAATATTTGTGTTCACGTTTAATAAAGATTGAAAAAAGAATATAATTTAAAAGTACAGTTGTGAGCACAAGCCAGGAATTGAAAAACAAACATATTCCTGGAATAACAAAAAGCATGTAAGCTGCATACATTGGGTTTCTAAATATTTTATACAACCCGTCGGTCATTAACAATCCTTTGTTGAATGATTTAAGTAATTTTCTGCCGCAGCTAATCACCATTAAAGTGCCGATGACAATTAAAACAATTCCTAAAATAATTAATGAATCATAATGCATTTCAGTAATAATAAACAAAGGCTTTAACAGAACGCTTATTACTGCAGTTACTATTAAATAAACTAAAGTTGGGCCCGCAATAAAGGGAGCGGAACCAAGAATATTCATTTTTGTATTCATATATTTAAATTTTTGTCCTATAGAGTTTGATTATTTATTCTTAAAGCAACATAAAATAATATAGAACTTAATGCAATTAAGTTTCGGATTTACCATCAATAATTTTTGGTCAATAACTTTATAGAATAAGTCCCATCCTGTATATAATTCAATCATCTTAGTAAAGGATTGATTATTTTGTACCCATCAATAAAGATTAATATTACAATGTTTAAAATTAAATTTTACCTGAGCCTTTTTTCTGTTCTTCTGTTTTTACTTTTTATTCAATCCAAAAGTTTTGCACAGAACCTTTATCTCAATGAGTTCATGGCTTCAAATTCTCAAGCACCATTGCTGATCCCGATTTTAATAATTATGCAGATTGGATTGAGATTTACAACTCCGGTTCAACATCAATTAACTTAAAAGATTATTACATAACAGATAATTTATCTCAGCCTCAAAAATTTAAAATTCAAAATGATTTAATTGTTGAAGCAGGCGGTTATGTTTTAATCTGGGCAGATGATGCAAATACCGGAAATCACGCAAACTTTAAATTAAGTGCGGATGGAGAAAGCATTGGATTGTTTGATCCAGCAGTTCAGCTTATTGATACATTAACATATGGCTTACAGCAAACAGATGTTTCTTTCGGAAGATTTCCAAATGGAATGAACACATGGTTTAAATTTTCTCCTGCAACACCCGGGGTTGCAAATTTAGAATCCGGTATTTTTAATATTCTTCCAGTCCCTTCAATATCAACACAAAGCGGATTTTACTCATCATCAATTAATGTTTCTGTTTCACACAGTTTGCTGGATGTAACAATCCGTTATACAAACGATGGAACAATTCCCGAACCAACTAGCATTGTATATTCAATTCCAATACAAATAGATTCAACTTCAGTTTTAAGATTCCGAGCTTTTAAAAATGGATATACACCAAGCATAACAGAAACAAGAACATATTTTATTAATGAACAAACAGATCTCCCTGTGTTTTCTCTTGTTACTGATCCGGCAAACTTTTTTAGTGATACCTCTGGAATTTATGTTGCGGGAACAAACGGAATAATTGACAATTGCAGTACGGAACCAAGAAATTGGAACCAGGATTGGGAGAGACCGGTAAGCTTAGAGTTTTTTGAGTTTGATAAATCTCTGGCATTTAAAGTTAATACAGGCGTAAAAATAAATGGCGGATGCAGCCGTTTATATCCTGAAAAATCTCTTGCATTCTTTTTCAGAGGAGAATACGGAAATGATAAACTCCGCTATCGTTTGTTTGACGATATTCCTGTTTACGAATACAATAATTTTATTCTTCGCAGTTCCGGGCAGGATTGGTGGCGCACAATGTTTCGTGATGCAATGGTTCAAACACTTGTTGAACAGGGGATGAAATTAGATTACCAGGATTATCGACCATCTATATTATTTATTAATGGTGAGTACTGGGGAATTCATAACATCAGAGAAAAATTAAATGAACATTATGTTTTTTATCATCACGGAGTTGATAAAGATAATATTGATCTGATTGAAATAAGCAAGGGTATTGTTGCAAACAGCGGTGATGTAGCAGCCTACAATGAGATGATAAATTTTCTTTCTACAAACAATATGGCAGATCCCGCTAATTATGAATATATAAAATCCATTGTGGATATGGATGAATACATTGATTATCAGATTGCACAAATTTATGCAGCAAATGGTGATTGGCCCGGATCAAATATGAAGCTATGGCGTGAAAGAGCTGCCGGTTCAAAATGGCGATGGATGATTTATGATCTTGATTTTACTTTTGGCGGCAATGCACAGGGCTTAGCAACAACAAATACTTTAGCACAGGCAACTGCAACAAATGGTCCTGCTTGGCCAAATCCGCCATGGTCAACTTTGATGTTAAGAAAACTTCTTGATAATCCTGATTTTAAAAATGAATTTATACAACGCTTTGCTGCGCATGTTAATACTACGTTTGAACCGAATCATGTTCTTAGCAGTGATTGATAGTATGGCGGGGAATATTGCATCAGAAATTCCAAGACATAAAGAGCGATGGCCGCAATCAATTTCATTTGGTGATAGCTGGCAGGAACTTGTTGATATAATGAGAAACTTTGCTGTTGACAGACCAGAAAACACCAGAGGACATTTTTATTCTAAGTTTGGCATAAGCGGATCAAGTTCTTTGGTTATAAGCAGAAATAATCCGGGATGGGGAAAAATATTTACTACCACTGTTGAAGTAAAAAATAATGGATCAACAAATGTTTTCTTTAAAGATATTCCTATTCGCATAAAAGCATTGCCAATGCCGGGATATAAATTTGTAAGATGGGAGGGAGTATCATACTCAAATCTCTCCGGAAATATTTGTTGTTCTTAATACTAACTCAACATTAACAGCAGTATTTGAGCCTGCAGAATTAACTGTTACGTCTATTGTAATAAATGAAATTAATTATAAATCATCTGCGGTGTTTGATACAGAAGACTGGATAGAATTTTACAATCCCGATGCTGCTGCTGTTGATATTTCCGGATGGAAATTTGTTGATGATAATATTGCAAATCAGTTTACATTTCCCGGCGGAACAATGCTTGGAGCAAATGATTATTTAGTGCTTTGCAGAGACACAGTTAAATTTAAACTACTTCATCCGAATCAAAACAAAATTTTAGGAAATATAAATTTTGGCTTAAGCAGCGATGGTGATCATATAATGTTAAAAGATAATTCCGGAAATCTGGTTGATGAAGTTACATATTCATCAAGCGGATTATGGACATCATTACCAAACGGTAACGGACCAACGTTATCATTGGTAAATCCGCAGCTGGATAACTCACTTGCAGAAAGCTGGAAAGCTTCTGGATTTTCCGGCACTCCCGGATACCTGAATGATATTTATACAAAAGCTGAAATAGAAAATGATTTAGTTCCAACAGAATTTGTTTTATATCAGAATTATCCAAATCCATTTAATCCAAGTACCAGTAATTCAGTTATGCAATAAGCAGTTGCAATTTGTAACACTTAAAGTTTATGATTTGCTCGGTAGAGAAGTTGCAACACTTGTTAATGAAGAAAAACCGGCAGGCGTTTACAATGTACAATTTACAATTAACAATGTACTATTAAGTTCTGGAATTTACTTTTACAAACTTCAAGCTGGAAGTTTTGTTGAGACTAAGAAGATGATACTTTTAAAATAATCTTAGTGACTTTGCGTTTCTGCGTGAGAAAAAAGATTTCGCGCAAAGAAAAGAATGTTTTTTCTAATTCTTGCTTTTAACTGTATTCTTCTCTTTTTTTGAAGTAGAAATTTTAAACACTTTTTATTAAGGGGATCTTATGAAAAAGATCGTTTTTGTTTTCGCTTTCCTTTTAACAATTTCATTTCAAATAAATGCACAGTGGTTTTGGCAAAATCCATTACCCACAGGAAACACATTGCTAGATGTTTGTTTCGTTGATGAAAATACTGGTTGGGCTGTTGGCACATCTGGAACAATTATCACAACAAGCAATTCTGGAGTTACTTGGATTTCTCAGCACAGCGGGACTACAAATGAGTTGCAAAGTATTTTCTTTAGTGATGCTAATAATGGCATAATAGTAGGCTACAATGGAGTAGTCATTAAAACTACTAACGGTGGAATAAACTGGATATTACAAACAGAAGGAACTTTGCCTTGGTTAACAAACGTTCAATTTATCGATATAAATAATGGGTATGCCGTTGGGGGAGGAGGAACAATCCTTAAGACAACAAATGGTGGAATAGATTGGATTTTTCAAACAAGTAATACTGCAAATTTGTTATATGGTGTTTTTTTTGTTGATTTATATAATGGAACGGCCGTGGGTTATAATGGAACGATTATCAAAACTACTGATGGAGGCTCTAGCTGGATTGAAAAATCTAGTAGCACTACTAATACTTTAAGAGATATTGTGTTTATAGACTCAAATAATGGATTTGCGGTCGGAGAAGTGGGAACAATTTTAAGAACAACAGACGGCGGAACAAACTGGTCTTTGCAATCGAGTGGCTCCAACGAATGGTTTCGTAGTGTATTTTTTACCAGTCAAAATACTGGCTTTGTTGTAGGAACAAATGGGACAATACTTCGAACTACTAACGCGGGGTCAACTTGGTTATTACAATTAAGCAATATCACAACTCGATTAAATAGTTTAATCTTTACAGAGCAGAATAATGGGATTACTGTTGGAGATTTTGGTAGAATTATAAAAACAACTGATAATGGCATAACATTGGAACACAGTTACTAATGGAAACTTAGACTGGTTATATGATGTTTCGTTTCCAAGCTTAAATATTGGAATTGCAATTGGAGATGATGGTACAATTCTTCGAACAACAAGTAGCGGTGATTCCTGGACAGATCAATCAAATGGAATAACAAATAGCCTACGTGCAGTTTGCATGGTTAATTGCGATATTGGGAATGCTGTTGGTGATAATGGAATTATAATACGAACAACTAATGGTGGTATAGATTGGGAAACGCAAGTTAGTGGTACAACAAATCAATTAACCGATGTATCTTTTAATAATGAAAACAATGGTATAGCCGTTGGTATTTACGGAACTATCTTAAAGACTACAAACGGTGGAGCAAATTGGAATCTTCAACTCAGTGGCCTAACAAATTGGCTTTATGGTATTTCTTTATATGACAATGACAACGGTATTGCTGTTGGATGGGGTGGATTAATAGCTAAAAACAAACGATGGAGGAATTTCTTGGGATCCTCAAACAAGTGGAACAACAGATGAATTGCGTAGTGTCTGCTATGTACAACGAAAACTATGCAACGATTGTAGGTAAGAATGGAACAATTTTACGGACAACAAATGGAGGTAGTGATTGGATTTCGCAAATAAGTGGGACATCCAATTCTTTATACGGAGTATCTTTTGCTGATACAAATATTGGGTTTGCAGTTGGATACAACGGAACAATTATTAATACTACGAATGGAGGTGAAAACTGGCTATTACAATCAAGTGGTACAGAAAGTTGGCTATACAGTATATCAATAATCAGTGTTTCCAATGCAACAGCAGTAGGTAGTTTTGGCACCATCCTTCACACAACAAACGGCGGTGTTACATTTATTGAAGATGAAAATAATTTTACTCAACCAAAAGAATTTTTATTACAACAAAACTACCCAAACCCGTTTAATCCAAGCACCAAAATCAGTTGGCAGTCTCCAGTAAGCAGTTGGCAAACATTAAAGGTTTATGATATTCTTGGAAATGAAGTTGCTACTTTAGTTAATGAATATAGAAATGCAGGAAATTATGAAATTGAATTTAATCCAGCATCAAGTATCAAGAACTGGCATCGGAATTTATTTCTACCAGCTAAGAGTTGGAGATCCTTGCAGGCTCAGGAAAGTTTTGTTGAAACAAAGAAGATGATTCTTTTAAAATAATCTTCACATTTATATTTCCGGCTAATCAAATTATGGTTAGCCGGAATTGATTCCATTCAATTTATTTTTCAGCTCTGCGAAAAACCATTCCTATAAATATTTCTTCTCGATTATTGTTTTGCTAAACCACAGTGATTAATTTGTTTCTGTTAACTTTCTGATATTATAATTTTCTTGAATGTAAATATTTAATGAATTACATCATCGAAAGGATTTAAGATGCGCTGGAAAGGAAGAAAAGAAAGTTCGAATGTTGAAGACAGACGCGGTATGTCATTTAAAGGCAAAGGAATGGTTGGCGGCGGTATCGGAACAATTGCAATTGTTCTTGTTGTCCTTTTACTTGGCGGTGATCCAACTTCAATACTTCAGAATGTTCAATCAGATGATCAAACCACAAATACAAATTATACTGAAACTGCTGAGGATAAAGAACTTGCTCAGTTTGTTGGTGTTGTACTTGCAGAAACAGAAAGTGTTTGGCATGCAATCTTTAAAGAAGCAGGCTCAACATATCGCGAACCAAAACTTGTATTGTTCAGCGGAAAAGTTGAATCAGCTTGCGGAGTTGCAGGTGCTTCTACCGGTCCTTTTTATTGTCCCGGTGATGAAAAACTTTATATCGATTTAAGTTTTTTTGAAGAACTGCAAAAACGTTTTAAAGCTCCTGGTGATTTTGCAATGGCTTATGTAATTGCTCACGAAGTTGGTCATCACATACAAAAGTTAACCGGTGTTATGGATAAGATGAATGATCTTCGTTCACAACTTAGCAAGGAAGAATACAATCAGTATTCTGTAAGAGTGGAATTACAAGCTGATTTTTACGCCGGCATCTGGGCACATTATACTGAACAGCAGGATCTACTTGAAAGCGGTGATCTTGAAGAAGCATTAAATGCAGCAAGTGCGGTTGGTGATGATAATATTCAAAAGCAGGCGCAAGGTTATGTTGTTCCCGAATCATTTACACACGGAACTTCTGCTCAAAGAAAAAAATGGTTTTATAAAGGATTTACATCCGGAGATATAAGACAAGGTGATACATTTGAAACAAGAGATCTCTAGTAAACACTAACAGTAATTCTCAATCATCATCATAAGAGGAAAAAATGGAACCGGTAAAAAAATTTTCACCCGCGATTTATGTAGTAATAGTAATATTATTTTTTATGCCTTTTGTAAATCTTTCCTGCGGGGGACAAACAATAATGAGCATTTCAGGTTTTCAACTAATTACCGGCACAGAAGTAAAGGCAGATGGAATGTTTGGCGGCGAGATGAATTCTACCAATGAACAAAATACAGATCAAAACAAAGAAATAGAATCACAACCATTGGCCCTTTTTGCATTTGTAGCTGCAATAATTGGTTTGATTATCAGCTTCTTTAAAATGAGAATTCCGGCACTAATTAACATTGTTGTTTCAATTGCAGGTGTAATCTTTTTACTTTTACTAAAAGTAAGTCTTGATGGCAATGCCAGATTTAAATGTCAGCGGACAAAATGTAATAACTCTGGATTATCAATTTGCATATTGGCTTTCAATTATTTTATTTATTGTTGGTGCGGTTGTTCAGTGGAAAATCTTTGCCGACGAAGGACCCACTAAAATGAATGTTTTGAATTAAATATATTTTCAGTTTTTAATTTTTATTAATCCCGAATACCCTTCGGGATTTTTTTTGTGAGACATTCAATCATATCTTTGAAATATTAAAATGTGGTCCGTTTTAATCGCCAAATAAAACAAAGGAGATTTATGGAAGCCTTAGAAAATATTCTTACACAAATCAGCGATTTACTCTGGGGATATCCGCTTATCATACTTCTCTTTGGAACGCACGTCTTTTTAACATTTCGGCTCAAAATCATTCAACGCTTTATCGGCAAAGCAATAAAAATTTCTTTACACAGAGATAAAGAAGGTAAAGGTGATATAAGTCAGTTTGGGGCTTTAACTACAGCCCTTGCCGCAACAATTGGAACAGGAAATATTGTTGGTGTTTCAACAGCTGTTGCTGCGGGCGGACCCGGAGCTGTTTTGTGGATGTGGTTAACCGGTGTATTTGGAATTGCTACAAAATACAGCGAGGCCTTACTGTCTGTAAAGTACAGAGTTAAAATGCCGGATGGCTCAATGGCAGGCGGACCAATGTATGTTCTTGAACGCGGATTAAATATGAAATGGCTCGCAGTTTTGTTTGCCGCTTTCACATCAGTTACTGCATTTGGGATTGGAAATATGGTACAGGCAAATTCTATTTCGACTTTAGTAAATGAAGCTTTTCAAATACCAATGTGGATTACAGGATTGGTGTTAACTATTCTTACTGCCGTTGTAATTATTGGTGGAATAAAATCAATTGCAAAAGTTTGTGAGCGCCTCGTTCCTTTTATGGCAATTACTTATGTGCTTGGCTGTTTAATCATTCTTGGAATGAATATTCAGGGAATACCAGATACAGTTATGCTAATACTTAATAGTGCTTTTAGCGGGCACGCAGTCGTTGGTGGATTTCTTGGTGCTGGAATGAAAGAAGCAATACGATTTGGAATTGCACGCGGACTTTTTTCAAATGAATCAGGTTTGGGAAGTGCGCCAATAGTTGCCGCGGCGGCACAAACAAAAAATCCGGTGCGCCAGGCATTGGTTTCTTCAACAGGAACATTTTGGGATACGGTTGTTGTTTGTGCGATGACAGGATTAGTAATTGTAAATTCCGGTGAATGGGTAAAAGGACTTTCAGGTGCTGCGTTAACCAAACAGGCTTTCAGTGATTTTCATATCATTGGTCCGATTGTGCTTACACTTGGTTTATTAACTTTCGTTTTTTCTACAATACTTGGCTGGTCTTATTACGGTGAAAAGGCTGCTGAGTATCTTTTCGGAAATAAAGTTGTAAAACCTTACCGCTACCTTTGGGTTATGTTTGTTATGATAGGTTCGGTTATGTCTTTAAATGTTGTATGGACTTTTGCTGATATTACAAACGCACTTATGGCAGTTCCAAATCTTGTTTCATTACTTTTATTAAGCGGAGTAATTGCCAGCGAAACAAAAAAATATCTTTGGGAAGATAAGCTTGATGAAGAAGGAGAATAATTAAAATACTAAAGCAGCATTCTTGTTTTAATTGTTTCCGGAATTGCTTTTAGTTCTTTCATTATTTCAGCAGAATTATTTTTTTGATCGATATCAATTATTACATAACCAATGTGTGCATCTGTCTGTAAGTATTGTGATGCAATGTTAAGTTTTCTTGATGTGAACACTTTGGTTATTTTATTTAACACACCCGGTTGATTTTTATGAATATGCAGATATCTCTGCTTATTAAGATTAGGCGTTAATGCAACTTCAACAAAATTTGTTGCACCAATTGTTGTTCCAACATCACAGTATTTAACCAACTTTTCAGAAACTTCCAGACGCAATGTTTGCCTGTGCTTCTGATGTGCTTCCGCCAATATGAGGAGTTAAAATTACATTTGGGAATTTTTGTAAAACATTTTTAAAAGAATCTTTGTTGGAGTTTGGTTCTTCAGGAAAAACATCAATCGCAGCACCAGCCAAATGATTTTCTTCAAGAGATTTTGCAAGCGCATCAATTATAACAACTGAACCTCTTGATGCATTAATTAAGTAAGAACCTTTTTTCATCAAACTTAAATCAGCATAACTGATCATATTTTTTGTTAGATCAGTTTCGGGAACGTGCAAAGTAACTATATCGGAAATTGAAAGAAGTTCCTGCAAACTTGAACAGGATTTTGCGTTACCAAGGTTTAATTTCTTTTCGATATCATAATAATAAACATTCATTCCCAATGATTCAGCAAGAATAGAAACCTGCGAACCAATATGTCCGTATCCAACAATTCCTAAATTCTTTCCTCTAACTTCGTAAGAGTTAGAAGCATCTTTTAACCATACTCCATTATGAGCGGCAAAGTTTTTTTCCGGTATTCCACGAATGAGGAAAATACATTCAGCAATTACAAGCTCTGCAACAGAACGAGTATTTGAAAACGGCGCATTAAAAACTGGAATTCCGTGCAGTTTTGCAGATAACAAATCAACCTGGTTTGTACCAATACTGTAACAACCTATGGCGATTAATTTATTTGCGTATTTAAGAATGTCATTTGTAATGTTTGTCTTGGATCGTATTCCAAGTAAATGAACATCTTTAATTTGTTCTATAAGTTCAGATTTATTTAATGATCTTTTATGATATTCAACATTATTATATCCATTTTCATCAAATAGCTGCAGGGCATTGTTATGTAATCCTTCAAGCAAAAGTATTTTAATTTTTTCTTTTGAAAGTGAGAGCGATTTTTTTGTATTTGGCATATTATTGTTTGTGTTAATAAAGATATTCGAGTATTTAAAAGTTTATATCCTAACCTAATAGAAAAATTAATAGCAAGTTAAGTAAAAATATTTTGCAGGAATAATCTAGTTTACTTCGGCAATAAGTTATTATTATCTATTACTGTATATCATGCTGCTAATAATATTATATAGCCATGCAAGAAAAACACCGAAGAAGAATCCATAAACAAACGCCCAGAAAAATCCTATAATTGCACCAAGCCAGGTGAAGGTGTAACCAAAAAAGAAAGAAGAAAACTTAGAAAAAAAATCTCCCTGTGAATCAATAATTAATAACCAAAAATTTCCCAGGAGAAATGATAAGCCGAGCATTAAGCCCAACGCTAAACCAAAAGCTCTTCTACGTAAATCCATCTATCTCCTAAATTATTTTTTACAGTCTAATTATAATTAATTTTTCTTTTCAATTTCCACAACTTTGTTTTTGCTGTAATCCATAACTCCGACCATCAGACCTGCAGTTACAACAACGGCACCAATGATTTGATATATTGTAACTTCCTTTCCAAATAGAAGCATAATAAAAGGAAGTAAAGCGAGCCAGAGATTTGTATATGGAACCCAAAAATGTGCTGCAAATTTTGAAAGCTTGAAAAATCCAAAACTGTAAATATATCCCGTTAAGCCGGCGGCAATTACAAAAAGAATCGGAAGCCAGTTATTTGGGATTATGCTTCCATCAAACAAAGAAAAGAATTGATGATATTCTGTTGCCTTAATAATTTCTTTTATTTGTTCCTCATCTTTTTCGGAAACCCCTGATTTTAAAACATAATTGTTATCTGATTGTACATAAAAGTTTAGTAAATATTCTTTTTTGCTTTCATCAATCTTGGACAGAACTCTTGTTTCAAACTTAGGAGCTTTTACACTTTCCGGCATATTTGCATTCATCAAATTGCCGATGATGGGAATAATTAAAATAGCTGAAGTAATAAAAATCATCTTCCATATTTCTCTCCAAAGAACAAGAGCATTAGGTCCCACTCCGGTTAAAGCAGTTTGAACCGTTTTATTATTTAAAACCTGCTGTGAAAGCAAACATCCATTAATTATAAGAATCCAGGTTATTGCATTAATATCAAGAGCGTTTTGATTTTCGTTTGTAAAACCGAGCAGCGTTGGAAGGTGGGGTGTTGCGAGCCCGATAATTACAAGAAAAATTCCGAACCAATGTTCTTTTCTGATAGGAGCATTAAATAAAAACTTTCCGAAAAATGGAAGGAATGCCAGATAAACATTAACATACGGAGCATATAGATGAGGAGAATAATTTCTTGGTAAATAAAAAAAACCGATATTTTCAATTACACCGGTAAAGGCACAAATAATTATTGTTGTTAAAGAAATCCAACCCGGCCACAAATACTTTGCCTTTTTGCCTCTGATTAATTCAATGGATACGGCAACAACAGCCCATGCAAGTTTTGAAATTTCCCGCCACCAGGTCATAACACCAGCCGAGATATCAACCTTATCTCCGCCCGTGTACTTAGGCTGATTAGCCATCCAATTTAAAACGTACTGTCCGCCAAGTCCGGCATTAATTATGGACAACCAAATAATTAGTAGGATCCACTCCACAGCTTACTCACTCTTTAATAAATTATTAATTTTTTCTCTATTCAACATAGTAAAGTTAAAGAAATAATTTTTGTAATTCAGTTTCTTACCCATAACTTCGAGCCGTTAAAATATTTTATTTCACAAATTAAAAAGAACTTATGCAAAAGCGAGTAGCCTTTCTTTCAACAGACAATCTTGAAAAATTTTTTACTTATGATAAACTTTTAATTGAGCCAATGAAAAACATCGGCTGGATTGCAGAAGAAGTTTCCTGGCGGAATGAAAATGTAAACTGGAGTGATTATGATTCAGTAATCGTTAGATCAACGTGGGACTATCAAAATGATTCTGAAAAATTTATTGGTGTTTTAGAAAAGATAAATTGTGTATCTCACTTGGAAAACGATCTTGATTTGATGAAATGGAACATGAATAAAAATTATCTTTTTGATCTCGAGCAAAAGGGTGTAAAGATTGTTGATACGATTTGGGAGAGAAAATTTAACAGAAACCTGGCACACGAATATTTTGATAAACTTGATACTGATGAAATAATTATCAAACCAAACATCAGTGCAAATGCTGATAATACTTTTAGATTAACCAGAGAAAAATTGGATAAAAATCTCGGGCAGTTAGAAAAAATATTTACTGCAAGAGAGTTTATGGTTCAGCCATTTTTAAATAGTATAATTGAAGAAGGTGAATATTCGTTGTTCTTTTTT
This sequence comes from uncultured Ignavibacteriaceae bacterium, assembly GCA_963812305.1. Classification (GTDB taxonomy): domain Bacteria; phylum Bacteroidota; class Ignavibacteria; order Ignavibacteriales; family Ignavibacteriaceae; genus IGN3. Next base: position 37,237 of record CAWEUT010000003.1, read on the forward strand.
AATGGAAAGTTTAGTCATTCAGTTTTGAAAAAACCGAAGGAAAATGATTTTCGTGTTCAGGAAGAGCATGGAGGAGATATTCAACCATTTAAAGTATCTTCAAAATTAATTTTGATAGCAGAAAACATTATAAAAAAACTTTCTACCATTCCTCTTTACGGTAGAGTTGATTTAGTTAGAACAAAAGAAAATGAATTTGCACTGATAGAACTGGAGCTTATAGAACCATCTCTTTATTTGAATAAAGACGACCAATCTCCCGCCAAATTTGTAAAGGCTTTTGAAGAAAGAATAACAAATCAATAACTGCTTTTATTAAGAAATACTGGATTGGTATTGTTATTTTTAAAGAGTAGTTTTTTACAGTTTTAAATTAACTTGTCACAACCAGAAAATTATTTTTACAAATGATTACAATAGTAGATTATGGCGATGCTTGCATAAATGAAGTTGCGGCATCACTTAAAAAAATAACCGAAGATTTTAAAGTTTCCAGAAATGAATTGGATATATGCGAGTCTGATAAAATAATTCTGGCAGGATGCGGAAGCGCACCTTCAGTAATGAAAAAAATACAGCTTCTAAATTTATACTCAGTGCTTCGTGTTGTTAAAAAGCCGATGCTGGGCATTGGGCTTGGAATGCAGTTAATGGCTGATTATTCCACTGAAGGAAATTTTTCTTGTCTTGGATTTTTTCCTGGGACAGCAATTAAATTCGAAGGTGACACCGAGGGATCTTTATTCAAAGGTAACCATAAAATAAATCTTTGCAAGCAAAGCGTTTTGTTTGAAGGAATTGAAGAAAACGCAGAATTCTTTTTTAACAATTCATACTATTTACCCAAAAGCGATCTATCAACTTCCACGTGCAGCAATTCAATAACATTTTGTGCTTCTATTGAAAACGAAAATGCTTATGGGGTGCAATTTCATCCTGAAATGTCCGGCGAGGCAGGATTAAAATTGATTAAAAACTTTATTGAGATGTAATTGATGAGTACAGAAATAAACACTAACTCAATTTTTGAAACTGAAATAATTGTTCGCCCTGATGATATTGATATGAACAATCATGTTCACAACTCAAAATATCTTGATTACATACAGACAGCAAGATTTATACAAATGAGGGATAACTATAAAGTTCCGATGGAAGAATATATTGGCAAAGGATTAAACTGGTTTGCAAGCGAAGTTCATCTTAAAATATAAACGTGAATTAAAATTTGGCGACATTGCTTTGGTAAAAACACAAGTTGGAGATTGGAGCGGCGCACAGGTTACAATTAACGTTTGGGTTTATAATAAAGCAACAAATAAAATTGCTGTGGAAGGTAAAATGCTTTATACGCTTGTTTCGCTTTCTTCCGGACGACCAACAAGAATTCCTGAAGAGCTTATTGAGAGACACAAAATTTAAGAAAGAATTTACTTTTGAATAATTCAGTTGCCGCTTTTCGTTTTATTGTATTTCTATTATCAATTTCAATATTGTTAACAGGTTGTCATTCATATTTTGAAGTGCCAAGAGATGATTACAGCAATCTTGAAAAAATGAATGATATAAAAGTTGTTTATAAAAACGGAAAAGAATTTGTTGTTGAAAAAGATGATACAACTAATATTAAAATGGTTGAAGATTCTTTAATTGTGTCTCAAGGTATCGAGACAAAATCTATCGGAATGAATGAAGTTGAAAAAATTAGAGAATCCAGATTTGATTTTGGAGGGACATTTTCATTGATCGTTGGAACTCTTGTGCTTATTATATTATTAATGCCTCCATATAGTCCTGGCGGGTAGAGAATTTTAATTAAAGATATTTTGGTCGCAAAAATATCCTAAAAAAATCCCATTTGTTCTCTAAAGCTTTCGTAAATTCTTTCATACTTTGGCAGTGCGCCTTCAAACTGGCAAATCTCAGCGGCAAAATCGTTTGCAAGTTTATTGATGTACGGAATTTCCAATCCGTGCAAGTAGCCGACACAAAGTATAGCCGCAAATGCATCACCAGCACCCGTAGTATCAACAACTTTTACTTCATCAATTGAATGATTGTATCTTTTTCCATTCTCAAATATTGATGAGCCTTCTTTGCCACGAGTAACCGCAATCATTTTTATATCAAACTTTTCCATAAGTTCATAAGCAACTCGTTCTGTGGAATACTCTGTTTGTACAAAAAAATCATTTAGAGTATGCATTTCATCATAATTTACTTTTACAAAATCAGCAGCCTCAAGCGATGTCTTAAGAATTTCTTCATCATAAAAATTCTGGCGGAGGTTTAGATCTGCAAAATATTTAAACCCGCGATTGAAGAATGATTGAATTGTTTTGCGCGAAATATCAGATCGCTGTGCAAGTGTTCCAAAGTAAAGACAATCTGTATCCGCACTAATCAAATTATTATTTTCATCATTTAATTCTATAAAATCATAAGCGCAATCCGGCTCTATTTTAAATTTTGGATTGCCGGAATCATCTAAGGTAACCAAAGCCATTCCTGTTGGATGAAGATTATCGTGCTGGATAAAATCAAAAGACAATCCGGAATGTTTAAGATCATTAATCGCCTTGTTGCCAAGAACATCTTTACCAACGCGGCTAATAATATTTCCGTTATCAGTTAACTTTTTTACATGATAGATAAAATTTAGCGGGGCACCGCCAAGTCGTTTGTGGTTCGGATAAATATCAAAAAGAATTTCTCCGATAGAAGTTATATTCATAAGACGGGAATTATTTGTTCCTATAATTTGTTAAATCACTATCAATAATATGAAAAGGTTATGAAACTTTATCAACTAAAAACGTCACAAAAATTACCAATATCTTTAGAAACTGCCTGGAAATTTTTCTCGAATCCGGCAAATCTGTCTAAAATCACTCCGCCCTGGCTAAACTTTGAGGTTAGAACAGAATTACCAGAAAAAATGTATGCGGGAATGATCATCACATATTTTGTTCGTCCTTTGCTAAATATTCCACAAACATGGGTTACAGAAATAACTCACGTTAGTGAACCAAATTATTTTGTGGATGAGCAAAGATTTGGTCCATATAAAATGTGGCACCATCAGCATATCTTTACAATTGCAGAAGATGGCGGAGTAATGATGGAAGATATTGTTAGTTATGTTGTTCCTTTTGGATTTTTAGGACAGATAGTGAATACGCTTGTAATATCAAAAAAGATAAATGAGATTTTTAATTATAGAAAAGAAGTTTTGGTGAAGATGTTTGGATAAAGATCGTTAAAGTAGTCATCAAACGACTCAGTTAAGGTTACTTTATCAGTATACCTATCGAGGATTTCAAAAAAGTCTATAATCCACTTTTTGCATTTCTTCTTGTTTTGCCTGTTCCATTTGCTGCCCATGGGATTTGTATCAGTATTCCAGGTTTCAACTTTTATTTTCATAGAGCCGTCTGGCTGTTCCTCCCAGATTGTAATATACTTTCCATTGTCTGCCCATTCAGGCATATCAGGTCCAGACATTTTCATATCATAATTTCCAATTTCAATGGCAAGATTTCCTTGCACAATTATATCGGTAATTGAAAGTACAAAGTGTGTTGTTTTCCAACCGGATTTTGCTTGCATTTCGCTAAGCTCTCTAACTTTAGCAATTCCTTTTACGGTTGGCTGATAACTCGGCATAGAAATAACATCATCAGTGTACATTGATAACATTTTATCTGTATCGTTATCAATCATTGCTTGTGTGTAAATCTTATTCATTTCTTCAATCTTTGTTTTAACTTTATCAACATTCTGAGCAAAGATGCTTGAAGAAATAATAATAAGAACAACGCTGAGAGAAAATAGTTTATTCATAGAGCCTCCTTATAAAGATTTGTAATAATGGTATTTGAACACGGTTTAATCTAAAAAAGATGCTGTCTTGTTTACAACAAAATTGTGATGGATTGTTGAGTATGCCGATTCTAATTTTTACTTTAAGAATGAAATAATTATGAATTAGGACAAAATGCAAAAAACAGATTATGCTAAAATTGCCGCAACTTACAATAACCGATATGTTGATAATTACCTTCCCGATATTGAAACAAGTTTAAAGAGCTTAATCGAATCAAACGGATACAAAACTATTTTAGAAGCCGGATGCGGAACAGGAAGGTGGATTAGTTCGCTTGAAGAAGTTAGCAAAAAAGTTTTCGGATTAGATTATTCATTTGATATGATGAAAATTCCGAAAGTCTGATAAATCAAATCTAAATCTTGTAAATGCTGATGCTGTTCACATTCCATTTAAAGATAATTTTTTTGATTTGATATTTTGTGTAAATGCAATTCATCATTTTCCGGATAAAGAAAAATTTATAGCAGAGTGCAAGCGCACATTAACAAGCAACGGAATGATTGCTGTTTTTGGTGTTGATCCGCATATTGATAAAGACTGGTACGTTTACGATTATTTTGATTCCGTTTATGAAAATGATTTGAAAAGATTTCCTTCAACAGATCAGTTGAAAAATATTCTGCAGGATCTGAAATTTGAAATGATTGAAAATAGAATTGTGGAAAAAGTTTTTAATCAGAGAACGGGCAAAGATGTTTTTAATGATCCCTTCCTGCAAAAAAATCACAGTTCACAACTTGCAAATTTATCTGATGAAGAATATCAAAAAGGAATTGATAAAATTAAAAAGCAAATAGAGAAAAATCCCGAAACGGTTTTTACAACCTCGGTTATTTTCTATCTTACAAGTGCAAAAAAGAAATAAGGAATTTAAAAATGCCAATAGTTATAAAATCACCAACCATAATTGAAGCTGCCGGAAACAAACCCAAAATAATTGAAGAATATTTTGGAAGAGTTAATTCAAAAACAGAAGCAGTTAGCATTGCAAAAATGACAAGTCCGCAAGGATGGATTGAACCGGGACAACGCCCTGAGTTTGATGAATACACAGTTGTGCTTAAAGGAACTTTACAGGTTAAAACCGAAAAAGAAGTTATTGATGTTAAAGCCGGTTCTGCTATCTTAACTAAGAAAGGCGAGTGGATACAATACAGCACACCTTACGAGGGAACTGTAGAGTATGTTGCTGTTTGCTTGCCTGCATTTTCTCCTGAAACAGTTAAGAGGGATGAATAAAGCTGTTCAATTTTCTGGTACAAATCATGACTGAATCAAGATCATCTTAGATTGAATTGAACTTTAAAATGAAAATAATTTTATCACACTTTTTCTTTATCCAGTTTATTACTCTTGTTTTTTCTTTGCCATTGTTTGCCCAGGATAAATTTGAAAAAGATTTTAATTTATTATTTCCCAGTGCTGAGTTTATAAAAAACATTGAAGGACCACCCTTTGTATCTAATGGCGAAGTTACTTCTGGAACTGTTGTTGGGTTCGTCTATAAAATCACTTTAAAGATTTTGATTAAAAATCCTTCCGCGATAAATAAATCATTAAAGATTATCACACTAACTCCTGATGGGATTGAACATTTTTACGAATTTAATTCTGAAAAAAATAATTTAGAGACTGATAACTTTTATAATTTTTCGTACGAAGTTACAACTAAATATAAAGGTATTGCCCAAATATTTACCCCGCAAGAAGAAAGTTCAGTGCATCTAAAATAACATCCTACTTCTCAAAACTAAGAACAGACTTTGTTTCCCTTCTTTGATTTGAAAAGAATGAACTTATTTGTCTTGTTTTATGTTTGTTTTTTCAAGTAATGGCTGGAATCTTTATGGAATATTATTTGACAATAACAAGTGACAATAAAAAGAAGGCTTCTTACCAATGTTCGAATTTAAGTTTACCGAAGAACAAAACATGCTCCGCGAAATGGTTCGTGATTTCACCAATAATGAAATTAAACCTATTGCTGCCAAGATTGATGAAGAAGCAAAAATTCCCAGAGAACTTATCACAAAAATGGCTGAGCTTGGTTTCCTTGGAATATCCTTTCCTGAAGAATACGGCGGCGGCGGATTTGGTGAAGTTGGATATTGCATTATGCAGGAAGAAATTGCACGCGGATGTATGTCTACCGCAACATTTATAGGAGCCCATCAATCAATAGGAACCAATGCAATATTTAACGGCGCAAGTGAAGAACAAAAAAAGAAATTTATTCCACCTCTTGCTTCTGGTGAAAAGATTGCAGCATTTGGATTAACTGAAGCACAAGCTGGTTCTGATTCCTTCCATCTAAAAACCAAAGCAGATTTAGTTGGTGATGAATGGGTTATTAATGGTGAAAAACTTTGGATTACAAATGGCGGCATTGCAGATTTTATTTCTCTCTTTGCAAGAACCGAAAAAGGTATTAGTCTTTTTGCGGTTGATACAAACGTTCCTGGTTTTAAAGCCGGTCCTGCTGAAAAGAAAATGGGAATTAAAGGAAGCGTAACAAATCCATTAAGTTTTGATAACGTACACATACCAAAAGAAAATTTAATCGGTACAGACGGCAGAGGATTTATTTACGCAATGAAAACTCTTGATGCCGGCAGACTTGGACTTGGTGCAGCATGTATGGGCGTTTCAAAAGAACTGCTAGAGCATTCTGCAAAGTATGCAAAGGAGCGCGTTCAGTTTGATCATCCGATAGCACATTTTCAGGCAATACAGTTTATGCTTGCAGAAATGGCTGTTATGATTTACAACATGGAATCCATCGTTTACCGCACTGCTGTTGATTATGATCTGCATAAAGATATATCAAGGCAATCAGCTATTGTAAAATATTATTGTTCAGAATCTTTGGATAAGATTGTTGATTTTGCAGTTCAGATACACGGCGGAATGGGTTACTCGCAGGAACTACCAATAGAAAGATTTTACAGAGATTCACGTATTAACAGAATTTTTGAAGGCACGAATGAAATCCAAAAAGGAATTATTGCAAGAGATATTATTAAGAAGAACGGAAAAGTTTAATCCAACTAATTAATTGGAGAGAGAAAAAATGCCAGTAAAAAAAGCAGTCAAAAAACCGGTTGCTGCAAAAGCTAAATCGAAACCGGCAAAGTATTATTATTATCGAATCTTTTTTGATGATAATGAAAAGAAAAATTATATGAAGAGTATGCTTACTCATAAACAAGTAGAAAAGTATTTAAAAGTATATGAAAAAACACATCAGAAATTTTTAAATGCAGAGTTTGTAGCCTACTTAAAGAAGTATGATAAAAAAACAGAGATGATTGAAATAAGCGATATCTCGTATTAGTAATGCTGTTCTCATCGCTTTATATTCCCGGCGGGTTGTTTGTTGCCTCCTTCAATCTGTCCGGGAATTTTTATTTTTAATAATTCACTTCACACTCTTTCCCTTTATCCCTAATTTTGAATTACAATTTTTATAATGTTTCTATTAATTATCTAAGGAACAGTTTATGAAATCATTTATATCTCTTCTCGCAGTTCTAATTCTTATTTCTGCCTCCATTATTAAACCACAAGAAAAAAACAAAGGTGTTTTTGTAGAACCAAAACCAGGCTTCTATCAGGAAATCAAAAAAGGAATTGATGAATTTAATAATCCAACTAAAGAAAAAAAGAAAAGTTTTAAACTAGATTTTACGGGAATGAATTATCCGCAATCCAAAGAGGAGTTTAAATATTACTGGCACAACGATCCCGTATCACAGGGACAAACAGGAACCTGCTGGTCGTTTTCAACAACATCCTTTTTTGAATCAGAGGTTTATCGTTTAACTGGAAAGAAAGTTGCTTTGTCACCGATCTTTACTGCTTATTGGGAGTATGTTGAAAAGGTCAAAGAGTTTGTTCGCACACGCGGCAAATCAATTGTTGAAGAAGGATCTGAAGCTAATGCAGTTACTAGAATTTATAAAATGTACGGTGCTGTTCCTGCAGAAGTTTGTACTGGATTATTACCAGAGCAAAAATATCACGATCATAGTGAAATGGTAAAAGAAATTCAGACTTATCTTCAAAATGTAAAGACAACAAACGCCTGGAATGAGGACGAAGTTGTTTCCGTTACAAAATCAATTCTTAACTATTATCTCGGCGTACCTCCAACAGAAGTTGTTGTTGATGGAAAGAAATACACACCAAAGGAATATCTGACAAATTATTTAAAACTTAATCCCGATGATTATGTTGATGTGCTTTCGTATATGCAACAGCCTTACTGGCAGCAAGTCGAGTATGAAGTTCCTGATAACTGGTGGCACAACAAAGATTATTACAACGTTCCGCTTGATGATTTTATGAAAGTATTGAAGAATGCAATTAAAAACGGTTACACACTTGCAATCGGTGGTGATGTTAGTGAAGCCGGTTATGATAGCTGGACAAAGTGTGCAGTTGTTCCAACGTTTGATATTCCATCTGAATATATTGATGAAAATTCAAGACAATTTCGTTTTAGTAATGAAACAACAACTGATGATCATGGAATTCATCTTAATTGGTTATGAAGAATTGGATGGCAAAACATGGTTCTTGATTAAAGATTCAGGCGCGGGTGCTCAAAACACAGGAGATAAAGGTTATTACTTCTATCATGAAGATTATGTAAAACTAAAGATTATGGATTTTATGGTTCATAAAGATATGTTCAAGGATTACTTATCAAAGTTCAATAAATAGGAATAGAACACGGATGACACTGATATTGCTGGTTAGCACGAGATTAATCCGTGATAATCTGTTCAATCTCGTCATCCGTGTTCCATTGTTTTAAAAAATAATAACTGTGGCTCACTTATGTACGATTTTATCTTCAAACCTTTCAACGAAATGACCGAAGAAGACTATAAAACAGTCGGATTCAAATCAGGATTAGAAATTCATCAACAGCTTTTAACAGAGAAAAAACTTTTCTGCCGTTGTCCTGCAGGAAAATACAGCAAAGAATATGATGCTGAAATATTACGTCATATGCGTCCCACACTTTCTGAAATGGGAGTTTATGACGGCACAGCGTTGATGGAATTTAAAACAAAGAAGAATATTATCTATCACATCAAACGAGAAACTGTTTGTACTTACGAAATGGATGATACTCCGCCATTCTTAATTAACGAAGACGCACTTGATATCGCAATCGGAATAGGAATGTTGTACAACTGCAATGTTGTTGATGAAATTCACATCGCACGTAAGCAATATTTGGATGGAAGCATTCCAACAGGATTTCAACGAACAGCAATTTATGCGCTCGATGGCTGGATTCCTTACAAAGATAGAAAAGTAAAAATTGTTCAGATGTCTATTGAAGAAGATTCGTGCAGAGAAGTTTCTGATATTGGTCACGATAGAGTTTATCTAACAGACAGACTTGGAATGCCGCTTATCGAAACAGTAACAGAACCTGCAATGAAAACTCCGCAGGAAGTTGCAGAAGTTGCATGGCAATGCAGTAAGCTTGTTAGAAGTACACAGAAAGTTCGCCGCGGAATGGGTGCGGCTCGTGAAGATGTAAACGTTAGTGTTGAAGGCGGAACTCGTGTTGAAATAAAAGGTGTTCCTCAAATAACTTTGATTCCGCTTCTTACTTATAACGAAGCAATGAGACAATGGAATCTTTTACGATTGAGAGAAGAGTTAAAGAAACGTGGAATTACACCCGAAACATTTAAAGCTGAATCTTATGACATCACAAAATTGTTAAAGAAAGTTCATTACGCACCGCTTAAAAATGCTGCTGATTCTGGAATGAAATTAAGTGCTGTTGTACTAAAAGGTTTTAAAGATTTGCTTCACTGGCAAACACAAACGGATACATATTTCTCAAAAGAAATTTCTGATCGTGTTAGAGTTATTGCATGCTTAACTACTATTCCAAATATTATTCATTCAGATAGCAAGAGCGATACAATATCAGTTCCGCAGATTGGCTGAAAATTAAAAAGTTTACTAACACTGCTGATAATGATACGATGATAATTGTTTGGGGAAGTGAAGATGATGTTAAAACAGCAGTTAATGAAATTATCATTCGTGCTAAAGAAGCAACAATAGGAATTCCATCTGAAACACGACAAGCAATGAGCGATGGAACAAATGGATTTGAACGTATTCTTCCCGGTGCAGATAGAATGTATCCCGATACAGATCTTCCGCCGAAAAAAATTACGAAAGAAAAAATTGAACAGATAAAATCATGGTTACCCGAACAATTCTGGAAAAGAATAGAATGGTACATCAAACTAGGAATTCCCAAAGATACAATTGAAGAACTTTCTGTTTCAAAATATGCAGAACTTTTTAAGAAAGCTGTAAATGATTGGAAAATAAATCCAACTACGGTTGCAGTATTTCTTATTCAATATCCAAAGAGATTAAAAAAACGAGGTGTTACAACTGAATGGCTTAACGAAAGTATGCTTGAAGAAATTCTTAAATCTTATGCAGATAAAAAAATTCCACAAGATGCTTTGTTAACAACTTTACAAACAGTTGCAGAACTTGGAATGTTTACTGAAGAAGTGATTCAGAATCCTGCAAACGAAAAAGAAGTTGATGAAATTATTAATACTGCAAAATCAGATTGTGATAAGATGACAATTTATAATCAGGAAAGTAAAAGCAATTTGTTAATGGGAATGATAATGAAAAAACTTCGCGGCAGAATTTCTGCAAAAGTTATTGCAGATAAAATTGGTTTTGTGAAAGGAGTTAAATAATGTCAACAATAAATTTAGAAGATTACAAAGGTTATCGTGGAGTTGCATTAAACACTCTGCAAAAATTTAAAACACCAATCTGGAGTGATGTAGAAATTCTTACAGATGAAGGAAGTTTTAAAGGATTAATTTTACCTCGTTCAGAAACTGCAGATGAATTTCATATCGTTCTTAAAATGCCAATTGGTTATAACATTGGAATTGCTGCAGAAAAAATAAAAGACGTAAAAATCTTTGGAAGGAAGGAAGCGCATTATAAAATTCCGGAAAAAGATTTTCCTTACGATCCTAAAAAACCAAATGTAAAATTACTTGGTACTGGCGGAACAATTGCTTCACGATTAGATTATAGAACCGGTGCTGTTATTCCAGCATTTTCACCGGGCGAACTTTATGGTTCAGTTCCTGAACTTGCAGATATTTGTAATCTTGATACTGAAAAACTATATGGTGTGTTCAGCGAAAATATGGGTCCGGAACAATGGATCGGACTTGCAGAAGCAATCGGAAGAGAAATTGAAAAAGGTGTACAGGGAATTGTAATCGGACATGGAACTGATACAATGCATCACACAGCGGCAATACTTTCTTTTATGGTTCAGGATTCTCCTGTACCAATTGTAATGGTTGGTTCACAGCGTTCGAGCGATAGACCATCATCCGATGCAGCATTTAATCTTATTCATTCTGTAACAACAGCAGCGATAAGTGATATTGCAGAAGTTATGGTTTGTATGTTTGGTCCAACCAGTGATATGTATGGATTGCTTCATCGCGGAACACGAGTAAGAAAAATGCATTCAAGTTATCGTTCAACTTTCAGAACTATTGGTGATATTCCAATCGCAACGGTAAGTCGAGATAAAGTAACACCAATTCGTGATGATTATAAACGAAGAAGATTTGATAACGATGTAAAAGTAAATGCTGTTTTTGATGACAGAGTTGCAATCGTTTATTACTATCCGAATATGAAACCTGATATGATTGATTCGTTGATTGATAATGGTTACAAAGGAATTGTAATTGCCGGTACAGGACTTGGACATGTAAACAAACCACTTTATCCTGCACTTAAACGTGCAAAGGAAAAAGGTGTTGCAGTTTATATGACAGTTCAAACACTTTGGGGTTATGTGCAAATGTATGTTTACGATACCGGAAGAGATATGATGGAACTTGGTGTTATTCCTGCTGCAAACATGTTGCCGGAAGTTGCTTATATGAAACTTGGTTGGGCATTTGGACAAACAGATGATTTAGAAAAAGTAAAAGAAATTATGTTAACTCCAATTAACGGAGAAATAACAGAACGCGAACCAAGTAATGGTTATTTAATTTATCAAGGCGGCTTACCTGAAGTTGAAGAGTTTATAAAGCAGTATAGGAAAGTAGATTTAACTCTTTGCGGCTTAGCGTCTCTGCGTGAATTTTTTTTGTTTCTCAAAGACGCAAAGACGCGAAGCAAAATAAGAATTACATCTCTTTAAAAGTTACACCAGCAGGCAATTCAAATATTTTAGAATCTACAGAACCATCCTGAATTTTTGTTGCTTCGATAACAAACTCAGCATCGCCCATTTTAGTAATTGATTTTACCATTAAGTTATTCCATGTCCAACTAATTATTGGTGAACCGCTAAATTCTGCACTGAATTTTTTACAATCTTTTCCTGCAACTAGTTTCGGTTCCCAGATCTTTTACTTTATAACGCTCTATTGTTCTGGGATCAGCTTTTGAATAATCCGTACTGGCTGGAGCATACCAGGCTTTTTTAGTTCCTTCAGTTTTTCCTTCTTCGTATGTGTAGCTGAATCCATCTTTTCTTATCTCGATTGTTTTTGATTTAGCAACCCCAAAATCAACAGATGTTATTGAAACTTCTTTTGCACCGTAATCATCAAAATATAATTCTTGCTTTGCACCCATTGGTGCGTCGTAAAAAATTACGCCGGATTTTATTCCGTATCTTTGACTGACAACAGGTTTAGGTGCTTCTTGTGTAGTAACAGTTTGCTGATCTGTGCCCTCAACTTTTTTCTCTTCAGTCTTTGTGCACGCAATGATGAATGTTAAAGCCAGAACAAAGAATAATAATTTTTTCATAATGTAACCCGAGCCTCTCCTGATAGTTAGTAAATATTTATTTATGTATCAATTTTAATTCCAATAGAACACAGATAACGCAGATTGCGCGGGTCTTCGCGGATTTAATCTGTGTTAATCCGCGCTATCCGTGTCATCCGCGTGCTATTGTCTTTAAGCTCTAGCTTCTCGTTAAATGCCTGTACTTAATTCTATGCGGCTGATCTGCTGCTATGCCTAATCTTTCTTTTCGTTTTTCTTCGTACTCGGAATAGTTTCCATCAAACCAAACAACTTTGCTTTCATCTTCAAATGCTAAAATGTGTGTTGCTATTCTATCTAAAAACCATCTATCGTGACTTATAACCAAAACACATCCTGCAAATTTTTCTATTCCTTCTTCAAGTGCACGCAAAGTGTTTACATCAAGATCGTTTGTTGGCTCATCAAGCAGAATAACATTTGCACCTTGCTTTAACATCATTGCAAGATGCACGCGGTTTCTTTCTCCGCCCGAAAGCATACTAACTTTTTTCTGCTGATCTGCACCGGAGAAATTAAACTGTGCAACATACGCACGTGAGTTTACCTGCCTGTTGCCAAGCATAATTGTATCTTCTCCGTTGGAGATTAATTCCCAGATACTTTTTTCCGGATTCAATGCATCTCTTGATTGATCTACATAAGACAGTTTAACTGTTGAGCCAACTTTAATATTTCCGCTATCAGGTTTTTCTTGTCCTGTAATCATTCTGAACAAAGTTGTTTTACCTGCACCGTTAGCTCCGATAATTCCAACAACAGCTCCGGGAGGAATTGAGAATGTTAGATCATCAATTAAAATATTATCGCCGTAAGCTTTACTAAGTTTTTCTGTTTCGATTACAATATCGCCAAGACGTTCTGCAACAGGAATGTAAAGCTCAAGATCTTTTTGTCCTTTTTCTTTTTCTTCTTTAAGAAGATTTTCATAAGAAGTAATTCTTGATTGTGATTTTGCGTGACGAGCTTTCGGACTCATTCTTATCCATTCAAGTTCGCGCTGTAAAGTTTTTTGTCTGTCGCTTTCACGTTTTTCTTCAACGCGCAATCTTTCCTGTTTCTGCTCAAGCCACGAGGAATAATTTCCTTTCCACGGAATTCCTTCACCGCGATCAAGTTCAAGTATCCATCCTGCAACGTTATCAAGAAAATATCTATCGTGTGTTACTGCGATTACTGTTCCTTCATACTTTTGCAGATGATGTTCTAACCACGCAACTGTTTCAGCATCAAGATGGTTTGTTGGTTCATCGAGTAAAAGTATATCAGGTTTTTGAAGAAGCAATCTGCAAAGTGCAACGCGTCTTCGTTCTCCGCCGGAAAGAATTTTACACAAAGTATCCGAAGGCGGACATCGCAAAGCATCCATTGCCATTTCAAGTCGTGCATCAAGATCCCATCCGCCCATTGCTTCAAGTTTTTCCTGAACTTCACCTTGTCGTTCAAGAAGCTTTGTCATTTCATCATCATCCATCGGTTCTGCAAACTTTGCATTTATTTCATCGTACTCTCTTAAGCAAATCAACAATTGATTGAACACCTTCCTGCACAATTTCTCTTACGGTTTTAGTTTCATCAACGTGCGGTTCCTGTTCAAGATAGCCGATTGTAAAACCGGGAGACACAACTGTTTCTCCGTTTATGTTTTTATCAACTCCTGCAAGAATTTTTAGCAGTGATGATTTACCTGATCCGTTTAAACCGATAACACCAATCTTTGCACCATAGAAGTACGATAGGTAAATATCTTTTAGTATAGGTTTGTTGTTATAGAATTTGCTTACTCCAACCATAGAGTAAATAATTTTGTTTACTTCTGCGCTCATTTAATCTTTCTTTTAATAATGTAATGTGTAAAAATAAGGAAAGTGTTTGATATAAGTCTTCAGTCTATAGTTTTCTATAAGCCGATTATTTTGGACACGAATTGATTTAACGATGTTTAGGAACTTGCTGTGACAATCAAGGTCAAACATTCCAGGTTTATATTTTTATATAATGATTTTTAACTAGAGCGTTAATAAGTACTTCGGATTTTTTCAGTTTAAATTTTTGTTCCTTAGCTAATGAGCCAAACAATGGAATTCCTTCTCCAAGAAGAATCGGTATTTGAGTAATAATCATTTCATCTATCAGGTTAAGTTTTAGAAATTCTTGTATGGTTTTACCACCATCTATATACAGATTAAAATAATTACGCGAATTGAGTTCTTTTAATACAGAAAGAGGATCGCCTTTTATTAATTCAACTTTACCGATAAGTTTTTCAGGGACTGAATTTAATGTTGAGCTTAATACAAAAACAGGTTTTGTGTAAGGCCAGATATCAAATGTTACAACAATCTCGAAAGTATTTCTGCCCATAACAATTGCGTCAATGTTTTTCATGAATTCGCCGAAACCAAAGTCGCTTTCTTCAGGATTGGGTATTTCCAAAAGCCAATCTATGCCTCCATCTTTCTTTGCAATGTATCCATCAAGACTAGTCGCTATGTAAACTATGTTTGACATTTGTTTTTCCTTTTTGTGATTTATAAAAATAAGGAAAGTGTTCTTAAAATCTTCAGTCCGTCAGTTTTGAATGGAAATGATTCTTCGTGTGCTTTGTGAAAAGACTTTTCCCATAAGGATGGCTACGCCAGAGTTCTTTGTGGTTAAAAAGATAACCACAAAGTTCACAAAGTAAATACGAGGCGCACAAAGCTTGCTACTTTGTTTTGGCAGCTATGGTAATTAGTTTTTCTAAAACCTTCAGATCAACATCTTCCAGCTTGTTAATATATAGACATCCAACTCCCGTTTTATGCTTGCCAAGTTTTTTCAATTCAGCTGCATATTTTTTAATATCTAAAACAAGATGTAATGAAAAGTTAGCTTTGCGGGGAGAGAATCCAATTTTAAACCATTCAACTTCTCTATCTGTAGCAGGGCTTTTATATATTTTTTTTCCAAAACCTATCATTGAACTGCCCCACATTTTAGGTTTTTCCTTTGAAGCTTTTTGCATCAGCTTAAGTATAGTAAAACTGTCTTTGCGTTTTTCTTCATCTTTAACGGAGTTGATAAAGTCCTCTACACTTGAATCGGTTTCTTTTGTTTTTATTACTGCAAGTTTGCCCATTGTGTTAATCTTTTTGTTTTGATTTTTTTTCAGTTTATCTAATCTGCCTTTTCGTATAACAATATTTTTGTGATGCTAACACTTTTGTTTCCAGTATTGCTATTTGTTTTTTACAATTTGATCCTTTGTGTGCTTTGAGAAAAAACTTTTGAGCTCTTGTGGTTAAAAAGATAACCACAAAGCTCACAAAGAAGATACGAAGGACACAAAGTTTATAAACCTTATACCTTTAACGAGCCACGAAAACCTCTGGCGGCATAGTACGATTCCGCTCCGTTGTGGTAAACAAAAACAGTATCATAACGGCGATCGCAGAATATGGCTCCGCCGAGTTTTCTAATTTTATCCGGAGTTTTTACCCAGCTTGATGTTTTAAGATCGAACTCACCAAGTTTCTGCAATTCACGGTATTGTTCTTCTGTTAAGAGTTCAATTCCCATAGCAGTGGCAACATCAACAGCATTATCTTTTGGTTTATTTTCTTTTCTTGCATCAAGCGCTGCACGATCGTAACAAAGACTTCTGCGGCCATTTGGACTTTCTGTTGAGCAATCATAAAAAATGTATTCGCCTGTCTTTTTATCATAACCAATAACATCGGGTTCACCGCCGGTTCTTTCCATTTCGTTTAAGGACCAGAGTTTATCTTTATTCTTTTCCAACTTCGCCAAAACATTAGCCCATTTAATATCTTTATGGCGATTAATGTTTTTTTCAAAACGTGTTTTTAAAATGTTAAGAAGTTCATCAATTTGTTTTGATGATAATTCTCTTTTTGTGCTTTTGGTTTTGCTCATATTTTTGCCTCCTTTGAATTTACATTGCACAATTTACAATGAACAATTAAAATTAAAAATCCAGAATTAAAGTCGGACTTAATTTTAGTCAGCAGTACTTCAAAGGGAAGTCAGAAAAAAGGACTGAAATGTTCTTAGAAGACGACTGTAATTTCAGAGTTAAATTTCAAATATTTCTTTTCATAATAATTAAAGATATATCATCGGTTGCAGGATAATCACCAATAAATTGTTCAAGCTGTGAAACAATATAATTTCCAATTTGCTGTGGTGAATTGTTCGATGAGTTTTTAATTAACTTTTGAAATCTCTCCATTCCAAAGAACTGACCATATTCGTTTCTTGCTTCAAACACTCCATCTGAATATGCAATAAAAATTTCGTTTTGTTCGAGCACCAATGTCTGCTCATGTATTCTGCATTTGAAACAAGCCCAAGAGCAATATCACCTTTGGAAAGTTCTTTAATCTCTATATCGTTAACGATGAGAGGAGGGAAGTGTCCGGCATTTATAAAATCTACTTTGCCTGAATCGGAATCAATTTGAATGAAAAGCATTGAGGCAAATAAATTAGGTAAACTATCACGATGAAAAATTTTATTAATCTTTTTACCAAAATCTGAAAGTGAATTAATTTCTGTTGCAAGTGCACGAATTGTTGCTTGCAGTTTTGAAGTCATAAGTGCGGCTTGAAGTCCTTTACCCGCAACATCTGCAATAGTCAATACAGTTTTGCTTTCATCCAACCGTAAATAATCAACAAGATCTCCTCCTACTTCATTTGCAGGACGAGTAAACAACCAGATAGTCCACCCAGCAATTCCCGGATTTTGTTCAGGCATTAATGCGCGTTGAACTTTTCTTCCGGCTTCAAGTTCGTTTTTGGCAAGAAGTTTATCTTTCAATTCAAGAAACAAAACAAACAGAATTAAAAGTCCACCAAACAATCCCCAGTTACTAGAAATGGATACATTATCAACTGATACACTGCCGCTTGTAAATAATAAAAATACACCGAGAAGTACGAGAATACGTCTTAGCGGGGTTAAATGAAGAAACATACTTTTTGTTATCCACGCAAATTTGTGCACCCATCTTTCCACAAAGGTCATAGATTCGAGCTGGGATTTTTTCTCAGAATCTAAATAAAAACGGCTTAGATTTTTATATTCGTTACTAAAATCTTTTCTGAAATTAATATTTTTAAAATCATTGCGAATAGTATGATGAAATTTTTGTTCAGGTTTTTTAGTAGAGTTTGTCTGGTTCATTTTCTCTGTAAGTAGAATATTTGCAGCAAAACTTAGATAAATGGATTGATAACAGCAAGAAAGTTTTGATGGGCGGTGTTACAAATATTGGAAAACAAGTTAAATTAAAAATCACAGCAAATATCAAATTGGTTTTATATCTTCACAGCATTAAATCAATAACTAATTAGAAAAGATATGTTTAAGCAATCACAAGACCCAGGATTGGGTGAGAAATATTTTAAACACACCAAACGCATTATAAACAAAGATGGTTCGTTTAATATCAAACGAATAGGCGGCGGACTTTCTTCAAGGAATACATTTCATTACCTGATTAATATTTCCTGGATAAAGTTTTTATTAATAGTCTTTGCAGGATTTATATCGGTTAATTTATTCTTTGCAATTCTGTATCATCTTGCCGGTGTTGAAAATCTTGTTAATGCTGAGGCCCAGAATGGATTACAATCTTTCTTAAACACTTTTTTCTTTAGCGTTCAAACTTTTGCTACGGTTGGTTATGGTGGAATTCATCCCATCGGGAATTTTATCAAATATTATCGCATCAATTGAATCGATGACAGGAATATTAAGTTTTGCATTGGCAACCGGGCTGCTTTATGGTAGGTTTTCAAAACCTTCTGCAAAAATTATTTTTAGCAATAAGGCAATTATCACATCATTCAAAGATGGTAAAGCATTAATGTTTCGTGTTGCAAATGCACGTCCAAATGTAATGATGGAAATGGAAGCGAATGCGATGATGACTTTTCTGGATAAAAGTAATAATCAATTTACCAGAAAATATTTTCCTCTTAAGTTGGAAATAAAATTTATATATTTTTTTCCATTGCCCTGGACGATTGTACATCAAATAGATGAAGACAGTCCGTTGTTCGGCAAAACTGAAAGTGATTTGAAAGAACTTGAAGCTGAGATGTTAGTAATGATAAAGGGATTTGATGACAGTTTTTCTCAAACGGTTATAACTAGAAATTCTTATCAGTATGATGAAATAGAATGGGATTTAAAATTTATCCGTGCATTTTCAACAGATGAAAGTGGAGAAACAATAGTTGATCTTGAAAAGTTAAGTGAGACTGAAAAAACAGATAAGAAGGACGGCAATTAAACCGTCCTTCCAAATAACAAAAGTTATTTTAATAAAATCATTTTTATTGTCTGATTGAAACTACCCGCTTGTAATTTGCAATAATAAATACCGCTTGAAAGATTTTTTGCATCAAAGTTAACTTCATAATTTCCGGCAGGTTTGTTTTCATTAACAAGTGTTGCAATTTCATTTCCAAGAACATCATAAATTTTTAAAATCACTCGAGACCCTTCTACTCCGCTCAGGGTGACATTCGGGATTGTGTATTTTATAGTTGTACTTGGGTTAAATGGATTAGGATAGTTTTGTTCTAAAGAAAATGTTTGCGGTTGACTTAAATCAACTTCAACTTCATTTGAGTAAGAAAATGTTCCATCAAAATCGATTTGTTTTAATCTGTAAGAGTATTTTCCGTCAGAAATATTTCGATCAACAAAAGAATATGAATGTGTTTCTGATGTGGTACCGTTGCCGCGAACAAAACCTATTATTTCCCAATCGGTTATACTTCGACTTCGCTCGGTATGACCTGAGCGTTCTATTTCGAAACCTGAGTTATTTAATTCGGTTGCAGTAATCCAATTTAAGCGTTACACTATTGTTTGATACGTTGGCTGTGAATAAAGTAAGTTCAACCGGCACGATAGAATTTCCGAGTTCTCCATCGGGATTAATGTCTTGCGCATAAATTCCAGCACCGTCCAAACGATTATCTCCCCAGGCAAGTTTACAATTTTTATAAACATCAACGGTTGAAACCATTTGCAATTTATCGCTTGTAGGATTGGATAAAATTGTAAAATTACCCGGCCATAAAAAGTTTCCAGTGGCATCACACGCAAATCCTTCAACTTTATCGTTCTGTCCCGCGCCATTTCCCTCGAGATAAAATAAATATGCCCGATCACTTCCCATTTCCGATGTCAGATAACTTATGGATGTTGTAAAAGCAACACTTAAATCTTTAAATATTTTTGCATTGTCTGTCCATTGTCTTGTTCCGTTTAAGGAAAGTTTTTGTCCGCTTATTCCATTTTGATTTTGATTTGGTTCAGTCTCCACCCAGAATACATAAGTTTCGTTTGTTGCATTATCAAAAGCACAAACGGGATTAAATTTATGTCTGTTAGGCATTAATGAAACTTCTGCACCATCAACAGGAAAATATAATGTACCACTTGATGAAACTCTTTGTACAAATCCACTTTGTAAAGAATTATTATCACGATCATCATGCCATGCAATCAAACCGCCATTATTATTATCCGTGTGAACTTTTGGAGTTGTGAAGGCAGCAATTTTTCCCAAGTCTTGTATGTTTACACCCCAGCTGACAGTTCCAGTAGAAGAAATTTTCTTTGCTCTCAGTTTGACGGTTTGAGCCGGAAAACTTCCGGTTGTTGCTGTGTGAAATAAAATAACTCCGCCGCTGTCTGATGTAACAACATCCGGATAGTTATAACCTTCTGTTGCTGATTGCAGAATAACAGGATTAGTTCCCCAGAGTTTTGCACCTGCCGTAGAAATTTTTTGAAGACCAACCTGAGTTTCGTGTTGCCGGAAATTATCCATGCAACAACAATATTTCCATCATCAGTTTTTGCAAGTTTTGGATTTGCCTGAAAATCGGCTGTCGGATTTAAATCAATTCCGTTTGCACCCCAAAGAAAATCGCCGTTTGGAGATATTGCATAAACAAACGGATTGAGATTACCGCTGTTTCTTGTATCCGTAAAAGCAACAATAGCGTTATTGTTATCATCAACAAGTAAATCCCAATCAACGAGCGATGATGATTGCTGATTGTTACTAATAAGTAAACCAGTCGGTGCCCACATTTTATTTCCAAGCGGATCTAATCTTTGTAAATAAACTGCATAACTTCCGTTTCTGTTATCAAACCACGCAATGTACGTTCCACCATCTGTAGTTGAACCGATTTTTGCAAGTGCTTGTTCACCTGTTGTATCGCAAACAGCAAGATTAACTGCCGGATTGCTTGACCACTGTGCATTTATGGTTTGAGCTATGATCAATGATAAAATAAAAAGTCGAATTGTTTTCATATAACATCTCCATTGATTTTAATTTATTACAATTTATTTTCTTTTATCATATAAAGTAAATTGTCTTCTACCTTATAATACATCGGAGCAATTTGTACTTTGGGATAGCGCTGGCGTAATCTCTGTGTTTCGCTAAGTGTAAAATCAATTTCATTATTAATTTCGAACATTGGTGCATAGTTATTAAAATGCTCTTCAGCTTGTTCTACAGTCCAGCCGCCGTTCTCAGAAAGTTTTTCTATAAATTGATTTTTCCTGGAGACAAGATTTACCATCCCGCAGTTGCTGTGTCCAATAAGCGCAATATGTTTAACATCTCCAACAGAAATAGCAAACGAAACCTTAAACTCACTGTAACGAAGATTAGCTCCGCCGGAACGAATTATAAAAGCAAAGTTATCCGGGATATGAAGATGTTTACGGTTATCCATACACATTCCAATTAGTAGTTGCGCCTCGGAATAATTTTCAAACTCACGATTTAAATTATGATATTCCAGCAGCAATCCAATCGGTGTACTTTGATATTTTTGTGGAATGTCTTTGATGCTGCTTATAGAGATTAATCGATTCATATTATTTTAAAATTTTATTTTTAAAAATATATTTAGTCTAACCCCTGTCTTAATCTTCAACTTGAAAGATATACCCGGCACTTCTTACGCTTAAAATATATTTCGGGTTTGATGGATCATCCTCAAAATATTTTCTTAATCTTACAATAAAATTATCAACTGTACGGGTTTCAACTTCTGGGTTCATATTCCAAACATTTTCTAAAAGTTCTTTACGAGTTACAACTTTATCTTTGTTTTCAATTAAGTACTTCATAATCATTGCTTCGTATGAGGTAAGTTGAAATTCCTTTTTTCCACTGGTACACTTAAAATTTTCAAAATTAATTTCATTTCCAC
>CAWEUT010000004.1:0-15039 GCA_963812305.1 uncultured Ignavibacteriaceae bacterium
TTTGTTTCATTGGTTGGTCTTGCTGCCATCAAACCAACCAATTACTTTTTCTGAGTTGATAAGATTTACAACTGTTTCGATCAATTCATCATCATCATATCTTTTAGCGGTTAGATTGAATGATTGAATGAATGCATGGATTTCATCATCATTAAATATTGGACCGAGATAAGAACCTTTTTGCGAATCTGTTTTTTTATCTGCAGTTCTTGGTTTGTTGTGATATTTATACCAACCGATTAAAGCTGCACCAAGAGCTCCACCTGCATCTCCAGCGGCTGGCTGAATCCAGATATTTTCAAATGGTCCTTCTCTCAATAGTCTTCCATTTGCAACACAGTTAAGCGCAACTCCGCCCGCAAGACAAAGATTTTTCAATCCTGTTTCTTTGTAAACGTGATTGCCAAGTTTAAGAACAATCTCTTCTGTCACTTCCTGCAGAGATCGAGCAAGATCCATTTCTTTTTGAGTAAGATTTGTTTCGGGTTCTCTTGGCGGACCTCCGAAAAGTTTGTCAAACTTTTTGTTGGTCATAGTTAGTCCCTGGCAGTAATTAAAATACTCCATATTCATTCGGAATGAACCATCATCTTTTACATCAATCAAATGATCATAAATAAGCTGCTTGTATTTTGGTTCACCGTAAGGAGCTAATCCCATTACTTTGTACTCACCGGAGTTTACTTTAAATCCTGTGTAATAAGTAATTGCCGAGTATAACAAACCGAGTGAATGCGGAAATTTTATATCCGCAAGAAGTTGAATATCATTTCCATCACCAATTCCGTAACTCGTCGTCGTCCACTCACCTACTCCATCCATAGTGAGAATTGCTGCTTTGTTATATGGCGATGGATAAAATGCGGAGGCAGCGTGAGATTCGTGATGTTCAGGAAAAATGATTTTACCAGTGTATCCAAGTTTATCTTTTATCATTTCCTTCATCCAGAGCTTTTCCTTTATCCACAAAGGCATTGCTTTGATGAAAGATTTAATTCCAACCGGAGCATAAGCAAGATAAGTTTCAAGCAGTCGTTCAAACTTTAAGAAATGGTTTATCATAAAACGCAACCAGATCAAGTTGATCGGATGTTATGCCTGCATCTTTTAAACAAAACTCAATAGCTTTCTGCGGAAAATTGTGATCGTGTTTTTTACGTGTAAATCTTTCTTCCTGTGCGGCTGAAAGAATTTCACCATCTTTTACAAGACAAGCTGCACTATCGTGATAAAATGCTGATATACCGAGGATATACATATTTATTGTATTACCTTAATATGACTATTGAATTTTCTCAATATTTTCTTTCCATTCTGGAACCCATTCCATATTAATATTTATTAACGGAACTGCAAGAACCCTTCCACCGAACCCAAGATAATTATAAACAATTGAATTGTGAGATGTCACTGAAATTTTTTCAAGTAAATCGGTATTGATATCAACATCATATTTATTAGCCAGATTGCCGATAAATTTATTTATTGATTTCTGCTTTTTTAAATACCCTAATTCTTTACCAAGCTCCTTTTTAATTTGCTTAAAATTATCTTGCAGGATTACAGAGTCCTGACGCACTGCAAGAAGTTTAAAAATTAAATATCCTTCTGAAATTTTAATGGGGCCATAAACCTCCCCTATATTCATATCCGCAGCAATTCGACCAACATCCCCATTTGAATTGACTGAAAAAAATCCTGACTCCATTCCTTTGCTATCATCAGAAAAATCTTTTGAATATTTTTTAACCAATTCATAAAAATCAGTACCAAGTTCAATTCCGGATAAAACTTTTTCAATAGTTTCCAGGCTATCTGTAACTAACTCTAAAATATTGACTTCTTTGTTTTGCAGATACCCATTCTTACTTTTATTATAATACTCTATTATTTCATTATCAGAAACTGCAGCCGAATCAATAAACATTGCAGTTACAAGCTGCATATAATAATTATCTTTCCACATCTGAACTTGCTTTTTTACTTCTGTTGTTTTTTGAAGTCCTAGTTTATAGCCTTGCTCTGAAAGTATTTTATATTCAATAAAATTTTTAGTTTTATTGCTAAGTGCTTTGAAGACGAATTGATAATTAAGCGTATCAACCTTAAAATTATCAAATCTAAGAAAATGTAAATAATCCCTAACTGTAATTGTTTCATTTTCCAACTCAGCCAGTGGAAGTATAAGCGAATCAACACCCAACTGGAATTCAATAAATGCTATATCCGTTGCAGTAAGAGAATGGTTTTTAGAAGATTGGGTTTGATTAAATCTTTCAACTAATATTGAATATATATGATAAGATAAATTTCTTAAAATCTTTGCATTGATTTTTACTTCTTTATTTTTAAAAAGGTTTTGCATATACTCTTTATAAAACGAGTATTCAGCTCTTTCTTTTGCTAGTCTTTTTGAATTTTTAAAATCGTTTTCCCAACCTTCTGATTTAACAACTATTGGATTATATCTTTTCAAAATTTTAAATATATACCAGCCATCCTCCATTTCAATGGGGATAGTAAAGGCATCATCCGGTAAAGGGAATATTTCGTTTTCAATCTTTTCTTCTAATTCACCGACAGAAATTGTAAGTGTGTCACGCTGGCTTACAGGTAACTCTGAATAAAGGCTATCGAATGGAACGCCTAATCCTAATATTTTATAAATGTTTTTGATTTCATTTTCATCATCAGAAAAAATAAAAATCATTTTAACATTGTTTGCGTTAGACAAATAAAAATTCATAAGTGAATCGGTTTTAAATTGTGCTTTTTCCTCAATTACCTTTTTATACAGCGCATCTCTTACAAACATTTCTTCAAAATACTTAAGCGATTTACTAACAATTAATGATGTGTCTAACCTTATTTCATCACCATATAATGCTAAAAGTTTTTCAGCAATCATTGAATATAAAAATTCCAGTTTTGACTCTTCACTAATTCTCTGATTCTCCCGAAACATTTGGGGAGTTAGCTCATACCTTAATTGAAATTCCTCGGATGATATTGTTAATTGTCCAATATTGGCTAAAACTTGTTTCTCCTGTGACTGAGCAATCGACAAAAGCATCAAGGATAGAACTATATATTTAGTAAACGATCTAATCAATTAGTATTATTCTTTAGTTTCGTGCAAATCAAAATATACCTTATCCAATAAAAATAAAAAGATAAAAAATTTATTATTTTACCGATGTAAAATAAGTATCAAACGGGAGAAAACTTGGCTAAAGAGAAAAGAATAAAATCAAGATCAACTAAGATAGAAACAAAGACCGATAAGGTTACAAAATCATCCCATATAAATGGCAAACCTCCATTTTGGTTTAATATAGTTTTACTTTTGATACCTATAATTTTTCTCATTTTACTTGAGGCTTACTTTACGATTCTTCGATTATGGTAAAGATTATTCACAGTGGGTTGAGATAACCCCCGGGCAACTTGTCTTAAATCCAGATGTGGCATTTCGATATTTTCACTCTACCGAAGGAATTCCTTATTCAAATCAAAACAGCTTTTATAAAGATAAAAAACTCAATTCTTTCAGAATATTTATTATGGGGGGAAGCAGCGCTGCAGGATATCCCTACACTCCTAATGGAGATTTTGGTCTTTACATAAAAAAGAAACTTGAGATTTTATACCCTGAACAAGAAATTGAAATTATTAACGTTGCGCTAACTGCTACAAATTCATATACAATCCGGGATTTATTACCCGGTGTAATAGATCAAAATCCTGATTTAATTTTATTTTATGCTGGGCACAATGAATACTATGGTGCTTATGGTGTGGGTTCTATGGAGTCGATTGGGCAATCCAGGAGTATCGTCAATTTTGTTTTATCATTAGAAAAATTTAAAACATTTAACCTTTTACGAGATTTTCTAAAATGGATTCAGGGAATATTTTCCTTTAGTGATTCTGGTGGAGCGTTACAAAAAAGCGGAACCTTAATGTCCAGAATGGTAAGAGATCAAACTATACTTTATAATTCTGAAACTTATAATCTTGGCATAGAGCAATTTGATGGTAATCTGAATGATATTTTAAGTATGTGTAAAGAGAATAATATTCCAGTTATTATCTCAACACTATCAAGTAATTTGAAAGACCAGAGTCCATTTATCTCCTTAGAGTCAGATAAACTTCCCAAGGCTAGTGATGTTTATAACGAGGCAATATTAAAAATTTCAGATACAACAGAAGCATTGAAACTTTTTAGATATGCTAAAGATCTTGATGGATTAAGATTTAGAGCCCCTTCAAAGATTAATGAAATAATTATTGCTCAGGCTAAGAAGTATAATTATCCTTTAGTACAAATTGATTCAATCTTTAACTCGAATAGTCCCCAGGGAATTACAGGCAATAATTTAATGACAGATCATCTTCATCCAACTTTTGAAGGGTATAAATTAATAGGTGAATCTTATTTTGACGTAATGATTAAAAATAATTTATTGCCTAAAACTCAACAGGAAAATATTGATGAATCAAAACTTGACAGCTTGGTAAATTCTGTAACATATATAACAAAATTAGATTCAATAATTTCTAATTACAGAATATTAGTGTTAAAAAATGACTGGCCATTTAGTGAACCCAAATCTGTTGTTTATATGCTAAAATTATTTAATCAAAAGAATTTTATTGATAGCATAGCAGTAAAAGTGCTCGATAACAGATATTCCTGGGAACGTGCTCACAGAGAAGCGGCTGAATATTATCTTGCCACACAAAATTATTACGAATTTTGCAGAGAGATTAATGTTCTTATTAATCAATATCCATTTGTAAAAGAGTATTATTCTTTTGGTGTTGAACAACTATTATTTGCAAAACGGTTCGATGATGTTTATCCGTTTTTAGTTAAAGGTTATAAAAGATATCCGCAAGCGCTTTATGCAAAATGGATAGGAATTATTGATCTATCAAAAGAGAAAGTTGATTCAGCAATTCTTTATCTGAATGAGAGTATTAAACTTAGCTCAAACGATGCCCAGGTACATTTTAATCTTGCAGGAGCATACATAAAAAAGAAGATGTTTAATGAAGCTTTAAATTCGATTAATAATTGTTTAGCCGTTAATCCAAACTATCCTGATGCTAACAGATTAAAAGGACAATTAGGTCAAATCACTAAAGTAAATAGATGATTTATAGAAAAGCCGATCATTTGATCGGCTTCTTCTCAAAAAATAAATTAATTTATTTCAGTAAGACCATTTAGTTTATTCATTTCTCCTTAATTAAAATAAACTATCAGCACTGATAAAAATTATTTAACAAACACTGCTAAAACTTAATACCAAACGCAAACTGCTGGGTATAGTCTAGTATGCCAAATTCCTGGTAAGCATAATCAAAAACTAACCCTAAAGTTGGAGTGAGGTCATATTTAAGTCCAATACCGAATGTAAGTCCTTCTTCACTGTTATCCAGAAACAAAGATTTATAACCTCCTCTAAGCGAAATGACATCAAACAAAGTATATTCTAATCCTACGTTTAATGATTCAGAATTATCATTTGGATGATAAGCATCCGCACCTATTGTTACTTTATGATTTTCAATGTCAACTACATCCATTGCAATTCCCACTTTAAATGTAAGCGGTAATGGAAAAGCATCTGTATTTAATTTTGCCAATATTTGATCATTGTTGCCATAAATCTGACCATTGATATCATACTGAACAAACAAATCTTTTCCATCAAGCTGCATATCTGATCCAAAGTTTGTTATAGCAGCACCTATTCTTAATCCATAAATATCTGAAAGAAATAGAACTCCAAGATCTACGGCAAAACCATTAGCAGTTGAATTCCATATTTGTTGATTAATGTACTTAAAATTTGCACCCACTGAAAAACGATCTGTTAAATTGTAAGCGTATGTTAAAGAAAAATACATATCATGAGGCGTAAAAAATTCTCCCGTACCATCAGGTTCATTTAAAGTTGTAACTTCAAGATCTCCATAATTAAGGTAACCAACACTTAAACCAACGACTCCCATATCGCCAATGTTTAACATTGACGCGGCCCAGTTGTAATTGATATCGGCGAACCAGGCTAGGTGAGTAAACATCGCCTGATTATTTTCAATTCTGGATGCTCCTGCAGGATTCCAGTATAAAGAAGTTATATCATTTGCCGTTGCAATAAAGGCACCGCCCATAGCTGAAGCTCTTGGTCCTATTCCAATATTAAGGAATGGGGATGCAGTTGAACCCACTTTGGTTTGACCAGCTAAGTTTATTGCAAATATAAAACTAAATATTAAAATAAATTTTTTCATTTTGTCTCCGTTATTTTATAAGGGCTAACTTGCCGATTTTGGAACCAACCTCAGGGACATCTACAACAAACACATATACACCGTAGGCTACGTCAAGGTTTTCTTCAGTTCTTAAGTTCCAATAAACATCGCCAACGTACAAGTCGTCGTGATATAATGTTTTAATTAACTCACCTCTAACAGTAAAGATTGAAATTTTGCTTCCGGGCGGTATGTAAGTAAACCTTATTTCTCTTTCACCTCGTCCGCTAGTTTGTGTACTTAACAATCTTTGCTCTGCCTGATGAGTAACCACATAAGGATTAGGAACGACTTTTATTAAATCTAATTCGCTTGAGGCTAATTCTCTATTAATAACTGCACCAGATGTTGAAAATGTAACAAAGTCATCTCCGCTAAATGGTTTTTTAGTATAAAGATTTAATAATCCGGTGGTTGGCAAAGGTGTACTTGCCCCCTGGTAGAACAAATCAACTTTCCAGGTATTCTTTACAGTAGTGTCAACTAATTCCCTAAAATAAATCGAATAACTTGTTGTCACAGTTCCGGTTTTTCTATAGAAAAAGTCTATGTAACTATCTTTTGTAAGATTTTTAACTTTAAAGTTAACAGGAACTGGAGGGAAATAATTTGAAGGATTATTTGGGGGAAATAGCCGGTATTCAATCGAAGTATCAACAATCCCCTCTGAAAATTCAATAGCATAGTCATTGGGCAATGGTATACCATTATTTTGCGGATATCTGTTATCTTTTAATGTATTGAATGTTACTATAGCTGGTGAACCGTTAATTCCTTCAAACCCAGATTTTGATTGATCCAGAGTGATAACATTATCATTGAAAATCTGAAGTCTGAAGCCATGTCGTATTGGTGTATTACCTGTAAACAACTCGGATCTGGCAACAAGACTATCATAAGGAGCGGTGTATGAATTATCTGTGACTGCATATGGTAGACCATTAACATAAATGGTATCATCAGCAGCAGGAATTTCTATTGTCTCTAAAGGGGCAACAATGTACTCTTTATTTACAGAGGGAACATAAACGGTATCAGGTGTTTGTAAATCAATTAGCGACCAATTAATTGTGTATCCCTCATCTCCAGTATCCTGAAAAGCTACTTTGTAAGAAAAATTATTTCTGATTGCTTCATCGTCAACTACCTCAACGCTAAGAGATCCCGTTCCAATGAAAGGCACGGATTTATTAACCTCTAAAATACTAGCTGGGGTATACCCTGCGGGTCTTACCCCCGGAGTAATATATCCTGTGTTAACATCGGTTGTAATTGCTCCCGTGTTTTCCCTTACTAAAAATTTAGAATTTTCTGATGGAAATATATCTTGAGATGCATCGCCTTCATCATAAGCACATACAGCATAATAATAAGTTTGACCCAATACTACGCTTGAATCCACAAACCTGTTAATAAGACCTGAATTTGCCCCTAAGTAAAATGTGGTACCTCCTACTTGTTCAAGTAATCTTTGTGATGGATAGAAAAATCCTTGAATTGAATCAGCAAGATCATATTGAGCAATGGGTTTATCAAAAGATAAAACACCGTAACCATTTGTAATCGTTCGGGCATCCTGGAAATTAGCGTCAGTTGCTCTGTAAATCTTGTATCCCTGAAAATCTCTTTTCTTCGTAATAAAATCTATATCATTTTCAGTTTTTTCACCATCCCAATAAATGACTACTTTTCCATCTTCCTGTGTAAGAGTGATTTCAGGTTTTCTAGGAGGCTGTGGAAATTTGTAGCCGGAATTATAAATCTGCTGAACGATTTGTTTGTTACCAACGATATCACTTAAATCTTCACCAAAAAGAAGAGCCACGGAAAATCTTTCTTTAACATCTACATTTCCATTTCCAGGCACCAGGGGAAAATAACCTGAAGCATAAATAAAGTCACCATCCTGCGGTGTAGGTGAAACGACAT
This sequence comes from uncultured Ignavibacteriaceae bacterium, assembly GCA_963812305.1. GTDB lineage: Bacteria > Bacteroidota > Ignavibacteria > Ignavibacteriales > Ignavibacteriaceae > IGN3. Next base: position 8,260 of record CAWEUT010000004.1, read on the forward strand.
CAAATCTTCCCGGTGTCATTCTCCCCCATAATAATGAATCAATTGATAAATCAGGCGCAGCAGCGTTACTAAAGAAGTTAAAACTTGTTAATCCTATCTGATCGGATTCATCGGTATCCGTCCTTCCAAAATTTGGTTCACCTTGATCAGGGATTCCATTTCCTTCGCCAAAATCCGGACCAGGGTATCCATTATCGCCAGGACCTAAACCATCGATACCAACATCATTAAACTCTGTAGTCCAATCGCCATCCTCATCAATGTTGTTATCTCTGCGTTCATCAATTAATAAATCATTAACGCCAGCGCCGGTTTTAAAATTTTTATATTTAAGTCCTAATAAGCCCTTAGGAATTCTAGTTCTATAATGAACTGCTTCATTTTCATCAACCAAACCATCTAGATCATTGTCAATTCCATCATAAGCGGAAGGATGGGGTATATAAATTGTACCATTTTGAATTGACGCAATATGACCTTCTCTAAAATATTTTCCTGATGTTAAAATGAAGGTAACTCCTAAAGAAGAGACTGTATCAGGTAATGATTGTATAGTATATAAGGTTCTCTCATATGTAATTGGATCAATTAGCACGATAGTACTTCCAACGTTATAAGTAACGGAATCAAAATCCGATTGTTGAAAAGTTGGAGACGCACTTTTAGAATCATCATCGTTATCTATTCCATCAAATGGATTACCCGGTGACTCGAGGAAAGAGTATCCAACATAACCAACTTTTTGCCCCTTGTTTCCAACACCGTCGCTATCCCAGGAATAAGTTATCCATTCATCTACGTCAAAAAATCCTAAATCATCACCGCTATCTCCATCACCTCCTGCAAGTGTACCAACTACAGTACCAAAGTTTGCTTTTCTATAAACCGTGGTTCCATCATTTGTAATATCATATAACCAGAAGATGGCATCTTCTGCTAAAAAATTAGACCACTGAAATCCTCTAACTCTCATTTTTAAAGCCATACCCAATCTGCTTGGGTCTCTGCTGTCGGGTGTAAATATTCTATTTAATTGCGTATTGGGATCACTGAAATTAAATTCATCATCGGATTGATCATCCGCATCAAATAAGCTTTCCTGATCAGCATTTTGTATGCCTCTGCCGAAATAACCGAACCATTCAGTTTTACCAAATGCATCTTTCCATGAACTTGCTATTGGATCATTCCATCCTTCAACAGGCCAGGAATTAGGCAGGTGACTCATTGCAACTGTTTCTGCATTTGGATTAACAAAGCCGGGAATTGGATTCCATCCCCAAAAATAATTTTTTGATGGATGACGTTCATCAGACTGACCTCTTCTAGGTCCTCTTGAAATAATTACTGAATGTAATGTATCGCCAAGAGTATTTATAAATTCAACTCCAATTAAAGGGATACAATCACCAATATAATTTTCACCGGAGCCAAGCGGCCATTCACCTCTGATATCAATCCCCTGGTTAAAACCGGCAATTTGTCCGTCATTATAAAATGAAATTCCAATTCTATTCCCTGTATGTTTACCCATTCTAAGGAGATTAGGGTCTCCTCTTTGAGCTAACAACTCTAAATTAAGTGCTGGCAGTAATAGTATTAATAAAAATAAAATTCTTTTATACATTTCATTCTCTTTCAAATATTAAAAATTATATGAGAACCCAAGTTCAACTCTTCTTGGCTCCGAAAAGAAACCTGGATTCGTATAAAGCTGATCTAAAGTATTATAGTAAAGTTTTGGATCAATTTGTTCTGCTTCTAATTGACTAAATGTGAATAAAGGATCACCTGAATCGCTGTAAACATTTGTAGGGTTATCCATATCTAATAAATTGTAAACCTTTAGGAAGATTGAGAGAGTTGTGCTTCCAAATATAAAATCCTTATATAATCTTAAATCAAGATTTAAGATGCTGGGTTTAGACTCACTGTTTCTTGGAAAAGCGTTTTGGGTAACATTTGTATTTTTATTTACTTGTGGTGTATACGGCTGACCTGTATAAAAGTTTCCGATTAATGAAAATCCATAATCTCTTTCTACAGAATATGCAAGAGATAAATTTAATGTATGTAATTGATCCCAATTAAGCGGAGCAATAAATGTTTCCGGTAAGGCACCACCTAACAATGCATTTCTTGCATCAGCAGGATTTGATGCATTACCCTTGGTTACTGAATAAGTATAATCTATACTGGTTGCAAAACCACCTGAAAATCTTTTTTCGAAACTGACAATAAAGCCCTTTGAAAAGCCAAAATCAGAGTTTGCATATCTACTGTAACTTGTAGCACCTCCGAATACAACTATTTCATCACTCTGTGTTCCAGTTAGATCTCTAAAGTCTTCAAAAAAGACAGTCACATCAATAGCAATGTCATCGCCAAGTTGTTGTTGAATTCCAATTTCACCTTTTACTGTTTTCTGTGGATTTAAATCTGCATATCCAAATAATCCCTGGTTACCTGAGCCGACACCAAGTTCAAATTCTGGATTTGTATATAGATATTCATATTGAGGTAACTGGAAAAAATGTCCATAAGAAAAGTGCAGAACACCCTTATCCGTTATAGGGAATGCTAAACCAATACGTGGGCTAACTTGATATTTTACCGAAGCATCCTTATACCAGTATTGTTCTCTTTCAGCTAATGTCTTGGCTTGGTTGGAAGGTTTAAGAGGATTATTAATATTAGGATCTGTAGGATCACTTAGTACTACTCCATCTGGACTAAAAACATCAAATCTTGCCCCTAAATTAAAAATAAGATCAAAAGCCTCAAATTTTGATTGTACATAGAAGGCGCCCTCAATTGGGTTATGATTATATTCATTATTTTGTGGTGATGTAATTGGTGCAATATCAACAGTGTTTACACCATTGATAACTGTGGGAAATAATGTAATGTCTTTAAAGTAAATTTCGTGTCTTTTAAATTCCCCTCCAAATTGAAGATTAATTTCCTGAGTGAATTGTGTTACCCAATCAAGCTTTATTGAATAAGTTCCTGTACTCCTTTTAAACCTGCTATAATCAGTACCGCCAACTTCAAAACTATAAGGAGGAGTTTGTAATGCTGTATTATTAACATAATTTGTAGTAAAGGTGTTTGGATCTATATATATATCTTTAAAAAGATATTGTTCATATTCTTTATAAAAGTAAGAAAAATTTAAATTGTAAAAAGATGAATTGCTTATTGCATGATTCAAAGATAAGATATTAGAAATACCATTTCTAAATCTTTGAAGATTATTATCTGGAGTAAGCTTTCTATTATGATTATAATCCTGATACTCTTCTCTATCGAGCGTATAATTAAAATTAACTTTTACACCCGGCAAAAATCTATAAGTTAATTTACCCTGACCATAAAGATTTTCTCTCGGATTCATTGAAACGTAAGAACTATCACCATTTTGAGTAATGATAAAATCATTTCCGCCGGATCCGGAGACCTCGGCAGCCCTATCAGTAACAAGAAATACCCGCTGTCCGTAAAGGTAGCCAGTATTGTAACGATACCTTCCATTTATATAGAAAAATAGTTGATCCTGTAATATTGGACCACTTAAACTACCTTCAAAATTCCTAATGGCTACAGGATTTATATCGTCTATATTCCAAAACTTATCACTACGATTTGAAAAGTAGTCTCCTACATAACTTTGTACATTACCGGTAAAATCATTACTTCCATCTTTAGTAACAATATTAACAATGCCTGACATAGCCTGTCCGTATTCTGCATTAAATGCACCACTAATAACTTGAAGCTCCTGCACGGCATTTGCATTTACACTAATAATTGAACTACCATCATAGGCATCGGTAAGAGGAACTCCATCAACCTGATAAGCAACCTGTCCTGAACGACCTCCACGAAAGTGAAGATCACCTCCGGATGAGACAACACCAGCTTGCAATGATAATAAATCAGAAATTTCAGTTACGGGAAGTTGTGAAATCATATCTTCACCAACAACCGATGTTGTTGCCGTAACATCCTTACGGATTAAAGGTTTTATAGCAATAACTACAACATCTTCACCTAACTCAAGTGCGGTAGATTGAAGATTAAAATCTTGATTAGCTGTAAAACCACTTGATACTTTTACTCCTGCAACAGTAATCGAATTATAACCAATGGCAGAAGCTTTTACAGAGTATGTGCCTGGGGGAAGGTTAATAATAAAATAATTTCCATCAAGATCAGTTGCGGCACCCTGTGTGGTCCCTTCAATCATAACATTAACGAATGGAAGGGCTTCTCCTGTATTTCCGTCAATAACTTTTCCTGAGATTTTACCGCTTTGACTATAAGCAGTTCCCAGAAAAATAGTTGCTAGAAGAAATACAGACAAAGACTGTATTATAAACCTCATACGTTCCTCCTAGAGGTAAAATTGTAGATCATATTTGAATTGTATAAGAATTGTGTAAAAATAATTCTATACTTTGTCCTAATAAATGTTTACTAAAGCTTATTTAAATTTTCGTAACCAAATATATATTTCACCTAAGGTAATTGCAAAGCTTAAATTTTTGATAATTATTGGTTTTTACAAATATTCTACTCTGAAAAGAATTAGTAAGACTTTTACTTTAGTTGATTAAGGAATTTGAGGTAAGTAACCAAAATAATTATTCTTGATTTTTAAATTTAATCATACTGCCTAATGGTTTATTTATAATAATCCTTAATCAATATTCTTCCATTCATTGGTGCAATTTTGCACTCAATTTTTTTACCTTCTGATGAAATCATTTCATTTTGATTTAATATATCTGTGTAGTATTCATTATGATCAACATCTAAACTAATTGAGACAGATTCTTTTCCTTTATTTACTATCACAATTATTTGTTTATCTGCATTTTCTCTATCATAAGCATAAATCCCCTTTTCATCATCAACTAAAAGAGTTTTAAAATTTCCATTACTTAAAACTTTATTATCATTTCTTATTTTGATTAATTTTTTATAGAACTCAAACAGATTCGAATCAACTTTATTTTTATCTTCCTTTGTTTTTAGAGATTGATCTGGATTTACTTTTTCATTCTCATAATTTAAATCACTCCACAACATTGGCTTTCTTGGGCAAGGATCATTTGCGCCCCACATTCCAACTTCATCACCATAATAAACATAAGGTGCACCAACATAAGTCATCTGAAAAATCAACATCAATTTTAATTTATCGATTTCTCCCTGCGTAGGTTTCCTGGTATCGTAGTTAGGATTTGAACCTTTAAATTTGTCAAAGTTCTGGCCCCATTTTCTAATTTTGTATTTATCCTTATTAACTATATGAGAAAGAATTCTTTGTGTATCATGACTTCCAAATAAGTTCATCATTCCATAAGCAACACTTTCTGAATAAGCATTTCTAAGTTCACTAAGATTCTTATCAAACTCGGTAGTACTGATTGCTGTTTTTTCATCTATAAAATATTCTGCAGTTGAAAAAAGAAAATTATAATTCATTACAGCATCAAACTCGTCTCCTTCTAAATACGGTGTGTTTGCTTCAACTACATCAATAATCTCGGCAGTTAAATAAGCCTGCGGATTAATCGACTTAACTACTTTTCTCCAATCTTTCCAAAATGGATGTTTAACACAATATGCAACATCAAGTCTCCAACCATCAATACCATCATCCATATTGCCATCATTATTTGGATCCATCCAGCGCTTGGTTATGTCAAAGATATATTTTTTTGGTCCGGCAACAATTCCATTTTCATCTTCTTTAAGTTCAGGAAGTTCTCTTACACCAAACCAACCCTCATAATCAAACTTAGTTCCTTTAATTTTATCATCCCAGGATTTTATTGTAAACCAATCTTTGTATTTAGAATTTTGCTGATTTAATTGAACATCTTTAAATGCCCAGCTATTTATTCCCATATGATTAAAGACACCATCGATAATTATTTTCATTCCGCGTTTATGGACCTCATCAACCAGCTTTAAAAATAATTTATCAGCAGCAGTCCAAACCCAGGTTTTGGGGTCATTAGGAATTTCTGTTTTGATAAGATTACGGTCACCTTCTGGATCAGGTCCAAAATTTGGATCTATGTGATGAAATGTTGCACCATCATATTTATGTAAAGATGGAGCTTCAAACACAGGATTGAGATAGATTGCACCAATTCCTAATTCTTTTATATAATCTAACTTATTAATAATCCCTTGAAGATCGCCGCCATATCTTCTGCGTTGCAGATTATACCAAATATCTTTTCCATTATTCTTTTCATAAGGTTGCAACTCATACCAATCTGAAGTCCAAGGATGAACTTGCCAATCTGAATTTGTATCGTGTGGCCAAGAGCCATATAATGTTTCAATTGTCGGATCATTTTTAGTATCTCCATTACAAAATCTTTCTGGAAATATTTGATACCATACAACTTCTTTCGCCCATTGCGGAATAAAATCTTCAATAAGTGGCAAACTATTGCTTTGAGAGTTAAGTGGTTTATTTGTCATAACCATTATTAAATGAGTAATGAAAATATGTTTATAGTATGATTTATTTTTTTTGTGATTTTGAAATTTACCATTGCTACCCTCTCGAATTAAAATAACTTAAAATTCTGTGAACAAAAAATAACAATAGTAATTTAAGCGAGAAAGAATTTTTTTAGAATATGTTGAATTTAATACTAATTTTAAAAATTATCATTTTAATTTTGGATAATAATGTCGATCTTTTCTTTGTTATTAAAAACTCTAACAATGTTTTTTATTAGATGAATTTCA
>CAWEUT010000005.1:0-4217 GCA_963812305.1 uncultured Ignavibacteriaceae bacterium
TGTAAAGGCGGGATATGAATGCTAACAATATTTAATCTATAAAATAGATCTTCTCTAAACGATCCATCTTTTATTTTATTTGCCAGATTATGATTTGTTGCAGCGATAATTCTCACATCAATATTTATACTTTCAGTTCCACCAACTCTTTCAAATTGATGCTCTTGCAATACTCTTAGCAATTTAACCTGAATTGATAACGGGATATCACCAATCTCATCTAAAAAAATTGTTCCTTTATCAGCAAGTTCAAATCGACCTTTTCTCATTTTATCAGCACCGGTGAACGCACCTTTTTCATGACCAAATAATTCACTTTCTAACAATGTTTCAGATAGAGCTGGAATGTTAACTGCAACAAAGGGACCATCTTTCCGCGGGCTGATGAAGTGAATTGATTTAGCGAGTACTTCTTTGCCGGTGCCATTTTCTCCCGTAATTAAAATTGTTGCTTTGCTTTCGGCAACTCTAACTGAAACACTAATAACTTCTTCCATCTTTGATGAATGAGAAATGAATGAGGATAATTTATATCTTTCATAAAGTTGTTTTTTTAACAGCTCGTTTTCTGATTTTAAATTTTTGTGTTCAATTATTCTTGCTATTAATAAATCCAGCTCATCCAGATTAACAGGTTTTGATAAATAATCATAAGCTCCTAAATGCATAGCATTAACAGCATTTTCAACAGTGCCGTAAGCAGTAATGATTACGAAACTTATTTCAGGATTTATCTGAGAAACCTTTGCCAGAATTTCCAGCCCGGTCATTTCCGGCATTTTATAATCAGATAAAACTATATCAACAAGATTTTCATTAATTATTTTTATTCCCTGGCTGCCGGATTCTGCAGTAAATACCTTGTAACCTTTTTTGGCAAGATATCCTTGAAGAATATCTCTTTGTGATTTTTCATCATCAATAATTAAAATGTTATAATTTTTCATTGTATGGTATCTTAATATTAAATGTTGTTCCATTATTACCGGATGTAAAATCTATTACTCCGTTGTGCTGTGAAATTATTTTTTGAGCAATGCTCAAACCAATTCCTGATCCTTCTTTTCTTGTAGAATAATAAAGATCAAAAATTTTGCTATGATCTTTCTCAGGAATCCCTTTCCCGTTATCTTTAATCGTAACTATAAAACTTCCATCCTTTGTAGAATACTCTACCAAAACCCTGCCATTATTTTCTACTGCATCAAAAGCATTTTGGATAAAATTAATTATGGCTTGCTTAAATAATTCAGGATCAATATTTGCATAAACGTTTTTATCTCCTTTGATCTTAAATGCAATATTTCTTTGTTCCGCTTGTTCAATAAAAAGGTGATAGAAGTCCATCATTAATTTACTTATCTCAACATTTACTATTTGTAAATCCAATGGTTTGGCATATTGTAAAAACTGGGTGATTATTTTATTTACTCTGCTAACTTCACTAGTCAGCAAGTTAGTTAATGTGCTATACTCCTTAGTATCGGCATTAGGAGTAAATTCTCTATTTAACCTTTGACCAATCATACCTATAGAATTTATTGGATTACGAATCTCATGTGCCACACCCGATGCGAGTTCGCCCATTGCAAGTATTTTTTCATTTCGTTTAGTTTGTTCCTCAATATTTTTTAACTCTGTAATATCATTAATTATGATTGTATAGCTGTCAAGATTTTTATCAAGATCGTAATTTGGAGTTATGTTTACAGAAGTAAATTTTATGTTGTTTCCAGATTCTATTGATAACTCCAAATTTTTATAAATGTTATTGTTTTTAATATTTGCTCCAATTATCTCTAACGATTTAATACCCGTATTACTGATATCTTTATTAATTATTTCAGAGGCTGAAACCGAAAAAAGATTTTCTGCTGAAATGTTAAATAAAGTAATCTTCATATCGCTTGAAACAGTCAGAACAGCTTCCTTCATGTTCTGCAAAAATGAACTTGTAAAAGATTTGTAATTAGCATACTCCTGAGTAATTAGATTTAGATTTTGATTCGAAAAAATAACACTAAGCAGAATAATGCTAATTGCTGCCAGTATAATTGATATAATTATGATTCTTCTTATGATCCTACCCTCGATACTTCTTACTTCATCCAAGCTAATTCCAATTCTAAATACGCCGATAAAGTCGCCTTGATAATAAAGACCTTTTATTGCTTCAAAAACCTCTCTATCATCAAAGTTAGTTACCCTTGTAAAAGTTGAATCATTTAGTTTTGCACCCAGCAGAAAATTATCATCTGAAAAACTGCTTAGTTCTCTTACAGTACTACTTGCAGCCATAATACCGATTGAGTCCTGAAGTGCCACATATTCTATTTCAGAATCATCGCCTATTTCCTGAATAATTTTTCCGATGCCAATTCTTTTTCTGAATGATAAAAAATCCTCAGCATTCATATTAACAACAATAGCACCTCTTCTACCTGAACGGGCAACAGCAACGGCAAATCTCTGCTCATCTACATGCATTGCTTGTTTTAAACCAATAATCAGCTCAGCAGTCTTACCTGTTAAAATTGGTTCAACCTCATTATATCGATTGACGTTTTCTTCACCATGCACATGATCATCGGACTCAATTACTCGGTTTGTTAAAACTCTATCACCATTTTTATCAAAGACATTTATTCTGTAAATGTTATTAGACTTCCCAATTTTAATTAGTTTTTCATGGCTTAATAAATTCAGGCTGTCTAATACCCTGATCATTCTTGCATTATTTAATAATCTTTCAGTAATCAGGTTTTCCAATTCATTACTTGAGTTAAGAGCATTTATACTGCTGGTGGTTATCGTTTCTGAAAGAGAGTGTGCTGTTTCGGTTAGTAAGTGAAAAACCTCTTCTTTGTTTTGACGAAGTTCAAAGTAAGCAGAAGATATCATTACAATACTTACAACTAAAGCAATAAAAATCAGGATCTTTGGTCTTACTTTAAATGATATTTTCATAATCTAAGTTAATTATATACACAAAGATCTGGAATAGTTTTACAATTTAATTGAAGATAAAAGTTTATGAAGTTAGATGAATGAATTTCATTACTTTCAATAATTTTATTTGAAATTCCATAGTTGGTTACTTTACTTTAACTAAAAGATGATTATAGAATTATTATAATGATGTTACCAATTAATCTTAAATTTTGGGAATCACCATTAATTGATGACTCCCAAATCTAATTACCTAATAATTAATGACCACCGCCACCACCACCTCCGGTAGTTGCTTGAACGTCAACATATGTTAAATTATTTTGAGCCACAACATATGGTTGGTTGTTTTCTGCAACCTTTGGAGTTATAGGGGCTATATTATCAGCAATAAAAGCATTACCTAAATTAACCGAACTTCCGCCTTCCATATAAAAAGTTATCCTATAATTACCTATTTCACTTGGGGTCCATCCTCCTTGAGAAGCACCATAAATATATTTTCCGCCAACATTTAATTCAGGAGCAAACCCGAAACCTGTTATAGGATCCCCAACACCGTCACCTACCCACTTCGTTCCCTCCCAGGTTAAATTTGACTCCTCAGTAAACCTTTGAACAACAAGTCTTCCATTTGGAGAAGTAATTGAAGCATAATAACTATCATATAAAGTATTATTAGTTCCCTGAGTTTCGTTTGGACTGCTTGGAAATGCTAATAGAGCCATTGTGTAGGCTCGCATTGGATTAGACAAATTATTGTAAAGAGCTAATTCTATTCTGTATGGTCTTCCAATTTTGGGATCAACCGCCTCTACAGCATCTCCCCAATCCACAAAAGTAACATCAACTTGTGTACCCTGCGGTATATTATTGAAATCGGCTTGCCAAAGATTTCCCTCAACTTTTTGTGCGTACCAACTAAAACCTTCTAATACACCTAAATCCTCTCCAGTCAATCCAGTATAGGGACCTGTGTATGCTGATGTGAAAGCTGGATTCGCTAGTGGTGTTATTATAAAACCATCTGCAGCAAGAACAGGGAATGAAAGATTGTTTCCTACTGGTTCTGTATGACCACCACCACCATTACCTCCATTACCACCGCCATTACCGGGACCTTTAGTAACAAATTCATCTTGTACCGGTACCACCGAATTATCGGTACATTGCACTAGCGTTAATGCTAGCAGCAAAGCGAAAAGGACCAAAAAAATTTTCATAGCACTTCTCCTTTAAAAAGTTGTGAAATAGTTTTGTGGGATGCT
>CAWEUT010000006.1:0-8502 GCA_963812305.1 uncultured Ignavibacteriaceae bacterium
TTTTTAAAAGGATTTAAAAAATTCAAATCAGATCTAGGCAAAATCAGAAATTTTGATCGTAAGATAATTGCTGAATATTTTAGATCTATCCTTAATAGAGTTTAATAATTATACAACAATAGAATATATATGAATTTCTTTAAAGAATCTGATTTTAAAAAATTTCCAACATCATCTGGAATTGATCAAAATGTTGTTGGTCTGTATAATGGTAAAGTAGTCCGATTGATAAAAGAACATATTCCTGACTACAAAAATGTTCTATCAATTTGCTCTGATGTAAAAGGATTGATAAAATCTAAATTATATTATGAAGATGCAGAGCAATTGATTATTGAACATGAAAAACTTGAATATATTACTTATTTCATCGAATGGACAAAAATTCAGAAAGTTGAAGCAGCAGTCAGTGTAATTCAAATTCAAAAAAGTCTTTCAGAACATGGATTTTTTCTTTTTGATCCTCACGCTTTTAATATAACATTTAAAAATACCGAACCAGTTTATTTTGATTTTGGATCAATAAAAAAAGGGAATGTAAAACCATACATCTGGTTTCTTAAGAGTTTTTGTGGAGGGTTTTCAAAAGACTACTGGGATAGCGTTCTAAAAATTAATATTTTTCAAAAAATATTTATTGTAATCCGCCTTTTATTAAATAAGGCACCATACGATTATCTTATCAAAAAAGTAAATCATTACGAAAGTAATTATTTACAAAAAATCATCAACCTAATAATTCGATATTTTCCCAAATCTTATAAATTGCTTAGAGTGTTATCTAAAGTAACTCCGTATTTAAATTCGTATTTAACTAACTGGTCAGATTATGAGCAGAAAGAGCCCACTATTCAAAAAGATAATCCTCGAGTTAATAATTTTGTTGAAATCACTAAAAAATATTTACCCGAAAGAATATTAGATATAGGAGCAAATAAAGGAGCATATAGCAAACTTGCACTTTCACTTGGTGCACAAAAAGCTGTGTGTGCAGATTTGGATGAAAATTCTTTGAATTTATTAATGCTGGAAGCAAGGAATAAAAAACTTCCAATCTGGACTGTAAAGCTTAATTTAATGGACTATCCTGAAAAGCCCGGCTGCTACGGAACATACAAATCTGCTCATCTTAGATTTAACTCGGACTTTTGTATTTGCTTAGCTGTCGTTCATCATATTTGTTATTTTGGCAATAATTCTTTCGAAGAATTTGCAGAAAAAATTAATCTCTTTGCAACAAAAGTTTTAATAGTAGAGTTTATTCCTTATGACGATATTCATTTGAGAGGCCCTTTTTATAAAGGGAAGGATAGATCCTGGTACACTACGGATAATTTTATTGCTGCTATGAAAAAATATTTTCCTAAAGATCACGAGATTTATGATTCATCTCCTAGCCCTAGAATTCTGATTAAATTTGAGAAGTAATTTGTACACTTTATCACAAATTTTAACTTTCCCTTATACTTTTTTGAAGAGCCAATACTTTTGGTGTAAAACAGATAAAAAATTATTACCAGGAAAAGATTTTTTTTCATTTGGAAGAAGTGCCGCATATAAATTATTTAGCAAGGGTTCTTTATCCCCGAAATTGTTACTAAATCCTGTTTCTATTGTAAGATATTTTGAATACGACTTTGCACTAAGAAATTTTTTAACTGAGGGTACCACAAGAAATAATATTTTAGATATTTCATCACCATATTTATTCGGATTTTATTTGGCAAGTTCTTTTGAAGGAGAATACAATTACAGAAATCCAGATAGCAATGATTTAAATCTTGTCAAAAAGTATTCATCAAAATTAAAATTCAGAATGAAGTATAATGCTGAATCCGCCGATGCAACGAAATTAACATTTTCTGATAATTCATTTTCACATATTATTTCAATCAGTGTAATAGAACATATAAACGGGAATGGAGATAGTGAAGCGATTAGGGAAATGTGGAGAGTTTTAAAACCAAATGGATTATTAATTCTCACTTTTCCGGTAGCAAAAGTTTTTGAAGAAGAATTTTCCGGGAAAAACACTTACGGATTAAACGTACAACAAATAAAAGAAAAATTTTTCTTTCAACGCATTTATGATGATAAATCTATAAATGAAAGACTGTTAAATAAAATCTCAGACTTTACTATTTTAAGTAAAGAGATTTTTGGAGAATGTGAATCTGGTTTCTACAAATCGTACTCACAGCGATGGGAGAAAAACGGATTTAGGGAAACAGTAAAAGATCCTTACTACATTTCAAAATATTTTAAGAAATTAGATTCTTTTGATCAGATAAAAGATTCTGCGGTAATTGGTATTACACTTAGGAAAGATAAATGAGCTACAAATATCCCGTATATCAGCCCTCTTTAGGAAAAAAAGAAAAAGAAAATGTTTTAGAGTGTTTGGATTCAACATGGATTTCCTCCAAAGGTAAATTCATTACACAATTTGAAAACTCTTTTTCAGAATTTATTGGAGTTAAACATTCTGCTGCTGTTTGCAATGGAACAGTTGCAATTCATGTTGCATTAATAGCTTTGGGAATTGGCGAAGGAGATGAGGTTATAGTTCCCTCGTTCACCTATATTGCTTCAGTTAATGCAATAAATTACACCGGTGCCAAAGCTGTTTTTGTGGATTCTGATATAAATACCTGGCAACTTGATCCAACAAAGATTGAAGAAAAAATCACAAAGAATACTAAAGTTATAATGGCTGTTCATCTTTATGGTCAGCCTTGTGAAATGGATACTATTTTATCAATAGCAAAAAAGTATTCCCTCTTTGTTGTTGAAGATTGTGCAGAAGCGTTTGGAAGTTTGTACAAAGGAAAACACGTTGGAACATTTGGTAACATCTCTACTTTTAGTTTTTTTGGAAACAAAACTATCACAACAGGTGAAGGCGGAATGGTTGTAACAAATAGTTCTGACCTGCATGAAAAAGCTGTTCATCTAAAAGGACAAGGATTAGCAAAAGATCGGGAGTACTATCACGATATAGTTGGTTACAATTATAGAATGACAAACATTTGTGCCGCAATCGGCTGCGCCCAACTTGAAAAAGCAAATGAATTGATTGAGAAAAAAATCTTAATTGCAAATTGGTACGAAGAACAATTAAAAAATTTACCAGTAGTATTTCACTCACAAGTTGGAGATGTAAAACACTCTTTCTGGATGGTTTCAATTCTGCTTAAAGATCCTGACGAACGAAATAGAATAAGATTACACTTAAAAGAAAATGGAATAGAAACCCGTCCAACATTTCATCCTGTTCATTTAATGCCAATGTATTTTGAAGAAGGACTATCATTACCAGTTGCAGAAAATCTTGGAAGCAGAGGAATAAATCTTCCCAGCTATCCTGATCTTGATGAAAAAGATGTTGAGATTATTTGCAATAAAATTAAAGAGTTTTATCAATGATCGTTTCATCTCTAGAAATCAAAAGATTAAATGGTAATCATTCAGAAGAGTTGACTAATCTTTTACAAAATTCAACTCAGCAATATTCACAATACTTCATTCCCTTCCCTTTTGATCTTGAAGCGATTTCCGGAATATTATCTAAAGCTATAAAAGACCAGATTTATGGTATTTATGTAGAAGACAATTTAGCGGGCTTTTATATGCTTCGCGGATTTGATGAGGGCTATTCAGTTCCATCATACGGTGTTTGGATATCTGAGAAGTATTCAAACAAAGGTTTGTCTACTTTTACACTTCAACATGCAATTTCATTCTGTAAGTTAAATTCTATTAAAAAGATAATGCTAAAAGTCCATCCAGATAATATTGCAGCAAAACATATTTATGAAAAATACGGTTTTAAGCAAACAGGCATTGATCCAAAGATACATCATTTGATTTACCACAAGGATCTTTAGAAAAATTTAGAAATGAAGATCGCTTTTTACATACATCATACAACAATAAAGGCCGGCGGAGTTTACACTTATTCTATAGGCGTTTTAAATCTTCTTCTTTCATCAAATGATATTGAAAAAATATTTTTAATTGTATCAGAAGACACAAAAGAAAAAGTTACTGCATTATTAAGACATCCTAAAATTAATTTGATAGTGATTAATAGATCAAATTTTTTACTGAAACTAAGACTCTCGTTTTCTTACGCAGCCCACGACATCTTTCTTTTACAACAAAATTATTTACCTGGTAAGAACAGATTTCAGTCATTAAAAAAATTCTCTGGTTGGATTAATCCCTACAAAAGTATTATAAGAAAATTAAATGCTGATGTCCTTCACATACCTATTCAATATTCTCCTATATATGGACTTGATATCCCTTTGATTACAACCATGCATGATTTACAGGAATTGATTATGCCCGAAAATTTTTCCGCAGGCGAAAGACTTCATAGAGCACTTAATAGCAAAAAAGCAGTGGATGAATCCGACCAGATAATTGTATCATTCAAGCACGTTAAGGAAGATGTTATAAAATATTTTGGTTTAGATGATGGGCAAATTAGCATCTGTCCCCCTCCCTTTCATGAAGAATGGTTCGTAAATAAGAAAGCGACCCCATCAAACGAACTGATTTCTAAATATAAACTTCAGGATAAATTTATTTTATATCCAGCCGCAACCTGGAAGCATAAGAATCACGTTACCCTTTTTAGAGCATTGTCTTTACTAAAAGAAAAAAACTTTTTAATACAACTTATTTGCACCGGAAATCAAACTAATTATTCTTCTGATTTAATAATTGAAGCAGAATGTCTTGGTATAAAAGATCAGGTAAAATTTTTAGGAATTGTTTCCGAAGAAGATTTAGTTGGACTTTACAAGGTTACATCATTAGTTGTAATTCCAACGACTTATGAGGCAGGAAGCGGACCGCTTTATGAGGCAATGCGATATGGTGCTCCTGTCATTTGTTCAAATGTTACTTCGCTTCCAGATGCAATGGGTAATAATGATTTTACCTTTGATCCGAACGATCATCAAAGAATAGCCAGCCTTATAATAAATGGAATGACGGATGAAGATTTTAGAAAAAGAAATATAGATAATTCTAAATCGCGTATAGAATATTTTAAGAAGCAGGATTATGTATCAAACTTTGTGGATGCTTACAAAAAAGCTATTCAACACAAAAAAGAAAAAGCCAAACTTTAGTCGCTACTTATTTTTTTTGTAAGATTTGTCACTTCATTCTTTAAAAGAGCCATCCATTGAAGGGGATTTTTCCATTTTGTTACAGCGCCCTGCAATGCCTGCACTTCCCTGTCTTCAAAAAATTTCCAGTAGTAAAGAACGAATGGGAAAACCAATATGACAAAAGTTTTAATTGGGAATTTTACCAGAATTATACTTTCATCAAAGTAAGAAGAGAACAGAAAAAGAATAGTTCCTATAAAAAACACTTTGAATAGTTTATAGTTCTCAAATTTTATTTTATAATATTTATTCGAAGCAAGATTAGAAAGCATGTCAAGGACTAAAAATGCAACAAGCGTGTTTATTGCAGCGCCCATAATTCCATAAACAGGTATCAATAAAAAATTTAATCCTATGTTTAACGCAGCACAAAAAAGAGTAATGTATGCAACAAAATAATTATTTCCAGTAAGATACATTCCCAATGATGAAACAAGACTGATACCATACAAAATATAAGCGAGTACAATCCATGGAACTACAGTATATGCTGGATAATACGATGAATTCTGTGCAAAAAGCATTATAATTTCTTTACTGAAAACACAAAGAGCAAGCCCTGCCCAAACCATAATAAAGGCAAAATATGTTTTGATTTTGCTGTAATAGCGTTTATCATTTTCTTTTTTAAATAACTTGAAAGCAAGTGGAAACAAAGTAAGATTGAACGGCATAATCAAAAACATATTGTGCACACCGGCAACTTTGTAAGCAAGCTCGTACAAACCAAGCTGCGCATCACCAAGCAGATATTTTATAATGTATCGATCGCTTCCGTTTAAAAGATTAATAGCCATCGAACTGAAAATTAGCGGAAAACCGTAGCGAAGAGATTCTTTAATAACAGCACTATCAAATACAGGTTTAATTTCTTTTAGCATTAATGGCAAAACGAAAATAGTATTACTTAGTTCACCTGCTAATTGGGCGTAAAGTACACCTTCAATTCCTGTGCGCTGGTAAACAATAAAATATATTGAAAGTACAATCATCACGAGAAGTTTTACAATACCCGATATGGTATAAGTTACTGATCTATCATCTGCTCTTAGTTTGCTAAGGAAAAGATTATTGAGTGTAATTACTGCTACTATATAAATACAGACATTAAGGTAATGCTTATAAATTGCTGGATCACCAAAAAGTGAAGCAATTTCCGTAAGAAATGTTTCTGTAACAATCAGAAATAATGAAATAACAATTAGTATGAAAAAAGTAATTGTGAAGAAAACCGATTTTCTTTTTCCCTCATACCCAACAGTGTTATTAAATCTTATTATCGATAACCCTTGCCCGAGTACAAGAGATTGAGAAAAAATGATAATTGTAATTAGTAATAATCCGAGTTGACCATATTCTTCAAGTGTAAAGTACTTTGTATAGAGAGGTAATAAAATTATTCCACTTGCTTTTAATGCAACGTTGCTAATACTGTAAACGAAAGAATGTTTGGCAAGGTGTTTTATTTTATCAAGCATAGAAATATTATATTCTAAAAAGTTATTTTACTAATTATTAATTCTTAATCATATAAAAAAACCCTGTGCAAAATAATACATAGGGTTTTAGGCAGAAAGGTATTATAAATATTAATTTATTGATTTTTTAACCATCCCAATTTTATGATCAGAATTATAATAGTTGTATCCATTATAGTAAATTCTTATTTCATTTGGAACTTGAAGAATATAAGGGTACGAAATCTTTACAGCCGCCCATCCATTTGATGTGTTTGCATTAATGAAGAAAGGATTATCCTGGGATTTAACCCAATTTAGCCCATCTACAGATGTTGCAGAACCGAACCCTGAGCTACCTGAATTCATATACACCATTTTGAGAGATCCGGATGTTAAGATAACTGATGCTTCTAGGACACCACTCATCTCCCAGGGTTTATCATTAATTAAAATTGGATTTCCGGGATATTTAGTCCAATTAATGCCATCTGAAGATGTAGCTACGCCAATTTTATAGTCAGGTAAATTTCTTCCAGTATAATATAAATAATACAAATTGTCTTTTTTAACAACTGAAGAAACAACGATTTGATGTTCCCAGCCATAGGTACCAGTTATTATTGGCTGAGGATATTTTTCCCAATTGATTCCATCAACAGAAGTTGCGTAACCAACATGCCAATTATCATATTCATCAGAATATCCGCAATAATACATTTTATAAATTCCATTCTCTTTAATAACAGCGCCAGGGGATACTGCTTTGGAATCCCATGAGTAGTTATTTCCAGGATAAATAACCGGATGAGGATATTTTGTCCAATTTATTCCATCAACAGATTCACAATACAATACATGAACTTTCCAGGGATCACTACCAATTCGCCCTAAACCATGATACCACATTTTATATATTCCACCATCGAATAATACTACCGGCTGTGCAACAGCAATATTATCATAATAACTTCCGCTTGATGAAATCAATGGATTATTATGATAATCAATCCAACCCAAATTTGTTGGAACACCCCATGTAACATTGATATAAATGGAACCAGTGCCAGATCCTGTAGGTTGCAATGTTAAATAAACCTGACTTGTAAACCCAGCAAATACTTGAACATCTGTTTCACCAGTGTAAAGGACTAATCCACTATCATCTTCAGCATCAACTTTTAAATGCCAGGTGCCAGCATCAATTTCATTAAGCAATATATCTGCTGTTGAATCTGAGAGCAGATTTAATATTCCGTAGATAGGGTCGAAGTTTTCTCTTGTTAGATAGGCTTTAACATAAACAACACTTTCAGGTGCATTCTGCTTATCAATTTTTAACAGCAGTTTTCCAGAATTAGCAGAAGGAGGGCTTGTGATTTCGTTTGTACAGGAAACTAATAGAACGAAAAACAATAAAGCAAAAAGAACAAATAACTTTTTCATCACTAAGCCCCTTATAAATAAATGTAGATAAACTTAATAATTATTAGGAAAAGAGACAACCATATTTTTTCACAATAGTTGCTAATAGTTCGCTAACTGCAATTAAATTAAGGCTTCAATAATTGTGCAAAGACTACAAGCATTTTTGATTTTAGAACGAAGAAAATAGAATAATTTTTATCCTATTATAAGATTAATAAATAATGCTCTCATAATTACCCAATTTTAAAAATTACAAGTAGTTAAGCGTTGGCTTTCCTTTTCTTAAAATTCAACCCCAATGCTATTAACAATCCAAATATGACTAATGAACTAAAAGCCAATGAAACATTCCTACTAATTACAAATGATTCCGGCAAATACTCAAAGTGGATTTTATGGTTTCCTTTGGAAACCACGATTCCTCTAAAATT
>CAWEUT010000007.1:0-502211 GCA_963812305.1 uncultured Ignavibacteriaceae bacterium
AAAAGCCTCGCATTTCTACGAGGCTTTATAAACTAACTTAAAGAGATGATATTATTTTGTTAATATCATCTTCTTTACTGAACTGAACTTCTGTCCATCTATTCCACTTGCATCTATTCTGTAGAAGTAAACACCACTGTTCAATGAACTTGCATCGAAGGAAACTTTCTGGCTTCCTGCTGCCATCTGTCCATTTATCAATGTTGCTACTTCCTGTCCTAATACATCAAATATCTTTAAGCTTACTTTGCTGTCTACTGCTAAGGCTAAAGTTTATTGTTGTACTTGGATTGAATGGATTTGGATAGTTTTGACCAAGTGCGAATTCTTTTACTCCTAAAACTTCAACTTCAATTGTATTTGAGTATTCAAATGTTCCATCAAAGTCAACTTGTTTTAGTCTGTATATATAACTTCCAGAATCTACATTTTGATCAACAAATGAGTAGTTTCTCATTTCTGTTGTTGTTCCGTGAACCAGCTACAAATCCTACAACTTGATATTCACTTCCGTTGCTTCTTTCAACCTGGAAGCCGCTGTTGTTTAATTCTGTTGCTGTTGACCAGTTTAAGTGTTACATTTCTGTTATCTGTGGTTGCTGCAAATGAGGTTAGTTCAACTGGAACTACTCCACTGCCGATAACTGCTAAGTTATCAACTGCCCACCACCAATCCCATCCTGGTTGAATGGTTCTTAATCTTAATTGGAAGCTTTGAAGGGCTACAAATGAACTTATATCAATTACTTCGTGAGTATTTCTTACATCAGTAACATCAAATGTTCTAACTGGTGTCCAGGTTGTGCCGCCATCTACACTAACTTCTACATAACTGAAGTCTGCAGCATTAATAGCTTGCCAGTCATTATCAAATTCTAACACTACATTTTGATATAATGATGCATCTATTGGACTATTTAATGTTGCTGTAGATAGTAACGTTGATCCGCTTCCGCAGAAATCTGCATCTGCGGAAAGAACATTTCCTGCTGCAGTTGGAGGTAAAGTATAACTATTTTGGGTTATTGGTGCAACTGTAAATACACAGGTGCCGCCATCATTTGTAATTGTCCATAATCCTGGACCGCTCTCAAAATCTTCAAAGAATAATGAAACTAAACTTGGATCTTGTACTGTGGTGAATGTCCAGACCGGTCCTGCAATACTGCAAGTATCATTCTTCCCAATAACACGCCATCCATAAGTTGTAAAATAATCTAATGGTTCAACTGCTGCTAAAGGTAGAGATGTGAGAGGAGTACCATCATAAACCATTGCTAAATTACCCACCGGACCAAACCATACTTCAATTGCATTAGCACCGACACCATTTGTCCAGCCAGCTGTATTTCCAGTAATAGGAACATCTGTTGCACCGGCTGCTGGTGAAGGATTAATTGGAGGATCGATAGGACATGGAGGTCCTGCTGAAGCAACCTCATAAAGGAATATTTCTTCTGGAGCAATTCCATCTCCAGATTGCATTAATCCACCTATTGAAAAAATTCCGGTAGCAAAATCAGTGGTTGAGAATAAACCACCAGCACTGCCAGTAGGATTATCTAATGCAACATCGTCATATACATTGTGTTGTACACCAGTTGGTGTTCCGCCAGGCAGTTGTAACTGTCTGATTAATTGTGGTGCGCCAACAACATTACCCTGGTCAAATATCCAGAGATATGGACCACCGGGACTAACATTATCATAACAACTACCATAAACACCTGTTCCTGTGTGTGTAGCCGCTGGTATTTGAGCAAGCGTACTGCCATCTCTACCAACAAGATATATATCTGTAGCCCAGTTGCCAACCCAGAAAGCATCATTATCTGAATCATAGGCAATATGTCTCACCGCAACAGGAGAAGCAATTGTACCAACAAGAGTATTAGTTGCAAAGTCCATCTGATAAATTGTGTTGGCAGATGCACCACCGTAAAAATACTGCCCATCATAAGCCAAATCTCTCAATCCGGTTACACCAGGAATCGAAAATTCTCTGACTAATGCAGTACCATCTCCAGAATATTCATGAATTAGGTTTGATGCCCATCTGGTTGAATAGAAACTTGTTCCGTCATATTCTGCACCTGCATTACCGGCTGCACCGCTTATTGTTAGAGCATTAAACTCTAACTGAACATCCCACATTGCTTCTACTGAGAGTTGAGTAGATTTAACAAAAGGCCCCAAATTTGGATTTATATCCTTTGCAGTCTTCAAATTTTGAGCAAAAATACCCAAAGATAAAAAGAGAACTAAGGAAACAATAAATTGAAATTTTTTAAACATAAGCGAACCTCCTGAATGATTAATTGATATAGATTTAATTAGGGCGGGAAATAGTTTAATTATTGTTATATGATAATTCATGATTCAATAATTGATTATGAAGGTTAAATAATAATGACGTAATAAAAATATTAGAATATTACTGAAAACATTTTACTTAAAAATCTATTTTGAATCAAGTTTTAGATAAAAATATTTTTGTGTGTAAACAGAAATTGTAAATAAAAAAAGCCTCGCATTTCTACGAGGCTTTATAAACTAACTTAAAGAGATGAGATTATTTAGTTAATATCATCTTCTTTACTGAACTGAACTTCTGTCCATCTATTCCACTTGCATCTATTCTGTAGAAGTAAACACCACTGTTCAATGAACTTGCATCGAAGGAAACTTTCTGGCTTCCTGCTGCCATCTGTCCATTTATCAATGTTGCTACTTCCTGTCCTAATACATCAAATATCTTTAAGCTTACTTTGCTGTCTACTGCTAAGCTAAAGTTTATTGTTGTACTTGGATTGAATGGATTTGGATAGTTTTGACCAAGTGCGAATTCTTTTACACCAACAACTTCAACTTCAATTGTATTTGAGTATTCAAATGTTCCATCAAAGTCAACTTGTTTTAGTCTGTATGAATATGTTCCTGAAGTTACATTCTGATCAACGAAATAATAGTTTCTAATTTCTGTTGTTGTACCAGAACCAGCTACAAATCCAACAACTTCATAAGCACTTCCGCTGCTTCTTTCAACCTGGAAGCCGCTGTTGTTTAATTCTGTTGCTGTTGACCAGTTTAAGTGTTACATTTCTGTTATCTGTGGTTGCTGCAAATGAGGTTAGTTCAACTGGAACTACTCCACTGCCGATAACTGCTAAGTTATCAACTGCCCACCACCAATCCCATCCTGGTTGAATGGTTCTTAATCTTAATTGGAAGCTTTGAAGGGCTACAAATGAACTTATATCAATTACTTCGTGAGTATTTCTTACATCAGTAACATCAAATGTTCTAACTGGTGTCCAGGTTGTGCCACCATCTACACTAACTTCTACATAACTGAAGTCTGCAGCATTAATAGCTTGCCAGTCATTATCAAATTCTAACACTACATTTTGATATAATGATGCATCTATTGGACTATTTAATGTTGCTGTAGATAGTAACGTTGATCCGCTTCCGCAGAAATCTGCATCTGCGGAAAGAACATTTCCTGCTGCAGTTGGAGGTAAAGTATAACTATTTTGGGTTATTGGTGCAACTGTAAATACACAGGTGCCGCCATCATTTGTAATTGTCCATAATCCTGGACCGCTCTCAAAATCTTCAAAGAATAATGAAACTAAACTTGGATCTTGTTCAGTAGTGAATGTCCAGGTAGCTACTGGAGCACCACTGCAAGTATCATTCTTGCAAACAACTTTCCACTCGTAAGTAGTAGCATAATCTAGTGGACCAGGAATAGCAATGGTTTCTATTGGTGTCCCGCTATAAACCGATACTGAATTTCCTAATGGACCAAAGAATACTTCTACCTGTGATGTACCAACACCATTCGTCCAGGTTGCATTTCCTGGATTGATGCTAACATCTACGCTTCCGCTTGCTGGTGCTGGATTTGTTGCTGGACCTACCGGGCATGGTGCGCCGTCATTACCAGTAACATTCATAACTATCATCATAGCAGGGAAACCTATTGCCGCTGTTGTAGTTGGCGCTGTAATTGCACAACCAGCAGCACTTATATAACTTGGACCGGTTTCTCCTAAACCATTTGAACCTATGAAGAAACCATTCCCAAGAGTTTGACCATCAGGAGTAAATATTTCGACTACAAGTTCAGAACCTGCAGGAGCTACACCTGTAACTGGAATATTTAAAATTGTAGAGGACTGAGGAGTTACATCGACTGTTGCGGTTCCAATAAGAGTTAAGGAACCTGGAAAACCACCTGGAAAAGCTTGGCTCGAAGTATACAAATTACAAGTAACTTGCTGACTTGCGCCAGTGCTGGTTGCTGTTTCTACACCGATTGATACGTCAGTTACAGAAAAATCTCCCCCAATACCAAATGAGGAAAGATTAAATGCACGCCAATAGCTATTATCTGTGTGTAAACCACCAGCGTTGCAAGATACGCTACCAGGAACAATAGATTGACTAGTAGAATGTGTAATAGTTACAATACCTTCGGTACTATAAGGAATTTGACCAGTTGTTTTAGAATCAAATTTACCACTAGTACTAAAATTGTTACCATCACCACTTTTAGAATCCTGTGCAAATCCACTAGTAGAAACTACCAGCACAAAAGAAATGCACCAAAGAAGTGTTTGAAAAGATTTTTGCATACACGAACCTCCTGAATGTTAGTTAGATATAGAATTAATTAAGGGACCAATTACTTGCTAAAAGTAGTGAATGAATTTTATCCACAAATACTTACACTTAAATTGTTCGTAACGCTTAGAATCTTAATATATAATCAGATTGTCGAAACGATTTTAATCAAAATAATAATTTGGTGCAAATTTTAAGTCAAATAATTTTAATAAAAAATCGACACTTAAAATTATGCCAAACCGAATCTAAACTTTAGTAATAAAGAAATTTCCTACTTAATTTTTTCATTCTTTCGAATTGATTCTTCGGACAATTTCTTTTTAAACTCAATAATTTTTTTTTGAAGATCTGCGTTACCGGTTGATATTATTTGTGCTGCAAGTATGCCAGCATTTTTAGCTCCGTTTATTGCTACAGTTGCAACAGGAACACCTGGATGGCATTTGTACTATTGATAATAATGAATCCAATCCATCAAGAGATTTTGATTTAATTGGTACACCTATTACCGGAAGCGGAGTAAATGCAGCAGTAACTCCGGGTAAATGAGCCGCTGCACCTGCACCTGCAATAAATACTTTCATTCCTCTCTCGTGAGCGTTACTGGCATATTCAGCAAGTAAATGAGGACTGCGATGTGCTGAAATAATTTTCATTTCATTTGTAATTCCAAATTCATTCAAAATATCTGATGCCTCTTTCATTATCGCAAGATCAGAATCGCTGCCCATTATTATTCCAACTTGAATTGTTTTTGACATAAATTACTCCATGTTCTTAATTGATATTTCTAATTTTGTTTTTTTTAATTACAATGTTCTTCAGAGCCTTTGAAATATTTATATACGTCACACCGAGCGAAGTCGAGGTGTGAATTTTTTTGATGGTAGACAGGTTTATTTTAAAATGCCCGCCTTCGTCTTCGCTCAGGCTGACATCAGTTTTTTCAACTATCTTCCTTAGGTTATTTTGATTAAAATTCGGGTTTTTAGAGCAAAACTAGAAATCAAACTACTTCCAATCCACTTTATTAATAATCTTTCCATCTGATTGTAAAAGCACAGCACCAAGTTCATCGGTTCTGTAAATCTTAGAATTATATTTTCTCAAAGAATTAATTACACTTTCAGCAGGATGATTAAATTTATTTTTTACCCCGGCACTTACCAAAGATATATTCGGTGAAACCAAATTTAAAAAAGCTTTTGAAGAACCTGTTGCACTTCCGTGATGCCCAACTTTTAAAACATCCGAATCAAGCATATCCTCCAAAATTAGATGCGAGAAAATATTCTGCAGGATGTTCACAATCGCCAACAAACAAAAATGAGGTTTTACCATAAACAAATTTAATTACGCCGCTTCTATCATTACTTGAAAAACTTCGATATGAATAACTATAAGGATCATTCAAAAAAAATACTTTTACATTTCCAACATCAAAGGAAGTTTTATCATAGATACCTGTTTTTATTTTCATTTCTTTAAGAAACTTTTCTAATCTAATAGATTTACTACCTGAATCAGGCAAAGGACGATAAACTTTATTGATTCTTTTATTATAAATTAACGAAACAAACCCACCATAATGATCGAGATCGAGATGAGAAATAAATCCATAATCAATCTGGTTGATTCCTAAATAATCTAATAAAGGAATAATAACTCTTTCACCATTATCAACAAAAGGATTTGCTTCACCTGCATCAATCAGTGCAGTTTTGCCGTTTGGAAATTTAATCAAAAATGAATCACCCTGCCCAACATCGATCATAAGAACATTTAATTTGTTCTTACCCAGTAGTTCATCGTTATCAAACTTTGAGTAGGTAAACATTGAAAAGACTAATATGATGATCAGAGATATTTTAAGAAATGTTTTTTTAATATTAATAAGAGTGAATAATACCAGGGCTAATCCAGCATAGAAAATAATTGCATCATACAACGAGTAGTCTCGAATCCAAAGAAAAGAAAATTCTAAACCTCCGGTGAATCGAATAAATTCTATCATCCAGCCAGAAAATAAATCGTTAGCAGCTGCAAAGTAAATGGCAATCGCATAAGAGAATAATCCAATAAAGATTGTAATAAATGCAACACCGATTATAACACCTATAGTTGGAATCACAATTAAGTTTGCAAATAATGCAACAACGGATAATTTACTAAAGTAAGCGAGTGTAAAAGGCAGCGTTCCAATTTGTGCACTTAATGAAACTCCAAAGAATAATAAAATATATTCCACCCATTTATGTTTTAAGTGCAATTTGTAAATCATTTTTTGGAAATATGGATATAGAATACCGATAGCAAGGACTGCCGAAAATGAAAGTTGAAATCCTGGATTATAAATTTCATTTGGATTTAATAATAGGATTATAAAAGCAGCAATGGAAATTGAATTAATAATATTTGTACTTCGGTTAGAAAGAAATGCTATGATAATTACAACTGCCATTAATGTTGCACGAAATACTGATGGCGGCACACCGGTTAAAAACATAAAAGCTAGCAAACCAAGTATGGTAAGTATTGATCTCAAATAAATTCCAAATCTGCCAAAAATAAAAATGAAAATTACCAGCACGTAACCAACGTGTAAGCCAGACACAGCAAGTATGTGAACTACACCGGAATTAATAAATTCATTTTTGGTTTCGTAATCTATTTCACTTCTATCAGCAAGAATTAACCCTCTTAGCAATCCCGCAGTCTGTGGATTGTGAAGATCGTGTATTGTTTTATCAATTTCTTTTCTAACAGAATGAAGCAACGCTTTTAAAATAATCTTTTTGATTTGAAAGTATATTAATGCTATCAGTTGCGTAGGAAATAAATAATCCGGTTATGCCATTTGATTTGAGATATTTGTCATAATCAAATTCACCCGGATTTCTTTTGTCTCTTCCCTTTTGATAAGTACCGGTTAAATATATTTTATTCCCTGCATTTATGTGAGCATATAAATTTTTTCTTTGAAGTGAATCACCTCTGAATTTACAAATCAGTTTATCATTTGAAGTAAATAGTTTGTTGTCCATTTGTAATGAATCTATTACTACTGTAAAAACTATCTCAAATGATCT
Organism: uncultured Ignavibacteriaceae bacterium; assembly: GCA_963812305.1. Classification (GTDB taxonomy): domain Bacteria; phylum Bacteroidota; class Ignavibacteria; order Ignavibacteriales; family Ignavibacteriaceae; genus IGN3. Next base: position 7,725 of record CAWEUT010000007.1, read on the forward strand.
TTCAAGTTCAACATCAATTACTTGGGCAAATAACTTTGCGTTCTTTTCTTTTTGATATGTGTTAAGTGGCGATTCTATTTTTGTTTCACCAAGTTTTGCTATGTACAAACCAAAAATGAAAATCAGAAATAATGATAAAGTGGAGGAAATAATTTTGTAGAAACTAAATTGAAAATGATTTGTTAAGAGTAATAAAGCTAATACTAAGATAAAGACAATGATTGGATAAAAATATAAATCAAATTGGAATAATCCCGAAGCAAGAATTCCAATAATAAATGCTAAAGTAAATTTTATAAATGGATAATCTTTCAAGTGCAATATTTTATTATTGATGGTTTTATATCCGTTAAATCTTTTATACTGTCAGATAATTCTCTTGCATTTTTTCCTGCAGTAATTGTTAATGCCGGATTCATCGTATGAGTCTTTACAGATAAATCTTCAAAGTTTCCATGATCTGAACAAATAACCAAAGTCATCTCATCCTTATTTAATTCTGATAATATGGTAAACAAAAATCTATCCAGATTATTATATATTGATTCAAACTCATCAGCAATTCTTCCGTGTCCAAGGTGATCAGTATGAAAAAACTCATACAAAGTAAAATCATGTTTGCCGGCAATTCTTAATAATCGTCTTGCGGCAGTTTCCGGACTAATAACCTTTAGTTGATATTTTAATTTACGATTCCATCTTTCATTTGTAATCTCAGCAGTAAGTGCTTTACTTTGTCTAAGTTCTGTAACGGAATTTAATTTCATATCCTGTTAAACGACAACTTAACGATGTAGTACTCAATCTTGTTTTACCGGATTTTAAATAATCAAAAAATACTTTGGGATATGCATTTACAAAATATGCCGATTTACCTAAATCCTGATAAGCTTTAAAAATATTTTGCTCTTTAATTACCGGAATAGTTGTGGAATACGGAAATGGTCCAAAATGTTTACCCACAAACTGTGGTGCATTCATTCCACAAAATATTGATACCTGCCCTGTTCCGCTTTGAGGTAAACCTTCAACACCAAGTTTTGCATCCGCTGGAAAAACATACATTCCATTTTTTTCTAAATAAGGATTTTGAATGTCTGGAATTGCTTTAAATATCTCATCAAATATTTTAAATCCATACTTAAAGAATGGATTGAATTCATAATCTTTGTTACCAATTCCAACACCATCAATAAATATCATCAAAACTGGATTCACTTATTCACCTGCTGTTTGGATTCAACTAGTATTGTAACAGGACCATCATTAATAATTTTTACCTGCATCATTGCTCCAAATATTCCGGTTTTAATTTTTTCTTCTCCAAGATTCGATTTCATTCTACTTATAAATTTTTCATAGAGCGGAATTGCAATTTCAGGTTTTGCTGCTTCAATAAAACTGGGACGGTTACCTTTTTGAGCATCACCATAAAGTGTGAATTGAGAGATGATGAGTACTTCACCATTAATATCTTTTAAAGATAAGTTCATCTTTTCATTTTCATCTTCAAAAATTCGAAGTTGCTGCATTTATCTGCAACAAATTAAAGATCATTTTCTTCATCATCTGATTTGATTCCAATAGAATTACAATTCCTTTTCCAATTTCAGCTTTGTAATTTTCTTTTTCAATATAAACTCCAGCTTCAGAAACTCTTTGAACAAGTGCTCTCATTTAAGCTCTCCGCAAATTATTCTATCAATACCAGAATAGTCTTTAGTAATAGTTATGTTACTAAAACCCTTCTGATCAAATAAATTTTTAACTTCCATAGATTGTCCCATACCAAGTTCAAAATAAATCTTCCCCGGTTTATTCAAAATTTGATCTGATACTTCTATAATTCTTTTATAAAAAGATATTCCGTTTGAATTATCAGTTAATGCAATTCTTGGCTCGTGTACTTTTAATTCAGGTTCAAGGGATTCAAAATCATTCACAGAAACATAAGGAGGATTTGAAACTATTAAATCAAACTTACCTAAACTGTTCAAATCATCTTTCATAATATCAAAATGTTTTAACTCAATTCTATCCTGCAATGAATTTAACTCAGCATTTTGTTTTGCAACTTCTAATGCACTTTCACTTATATCAATAGCCACAACATTTGTAGTTTGGTAAATTTTTTAAGATGGATAATGAAATGTTTCCACTGCCAACACCGATATCTAATATTTTAAGACTCACAGATTTGTCTGATTCTTTAATAATTTTTTCAACAAGCAATTCAGTTTCTGGTCTGGGTATAAGAACATTTTCATTAACAATGAGTTTTAAACCATAGAATTCTACATTACCCACAATATATTGTAACGGAATTCTTAATCCTCTTTTTCTTATTGCTTCTCGATAAATCTGAACTTCATTTTCTGCAAGTGGTTTATCAAATGAAAGATAAAGTTCTAATCGTTTGCATTTAAGAATTTCGGCAAGAAGTATTTCAGCATTAGCTCTTGGTGCTTCAACCCCTTTTTTTTGAAGATACTCTGTAGACAGTTTGATGACTTCTAAAACTGTAATCATAAATTATTTATTACTCTTACCATAATTAAAATTTTATTAACTGATTTTAGAGGTTACGTGAAAATTTAGATTGTCATTTCGACCGAAGGGAGAAATCTTAAATTATTTAGAGCTTTCTCAGTCAAGGACTTCTTCGAAATGACTTTTTTGATTTTGAAACAACATTAAGATTTAGTCTATTGTAACAACTATACTCAGTAATGTAAAATAATCTATACTATTTCAATCTATCTTTAAGTGTATAAATATTATCAATTTCACTTGGATCATATCCTCTTAACACTCCAACATAATAGGATATCCAATCACCCAGATAAATTAAATCTAACAATCTAACTTTATATGAATCTTCATTACTTTTCAAACTTAATGTTTCAACTCCGCTTTTTGAAAATATATCTTTAAGTATTTCAAATCGTTTTTGTATTTGTGGATGATAAGTTTCATCAACAATGTTTATAATTTTTGAATGAAATACTTTTTCCTGATAAGATTCCCAGCCAATAATTTCGTTATGATTCATCTCAGGAATTTCATTATGAAATGCATGAAGCTTTGAGTTTTCATTCAACTGACATTTAAATCTGTATCCAACTGCACTTGTTGAATCTGCAACAGAATAAATAACAGGAATAAATCCAACTAAAGATTCTGCAAAAGTATAATGCAAAGTTTCCCTCTTTAGAATATTCAATTCCCTTTTGCTTCCAAAGATTGATAACATTTTCTACAATTTTTGTTTGATCAGAAATGAGTTTTAACTCTTGAAATACTTTGAGTAATGAAAAGAAACTTAATCCCAGTGAATATCTTGGTTGAAATCCAGGTTGGACTTTAACGCATGGAATATTTTTACTCTTTGCAATCGATTCAACTTCACCGCCAGTTGTTATGCAAACAATTTTACAACCAATTTTAATTGCTTGCTTTAATGCTGAAATTGTTTCTTCAGTATTACCGGAATATGATGATGCAATAAACAAAGTATTCTTACTTGCAAACTTGGGAAGATTATAATTTCGGTTAACGATAATTGGAATTTCAATTTCACTTACCCAAATAATTCTTAATAAGATCAGCACTTATTGCAGAACCGCCAAGACCGCTGATAATTATGTTTGAGATATCAGATTTATTAATCCCATCTATTGATAAATTTATTTTTCCAGGCAAACTCAATTTGCTGATAGGTATTTACAAGTACATTAAACTGATTTTGCGGATCGTACTTATTTACGTAGTCTTTAATTTCCATTGCTATAAAATATTCCTTGTTCGTGATATGTTATTTTCATCAAAAAACTTTTTAACCTTTTTCTGAATTTCTATTTCAGTTTTACATTGCAGACATTCTTCGGCTAAAACCTTTGCCTTTTTAAAATCAAAATCACGAATAATTCTTTTAGCGTAAAGAATAGTACCGGGTGACATGCTTAATGAATCTAATCCTAAACCAACAAGCAGCGGAATTGCAAGTGTATCTGCTGCCATCTCACCACAAATGCTAACTGGTATTTTACTTTCTTTTGCTGCTTTAACAATGTAATCGATTGTTCTAATAATAACGGGACTGAATTCCTGATAAAGATTGGATACAAGATCATTACCACGATCAACAGCCATCATATATTGAATAAGATCATTTGTACCAATGCTTATAAAATCTATCTCTTCAGCATAATCTTTTGCCATCACTGCTGCGGATGGTACTTCAATCATTATTCCGATTTTGATATGATTATCAAATTTAATTTTATCTTTTTTTAATTCACTTTTACATTCCTGGATAATTTTTTGAGTTATCCAAACTTCATCAAGTGTGGAGATCATAGGAATCATAAATTTTATATTTTTATTTTCACTTGCTCTTAAAACAGCACGTATTTGAGTTCTAAAAATATTTTCATTCTCCAATAAAAATCTTATTCCTCGTAAACCTAAAAACGGATTTGGTTCTTTGTACTCACTAAATCTGAATTTATCTCCGCCAATATCAAAAGCACGAATCGTAACAAACTTTGGATAAATTCTTGATGCAAGTTTTGAATAAATAACGGTTTGCTCGTCTTCATCAGGAAAGCTTCCAAGCTCATTTAATATTTGTTCAGATCTGTACAAACCAATTCCTTTAGCGTTGCTCGTGATAACAATGTCAATCTCACCCGTAACATCAACATTTGCTTCAAGATTAATTTCTTTACCATCTTTTGTAAGTGCCGGTTTATCTTTAAATTCTTCAAGTCCTTTTTGGATTTCAAAAAGTTTCTTTTGTTTTCCTTTAAAGAATTCAAGTTGTACATCTGTTGGATTATAAACTATGTAACCATGAAATCCATCAACAATAATTGTATCGCCATCCTTAATGATTGTTGAAGCATTATGGGTTCCAACAACTGCAGGAATATTAAGAGATCGAGAAATGATTGCAGCGTGAGAAGTCAACCCACCATGATCCGTAACAAAACCTAATGCTTCTCTTCTTGAAAGAAGTAATGTATCGGCAGGGGTTAATGATTCGCTAACAACAATAAGGTTTTTTTCAATTTTAGATTGCCATCTTTTCTTTTGCAGATTACGAATGATTCTATGTTTGATATCTTCAATATCGTGTGCACGTTCTTTCATATAAGATTCGTGAGAGATGATCATCAATTCCTGATACTTAGAAATTTCATCTGAAACAATAAACTCAGGCTGAATCATTTCGTCTTTAATTCTTTTTTCAATGTTGCCTAAAAGAATCGGATCATCAAGAATCATCAACTGTGCTTCAAATATTGCAGCACGAACTTCATCCATCTTTTCTCTGGCAAACCCAAAAATTTTATTTAATTCTTTTTTTGATTGTTTGAGTGCTTCTTCAAAATTGTTAATAGCCTCTTCACTATTCGTAATCGGAGCCTTACTTATTTCCAGTTTCTCTTTTGTGAACAAATAAACTTTTCCAATTACAATTCCCGGTGCTGCAGCTATTCCGGCAATTTTATTTTCGGAGTTTTTATAGATGTCTTTAAAAGGTTTCATAACTCATCAAATCCTCTCTCAAAATAAGCTACTATTTCATCGCAAGCTTGCTGCTCGTCTGATCCATCAAAGGTTAATTTTAATTCAGAACCTATTTCAGCAGCTAACGTCATAACTCCAATTATACTTTTGCCATTAATACTCATTCCATCACGGTAAATAAAAAATTCACTTTTATACTTAGCAGCAAGTTTAACAATAGTAGCTGCAGGACGAGTATGAAGTCCGGCCTTGTTAACTATCTTAACAGTTTTTTCAATCATTACTTATTTCTTTTAATTAATGAATCAGCCAACCAGTAGAAAATTTCCACTTCACTTTTATTTGATAATTTATTAATTGACCTTAACGCTTTACTTGTATAACTGCGTATTGCGTCTTTTGCATCATCAATTACCCCGAGTTTTTCATAAAGATTTTTATAGTATTCAATTTGATTTTCTTTAATACCTTTGTTTGCAACTACTTTTAATAAGTCATCTTTGTCTTTACCCTTTGCCTTTTCCAAAGCTTCGATAAATAAAAATGTCTTTTTGCCTTCCACCAGGTCGCCGCCAATTCTTTTACCAAATTCAGATTTATCAGCTATAATATCCAAAAGATCATCCTGAATTTGAAATGCTATACCGAGATACTTTCCGTAGTTAGACAATGCTTTAATATCATTCTTACTTCCAGCTGCAAGATAAGCGCCAAGCTCGCAGCACATTCTGGCAAGTGCAGCAGTCTTTTTCTCAATCATCTCAATATATTCGGGAAGTGAAACATTTTTTCTTGTCTCAAATTCTGTATCAAGACTTTGCCCTTCGCAAACTTCAACTAAACCTTTTGTAAAAGAATCCAGAGCTTGCTTTGCATTTACCTTACAATCTTTTAATAAAAATTCATACGCAACTGCTGCAAGAATATCTCCTGTCAAAATAGCTGTATTTAGATTATACTTTTTATGGATTGTTAAATTACCTCTTCTCAAATCAGCATTATCCATAATATCATCATGTACAAGAGTAAAATTGTGAAGCATCTCCACAGAAAGTGCAGCGTTATAAAAGTTTTTAATGTTACCGCCAACCGCTTTAGCTGATAGCAAAACAAGTAATGGTCTTAATCGTTTACCGCTGCTTTCTAGAATGTATGATGCAGGCTGATAAAGTGAGGCTGGATTTCTTCCTTTTAATGCTAGTGCAAGTTTTTTATCAATTATTTTTCTCTCTCTTTCATAAAACAAAATATATTTTTTCAAATCAGCAGGTTTCAAAATAGCTCTTCCTTATTAATAGTCTTTTTATTTTTTAGTTCAATTAAATTTTTTGATCCTGTTAGAAACATAACTTTTTTAAGATACTCAAACCAATTTAATATTAATCTAATTACCTCTTCCTCACCATTTTTCATTAATGTTTGAAGTATAATCCTTGCAGATGCTACCAGATCAGCACCAAATGCAAAAGCCATAGCCAGATCATGTGATGTATTAATTCCTCCGGATCCTATTAAAGTGAATTTATGCTTTTTCTTTAAAGGATAAATTTCTCTTAAACAGTAAGATGTTGGCAATCCCCAATCCCAAAAATCATTTTCTGATTTACCTCTTAAAATTTCTACACCAGCCCAGCTTGTTCCGCCTGCACCGGCAACATCAATTCCCTTAACCCCAATATTTAAAAGTTTTTTTGCTGTCTCTTTACTTATTCCTGAACCAACTTCTTTAACAATCACAGGCACTTCAGATTTTTGAATACTAATTTTTCTAATTTCTTTAACAATCCCACAAAATTTGGTTCACCTTCTGGCTGCAACAATTCTTGTAAAGGATTTAAATGAACAACAAATGCATCTGCTTCAAGCATATCAATTAAGGAGAGAATATCAGTCTTGATTTTTTGATTGAACAACTTGTGCTGCACCAATGTTTCCAAACACCGGAACACTCTTAGCCGTTTTACGAATAACTTTATATGAATTATGATTGTCTTTATTTTCCAAAGCCTGTCTTTGGCTTCCTACTCCAATAGGAATTTTTAATTCCTCTGCAATAACTGCTAATCTTTGATTGATATTTTCTGCTTCTTCAGTTCCGCCAGTCATACAGGAAATCAGAAATGGATAGTTTATATTTTTTAGAAAATAATTTTGTCTGAAAGGATATTTTCGAAATATCAACTTCAGTAAGTGCATCATGAATAAAATCATATCTGTCAAATCCATTTGTCTTTGAGCGGAACGCGACCTTATCTGTAAGGCAAAGTTCTATATGCTCTTTTTTTCTTTTTGAAGTTTCTGTTATAGATTTTGACATTTCTGAGTTGATTTATTATTTGATTGCAAAATATAGAAAATAAAAGAAATATGCTGATGTTGGTTTACGTTTGATTGATTATTCTTAGTGCTCTTTGTGATATCCTTTGTGTGCTTTGTGGTTAAACTTTTTACCACTCCCGAGGGGATGGCTTTGCCAAAAGATCACCAAGTATATCTGCACAAAGGACACAAAGTTTTATTTAAATTCAATAAACTCATTCTCATCAAGAAATAATTTATTGACTGTAACCTCACCACGTACAGAATTTGTTAAGATAATTTTATCAGCTTCCAATAATTCTGCTAAATACAATCTTCTCTCTCTAATGCCGGAATCATTCTTTAATAACTGTTTTCGATAAACTCCGGGTAATATTCCCGCATTTATTGGTGGAGTTGAGATAACATCATTTTTATAAATAAAAATATTTGAAATTGCACCTTCTGCCAACTCACCTCTTTCATTAAAATAGATAGCATCAAAAAATCCTTTTGCAGTAATGCTTTTATACTCACGATCATACAATCTACGATTTGTTGTTTTAAAATATTGGAATCTGTTTTTCGAATGGATCTTATTTTTAGAGATGATAACTTTTATCTCTTGAGGTAATTGAATAAGCTTTGAAATAACATGACAAAGTCTTCCATATTTATCCAACGAAAGTCTCAATCGATAACTTTCAGTATCAGTTTTATTAACAATTTTGTTCAAGTATGATTTGATTTTCTTTCTATCAAAGCTGAATAAAAAATATTCAGCTGTTTGTGTCATCCTATCTAAGTGCTCATCAAGTAGAAATATTTTTCCATCTTCAATTTTCATTGTTTCAATTATCTCAAATGGCTTAACAGGTTCAGTAAGAAATTTTCCTTTAAGTTTTGTTTCCAAGTATTCTTCTTCAGCAATGCTGTCCCAAACAATTCCACTTCCTAAACCAATTTCACCTCTGTTTGTCTTTTTATCAACAACTAAAGTCCTGATTGGAACATTAAATGTAATTTTATTTTTTCTAATCAATCCAATTGAACCGGTATAAATTCCACGACTCTCCTTTTCAAGTTCATTTATTATTTCCATCGTACGGATTTTTGGAGCACCGGTAATTGATCCGCAAGGAAAAATATTTTTTAAAACATCAGAAAGTTTAACATTCTTTTTTAGTTTCGATTCAACTGTACTAACCATCTGATAAACAGACTCATATTTTTCAACATCAAAAATATTTTTAACTTTTACAGAACCATATTCACTTACTCTTCCTAAATCATTTCGAATCAAATCAACAATCATCACATTTTCAGCACGATTCTTTTCACTTCTCTCCAATTCATATTTTATGAATTCATCATTTGAATGATCGATTCCACGTCTTGCTGTTCCTTTCATCGGTTTCGAAATAATTTTTCTTCCGTTTTTTTCAAAGAACATTTCGGGTGAAAGTGAAATAATTAATTTGCCGTTATTATTTATTACAGCAATGTATTGTGCAGATTGATTGAAAACCAGATTACTGAATAATCCTGAATACGAACCTTCAAAATCAAATTTACCTTTTATTGTGTAATTAACCTGGTAAGTATCTCCTTCTTCAATGTAGGATTTTATCTTACTGATTGATTTCGTGAATTCATTTTTTGAAGTGTTTAGTTTGAAGTTTTTAATCTTATACTTTTCAAATGAATCAAACAATATTTTATTTGATTTAATTGGCTGAACATTTTTTTTATCATAAAAAAAGAATTGTATAAGATTTTCATTCTTTGGCAGAAATTTATTTAATGTTTTCTCAAACAAATATCCTGCTTCATAATTCATCAATGAGTATCCAACAAAACCATCTGCAATAAGATCATCTATTCGATTTAATTTTTCATCCAGATTTCTTAAGGATTTTATTGTAACAATTTCTTTTGGTTTTAAGAAAAGATAAGAATCACTCTTTCCATAAAATGGTGGAGTGTAAAAGAATGCAGCATTTGGAGTTGCTAAAACCTTATTTATTATTTCTGCGATATTCATTTGTCTAAATACTTTTGTGGAATTTCGTGATTTCGTGATTTAGTGGCGAATCTTTTTTTGCCACCAAAACACTAAAACACAATAAGGAACACCGATAAAGAAAAAGTTGTTTATTTGTATTATCTAAATTATAAACCATTTACTATTTTTCACTGTCGTTAATTTAATCATACTTAGGAAATTATATGAGCAAACCGCGTCTTTCCTTCTGGCAAATCTGGAATATGAGTTTCGGATTTCTTGGCATTCAATTCGGATTCGCACTTCAAAATGCAAATGTAAGCAGAATATTTGAAACACTCGGCGCAAGTATAGATTCTATTCCAATTCTTTGGATTGCAGCACCAGTTACCGGTTTAATCATTCAGCCAATTATTGGGCATATGAGTGATAAAACCTGGAACAAACTTGGACGAAGACGACCATTCTTTTTAGTCGGAGCTTTACTCGCTTCAGCCGCAATTATTTTTATGCCTAACTCTCCAACACTTTGGGTTGCTGCAGGAATGCTCTGGATTATGGATGCATCAATTAATATTTCTATGGAACCTTTCCGAGCATTTGTTGGTGATATGCTTCCTTCTGAACAGCGAACAGTTGGATTTTCTATGCAAAGTTTTTTCATTGGAATTGGAGCAATTGTTGCATCTGCTTTACCTTATATGATGACAAACTGGTTTGGAATTGCAAACACTGCTGGCGCTGGAGAAATTCCTGATTCTGTTAAATTTTCTTTTTACATTGGTGGAGCAGTTTTTTTGCTAGCAGTTCTTTATACAGTTTTTTCAACTAAAGAATATTCACCAGAAGAATTAAAAAAGTTTTCTGATGATGAAAAGAAATTATCTCAATCAAAAACTTCAATTGCAAATTTAATTTCGGCATCATCATTTAATAAAAATGGATTGATTTGGATTTTTGTTGGATTACTCGGTTCTGCAATTCTTCATTTTGTGCTGCACGAAAATGATTTTGGACTTTACGTTTTATTTGTTGGTTCAATCATTTTTGGATTGTTACAATTAGTTGCTGGATTTTTTACAAACCAAAATAAAACTTCCGGCGGATTAGTTTCCATCTTAAATGATCTTTACAAAATGCCAAAGACAATGAAGCAGCTTGCAGTTGTTCAATTCTTTTCCTGGTTTGCTTTGTTTGCAATGTGGATTTACACAACTCCGGCAGTTACACATCATATTTATGGTGCAACTGATCCATCATCTGAATTATACAATCAAGGTGCAGATTGGGTTGGAGTTTTGATGGCTGTTTACAATGGTTTTGCCGCAGTTATGGCTTTTTTCATTATGTGGATTGCAAAACTTACAAACAGAAAAACTGTTCATATGATTTCATTAATCATTGGCGGAATTTCATTTGCATCTTTTTATTTTATTAAAGATCCAAACTTACTTTTAGTTTCTGAACTTGGAATTGGTTTAGCCTGGGCTTCAATACTTGCAATGCCTTATGCAATTCTTGCCGGTTCACTTCCTGCAGAAAAAATGGGAGTTTATATGGGAATATTTAATTTCTTTATTGTAATTCCACAAATTACTGCAGCAGCAATTCTTGGTTTCTTTGTTAAAAACATTGTTGGCGGCGAAGCAATTTATGCATTACTTCTTGGCGGTGCTTCGATGATAATTGCTGGATTGTTTACTCTAATTGTGGATGATGTGGATTAAAATAATTTCTGAATTAATTCATCTTTAGAAATTGATAATTGATTTGATATTTCTTTCAGAATATTATTTAATGTTCCAATCTTAATTGGGTTGTGGTTAGGTATTGTAATGTGAAATTGATTTGCATTTATTGCAATTGATAATCTTATATGACTGCCAACCTGTCTTGTTTCTTGATAACCGATTTTATTTAATGTTTTAATCAATGCCTTCGCATCAACATCACGGGGAATTTTCATAGAGCTATTTGTTCTTCTCTTAGAAATCTTATATTAATAAAAGCAGGCATTTCATTTTCATCAAAATGGCAACGAACTGCTTCTAAAATATTTTGCCTAACTTCGTCTTCGGATTCGCCTTCGGTAAAGATCGGAAACCCAACGGCTTTAGCTTCAAATCCACCATCTAGCGATTCTTCGATCAAAAAAATAATTTCTTTGTTTTTCATTATTGCTCCTAAAATTCACACAGAAAATAGCAATCTATCACGATTAAAAAAATACCCAAGCGGATCGATCGGGAGATCGATCCCTACAAAAGAAATTATTTTGCTGATTCTTACTTTAACAAAATCATTTTTCTTGTCTGAACAAATGAACCTGCTTGTAATCTGTAGAAATAAACTCCACTTGGCAGATTAGTCTGCATTCCAGTTTAATTCATAACTGCCAGCAGGTTTTTCTTCATTAACTAATGTTTCAATTTCAATTCCAAGTACATCGTAAATTTTAAGAGAAACAAATTGCCTACTGCTTATTGCATACTGAATACTGGTTGTTGGATTAAATGGATTTGGATAGTTGTTTGAAAGACTATATGAATTTATAGAACTTAAATCTTCATTAACTGCAGTTACAGGAATATAAGCGTATGAGTCCTTACGTTCATTCACCCAGGTAGAACCATCCCAATTTTGGAGCAGAGATTCAATCCAATTATTGTTTCCATCATAATGTAGAATACCTATTTCCAACATTCATCCACCCAAAACCATTCCAGATTTTGAAAAAGGATTCAATCTTGTTATTATTTTCATCATATGTATATGAATTTATTGAACCAGTCAACCAAGTAGAACCATCCCACGGCTGAATAATTTTTCAATTAAATTATTGTTGACATCATATTATATGAATATTTCTATTTCATTCACCCAAATAGAATCCACCCCAAGATTGAAAGATTTCTTCAGTAATTGTATTGTTTCCATCATAAGTATACATGACTTTAAACTGATTCAACCAGACTGAATCATTCCAAATTTGGTAGAGAGATTCAGTCTGATTATTGTTTCCATCATAAGTATATGAATACTTATCATTATTCACCCAATCAGAAATAATCCCAGTGATTGAATTAGATGTTCAATTCAGATTATTGCTTCCATCATAAGTATATGGAATCAACTTCTCAAAATTTTCCCATTCAGATACTATTCCAAGTTTGGTATGAGCAATTCAGTATCGGTTATTATTTCCATCATAAGTATATAAATACTTCGACTATTTACCCACAACGAACCATCCCAGAATTGAGTGAGCTCTTCAATCTGGATTATTATTACCATCATAAGTGATATGAAGACTTATCTTCATTGACCCAAGTCAGAATCACTCCAAATTTGGTAGAGTTTTTCAGTAGGATTATTATTACCATCATACGTGTATGAATGTCATAACTAATTTACCCAGACAGAATCATCCCAATTTTAGAGATTCAGTAGTTATTGCTTCAATCATACGTGTAAAACCGTTTTCGAGATTCACCCAGTAATACCATTCCAATTTGAATTTGTTCTATAATTAGAAAACCATTATCAAAATTGTTTTGGTAATTGTTGATCCGAGTATCTTTTCATAATCCTTGGAAATCATTTTCATTTGTTCTGAATTTCCTATTTCTAGCTGTCAATTCATCTGGTAATACTCTTTGATGATTTCTCATCTTGAGAAAAAGTATGAAATGAGAAAAATAAGGTAAGTGTGAAAATTGTAAGGATAGATTTTTCATTTTACTCTCCTATTGTCACTCAAAAACTAACAATTGGATAATCACGAATATTCAAGAAATTATAATAATTAATATAGTTTGCTACAACTTCAACAAAAGTATCGCAGCAATACCAAATGCTAATGCAATTTTTCCATACAGATTTATTTGTTCTTTCCATATCAAATAAGCCACTACTGCTGTTATAACAATTACTCCAATATTCATAACGGGAAAGACAACTATTGCAGGTAATTCATCCAATGCAGCTAGTAGAAAATTAATTGCAAGTACATTAGGAACTCCAAGCATTAAGCCTAAATTAAAAGTTCCTTTATCAAACTTGATTTTTTTAATTATCAGATAAAGAGAAGTGTAAATGAAAGCAGAAAAGAAAATTGTAAAAACAAATACTCCCTTTTCAGATATAGGAAAATTCTGTTCAAACATTTTCATAGATAAATCAACAAAACCAATTCCAACTAAAAGTGAAAGCAAATAAATATACTTTCCTTTTCTTCCCTCAACAGTTCCGTGATTTTTAAGAGAGAGATAGAACAAATACAAAGTTATAAGTGCAAGACCAAATCCTAAAAGCATTTTAATATTTGGTGATTCACCATAAAATATTATTGCAGCCAAAACAGGAATTAGTACAGATAATCGGGCACTAACTGTTGCTAACGCAGTTCCGGCTAAACTTATAGCTTTTGAGTATAAAACAAAAGTTCCAGCAAATAGAACTCCAAGTAATGCTCCAAATACAATTACTTCAATCGAAAAATTGTATCCATATTTAAATATTATAAATGCTAAAGAGAATAAAGATGCTGTGGCATAATTTCCATTTATTAATAAAACAGTGTTATTATTTTTTACGTGTCCGTGTTTAAGTATCAGCGCCAGACTGCTTGAACATATCATCGCTAGAATTAAAAAAAGCATTTAATATTTTTCCGATTGATTTATGAAATTAGTATATAAAATTAAAGTCTGGAGACAATCTGATGTCATTCCCGTGCAAACGTGAATCCAACACTTTTGCAAATATGGATTCCCACTTCGTGGGAATGACAATTAAAATAACTTCTGAACGTTATCGACGTCGATTGCCATTAAAAGATAGTCAATTAATGCCCACCTTTTGGTGGAGTTGCACTTTCCAAAGCAGTTGATCTTGGTTCCTTTACAAAGAACCAGAAGAAAACTGAGAAACAAATAAAGACTCCACAAAGAATATAGAGTAACTGAAAGTTCTGAGTTTCGGAAATAATATTTGCAACACCCTGACTCATCATTTGAGGCAATACAACTGCAAGATTAAATATTCCCATAAACAAACCCATCTTTGCCTGGTTTATTCTTTCAGTCATAATTGAAAATACAATTGAGATTACTGCAGACCAGCCAATGCCGGTTAAAAACATTCCGAGGTAAAAATTAAATTCATACTTTCCTAAGAATGCAATATAGAAATATCCGATTGCACTAAATGCTAAAGCTGCGGTGTAAGTTCTTACTCGTCCTATTTTTTTTGCAATAAGAGAAAGTACAAATGGAAAAACAGCACCAACCGCATTTAATATTAAAAATCCAAGTGAAACAATATTACCTGTTGTAGCATCTTTACTTTGAATTGTTGATGTTAAAAACTCAGCAAATTTATTTGCAAAGACATTTGAGAGATCAAGATTTGGTACGATTTGTTTATCAATAAAAAATCCAGACATTACGAACATACTTTGAAATGCTATCCACGTAAATGTATGAGCAAGCATAATCTTTTGAAATTCATTTGTGTCTGATTCTGCTTTGCGTCCCTGAACAATTATCCAAAAACCAATGATGATTGTATAAGCTAAACTTAATATCAATAATGGATTGTGAATAACGCGTAATTCATTTTGATAGAAATGAAATATCAAACTGAAAACACCAAAAACTAAAAATCCATACAAAGGAAAAATTGATTTAAAGATATCAAGCACAGTATGTGTTTTAGCATTCTCTTCTAAATCAGCTTTTAAATCTTTTGGTTCTTCAATAAATAAAATTGGACCAACAGAACAAACAAAAACAAATATTGCAGCAATTAATAAAAGTGTTTCATTTCCAAAAACCATTGAAAGAAAATATGCTAACACACCAAACGTTCCGGAAATAACCTGCATCCAAACATAACCGGTTGTTCGCTTCTTTCCTTCAGGAGTAAGATCTGCAATGATTGATCTTGCAGGATTAAATGTAACGTTAACCGATAAATCCAAAAGCAGCGCGATTACAGAAGCAATCAAGATTATACTTGTAATTCCTGTGGCTTCAGAGATAACTCCGATTTGCGGAAGAGCTAAAAACATTAATGCACCAACAATTCCGCCAATCATAATAAATGGTCTTCTTCGTCCGCCTAAAAACCAAACGTTATCGCTTATCATTCCAACTATTACTTGTCCAAATATTCCTGCAAGCGGACCAGCAAGCCAAACGAAAGATACTTCGTGAATATTTAATCCAAACTTTTTATTTAGTATCCAGCTTAATGCAGCAATTTGTGTGGATAGTGCA
Source organism: uncultured Ignavibacteriaceae bacterium (assembly GCA_963812305.1). Lineage (GTDB taxonomy): Bacteria > Bacteroidota > Ignavibacteria > Ignavibacteriales > Ignavibacteriaceae > IGN3. Next base: position 23,844 of record CAWEUT010000007.1, read on the forward strand.
AAGCCCACAGCAGTTGCGGGTAAAGCAAGCATTGCATAGAAAGAGTTTGAAAGTTTTTTCTGAATTTCTAACATAAATTTTGCCTTAGGTTAGTGTGTTATTTTTTCAACAAAAATATTTCTGCTGATTTTTTCTTAATTGTTATTTTTTTGTTTTGAGTTATATCAGTCACTTCATTCGTTTTGATATTCTCAATCTTTAAAGTCTTAGCTAATGTTTCTTTGTACTTATTCAAATCAACTTCAGATTCTTTATCACTGCCATTTACTATTATCATTGTTGATTCATCATCTGTTTCTCTGAAGTAAACATAAAGATTATCGAATGGATAAAAATGTGTTAGCTTTCCTTGCGATAATGATTTATGATTTTTTCTTATCTCCAAAAGATTTTGTGTGAAGTTGAAAATGTCGTTCTGATATTCAGTTCTATCGCAACTTGAGAATGCATTTAAAGAATCATTTTCAAATCCACCAGGAAATGGTGAGCGAATTGTTCCGTGATTATTATCTCCAACCATTCCAATCTCTGATCCATAAAGTATTTTTGGTATGCCACGAGTTGTTAATAGAATTGTTAGTGCAATTTTATATTTCTCAATATCATTATTTGCAACAAACAATCCGCGGGAAATATCGTGATTATCAAAAAATGTTAAAAGATTATTTGGATCGTAGTAAAGAAAATCCTGAGCTAGTGTATTGAATATTCCTTCCAATCCTTTTTTTCCACTTAAGTAATTTCGGAATGCATCAGACAAAGCAAAATCCGTAACACAAGGAAGATGAGTATCTAAATGAACACCAAATTTATTTTTCTGTTGATATGCAGCAAGATAAGGCTGGTTCACCAGTCCAGATTTCTCCAACAATATTAAAGTTTGGATACTCATCTAATATCGCTTTATTCCAATCAGCCATTGCGTATTGATTACAATACGGATAAGTGTCTTCACGAATTCCATCAATTCCTAAATACTCAATCCACCAAATTGTATTTTGGATTAGATATTTTTTTAGAAATGGATTAGCCTGATTCAAATCAACCATATAATTTGTAAACCAACCATCCCAGGTTAGATCAATTGATTCACCTGGACTGTATGGATCTGGAAAAGTCATTTTATTATGATTTGCCGGAAGATGATTTTCAACAGTTCCGTTTATCCAACTAGCAAAAGGCAAATCTTTCATCCACCAATGATTTATTCCTATATGATTTGAAACATGATCCATAACTATTTTCAAACCTTTATCGTGTGCTTGATTCACCAACTCTTTGTAAAGTTCATTACTTCCAAAACGCGGATCAATCTTGTACAAATCTGTTGCAGCATAACCGTGATAACTCATCCACATATTATTTTCTAACATTGGAGTTATCCAAATTGAAGTAACACCAAGATCTTTTAAGTAATCAAGTTTAGATGTTATTCCTTCAATATCTCCGCCTTTTCTTCCATCTAAATCTTTTGCAGTAAACTGATCTAAGCTATCTCCAATTTTATTGTTATCAGGATTTCCATCGCAAAATCTATCTGCCATAATCAAATACATTACATCAGATTGATTAAACCCTTTAAATTTATTTCTAGATATCTTCACGAGCAAGAATTGGATATTTTATTACTGTATCCTGATTCCCTTTTGAGAATCCAATTTCAAAATTGTAGTCGGATTTTATTTCGGGTGAGATTGCTAAATCGATAAATAGATAATTTGGACTTTCAGCTTTGTGAACATTAATAATTTCTATTGGTCCGTGTTGCGGATAAAGTTCAACATCACTCAAATTCTTTCCATAAATCATTACTTGAACAGTATCGTGTTTCATTCCAACCCACCAATTTGGCGGTTCAATTCGTTCAATCGAAAATTGCTGAGCGATTGCTTGTTGAATTGCAAAGAGAATTAAAATAAGGGTTGTTCTTTTCATCTAAAAAATCTATTCATTTTTGGTTTCAAAGATAGATAAATAATTTAATTCTACAGCGGTAAATTTCTTGTCGCTTCCACGGATATTTATGATTCCGTTTCTTGCATTTTACCACATTTAAGTTGATTTTTGTTTTCCAATTTGAACAAAATGAAACAGCAGACTGACGAAAAAAATATTGCGGTCAATCGTAAAGCAAGACACGAATTTACCATTTTACAAACCTTTGAAACAGGAATTGTTTTAGTTGGAACAGAAGTAAAAGCTTTACGTGAAGGAAAAGCAAATCTTGTTGATAGCTATGCCCTTGATTCAGAATAATGAAGTTTGGCTGCTTAGCTTACACATAAGTGAGTATAAGCAGGGCAACATAAACAATCACGTTCCTACTCGTGATAGAAAATTGTTGATGAACCGATCAGAAATAAGAAAGCTGATTGGTAAAACAAAAGAAAAAGGATTGACTTTAGTTCCTCTTAGACTTTATTTCAAAAATGGTAGAGTTAAAGTTGAGATTGCTCTTGCTAAAGGCAAAAAAGTTTATGATAAACGAGCAGATATTGCAAAAAGAGATTTTCAAAGAGATCAGGAACGAAGAATTAAATATTGAAAATTAAAAGATTGAAAGATTAAAAAAGATTTATGAGTGCAGTTAAATTTCCTTCATTAAATGAACAAATGGATATTATCAAACGCGGTGTGGTTGAGATAATTCCAGAAGATGAACTTGTTAAGAAGATTGAAAAATCATTAAAGACTTCTAAACCTTTAAACATTAAACTTGGCTGCGATCCAAGCAGACCTGATTTACATATTGGACATTCTGTTGTTATTAGAAAACTTGCACAGTTTCAGGAACTTGGTCATCAGGCAATTTTAATTATTGGTGATTTTACCGGAATGATTGGCGATCCCTCTGGAAGAAATGCAACTCGCCCTGCCCTAACGCTTGAAGCAACAAGAATTAATGGTAACAGTTATTTTGAGCAGGCTTCAAAAATATTGCACAAAGAAAAAACTAAAATTGTTTATAACTCTGAGTGGCTTGGTAAAATGTCTTTTGAAGATGTGATCAAACTTGCTTCAAAATATACGGTTGCAAGAATGATTGAACGTGATGATTTTACGAAACGATTTAAAGCAGGCGAACCAATTAGTGTTCACGAGTTTCTTTATCCACTTGCACAGGCAATGGATTCAGTTGCAATCGAAAGTGATGTTGAGCTTGGTGGAACTGATCAGAAATTTAATTTACTTGTTGGTAGGGATATCCAACGCGAATATGGAATTGAACCGCAAGTGATTCTAACAATGCCATTGTTAGTTGGAATTGATGGTGTTGAAAAGATGAGCAAATCTTATGATAACTATATTGGAATTTCTGATGAACCATCTCAGATTTTTGGAAGAACCTTATCAATTCCGGATAATCTCATTTATCAATACTTTGAACTTGCCACGAATGTATCCAACCAGAAACTTGCAGAAATAAAATTGATGTTGACTGATGGAAGTTCAAATCCAAGAGATATAAAACGTGAGCTTGCAAGAACATTAGTAACGATGTATCATAACAAAGAAGCAGCAGAAATTGCTCAACAGGAGTTTGATAATATTTTTATCAACAAAGGATTGCCTGATGAAATTGAAGAATTTAAAGTTGGCGATAAAAAAGATATCAATATTTTAGATTTAATAATTTTAGTAAATTTCGCTCCATCAAAAGGTGAAGCACGCCGATTAGTTTTACAAGGCGGCGTTTCAATAGATGGAGAAAAAATAAGCGATGTTCAAAGTAGTATTTCTGTAAAACCAGGAATGATTCTTAAAGTTGGCAAACGTAAATTCATTAAACTCATTTAACTTAGTATCAGAAAGGGACGCCATTGTATCTACCAACAAAGTTATTTTTCACAAAAGGTGTTGGAAGGCACAAAGAGTATTTAAGCTCTTTTGAACTTGCATTAAGAAATGCAAGAATCGAAATCTGCAATCTTGTAACTGTCAGCAGTATTTTTCCAATCGGCTGTAAACGTATTTCAATTGATGAAGGCGTAAAACTAATAACACCCGGTCAAATTACACATTGCGTAATGGCTCGTAACTCAACAAACGAACCAAACAGATTAATAGCAGCTTCAATTGGCGTTGCATTACCGGCTGATGCAGGAGCCTATGGATATTTATCGGAACATCATCCATACGGACAGCCTGAAAAAGTTTGCGGTGAATATGCCGAAGACTTAGCAGCTACAATGCTTGCTTCAACTTTAGGTGTAGAATTTGATCCTGAAAAAGATTGGAGCGAAAGAGAGGACATTTATAAAATGTCCGGTAAAATTGTCCGTACTTTCAATGTTACTCAATCAGCAGAAGGCGATAAAAACGGATTATGGACTACAGTGATTGCTGTTGGTGTATTTCTTCCATAACACTAGAAAGTACGATTGATAACTGAATATTCATTTGAAATTATTTTTGTCGCAGTTATTGCGATAATGCTATTTATTGATTTATATGTTACGGATCATAGACGCGGAAGAATTACTTTAAAAGCCAGTCTTATTTGGAGCGGTGTGTGGATAGCCACCGCTCTTCTGTTTAATCTTTTCATTTACCTTTATTTAGAAAACGGACATCAGAAGGCGCTGGAGTTTTTAACCGGCTACATTATTGAAAAATCTCTTTCGGTAGATAATCTTTTTGTCTTCTTAATGATTTTCAGCGTTATGGATATTAAACCTGAAAATCAGCCGCATATTCTTAAGTGGGGAATTTTAAGTGCCATCGTTTTCAGAATCATTTTCATTTTTGCCGGTGTTGCGTTAATAAATCTTTTTCATCCTATCATTTATGTTTTTGCAATTATTTTATTGTTAGCTGCCTACAAAATGGCTTTTGGCGGTGAACAAAAAATTGATGTTGAAAATAATTGGTTAATTAAGTTCTCCAAAAAACATTTTAAATTAAATACGGCTTATGAAGGCAAAAAGTTTTTTATAAAAGTTGATAAGAGAATTTATATCACGACTACTTTTCTTACTTTACTTCTAATCGAATCCTCAGATATTGTATTTGCTGTTGATTCCATTCCAGCCATAATTGCGATAACGAATGATACTTTTATAATTATATCTTCAAATATTTTTGCGATACTTGGTTTGCGAGCATTATATTTTGCTCTTGCAGGATTAGTTGATTTGTTTGTTTACTTAAAATACGGTGTCGCAATTATTCTGTTCTACGTTGGAATCAAGATGTTGATTTCAGAATTTTATAAAATACCAACGGAAATATCTCTGTTTGTTATTTTATTTTTTCTTGGCGGATCAATCGTTCTATCTCTGATTAAGAGAAACAGATTTTCTCAATAATCCAAATGTATGGATAAGTATAGCTGCTATTAACCCTATTATCATTGGTTCAATCTCACTCAACATTCCGCTAAATGTACTCTCTAAAATAAAACCACATCAAACCAAAACTTATGGCAAATAATATTTCTGTAATAATTAATTTTGAAGCAATTCTAAGTTTTGGATAATAAGCGCTAATCACTGGAAATATAATTCCAGGAATAAATAACGAACCGATTGTGTACCAAATCTCAACTACAGAAGGAATAAAATAAGCGATGAGAATTGAAATGATACCGGAGATTATTATTCCAATAACTGTATAAGATTTAATTTTTTCTTCTTTGGAATTTTTATTTACTCTAAAAATAAAATCTCTGCCGATAGTAGTCGCACTTAAAAACAAAAAGCTATTTAGTGTTGATATTATTGTTGCAAACATTGCAGCATAAAATATTCCTTTTAATCCGGAGCCTAAAACTTTTTCTGCAAATAGTGGATAAGCCATCATAGGTTGGGATAAATCCGGCAAAACTGCTTTAGCATATAAACCTGTTGAGGTTGTAAGAAAATCAAACAAAGCAAAAAAGATAATGGAAATCAGAATTCCCTTCTTTGCGATCTCGCCGGATTTTGCAGCATAACATCGCTGATGAAAACCAGGATCAGCAAATGTCCATAACGCAATCAAAAACCAAACAATTATAAAAGCCGGTGAAGTACCACCTGTAATTGATAAATGAGTTTCTGGTAAATTCTGTTGAAGAAAATCAAATCCACCAAAAGAAAAAATGCTAACAACAATAATTATTATAAAACCGGCAAACATTACAAAAAATTGGAAAGCATCAGCATAAACATTTGATCGGAATCCACCTTTAATTAGATAGGATGCAGACAGAATAAGAGCGATTACCAAAGCAATAATTATGTTGATATCAAATACTATTGAAATAAGATTTGCAGCCATTAAAAGATATGGTGCGGGAGAAACTAAAATGAAAACAATTAATGCAGAGAGTAATCCGACTTTTTTACCATATACTTCTTCAAGTTTATCGGGAATAGTAAATAAAGATGCAGCACGAATTTTACCTGCAAAAAATAATGCAAACAGAAAAGCAAAAAAGTAATAAGGTAATCCCTGTGTAAACCAGCTAACTAATCCGTAACGGTAAGTAAACTCCCCCACTCCAATTATTCCACCATACCAGGTTGAAACGTTAATAAGAACAAAGAGAAACAAACCAATTTTTCTACCGGATAACAAGTAATCTTCAGAAGTTGATGTGGTTTTTCTTGAAGAGATAAATCCAATTAGTAGGAGTAAAGAAAAGAATGAAAGAATAATTATTATATCTAAAGGACTAAAAGAGATCATGCTTTTTCATAAAATTAAAATCACGAATAATAAAAACTAATTCCGCCACTAACTTTTAATTTAACTTCGTTTGATATCGAAACATTTGAAGTGCTTTCTCTAACACCAAATGGAAGTGATGATTTTTGCAATTTATATTTTAATCCGACAGAAGTGATTCTAGTTTTTTATCAAAGGCATAAATAGAAATTGTTTCTCCAATTTTGGATTTAATGATTGTGTCATTACTAATTGGAGACAGGAAAGAACTTTCGGCAGTTAAGTAAATTTTTATTTTGCTAAAGAATTTAATTACAATTCCAAGATTACAAATTGTGTGATCTAATCTATCGCCTGTAACTCCAAGCAGTATAGCTTCCTTAAAGCCTTTTTTTATTGCAAACTTTAAACACTTTTCGACGTCCGTGTCGTTTTGTCTTTTGATTCGAATAATTGTGGATTTCTTTTTGAAATACTTTAGTGTTGATATAGAAATTGAATCCAAATCCCCTATTATAAAATCCGGAATGATTCCAAGTTTTCTGGCTGAGTTTGCACCACCATCTGCACAGATAATTGTATTAAAACCTTTACTGTAAAAGTACTCAACAACTTTTTTTGACGGTGATTTTCCGTTTGCAATTATTATACACTTTTTCATTTCTATAATCCTATTTGAATTCCTGCAATAAAATTTCTTTCTGCAGCCGGAAAAAATTCTTTACCAATTGCATAAGCTGAATATAGGTTATCAAAAATATTATTCACTTGTATAAATACTTTTGAGTTTGTTAATCCATTAAAAAGATTGAATTCAAAGCTGCCATAAAAATCCACGACAAAATATGAATCATTTACGTTATCAGAATAATCAACAAAACCTGGATAAGATAAAAGATATTCATTCAAATTGCTGTCAAAATTATCGGAATAAAAATTGCCGACATATTTAGCATTTAATTTAATATAGAAATTATTTAAATGAAATTGTATTCCAATATTTGAAAGAAATTCCGGAAAACCACTTATGCTGTTATCAGAAATATCAATTGATTCTGTATCATTAATAAAATACTTACCTGTAGTGATTTTATTCTTGCTGTAACTTGCATTACCAAATATTTCTAATTCATTAAATAACTTAACAACAGCACTAACCTCAGCACCGATATGAGTTGTTTGATCTACATTGCCTGTAATTGGCTGTCCAAAGCGGTCCACTTTACCATTCTTCACAATTTCATTTTCAAAAAGCATATAATAAAGATTAAGATTTAATACCAAATAATCATTTGCGAATGATGTTCCAAGTTCAAAATCATTCATCGTTTCTGGCTTAACTAAAGGCGAATTGAAATTAAAAGTACCATCCGGGTTTAATTCAAATTGAGGAATCTCACCCGCACTTGATTCTGCAGCATCGTAATAATTTTTTAATCTTGGTTCTCTTGTCACTCTTGCCAACGAAATAAAAACATTTTGATGTTCATTAAACTTATAATTTATTCCAACTCTTGGATTAAGAAATAAATCATCAACCGTAAAATCATTTCCTAAATATTTTTCATTATATAATTCTGTACTGATGATATGCCAACTGAAGTTCACCCAGAAGATTTATATTGTCTGTAAGATTATATGATTCGTGAATAAATCCGCCAATAATATCTTTAGCTCCGTTGTAGAAGTAGTATTGATAATCTTTTGTAACACCAGCAGGAAGATTTTCTGCGTAATTAATATTTCCCCAGTGATCTGAACGATGAACTCTAAATTCACCTCCAAAAATTAATTGTCCATTTTCATGTTCGTAACTAAATTTTGGAATCCAGCCGAACTGTTTATTTTCGACTTGAGCTCTAATCAAAGCATTAGTTGGAATCATTGTGGAATCATATCCATTTAACTTCAATCTGAAATAGTCATCGTAAAAAACCGACCAGCTTCCATCATAATCAAAAAAGCCAGAACCAAGAACTAAAAACAACGCAGAGTTTAATTTCATTTTATCATTTAACTGATATTCGTTCAACAACTCAAAATGCGGCTGTGAAAAATTTTCTATTTCATCCGGTCTTCTCTCTAAAGTGTAAGTGTAGCCACTTTCGTCAGCCTCCCAATATGAATAATTATCTTTTCTTCGTTCTCTATCTTTAACTGCAAACTTTGCAATTCCAGTGTAAGCTAATCCATCCGAAATTGGTCCGCCATAAAAATTAAGTTGACTTGTGAGTTTATCATCATATCTAACAACAGAAAGATGATAAGAATTAAGTTTAGACCAGGATGAATTTCGATAACCTGAACTTAAAATTTGAGAAAGTTTTGTGTAGATGGAGTATTTATTATTCAGTAATCCGCTTGAAAAAGAAGCACTGTATTTTCTTGTGTTGTAACTTCCGTACGAAGCAGATAAATCAAACTTAGGTTTTTCTGAAAATGGAGATGTAATAATATTTATTGAGCCGCCAATTGCAGGATATCCAACAACTCCGGAACCAGAACCACGCTGAACTTGAATCAATTCTGTACTTGCAAGCAAATCAGGAAAATCCAACCAATAAACATTATGATCTTCCGGATCATTTTGCGGGATACCATTTATTGAAACAGAAATTCTTCGCTGATCAAATCCGCGAATACTTAGATAATTATAGCCAATGCCATTTCCATTTTCTGAATAGAAAGTTGTGGATGGAAGCTGTGATAAATAATTTGGAATATCCTGAACAATGTAGTCTTTTTGAATTTCTTCTTTTGATATTTTATCAAATGAAATTGGAGTAAATCCTTTTTTACCTACTGATGCTTCAATTAAAATTGTCTGTGATTGTAAATAGATTTTTTGAAGTTCAACAATCAATAAATCAGAATTTATTTTGGATAATTTGGTGATTGAAGTTTTATATCCAACAAAACTAACTACCAGTGTGTCAGAATCGTTAAAATTTCCATTGAGCAAAAATCTCCCGAGTTCATCAGTTGTGGTTCCGAAATTGGTTCCTTTTATTAAAACGTTAGCGAATTGTAAAACAGTTTTTGTTTCGGAATCTTTTACAATTCCGTTTAATGTTTTTAACTGAGAAAGGATTGGAAATGTTATTACTAAAAAAAGAATGATTGTTTTTTTCATCATAGTACTCCTAAAAAAATAGCCGTTGGAGAAACGGCTATCGAAAAAAAAATCATTCTTAGCCCGTTTTCCTACGCTGGAATTACCCAGATCAGGTTTTAGGGTATTATCTCAGATATCCCACGGGTAGCGGGATAACACCCCTAACGGCTCAATAAATAAATCTGTTAGTTAAGTCTAATTTTTTGTCCTGCTTGAATTTTATTGGAAGTCAAATTATTTAATGATTTTATTTTTGCAACAGTTGTATTGTTCTTTGATGCAATTGAATAAAGTGAATCACCGCTCTTTACTGTATAAGTATCAGTATTCTTAACATTTTTAGTTGTCCTAGTAGTCTCACTCGTAATATCATTTACATTTGCATCCGAGTAAATTTTTAAAGTACTGCCAGCCAAAATTTTATTACCGGAAATGTTATTCCAATTTCTAATATCTGAAACCTTTACACCATATTTTTCTGCAATTCCGCCGATTGAGTCACCCGGTTTAATTTTGTAGTAATTAACATTTGAAGAATTCTTGGTTGTATTATCACCGTAGGATGAACTTGTAGTGCTATTGTAAATCTTTAATGTTTTTCCGGCAGCAATATTATCGCCAGAAATATTATTCCATTTTTTTAGTTGAGGAACAGTTACGCCAAACTTTTCAGAGATCTCACTTAAATTATCTCCTCTTTTAACTTTGTATTTATAAATATTGTTTTTTGTAGTAACTGTATTTTTGGTTTCATTTACAGCAAAATTATTGGTTGTTCCATCAGGATAGATTCGAAGATTTTTTCCAGACATTATTTTGTTGCCAGAAATATTATTCCAATCTCTAAGCTGATTAACACTTACACCATACTTTGCAGCAATCAAACCAAGTGTTTCGCCTCTTCTAATTTTGTGATAAACAATTCCTGAGTTCTTTGTTGTTTTTGTATTCTTTGTAGTAACTACATTATTAGTTGTTTCAATTTCAGTGGTCTTATCTAATGAAGCATAATAATCTTTCATCTCCTCAGGAACATAAATTTTAAGTTCCTGACCAACTACTATTGTTGTGGTATATGGAATATTGTTCCAGTTTCTAATATCACTAACTCTTGAATTAAATAGATCAGCAATACCTAATAAACTGTCATCATTCTTAACACGATAGGAAACCGCAACTGTTCCTTCTGGAGTAATAGAGGTTGTAGATTCTTCAATTATGTTTTCGGTTTCATTAACAGCTACACTCTCATCAATAACATCTTCAATTATTTCATTCGAGGTTTCTGTTTCCTGCTCTGCAACTAAGGTACCTACACTATTAAGACTTGCATAAGGTGATACATAACCATCACTGCCATTCAAATTTTGATCTTGTGCGATTTGTGTATCAGTATTATCAGAGAAATCGTTATTGCTTGGATTTGTTAGTACCGGAATTTTTAATTGTACACCAGCATAAAGTTTCGATTTGGTTGAGATATTATTAGCATCGGCCAATTCATTTTTCGATATTCCATATCTATTAGCAATTTTAGTTACTGTCTCGCCTTTTTTAACAGTGTGTACTAAAAAAGATCTTTTTGCTGATTCAGGAATATTTTTCAGGTTAGACGCAAATATTTCCATCGATCCCTTTGGTATCTTGAGTGGATATCCACCAGAAAAGTTTGATGGAGTTGAAAGTTGAGTTAATTCTGGATTCATATCCTGAAGAGTAGCTAAATCTGTGTTGGCACAAGTAGAAAGAAAATTCAGATCTATTGCACCATCAACTGTGTAGGTATCATACTGATATGGTTTTTGAAAATTGATGTTTGTAAATCCATATTTCTCTGGATCCATAGCGATGATACTTACTGCGATATAGATAGGTACATAATTTCTAGTTTCTTTTGGCAAATGAGGTCTTACTGACCAATAAGAATTATCTTTGGCTTTTCTCATTGCTCGTGTTACTCTTCCTTCGCCGCAATTGTATGCAGCCAATGCAAGATACCAATCACCTAAATTATTGTACAAATCTTTTAAATGTCTTGCTGCTGCGTAAGTTGATTTAACCGGATCTCTTCGTTCATCATAATAAAAACTTGTTTCCAATCCATATAACTTGCCGGTTCCTTTAATAAATTGCCATAATCCAACAGCACTTGCCCAGGATCTTGCTGTAGGATTTAAACCGCTTTCCATCATACTTAAATAAACAAGCTGTTTTGGTGCACCAACTTCTTCAAAAACATCAGTCATCATTGGAAAATATTTACCTGATCTTTCAAGCCATCTTCTCATAACAACGCTGCCCTTGCTACCAGTAAAGTACGTAATCCATTGTTCAACATGGGAATTTAACTCTAAAGGAATATCTGCAGGAATTATAACTCTCTTTGTTTCATCAAGTTCTGTTGTAGCAACTTCGAGTTCTGGAACAGAATCTTTCATCCATTCTTCATAGGCTGCAAAAGACATTCCTTCTGGAAGTTCGTCTAATCCATCAACAAAGTTTTTATAGTCTTCAATAATTGAATTTTCAAGTTCAAGGTAGGCCGCATTTTCATCTATACCAGGATAATAACTTAAGTTATTTATAATTCGTAATGATGCTTCATAATTTTCAACAGTTTCTTTAGTACTGTTTATTTCCTGCTTTCTTAAAGCTAAGACATAATATTGTCTTGCTTCTTCAAGCATTTCAGATACTATTCCTACTCTATTAGTATTTTGTATCACTTCATTTTGATTTTGATGGGTTATCTCTGGGGAACTTGCGCAGGATGAGATAAGTAAGGAAACAAAAACAACTATAGGGATCAGAATAATTTTCTTCATTAGGACTCCTGGAATAAATTTTAGCTTATGCAATATAAATGTTCATTATGTTTTAATCAAGTAAAAGTTCAAATCAATTAAGCTAAGGCTTAATATTATAATCACTTAAATTTTACAGAGGTATATTATTATGTTTTTTTCTGGGGTTCAAATCTACCTTATCTTTTAACAATTCAAATGCATTAATCAATACTTTTTTTGTACTCTTTGGTTCGATAACATCATCTAAAAATCCTCGCTCCGCCGCTATGTAAGGATTAGCAAATTTTTGTATGTACTCATTAAGTTTGTTCTCAAGTTCAAGATCAGGATTTTTAGACGACTCAATCTCCTTCTTAAATATAATTTCAACTGCACCTTTTGGTCCCATAACAGCAATTTCAGCAGATGGCCAGGCGTAATTAAAATCACCACGAATATGCTTTGAGTTCATAACATCATAAGCACCGCCATATGCTTTTCTTGTAATCAAAGTTACTTTTGGTACCGTAGCCTCGCTGAATGCGAATAACAATTTTGCCCCATGTCTTATTATCCCATTCCATTCCTGTTCTGTGCCAGGTAAAAATCCTGGAACATCTACCAAAACAAGCAAAGGAATGTTAAAAGCATCACAAAAGCGAACAAATCTTGCACTTTTTACCGAAGCATTGATGTCTAAAACTCCCGCCAAAACTTGCGGCTGATTGGCGACAATTCCGACGCTCATTCCACCAAGTCTGGCAAATCCACAGATTATATTCTCAGCATAGAATTTATGAACTTCAAAAAAATCAGTATCATCAACCAAATTTAAAATTACATCCTTCATATCGTATGGTTTGTTTGGATTATCTGGAATGATTGAGCAAAGTTTTTCATTTTCTTTTAAGGATTCAAAATTAAAATCAATTGATGCAGGTTTTTCTTTAAAGTTTGATGGCATAAAACTCAATAATTTCTTAACGTTCAATAAAGTTTCAATTTCATTATCAAATGCAAAATGTGCTACCCCACTTTTTTGCGAGTGCGTATCAGCGCCACCAAGATCTTCAAACGAAACATCTTCGTGAGTAACTGTTTTAACAACATTCGGTCCGGTTACAAACATATGGCTGGTTTTGCGAGTCATAAAAACAAAATCAGTTATTGCTGGAGAATAAACTGCTCCACCAGCACACGGACCGAGAATAACTGAAATTTGTGGTACAACTCCTGATGCAAGTGTGTTTAATAAGAAAAATATCTGCATATCCGCCAAGACTGTTTACACCTTCCTGAATTCTTGCACCACCAGAATCATTTAATCCTATAATTGGAATACCGGCTTTCATTGCAAGTTTCATAATCTTTACAATTTTTTCAGCATGCGTTTCAGAAAGTGAACCGCCAAACACAGTAAAATCCTGGGAGAACAATGCAACAGGTTTACCTTCAATCTTTGCAAATCCCGTTACAACACCATCACCGGGATAATTTTGTTTATCCAAACCAAAATCTGTAGCACGGTGTTTTACAAACATTCCAATTTCATCAAAACTTCCTTCATCAACCAATAACTCTATTCGTTCTCGTGCGGTTAATTTTCCTTTATCATGTTGATTTTTAATTTTCTGTTCACCGCCGCCAAGTTTTGCCGTTTCTTTTTTTTGGGATAGTTCATCCAATTTGTTTTTCATGTAATTCCTGCTGGATTAATTATTTAAGAACGGATTAAGATTTTTTTCACGACCGATTGTACTCGATTCACCATGTCCCGGATAAATTATTGTTTCATCTGGAAGAGTAAGAAGTTTTTCATTAATACTTTTTATAAGTGTATCATAGTTTCCACCCCATAAATCTGTTCTACCAATGCTATCGTTAAATAGTACATCGCCTGTAATACAAGATTTAATATCAGGAATATAAATACAAAATTCACCTGGTGTATGTCCCGGAGTAAAAAAAATTTAAGTTCTGATTTACCTAAGTTAAAGCTTTTCATTTTCAGTTAAATATTCATCCGGCAGAATTGATATTGAAAAATCCATTCCAACAAAACTTGCTTGCATTTTTGCATTTTGTAAGAAGCGGAATATCAAGTTCCGGTGCATAATAAGTTGGATTGAATTTGTTCTTTGCAAATTCACATCCTAAAATATGATCGATATGGCAATGGGTGTTGATGAGGTATTTTACTTTTAGATTATTATCAATTACAAAACTTTCTAATTGCAATTCTTCAGATGCATCACTGCATCCAGGATCAACAATTGCACTTTCCTTAGTTTCATCGTCCCACAAGACAAATGTATTTTCTGCGAATAGATTGAAAGTAAATTTTTTAATTTGAATCAATATTAACTCTTAAAATTGTTTTTAATTCTGCCAAATAGTTTTTTGTTATAAGTTGAGTAATTATCTTTTAACTCTTCTAATGAGTCTCCGCCAAACTTATGTAAAAAATACTTTGCAATTGACCAGGCAAGCATTGATTCAGCAATTACAGCACAGGCAGGTACAGCAACAAAATCACTCCGCTCTCGTCTTGCATCAACTTTTTTCATTGTTGATAAATTTACACTCTCTATTGGAGACATCAATGTGGCAATTGGTTTCATAGCAGCACGAACAATAATTGGTAATCCTGTGGAAACTCCGCCTTCAATTCCACCAGCACGATTTGTTTTTCTTCCAATAAAATCTTTCTTCATTATAATTTCATCGTGGGATTTAGAACCAAATTTTTCTGCTAATAAAAATCCTTCACCAATTTCAACCGCTTTAACAGCATTGATTGACATAATTGAATGTGCAATTTCTGCATCAAGTTTTGTATCGTAATTCATAAAACTACCAAGACCAACTGGAACTCCTGTTGCAAATGTTAAAAATGTTCCACCGAGAGTATCCCCGTTTTTCTTAGCAGATTTTATTTTACGAATAATTTTTTCTTCCTGCTCAGATTCTAAAACACGTACTGAACTTTTATCAGATTTATCTGAAATTGATTGAGCAGAAAAGTTTGAGGGAATTGAATTGTTAAAAAGCTTTTCAGAAAAATTATTTTCCGGATAAATCCCTCCGATACTTTCAACAAAGCTTCCAATTGTAATTCCAAATTCTTCAAGTAGTTTTCTGGCAATTGATCCAGCGGCAACACGTGCAGCAGTTTCTCTTGCTGATGATCTTTCAATTGAATTTCTTATATCATTAAAATTGTATTTTGAAACCCCAACTAAATCGGCATGTCCTGGACGAGGAATTGTAATTTTTTCAACTTTCTGTTTTATAGGTTCAACTGACATCAAAGTCTGCCAATTATCCCAATCAGCATTTCTGATCAACATTGAAATTGGTGAGCCAAGAGTTTTTCCGAACCGAACTCCGGATAAAATTTCAACTGTGTCAGTTTCAATCTTCATCCGCAAACCACGCCCGTAACCAAACTGCCTGCGCTTTAACTGCTTATTAATATAACTTTCAGAAATCTTTAAGTTGGATGGAAATCCATCTACAATAGTTGTTAAAGCTTTACCGTGTGATTCACCTGCAGTAAGAAATCTTATCATTAACTCTCCGATGCTTTTAGCAAATATAAAAAAAACGCGGCTATTTAAATAGTCGCGTTTAAATTGTCATTCCCGTGAAAACGGGAATCCATAGATTTTTAAAATTGGATTCCCACTTTCTCCGAAGGGATGCCTATGGCAGTGGGAATGACAAATAATCATTTTGGCATCAGCAGCAGCTAAAATTATTTACGAGAGTTTATTTATTCAGGAATTTCTAATCCAACAAATCTTGAATTACCATCTTTATCCTGAACTTTTAATAATACTGCTTTACCTTTTTTACCATCAACAATTTTTTCAAATTCACTAACATCATTAATTTTTTTCTTATCAGCTTCAACAATTACCAAACCATTGCCCAAACGTTGATCCTCAGCCTTACTAAAACTTTCAACTTTTGTAATCAAGATACCGCTATTTACATTTAAGCTTTCTTTATCTTTTTCACTTAAGTTTTTAACTGTCATTCCAATACTTTCAAAACTTACTGAGTTTGATTTAGATTCTTTTTTTGCACCTTCTTCATCCTTCATTTTAACAGGAGTGGTTTTAGCATCTTCATCACGAGCTTTAAGAGTTATTTTTCTTTCAATCTCTTTACCATCCCTGAATACTTTAAGAGTGATAGTTGTTCCGGCAGATTTTGAAGCAACATAACTTTGCAACGCATTTGGCTGGTTAACTTCTCGTCCATCAACTTCAAGAATAATGTCTCCGGATTTTAAATCTGTTTCTGAAGCAGAACCACCTTCAACGATTCCCTGAATGATAATTCCACGTGGTTTATCCAAACCTACGGATTTTGCAAGAGCATCATCAACTTCACCGATATTAACCCCGATGTAACCACGATTAACTTTTCCGTAAGCCATAATTTCTTTTGCAACATTTTTAGCAAGATTAATAGGAATTGCAAAACCATAACCGATATAAGTACCTGTACCCTGGGTAGCAATTGCAGAATTTATCCCAACAACTGCACCTGAAAGATCAACCATTGCTCCACCGCTGTTGCCGGGATTAATTACAGCATCTGTTTGAATAAAATTTTCAACGCCGTAACTATCACGTATCAAACCAAGCTGCCCTCTTCCAATTGCACTAACAATACCAGCTGTAACTGTGGATGAAAGTGAAAGCGGATTTCCGATTGCCATTACCCACTGTCCAACTTTTAGATTATCAGAGTCACCAAGGTAAGCTGCCGTTAGATTTTCGGCATCAATTTTTATAACTGCAAGATCAGTTAATGGGTCAGTACCAACAACTTTTGCTGTAAATGTTCTTCTATCAGATAATCCGACACTTACTTTTGTAGCTTTTTCAACTACGTGATTATTTGTTAAAATATAACCATCATCAGAAATTATAATACCACTGCCTGAGCCCTGCTGTTCTTTAGGAAGTTTATCATCGAATGGGAAAAAGAAAAAATCTTTATGTGGATCATCTCTTTCTGCAACAACATTAATTTGTACTATCGTTGGTGTTACTTTTTCAGCCACTTCTATAAATGCTTTTGAAAATGATGTAGCATCTGCATCTAAATTAACTGGAGGATTTGCTGCGCCAAGATTTATATCTGCCCATCCCGGTCTAACCAATCCAAATCCTGAAACCAGCAATGCGCCGAAAAGAATTCCGACTGTAACGAGAGCAACTGCTCCCAAAATTCCTTTAACTTTCATTTTTAATTCTCCGATATTTTTTTGTTTATAATTAGATTCACTCTTGTGATCATCGGTATCGCTACTATCTATAGTTCCTCTACTTAAATATTTGTAATGATTGAATCCCTTTAAAATCGCTTACGTGAAATTTTAGATAACGCTCCAATAATAAATTAAACCTGTCCATCAAATCAACACTAAATTTTTCTGCTAATCTATTGGTTTTTAGACAAAAGATTAGCTCAAAAAGTTCCGCTGAAACATTTTCTAATCCTGAATGTGATTCAAAACAATCTGAGCATACAAAACCTGTGTTGAAATCAAAACCTAAAGATTTATTGGCAACTACATCATTACCACAGATTGCACATTTATTAATTGACAATTCATAACCAAGTTCTGATAAAAAGAAAAGAAGAAATCTGCCGTATAAAAATGCGGAAGCTTCTTTCTTGTCATTAATCATATTTAGGATTTTTATTAATCCCTTAAACAATTTGGCATTTGCTTCGTGTTCAACAGTTAGGTTTTTAACAAGTTCTATTATCGCAAAACCATATTTAGTTGCATCAAGATCTTCTTTGATATTTACAAAGTGCGAAATAAGATTTGCTTCAGAAAGTATCTGAACATCTCGTGTGTTTTTGTTGTAGAAAATAACCTGAAGATGATTAAGCGGATCGATAATCTTTCCGTTTTTGGATTTTGGTCCGCGCCCGCCTTTTATAATTGCAGAAAGTTTTCCATCAGATTCTGTGTAAAGTGTGACAATGCTGCTCGTGTCTCCATAATTAAGTTTTGAAAGCACAACTGCTTCCGTTTTAATTATATCGCTCATCTTATAAAATTATAAGGGAAGAAATAAATATCTTCCTCTGTGATAATGCCTTTTATTAAGTGAGATGGAGTTACATCAAACGCGGGAGAAAATGTTTTGATTTTAGGATCGGCTATCTGATTGCCGTTTATTGATAAGATTTCCGAACTGTTTCTGTATTCAATTTCAATATCAGCACCGGTTGCAATTTTTCTGTCTATAGTTGTGGAAGGAGCAGCGATGTAAAAAGGAATGTTATGATAATTACAAAGCACAGCAAGATTATAAGTTCCAACTTTGTTTGCACTATCGCCGTTAAGTGCAATTCTATCAGCACCGGTTATCACAAGATCAACTTTGTTTTGCTGCATTAAAACTGCCGCCATAGAATCTGTTTGAACTGAAAATGGAATTCCATTTTTTTCAAGTTCATATGTTGTTAAACGTAATCCTTGTAATAGCGGTCTTGTTTCATCAGCGTAAACGTGATTTACATATCCTTCATCAAATGCTTTTTTGATTACGGCGAATGCGGTTCCAAATCCTGCTGTTGCAAGTGCACCGGTATTGCAGTGTGTTAATACATTAGATTTTTTTGTAAAGATATTAAAACCATGTTCTGCCATTTTATTTGAGCAATGTTCTTCAAAATTGTAAATGGCAACTGCTTCATCAAGTAAGGTTTGATAAGTAGTAGAATAATCAGTAATTGATTGAAAAACTTTTTTCATTCTATCTAAAGCATAAAAAAGATTAACAGCAGTTGGTCTTGTTGATGCTAATCTTTTGTAAACTTTGTTAAAGTGTTCTGCGTAATTTGATGAAACATTCTTGAATGAAAGTGCAATTGCAAACGCTGCAGAAATTCCAATTAACGGAGCACCGCGCAATTCCAATTTTTCAATTGCAACAGCAATACGTTCATAATCATCAGTATCAACATAAACCTCCTGCAACGGAAGTTTTGTTTGATCCAAAAATGAAAGATGATCATCTAAAAATTTTATTGAGTAATAATTATTCTGGCTCATTTTTGACTGTAAAATTGTATTTTTGAATTTGAACATTAAATGTCATTTCGCAAGGTTCAGGTTAAGCGCACTGAGAAATCTGTTTAAACTAAGTCAAAGATTTCTCAGCCTGCGACTAAATCGAGTTCGAAGTGACATTACAACTTTGTTTATTTACTATTCTATTCCTGTTCATCAAATCTTGAAAGCATCATAAACTCTCTGTAACGATCTGAAATCTGTAGATAAGATAAATCCTCTAATCCCTTTGTACTGAATTTTTCAACACAGAAAGAAGCCATTGTGCTTCCGTAAATAACTGCACGTTTTAAACTGTCCGGAGAAAGATCACGTGTTTTGTATAAGTAACCTGTAAATCCGCCGGCAAAAGAATCACCTGCTCCTGTCGGATCAAATATTGTTTCCATCGGATAAGCCGGTGCTGAGAATACAATATCTTCCACAAATAAAAGTGCGCCGTGCTCACCTTTTTTTATGATAAGAATTTTAGGACCCATCTCTCTAATTTTTCTTGCCGCACGAATTAAATTTGGTTCGTGTGCGAGAAGTCTTGCCTCACTGTCATTTATAATCAGTACATCAACTCTTGGAAGTAATTGAAGCAGCTCATCTTTTTTACCTTCGATCCAGAAGTTCATTGTATCGCAAACAATAAACTGTGGATCTTCCATCTGATCCAAAACTTTTGATTGAAGAACAGGATCTATATTGCCAAGACAAATATATTTTGATTTTTTAAAATTATCAGGAATGACAGGATTAAAATTCTGAAAAACATTTAACTCGGTTAAAAGTGTATCACGCACATTCAAATCATAATGATACTTGCCAGACCACTTGAAAGTTTTTCCGCCTTCAACAATCTGCAAACCTTCAACATCAACATTGTGATTCTGCATAATCTTTATATACTCTTTTGGAAAATCACTGCCCACCACACCAACTAACTCCACAGGACCGCCGAAATAACTTGCGGCAAGTGAAATATAAGTTGCTGATCCGCCCAAAGCATCTTCAACTTTATCAAATGGCGTTGCAACAGTATCTAAACCGAGTGAACCTACAACTAGTAAACCCAAAACTGACTCCTGATTTTAATTGATTATAAACGGCGACGGAAAAATAGAAAAATACACGCAGAATGCACAATAAAATTATCCGATTAATTGAATTTGGTTCGATTATAATTTTATGAAACTGATAAGAATATTTTATTGTTATAATAATTAACTTGTTGCTAATATTTATCAGAATTATAGGAAAATAGATTTAATAAGTAAAAACGAAGATATCGATTTGTTTAAAGCTGGCTTTATTATTGCATAATTAGTTTTTGATGAAAGGTTATCAAATGAAAAAAATATTATTGTTATCAGTTTTGTATTCACTTGCTGTTTTTGCACAAGTACCAATTCCTGAAACAGGATGCTATCACGCAGCATTTACAGGAAATGATTCTCACGCAAGTTTTGAATCTTTAGCAGGAAAAAATATTGCAATAGAAATGTTCTTTACCGGATGGCCGAGCAATATAGTTCCGGATTTTCCTTTAGCCAAGTGCACTCAAATAGATAATAACGGTGCAGTTCCGCATATTACCTGGATGCCGCAAGTACCTGGAAATCCTTATCCTTTAAATTCAATCATTAATGGTTCTTACGATAATTATATAAATGGATATGCAGCTCAAGTTAAAAATTGGGGTAAACCCCTTTTTATAAGATTAGGACACGAGTTTAACGGGGATTGGTACACTTACGGCGGTGCAAATAATGGCGGCGGTACTTTAACTGGATTTGGTGATCCAACTAAAGCAGATGGACCTGAAAGATTTATTGCAGCATATCAGAGAGTTCACGATTTATTTGAAGCCCAAAATGTTGATAACGTGGTTTGGGTATGGTGTCCGAATAACGGAAGCACTCCGAATGAAGCCTGGAATGTTCCCGAAGCATATTATCCGGGAGATAGTTATGTTGATTGGATTGGATTTGACGGATACAATTTCGGAACTTCTCAAACATGGTCGGGCTGGACTAGTTTCTTTAATGTTTTTAATTCACTTTACACCAAATTTAAAACTTATGATAAACCTATTATGCTTGGTGAGTTTGCATCTGTAGAGCAAGGCGGATCAAAAAGCCAATGGATTACTGAAGGATATCTTACCTGGCTTAAATTTGGTTATCCCAAAATTAAAGCCGCTACCTGGTTCCACATTGCAAAAACAGAGGGAACAGTTTTTACAGATTGGAGAATTAATTCGTCAGCATCATCCTTGTCAGCATACCAGACAGCAATCGCCGATCCCTATTTCCTTGGAGCTGTTCCTGCTACAGATGTGGAAGATCAGCAAGCGATTCCAGAATATTTTTCACTTGAACAGAATTATCCGAATCCGTTTAATCCTTCCACTAAAATAAAATTTTCACTTCCTAATTCAGGATTTACCACTCTTATAGTGTACAATGTATTCGGTGAAAAAGTTAAGACTCTTATTCAGTCCTATCTGAATAGTGGTGTGCACCAAATAGATTTTACTGCAGATGCATTATCAAGTGGAGTTTATTTATATGCACTTCAATTTGATGGAAAACAGGAAATGAAAAAGATGATTTTACAGAAGTGATGTTTCAAGTATTATTTACTTCCACGGATCAGACATGAGACAAATCCCTACATTTTGATTTCCACAAAATTGAGAAAAGAATTTCTGTTTGAGAAAATAATCAACAATTACATCAACTGATTTTCTTTGTCCATCCCATGCTAATAAATTCTTTGCTTCTTCAGGACTTAACCATTTGTACTCTGTGTGTTCTTTGCTCAATTTAACTTCACTATCAAATTTTACTTTTGCAGCAAAGACCGGCAGTAAACAAATGTAATCTTTATCCGGCGAGTAAAAAGAGTTAACAGTTGGTGCTACCCAAATATTTTCAGGAGTTAAACTTGTTTCTTCTTTTATTTCACGCAAAGCTGTTTGGTAAGCGAATTCATTTTCTTTAATCTTTCCGGTAACCATTTGCCAGATGTTTGGATAATATTGTTTTGGTGAACGCTTGAGTAGTAGGAATTCTAACTTTCCATTCTGCTCACGGAAAATGTGTGCTTCTATTAGATTTGAAATTATGTTCATATCTCTATCGTAAAGTTAATTTTTTAACAATGATGAATATCGAACAGGGAATGATGAATAATGAAATCTATAATTAAGAAATACACTCTTACTTCGACATTCGATATTCCTTGTTCAATATTCGATATTTAATTAATTACAGATATGGTCACACTTCGACTACTCTCAGTGTGACAAATTGTTTTAATCCTTAACTAAAAGTACGCTCTCGCTTCTGCGCGGGCTGTGTGTACAACACGACTTTCACCTTGTAATCTTCCATCATAACTAATTGTTGCTTGAAGGAAGGTTAAAAGTTTGTAATCAAAATTTAATCGCCAGTAATAGTTTTTACCAATCTGGTTTCCGTTGGTTAATTCATAGGGAATGAAATTTTCATCTGTATTTGCAATCAGCTCATCACGTTCAATTTCTATTCTCAATCTTCCGGTACTTAAGAATGAAAGATTAAATCTTAACAACAGTGAGTTCATATCTATTATTGTTGGATTATCCGGATGTGTGTCTTCACTTTTTCCAACTTTAATACGAAATCCTACTTCGATGTTTCTATCCGGTCTATACGAAAACTCTGAGATAAGATTATTAGAATTTATTTCCCTTATTCTATTTGAGTTATCAGGAGCACTAACATTATCAATCTGATTTACAATATCTGTCTGATTAGAAATTTCTTTTATCATTTTAAATTTAATTCTTAAACTTCTTTCACGATTGTAGTATCGCTCATATCCAGAACTGAACTGGCTGAGTGCTTTGCGCTGCGTGAATCTAAATCTAAAGGAAAGATCCTGATCATTTTCAAATAGAAAAAAATCCTGCTGAATATAATTTGATCCGCGAATAGTCGTATTCTCATTCTGAAATGTTGAAAGCTGAAGTAAATAAACATTTGCATAATTACTATCGCGGCTGTTTTCCTCCACCCTCCAGAATGTTTCTGATGAGATAGGGCTAACGATTTTTCCCAGTAATGTTTTAACATCCACAAGTTCTGAAAAATTTATTTTCCATCTCGTGCTTGTCTTCAAATCAATAACGGGAAAAAGTTCATCTGTTGGCAGAGGAACCTGGACGTAGTCACCATCAAACAAAGTCGGTTCAAACTCATTTTCATCAGCTATCCCGTTGTTGTTAAGATCGCCAAGATAAATGTAATTACCTGTGCCCTGTTCAACAAGCACAAAAACCTTTTGCAGTTTTGCAGATTTTTGAGTTGAGACTTCGTAATAAAAATCACCGTTTAATAATCTTTCCCAAAAAACAAATTTTGTTCGCGAACGAATAAGTATTGTTTCGTTATCAAGAAATCCATTTGACTTAAACTGCTCTTCATATTTTTTATTACGAAAAGTTAAAACGAGATTTGTATTTACTTCACGAATTCCGCTGTAATTCAATTCAGCAGAGTAAGTAGTCGCCTTGGATTCTTTAATCATCAATCCATTATTAGGTAAATAATCATCTCGCAATCCATATTTTGTGAACATTCTAAAACCTGAGATTTCCATCAATTCAAGATAAGGTGAGTATTCAAAATATTTTAAACTTCCGTTAAGAAGTGAATCTTTTTGTGCCTGATTATTCTGTTTATCCTCGGCAAGAAATTCGATACCAGGTTTTAAAAGCCAAAAAGTATAGAAAGCATTTGCTTTATGTCTTAACCAATTACTTTTTAGTGTTAGGTTAGTTGAGGTAACATAATCAAGATTGTATTCCACGTTAAAAGTTTTAGAATCGGAAAATCTAAAAAGATTATTATATCTGTCTGAAGAAAAATTATCACCCTGACGTAAAAATCCTGCTGTGGAATTAATTGTAAGTTCTTGGATTGGCTGAAGAGAAACTCCAATTTCGCGAAGTGATTCATCTTCAGATTTAGTCTGCGAAGCAGTATTATAATTACGGTCAAACTCCACTTCATTAAATCGGTCTAAAGAAGTAAACTTATCCTGAATAAATCTATCACGATATGTTAACCCTGCTTTACCAAGATCAAGATCACCAATTTGGATTTGAGTTTGAGCAACTTTTAAAAATATATTTCTTGCATAGCCATAATTATCTCCATCATCCAAATCAGATAAACGATTTTTATCCCACAAACTTCCTGCGTATTCCAAACTTAATGTAACATTTTCAAATGGATTAACATCCACAACAACATTACCCATTTGTTTTAGCTGCGGCAGTGGAAGGAATATTATCGGCAAATAACTTCCCTGTCCAATTCCTACAAAATTATAGTAGCCAAGGCTTTGTCTTATGTAATCACCTTTACCTTCGCCAATGTAACTAAAACTTACAGTAAAAAATGAAAGGGAATCTCCTGGATTGTAAACATAATATGAAAATGGTTCGCCATTAAACATAGTATCAACCTTAGTATAGATACCTTTAATAACTCCAAGCGAATCAGGTTCGGCAAGTTTTACTCCTGATTTTACAGCCTTATTTCTATCATCACCAGCAAGTGATAAAATAACTTTATCTGCTTCAGTTAAGGAAAAATCAATAGGTGCATCCTGATTATCGCCTTCTCTCATATACTGAACTTTAAGCTGTAGCTTATCATCAAAAAACTTTGTTGAAGATCCTGCACCAAAAAAACTGCGGGTAAACTGTCTGTCAGTGTATTCAAAATCAATACTAATTCTGCTTGCAGAAGTTATTAAACGATTTGGAGTAAATGTTATAGAAGCATTTGAGTATTCGATTGTATAATCATTATTTTCACCACGAATTAATTCAATACCATCCAAATAAACTTTTTCGGTACCAGCAATTATTACAATGTCTCGCTCATTATTTATTCCGCTTGCACGATAGGGACCCTGAACCCCATCCGATCCATTAAAATTGTTCGTGTTAAATTTTCCTCTGGAGTTTGCTATCGATACATATCCATATGCATCTTTAAATGAAAACTCACCCATCAATCCCTGCAACTTTCGATCGATAACGCCAAACTCTCCAAATCTTTGTTTTACCTGATAGTCTCCAAAAGTTCCAACTACATTGGGATGTTTGACCTGAATAAAAACTTTATCCAATTCTTCAAGCCTCTCAGTATTTCCTTCCGGTTGGATAGGTGTGTTCTCATCTGTTAATGCCGCAACAATTTCAATATCTTCAGAAATCCTACCGGAAAGTTGTAATCGTAATCCGCTGTTAAGAGAAAAATCTTTTGTGGTTCCAACAGTAAAACCACGTACAATCGTTCCGCTTTTTTGCATATCAGCACCAAAGATTGCTTCAGGTGAAAATCCACCGGTTGAAGTAAGAACACTTACAGTATCACCAAACTTTTCATCATATTTTACAACCAGACTTCTTTTCATATATTCTTTTTGAAGTGATAATCTTAAAGATCTGTAGGTAACTATGAGCGTATCAAATATTGAATATGGAAGAGAATCTGAAAGAGTGAAGAATGCTTTCGAATAAGTGAATGAGTAATCATACAAACTTAATTTTTTTGATTTTAAGAAAATCATCTCAGAGCCCGGGATGATATTCACTGACGAAATAGGATAATTATTCTGAAAGTTTATTGCAATTGTATCCGATATAACAACGGAATTATAATCATTCTGTGCAGTGACTTCGCTTAGCCACATACAAGAAAATAATAATATGATATAGAGATATTTAATCGATTTCAAAAAGAAGTAGAATTATTTTTTGAAAACTAAATTAAGGTAAATGTTTAATCAAGGCTAAATTGATTATTTGATTGAGAATCCATTTTTTTCTCCCTGCTAAAGGAGAACATCAAAAGCTTAAAGCAAACAGCTAATAAAGCCAGTGTTAACACTAATTTTAGCTATTACCAACTTTTACAGTTTAGATTAATATTTATTTTCTTAGTAGTTTTGCATTAAAGATTTTTCTATTTAGTTTAATTAAACTTCAGAAGTAAATTTTATAGAATTGAAAAAGGGATTATGCAAAGTTCAAAAATAGATTTTCTAGGTAAATACAATGAGTTGATACAAACTGCTATTCAATCCTCAGCGGATTTTCCTAATAAGTTATGCGATTTTATTGTTAAAGAATTTGAGTTAGATGCAGCGGCAATTTTTAAAGTCAATAATGGCAGCCACCTTGAATTGATTGGTAAATCAGTCACTGTAAAAAAGACATTATCGAGAGAGAGCCAAATCTCATGCCCTCATTGTAGAAATCTCACGGACAACAATCAGCTAAATCAATTTAATACTCAGCCTGATTGTTCTATCAATATTACAGAACACGTTTTAAACGAAGGATGTATTTTATTAAACATAGCTGATGGACAATCAGCTCTTGTAAAGATTGCTAAAAAAACTCCCTTCACAAAAAGTGAGACAGATAATGTTGAACTTATAGGTGATAATCTAAAAAATCTTTTGAAGTTGTGGATTGGAAGTAAAGGAATTCTAAACAACTCACTAAGTACAATCATTTCTAATATAGCCCAGGAACTTCGTACGCCAACTAACAGCATAATGGGTTTTGCCTCTCTGCTGAATGAAGAAAATCTATCACCTTCTCAGACAGAATATGTAGGGACGTTAAAAGATAATGCATTTGAACTTTTATCAATAATAAATGATCTGATTGATTTAAGTAAATTAGAAAGCGGAATAACTAAAGTAACCTTAACCTCTGTCAACTTTAAGGATTATTTAAATGAAGTAGTTTCATTATTCAGTTCCAAGATTGAAAAATCCAGAATTGAATTTATGGTTGATATTGATTCAGGGATACCTGATAACATTAAAATCGATACTCAAAAAGTTAGATATATACTCCTTAACATTTTAACAAACTCTGTACGCTTAACAGAAAGAGGAAAAATTTCAATATCTATTTCCGCACCGAGTGCCAAAAAACTTGTATTTAGAATTTCTGATACCAGTCCAGGATTAAATGCTAAAAAAAGTAATGAATTTTTTCAACCCTTTGCATTAAATGAACTTCAAAGTTCTAAGTTTGGCAATTTAACCGGTTTGGGTCTATCTCTAACAAAAAAATATATTGAATATTTAAATGGTGATATTAGTATTTCAAGCGGGATTGGAAAAGGAATTACTTATACTTTTTCAATAACTGGTGAAATTCTTACTTCAATTGAAGGACAATTATCAGTACTGCCAAAACCTGTCGGTACAAAAAATAAAGTGCTTGTGGTAGAAGATGATTATGCAACTTCAAAATTGTTAAGTAATTATTTATCTAAATGGGGATACGAACCAACAATTGTAAACTCAGCACAGCAAGCGATGAAGATTGTTGAAACCCAACAGTTCTTAGCTGTGATAATGGATATCATTCTGCCGGATGCAAATGGATTTGAACTTCTAAAACAATTCAGAGAAAATCCGCTGACAAAACATATGCCCGTTATTGTTTGTTCTGTTGAAGCAGAGCAGCAAAAAGCTTTTATGATGGGTGCTGTTGAGTATTTTGTAAAACCAATAAACTATAAATATCTGGTAGAAGTTCTTACAAGTTATAAACTTAAAAAAGATTCCAACATACTTATTGTTGATGATGATATTCCAACTCTTAATTTAATTAAAGAAGCAGTTGAGCAAGCAGGATTTAATGCAGTAGCAGAACATCAATCATCCAAAGTAATGGGAATGATTGAGAATATGAATTTGGATCTTGCAATTATTGATCTTGATATGCCTGTGGTTAATGGTTTTGATTTAATCAAGATGATAAAATCAAATAAGAGTTTTGCAAAACTTCCTATAATTATTTACACCGGTAAAGAATCTTATCAAGATGATCTTAAAAAAATAGATGGGCTCTTTACAGATTTATTACAGAAGAGTTCCACTAACATCGAAGATCTTGCAGAAACTGTAAATGCAATGATTAATAGATATGACGAACCAGCAACTCCTGAACAAGTAAAAAATGTAAAGGATACGGTAAAGATATTATTAGTTGAGGATTATAAACATTCGCAGATAATTGTTACACGACTTCTAAAGAAAAATAATTTTGAATCCATTGTAGTTGTTGAAAATGGTTTACAGGCTTATGAACAAGTTCAGCAACAGTATTATGATCTTATTTTAATGGATATGCAAATGCCTGTAATGAATGGATTTGAAGCTACACAAAAAATTCGTGAACTTGACGATTACAAAGAAACTCCGATTATCGCTCTTACAGCCTTTGCTATGAAAGGCGATCGAGAAAAGTGTTTGGAAGCCGGTGCAACCGATTATATTCCAAAACCGATCGACAGTCAGGAGTTTATAGAAAAAGTTAAATACTATACAGAGAATAAAGTTATTAAAAAGTAGTGTCTGCTATTCTCCGATCTATCCTGTTCATTCATACAAACACGTTTTTGTATTTTTATTTATTCAAATTTAGGATTTCCAAAAATGATTAATGAAACTCCACGAGTTCGTTTTGCACCCAGTCCAACCGGTTATCTTCATGTGGGCGGTTTACGAACTGCTTTATATAACTATCTTTTTGCAAAAAGAAATAACGGCAAATTTGTTTTAAGAATCGAGGACACAGATAGAAATCGTTATGTTGAAGGTGCTGTTGAGAATTTAATTAAAGCTCTTAAATGGGCTGGATTGAATTATGATGAAGGACCTGAGGCTGGCGGTAACTTTGGACCTTACTTGCAATCAGAAAGATTGGATATCTATAAAAAGTATGCTGATGAATTAATTGAAAAAGGTAAAGCCTACTATTGTTTCTGCACTCCTGAAAGATTAAAATCCTTAAAAGAAGAACAAGAAAAACAAAAACTTCCACAAGCAAAATACGATAAACATTGTCTTCATCTTTCAAAGGAAGAAATTGCAAGTAATCTTGCTGCGGGTATTGCTAAAGTGGTAAGATTAAATGTAGAGCCAAATCATACAATTAAGTTTGATGATATTATTCGCGAACACGTTGAGTTTGAAAGCAATAATGTTGATGATCAGGTTCTCATTAAAAGTGATGGTTATCCAACTTATCATCTTGCAAATGTTGTTGATGATCATTTGATGAAAATTACACATGTTATTCGTGGTGAAGAATGGCTATCCTCAACTCCAAAACATGTTTTACTTTACGATGCATTTGGATGGGAACGACCAATTTTTGCTCACCTCCCTCTTCTTCTAAATCCTGATAAATCAAAATTAAGTAAACGACAAGGTGATGTTGCTGTTGAGGATTATCGTGATAAAGGATATCTGAAAGAAGCTCTTATAAATTTTGTTGCACTGCTTGGATGGAATGCCGGCGATGATAAAGAATTTTACAACATGGATGAACTGATAGGTAATTTTTCTCTCGAGCGTGTAAATAAATCCGGAGCTGTATTTGATTTACAAAAATTAAATTGGCTTAATGCTGAACATCTTAGAAAAAAGTCAGATTCAGAATTGCTTGAAATGTTAAAATCTGAAATACAAAAATCAAAATTCAAAAATGGAAATTATTCGGATAAATTTTTGTTATTAATTATCCAGTCGATGAAAGAGCGTGTCTCATTCATTAAAGAATTTATTGATACCTGTACTTATTTTTACGAAGTACCAACCGAATATGAACAAAAAGCTGTTGAAAAGAATTGGAAACCTGAAACTCCGAACCACTTAATTAAACTTAAGGAAGAATTTGTTTCGTTAAACAATCCAACTAAAGAAGATTATGAACATGCGCTTACAAAAGTTTCTGAAGAATTAAATGTTGGCAAAGGAAAACTTATTCATCCATTGCGGTTAGCTGTTTCGGGGCAAAGTACCGGACCAGGTATGTTTGATTTGCTTTTTATTCTTGGCAAGGATGAAGTAGTGAAGCGAATTGAAGCAGCAGTTAAGAATATCTCTGTTTAGTTTTTTTTAATTCAAAAATAAAATTACTTTAGTTGTAACAAACGCAATTGATATTCCGATTGTAAAACTTAATAGCGTACCTATCAACACATACTCTACCATAACCTTATCTTGTTCACTCTTAATTTCTGAATAACGTAAAATAGATTTAGCTGTTATTAAAAATCCTACTACGGCTGGTAAATCTGCTAGAAATAAAACAAGAATTATAATTCTTTCAAGATAACCGATCAGCCTGCCTGTTTTTATTTCGTCTTTATTATTGTTTTCACTTTTAAATATTTTGGTTTGAAATGGTTTTATTATATAACTGATTATTATGCTGCTAAACTTTGTTACTAATATTAGAGCAATAATAATTACCATTGTCTTTACATAAACACTCCCCCACATATTAAACCAGAACAGATTTGTTGTTTCCCTTAATTCACTCTCTAAATAAATGGATAGACCAATTATCACTAAATAATGTGCAACTTGATCAACTAAAAATATTGTTAGTGAATCTTTCTTGATCGTTTTTTTTAATAAATCAATTAGTGTATGGCTAACTAATATTACCAGTGGAATTGTAATGCAAAACCAGATTCCGACTAATAAATAACTGAGTATGGTAACAATCAAGATATGTTTGCCAAATACTAAAGTACTATGCTTGCGTTTTACATCTTCATCTGTTTGAAATATAAAATCTGCAAGAAAATGAGCCGTTAACAAGGGAATAATAACTTGTATAGGAATACTACTCATGAATAATCATCCATTTATTAAGTAATAAGATTATATAAGCTTAAAAGCTTATATATTATTAATATAAGCTTAAAAGCTTATATCGATTATTTTAAGTGTTATAGTGCAATCAGTAATTGATACAACCTTAAAAGGTTGTAAATACTATATACAACCTTTTAAGGTTGTATTAGCTAAATACAAGTATTTGCGCTTGTATCGTCATTTTTTAGTTTTTATAGATATGGAAGCACCAAGCACAATACTTTTAAAGTAAGTGATATTGTCAGCAACTATCATCCATCCAGCAGCATCAATCTGCTGCGAAACTGCAGATTGTGAAATATGAAGTTTAGATGCGATTACCTTTTGATCCATGTTTTGTAATGCAAGCAGAACTATTTTACATTGATTACTAGTCCATCTTGAAGAAATAAAATCCGAGTTCTTAATGATAAGATCAATCTCATTTGAATTTGGAATAACATCGGAAACAAATTTTAGTTTATGCTTCCCTTTTTTGTCCAGCGCTTTTCCTGATATTTTATAAGCATCACCGATACCAAAAGAGGATTCAATTAAATCAACAGTTCCGACTGAAATAGCCATTCTTGCTTCAATCGAACTAAGCTGCATTTTGGCTTTTAAATATGCACGATAAAACAATGCAATGCTGAATGCTAATTCGGGTTTTTTAATAAGAAGCTGCCAGCTATCGCCGCGGAATAATTCGGGTTCATACTTCAGCGCATCAGGAAATACTTTTGATATTTCTTTTGAACAACTTCTCATAACTTTTATAAGTTGTTTATGCTGTTCAAGTGAAAGCTTTGATGATTTTACAACATCACCGGTTATAACCGAATATAACTTCTTAGTTTTTTCTTTTGCCATAATATTCTTTTACCAAAATGTTTTTACTTCTTACCGCCTGTTTTAGCCCACGTATCCTTTAAAGTTACAGTACGATTAAAGACAAGTTTTTCTTTAGTTGTATATTTTGTATCAATGCAAAAATATCCTTGTCTTTCAAACTGATAACGATCGCCAGGTTTTGCTGATTTTACAAATGGTTCGAGCTTGGCATTTGGAACGACCTCAAGAGAATTAGGATTTATCAAATCTTTATAGTCTTTGTCTTTCTCACTTGCCGGATCTTCAACTGTTAATAATCTATCATACAATCTAACTTCACAATCAACTGCTTCTTTTACTGAAACCCAATGGATTGTTCCTTTAACCTTTTTGGTGCTTGTACCAGTTCCGCTTTTTGTCTCGACATCATAACTGCAATTAAGTTGTACAACTTCCCCATTTTCATTTTTAATTACTTCATCACATTTGATAATGTAAGCATAGCGCAATCTAACTTCTCCACCGGGAATTAATCTATGAAATCCTTTTGGCGGATTTTCCATGAAATCACTTTTCTCAATATAGATTTCTTTTGAGAATGGAACTTTACGATGACCCATTTCAGCATCTTCAGGATTATTTACTGCCTCAAGTTCTTCTTCACCTTCATAATTTGTAATCACAACTTTTAATGGATCAAGAACAGCCATAACCCTTTGTGATTTTTTATTAAGGTCTTCACGAATTGCATGTTCAAGTAAAGCAACTTCGGTCATTGCATCGCGCTTTGCAACTCCGATTATTTCTGCAAAATTCTGAATAGCTTCTGAAGTATAGCCTCTTCTTCGATAAGCAGAAATGGTAGGCATTCTTGGATCGTCCCAGCCATCAACAAATTTTTGTTCAACAAGTTCAAGCAATTTACGCTTACTCATAACAGTGTAGGTTAAATTTAATCTTGCAAATTCTATCTGCTGCGGATGATGGATTTCAAGTTCATTTAAAAACCAATCATATAAAGGTCTATGTACTTCAAACTCAAGTGTACAGATCGAATGAGTAATACCTTCGATTGAATCTTCTAATCCATGTGCCCAATCATAAGTTGGATAGATGCACCATTTATTTCCGGTTCGATGATGTTCCGAATGTATGATGCGGTACATTACAGGATCGCGCAAAAGCATATTTGGGGATGACATATCAATCTTTGCACGTAGAACTTTTTCACCATTCTTAAATTCACCATTTTTCATTCTATTGAACAAATCAAGATTTTCATCAGCAGAACGATTTCGATTTGGACTTTCTGTTCCAACTTCAGTCACTGTTCCTCGCAAACCACGCATAGTTTCCGGATCGGAATCATCCACATAGGCTTTACCTTTTTTAATTAGCAGAACAGCCCATTCATACATTTTATCAAAATAATCTGAAGCATAAAATATTCGATCTTCAAAATTACCACCCAGCCATTTTACATCTTCAATAATCGAATCTACATATTCCTGATCCTCTTTGGTTGGATTAGTATCGTCAAATCTTAGATTAAATTTTCCTTTGTAATCACGGGCAATTCCGTAATTAAGACAAATAGATTTTGCGTGTCCGATATGCAGATAACCATTTGGTTCGGGAGGAAATCTTGTGTGAACTTTTCCATTCCATTTATTAGTTTTTAAATCCTCATCTATTATTTCGTAAATAAAGTTTTTGGATTTTTCTTTAGAAGAATCGTTAATGTTTGAGATATTGTTTTCCATAATTCCAATATTAGTTGTGTGATACAAAAATAAGGAAAGATGGATTAAAGCGTAAGTGTGCAGCAGTAATTAAATAGCGTAGAAATGTAGAATACCTTGAAGAAGCAAAGTGTTAAAGGACGAGTAGAAAAGTTTACTAAACCCGTCCTGAAACTTTATAAATATTCAACATCTGAAGAAAATATTCAATCTTGTTTCTGTCTAAAAGATTTGGAATTCTTTTAAAGTTAGAATAAACTTTTGTAATTCCAGTAAATCTTCCAAACTCATTTACCATTTTCTGGACGATCTTACCATCATCTTCGATGTCGTAATGCCCGTCCTGACCGATGTATGTTCGCATATTTTATTCCAAATTAAATTAATCAAAAATTATGTTATCCGGTTTATCAAATACATCGATATAAGAAACTTCTGGGATGTTATTTTCTTCGAGAAGATCTTCAATTTCTTCTTCGCTATAATCATCAACATTCTCCCAATTACTGACTAACAAAAAAACAACATTATCTTTCTGCTGCTTTCTGTTTTTTGTTTTGTAAGTTTTTTTCATGCTAACTCCTTTTTTAGTTCAGTCCTATGATACAATGATTGTGCCAAAAACTATCATTCCCTTTTCTAAAAAGATTTCAAGAATTAGTTAGATACTTGAATCAAATTCTCGCTATGAATCATCTTTGTATTGGTAAGTTGGGTTAAGTTTTTTTATCTTTTGAACATAAATTTTGAATGTTTGCCGAAATGGCGGAATTGGTAGACGCGCTGGACTCAAAATCCAGTGGGGCTTACACCTCGTGCCGGTTCGAGTCCGGCTTTCGGTACTTTTGCCTCCTTTTTGGGAGGCATTTTTTTAACCCGAAGTACTTTTTGTTGTTATAAATCAGTTTGTAAAAAAATATTACATTATTTAGAATGAATATTTCAAAAATTCTTTCAATCACTCTTATTTCTGTTCTACTATCTCTCGTTTATAATCACTTTAATCCAACCGGATTAAAAATTATCAGAGAAGAACGAGTTTTAAATTGGGATGATGTTTCTCTTTCTGAATCTGACACTTTAAATACTCCAATAGATGAAATAAAAACAACTGCTTTAAAGACATCTGATTCTTTAGTAATTGCAAACAATGACGAACCAATAAAATCATCTCAGGAACCCAAAGCTATCAAATTAGATTTTGCTTATAAGTTATTTAAGGATGGTGTAAAATTTATAGACGCACGCTCAGCAGATGAATTTTCTGAAGGACATATAAAAGGTGCGGTAAATATTCCCTTTTACGGCTCAGAAAATTATTTGAACGTTATAAACGGTTTGAATAAAAATGAAATTGTTGTTACTTATTGCAGCGGTGCTGATTGCGATATTAGTATTCTTTCTGGTGATGAACTTTTTGAGATGGGATTTAAAAGAGTTTACATTTTTGTTGGTGGTTTTGAAGAATGGACAAAGAATAATTTTCCAATAAGTAAAAACTAATCTTATGAAAAATTTTTATTCAAATAAATATTTATTGCTGGTAATAAGAATAATTTTGGGATTTGTATTTATCTATGCAGGTGCCGAAAAGATTTCTGATCCAGAAGCATTTGCTATTTCAATTTCTAACTATCGTTTACTTCCAACAGCAGCTATAAACTTTTTTGCAATTACTTTACCCTGGATTGAATTAGTCGCGGGCATTTTGTTGATTTTTGGAATTGCGGTTAAAGAGAATTCTTCAATTTTATTTTCAATGCTTTTAGTCTTTACAATTGCAATTGTGATCAGTCTCTTTCGAGGATTAAGTATTGATTGCGGATGTTTTGGAAAAGGAACTCAGATTGGCTTATATAAGCTGGGTGAAAATACTTTGATGATAATTGGTACTTTTTTATTAATGATTTTTGGGTCTGATCTTTTCAAACTGAAATCAGAATAATAAAATTAATCTTCAGATCGCTTATTAAGAGTATCCATCGTATCACGCAAAACTCCAAGTGATCTTTGACTTAAAAGATCAATCTTTACTAAACCTAGATCTTCTATAGAATACATATCCGGTTGTGTTATTATCAAACCTAAACCTTTATTCTTTGCATATTCCAATGCACAGTAATCTGTAATTTTAGTCGAAGTAATTACAATTCCGCTCGGATGAATACTTAAATGTCTTGGAAAGTTGGCAATCTTAGATGCAAGTTGTACAATTGTTTTCCATGGCTCCTTATCAAATCCTAAACTTTTGGATTCGGGAAACATCTCCGAAATCTTTGGCAGATTTACGGCGTTAGTCCAGGGAATTTTTTTACTGTATTTAGATATTTCTCTATCAGAAATACCAAACGCTTTTGCTGTTTCGCGAAATGCCGAGCGTGCTCTGAACGTTATTGTAGTTGAAATCATTGCAACTCTTTCATAACCATACTTTTCAAAAACATATTTTACAATTTCATCACGCTCCTTCCATGAAAAATCTATATCAACATCGGGTGGATTGCTTCGAGCTTTATTTAAAAATCTTTCGAAGTAAAGATTAAGTTTTATTGGATCCACTTGAGTTAATTCAAGACAATAAGCCACCAGACTGTTAGCAGCAGATCCTCTTCCAATTGTCATCATTCCCCTCTTCTTAGCTTCCTGAACAATATCCCAGACAATTAAAAAATAATCTGTAAAATTTAATTCGTTTATTACACTTAACTCGTACTCTAAACGATTTTTTATTTTCTCATCGATATAATCATATTTTTTTCTTAAACCATTAAATGCAATTGTACTTAGCAATGAAGATGAATTTTCTTTTTGATGCGTGTTATAGGACGGATATTTATATTCTCCTAAATTCAAATCAACTTTACATTCAGCAGCAATTATATGAGTATTAGCAATTGCCTCCGGTATTTTTTTAAACTGATGCTCCATACCGTCGGATGGCTTGAAGTAAAACTCTTCATCAACCAATTCCTCATCTGATATTGATGCGATAGTTTTATTAAGTCTTATTGCAGTTACAAGCTTGTGTAATTCAAAATCTTTCTTCTCCAAAAAGTAAACCGGATTTGAAGCCACAATTGAAATATTATTTTGTTTTGAATATTCATAAAGTTTTAATGCATTTTTTTTATTTGATTTTGTTGGAATGATCTCTGCATAAAAAGAATTTTTTTGATTTATGATTTCTAATAATTCAATATGCGGAGTGATAATGATTAAATTTTTCCATTCAGTTTTTAAGATTTTGATAAGTGAAAAATCATCATTCAATTTTCTTTGAGTGATAATTCTACATATATCAGAATATCCTTCATTATTCTTTGCAATACATATAACATATTTTTTATCATTAGCCGGTTCTGTCAGGAAAGTCCCAAGAATTGGTTGGATACCAGCTTCATACGCTTTTTTTGCAAATTGAATCAGACCATTCATTGCATTTGTATCCGTAAGTGCAATCGAGCTAATTGAATTATTTTTGCAAAATTCAATTAGTTTATCAATACTGATAGTACCTTGAAGTAAAGAATAATTTGAGTGGACGTGGAGTGGAATCATCTTTTATATTTTTTTAGCAAATTAAAAAAATTGAAGATGAATCTAAAGGAAAGAAGAGTGAATATATTTATTATAAATGTTTAATTGCTTTATCTGCAATATCATTTCTAAAGTAAATTCCATCAAAAGTAATTTTGTGGATTGATTGATAAGCTTTTTCTTTAGCTGATTTTAGATCAAAAGTTTTAAGAACTGAGGTTACACCTAAAACTCTTCCGCCGTTAGTTAATATTTTGTCCGCTTCTCGTTTTGTACCTGCATGATAAACAATTACATCATCGTCAATTTTATCTAATCCATTTATCACAAATCCTTTTTCATAATTATCAGGATAACCTTTTGATGCAGCAACAACACAAACAGAACATCCACCAGAATATTTAACAGCATTCAGATTTAAATTCCCACTAGCAGCAGAATAAAGTAAATCAAGAAAATCACCATCTAATATCGGAAGAACAACTTGTGTTTCGGGATCTCCAAATCTGCAATTAAATTCAATTACTTTTGGACCTGATTCAGTGATTATCAAACCGGCATATAAGCAACCAATAAATTTATTTCCAGTACTCAGCATTTGATCAAGAACAGGTTTAATTATTTTAGTTTCAATTTCTGTTAATAATTCTTTAGTTATAATCGGAGCAGGAGCATACGCACCCATTCCACCGGTGTTTTTTCCTGTATCACCATCGCCAATTCTTTTATGATCCTGAGCTGCAGGTAAACAGACAAATCTTTCTCCATCAGTAATTGCAAATATTGAAGCTTCTTCTCCGACTAAAAATTCTTCAATAATTAATTTATCTCCTGAATCTCCAAAAATCCTATGTTCAAGAATTTCTCTGATTGCGGATTCAGCTTCAGATTTGTTGTTGCAAATCAAAACACCTTTCCCGGCAGCTAATCCATCAGCTTTTATTACTATTGGATAATTGATAGCTTCTAAATATTTAATAGCCTCCGATAGTTGTGCAGTTGAAAACTCAACATATTGTGCTGTGGGAACTGATGCATCAATCATTATTTTTTTTGCAAACGCTTTGCTTGATTCAATCCGTGCAGCATTTGCCGATGGTCCAAAAACTTTAAATCCTGCGCTTCTTAAATCATCACTCAAACCATCTACTAAAGGCTGTTCAGGACCAATTACAACTAAATCAATTTTCTTTTCATTACAAAAGTTTATAATTGC
Source organism: uncultured Ignavibacteriaceae bacterium (assembly GCA_963812305.1). GTDB lineage: Bacteria > Bacteroidota > Ignavibacteria > Ignavibacteriales > Ignavibacteriaceae > IGN3. Next base: position 62,560 of record CAWEUT010000007.1, read on the forward strand.
TTTATGATTATTAATATCAATTGTGAAATTTAATGCAAATGATTCTGTGCCAGGATTTCCGGGAATGCAATAAAGTGATTTTAGTTTTTTGCTTTGATTGATCTTTAAAGCGATAGCATGTTCTCTTCCACCAGAACCAATTACTAAAACATTCATTAAACTTCGGCTCGCAGCTTTAATTGGAATTGTTTCGTTAAGACTTCTGTAAGATTATCTCTTCTAAATTTTTCTAAAACTTCTTCAGATGGAGAAGGAAGATTATTGTTTTTATAATCATTATATACTTTAAGAATTGTATTTTTTATTTCATCAATATTATCGGGACTACAAATATATCCGGCTCCAGATTCTTCAACTGCCATCTTAGCAGCACCATCAGGCACGCAAGCAAGTATTGGTTTTCTAGCTCCGATGTACTCATACACTTTGCCCGGGAGTATTGCATCAATGTTTCTTCGTCTGCCAACCATAAACCAAAGCACATCTGCAGATTTTAACTTTGCAATTGATTCATCATGATTCACATAACCGTGGTCCTTAATAAAATCCTGTAGTTTTAGTTTACTAATTATTTTCTGATTTTCTTTTCTTAAGAAACCTACAAAATGTAATTCGATGTTAGCGGCAACATCAGGTCTTTCAATTGTTAACTGCTTGAAAGCCTTTAAAAGAAAAACAGGAGAACTATAAACCATAAAAATTCCAGAATACATTAAAACCATTTTATTCTGTGGTTTTGGCTGAGCAGGAATCTTCTCAAAATCTTCATGATCATATCCGTGCGAGACAATTACAATATCTTCAAAGGTTAAAAATGGATATGTGTTAAGTAGCTTTTCCTTAATCTTTCTATTCGTAACAAGAATTCTATCTGCAGCTTTTAGCGCATGATACTCTTTATTCTTATGAATTATTTTATGAAAAGGTGTTGGATAAAAGGCGAAATAACTTTTGTACCAAAGATCCCTGTAGTCCACAAATAAGGGAACATCATGCTTCTTTTTAATTTTTGCGATGGCATCAAATGCAGAAAATGGAGGACAGGTAACAAATATTGCATCAAATTTTTCAGTTGAAAGGATTTCATCAATTTTAATTGCAGCAAGTTTTGACCATGATTTTTTGTTATCAGGTATAAAAAATGTTTGACTCAGTTTATCCAGAATGTTTCTAAAAAATTCACTCGGAACTTTAACAGTTCCAAATTTTGATAGAATCGAATTTGGTTCATTACTTCCGGATACTCTAATTATCCTAATCTTTGATTCAATTAGTTCTTTACTTAGCGATTTATCGTGCGCAAAATATGCGACATCACCTGTGGTAATAACTGTTGGCTCCCAATTATAGTTCTTCATGTATTTCACGAACTTCAAAGTTCTTTGAACTCCGCTGAGACCTAAAGGTGGAAAATAATATGCAACTACAAGAACTTTAAACATTATAAATACTTATCCTATTTATGACTTTGATAATTTGGAGACTCTTGTGTCAGAATTACATCGTGTGGATGACTTTCTTTGAGTCCGGCTAATGTGATTCGAATAACCTTACTTTTTGTCTTTAATGATTTAATATTAGCATTACCGGTGTATCCCATTGAAGCTCTTAATCCACCAACTAATTGATAAACCGTATCTTCAAGCGGACCTTTGTAAGGAACTCTGCCTTCAATACCTTCGGGAACAAGTTTTTTAATATCATCTTCGGCATCCTGAAAATATCTATCTTTACTTCCTTTTTTCATTGCACTAAGTGAACCCATTCCACGATATGATTTAAAACTTCTTCCTTCGTAAAGAATCTTTTCACCGGGACTTTCCTCAACACCGGCAAATAGTCCACCAATCATAACTGAATCTGCTCCTGCAGCAATAGCTTTTGGAACATCGCCAGTTTGTTTTATGCCACCATCTGCAATAAGTGGAATACCAAATTTTTTACTTGCTCTATAAGCCTGTGCAATTGCAGTAATTTGAGGAACTCCAACTCCAGCAATAACTCTTGTTGTACAAATTGAACCAGGACCAATTCCAACCTTAATAGCATCAACTTTACAGTTAATCAAATCAAGTGCAGCTTCATAAGTCGCTATATTACCAACAATTAACTGTATATACTTGAATTTTTTACGAATATCTTTTACCGCTTTTAATACGCCAAGCGAATGTCCATGAGCAGTATCAATAACAATAGCATCTGCTCCAGCATCGGTTAATGCTTTAACTCTATCAACAGTATCGTAAGTTACACCAACGGCAGCTCCTACTCTTAATCTACCCAGTTCATCTTTGCACGCATTAGGATGTTTTTTCTTTTTTAGGATATCTTTAAATGTTATCAAGTCCTCTTAATTTACCTGACTTATCAACTACAGGAAGTTTTTCAATCTTATATCTCTGCAATATTACTTCAGCTTTTTCTAAAGTTGTACCCATTGGCGCTGTAATAAGATTTTCTTTTGTCATTAGATCTGATACTTTAAGCTTTTTATTGGGCTCGAATCTTAGATCTCTATTTGTAAGAATTCCAACTAGCTTATTATTTATATCAATAACTGGAATGCCCGACACACGATATTTTCTCATAATTTCAAGAGCATCACCTATAGTTTTATCTGAAGTTAAAGTAATAGGATTTCTAATCATTCCACTTTCTGATCTTTTAACTTTATCCACTTCATGGCACTGATCTTCAATGCTAAGATTTTTATGCAGAATACCAATGCCGCCTTCTCTCGCAAGTGCTATAGCCATTGATGCTTCAGTAACAGTATCCATTGCAGCAGAAATAATAGGAATGTTTAATTTAATATCTGGAGTTAGATATGTAGAAATATCAACTTCGCGAGGCAGAACTGATGACTTACCGGGTACAAGTAAAATGTCATCAAAAGTTAAACCCATTTCTAAAAATTTCTTATCAATCATATAATTCCTTTTTTATCACAAACTAAAAATAGAAAAATTAATCGAACGCTTGAATTCCGGTAATATCTTCACCAATTATCAAAGTATGCATTTCATGGGTCCCTTCATACGTAATCACAGATTCCAGATTAGCAGCGTGCCTCATCACTGGATATTCATCCAATATACCGTTTGCTCCCAAAATCTGTCTGGACATACGTGCAATGTCTAAAGCTATCTCACAATTATTTCTTTTTGCCATTGAGACCTGATTAAACTTCAATGTTCCTTTATCTTTTAGTCGACCTAACTGCAAGTTCAATAATTGAGCTTTGGTAATCTCTGTAACCATATATACTAATTTACTTTGAGTCAATTGATATCCAGCGATAGGTTTAGAAAATTGTTTCCTGGATTTAGCATAATTCAAAGCAGAATCATAACAAGCCATCATCGAACCAACAACGCCCCAGGCAATTCCATATCTTGCTTGATTAAGACACATTAGTGCGTTCTTTAATCCTTCAGTTTTCGGGAGCAAGTTTTCTTTTGGAATGAAAACATTATCAAAAACGAGTTCTGAGGTAACTGATGCTCTTAGTGAATGTTTTCCTTTCATCTCTGGGGCAGTAAATCCTTTCATCCCCTTTTCCACAAGAAAACCGCGAACAGTACCTTCTAATTTAGCCCATACCACTGCTACATCTGCAATGGTACCATTTGTAATCCACATCTTGGCACCATTAAGAATAAAGCCGCCATCGACCTTTTCTGCTCTTGTAATCATACCACCAGGGTTTGATCCGAAATCCGGTTCTGTAAGCCCGAAGCAACCTATCTTCTCCCCTTTAGCTAATGATGGAAGCCATTTATCTTTTTGTTGTTCACTTCCAAAAGTGTAGATAGGATACATAACCAAAGCACTTTGTACTGAAGCAAAACTTCTTATTCCGCTATCGCCTCTTTCTAATTCCTGCATTATCAACCCGTAAGCAACATTGTTAAGCTCAGCACAACCGTATTTTGCCGGAAGTGTTGGACCGAATAAACCCATTTCCGCCATCTTGGGAATAATTTGTTGAGGGAATTTAGATTCTCTATTATATTCTTCAATAATTGGAATTACTTCTTCACTAACAAATTCTCTCACTGTATCCATTATCATCAACTCTTCTTCTGAAAGAAGTGAATCAATGTTAAAATAGTCTACTCCTATAAACTTATGCATTTTTTCTTTCTAAAATTTGAATAGTGAAAATTATTAAAACGTGATAAGAGAAACAATTTTAATTGTATAAATCTATAATATGATTCGCCTTATTAAAATTACCTTGATAAACTCAATAAATAATTTAATCTTTGCTAAGTGATAAAACTTAGAAATAAAATATCAAAATTTTCGGCGTACATTGTTTTGTTGGGTTATCTAACAATAACGACAGCAAATGTATTCCATCATCACAATATTGATTTAGGGAAGCTCTCTTCTTCAATAAATTCATCTGAAAAAAAACAAACTAGCCACTTAAGTTTTATTGGCTCTGAGATTTTTTGTGTTGTTCATTTTGCATATAGTTCAGTAAACAATTCGTTAGTATCGTTTGATAGCTCCAGCGAAGATCACATAACTAATTCAGAAGTATTTGATTTAAGCATTGTTTCTCCAAAACCTATCAAAGAAACCATTTTTAGTTTTTGCCTTAGAGCTCCTCCCTTTTCTATCTCCTAAATTTTCGTTTATTAAATAATTACAATTAATTTTTCAAGGAGAAGGAAATGACTTCATTCATTTTAAAATATTCTTATATCTTTTTACTTATTAGTTTACTAATTTTTACTACAACTAGCTGTAGCGATGAAACTGATCCTGTAATTCCACCTTCTGAACATTTTGAACCTGAAGGCTGGATAGTAAGAGATGCGACCACAAAACCAATTCTTGTTGTATGGCAAGGTGTAATCCAAACTACATGGAATTCAACTTCTGTTCCGGATACACTTTATGCACCACTTAATGCGCTATCGGATCACTTTACCGTTAAGTTTCTGGACATAAATAAAAATATTATAGATCCTCCTGCAGATGCTGATCATCAGTTTGGCTGGTTGATAACTGATCCTTCAAAGCTTACTATTATTCAAGATAGTCCAACAGATTGGGCATTCCATCTCAAAGGTTTATTAAACGGAATAACTACCCTCGAATTACAAGTATTGCATTTGGGACACGTGGACGTTAAAACGCCAAAAATTCCAGTAATTATTCTTTAACCAACTATTTATTCATCAAAAATCAAAAAGATTTTGTTTGTATTAATTTACTGGAATAAAATTAATGTTTAGTGAAAGAAATTTAACTATAGTAATCATTCTATTACTAGCATTTTGTCCTTTACTTCCCTCTCAATCAATAAATACCGGGGTACTGGAAGGAATTGTTTTAGATGGCTCTACAGATCAACCATTAGAAAATGCAATTGTTAAAATAATTGAGCTGGATAAATTTGATGTTACAGATAAGAATGGAATTTTTGAACTCAACCCAATTCCATTTGGTGATTACAATATTGAGATATCCTATGTTGGATATAAATCAACTAAAGTCACCATAAAGATTGATAAAGAAATCAATACCGGTTTATTAGTTCACATGTTCACTCTTCCTTTTGAAACCTCAACTGTTGTGGTTACAGGTTTGCACTCAAATACAAAATTTGATGATATGAACGAGTTCATAAATGTTCTAAAAGGAAAAGAGCTTCAACGTGAACTTGGTTTAACATTGGCATCAACGCTAAAGAATGAAACAGGTTTAGCAATCAGAAGTATGGGTCCCGCACCGGCTAGACCAGTTATTAGAGGATTGGGTAGTGATAGAATTGCAATTACTGAAGATGGAATACAAACAACAGATTTATCAGCTACTTCACCAGATCACGCTGTCTCGGTTGAACCTTTTACTATTGATAGAATTGAAGTTATTCGTGGACCAAAAGTTTTATTAAAAAACCCAACCACTATGGGTGGAGTAGTAAATATCATAAGAGATGAAATCCCAAAAGAAATTCCAGGATCGTTTTCAGGAAATGCGGGATTCTATGGTGAATCAGTAAATTCTGGTTATCTTGGTGGAATGGTCGCCCAGTTACCAATAGGAAAATTTGTTTTGCGAGGCGAGGCAACTAAAAGACGCGCAGATGATCTTAGAACACCTATTGGTACTCTGGAAAATTCAGATATTGCAACTGATAATTTTAGTGCTGGTCTTAGCTATATTGATGGCTGGGGTTATACAGGAGTTAGTATTAGAGAATTTAAATCTGATTATGGGGTTCCGGGCGGTTTCGTTGGTGCTCATCCAAATGGCGTTGATATTAGTATGCTTAAACGCCAGATAAACGGAAAAATTAACTATCAAATTAATTCTGAATCATTTGAAAATTTAGAGTTCCAATTATCGCGTGATTATTATAAACATACTGAATATGAAAGGGCTGATATAATTGGCGCTCAGTTTGTTATCTATAACCTTCGGGGAAGTTTAGATTTATCAAACAAAAAGATAGGACTTTTAGATTTTGGAACATCGGGTATATCGTTTGAGGCAAGAGATTTTAACATTGGTGGATATGTGTTTACACCACCAACAAAATCTTTAAAATTATCTGGCTATTCTTTTCAGACTTTTGAGATAACTGATTTTAGTTTTGAAACTGGATTTCGAATCTCGTATGATGAATTTCATCCTGATGATTCAAACCCAAGTACTAATAATGAAGTAATAGTCGATCGAAAATTTTTTAGCTATTCCCTATCTCTCTCAACACTTTATTCAATAAACAAAACTATTTCACTTGGAATAAATATTAATAAAACTTCCAGAGTTCCAACTATTGAGGAGTTATATTCAGAAGGTCCGCACTTAGCAGCTTACTCCTATGAAATCGGAAATCAAAATCTGGATAGTGAAAGTGGAATTGGTGCAGAGTTATTTTCTTATCTAAAAACCGATGATACATTTTTAATGTTCACTTTATTCAGAAATGATTTTTCATACTTCATAACTCCAAGAAATACTGGTAAAATAAACAGCCAAACCCTGCTTCCCATTTATCAAACAGAGGGTGTTAGCGCAATATTTTATGGATTTGAAAGTTATTTCGAATTAAAGCTGATAGAGTATTTTGCACTTTCAAATTCTTTTAGCTATACATATGGAAATTTCAAGGAAACCGATGATCCCCTACCGCAAATTCCACCGTTAAAAAATATTATTCAATTAAAATATCTTAACGGAAACTTCATTACTGGAATCAGTTCTGAAATTGCGGCGGCTCAAAACCGGGTAGATTTATTTGAAACTCCAACAGCAGGATATGCAGTTTTTAATGCTTTTATTCAATACTCTATGGAAACCGGATCGATGATCCACAACATATCACTAAACGGAGAAAATTTATTAAACAAAGAATACAGAAATCACTTATCTCGTGTAAAAGTTATAATGCCAGAAGCAGGAATAAACTTTAAATTAAGCTATAGATTATATTTTTAATATTAGCTTTAAGATATTATCTTTGTCCTTCAAATTTTCAGCTTTGGAAATGGGTAAGTGGCTGAAACCAGTCCCATTGGGACTAAACTTGTATAGTACATATTATTTTAATTTTTTCAGTCTGGAGAGGTGGGTGAGTGGCTGAAACCAACGGTTTGCTAAACCGTCGTAGGGGTTAAACTCTACCGCGAGTTCGAATCTCGCCCTCTCCGCAAAAGCTTCTCAAATGAGAAGCTTTTTTTTATGAAAATATTTTACACATACATTTTATACAGTATTAAGTTTAATAAACATTATTATGGGCATACTTCTGATGTGGCTAAAAGATTGGAAGAACATAATTCTGGTTTATCACGATATTCTAAAAGTTACATTCCGTGGGAGTTAATTTATTCCGAAGTATTCCCTACCCGATCTGAAGCTATGAAAAGAGAAAAATTCTTTAAGAGTATTGCTGGTTATCATTGGCTAAAAGAAAATAAAGTTATTTGAATTAAATAATCTGAAACCAATCCCATTGGGACTAAACCGTCGTAGGGGTTAAACTCTACCGCGAGTTCGAATCTCGCCCTCTCCGCAAAAGCTTCCTTCTTTGGGAAGCTTTTTTATTTTATTTTTTTCTATAACTCTGAATATCATCCCGGGCAAATTCCAACAATCTCCAATACGGTGGAATGTACCCATTTTGTCTTTTAAAACTTTCTGCTTTATTCAATACAACTGTTTTAATAGAGTTATGAAATGTTTTAAATGCTTCGTGTCTTAATGCCGAAGTTGCACTCATTCCTTCAGGAATTGGTCCTGCTTCATTGAACTGATTGAGAAGAACACTATATAATTTTGTTGCTCTAAATATTGGAAGCATATACCAATCAATTGATATCTCATTCCCCTCTTCACTCCATTCTAATATTGCATCAACCACAGCGTTATCAACGTGATCTTTGTATAGTGTTTCTGAATCCCGCCATTCGGCAACAACAGAAAGTTGCGGATCATATTCAAGGTCCGATGGTTCCTGTGTTTCAAAATATTTTACTCCAAAACCTGCAAGTAATTTTGCTGTTCCTTTAGAAGATATTGTAGATTTCCCCATCCAAAGATTAATTCCTAATCTGCTATATTCTGATGAGGCAACCTCTGAACAGAAAAATTTATTTGAGTTTTTATAATCCATTTCAAAATCATAAGGAATATGCTCTTTCAATGCTCTGTTAAGTGAGGCTGTGGCAGCTTTGTGCGGCAGCATTGGGTCAGCAATTATTGCAGGAAGATCACTTCGCAGTCTTAATACCAGTACACGTAATTTTTTATCTCTCATATAATCTTCAAGTGTTGCAATAGCTACTCCAACTTCAATATGTGCTTCTATAATAGATGCAACATTGGTTTTGGGATCAACATAGACCAAAGCAACATGAGAAAAATTTCCCGGGTAATCGCTTCCCCGCGATATTAATGCCGAAGTTGGAGCACCGCCTCGTGATAACAATATATCACCACTATGAATTTTAACACCAAGAAATGTTGTAGATGGTGTTACGGAATTTTCGTCGTTTTGATTAGTAAGATTAGGAGTTTCATTTTTGTCTGATTGTAAAATAATTTCTTCGACAGCTGCTCTGACTGCCATAAATTAATTTATAAATCGTATTTCTTGAAGTAATTTCATTCGGATTCCAGTACCTGGATTTTTCTTTCACTATTCGTCTAAGTTTATTGTTCAGTTCGATAAATCTTGCAGAGATGAATCCGGGCAAGCACCAATTAACGGAGCTGTTTGAAAAACTATGTTCAATAAAGAATCAAATATTCTATCATTCGGTTTCAGGTTCACTTTTTCAATGTAACTTAATAAATTGAAAAAATCACTTAGATTATCCCCAATTTGATTATTCAATTTTACGCACCCAACTGATTGTGCTCTTATAAAATTATCCTCAAGTGAGTGCCAAAGTGAATCCCTGTTCCAAATAAATTGAGTTCCTTCTGCAATTTTAATTTCATCTGGTTGGGGTTCAGGAATTAATAAAATTAAATAGATAATAATTAACGAAACCGAAAATATTTTAAGTTTTTTCATCAATTTTTTCGTACGCATTCAAAATAATTCTTAGATAAATACATTTGATGGAACCAATTTAAATATATTTAGCCTGATTAACTGTTCCAATTATCTATGTAAAATTATGAGTTATGGAATGACAATAGATTATTATTTTTAGTATGGAATTAAGATATCAAGAATTTTCATAAGACAAATAACTCTATTGACTCATCAAAATTTTGTATCAAAACTTTTTTGCACTATTTTTGTGCAGCTGTTAACGATTTAGGATTTACCCCGTCCTTGTCGTTAGTGCTGACCCTGATGCTTCGGTATCAGGGTTTTTTATTTTAAATTTCTTAAGACTTAAAAGAATAATACTTTTAAAACTGATCCATAAATCAATCAAAATCTAAATTAAGCATAAAGGATTTGACAATTAGTTTTACTAATTTTGACACCAACAAAAACATAATCCGAAAACAATAAACACATTAACTCCAATAAAATTAAAATGATTCTTCCTAAGGGTTGAAAGTATAATTATGCTAAAAAAATATATAATTCTTTTTTCTACAATATCTTTAATTTCATTTTTTGGTTGTGACAGCAAAACAGAAAATGTTGAACCAGGTTTGAATGAAAAATATAAATTCAATTTGTCTGAGTATGAAAATGTATTGAGAAAAAATATAATTATTCCTGATACTTTAAGTATTTTATTTGAAACTTGTGGAAGAGATTTAGATACTATTAAATATTTTTACTCCACTCAAAATTTTAAACCAATATTTGTAAAAAGTTTCGAATCCCAAAGTTTTGTTGATTCCCTTTTATACATTTTCGGACAAGCAACCGAACATGGATTAAACCCGGAGACATACCATTACTCAATAATTAAAAGTGAATTTTATCAATTGTTAATTCCAGATGTAGATAACAATAAAAGATATTTCAATTTAGCTAATACAGAGTTACTGATTGCAGATGCAATTCTAAAATATTCATTGCATATGCGTCACGGAGTTGTAAATCCAAGAGATAATTTATCCTGATTCTTATTTCATACCAATTAAAGATTCTTTAAACAAACAATTGTTCGAACCGTTCAAGCAAAATGATATCATCCAATACTTATACAGCATTCAACCCAAAAGTGATAAGTACAAGAAATTACAAACAGCACTAAAACGGTTTGAATCATTAAAAAATATTGAATGGACAAAAATTCCGATTCCAAATAAAAAAATAGAAGTTGGTCATAGTTTTGAGCAACTGAATCTTGTTGCAAACAGACTTATCACACTGGGTTTCTTAGATACAAATAAAGTTAAAATAAATGATTTTGCTCTCTACGATTCTTTACTTGTCGAACCAATCATAAGTTTTCAAAGAGCAAATGGTTTTAACGGTGATGGAGCTATCGATAAAAGTACAATAGAACGTCTAAATATTACTCCAAAAGAATATATCGATAAAATAAAATTAACTTTAGAAAGATTCAGATGGATAGATTATTCTGATACCGCAAGATATATTTTAGTAAACATTCCTGATTTCAAACTGTATGCAATAGAGAAAGGAAAAGAAAAATTTAACATTACAATCTGTGCTGGTAGAAAAGGCGAATGGGAAACACCAAATCTCTATGGCGAAATTTCCTATTTAGTTTTAAATCCAACCTGGTCCGTACCTAAAAGTATAATCCAGGAAGAAATTGTAAGTGGTTTAAGAAAAGATTCATTGTATCTTAAAAAAAGAAATTTCAAAGTCTATAAAGGTGGTCAACGTGTTAGCCTTGATGGATTGACAGCACGAGATTTAGCATCATCAAAACAATATACTGTTATACAAGACCCCGGATTAGGAAATGCATTAGGAAAAATTAAATTTATGTTTCAGAATCCGTTTGGGGTTTATCTGCACGATACACCTACAAGAGCACCTTTCAAATATGTAAATAGAGCTGTTAGTCACGGATGTATGCGTGTTGAAAAACCAATTCAGTTTGCAGAATATCTACTTGCAAATAATTCCCGCTGGACAACTGACTACATAAAAATTGAAATCGGACAGAAAGTTGATGATCAAAACATTGTGGCAGAATTTAACAGCAAGCGAAGCGAATTGAGAAAAAATTATAGCTACGGAGTAACTACAGAAGTTAGGTTTGATAACAAGATTCCATTGTTTGTGGATTACTATACTGTTTGGGTTGATGAAAATAATATTTTTAATTATCGTGATGATGTATATGGAAGAGATAAAGTATCTGATGGAATTTTACTTGATAAAATGAAGTAAGCATTTTTATTTTCATAAACACTTCTACAACTAGATTAATTAGAATTAAAATCGATCCAACTTATTTTATTTGGGGTGAATTATTTTTACTTTTAACTATTAAATAATCAATCTATTGAGCTTCTTCAAAATGGTTCTATTCAAGAAGAGAACAAAATTTGTTGCAATGCTAATTACGGTTTTATTTCTATATAATTCCCTTGGATATCTTTTTCTATACTTCCCTGCAAGCCACCTGATAAAATATTTTGTAGATAAAGCGATAAAAGAAAATAATATAAAACCTGAAGACTTATCAATTCTTGCATTTAAAATTTCTGATCTAAAAAATAATAAATATGATTTTATTTGGAAGAAACCTGGTAAAGAATTTCGGTTTAACGGCAATATGTATGATATCGAAGATAAAGTAGTAAGCGGTGATAGTGTTTATTATACAGTTTACTATGACCACAAAGAAAATATTCTTGAAGAACTTTTTTCACTTCAGCAAACGGATAATAAAAAAGATAAATCTCAGAATACTGTACAACGAGTTTTATTAGTCGGGCTCTTTTACGAACAGCTAAAATGTTCTTTCATAGATTTACAAGATATTAACACATCGAACTTGCTGCTTAATAAAAATGAAGCAGTATTTCATAATTACATTTCTGATGTTCCAACACCACCTCCGCGAAGTATTGTGTAACTCGGACTTATCATAAAACTCAGAGATATTTTTTTTAATTGTCTTTCTCTGAGCATTACACAATTATTAATAGGATAAGTATATGAATCTATTAAAGAGGATTGTACTGCTATCTTTTATTTTATTAGCTTATAGTTTTTCAACTGTGGCGCAGAAAAAAGATTCAGTATTATATCTAATTCCGATTGATCAGATTGATTCTATAAAATATCAGACTGATGAAGTAATAGTAACAGGAACAAGGACTAATCAAAAAATAATTGATATTCCTTACTCTGTTGTAAGAATTAATTCTACACAATATAAATATGAGAAGAGCATGTTTATAAATGATGTATTAAATGCTGTACCAGGTGTTTTCATGCAGTCACGCTATGGCAACCACGATGTTAGGATCTCAATCCGGGGATTCGGAAGTCGTTCTAACACAGGTATTCGCGGCGTAAGAATTCTGTTAGATGGAATTCCGGAATCAGAACCCGACGGACAAACACGAATCGAAGCAATTGACTTTAACTCTCTTGGCAGTATTGAAGTAGTTAAAGGGAATTCATCTTCACTATACACAAACGCACCAGGTGGTGTAGTGAATTTTATCAGTGATATTAATTTCTCGAAATCGTTTGTAACTCAATTCAATGAATTTGGTTCTTATGAATTGAGGAGAAATGGTATTAAAGTAGGAATAAGAACAGATAATTATGGGTTTTTGAATACATATACATACCATACTTATCAAGGATTCCGCCCGCATAGTGAAGATTATTGGCACATCCTAAACACAGTATTGGAGTCAACTCCCGGAGATAATACTAATCTACAGTTTCTTGGTTACTTTGCTACGGGCTTGATTCGTCTTCCAGGTTCACTAACCAAAGCTGAATTTGATCAAGATCCATATCAAGCAGCCCAAAGAGAAATTGACTGGGATTTTCGCCGCATTTCTAAGAAAGGTAGAGTAGCAGTTAGATTCGATACAAAGTTTGGTGAAAAACTTAACAATGAAATTGAACTAATTGGATATGGAACAATTAAGTATTTTGAAAGAGCTGCAAGAAACTCTTTCAGAATTTTCGACAGATACGGATTGGGTGCATCTGCAAAGTATGTTAACAATTCAACAGTCTTCGAGAATGATAATAGTTTTACTGTTGGTGGTGATTTGTTCTATCAAACTGGTCCAGTGTCCGAATTCAACAGCATTGGTGGTGCTAAAGGTGATGAACTTTTAAATTATATTGATGAAACCGTGGGAAATACCGGGGCATACATTCTTAATAACTTTGAAATTTACAACAAGCAATTGTACTTTTTAATTAGCGGAAGGTATGATTATGTTTATTTTCATCAGGTCAATAGACTACTTGGAGCTCAGAACGATCAACGGATATTTGAAGACTTTACTCCAAAGTTTGCATTGAATTATAAAGTCACTCCTTCAATTGCTGTTTACACATCCTTTGGTTATAGTTTTGATTCACCGGCTGGAAATGAACTCGATAATTATCCAACAAGTTCAGATCCTGGTGCATTAATGAATCCGGATCTTAAACCTCAAAACTCTACTAATTTTGAACTGGGTGTAAAAGGTAATTTGTTGAATAGTGGTAGCAATATTTTCAATAATACACTTTTTGAATTGACATTTTTCAATACAATAGTGAAAGATGAAATAGTTCCATTTGAGGTTTACGGGAGTGTATACTTTAGAAACTCTGCTAAAACTAATCGAAGAGGATTAGAAGTAGGATTTTCTAGTGAAATATTTGAGGGACTAAAATCAACTCTATCATATACTTTTTCGGATTTCGTTTATGATGAATATGCTGCAGTAACTATCGATGTTGATTCATTAGATGAAATAATCACTTCTTCAGAAGATTTTAGCGGTAAAGTTGTACCAAGTGTTCCAAAGCATAACTTTCTTTTTGCATTGGAGTACAAACACCCTATCGCTTCTAATCTTAATGGGTTTATCAAAGGAACGTATCAAAGCATTAGTGGAATGTACGTTGACGATGCAAATTCGGACGAGACTGAAGGATATCAAGTCTTAAATTCTACATTAGGTTTTGAGATGTTTTTTGGTAATTTTAATTTACTTGTATCGGGCGGAGTAAATAATATATTAGATCAAACTTATGTTGGATTTATAAATATTAATTCCTCAAACGGTAGATTTTATGAAGCAGGAGAACCTCAATCATTCTTCGCTACACTAAAATTAAATTATGTATTCTAGTTTTTAATTAAGGAAATTATGATAAAAAAGTTTTTCATTTTATTAATTAGTTTTCTGATTGTTAACACCGTCTCCCTTCCTCAGGGAGGCGGTTTAATTATAGGAGATAATTATAGGCTTTTTCCATCAACATCATCTCAATCAGAAGTTTTTATTACAAAGCATCCTACAAATCCGAACATATTATTTTCGTCAGCAAATACATTAAAGTTCACACCAACATTCTTTATCAGTGAAGGAGTTTATGTTTCCACTGATGCCGGACAAAACTGGTCTGGAAGTGACACTTGTAAAGGGGCTAATATTTTTTTTCATGGTGGCGATCCATCCATTTCCATTGATAAAAATGGAATCTTTATTTTAACTAGAAAAGGTTCAACGACATTTCCGGGTGTTTATTCCCACTACTCTACGGACAACGGAATAACCTGGTCATCTCAGAAGACTATTTCACCTGATGATTTAGAGAGAGCAACAATAGTTTCTGATACAGATCCTAATAGTGCATTTTATGGAAGGACCTACTGTGTGTACGCCTTGCTTACACCTCCCTATCCAATAAAATTTTCATATACGAACAATATTACATCAACGTGGAACACAGTAGCTCAGATAAACAACCCGACTCTCCGTGGGGCTGGTGGAGAGGTTGCACTTGGACCGGATAATCAAGTATATGTGTGCTGGGCTGGTGTTTCAAATTCTTCTCCATTCACAGAAACGCAAGTTGGATTTGCTTCATCAACCAATGGTGGTGCCAGTTGGAATGTTCTTGAAAATGCCTTTCCTATGAATGGAATCGTGGGAATACTTACAACCAAACAAAGCATAAGAGTTAACGGATTACCAAGAATGGCTGTTGACTTATCAAATACTTCAACAAGAGGTAATATTTATATTGTTACAGCGCAAAAAAATTTATCGCCTGCTGGTAGCGATCCTGATATTATACTTAGAAAATCATCTGATGGCGGACAGAACTGGTCAGCTGGAATTAGAGTTAACCAAGATGTATTAAATAATGGTAAGACTCAATTCTTCACTGGAATAACCGTTGATGAATTTGGTGGTGTAAACATTATTTTTTACGATGATAGAAATACGACTAATGATTCTTCAGGTGTTTTTCTTGCAAGATCCACAGACGCAGGAAACAGTTTTACTGAATACGAAATAAGTGATCACAATTTTAGACCAACAGCTATCGGCGGATTAGGACAGGGTTATATGGGTGATAATATTGATATCACTTCTGTTGGGAATAAACTTTATCCTGTATGGATGGATAACTCAACTGGAACTTATCAAATTTGGAGTGTGCCGATTGAAATTCAGCCAGTTGGAGTTGAAAATGGAAATAACTTTTCTTTTCCCTCAGAATTTGAATTAAATCAAAACTACCCAAATCCATTTAATCCTTCTACTGTTATTGAATTTAAATTACCTGTCAGCTCAATTGTTTCATTTAAAGATTTTTGATGTTACCGGAAAAGAAGTTGTTTCGCTTTTAAATGATTTCAGAGAAGCAGGTAATCATAAAGTAAATTTTGAAGCGAGCAAATATGGTCTATCAAGCGGAGTTTATTTTTACACACTTTCTGCAAATGAATTTACACAAACAAAATCTATGATACTACTTAAGTGATTTTATTTGAGCAGTAACATTTTTTTAGTCTCAACAAAAGAACCAATACTAAGTCTGTAGAAATATATTCCACTGGTAATCGCAGGATCGGGAGTCCTGCGCTACATTAAACTCAACTTCATAGCTTCCTGCTGGTTTGAATTCATCAACTAAAGCAGCTATTTCATTTCCAAGCACATCATAAACCTTTAAAGTATTATGCCCGCTGATTGGAGACTGCCAACGAATTTTTGTACCTGGATTAAATGGATTTGGATAATTCTGTTCAAGAACAAAATCTAACGGAATTTGCGACTCGGCATTTTCAACATTAACAGGTTTTTCTGGAATGTATTTTAAAATATAACCATTCTGACCCACAGCAATACCATGAAGTGAATCAGCAAAATCAATATCAATCACAAAAGAGCTATCTGGATTAATAAATAGTTGCCACTCACTCTCTTGATTTTTTCGATAGACAAAACCAGGATGTAATCTTGACGAAGCACCCCAAATCTCGTTATTGTTTCTTTTGCTCATTCCAGTTATATAGGCATAAATACCAAGTGAATCATATGTCCAAATATTAGTTGTTAAATCGAAATCTAAGACTGAGTTTGGGAAATAACCTTCAAATTCAGCTGTAAGTGAAATTATTTGTGTCGTGTCTAAGAATACAAAATCTAAAATAAAATCTGGTCCAATACCGTGTGGCATCCACACCTTTCCGCTATCTGAGGTGCTCCAGACTACTCCGACCGCATCTACCTGTCCACCAACTGCAAATCCATATTGCGGAGAGGAGAAACCAATTTGTTCCACTGGTAAATAACCAAATGCGCCTGTATCAATAGTACTTTCAAACCAG
The DNA here is from genome assembly GCA_963812305.1 of uncultured Ignavibacteriaceae bacterium. Lineage (GTDB taxonomy): Bacteria > Bacteroidota > Ignavibacteria > Ignavibacteriales > Ignavibacteriaceae > IGN3. The sequence continues at coordinate 79,803 of CAWEUT010000007.1, forward strand.
CTATATCCGCCATCTTGAGTATAAGAAATTCCGCTTGGTTTAGAGCCGACCCACCCATTTAATGAGTCACGAAAATAAATTGTGGTAAGAATAATATTGAGATTTCTAAAATAATTTATTTCCCAGTTTGCACCACCATTAGTGGTAATTAATATTTTACTTCTTACATCAGCATTACCTCCTTCAACATCTGAAGTAAGCGCCCATCCTAAATCCTTATTAAGAAAAAAAATATCCTCTATATAATTTGATACACCGGAATTTTGTATTTCCCAACTATCACCTTGATCACTTGAGAACATTATTACGCCGCTATCTCCTGCCACCCAGCAATGCAGCGAATCTAAATAAGATATTTTAAGCAAATTAAAATCTGTGGGTGTTTTAATCTTTTCCCAGCTAACCTGAGGGTAATACTGAATTGTTAAAATCAAAAATAACAGAAAAAGATTTAATCGCAATGAATTCATTTTTTCAAAATTTAATTGATTGTTTAAAGTTAATTACTTTTGATGAAAGAATTATCAATTATTCTTTTTGAATTTTAGTTCATAGATAATGATTGAAACCATTACGAAAAATGAAATGTAAATGAGGCTTGAAGATAATGCCATTACATAAACAAAACCAGGATGCAAAAATCGCATTCCCCAGAGTGAGCTAAATGAAATGATAGTTGATATAAAAGGTTCAATTATCAAAAATTGTTTAATCCTTCCATTTACAATCGAATTAAAATAAAATATCCCACCGACAAAAAAGAAAATAAAAGAAAATACCAAAACATGATTATGAGTTGTAATAAATAATTCTGATACTGGTTTTGGATAATTTTCAGGTATATCAAAATCTTCTGCTTCATTTACCTCGGAACCATTGTATCTTTCAACTGCTTGAGATGGAAGATATTTTGTTGTGTAGTATAAATAACTCAAACCTATTGAAACCCCAAAAGTTAATGTAATTATAAACACTAATAAAAATTGCTTAAGTTTTTTATCCAATAGAAATAATTTTCTATTCTCCATTTTCAATTATCTCCTTAATTAGCAATGTTAACTTCTGTATACCCTTCGTTACAGAATTAACCGAAATTGTTGCACCACTGATAGAATTTATTTCTTTTCCAACTTCAAAAGAAGAACTATAGTTTTTGCCAATAAACTGTTCATTCCATTGAGGATTTTTTACGGAACCGCCGTATTGTTCACGATATTTTACAATTTGAGAAGATATAATATTACCAGCATTATCAAACAGTACCAAAAAAGTTATTGGCAGTGATTTTCCGTAAACATTATCCAGTAAAGCGTAACCATTTATTTTATCATTATTAATTATCTGATAGTAATAAACTGATGAATCAAAAAATTTTTGTTTCACTTGCTTCTCAATTTTGGTTGCTACATTTTTTTCTATTTCATACTTAGTAAATTTTATTGTACTATTTTTTCCAAAAGTAGAGATAAGAATATCTTTTACTTCATCATTAATTTGCTGAGAGAAACTAATGTTTGAAATAAATATTAAAGAGAATATGAAATTGAGTGTTAAATCTTTGTTAATATTCATCAAAACATGTACCCTAAACCAAGATTAAATAGATACGTAATTTGCTTATCAAATTCCCTGATTCGTTGACTATAATCAACTTTAAAAACAATCTGAGAGATTGGTTTAAACGAAAGCCCTACCATAAATTCTTTAAAATGATAAAGTTCGTTATCATTTAGATTGTCAATAACTGAGGATGCCGTATTTGTGTCTGAATAGCGTATGAAAGGAATAAGATCAACATCCCAATTAACTAAAGATGCAACATCATACCCAAGATCAAAGTAGTAACCAAATGAAGTTTGGATATTACTATTCTTGTATCCGATATTTCCAATTTCAAAAACCGAGTAAATATTATTTGCTTCATATTTTGCGTGAAATTCTGTTATTGAAACCGGAATATTAGTTGAATCACCTTTAGCATCATTGTATGTATATGAAGCTCCAAATCTCAATCCCTCGATATTTAGAAAATTAATTCTTACATTGTATAGCAGTGCATCGGCTTCCGGTTTGTAACCCTTCTGCCTACCTCCTCTAATACCACTTGAAGCTGTAAACATATCACTATTTAAACCTTCAAGAATGGTAACTTTATAACTAATACCATAGTATTCGCCATAAACTGCTGCGCCGCTACCAAACCAGGTTGTAGGAATTATTCTATTATGATAGTCCGGTCGTTCAACTCCAAAAAATAATGGCGGTTCATGGTTTTCATTTATCAAACCAATTGAAGGTAATATCACTCCCGCTTGAAAACCAAAATAATCTGCATAATGATAATTAACATATGCCTGTTCAAGCTCAAGTTCTCCTTGCCCTGAATAAACGTAATTATGTTCCAACTCAATCTCCGATTTTAGCGACCATTTTTCGTTCCAGTTATATCCAAAGAACAGAACAAATCGATGAAAATCCAACATAGTCTTGGATTCTTGACTACTTAACTTCTGGTTATTATAATGCAATTCACCGTATCCTCCGATAGTAACTTTAGGTTCAGAAAAATCAAGATCCTGTGAAAACAGACTTAAATTGATTAAAATAATACCAATTATTGATAGGATAATTATTTTCATTAGATAAACCTTTGATTTATGTTTAGATTATTATTCTTATTAAGATTCAGTCTTAATAATTATAATGCAAACATAATATTCTTTTTTCTATTAATGCAAGAATAAACGGTTAACCTTTAAAATTATTTATGCTGTTATCTGATTAAATGTTTATTATTTTTCAATTGTTAATAATTTATTTATAGGAGTACGAATGCGTGGTATATTTCTCGTTGTAATTAGTCTTTTTACGATCCTTCTTTATACTGGATGCGGAGAAAAAGAACAGCCTCAGGTTCAGAATCAAAACCAGATGAATGATGCAGGCACATCAAACCAAGTACATGTAGTTCAGGTTGAAGAAAAAATGGATGCAAGTAGTTACAGTTATTTAAAAGTAAATGAAAATGGAAATTCATATTGGATTGCTGTACCAACTATGGATGTGAAACCAGGGGAAAAAATTTATTTTTCTAAATCCATGGAAATGAAAGATTTCAAGAGTGAAACACTAGGAAAAACATTTGAATCCGTATTATTTGTTGATGATGCGAGTAAAGATGCAATGGGACAAGACGTGGCTTCACCACATTCTAAAATAAGTACAGGAAAAGATGTTTCAATTAAAGTAGAACCTTTAAAGGATGGTTATTCCATTGAACAAATCTATGCTAAAAAATCTTCACTCGTTGATAAAGTAGTTAAAGTTAAAGGTGTAGTGGTAAAGATTAATAAAGATATAATGAATACCAATTGGATCCATATTCAGGATGGAACTGGTAAAGATGGTACACACGATCTATTGGTAACATCTGATACTGTTCCAGAAGTTGGTCAAACTATTATTGCAGAAGGAAAAGTTATTTCTGACAAAGATTTTGGTGCGGGATATTTTTATTCGGTTCTATTAGAAAATTCTAAGATTACTATTCAATAGTTTCTACTAAAAACCCGAAGTTTTTAAAACTTCGGGTTTTATTTTATGAAAATGATTTTTTTTTACTGAATCAAACTTGAGAGATATTTAGAATTTAGTTAACGAGTGCTTCGAGTTTTTCTATTTGCTGTTTCATCTTAAGCATACTTTGCTCCTTCTTTAACCCAAACTCTTTTTTAGCATAATCAGTAAAATATTTGTGCTTATTAAAAAAATCTAACGAAGCTTTTAACCATTCAATATCAGATAATTTTTTAATGCCTTTCATCTCGAGTTCTTTTCTGAGCATCTCTCCTCTTTCCTCAATATCGTTCATTCCTAAATGATGAAGATCGGCATCACAAATTATTTCTTCTAACTTATTATTTGGTGAATGCGGAATTTGAGTGGCTTTAATACAATTAATTATCTTAAGAATTTTTTCATCCGGATAATTTTCTCTCTCTAAAAAATCCCTTGCATACTCAGAACTCTGTTCCTCGTGCCCTTTACAGCAATGAAAATAACCTGTATCATGAAACCATGCTGCAATCAAAAGTATCTCAGTTTCGTCTTTGGATAAATTTTCTGCTTCTGCAATTTTAGCAGCAACCTTCACAACTTCAGTAGTGTGCAAAATATTATGGTAAATATTTTCAACTGCAGATCTTTTTTGATAAAGTTCTCTAATATGATCTTCAATTTTATTAAGAATTGAATTCTCTGACATTACAAATCCTTGATATTTCAATTTTATGCTGCATATTATTTCTATATAATTCAACATAATATTTATTATAGATTTATTATTATTTCGATGCGAAACTATGGTAATTATTTAGAAGGAATGGTGACAATTATCACAGTTGTGATATGGAAAACGAGACATAAAATATGAGAAAATTAATACTATTAAGACACGCAAAATCAAGCTGGAAAGATACTTCACTTGATGATTTTGATCGACCATTAAATAGGCGAGGTAAAAAGGATGCCCCAATAATGGCTGATAAATTATCTATGCGTAAAATTAAAATTGATTTGATTATTTCAAGCCCCGCAAAAAGAACAACCGAGACTGCAAAAATATTTGCTAATATTTTAGGATATCAGTCTGAAATAATTTTCAATGACAAACTTTATGAGGCTTCGTACAAAGAAATTTTGAAGGTAATTAATTTAATTGATGATAAATACCAAAACGTACTTCTTGTTTGTCACAATCCGGGTATTACAGATCTTGCGAATTATATTTCAAATTATTTTATTGAAAATATTTCTACAAGCGGAATGGTTGGCTTATCTACTAGCAGCAGTTGGAAAAATATTAGTGAGAATGGATGTTCTTTCCTTTTCTATGACTATCCAAAAAAGAAATAAAATTATTTTAAACTTTTAGTAAAACAAATCTTAAATCTTAATCAAAAGGAAGATTCATTTTGAGTATTAGCTCCTTAAATCTTGGATCGTCTTGAATTTCTTTCCAATATCTTCCTCTTATAAAAATTAAGCCACCTATTTTTTCTTCAAAGGCACGCTCCAAATATTCAAACGCTTTATCATAATTTTTCATGCCCATATTTATTATGGCATAATCAAATAAAAATGAAACGTCTTTTTCATCCCTGGTTCTTTCTTCTAACTTTTTCAAACATTGTTCAAGTTCATTTTTCATATCGAGTTTGGCATATATGTAACCAAGGGCAGCATTAGATTTTAAAGGATCACTTAATAAATCTTGTGATTGTCTTAATCTTTTTATAGCAAGTTCATGTTCTCCTAAGAAATAATGAGTCCAGCCTAAACCATTTAGAGCAGCTCTAAAATTATGATCCAATTCCAGAGTTTTTAAAAACTGTTGTTTAGCTTGATCAAACATTCCGCAATGCGCATAAGTTTCTCCAAGAGTTGTATTGATTGTAATTGAAAGCGGATCGATCTCTAATGCCTTTTCTGATTCTGCCACAGCTTTTTTATTATTACCAATCGCAATCATATAGTAAGCAAAGTACTGATGAGCTTCTGCACTATTGGGATTAAGTTCTAGAGTTTTAATAAACGATTTATACGCAGCATCCCAATTCCAATCAAAAAATTCAACCATTGCAATTGATAAGTGAGATTCAGGTAATGAATCATCAAGTTGAAGTGCTTTATTAGCATACTCTTTTGCTTTTGGATATGCTATCGATGCTGGCATTTGTCCAAATGCTCCAAGGTAAACATAACACCCTGAAAGCGCAGAATAAGCTTTCGCAAAAGATTCATCTAATTTAATTGCTTGTTCTAAATACTCAAGAGATTTTCTTATATCAGCCGGTGTCCACTTTTTCCAAAAATGTGATGACTTTAGATATAAATTATAAGCCTCCATATTTTTTGTTGAAGATTTTACAAGAGTTTTGTGCTTGTCAGTAAATGTTAAATTTTCAATTAAATTTTTTGTAATTGTTCGTGCAATCTCATCCTGAACAGCAAATATATCTTCAATATCTCTTTCGTAAATATCAGACCATTTATGATAACCACTTTTTGTTTCGATTAACTGAGCTGTGACACGCACTCTGTTACCGACTTTTCTGACACTTCCTTCTAAAACAGTTTTAACTGCAAGCTGCTTACCAATTTCTCTTATATCAACACTTTTGCCTTTAAATGCAAAAGAAGATGTTCTGGAAGTAACATGCAATTTTTCTACTTTTGCTAATGCATTTAATATTTCTTCAGTAATTCCATCGGAAAAATATTCATTATCACTATCTGAAGTCATATTTATAAAAGGTAAAACTGCAATTGATTCCTTTTTCAAACCAATTAATGTATCTATGGAGGTTGTTTCTGGTATAGTTAGATTATTACTTTTTATCGCATAAACTTCGATGGGTGTTCTAACGTTTTTAAACTCGTGATAACCAAGTGAAACAGCATCAATTTCTTTATGATTACTTAACTCATCATAAACTTTTCGGGAAATTAATACAGATCCGCCAACTGCCGAAGCCTCAATTCTTGATGCTACATTAACGCAATCTCCAAAAATTCCATTATCATCATATACAATATCACCTGAATGAATTCCAATTCTAAGATTTACTTTGGGATCTTGTTGCAATTCTTTTTGAATATTAATAGCACACAGAACTGCTTCAACTGCACTTCCGAAGATTGTTAAAGTACCATCACCAAAATATTGTATTATTTTCCCTTGATGTTCAAGTGTTAGACCTTCGAGTACTTTGCGATGTCTGTCGTTGAGAGTTTTAGCCTGTCTTTCATCTTCCTGCATCATTGCAGTATAGCCAACCATATCTGTAAACATTACAGCGGCAAGCATTCTAATACCGTTTGGATGCATGAAAATTTCTCGGGATTTATTATTCTAAAATACGGGTCAAAATTAGTTTATCAGATTATAAAAGGCAATCGATGAGTGATGTGCGGTTAAATCATAGGGTGAACAAATTGTTCACCCTAAGAAATGATTATTAGAATTTTATTTTTTTGTGGACTGAGCTTCAACCACAGCAATTGCTGTCATATTATAAATATCATCTACAGTTGCACCACGCTGCAAAACGTGAACTGGTTTGTTCATTCCCATTAATATTGGTCCAATCACTGTTGCCTGTCCAATTCTTGCCATAAGTTTATATGCGATATTTGCTGCATCCAAACTTGGAAATACAAGAACATTAGCTCCACCTTTTATTTTTGTAAATGGGAAAGTCTTATCAAGTATTTCGGGAACAACCGCCGTGTCTGCTTGCATCTCACCATCGATAATGAGTTCCGGCATTTTTGATTTTGCAATTTTTACAGCTTCTTTAACTTTTATTGATTCAGGATATGCTGCACTACCAAAATTACTGAATGATAACATTGCAACCTTTGGAACGACATCAAATGCTTTAACTACAGCCGCCGTAGAAATTGCTATTTCTGCTAACTGCTCTGCATTTGGATTAACGTTAACAGTACAATCAGCAAAAAAGTAAGTCTCTTTCTTAGCGATAACAATATACATACCAGACACTATTTTAAATCCTTCTTTAACACCGATACACTGCAAAGCCGGCTTAATAGTGTTTGGGTAGCTTGTTGTATATCCGCTGATCAATGCATCAGCAGCACCAACCTCTACCATCATTGCACCAAAGTAGTTTGGTTTATGAAGGAGACTTTTTGCATCCCAAAGAGTAGCTCCTCTCCTCTGGCGCTTTTTAAAGAATTCTAAAGCATAAGTATCACATTTTTCTGAGGTTTCAGGATCGATTATTTGGAATTCGCTAACATCATACCCGATTCTTTCAATCTCGCTCTTTATTATCTTTTCATTGCCCAAAAGAATTGGATTTGCTACTCCATCGCTGTAAACAGTATGGGCAGCACGAATTATATTTTCTTCTTCACCTTCAGGATAAACAACTTTCTTAGGATTTTTCATCGCTTTGTGAATCATTACTCTAACAATTTCTTTTGAAAGACCTAATCTTTCCTTCAATTGCTCTTCATAAAGAGCCCAATCCATTTCTTTAACTTTTGCAACTCCAGTTTCAATCGCGGCTTTTGCAACTGCTGGTGCTACATACCATAGCACTCTTGGATCAAATGGTTTTGGGATGATATATTCTTTACCAAATTCAAATTCTGCACCGCCATAGGCTTGTAAAACCATCTCCGGAACTTTTTCTTTTGCTAATTTTGCAAGTGCCAAAGTAGCTGCCATTTTCATTTCATCATTTATTTGTGTTGCTCTAACATCTAAAGCACCACGGAAAATAAATGGAAATCCTAAAACGTTATTAACTTGATTTGGATAATCACTACGTCCTGTAGCCATAATCAAATCTTTTCGTACGGATATTGCATCATCATACATAATTTCAGGATCAGGATTAGCCATTGCAAAAATGATTGGATTTGGCGCCATTGTTTTAACCCACTCTTTATTAACAACATTACCAATAGAAAGTCCAATAAAAACGTCTGCATCTTTAAATGCTGCCTCGAGTGATGGGAAACCTTTTGCTTGCGCAAAGCCATCTTTGTATTTATTAAGATCTTTTCGATCTGTTGTTATGCAACCTTTCGAATCGAACATATAAATGTTTTCTTTTTTCACACCGGCACGAACATAATGTTTACAGCAAGAAATTGCAGAAGCTCCTGCTCCATTAACTATTATTCTTACTTTGTCTAATTTCTTTCCGGCAACTTCTACAGCGTTTATTAAGGCAGCGCAAGAGATTATCGCGGTTCCGTGCTGATCATCATGAAAAACAGGAATGTTCATGGTTGCTTTTAAAGTTTCTTCAATCTCAAAACATTCCGGTGCTTTGATGTCCTCAAGATTAATTCCGCCAAAAGTCGGTTCCAGCATTTGCGTAAGTCTGATTATCTCTTTAGGATCATGTGAATTAACTTCAATATCAAAAACATCTATATCAGCAAATCTTTTAAACAGAACTCCTTTTCCTTCCATAACCGGTTTACCAGCCTCCGGTCCGATATCTCCTAAACCCAATACAGCTGTTCCATTTGATAGTACTGCAACTAAATTTCCTTTAGCAGTATACTTATAAACGTCTTCAACATTATTATGTATTTCGCGGCAAGGATCTGCAACACCAGGAGTGTATGCCATTGAAAGATCTCTTGCTGTTAAACAAGGTTTTGTAGCAACAACTTCAATCTTTCCTTTGCGATCGCTGCTGTGATAGTAAAGTGAATCTTCTTTTGTAAGTTTCATTTTATACTCCTTTAAGTAAGGATATTAAATTTTTAGAATATTGGTTAATTACTTTGTTTGAAAATATTACTACGTTTTGTTGATTAGAATTATTTGAGGTTCGAGATAATTCCAAAGATCGGAAAATCAATTGATGTGGATTTCTAAATGTATTTGGGTAAATCAAAATGTTCATCTGAACAGCACAAAAAACTATTAAGTAAATCAGTAAAAATTAGTAATGCTAATATTTGTTACCCCAAAATTAGGCAAATTTTGATTGTTGTGCTAAACAAATTTTTAGTTGAATTAAAGAAAAACTCATTTTACCATAGCTTCTTTCTGCAATTTTTCCGAAAGTTCCTCCCCAAGATATCTATCAATAAAAGCATGCAGCAAATAAAGTAACGGAGTAACAATAACAGCTATAAAAAATTTGTAGATATAATTTACTAACCCAATTACAAGCACCAACTTCAAATCCCAGCCAGCACCAATATAAAAAGCTATAAACAGCACAACAAAACTATCAACTAATTGAGAAACTAAAGTTGAGCCTGTAGCCCTTAACCAAATTTTTGAGGAACCTGTAAATGATTTGAAATAATGGAACACTGTAACATCCACCAATTGCCCAACCAAAAATGCCGTTAACGAACCAATGATTATCCACAATCCTTGACCAAATATAGTATTGAAGGCTTGATGCATATTTACATTTCCTAAAGGAGTTATTCTTTCAATCCAGAAATCCGCAGGAGATAAATTCATTGCAAAATAAACCATTAAAAAAGCATATGCGATCAGAATTGCTGCTGTAAATGATAAAAATTTGACTCCCTTTCTACCATAATATTCATTGATAATATCTGTCATCACAAATACTATTGGCCAGAGTAAAACTCCCGCAGTAAGATTAAATGATAAATTTTCAATCCCAAGAATTGTAAGATTTAATGGTGCTAACCCAAAAGTAGATTCTAACGAAAATATTTTAACTCCGATGAATTCAGCAAGTATTGCGTTTGCAATAAAAAATGAACCAAGTATGTAAAAGAGGATTGAAGATTTATCTTTCATATTTTACTCAAATTTTGGTGGAAAATTATTCTAATTGGTATTTAAAACAAAAAAGCGGCTGGGTAAATTCCCAACCGCTTTGTGGAGAGAGTTAATTGAGGTTATCTGCTTTTCGTTCTTTTATCTTTATCCGAGGTTCTGTTTTCTTCTTTTTTCTCAGTTCTGCTAGTATTTGAGTCGTTGCGCTTTACTTCTGTATTTCTGTTTGTATTAACGTTCTGATTTCTCTGTTCTACTCTTTGAGTTTCTTTTTTCTGCTCAACTTTTCTGTCATTATTTTGTTTGAAGACTTCAGTATTAGATTTTTTCTCTTGTCGATTTTGAATTGTTTCTTCAATTCTTTTCTTCATATCATCGTTAGTATTTCTCTTAACTTCTACTTGTTCATTTCTTTTGCTTTGTTCGTTACGTTTAACTTGCTCTGTTCTTTTGATTTCTTCATTTCTCTTTATTTGTTCATTATTTCTTTTTTCGATTTCAGAGTTTCGTTTATCTAATTCTTTTCGTTCCTGTATATTTCTTTCGTCTTCAATTCGTTTTCGATCTACATTACCGTTGTTGCTGTTTCTTGTGTCTTCATTTCTTACACGTGTATTGGAAGTAAGATCATTATTTTTCTTTTCAACCTGTCGGATGTCTTCAACTTTTCGATTATCATTTCTATCGTTACTTCTTGTAAGATTTCTCTCTCTTCCTAACTCAACTTTAGAAAGATCAAGTGAAGATTTTCTTCCCTTATTCTCAACCTTAACATCTCTCAAACCTTCGCGAGAAATATCATCGGAATTAGCAAAATAAGTTCTTACTTCTCTGTTACGATTTTTAGAGTCTCTATCTTTAGATAGTTCTCTTGGATCATTTACTCCTACAAGATTCCTTTTTTCGATAGTTCTACCACTTCTTTCACGAATTCTATCGAAATCGACTCCATCATTTCTAACTCTTCCATCATAATATGAGTAGTTAGTTCTCATCTTGGTTTTATTGTGAACTTTATATTTATACTTAGGTGCAACATAGTAATTGTAAACATTATTATCACAAAAATGATTGTACTGAACATAATTCCAATGATTATAAGGAACGTAATAATCATAAGTGTAGTGTATTCCAATATTTATTGAGAACAATGCATAAGGTGATAGTGGAGCCCAGCCTATGTAATCATCATCATATCTCCAGTCAACCCAGGCAGGTGCCCATTCGTTATCAGGAATCCAGATCCATCCGTAATAATCATCAAAGTACCATCTTCCGTAATGATATACTACGTGACCAAATGGTTCGTAAGAATCCCAGTACCAACCGTAATTAGTGTAAATCCACTGTCCTTGATGATAAGGTGACCAGTTTCTTTTCATCATTGTTGGGCGCCAAACAGGTGTACCGAAACCTATTTCTATCCAGGTTCCGTATGGCGAGAGCGAGGTGTAAAAATATCCACCAACTCTTTTTGCATAGTTTGTGTTTGCATCAGCGCTTGCTGAGAAACCAAAAACTATTATGACTGCTGCGATTATTAACTTTTTCATGACGTACTCCTTTGTGTCTTGCTTCAATTAGCCAAGCTTTATGCCATTGAAAAGTTTATAATTTAGGCTATAAATGAATTATTTATCCTAAAATTGTATAGTTAAGTGAACAGTAATGTATTTGTAAATGAAGTGATTTATGCTGCATAGTAATACTGAACTTGCTTCAGTATCTGTGTTTTACGTTGACCGGATTCCGAAACCAGTTCGGAATGATTCTCATAATTTAGCGCTTAATTTTTCGATCTTTCCAAACAAGATTGCCAAACATTCCCATAAATCCGGAAACTAAAATATATGGGACTTGAAGAATTTCAGTTATTAAAAATGGTTTAAGAATTTTAGAATCAAATAGTAAATTCGTTCCCTTTTTGAGTACCAGATATTCTGCAGCTAATTTGATTATAAATGAAAAAATAAATGTTAGAAAAAATTTTGCAGATATTAAAAATCCAAGAATAGGTTGAACTAACAGTGAAAGATAAAATAAAAATATTAAAACCAATTTGATTAAAAGAAAACTATCTCCATAAAATAATCCTTTACTTGCCCAGCGCTTACGTTGATGATAAAAATCTTTTACAGTTGGATTTGCCTCTGTAGAAACGATAGCATTTTTATCTAAAGCAAATTTTATTTGATAATCTGTATCACGATGAATTTTTTGCATCAATAATTCATCATCACCGGAAGAAAGACTCATTTGATAAGTAAATCCACCAACTTCTTCAAAAGCTTTTTTGCGATAGGCAATATTAGCGGCATTACAAATTATTGGATTTCCCGAACCTATCAAACCTGCACCAGTTATTACAAGACCGGCAAATTCTAAATTCTGCATTCTGCTAAAAAGATTTGATTCAGCAACAAACTCAACGGGACCTGAGACAAATCCGGTTTTCTCATCCATAAACTTTAACAGATTTTTTAACCAATCATTTGAGTGGATACAATCAGCATCCGTAGTAACAATAATCTCCCCTTTTGATTTTTCTATCCCAAATCTGATTGCTCTTTTCTTGTGTGCATTTATTGAATAATCATTTGGAACTGAATAGACAGATACATTTTCTTTCTTTGGTAGATTACTTAAAAGTTCTAAAGAATTATCATCAGAAGAATCATTAACAAATATTATTTCATACTTTTCTTGTGGATAATTTTGAGAAGTTAGACTTTCATAAGTCTTTAGAATATTTTTTTCTTCATTTCTAAATGGGACAATAATTGAAACGAATTCTTCCGGAATTCTATCTTGCGAATTCTGTTTAAGCTTTCCTAATCCAAAATAAATCCTTATAAGAAAATAGACATAATGCAGGAGTAGAATTAGAATAACCGCAACTAAAATATTTTCAATCATCATTCTTTTTTAGAAGTAGTAGTAATCCAATTAAGGATGGAATTAATACATTTATGAGGAATAAAAAGATTGAAGCATTAAATCCTACTGATGCAGATTCACCAAGCATAGTGATAAAAAAAACAGATGCACCTTCACGAATTCCAAGTTCACCGAGTGAAACAGGAGGAATAATAGTTTTTGCAAACATCAGAAGATTGCCTGCCCACAAATATTCAAAGTAATTGCTATGATTTGAGAATGATGCAACTAAGAGTGCATACTGGACAAGAAAACACAAATAAAATAAAAATGAAACTAAAAACATTTTTGTCGCATACTTTTTATCAAGCTTGCGGAACACTTTAATCTTTTCAAACACCCAGTTAAGTTTGGTTGAATCTCTTAACTTTGCAAAGAAAACATTATCCCAAAATCTATCATTGAAAATCATCCAAAATAATAAATAGAATAAAGCAAATACGAGAATCAATAATCCGACCGTTAGATAAAATGTAACTTGATAGTAGTAATGAATAAAAAGTATACTGGATATTGATCCGAGAAAAGCAACTATCAACAAAAGAAATAGCTTATCTAACAATGTTGCAAGTGTAACGCGTAGTAAGGAATGATTTTTAAATACAATTGCTCTTCCAAAATATTCACCAATTCTTGCTGGAGTAAAGACACCTGCAGAAAATCCATAGAACAATGATAACCAAATTTTAGAGTTTTTACTTTCCTGGAGAACTACAGACGCAGTGATTTTCCATTTGTAGAATTGCAAATAAATATTAACTAAACTCAATAGAATGGCGGCTGCAATTAGATAGTAATTTGCCTGTTGTATTGCTGATAGTATTTCTTGAAAGTTAACTGCATAGATTATATAAGCTAATAATCCCAAAGCAATAATAACTTTCGCTGCGATGAGAATTATAGTTTTATACTTACTGATAAAACTGTTTTGCTGAATAATATTTTTTACTTGTTCGGCTGTCACTCTTATTGTTCAATTTCCAAAATATTAATCTTCAATCCTTCAGTACAATTTGTGCACATACTTGTTTGTTTTCTATCTGCAAGTACCGCACTTCTAAATTTTTGATATGCATCTGATACCCAAATATCGGAAAATTTGTTCCCATTTAGAACTCCCAATGTGTATTCTGCATCCTTATCAAAACAGCACGGTACAACTTTGCCATCCCAGGTAATAACGGATGTTCTCCACAAGGCAAAACAATGATTCTTTAATTTATTTTTAATAGAATATTTCCCATCACTAACTATGTATCTTCTATACTTTGGATTGTTTGGAAGAAACTTAATGGCATTTTCGTAAGAAGAAATCTGCATCGTTTTAAAGACAAGTTTATCAACACCAACTTCATCACAATATTTTCTAACATCATCAAGCTGATGTTCATTTTGTTTCATTACAATAAATTGAAACTCCACATAAGGTTTTTGAAGATTTAATTCTTTCTTACGATTAATTAATAATCTTAATCCTTCATCTGCTTGTTTAAATGTGCCGCCAACACGATATTTTTGATAACTCTCCTCATCCAGTCCATCAACTGAATAAATTAATTTATCCGGTGCATTTTCTAAAACATAATCTACATTCTTTTCATTTACAAAATGTCCGTTTGTACTGATTGAAATGTAAACATTATTCATCTGTGCATATTTTATCATTTCAGGCAAATGCTTATTTATATAAGGTTCACCCTGAAAAAATAATTGCACATAAAATCCTGTATCTTTTATCTGATCAATCCAATTTTTAAAATCATCAAAATTGAGTAAACCGAGCGGACGTGTTAAAGCACCAAGACCTGAAGGACATTCCGGACATTTTAGATTACAATGATTAGTTGGTTCGATGGAATATGAAATCGGCATTCCCCATACAATAGGCTTTCTTAGAATTCTTGAAATTGTAAAAGATAGAACTATCTTAAGCACGTTTAGTAATCGCTTGAAGGTTAAGTATTTAAAGATATTTATTTCCAATTTTCTCTTAAATTTTAGTTGTGAAGATAAACAACTCAACTTAATAGTAAAAGATAAGTTTAAGGCATCACTTAAAAATGATTTAGCTTAATCTGGAAAGGAATATTAGAATAGTGGAGTAATGGAGTTTTAAGTACAAATTATATTTTAAAATATTCCATTGCAGAGATTCCGTTTCTCCACAACTCCAATATTCCAATTTAATTGCTTGCTTATTCATGGCTCTAGAGGTGAGTTAGAACATCTCAATTAGATTGTGATGAATACTGCTTTTTCTTACTTTTACTTGTCCCTTTTCAACATTTGAGGTAAATATGTTTATTAATTTCGGTGATATTCCTGGAAATCAAAATTTATTTCTCGATTACATTTATGAATTCGAGAATGTACAGGAATATTATAAACATAACTTCCGCAATAAAGATAGTTATGTAAATTTATTCAAAAGTATCTCAGCTTCAAGAAAAGATAAGCAGCATAATCTATCTGCGATTATTAAAAATCAGTACTCATCTCTGCAAAGCATCTCAAATAAGACTATAAGAAATATTGAACTTATCGATAAAGAAAAAACAATTACCGTTGTTACCGGTCAGCAGCTTGGAGTACTTGGCGGACCACTTTACACAATCTATAAAATTATAACTGCGATAAGATTAGCAAATCAATTAACAGAACGATATGACGAGTTTAAGTTTGTTCCTGTTTTTTGGTTAGAGGGTGATGATCATGATTTTAATGAAGTACGATCGATAAATTTATTCGATAATGAAAATCAGGTTATAAATATTGGATACAAAGAAGAAATTGATGATGATGATGCAAAGCAAAGTATCGGTAAAATTAATTTTGATGAAGCACTAAATGAATTTTTCAGTAAGTATGAAAGCAGTTTAAGAGATTCTGATTTTAAAAATGAACTTTTAACTAAACTGAAAGAATGTTATCAGGTTGGAAAATCATTTAAACAAAGTTTTAAAGAACTTATATATTGGTTATTCGATGAATATGGTTTAGTAATATTTGATCCGCAAGATGTTGAAGTAAAATCATTGCTAAAACCGATCTTTAAAAAAGAAGTTAATGATTTTGCAATCCACACTCAGAAATTAATCCAGGTAAGTGCAAAACTTGAAGAGTTGTATCACGCTCAGGTAAAAGTAAAACCTGTAAATCTTTTTTATCACACAGATGATGGAAGATATTCTGTTGAACCGGTAGAAGATATTTTTAAACTGCGAAGAAAACGTAAACAATTTACTAAAGATGAAATTCTTACTGAGATTGAAAACTTCCCTGACAAATTTAGTCCAAACGTATTGCTAAGACCAATCTGTCAGGATTTCTTATTTCCAACAGGTTTTTACATTGGTGGTCCTAGTGAAATTGCCTACTTCGCTCAGGTTACACCTCTTTATGATTTTTATAATATTGTGTCACCAATAATTTTCCCAAGATCTTCTGCAACGATTCTTGAAAAAAATGTTGCTTCAGGATTGGATAAATATGATCTTTCTATGAATGATATTTTTCTTGGCTTAGATGAACTAAAAGAAAAAGTTATTGCCAGTCTATCCGAGAATAATATTGAAATTGCGTTTGAAGAAGCATCAAAAGAAATAGAATTGACTTTTGACAAGATAAAAGAAAATCTTTTTGCAATCGATAAAACATTGGTTGATTCGAGTGGAAGATATAAAGACAGAATCATGTCTTCAATAGCAGAATTAAAATCTAAAGCCACAAAAGCACAAGAAACCAAACACGAAACTACAATCAGGCAGTTAACACGACTTTCAAATTTGCTTTATCCATTGGGAAATTTACAAGAGAGAGAAATTAACTTTACATACTTCTATAACAAATATGGTAAAGATTTTATTCGTAAAGTTTATGATGATATCTCGGTAAGTGAATTTGAGCACCAGGTAATTTCACTCTAATTATAAAACCAACGTCATCCTGAGCGGAGACGAAGGATGACAATTATATAGTTTCATTCAATATTAATTTACAATTGAGTTTAGCTGTTCTTCAAATCTTGGATTTGAAATATTAACACATTCAAATCCATTCACTTCTCCCCCATTATCTAAAAGCATACTCAATATTGAAAAAGACATTGCAATTCTATGATCACCGAAACTTTCAAAAGTTATATTTAGATTTTTAATTTCACCAGACACAGATAAATCCATCTTCTTTTTCTTCAACATTCAATCCAAGCAGTTTAAGATTAGAGCAAATAGAATTTATCCTATCTGATTCTTTTATTCGCAGCTCTTTGGCATTTTCAATAACAAAATCGCCATCAGCAAATATTCCGGCAATTGTTAAGATGGGAATTTCATCAATTATGTTTGGAATAATTGTTTGAATCAATCTTAATATTTTTTAGATTGATGATGATTTAATAATCACATTTCCATATTCTTCATTACTTGAGATTTTAATCTCTTCGTAAAAAATATTTGCACCCATCTGTTTTAAGACTTCAATAAATCCAGTTCTTGTTGGATTAAGCGAAACATTTTTAATTATCAATTCAGAATTTGGTGTTAGGAGTGTTAGAACAATATGAAAAGCTGAAGTTGAAATATCTCCGGGTACAAAATATTCTTTTGCTTTTGGATAATATTTGTTTGAGGATGAAGAAATAATTTTCTCATTCTCAAGTCTTACAGGCAAACCAAGCATTTTTTCAGTATGATTTCTTGTTTGCTCATTCTCTATTACATCAGTTTCATCATCACAATGTAAGCCAGCAATTAAAATACTGCCTTTAACTTGAGCACTTGCAACTGGCATTTCATATTTAATGGGAGTGATTTGAAGACCGGGAATAATTGTTAACGGTAGTGTTAAATTTTCATTTGATTTAAAGTCAACACTCATTTTCTTTAGTGGTTCAATCACTCTTTTCATTGGACGCTTGGAAAGCGAATCATCCCCAATTAAAGTCGAATCTAAAATCTTGCGCTGCTAATAAACCTGCAATCAATCTTGCAGATGTTCCGGAATTACCGCAATCTAAATTAGCAGTTGGTTTTTTGAATTCTTTAAAACCGCATCCTTCAATTATTATAGATTTATTTTCATTAACAACCTTTGCACCCAACTGCTGCATAATTTTAAGAGTAGATTTAACGTCTTCACCAAGTGAAATATTTTTTATTATAGACTTACCAGAAGCCAATGCGGAAAATATTACTGCACGATGAGAGATTGATTTATCACCGGTTAAACTTAGTTCACCATTAACTTGATTTATTTTCTCAAATCGTTTCTTCAATTACTTCTCACACCAATTATCAATCAGTTTATCAAGTGCTTTTTCATCAAGTTCGCTTTTTTTATACATCCCTTTTTTAATTCGTTGACGCATTGCTTCGTAAAGAATTACGGCAGTTGCAACAGAAACATTTAAACTTTGCACCATCCCAAATTGTGGGATTAAAAATACTTCATCGGCTAATTTTGCAGAAGTCTCAGAAACACCGCGATGTTCATTCCCCACAACGATCGCAACTTTTTGTGTTAAATCTAAATCATAAAGATTTTTTGAATTTTCTGTTAACGAAGATGCAAATATTTTAAATCCATCTTCTTTTAAATTAGAATAGCATTCTTCAATCGTTTTATATTTTTCTTTATCCACCCATTTAAATGCTGAAGCAGAAGATTTCTTACCGATACGGGGAAATGATTCGAAGTTGTATACCAGATTTACTTTAGGAATTCCGACTGCATCGCAAGTTCTGAAGATAGCTGAAACATTATGCGGATCGTGAATATTTTCCATCACAACTGTTAATGAATGCTGGCGGGATTTAATGACCCGTGTAATTTTCTCGAGTCGTTTTTCTGTTTTTGTACTTCTCACAAGAATTATTTATGGAAAATTAATTTATAGATTGTTTTATTTTCTTCTCTTCGAGCTTTATCAAGTTTTATCTCTTTCGCATCCAAACGTAAATAGAATGATGTTAACTCAAATATTTTTTCTATAACAGAATCTTCATCGTGCGCCCAGCTTTCGCATCCTTTAATAGATGGAACTTCAGCCGTGTAGCCGTCATTAGTTTTTGTAATTATTAAATCGATAACCATTTAATATTTTTTTGCATTTTAGGAGTGATAAAATTATAAGCTAATATTAGTCATTTCGACCAGAAGGAGAAATCTTATTTATGATTATTAACAGATTTCTCAGTCGAAGTATCCTTCAAAATGATTTTAATAATTAAGCTAATAATTACTTTCAGATTTTTGTCCTGCTATAATTTTTACACCAGCACTTGCACCTAATCGTGTTGCACCGGCATTTATCATTGCAATTGCATCTTCATAACTTCGAATTCCACCAGAAGCTTTTACTTGCAATTTATCACCGACAACAAATTTCATCAAAGAAACATCGTGAACAGTAGCTCCGCTTTTGGAAAAGCCAGTTGAGGTTTTTACAAAATTTAAACCAGCTTCTTTTGCTAATAAGCAAGCTACCACTTTTTCTTCATCAGTTAGCAGACAGGTTTCAAATATCACTTTGGAAGTACAAAGATGTCTTTTAGATAAATCAGCAATGGATTTTATATCATTAAAAACAAAATCATAATCTCTATCTTTTAATTTGCCGACATTAATTACCATATCCAGTTCTTCAGCACCATTTTTAATTGCTTCTTCAGCTTCAAGAATATTTAGTTTGTGTTGTTGTTGCACCTAGAGGAAATCCAATAACTGTACACACTTTAACGTTTGAAGATTTTATCAAGTTAAAACAAGTTTCAACATAAGATGGATTAACACAAACAGAAGCAAAATTATATTGTATTGCTTCTTCACAAAGTTGGTTTATTTCAGAGATTGTTGCATCAGGTTTTAGCAAAGTATGATCAATCATTCCAGCTAAATCTTGAGAAGATAATTTTAACTCGGATAATTTCTTTTCTTTTTCAAATTCAGAAAAATCATTTAATATCTTTTTTACATTTTCTTCTGTAACTAAATCTTTCCAACTCATTTATTCACCATATAATTTATATGCTTTGTAAGTATTGCTTAATAGCATTGCAATTGTCATTGGTCCAACTCCGCCAGGAACAGGAGTTATAAATGATGCTTTCTTTGAGACATTTTCAAAATCAACATCACCAACAATTCTGTAACCTTTTGCTTTTGTTGGATCATCAATTCGATTTATTCCAACATCAATTACTGCAACTCCATCTTTGACCATATCTGCTTTTATCATTTCGGCTTTACCAATTGCTGCAATTAAAATATCTGCTTGCTTTGTGTAATAAGAAATATCTTTTGCAGCAGAATGAACAATTGTAACAATCGAATTTGCACCTTCAGCTTTTTGAAGCATAATGTTTGCGATTGGTTTACCAACAATGTTGCTTCTTCCAACAACTACAACGTGCTTACCTTTAGTTTCGATGTTATAACGAATCAATAATTCCTGAATTCCTGCCGGAGTGCACGAAGCAAAAGTATCTTTTCCAATAACAAGATTACCGACAGATATCGGATGAAAACCATCAACATCTTTTTGAGGTGAGATAGTTTCAATTACTTTATCCTCATTAATGTGTTTTGGTAATGGAAGTTGAACAAGTATTCCGTGATAATCTTTATTTTGATTGTAAGATTGAATGAGCGATAAAAGTTCTGCTTCAGAAATATCAGCACTTAACTTTTCTGTTTTTGTTCGCATTCCAATTTCTTCGCACGCTTTGCCTTTGCTTGCAACATAAATTTGTGAAGCCGGATCATCGCCAACTATTATTGCAACAAGTCCAGGGACATTCTTTCCTTCAGCTTTAAGCTGAGATATTTTTTCTTTAAGTTCGTTGCGAATATCTGCTGCAACTTTTTTCCCGTCGATTAAAATCATAGCTACTCAATTATAAGTTATGTTATATTTTTTCTTTAAGTGATTTAATATTTTTTTATCGTTTTTAATCTCATTATAAAATGGATTAGAATTCTGCCAGCCGGTTTTCTTATTCTCTCTATAATTTTCTAATCTTCTCAAAGTAATTTCACAGTAAACAGGATCGTAATCAAAAGTAATACATTTTCTTCCAAGCAATTCGCTTGCAATTAAAGTAGTACCTGAATGAGAAAAGAAATCCGTAACCAATTCATTCTTTGCAGATGATGCTTCAACAATTCTTTTAATCGCTTTTAATGGTTTCTGTGCAAAACATCCATTTACATTTTCTTCCATTCGATAAAAAACCTGCTGCACATCAATCCAAACATTTCCTGCACGAATAAACTGCGATTTACTGCGCTGCATATTATCAGTAACATCGCCGCCAACTTCTTTGTAATAACCTTTTAAAACTTTTGGAATATCAGTGTACTCAGATTTTATATTGAACTTTGGTTTTCCATTTGTGTAGTAAAGAAGTTCCTGACGAATCGCCATCCAATTATATTGTGTTCCGTAACCGCGCTGGTTTCTCATTGTTATAAAGCTGCGCGAAGTTAAACCAGTTGATTTCATCATTTCAATAAATCCACCAAATGGTTCAAAATGATTTGACTGATCTGCCCCAAGCCAAAAATAAAAAGATGAATTCTTATCAGAAATTTCCTTGTTTAGATGTAATCCATTTCTTACACCATTTTATAAAATCGTCATTTTGTTTTTCTGTAAATGCGATAAAGTTGTATGGTGGATCCTGAACAGAAAGTTTTACTTTGCTTTTTCCAAAAATCTTTTTTACTTCATCACTTTTGCTGACATCCAAACAGGCAATTTTGTGTCTCCCTTCTTCATCAATCCAAACTGTCCCATGTTTGAATCTGCAATATGGCAGCAGCAATTTTCTTAGCTTATCATCTTTATCAATTCTGGGCAGCGGATGATTCAGCATCTTTGTCCACAATCAGTTTATCAAATTCAGGAAAGAATATTCTTTCAAGCTCTAATGTTTTTCCAGTTTCAGTATCAATCTTAAAAAACATTCCTGTTAAGTGAACATTGTCTTTTGCAGTTTCATACTTTTGCGGAGTTGCAAATAAAAATCTGTTAACAGCCGCAGAAGTTTTCATTCCAATAACCGAATCATAAGGTCCTGTCATTCCAACATCAGTAATGTAACCTGTTCCGTTTGGTAAAATTCTTTCATCAGATGTTTGTATGTGTGTATGTGTTCCAACCATTGCGCTTACTTTACCATCAAGATGGTGACCCATCGCCATTTTTTCGGCAGTTGCTTCTGCATGAAAATCAACAAACACAACTTTTGTTTCTTGTTTGATTCTTGTAAGTATCCAATCCATTGTTCTGAATGGACATTCAATTGCCGTCATAAAAGTTCTTCCCTGCAAACTTACAACTGCAACTTTTCCTTTTTTTGTATCGGCAATGTGATATCCGTTTCCGTGAGTCCCTTTTGGATAATTGAGTGGACGAAGTGAGCGCGGTTCAACTTTTAAGTAATCCTGAGATTGATGTTTGTCCCAGGTATGATTACCACCAGTGATTACATTTACGCCAATCTGAAAAAGCTTTGGTCCTTCTTTATCAGTACAGCCTTTGCCGTCTGAAAGATTTTCACCGTTAACAACCACAAAATCAGCTTTGTATTTTTGGATCAATCCCGGAAGCCAGGTTTGAACTATATCCATACCGGGCTGACCAATAATATCACCAACAAAAAGTAAATTAATTGAAGACATGTTTTCCTAAATCGTTTAAAGAAATATATCTAAAATGAGAGTAATTGAGAAATTAAGATTGAATAGGATTACTTTGATTGATTTGATAATATTGAGTTAGATTTAAATATGAAATATGAGAATCCTTTAGATATTCCTTTGGAGAAAGCTTCATTCAGTGTTGTGGATGTTGAGACAACCGGACTTTCTCCCAATAAAAATAGAATTATAGAAATTGCTCTAGTTAAGATTGAGAATTTAAAGATTACTGATAAACTAAATTATCTTATAAATCCGCAGACATACATTCCACCGTTTATTACATCACTAACAGGAATAGACAATGATGATGTTATCGGTGCACCAATTTTTTCAGATATTGTTGATGAGGTTATTACGTTTATTGATAACACAGTTTTAACTGCACACAACTTCCCTTTTGATTCTTCATTTCTGAATTCAGAATTTATGATTAGCGGACGTGAATTTATTAATGAACATTCCTGCTGCACATTAAAGATTGCAAGAAATATTTATCCAACTTTAAAGAGCAAATCACTTTCATCAGTTGCACAATCATTAAATCTTAGAAATTCAAATTCACACCGAGCTTTAGGTGATGCTGAAATTACTGCAAAAGTTCTTTTAAAAATGATTAAAGAACTTCAGGCAAAAGATAACATTACAACAGTTGGACAATTACTATCGTATCAAAAAGGATTTCAGGAATCACCTCTGCTTAATGTTAAAAAGGAATTGCAGGAAGATTATAGATCTTTACCGAATGCTCCCGGAATATATTATTTCACAAACAGAAAAGATGAAATAATTTATGTTGGCAAAGCAAAATCAATTCGTGACAGAGTTAAAACATATTTTTCCACATCTGCTCCGCGCAAAGCACAAAAAATTATTAAGCAGGCTGCACGACTAAAACATATAATTACAAACAGTGAATTAACTGCTCTGCTTACTGAAGCTGAAACGATTAAAATTCTTGAACCAAAACACAACTACCAACTAAAGAAGTTTGGTAATAAATATTTTATCCGAATTATTCGCACACATCAAGCACCACGAATTGAATTAACAAATCATTTTGATTTTGATGGTAATGATTATTTTGGATTATTTATTTCACGAAGAAAAGCAGTTGAGATTTTAGAATTTATTAATAAAGCATTTGCCGTTAGAGAATGCTCAGATAAAGATTTTAAAAAAGGTAAAACGTGTTTTTTGTATGATATTCATCGTTGCACAGGACCTTGTATTGAAATTGAATTAAATAAAGAAACATACCAAGCATGAATTAGAAAAAGTTTATGAATTTCTTTACGGCAAAAATCAATTTGCCTTGGATCGATTGTTAAACAAAATGAAAGAGTTTTCAGCAAAAGAAAAATATGAGCAAGCCGCTGAGATAAAAGAGTTAGTTGATTTTATTTTGGATCAAACTCACAAATCCTCAATTCTTGCGGAACCGGTAAATCGTGCAAATGTTTTGTTTGAAATTAATTCTAGGTTTGAAAATGATTATGTGCTGATGCTTGAAGGAAAATTCTTACATTAAAAAGTATTTGCATGATCATAAAGATACTTTTGATCAGGCACTTGATGATTATTACAGTAACACTATTAAAACAGATTCAAATCCAACTGATGAAGATCTTGAAAAGATGAAGATTACTTTAAACTGGTTAGTTAAAAACAGAAATCAGGTTAGAGTTTTTTATTTGAAGGATTATTTATCCAAAGCCGAACTGTTTGAAAACATTTCCAGAAATTCTGATAAAATTTATTCAGTGTCAGAAAAAGTTATTCAGGTTAAAGAAGATCCCAAATATGATTATGATTTTTAGATAAGTGAATCTAATTGTCATTTGAACGAGAGAAATCCTATTAACTTCAATTTTGCGAATCGAAATGATCAGAATATCATATCTAAAAGTTAATAAAATTTGATATTAATTAATTATGAATGATCTGCTTACTCTTATGATTAAACCTAAAAGTTAAAGTATTGCTGAAACTGTAAGTCCGATTAACAATCCAATCCACACTCCATCAACTCCAAGATTAAAATTAAAAGCTAAGCAAATAAGCAATCGGTAAACTGATTATCCAATAAGCAACAAATGTTATAATAGTTGGACCTTTAACATCAGTTAACCCGCGCAGCACACCAATACCAACTGCTTGCGTTCCATCAGAAAGTTGGAACAACGCTGCGATAATAATTAATCTTGAAGCGATTGAAATTACTGCTTCGTCATCAATATATAAAGTTGGAAGAAATTTATTGAGAAGAATAAAAACTATTCCTGCTAGTGACATAATTGATGCACCCATAGCAATTCCTGTAAAGCCTGCTTTTCGGATTTTGGACACACTCTGTTCTCCCATCGCGTTGCCAACGCGAATACTTGCAGCTTGAGAAATTCCAAGCACACCCATAAATGAAATTGACGCAAGATTAATTGCAATCTGATGTGCGGCAAGTTCATTTGCACCAATCCAGCCAATCATTATAACAGCAAATGAAAAAGCACCTACTTCAAAAAAGTATTGAAATCCGCTTGGCAAGCCGAGTCGAAGTATTTTTTTGATCACAGGAAAATTAATTCCACGAAAATGAAATGTAACATCATATTGTTTAAACTTTTCATTTCGCATAACATAGAACATTATAACCAAAGCCATAAAAATTCTAGACGCAAATGTTGCCCAGGCGGCGCCGGCTAAACCAAGTTTTGGAAATCCTAATTCACCAAATATCAAAACCCAATTTGCAAAAGCATTAATTAAATTGGCAAGAATTGCAATAACCATTGCTGGCTTCATTATGGATAAACCCTCAATAAATTGTTTGTAGGTTTGATAGATCATTAGTGGAAAAGCTGATAATCCAACAATGCTCATATAAACAATTGTAAGTTCTATTACTTCCGGCGGCTGATTAAGTTTATCAATAAAATTTACTCCAAGAAGTATAATCCCAATCATTACAAACGATAAAAGTACATTTACAAGTAATGATTGCCTGAAGTAAACACCGCATTCCGAGTATCGTTTTCCTCCCACAAGTATGGCTACAAGCGGGCTAACAACAATGGAACATCCGATACCAATAATTAGAATAATAAAAATCAAACTGTTACCAAGTGATGCAGCAGCAAGTGGAACCGAACCAAGCCGCCCAACCATTATACTATCAACAACTCCCATCATAATTATACCAAGCTGCCCAATAATAACAGGATAAGCAAGTTTGAAAGTTTTGAATACTTCTTCTTTAATATTTTTGAGATTTAATGAATTCATAAATACAATTTATTGCATTGGCAAAATAAGTTTGAGTTGATTAGTAAGAAAGAAAGAATAAAAAAAATAATTTAGGGGTACTATTAGGATTGTGTAGATTTTTTTGGTGAGTTAGTGGTGTGTAAATATTCTTGATCAAATATTGCGCACATAAGACAGGCGGTGATGCATAATTTTATCTAAGTGCGTTTACTGATGTGAATCTGAAATTACTTGAAGCTGTTATGGATTCAATTTCTTTAATGGATAGCCTTGTATCTTTTTTTTCTGAAATTTGTGCAATCACATTTTGGGCTTTTAAATCGGAGTGATTAATTAAAACATTTGCGGTTCCAATTAATCCGGCAAATAAGAATACCGTTAAAACAAATGATATTAAAATTCGAAACATAGCATAGCTTTCATAATTATTGTTTTACTTGCGTCGGAAATTGATCAATAATAGTTTCAAAATCAATAGCGCTTAAAAATAAATAATATTTATTTTTGTTTACCACAAATAGATTAGTAAGAATATGTCAAAAATAAGCAGTCCTAGTATCAATGCATTCCTTAAAACTCTCAGAAGAGAAAAAGTTAATTACATTCCCCTTGCTGAACTTGGTGTTCATCCAAAAATAAAAGAGCTTTTTTTAGCTAAAAAGATTGAAGGATTAAAGGATGAAGTTGATTTTTGGTACAAAGCCGGATATGATTATATAAAACTTCAGCCAAAAGCTGATTTTAATCCGATGAAGATTGGATTGGATAATAATGTTTCCTACAACGATGATGGAACTATCTTTAGAAAGTGGGCATCCGAAAGCAATGGAGTAATTTCAAACTTTGATGATTTTGAGAAATATACATTCCCAACAACTTCTGATTTTGATTACACAAACTTTGAAAAAGTAAAATCGTTGCTGCCGGATGGAATGGGAGTAATTGGGCAGTATGGTGATATCTTTACAATGACATGGGAGATGATGGGGTTTGAATCATTTTCTATCGCACTTTTTGAGAATGAAGATCTCATTAAAAATCTTAATGATCGTTTGGGTGAACTTGTACTAAGTATGTTCGAATATTTTGCACAGTCCGATGTTGTAGATGCGATTTGGTACAGTGATGATATTGCTTATACAAATTCGCTTAATGGTCTCACCACAGGTTTTGGATAAATATTTTTTCCCCTGGTTAAAAAGGATTGGTGATTTAGCTAAAGCGATATAATAAACCACTTATCTACCACACAGATGGAATTTTGTATGATGTGTTTGATAAGATTATTGAATGCGGCGTCGATGCAATTCATCCAATTGAACCAAAAGCAATGAACATTGCAGATGTAAAGCAGAGATATGGAAATAAGTTGTGTCTCATAGGAAACATTGATGTTGATCTGCTTTCCAGAGGTACAGTTAATGATATTAGAAAAAATGTTATTAAAAATATTGAAGAAGTTGGTAAAGATGGAGGTTATTGTGTTGGATCTGGTAATTCGATTCCAGAATATGTTAAACTTGAAAATTATATAGCAATGATAGAGGCAGTTAAAGAAATTAATGCAAAGCTTTAACTAGTTAATTTTTTTTGGTTATACTTCCCAACAATTTCAGAAATGACTTTAATGTGTTCCGGAGTTGTACCGCAGCATCCGCCGATAATATTTGCACCTGCTTCAATTAATTTTGGAATAATTACTTTTATCTTTTCAGGGGTTTCAGAATAAACAAGTTTATCATTTTCAAATATGGGTAAACCCGCATTAGCCTGAATCATAATTGGAATTTTTGGTGAAACTTCTCGAATCAACCTCACAATTTCTACCATAACTTCAAATCCGGAACCACAATTTGCACCAATGATATCAGCACCGTAAGCGATTAATGATTCTGCCATTTGTTGCGGTGTTACACCCATTAAAGTTTTGTAACCATTTTCAGATTTATCAAAAGTAAAGGTGCAAATAACTTCGAGTGAAGTATTTTCTTTGACTGCTCTAATAGCTTGTTCTGCTTCATCCAAAGCGTAAAAAGTTTCGATACAAACTGCATCAGCTCCGCCTTTTTCAAAGGCAATTGCCTGCTGCTTAAATGAGTTATATAATTCTTCACTTGTAACATCACCCATAATTAAAAACTTACCCGTCGGACCAATAGAAGCCATTACAATTTTATTTTTGCCTGCTGCTTTGCGAGAAATCTCTGCTGCTGTTTGGCATATCTCTGAAAGTTTTTCCTGAAGATTGTATTGAGAAAGTTTAAATACATTGGAACCAAAACTATTTGTTGAGATTATATCTGATCCAGCAAGTACATAACTTTTTGCAATATCAAAAACATCATCATAATGTGTAAGATTCCATTCTTCGGGACAACTTCCACTCGGTAATCCTTTTTTAAAGAGATATGTTCCCCATGCTCCGTCGGATGTTAAAAGTTTACCTGTATTTACTATATCAGATATTTTATGCATTTCTTTCCCGCTTATAACAAAAGTCTATTTCACAAATAGAACATTCATAATTTTTCTTCTCTACATTTTTCCCAACTCCGATTACTGCACTAACAGATTTTATGGGCATCATCATGGAATTTTCATTTACTGATACTCCACAAAACTTATGTTGGAAGCAGTGAAAATAAATTCTGCTGATCTGCAACGCTCCATCCGCAATAACCCGGACTGTAACGATTTGTCGCTTTTAGTTCTATTTCCTTAAGTTCATCTCCGAGCAATAATTCTGTTTTATCAGCAAGTTGTTCAACCAATTCAGAGGCAATTTTATCAATCAAATATCCTTTTAACATTTCATTATTATCCATAAAATGTTTGGACCAATGTTCTATTTCCTCACCGATGGAAGAAATAAGAAATGCAATAGTTTCAGAGTTTTTTAAAGATGAATAGATAATCTTCCCGCAGCTAAATAGCCTGTTATCTATAAAAAAACTATCACCGTTTAATTTTACTTTTCTTGGATTGAATATCTTGTAACCGCTTTGCAAACTAACTTTTTCTGGAAGTTCATTCAGTAAAAATTCAATGGTTTCTAAAACAGGTTCAGGAACATTATCAGCATCATAACCCAATAGTTCTACAATATGATTTTCGGAAATTGAACAATCCTCATAATTGAATTTGAATTCTTTTAGGATAGATTGTTTTAAGGTTAATGAACTTTCCATAAAAATTATAATTCGATTTTATTATTAAGATAATCAAGCATTCCTTGCGGATCAGCGAAGTACTCATCGGCATTTATGGAATCGGCAAATGCTTTTGTAACCGGTGCACCTCCAACTATAACCAGAACGTCATTTGTCTCAGATTTAATCTTTCTGATTATTTCATTCATATTTTGCATTGTTGTAGTAAGTAATGCACTTAATCCAACAACTTTAGCAGAATTAGTTTTTATTGCATCGACAAATTTTTCAGCACTTACATTAATTCCTAAATCTACGACCTGCCAGCCTCCGCCTTCTAAAACCATTTTAACAATGTTCTTACCAATATCATGAAGATCACCGGCAACCGTGCCCATTATAACTTTACCCTTGTAATTTATTTCACCTGATTTGAAATATGGTTTTAATAACTCCATTGAACTGCTCATAGCTTTTGCTGAAATGAGAACTTCAGGAAGGAATATGGCTCCGGCTTTAAACTTATCACCTACTACTTTCATTCCAGGTAAAAACCCAAGATTAAGAACATCCTGAGCAGAGACACCATTATTAAGAGCCTGCTGTGTTAATTCAACAGCTCCGGGCATTCCTTTCATATCTGGTGGATAGTTTGAATCTTTGTTTACTCTTCCCTTTTCAATACAAAGACTAAGTTGTTGAAGGATTTCATTCATTGTAAAAATTTATTATGAATTGATTTTTAATCTCAAGTAAAAATAAACAATAGTATTGAGATAGAGAATTAAGATATTTTTTTACTAAGATAATTGTTCCTTTTATAAAAGTTATTTATGTTCACTCGCAAATAATTCTTAAGATTTTAATCAAGGGAAAAACTATTTACATCATAATCAATATCCTGCCAGATGCTTAAACCAAAAACTGAACTTGTCCGAGGTCTAACATTAACTGCAGCTATTATGATAGTTGCAGGCTCAATGATCGGATCAGGAATTTTTAGAAAACCTGCAACGATGGCTGCTCAATTAATGTCACCTGAACTGCTTTTAATTGTTTGGCTGGTTGCTGGTATAATTACATTTATTGGAGCTCTTTGCAATGCAGAAGTTGCAGGCATGATCGATGCAACTGGTGGACAATACGTTTACTTTCAAAAGATGTACGGCAACTTTGTATCTTATCTTTACGGCTGGTCTGTCTTTGCTGTTATCCAAACAGGCGCTGGAGCCGCAATTGCATACGTATTTGGAGAATACCTTGGTTACTTTATTAAATACCCACAGCTACCTGAATCGGTTCAAAATTTTTCTCTTTATGTCCCTATTGTTGGAAACATATTCCCCTTTGCAGAATTTGGAGCCAAAGTATCAGCGATTTTGTGTATTCTTTTCTTAACCGGGATTAATTATGTAGGAGTAATTTTTGGCGGAGCAGTCCAATCATTTGTTACCTTTATAAAAATTGCATCTATAGTGATTTTATCATTTTTATTATTAGCAAGCGGCACCGGCAGTCTTGCAAACATCTCTACTGGTTTTTCAATGCCCGCATCATCAACTTCAAATATTATTTCTTTGTTCGGGTTAGCTATTGCAGGTGCATTTTGGGCTTACGATGGATGGAATAACTTAACTTTTGTTGCAGGTGAAATAAAACAACCTCAAAGAAATGTTCCACTGGGACTATTATTTGGAACATTAATCGTAGTAATTGTTTATATGCTTGTAAATGTTGCGTATCTGTATGTTTTGCCGATTGAAAAAATGGCCCAATCTCCTCTTGTTGCAGCTACTGCGGCTGAATTTGTTTTTGGATCAAAGGGAGCAATATTAATTTCAATTGCAGTTATTATTTCCACGTTTGGAGCATTGAATGGAAATATACTTTCTACCGCAAGAGTTTGTTTCGCGATGGCAAGAAACAATATGTTTATCAAATCGCTTGATAAAATTCATCCAAGATATGCCACTCCTCATACATCTCTGGTCGCACAGGGTTTATGGTCCTGTTTACTCGTATTATCAGGAACCTTTGATACAATTACAGATTATGTAATGTTTGCATCCTGGTTGTTTTATATGCTTGGGTGCTTATGGTGTTATAGTACTGAGAAAAAAAATGCCTGATGTTCCCAGACCTTATAAAGTATGGGGCTATCCTTATACACCAATGATATTTGTTATCTTTTCATTTTTATTTTTGGTAAACACTTTAGTTTCAGATTATGAAAATGCAGCAATGGGTTTATTACTGATTCTTCTCGGTCTTCCCTTTTATTATTGGCGGATAGCAAAAAATAAATCAATAAAAAATAGTTGATTTAATAATTTGAGGTTTATATGCCTAAAGAAGTTCTCTTTATCATTCTGGGTTTAGCTGCCGGTACTTTTAGCGGAGTTGTAGGATTAGGCGGCGGTGTAATTAAGTTCTTTATATAATTCTTGGTTTAGCGGCTGGAACATTCAGCGGTGTTATTGGATTGGGTGGCGGAGTTATAATCGTTCCGGCTTTAGTTTTTTTATTTGGATTAACACAACAGCAGGCACAAGGAACAACTCTTGCTCTAATGGTTCCACCAATAGGAATACTTGCTGCATACGCTTATTATCAGCAAGGATATGTTGATCTAAAAATAGCAGGACTTATTTGTTTAGGTTTTGTTGTTGGCGGATATATTGGGGCAAAATTTGCAGTTAGTCTTCCTACATATATTCTTCAAAAAATATTTGCTATTTCTCTTTTTCTAATTGCTTTAAAAATGTTTTTTGCAAAGTAATTAGTAAGAAATTATTATTTCAGCGGATAGTATTGCTGGGTTATTATAGAGTACAAAATTGAGGTAGATACCTGAAGACATCTTGAAATGATATATAATAATCTTAACAAACATTTTGAAACTTAATTCTATTCAATCACTATTTAATTTTATGTAATTTTAAATATCAATTTTATTAGGAAAGTAAAATGAAAGCATTCATCACTGCATTTTTGCTGATACTCTTCTCGTCTCAAATAATTTATTCAACAGGCGAACAAAGATTATTGTCTGAACCTGATCCGGATATTTATAAAGATAAAATTGTCTTTACTTATGAAAATGATTTATGGCTTGTAAGCTCAAACGGAGGTACAGCTACCAGACTAACAAGTTTTCCAGGAAACGAATTCTCTGCAAAATTTTCTCCTGATGGTAAATCAATAGCATTTACTGCGGGATATGATGGTACTTACAGTGTTTATGTAATGCCTTCGGAAGGCGGTGAGCCTGTAAGAATAACTTACACACCAAGCACTGCACAATCAATTGCCTGGACTCCCGATGGTAAACGAATTGTTTTCCGATCCTACTGGGAAAATTATATATCGCGTGATCCAAATTTATACTTTGTGAATAAGGAAGGTTCTGCTCCTGAAAAATTACCAATAGACAGAGGAACTCTCTGCAGTTTTAATTCTGATGGAAGTAAAATGCTGTACAATCGAAAAGGCAACGAAGAGTATTACTGGAAAAGATATAAGGGCGGACAACATACTGACATCTGGATGTATGATTTTAAACAAAATCAGTTTACAGCTATTTCTGATTATGTAGGTAAAAATGCTTATCCGATGTGGATTGGAAATGAAATGTATTTTATATCGGATCGCACTAATGGAATTTCTAATCTTTATGTGCAGGATCTTAAATACAAAATCAATAAAAGAAATAACCAGTTACTCTGACTTTGATGTAATGTGTCCTGAAACAGATGGTGAAAGTATCGTTTACATACAGGATGGATATATCAATGTTTATGATATAAAATCAAATCAGTCAAAACAGATTTCTGTTACAATCCCTTCTGATAGATGGGCACTAAGAGACAGAGTTATAAATCCTAAAGATTATATTCATTCAATAAATATTTCGAATGACGGAAAGACTGCAGTTATTGAATCGCGTGGAGACGTTTTTACAATTTCAACTGAAAACGAAAATACAAAAAATATTTCTAACACACCTGGCACAAGAGAAATGTATCCTGAAATTTCACCTGATGGTAAATGGATTGCATTCTTCTCAGATAAAACCGGTGAGTATCAGCTTTATATGCAAAAAACTGAAGGCGGAGAATGGATTCAATTAACATCCGGACTTGATAAATTTGTTTATCATCTTAAATGGTCGCCTGATGGCAAGAAAATACTTTTTGGCAACAAAGAGTTTGCAATTTTTTATGTTGATGTAGATTCCAAAAAACTTATTGAGATTGATAGATCGAACCAATTAAAAAATGATGAATTTTATTGGGAACAAAGTGATTACAGCTGGTCGCCCGATAGCAAATGGATTACTTACAGTTTTACAAGTTTCAATCGTAACAATGTTATTTATGTTTATAGTTTGGATCAGAAAAAAAAGTATGCTTTAACAGATGATTTTTTTGATAATCTCTACCCATCTTTTGATGCCAACGGGAAATATCTTTATTACGTATCCAGCAGGAACTTTGATATACATATGGATTTTTATGAAGATAATCACATCATTGCAACTCCACAGCAGGTAATGGTTGTTCAGTTACGGGATAATGAAACTCCACCATTTGAAGATCCTTTAATCAAGCGAAGAGAAAAAAACTGATGAACAGTTTAGAATTGATGTTGATGGAATTACTACAAGAACTTATCCCCTTCCCATCGATCCTGGAAATTATTTCTACCTTAAGGCAGGCAATGGAAAAGTGATTTGGTGCTCTGTAGATAATTTTACTGAAGATGAGTATGAAGAGATATTTAAACCGGGATCTAAAACAAAATGGAAACTTAATATTTTTGATATGTCTTCAAAATCATTGGTAGCACTTGATGATAAGATCAAAAATTTTGATTTATCCACAAACAGAAATAATCTGATCTTGCAAAAGGATGCTGATTACTTTACAACATCAGTTGATGATGCATTTAAATCCAAAAAGACAGGAAGCAAGATCAATCTTGATGGAATGAGTTATACAGTCAATAATCTTGCAGAGTGGAATCAGATATTTAATGATACCTGGCGCTGGTACCGTGACTTTTTCTATGATGTAAATTTTCACGGACACGATTGGAAAGAATTAGGTGATAAATTCAAAGCTTACATTCCATCTCTATCATCCCGCTCAGAGTTAAACTGGTTATTATCTCAGATGGTTGGAGAAATCAGTGTTTCCCATACTTACATTGGCGGCGGTGATATGGGACCAATGAAAGCTCCAGAAACAAAAGTTTATACCGGCTGGCTTGGGGCAGATTTTAAAGCTGGATAAAAATTCCGGTTACTACAAGTTTGAAAAAATTTATGGACCAACAGAATATAATCTGGATTTAAAATC
Organism: uncultured Ignavibacteriaceae bacterium; assembly: GCA_963812305.1. GTDB lineage: Bacteria > Bacteroidota > Ignavibacteria > Ignavibacteriales > Ignavibacteriaceae > IGN3. Next base: position 114,536 of record CAWEUT010000007.1, read on the forward strand.
CCCATTAGTTCGTCCTGATATTGATCTTAAAGAGGGTGATTATTTAATTGCGATAAACGGAAACGAAATAAAAGCACCTGATGATTACTTCAAATATCTGCAAGTCATCGCAGGTCAAACTGTTACTGTTACAATCAATAGCAAACCTTCAAAAGATGGTGCTAGGACTTACGAGATAAAACCAATAAAGAACAACAGTCAGTTAAGATATTTTAGATGGATTACTGATAACATTAATTATATACAGAAAAAAACCGACGGCAAAGTTGGTTATATGCATATAAATGCAATGGGTTCCGGAGGCATCGGTGAGTTTGACAAATACTGGCGGGCGTTCCGATATAAAGAAGGAATTATCATAGATGTCAGAAGAAATTCCGGCGGCTGGACAGAATATTTTTTAATTGATAAACTTGAAAGAAAAATGACAGCATACAATGTACTTCAAGGAATGGAACCTTTTAGATATCCCGGCAGTACATCCACCGGACAGTTTGTTGCGATATCAAATGAGTATAACGGCTCAGATGGAGAAGCGTTTATTGAGGACTTTAAAGCAAATAAACTTGGTACTGTAGTAGGAGTGCCATCCTGGGGCGGATTAGTTGGAATTATTAATGCACAAACTACGATTGATAATGGAAGTGTTAATCAATCCAACAATGCTTTTTACGGTGAAGAAGGAAAATGGCTGGTAGAAAATCATGGTGCTGATCCTGATATTTATATTGATAATGATCCCGCTTCAGTTATGGCTGGAAAGGATAATCAACTTGATAAAGCGATTGAAGTAATAATGCAAAAAATAAAAGAGCATCCTTTTACTTTTCCACCTGTACCAAATTATCCTATTAAATAGAATAATTGTTTTATCGAATATTGTTGAATGCCGGAATTACTCCGGCATTTTTTTTAAATTTTATTGATTATCTAAATTATAATATCCTTGCTCAATTATTTTATCCCATCTAAATACAGCCCATTGAGGCATTCTATTAATTACTTTAGTCATTTGATGTAATTCCAGTGCACTGTTTGTTATGAATAAATAAATAATCTTTGCGTTGTTGTATGGATTTGGTAGTGTTAAAAATAATCCTTCGTCTGAACGGCCATATGTTTTATCATTCCATTCGAAAAAATTCTTTCCAACTTTAATTTTAAGCTGATCACAAAATAATTTCATTATGCTGTTATCTTCAACATTACCCATTACAATTAAATCACTATTTCTTAACTGTTCTTCACCTAACTCAGAATCTTTAATTATTGGAATTAAATCTTCAGTAAATCTATCAGCTAACGCGGTGCTAAATCTTAATGCCAGGGTATGATTAGCTTCAATTTGTCTTTTGGTTCCATAAACTATCTTTGCCGTTTTCCAATCATCAAAAATGTTTGACCATGTATAATAATTTTTATGGTTTACTGGAATATCATATAATGAATTAAACTCAATTCCAGAGTTGTCTCCGGCAACATCGAAGCTAAAAGATTTTTCTAAATCAGTAATCTCCAGCAACTTGTATGTTTTCCCGCTGTCTGATTTAAGTTCCACAGTGCATAAAAAGTTGTATGGCTTATTTAGTTGTTCAATTTCTAATTGCAGTTTATTTTTGCCTTCAGAGCTAAAAGTAACTGATTTAATTTCGGGATCGGGCAGATCATCTCGTTTTAACCATTGATTGATAAACGATGTTAAATCCTTACCGCTTATCTGATTTGCAGTAAGAAATAAAATTCTCAGTCTTCATTTCCTTTTCACGATATTTTTCATGAATGGTCAACATCAATTTTGAAAAAACATCATTTCCTAAAAGCAATCTTAACTGGTGCAAAAGATATGTGCCTTTTATTCTGGGTATCTGATAATTATTGAAGCCGGTATAGATTCTTTTTGCATTGATCGGACTAATTGATCCTTCCCTATTTACTGTATAAAGATATCTTGCATTAAGTTCTGCAAATTGATCTTTAAAATATTTTAAAACATCATTTTTTGATTTTGGAATTCCTTTAAGTATTGACCAATAAGCAGCAGAACCGCTGACAAACCAATTTTCTGATTCAGACGCCGGATAAACAGTATTCATCCATAATTTTCTTTCATCATAAGAATATTTGTCAACAACTTCATCATAATTGATTTTATATTCTTTCTTATTTGCATTTACAACTTTTTGATTCCTTTGTTCTTTAATTTTATCAGTAATGAATATTGGACTTATTACTGAATATCCTAATGATAACCGTGGAAATGCTCCGGGCAGATCAGGAATTCTTCCATTCTCACCAACGAACATTTCTCTTAAGAGTCACTTTACCATAATGAGCAAGGAACACAAGATTTTCAGCCATATCAGAAGTTGTAACTTTACCATCACAAGCGTGTGGTCTGTTAATCGGCGAACTCGCCCAAAGATTAACTCCAGCTATTGCATCAATTTTTCCTTTGTGCTCTTTGTAAAAATCATTGAACGCAATATCTCTATTCCAGGGTGAAAATATTAAATCGTATGGGGCGTTGTTTGGATTTGTTATGTATTCCTTACGCACCTCAGGATCTTTATTATTGTTATTGCACCAATAAAAATCTTTTGTATCACCATAAAACTCATTATTGCCGCTCCTCCAGAGTTTATGTTTTTTTGTTCCCAGCAAAAGCACAGCAATTTCATCAGTCTTGGTATCACCAATCAGCCAATCGTTTGTGTACATTCCGTTATTATCAGTAGTTAGAATCTTAACAACATCATCGATACTATTTGCATATTGTGCTGCTTTTCTGATTCTGTTGGATTGAGGCGAACCATCAACATTAAATGGTGTTTGACCAACAGTCGTCTCGCCTATCATTATACCGGAAGAATTTATATAAAAATCTGAACCTGAATGAATCCCACCCGGAAATGTTTGATAAACTAATCGATTACCTTCTGTGGGCACAACATCGCATATTACATTCCAATGAGGACCAGTATATCCTCCCCACATAAAAATCTGACCGAATACAATTCTACCATCTGTTGTTGATGACTTATTCGCAAGAAAACTTGAACACTTGTGAAGACGGTTTTGAAATATTCAATTCATCTTCACTTTTAAGAAAACTCTGTCCTGATAATTGATTTGGTGTTACACCCATCGCATCTTTTGAATAATCAATATCAATTGCTGAGTTTAAAGTCACAACATCAAGTAAATCAAGTTTGCGGTTAAAAAGTTTTACTCCAGTATTGTTTACACCATCAGCAATACCTTTCATTTCGGTAAGATATTCTGTTTCATATTTTCTCAGCATCATTGCGTCCGCAATAAATTTGAGATTATCCCAACCCTTTGAAGGAATATCTTTGTTTTGCTGAATACCTATTTTATTTATATACTCAACTAATTCTTCTGCAACAAGATTTCCATATTGATAACCTCTATCGTAAGGTGCACCTTCAATGTGTAAAAATATCCATCCCTGATCATCATATCTAAATCCGTTATTGAACCATCTAACTGTTTCTGCAGGTATATAATCAGATATATCTTCAACTTTAAAGAGTTCGATATTATCAAACCAAACTTTTCCTTTGGCTTTGCCATTATTTCCAAACTGTAATCTTATCTGATCAGATTTTTGTGTTGCTATAAAAGAAAGCTTCAATCTTTGTCCATTCAGTAGTTGCTCCAACGGATTGAGAATTATTAGTGAATGGAAGTGATAACATTGATATGCATGCAGCTACAGAGGTAGGATAACGATCTATCGGATCTGTTACTGCGTTCTCTGTTTTGATCCACGCACTAAGTTTATAAAGATGTCCAATCGTTAACTCAACCGGATCAGAAATTACGTCACTTTTATTCCAATCATTATGAATTACTAAAATGCTGTTTGATCCCGATTTGGAAATGCTTCCATCAACAGAGGTTGTAGAACTATTAGAGAATTGCCAGTTTAAAACAGATGAAGAACCTGAAAGATTTTCAAAATCATTATTCTTTATTTCAATCTTTTTGTCCGATGATGAAATATTCTGAGCTTTGTTTTGAGAGTTAGATAAAAATGTTGCTGCAATGATAAAAAGCAAAATAATTTTAGATGACATACCGGAAATCCTCATATTGATAGATAATTCTATAACCTTAATTTAAAAAATAATTTAACTTTCGGTAAAAGACTAAGAACTGGAGATAAACTGCCAAAAAAGTACCTGATATATTAAAAGCAAAATAGATTTAGTCAAAAGTGTGTACCACAATCAACTATTTCCCAAGAAGTGCTTATCAATTCAGTAATAAAAGGAGAACGAGTTTCTACTTTACCATCAAAATATTCATACAAAATAATTTATCCACCCACCAATGGTTTCGTCAATATTATATCTTTTGCAGATGAGAGAATGTCCGTGTTAACTTCATATGGATTTAGTTGAATTCCGTCAACATATAACCATAAACTTGATTTCTTAGATTGATTTATTATAAATTCTTTTAAATCACACACCAATAAATTTAATACATCATGACCGTGGGTGGACACTATTCTAATTTGTTTTACTTTTTCAAATAATTCAAGTTGACTCATCACTTCTCCTTTATGATAAAATTAATAATTATTAAAAAAAAATTACAATCCCAATTCTCTATAGGAAAATAGATTAACCTGATAATGAGTTTGAAGCGATTCACGTTAAAACCAGGAGCTCGGTTTTAGTTACTATGTATTGGAAGAGTTGGTTTGAAATTATTTTTCACTCATTATCAATGAACGTTGGCAGGGGTTTATTGATGATTATAAATTCTTGTCTATTGTTATCTTTTATTTTTTCTTGTATCAGTTGCCCATTCATGGGGATTAAAAATTTCTGATTACTCTTTGATTCTTTTAATGAAAAACTTTGCTAATAAAAATGTCAAAGTAAAAAGTTTGAATTTCTTCCAATTTGCCTGTAGCGGAAAGGGAGGGATTTGAACCCTCGATATCAGTTTCCCGATATAACAGTTTTCGAGACTGCCGCATTCAGCCGCTCTGCCACCTTTCCGGAAATGCACTGCAAAGTTAAAAAAAATAATCCTCCTTATGAATTCTGTAGTTTTGTTAGGTAGTACTTAAGTAATATATTTGCCGGTGGGTTTGCGATAGTTATTAGAAAAAATGATTTCGGAGAGGTGCAAGAGTGGCTGAATTGGCTACCCTGGAAAGGTAGTGTATCCGCAAGGGTACCGTGGGTTCGAATCCCACCCTCTCCGCTGATGGATCGTACTTAAAATATTTCAATCTACAATTTATTCTTATAATCGATTTTAATTTATTTGATCACAGTCAGCAAAACCTTCGTTTTTTCTTTTGCCTCAATTGAATATGGAATTTTAGCTGGTAGTGAAAAATATTCTGTCGTTTTAATAAGGTTTGATGTGCCGTTTACCTTTAAATCGATCGTTCCTTCCAAAACATGTATAAGTATATCATATGGTGATGTGCTGTCATTTAATGATTCATCCTTATCGAATGCATGTAATGTTACAGTTCCATTATTCTTTTTAAGGAGCTGTTTACTTACAATGGCATCAGATTGATAGTTAATTATTGAGATAATCGATTTTGGCATTACGGGTATATTCATATTTCTCCTAGGTTTTAGATCAGAATAATTTCTTTTTAAGTTCCAAATTTTAATTCAACTTAAAGGCATTACCGATGATTGTCAATTCAATATTCAATCATTAAGGTTCCCATTAGTTAAATTTCACTTAATTAACCTATTAGAATTTTACAATTGTTACCATTTTACCTGTAAAATGTCAATTTAGTCCATAAAAACCTCAATAAATTTTAAGTTTCTACAGATTATTCTGGTATAATGATTGCTAATCATAAACTAATTAGAACCAAAATAAATTAGGTCTAATTTTATTTCATAAACAAAAAGAAGGTAAACAATATGAAAACATTGTTTTTTTTCGTTTCTATTTTGCTCGTTAGTTCTACTCTAACATTGGCTCAGGTTAATTCAGGTTATGATGGACCAAAACCTGAAGTTCGTCAAGGTGCGATGTCATTTGTATTTTTGTACACTCCATTTCAGAGCAATTTAAATCCGGTTCCTGTTAGCAGTGTTTCTCTATATCCTAATAACACGGCTGATTTATTTGGTGCTGGATTTAGATATTTTATAACTAATGAGATTGCGTTAGGAGCCGGACTAAATTTTGGCTCTAGTACATCAGAAACTATTGATGCTAACGATGATAAAACTGAAACAACATCTACTACTTTTGGATTAGCAATAGATGCAAATTACCATCTGAAGCCATTATATAGTGTTTCTCCTTATGTTGGTTTAAATGTTAATTTTGGAAATTATTCCGCTAGTCAGGATGAAACAGTTGATGGAACTACAACTACATCCGAAACTTCAGGCACTGGTTTTGGGGTTGGACTTAACTTCGGATTTGATTGGTATTTTACTGAAGGTCTATCTTTGGGAGGACGATACACCCTTGGATATCAATCATATGGAAAACCAGAAGCTAAATCTGGAAATACAACTGTTGAAGGTACAAGCAGATCAGAATTTGGAATTGGTACTGCCAGCGTAATTCTTAATGTTCATTTATAAACAAGTACATTATTAAAGTTAATCCCTCGTATTTAATGCGAGGGATTTTTTTTTGATGATCATCCCCTTTCATTTTACACATTCAACAATCATTAGCATTTACAAATCAATAATTTTTGACTTTGACTAAATTTTATTGCTAATTACGGTAAGTGATTTTTCTATACTAAATAATATTCGCTAAATATTTTTTATGGAGAGTTTTTTGGAAAAGGCTTTTCATTATATAGCAGCAATTATATTTTTATTTAGAGGAATTCTTTATCCCCAACCATTCCATAATTCAATAACCGGAATCATCTTAGACAATGCAACTAAAGAACCACTTCCAAATGTTAATATTTATATTTCTAATACCACCTGGGGTACAACCTCGCAATTAGATGGAACGTTTAGACTTCTTTCAATTATTCCGGGCAATCACGAAATAGTTTTTTCAATGATCGGTTACGATTCTCAATCAAAAAAAATAAAAGTAAATGATTCCTCCAAAATCTTTTTGCATATAGATCTGATTCCAAAGATTTATAAGATTTCAGATGTTACCGTTACTGCAAATAGACCCGATGAATGGTTTGATGATCTGAAAATTTTCAAGAAACATTTTTTAGGGTACTCTCCATATTCTTTAGATTGTGAATTTGTAAACGAATATGAAATAAATTTTGAGCATCCAAAGAAAGAAGTATTGAAAGCACAGAGTGAAAATCCTATTGAAATTATTAATTATAAACTTGGCTACAATATTAAATGTGAGATACTAAATTTTGAATATACAGAATCGTTAAAAAGATGCGACTATACTTATCGTTTATTTTTTACTGAGTTGGATACAAATGATCTTGATATAAAAGAAGATTGGGAAAGCAATCGAAAAAAAAAGTATAAAGAATCATTAGCCTATTTTCTAAGATCTCTTTCAGAGGGAACTTTTCGAGATAATGGTTTTGAAGTATCATTAGTTTATAAACCTTTAAACACAGGAATTGAGATCTTAGAATCTTCAGAAATAATAACAAAAGATCACCCGGCTGAAACTTACAAGCTGAATTTTTCAGAATATTTAGAAGTATATAATTACAATATCGATATGAAGGATTCAAGGCTATCCTGGTTAAGACTAAATTATCCAACTATTACTATTGATAAATATGGATATCCTTTGGAAGATAGGGCAATAACGATATATGGTCACTGGGCTGAACTGGGAGTAGCAAGCTTCTTGCCAAAGTACTTTGGAATTGAGAAAACCGAGTGATACCCTCCCCTGCTAAAGCCAGCCGGCTACCCACAGGCGGGTCGGCACCGAAAGTTTTTGGCTGGCAATAGCCAGACATTTATTGCTTCTTAGTAATATTATTTCTATTATAATGTTAAACGATTATTTCTCTTACTTATTGATGGGTGAATTAATGAAAGAATTTATTGAGTTTATCGTAAAACAACTTGTTGATAGTCCGGATAAAGTTGTTATTGAAGAAAATACTCCTGATGAAAACACCGTAGAGATAAACATTAAAGTCGATAAAGATGATATTGGAAAAGTAATTGGCAAACATGGTAATAATATTAATGCCTTGCGCATTTTACTTACTGCGGTCGGAGCCAAAGGACGCCGCAGAACAATATTACAAGTAGTAGAATAACCAAGGTTAATACTTTTTTGATCGTTAAAGATTTTGGATCTTAATTCACGTTTCTATTTATTAATAATCATTTAAGGAGATCATCTATGGCAAAGCAAGTTTCACCATTCCATTCCAAGGGCGGAGAAGTGTATCATATCTATGGTGTATGTGCTTCTGGAAGTATTATTACTAAAAAAAACAAAGTTGCTGGAAAAGGTAACAAGAAACTTTGTAAGGCTTGTGTTGACATCAGAGCGGGAAAAAGACCTCGCTAAAAATGTAGAACTTTATCATTCTTTAAAGAACCCCAACTTAGTAATATTTGTTGGGGTTTTTTGTTGACTATCTTGAAATTATGTTATTGAACATTAAGCATAACGCTTGAACTATTACGCATCGCAGTATGAAGTACTTTTCCATCATTTTGAACTTCACCAAAGTCAAACTGTGACACATCAACAACAATCTTATCTGCACCAAATTCTGAAATTAAATTTTGAATCTGTTCTGCCGTAAATGTAAACTGACCCGGATTATTGTCTAATATCTTAACAATAGCTCGTCCAGGATGCGGACCCGGAGGAGGAGGAGGAATATGCCCCAGATTATGTCCCCCGTTCATACCACCCATACCACCATCCTGTGGAGGTTGAAAGTGCGGCATAACTCTTATTGCAATTTTTCCATCAGGATTGCCACCACTCCAGGTGATTGTTAAATCCTGTTGAGGATCAATTAAATCGCCGTGATTATGACTTATAATGTCAATAAGTGCTGCCGGGGATGTTAAAGTAACTGTTGTCGCAGCAAATTTTTCAGAACCGGAAATATTAAAAGTATAGTCAGTACTTGGTAAATATTCCAACAAAACATCTGATCCACCAAAGGGTCTGCGGAATAATGAATATGCTATGCCTCTTCTTTGATGAAACATTTTATGCATCTCAATTTGATTTCCAGCATACTGAATATTTATTGTACCCATATCAATACCAAATCTTGGAAAGTCAGGAGATTCAGTGATTCGATCACCAAAGGCAACTGCAAATGCCATCCCTTTTATACTTGAATCGTCATTAAATGGTCTAAAAATCTCATTCCAGCCGATAGAAAAAACTGCATCTCCCTCCGGTAAAGGCATTCCGCCTCCTTTTAATAGTGCGAGATCACTTTCGACGGTTTCAAATTTTAATAACTCTGCTGCATCAGTATTTGCCTTATCCGGTGAGTTTATTTCGGACTTACATCCGACGATTGCTACAACGAGCAATGAAAATAAGACAATCTTTAAATGATGAAGTTTCATATTTTCTCCTAAATCTTATGGGTAAAATTAAACAATTATTAATGGAAATTCTGTAATTCAGCTTTTAGACAAAAATATATTTGTAAGGGTTTAAAGAAATAAGGGTATATTTTAATCCACTAAATATCTGAGGCCTCTGAAAAACAAATTTCGGATTGAATATTATTCTCGCGAAAGCAGGAGCCTATTTCATATTTGTTGAATTTCACCTGCCACGATAATGACCATTTGAATTTTTCAGAGGGCTCTAGCTATTAGAATGGAAATTCTTCTTTATAATTAATTTCCTGCTCAAGTTTTTCGGTAGGTTTTTTTTCTGCTGTCTGATGAACGTAATTCCCATCAACATAAATTGCTTTGTAAGGTTTAGTGGGACAAGCATGTTCGCAGGCACCACATCCAACACAATATTTATTTGTCACTTCCGGAATCTTTAGATTACCTTTATAATCAACCATCATAACTGCTTTTGTTGGACAGTGTTCAGAGCACGCGCCGCAGGCAGTATTTTCAGTTTCTACTATACAATTTTCTTTTACAAATATCGCTTTACCAATTTGTATATTTTTTTTCTGATCGCCGGTTAAAGTAAGAATAGCTGAAGTGGGACAAACTTCACTGCACGCAATACAATCGTAATTGCAGTAACTTGTTTTATAATCCATAAACGGCTGAAAGATGTTAAATATTCCAAACTCCATAATTGAAGGCTGCAATACTTTTGTGGGACAAGCAGTAATGCACAAATGACAGGCAGTGCAATTGTTATTAAAGTGTTCTATTGTATTTGATCCCGGGGGTGTAACAGCAAAATTTTTCTTCTCAGCTATTTTACTATCTTTTTTCGGTATGATTGTTACCTGAGAAAGAGCGGTCGATGTCAGTCCAATAAAAAACATTGAAGTTCTTGAAATAAAATTTCTTCTCGATTCATCAGAGCCTGATTGAGTCTTATCAATTTGGATAAGTTGATAATTTATAGAGTCGCTGGGACAAACATCCAAACAATTATAGCAGGCAACACATCGGCTGAAATCAATTTCTTTAGTGGATTTTTCTATGCACTCGGCTTTGCAGACCCTTGCACATACTCCGCAGCCTTCACAGCTTGCTTTATCAATTTTAAGTTTAAAGATCGTGAATTTTGAAATTAATCCGAGTAATGTACCAACCGGACAGATAGTATTACAATATAACCTCCCTCTTTTATACGAGAGATAAATTACAATCAATAAAAAAAATAGAGGGAACAGAGCGGCAATAAAGTAAAATGCTTTTATCTCGATAGGATAAATCAGATAGATATTAAATTTCTCAAGTGTAAAGGCAGCAAAATTATTAATGTGCATCAGCAAAGGATTAAATAATTGTGCGAATATTCTGCCTGTGTTGCTATACGGATCTAACAAGTTTACTAAAAATAAATTGCCAAATAAAATTGAGATTATGACTATTGCAAGTATAGAATATCTTAACCAAAAATATTCTTTTGTATAGGTAAACTTTTTCTTCTTATTAATCTTTTTTGCAGTATGGGATGCTAAGTCCTGAATTGTACCCAGCGGACAAATACTCGAACAATAAACCCTTCCGAATAGAAATGTTAGAACAAGAACAATAATAAAACCTATTGAAGTTGGAAGCAGCAGATTTGCAAATTTTATGGTAGATGGAATGAATTGAAGAAAGGTAACCGAACTAATAAAACTTGCAGGCAGAATATTCGATATATCAAGAAATACAATTGCAATTAATAACAAAAAAATTATCGATACAACTATTCTTATTTTTCTTAAGTACTCGAGCTTCAATATATCACATTATTTTTCTGTAGATAGATAGCTTATCTAAATTCATTGTACCTAGTTTCATTTCATTGGCAATTCTTATATGATCAATCTTTTCAGGATCAACACCAAACAACTTTGCTGCAGCGGCATCAGCAGCAACAATATCTGTTGAGATGATCTGAGATTTCATGGTTACCACATCGTCTTTAGAAACTCCGCGTGGACCATTTTTCTTCATCACATAATAAGCATCAACAACTGTTAGATCAGGTTTACGAAATGAAGTAAAATCCGAAATACATTGATGCAAATCATTAGAGTGCCAATAGCCGCGATCCCAAACATTTCCCATTAAATTTTTCATCCCGATTGTAACATCTGCAGATGAATGATGTTTTAAGATCGGAACATTAATAAACACATCTGATTCTAATATTAGCTCGTGTACTTTAGCTTTTTTTAATTTCTTTCCCTGCTTAATCGTAACTTCCTGATAATAACTTTCGCTTGCACCTGAAACTATTTTACCTTTTGCATCTTTAACAGCTCGCTCAATTCCACTATTCGAATAACACTTATTCCAATTGTCGCAGGTATGATCAAATACATAAACATCTTTTGCGCCGGCATCAAAACAATGCTTAATGATTCTGTTAACCAGAAGCGGATTTGTATTCCCTGCTCTTTCCGGCGATACATCCCATCCAATATTTGGTTTTACAACAACGGTTTGTCCTTTCTTCACAAACTTTGTCATTCCGCCGAACGCTTTAATTGCTTCATCAAACATTGCATCCGGTTCACCACCTTTAATTGCGGCTAAATCATAATCGCTTGCAAACGGCAGTATTGTTGATGGAAACAAATTTGTGTAGCTGCCAACTGAAAGTCCTGCCCCGGCGATTAAGCTGGCTTTGATAGATTTGGAGATGAAGTCACGTCTTCTCATAACAACTCTCGATAATTGATGTTAAAAATAACTCGTGTAAAAATAATCAATTTGGATTAAAATGTATAGGTGTAATTTTATTCTTTGAGCTTGAATAGATTTAATTTATTTTTGTTTCAGTAATTATTCAGAGAGGATTTTAAATGGAAAAAGCATTAAGTATTATAGATTTCAAATCAAATATTAAAACTTATTTGATTGATTTTTCTCTTTTGCTGATGATTTATTTTTTACCGGCAATTTCTCATTTATTTGCCTTTCCTGTTTACTATCTCGATCCGATGCGAATTGCATTAGTTGTTGCGCTAATACATACATCGAAGAAAAATGCTTTTATAATTGCTCTAACACTTCCGTTATTTTCTTTTTTGATTTCATCACATCCGCAAATAATTAAATCATTTCTTTTAAGTGCGGAGTTAGTTATTAACCTCGGATTATTTTTCTTATTAAAAGATAAACTTAAAAATGTATTTACTTCTCTATTCCTTAGCATCTTAATAAGCAAAGTGGTTTACTACTCACTTAAATTTGCTTTTATCTCATTCGCTTTGTTAAATGACGAATTGTTTTCAACACCGTTTTATTTTCAATTGATTTCTGCAGTGTTGTTAAGCACTTATATTTATTTGGTTAATAGAACATCAACTAAATAAAAATAAATTTCTATTTGATTCAGTTAATCAAGAATAGCGATGTATTTGTATATCATCCAAAAGTGTGAGAACGTACCGAGCAGAACAAACAGATGAAATATTTCGTGAAATCCTAAAATGCCCGGATAAGGATCAGGTTTTTTTAAAGCATAAATAACTGCACCAATAGTATAGAATAACCCGCCAATTGATAACCAGATCAATGCACCTATTTGAATTGCATTTACGAGTGGATAAATTACAATTACAGCTAACCATCCCATAAGAATATAAATGAATGTTGATAACCATCTTGGAGCATTCATCCAGAATATTTTTATTATTACTCCAACTAAAGCAACAAACCAAACTGCAATTAGCAAACTCCAACCAAGAGTTCCCTTTAAAGCTACAATGCAAACAGGAGTGTAAGTAGCCGCTATGTAAATAAAAATCATTATGTGATCAGCTCTTCTTAATTTCATTATCCCAGCATCAGATAACTTTAACCAGTGATAAAGTGTGCTAGTTGTATAAAGCATAATCATCCCAAATCCAAAAACAGAAAATGAGATAAAATGGTATGGTTTATAAGGATTTAATGATATATCTAACAGCAAAATTGTAGCTATGACAGCAAATATTATCCCGATAAAATGTGTAAAGCCATTCATCGGTTCTCTTAGATTTTTTATTAGATACATTTCATTATTTTTTTTAGAAAAGCACAAAAAGATTTTCGATGCTATGTCTTTAGAGAATATTCGACTAATTTATTTATTAATTGATGAGTGAGACTTACAATACAGACTTCCCTCAACTGCAAATCTCTTACACTTAGATCCGCTTTTAGTTTTTGCCTTACATTTTTGTTTTTGCTCAGGCGTTTGAGTTAAAGAATTATTTTGAGGTTCGCGTTTTTCAGGAGCTTCTGATATTATATTATTTTGGTTTTCAATTTTTTCTATCTCTTTTTTGCAAGCAATCAATTGAAGCGAGACAGATTCAAATTCGTTTCTAACAGCAATTAACTTATTGTAATATGGAATGCTTTCATTTATTTCTTGTTTAATTTTTATCAACTCATTGTTTGCTTTGCTGAAAGCCTCTTCTTCATATTTAACGTTTTGCTTCAGTAATTCATAGCTTCTATTAAGATCATCGATACTTTGCTCTAATAAAAATAGCTCTGCATTTTTCTTAACCAAATTATCAGTTACATCTTTAATTTCTTCCATTAGATTTGATACTTCTGCACGCATACCACGCAAAATCTCATTTAGATGTTCATACTCAGCCCTACGTTCTTCTAATCTTCGATCGTAGTCTGAGATACTAATATTCTCACTACTCCCATTGTTGGTTTTACTGTTATTAAAAATCTTCATTTTAAAATATAAAAAAGCCGCTATTTACAGCGGCTTTTTAATTCTATTAGATTGGTTTACTAATTTCCAAAAACATTTTTAATACCGTTTATGTGTTTGGTTTGATCAATTATGTTACCTTGATTATCCACGACTCCGGCATGACAATTAACACAAGTATTAAGTGTGGCAGCTACGTGACCAGTCGGTGGTAAACCATGACAAGTTCCGCAGGCTGCTTGACTGCCATCTACTTGATTCCATTTTGGAGAAAAATAATTGCCTTCCATTGTAGCGGCTGTATAAGCAAAAGCAAATGTTGAGGAATCTCTATAAAAAACAAAATTTCCATGACAGTATGTATCTGAACAGGTATTATTGGTAAAACTATAATTAGGATTTGCACCACTTTGAACAGCTAACCTTCCAAATATCACTTCGGCTTTACTATCAGAACCTAAATGTCCTTCAGCGTACATAGAAGTAGGAAATTTATGGCAGGTTGAGCATCGTACATTGTTTCCAAGATCATTTTCATAAAGATGTGCACTGTGAGCCCCAACTCCGGCGTAAGTTGTTACTGTGCTTCCATTAAGCGCTCTTGGGGGAGCAATTTTAGAAGGATCATTAAAATCACCATGACAAGTGTTACAAGCTTCTGGTCCATTTACCTGAGTGTGGCAACCTAGACAAGATGGCGATGCAATTCCGCCTGAGTAATCGGCTGAATGACAAGAACCGCATGCTCGCATATCCCAGGTAAGATTTGCTGCTATATAGTTACCATGAAAATTGGGAGAACCTGTATTTACAATACCATCAACATGAACAGGGATGGATGCATGACAATTTGCGCAAGAAGGCGAAACAGTACCACCTTGATAACTTTCTCCGTGACAACTAGCGCAAGCCGGCATGTTTGCATTATCAGCAATAAATTTACCGTGAAATGCTGAAGATTGCTGATCAAGAATACCTTCTTCATGAACGTTTATAGATGGGCTAACATGACAACCGGAAGAATAGCAGCTAACCTCTGTTATGCCACCCGAATAATCTGAAGCATGGCATTGCTGACAATCCTGAAATTTATTAGTGCTGTTAATAACCGATCTGCCATGATAATTTGCAGATGAAATATCATAAACTCCGTCGCCATGAATATTTATTTCAGGAGGAGATGAAATATCGTCTTTCAACTCACTGCAACTTATAAGAAGCACTGAACTTAAAATGAGTGTAAAAAATAAAATTGAATACTTCATTAGTTTTTCCGTAAAAATATTTTCAGTATTAATCATTTACATTAGTTCCATGACAATAACCACAAAAACCTAATCCAGGTTGAGATTGCGGCGATGCACTGGTGTGGCAATTATAACAAATAGAATTGTAATCATTATGCCAGTCACCTTCTTCACCACTCATAAAACCAGCAGGATGTGTTTTGGGATTTGTTCCTTTTATTCCATCGCTATCTAGATGACAAGTAATACAAGTTGGATCAGCACCGTTAACATCGTGACAAGACATACAACTCTCAATATCCCGCCTAGCCAAAACTGCATGATCTCCACCACCGGAGCCAACACCTATTGTTTTAAAGCTAGATTTTAAATGTGAGGAGGGTACAATTCCGCCAAAAGCAAAATCCTGGTCTTCTGCCTGATGGCATTCAGCACAGAATGTTTCAACTTGATGGCAAGTCTGACATTCAGCAGTTTTACCTCGTGAATCAATTCCGTGAGAAAATCTGTAGTTAAGTTCGTGTACACGATTTATTGCCTGAACTTTTGCGCCATCAACAAAATTACTTGGATAATAAGGTTGATAGAAGTTATTGAGAGTATTGGTTTCAGTAATTCCAATTGTTGCAACGTGGCAATCTTCACAACTTTGATTATCGTGGCACATTACACAATTTGCATTAAACTCCTGAGCAGCAAATTTGTGGTTCTTTGCAAAGCTGACGACTTTATGATCCTGCGGCATTAAGTTAACTGTTGAGATGTGGCAGGATTCACAAGCATTTGACGCAACTGTCTTATCGTTATGGCAAGTATAACAGGTCGCCATCTGTGGAAGTGCGCCTGCTGATTGCCAGCTATAATCAACTTCACTTAATCCTTTATGACAGGATTCACAAGTTGTACCTTCACTGGCTAAGTGTAATTTATGATTGAATAATAAACCTGATTCGCTTTTAACAAGTGCTTCATAAGTATCGTCGTAATGGCAGGTTGAACATTCTTCATCATTATCCACTTCATGACAATCTGCACAATTATCATGATTCGGGAAAAGAGGATCTTTTAAACTTACACTTTGGCTAACTGCTGAGTGACAGGTTTGACAATCAACTAAATCATTGTGAAGTGAATGGGAAAATTTTATTCTTCCCTCGTTTGTGTTGGGTAATTCTTCTTTTTGTGAACTTAATGCTCCGACCAAAAGAAAGACAACTAATCCCAAAAAAACAAACAGATATAAAACTTTTAATTTTTGCATAGTTAGAATATTAAATGTTTAGGTTAAACCAGTAATTAAGTTTGAAGAAAAATCTCATATCATTCTTATAAATTTTATTATCCATATACTGTCCCTGTAAATCAAACGAGAGAGTACGGAATGGACGAATGTTTGCACCAACCATTAGCGTAGTAATGTTGTTTGCTTCATCATCAGGGCTAAGTTTATAATTTGTGTATGATAGACCAACTGAAGGAGTAAGCAATCCTTCTAAG
The DNA here is from genome assembly GCA_963812305.1 of uncultured Ignavibacteriaceae bacterium. GTDB lineage: Bacteria > Bacteroidota > Ignavibacteria > Ignavibacteriales > Ignavibacteriaceae > IGN3. The sequence goes on from CAWEUT010000007.1 coordinate 131,569, forward strand.
AAAGTATATCCGGAATACAATGAAATTGCGTCTAATTCTCCGGCATACCCAAATGTTTTTCTATAGTTGACACTGCCGTAGGTCGTAGATAAACCAAGACCAATTCTTTGAGAATTTTCATCTTTATACTGCACATTACCGAACTTACCAGTTATAGTGAACATACTATTGATCTTATAGTCAGTTCCAACTTCAACTTCATAAGTATTCCCATAATCAAAGACAGCAAAGATTGAATTATACCTGATTTTTGGTTGACGATAATTGAAATAAAGATTTATTGCCCAATTTTTAACCGCCTCCGTTCGGGCATCAAATTCAAACTTTGAAGTTTGATTGAAGTTCAAATCATAATCATATCTGGTGAAGATGGAAACTAATCCTTGCTGATTGTAATTAACCTCCCCCGTAACGAACTCGTACTGATTTGATTTATTCTGTATTTCAACTTCAATTGGAGTAAGATCGGCTTTTAAACGATCTGCAGTATAATTTTGAGGTTGAAAGTTTTTGTTAACATAACCAAGACCGAGTTGAAAATTATGAAGTACTGTAGTAGTAAACTTTCCGCCAAATAAATAATTTTCATCAAAGTTTTCTATCAACTCAAATTTTTGGTAAGCAGGTACACTACCTCCAAAATATGCATTCAATTTATAATCTGTTTTCTTAAGCGTGAGAGTTGCACCATCAAAAACACCGCCAGCAACACTATTGATGATTGGCTGTCTGCCTAATCTGACGGTAGCAATGTCCATTATATCCCGTGCTTCTAAATACAGATTATAGAATCTTAATCTTGGATCAGTTTCCAAATCATTCTTCACATCTGTTTCATAATTCAGATATGACCTGATTGAAATTTTTTCATAATTTAAATTAAGATTCAACATTTCATAAGCTCTTAAATACTGTTCGGAAGAATTTAGAGAATCATATCTTTCAAAAGTATAGAGAGAGCTAGAAAATCGACCATTTATATTTTGAGCAGAGATAAACGCTGTAGCTCCTAAAAAGAGCAAAAGTATAAATTTTTTCATTTAATTTTCTATCAGAAATTTTTCTATAATAAAATTAATTTTCAGTTTTCGGTACTGAGTGTTTAATCTTTTGCCAAGCTTCGTTAATGTCCATATCTACATAAGTCGGACTTTCAACATTATGACATCCGATACAGAAACTTTCAAGTTTTTCATGCATTACCAAGCCATTTTTTACAGCTAAATCTTTGTCTTTCATAACTTTCATATCTTTATATGCTGAACCAGCACCGTGACAGGTTTCGCATTGCACGCCATCTTCAACTTTAAATTTCTTACCTAACATTGAAGCATCTAAGTTATAACCGGTAACGTGACATTTTAAGCATTCAGGTGTTTCAACTGCGGGTGTTTTAAATCCTTTTTCGGTGGCTATTTGATTTGCTTTTTCTGTCTTTAAAGTTTCAAAAGCCTTTGAGTGTGCGCTGTTTTTCCAGATAGAAAGCTGACTGCCTTGTTTTTCTGTTTTATGGCACATTGCACATGTTTCCACACCAACATAAGTATTTCCGTTTTGTGCTTGAATAATTAAGAATGGTGCGAATATTAGGGCTGTGAGGATATAAATGAGGTTTTTCATAAGATCTCCTAAATGATGATTAAATCCTGTTGTAATATTCAAAGAATTATTAATAAAGGCAACTAAAAATATGGTTCAATGTTATAATAGTAAAATTTTTAATTGTCTAATATTTTTAACCTTTTCAACAAAACAATTTAGGTACCAAAGAAAAAGTTTGATTTTTTATTCTCAGCAAACCTTATTTCTTTGATTTGGAAAAATAATTCAACATTCTCCCATTACTGATAATTGTAACCACAAGGCTTTCCCATCATTAAAAAAAAGAAGACAAGCTGTTTCAAAAAAAATTGTGAAATTTAAGAAATGAAAATTTTTCACTATGTTTGCCTCACAAATTTTATTTCTGATCTACTTCAATGATATCTACTTAATAATCATTCGAATTTATCAGTGCTATTTTTGGATATTCTACATTCAAATTAATTTACAAACTACACAAAGAACTCTATGACTATTGATAATCTGATAGTAAAAGATTCTTCCGTTCACGGAATGGGACTTTTTACTACTATTGAACATAAAGAAGGACAAATAATTACTATTATAAAAGGCGAGTTAATTAATGCTGATGAATGCGTGAAAAGAGAAGATGAGGGAAATGTTTACATTTTCTACAAAGACGAAGATGAATACATTGATGCTTCAAATCATTCTCAGCTGAGATATTTAAACCATTCCTGTAACTATAATTGTGATATTGATGAAGATGAGAATGGTAATTTGATATTATTTGCCGCCGAATATATTCCATCAGGCGAAGAGCTAACAATTGATTATGGTTATGAAGAAATTTATGAGTATTGCTCCTGCAATAATTGTGAAAATAAGACAAGCTCAATTTCTGCCATTACAAACTAAGTTAAAATCTGAGTATGTAAGAGCAATCTCCTCAAGAACCGAGGAAACTTTTAAGCACGCACTCATAGAGCCATTAAAAACGATTGCTTTGCCTTTTACATGAACCTCAAAAGCAAAACCGCGCGCTTGTTCAAAGCTGCATTGTGTTGCGATAATAAGCTGGGCAATAACTTCTTCAAATGTATGCCAATCATCGTTGAACAACAGAACTCTTGAAGAAATATCAACATCCGAAGTTTCTTCAGTCGTTATCTCAACCTGTCTGGTTTCATCCGGTTTTAATTCCATGGCTAAAAAATACTGATTTGATTTTTTTTATAAAAGCAATAATCAAAATTATGAATGCTTTCACAACAATATATTCCAATAAATAATAAATCATCACTTAATTGATTTTAGAGCACTGTCTCTTTATATTTTTGTATCAAAAAACTTAGAATTTTACGGAGGTTAAATGAAAATAGCAGTATGTATTAGTCACGTACCAGACACTGCTACACGAATTAAAATCGGAGCGGATAGAAAAGCCATTGATCCAACCGGTGTTACATATATCATAAATCCTTATGATGAATTTGCAGTTGAAGAAGCACTTAAAACTAAAGAAAAAGTCGGTGGGGATTCCATTGTGTATGCAATTAGCGTTGGCGGCGATGCTAACAAAGAATCAATTCGCAAAGCTTTAGCGATGGGCGTTGATGAAGGTGTACTGTTAAAAGATGATTCACCTAGAGATTCTTTTGGAATTGCTCACGCTCTTGCTGATGAGATAAAATCTCTTGGGTGTGAGATTGCATTTTTTGGTAAACAATCTGTTGATTTTGATAATTCAATAACCGGACAAGTAACCGCTGAGTTGCTTGGTTACAATTGTGTTCCTGTTGTAGTAGATTTTAAATTAGATGGTTCAAAAATTACTGCAGAACGTGAAATTGAAGGCGGAAGAGAAGTTGTTGAAACTGAACTGCCTGCAATAATCACAACTCAAAAAGGTTTGAACGAACCAAGATATGCTTCATTAAAAGGAATAATGGCTTCAAAGAAAAAAACTATCACTGAAAAAGCTGCTGCCCAATCTTCAAATTATTCTGAAATAATTGACATGAACCTTCCCGCTTCTAAACAGCCCGGAAGAATTTTGGGAACCGATAGCAGCGCTGTAGCTGAATTAGTAAAACTATTACACGAAGAAGCAAAGGTTATATAGGTAAAATTATGGCAAATAAAATTTTAGCAATCCTAGAACAAAGAGAAGGTTTACTTAAAAAAGTTTCATTCGAAGCAGCAAGTACTGCATCAAAATTAGCTAAAGAATTAAATCTTGAAGTTGAAGCAGTTGTTGCTGGAGCGGATGTAAACAATCTTAATGAAATTTCTAAATATGGAATATCAAAAGTTGTTCATTTAAAAAATTCTGATTTTGCAAATTATACTTCAAGCGGATACACAGAAGCAATTAGTAATTATGCAAAAGAATCTAATGCAGTTTGTTTGATAGTTGGAAATACTTCACTTGGCAATGATCTTGCACCACGATTAGCTGTTAAGTTAAATTCCGGTTGCATAATGGATTGTGTTAATATTCAGGTTGAATCGGGCGAAGTTGTTGCAACTAGACCTATCTATGCAGGTAAAGCCTTCGTAAAAGTAAAATTATCCTCAGATGTAAAAGTGTTTACAATCAGACCAAATGTATTTAAAGCTGAGTTATCCGATAGCGGAAGCGCCTCTGTTGAAACTAAAGAAATATCCAATCCAAATCTTAAAGCTAAAGTTGTTTCTTTCAAAAAGTCTGAAGGTAAATTAGATGTTGCTGAAGCTGATATAATTGTTTCAGGCGGTAGAGGAATGAAAGGACCGGAAAACTTTAATCTTATAGAATCTCTTGCAGATTCACTTGGCGCCGCAGTTGGGGCTTCTCGTGCTGTTGTTGATGCAGGATGGAGACCTCATCGTGAACAGGTTGGTCAAACAGGAAAAACTGTATCCCCTTCCCTTTATGTTGCGTGCGGAATATCCGGAGCAATCCAGCATCTTGCAGGAATGTCAACATCAAAATATATTGTGGCAATTAATAAAGATAAAGATGCTCCTATTTTTAGTGTCGCTGATTACGGAATTGCAGGCGACGTTTTTGAGATTTTACCAGTATTAACAGAAGAGATAAAAAAAATTAGATCATAATTTAGCAGGCTATAAGTTGGATAAAGTTCAGTGTGAAATATTAGGTTTATCAACCAACCCATCTACCGGTGGAGCTTATGCAATTCTCTTAAAAGAAATTGAAGGCACACGCAGGTTACCTATAATTATTGGTGCGTTTGAAGCACAGGCAATTGCTCTTGAGATGGAAGGCATTAAACCTCCAAGACCGTTGACTCATGATTTATTAAAAACTCTGGTTGATAATCTTGGTGCAAACGTTGTAGAAATTGTTGTGAGTGAATTAAAAGAAAATACTTTTTATGCTAAGATAATTCTTGAGGCTTCCGGATTAACAAATGAAATTGATGCACGGCCAAGTGATGCAATTGCGCTGGCTGTGCGTACTTACGCTCCAATTTTTGTTAATGAATTAGTTATGAATGCGGCAGCGTTTATTCCATCAGATGAAACTGATATACCTGGGTTTGAAACAAGTGATCTTGAAAATGATAAAAGACCAATGTCCAAAGAAGCTCAGCTTGCAGCGTTGCAGGATAAATTACGTGAAGCTTTGGAAAGTGAAGAGTTTGAACGTGCGGCAAAACTTAAGAGATGATATTAAAAGGTTATCACAGAATAATTAATTAAAAACCTGTTTACCAATTTCGCATTCCATACATTTTTTTTTGATACAATAATTTCTGAATAGATCTATCATTCCCTGATAATACACACTTCGAAATTTTTCATTGTTTAAACCAAGTGTATCATTAACCTGATCAACAAGATGATTACCTTCTTTTTGATAATAATTCATGAACAAATCTAAAACTTTTAATGACATATCTTTATTGCCATGAATTTCAAAATAAACAGAATAAATGGGAAGAATTATATTAATTACAATTTCATCAGCTCTGCCAAGACCGATAAAATAATTTAATTTTGTTTTTGTTTCCTTATTAAAATTGTAATGATCAGACCAATAACCTTCGCCTTTAATAATTATTTCATTTCTGAGTTTTGTAATAAGTTTATTTATATCGGTGTATTGCTTAAAAATATTTAGAATGCGAATGAATTGTTCGTGAACTATTATTTTTTCAAGCAGCCTTGCACCGGCAGCTATTCTAAGAGTTGGAAAATTTTGCGGTCTGAGTTTAAAGAAGTTCCATTCATTTTTATTTAGCACACCCGAATCATAATTATTTTTAACAGATGACCATATATCCATACTGGTTCTAATATATTCAGATGTTTCTTCATTTGGAATATCAACCACATCCGGAAACATTCCGCTTACATGGAAAAGAATACTTTCAATCTTTTCTTTATTCAACTGATCAACAGATTTAAAGAATTTGATATCAACCGTTTTGCTCAGTTTTAGCATAATATCTTTATTTTTAGAATAGCCTAACGCTTCAAATAATTGCTCATAATAAAGCTGCTGCCAGAGTTCTAAATGTTCAAAATCTTTTTGAGTGTATTCCCTTGCAGAAATTTCTTTATGAAAATCGTGATAAACTTTTGGTTCTTTAATTTGAAGTTCATTTAATAAAACCAGTTCTTTAAGGCGTTCAACATTTTTCTCACACTTTTTTCTAAATCTTAGCAGCCCAAGATTTTTTAAATAATTTAGTTTCTCTCTCCTTTCCACTTTATGATTTAACTGCGAGCAAGGCATTTTAATTTCATCATCAGATTGAATCGCCTTTAGATCCTGTTGTATATTTTGTTTAATGGATGATGAAAGAAAACCTTCTAAAGAAAGAGTTGGCACCTTTCTTCCGCTTTGAGTTACAACAAAAGGATATGATGAATCATTAGAGAGGACTGCGTGCAGAATTACTTTATTATATCGCTGGTTAAGATTGTGTCCGTGAGCTTTCCAATCAGAATGTAATGTATCAATTTCTATATCACCGGAAAATGTAATGTTACCTATTTTAATCCTGGCATTTCTATAATCTGGACCGGCTTCATCACTATTTCTAACCCCGCAATCAATTATCTCAATTGATAGTCCGTCAGCCGTGGTAAGAGAAGAATCAATTCGCTTTTCTTCCCAAATTTTATAAATAATTTCTTCAGGAATTTTAGGATTATTTTTCAATAGTTTACTCAGATTTGAATTTAATTGCTTCTTAAAAAACTATTTTTGGATTCCTCATTTCAAATCTATGATTTTATTTAACATAACTAAAGAGAATATTCTAGTAGCAAAACTTTTAATAAGGATAATCTATGTTAGTTCAAATTACCAGAAGTAATTTTATTCAATGTTATTATTTCATTACGTGCAGCTTCAGCAAAATCTTCTGCACTGCTTTTATAGATAATCCCACGACTAACATTTACTAAATAATTTTTACGATTATTATTCTTAAATAAATTGCTAACATCTTTCAAACTTCCGCCCTGTGCACCAACACCTGGCAGAAGAACAGATAAACTACCGAAGTTATTAATATTTGATTTTAGTTCATCAAGCTTGGTGGCACCGAAAACAATTCCACAATTTTGTTTTTCATTCCATTCTTTAACTCTCAGCAAAATATTTTGATAAAGAAAACTTCCATCTTTCAATTCAAGTTTTTCAAAATCATTTGCACCTGCGTTTGATGTTAAAACTAAAACATAATTCATTTTATCAGTAAACTCTAAAAATGGCTGCAAAGAATCTTTACCCATATATGGATGCAATGTAACAGCATCAAACTTAAAATGATCGTACACAGATTTTGCATACATTTCAGATGTGTTTCCAATGTCCCCACGTTTTGCATCAGCAATAGTTAGAATATCTTTTGGAATAAGTTCTACTGTTTTTTCAAGTTCAGAAATTCCTTTTGCACCGGCACGTTCATAAAATGCAAAGTTTATTTTATAAGCTGCTGCATAATCTTGAGTTGCTTCAATTATAGATTGATTGAATTTAAAGACTCCAGTGGGATCATTTTTTAGAAATGCAGGAATTTTATTTATATCTGTATCCAATCCAACACAAATAAATTTTCCTTCATCATTTTTTTTAAGAATTTTTTCTTGTGATGTCATAATATTTTTTAAGTGAAGTTTTTCCTGTTTCGGTAAACGTTTGCAATTATACCAAGCATAAACATGTTTACAAGAAGCGAACTTCCGCCGTAACTAACAAACGGAAGAGGAATACCTATAACAGGTAAAATCCCAACAACCATTCCAATATTAATTAAGTAATGAATAATGTAAACAGAAAGTATTCCGATTATGGTTAAACTTAAAAATTCATCTTTAGTTGTTGATGCGATTTTTAATATTCTTAAAAATAGATAGAGGAATAGGATCAACACTATAATTGAACCAATAAATCCAAACTCTTCTCCAATAACACAATAAATAAAATCCGTCCATTGTTCAGGAATATACTGCAGCTGAGTTTGATTGCCCTGCAAAAAGCCTTTTCCAAATAAACCGCCGGAACCAATTGCAACTTTAGCTTGTATTGTATTGTAGCCTGCACCAAGTGGGTCTGTGTTCGGATCAATAAATGATTGAATTCTTTTTTGTTGATGCGGACTTAGCGCATTGTACAAATAGTCAGTAAAAAATCCTGCGGCAAGATTAAGTGCAAAGATGGATCCGCTAAAAAATATATCTTTACGAAAAAGCATTAAGACAATTAAAACTAAAATAAGTGAGGCAAGGAAATAATAGAAACCAAATATGGCAGCTATTGCAACAAAACCTGGTGAAAGCACAATGAATAATCCAAAAAGACTTATGCCCTTCCAAAAAATCAGAATTAGTATTGTCCCTAAAAAAACTATTGCAGTACCCATATCCGGTTCAAGTAAAATCAGCATTACCGGAATAAATCCTATACCCAGCGAAAGCAGAATATCTTTGAATGAATCAATATCAGTATTTTTTCTACTGAGATAAGCGGACATCGCAAGCACTGTTCCTATTTTACCGAACTCTGAAGGCTGAAATCCGAAAGGACCTAAATCCAACCAGCTTCTTGCACCCGAAACTTTTCTTCCAATAACCATTACAACAACCAAAAGTAACAGTGATAATAAATAGGTTGGAATTGTAATTGTTCTAAATGAATTTGTGGGAAGCGAATATGTTATAAAGAAAATAATAATTGCTGCGATGCTAAACACTAATTGCCTGTTAAAGTTGCCGCTCATTGTAGGATGATTAAAGGTAGAACTATAAATTGCTGTTAAACCAATTACGATGAGTAAAAAAGCCGGTATAAAAATTCCAAAATCAAATTTATCACTAAGTTTATAATCAATCCTCAATCTTAACTCCGGCAATGGTTTGATTATTATCTTTTTTGATTTGTTCTTTCTTTAAAATTTCTTTTTTCAGATAAGCTTCAATCATAGCTTTCGCGATTGGTGCAGCGTGTGTACCGCCAAATCCAATGTTTTCCACAACCACTGCAATTGCAATTTGAGGATTATCTGAGGGAGCAAAACAAACAAACAGCGCGTGATCTTTTCCATGCGGATTTTGAGCAGTACCAGTTTTACCTGAAATCTGAATATCAGACATTTTAATATGAGTTGCAGTACCCGCACCATTTACTACAAGGAACATTCCCTCTTTTACAATATCAAAAACTTCCTGTTTAATTCCTGTTTTAATTTCAGGAAACTTATAAGGAATAATTTGTCTTGTGTTATCATCAAGATATCCTTTAACAATATGCGGTTGAAATGAACTTCCGTTGTTAGCGATTAGTGCAACGTACTGTGCAAGCTGCAAAGGAGTAACACTAACTTCTCCCTGCCCTATTCCCAAACTTGCCATTATGCTGCGAGGCCACTTTTCGCCGTACATTTTTACATAATAATTTTCGCCTGGAATAAAACCTGCAGCTTCTTCTCCAATATCGATTCCTGTTTTTGCTGAGAAGCCAAATTTAAGTGCGTATTCTTTCCACTTATCTAATCCAATTTTATAAATCAAATGATAGAAAAAACTATTACAGGATTTTTCAATTGCATGAATAACATTAACGGAGCCATGATTACCATGACATTTGAAGAATCTGCCAAATGTAAATCCGCCACCGCAGTTTATAGTTGTTGATGGAGTAATAATACCCATGTCTAAAGCAGCAATTGCAGCAAGCATCTTAAAAGTTGAACCTGGGGGCTTTAAAGACATTGTCGCACGATTGAAAGATGGTTTATCAGGATCGTTATATAGATCCTGTAAAAATTCTCTGGATGTTACATAAGAGAACTGATTAAGATCATAATCTGGTGCACTGACTAAAGCAAGAATCTCACCAGTCTTTGGTTCGATTGCTACAATCGCTCCGCGCTTACCAATCATTTGTTGTTCAGCTACTTTTTGAACATCCGCATCGTATGATAAAACAAGATCTTTTCCTTTTGTTGAATTCTTATCTTCAGTACCATCTTTATACTTACCAATTTCTTTTCGCTTAGAATTTACAAGTACATAATTAAATCCTTTAATGCCTCGTAAATCTTTTTCATACTGTTTTTCAATTCCGTTGTGACCGACATAATCGCCGGGTACGTAATAATCTTTTTCATTGCTTAATTGATTCGGAGAAATTTCTTTTGTATATCCGAATGAGTGTGAGCCTTTTATTCCGAAAGGATAACCACGCTGCATTTCAACAATATAATCTACACCGGGTAGATGTTCTTGATTTTCTTCCAACCAGGAAACTACTTGAAACTCAATTCCACGTTTAATTCTAATTGGAATGTACTTAGAATATATTCTATTCTTTTTTAAAATTGATGCTACAAAACCGGAATCTGCCCCAAGTATTTTATCGATAAGTGGATTTAATTTTTGGTCATAATCTGCGGGAGTTATTCTTAAAGTGTAGGCAGGTATGTTATCTACCATTACTTTTAGATTTCTATCATAAAAAACACCACGAAATGGTATCTGCTCAATAGCTTTAATACTGTTATCAGCAGATTTTTCTTCGTATGCTTCCTGATTCAGTATCTGCATTTGGAAGAGTCTGAACGACAGCACACCAAATAAAATTATAAGAAATGCGTAAATAAAAGTACTTCTGCTAATAGATGCAAAATTTTCAGATTTCAAAATATTTTCCTTTTAGGATAAAATATCATTCCCATTAATGCTATTGCCGCAGTGTAAATTGCAGGCAGTAAAGCGTATTGAAAGAAAAGTAAAAATATATTTGAAGTAAAATTTATCGATGTAAAGAATGCGTTTATAGTCGAATCAATTAAGGAAGAAAGTAAAACGATTAATGCAAAATAATAAGAAACTAAGTATTGATCCCTTTTATTTTCTGATGAAAAATATCCAGCCGTAAATCCAGCCATTGTTTTAGCAATCATAGCACTTCCTAATAAACTTCCGGTAATTATATCGAATAAAAATCCATAAATAAATCCTAAAACAGATCCATAAATTTGTCCCTGAGTAATTGAATAGTAAACAAGCAGAATGAGAATCAAATCGGGTATTACAGTGTCAATCGCCAATAGTGGGACTATTGTAGTCTGGACTAATAGCAAAGGAAAGAAAAGCAGAATGGATATTATATACTGTGGCTTTATCATTCTCTGCTCAACAAATTAAATTCGATATCGTCGATCTCTTTACTTTTAACTATACCAAGAATAAAAACATTTTCTACTTTTTGAAAATCAACAAATGGGTGAACCCTAATTTCATTAAATATTCCCTGCTCAACGTTTCCAATTTCATAAACTAATCCGACTGGCAATGGAAAAGGAATTATCGAACTAATCTCTGAAGTAACTATCCTATCACCTTTTTTAAGATCGAAAGTTTTAGGAACATTAATCATTACTAACTTCTCACCGTTCCATTTCATCACAGCATTTTCTCTTGTACGTTCACTTTTAACAGTAATCTTTAAATCAACATTAGTTAAAGTTCTGGCAATTGAATAATTATCTGATATTGAATAAATAATACCGACTAAACCTTTATCTGTTATAACAGGCATTCCAACTTTTACAGATTGATTTTTACCAGCATTTAGTGTGATTGTTCCCTGTGATTTTGTTAATGATTTGGAAACAATTGTTGCAGGGATAAGCGGAAACTTTGATGAGTCTTTTAAAGCAAGCAATCCTTTAAGATCTTCATTTACTATTGCATACTCACGCAGTCTGCTTAGATGCAGCATCATCTCAGCATTGGTTCTACGTAGAGTTTCATTTTCTTGTTTAAGATTGCTGATATTAAAAACATCGGTAAAAACAGAAGTTACAGAAGCGAATGTTCCAAAAGCGATTGAACGTACTTGCTGGATTCCCTGTGTATTGTTTTGCGAGAGCAAAATGAGGCTGATAATTAATAAGACTACAAGTACAATATATTCCTTAAAATTTTCCCATACAGAAACAAAAAATCTTATCATCAATATCTTCTATTACGTATTAATACCTTAGAATAGTGATTAAGATTATCAATAACTTTACCTGCGCCTCTAACAACTGCCGTTAGAGGATCTTCAGCAACGTGAACAGGAAGATTAGTTTCCATTTTGATTCGCTCATCTAATCCTTTTAATAAAGCCCCGCCGCCTGTAAGCATAATACCACGATCAAGAATATCTGCAGAAAGTTCAGGTGGTGTTCTCTCAAGGGTTTGCCTGACTGCATCAACAATTTGAACAATTGCTTCGTTAAGCGCTTCTCTAATTTCAACAGAACTTACCTCAGTTGTTTTTGGAATACCGCCAACTAAATCTCTTCCTTTAACCTGAATTGTAATTTCTTCTTTTAACGGCACAGCTGATCCAACTTCACATTTTATTGCTTCTGCTGTTCTTTCACCAATTAGTATGTTATGATTTTTTTTGAAGAACTGCATTATGGCATAATTCATTTCATCACCGGCAATACGTATTGATTCTTCATTAACAATTCCTGATAATGCAATAACAGCAATCTCAGTTGTTCCGCCTCCGATATCAATAATCATATTGCCAACCGGAGCTTCAACATCAATTCCAATTCCTATGGCTGCAGCCATTGGCTCAGCTATCAAATGAACTTCTTTTGCACCGGCATGCTCAGCACTGTCTCTAACCGCTCTTTTCTCAACTTCTGTTACTCCGCTTGGTACAGCCACAATAACTCTTCTGCTTGCCATAACACTGCCGCCGTGCACACGTTTAATAAAGGCACGAATCATTCCTTCAGCGATTTCAAAATCAGCAATAACGCCATCGCGCATTGGACGGGTAACTTTAATTTCTTTGTGTTCCCTTCCCTGCATTTCTTTAGCTTTATTTCCAAGCGCAATAATTCGTTTGGAGTTTTTATCAAATGCAACAATGGAAGGTTCATTCAACACAATGCCCTTACCTTTAACATGGATAAGCGTGTTTGCTGTTCCTAAATCTATTGCTATATCATTTGAGAAAAAATCAAATATGCCCATTGTTCCTCTTTAATGTTTAAAGTGCCTTATACCGGTAAATACCATAGAAATTTTATTTTGATTTGCAGCATCTATAACTTCCTGATCACGAACTGAACCGCCTGGTTGAATGACAGATACAGCGCCGCATTTTATTATTTCAAGTAACCCATCCGCAAACGGAAAAAATGCATCTGATGCCGCAACAGAACCGGTTAAATCTAATCCATGCTCTTTCGCTTTCATCACTGCAATTTTTGCTGAATCTATTCTGGACATTTGTCCTGCCCCAACGCCCAATGTTGCTTTATCTTTTACATAAACAATTGCATTGGATTTTGTATGCTTAGCAATTTTCCATGCAAATTTAAGATCTTCTAATTCTTCTTTTGTTGGAGTCTTTTCAGTTACAACTTTTAATTCATCTTCTTTTAATGAGATTGAATCAGAATCCTGTGCGAGAACACCGCCCGGTATTGAACGAAAAATTTTTCCATCACTTAGAACAGATTTTTTTTGAAGAACAAGTCTTCTATCTTTTTTCTTCTTTAAGATTTCCAGAGCGCCATCACTAAAAGATGGAGCACAAACTATCTCTAAAAATATTTTATTTAACTCAACTGCAGTTTCAATATCTACTGGCTTGTTAAAAGCCACAATTCCTCCAAAAGAAGAAACAGGATCACATTTTAATGCTCGAATATACGCTTCAAATGGATTCTTACCAATAGCAGCGCCAGCGGGATTGTTATGTTTTATTATCGTGCAGGATGTTTCACCAAGATCTTCACAAAGTTCAACGGCAGCAACTAAATCCAGAATATTATTGTATGAAATTTCTTTGCCATGAAATACTGAAAAGTACTCTTCAAAATTTCCAAAGATGCCTGCATTCTGATGTGGATTTTCTCCATACCTTAGTGATTGACTTATCCGTTCGTTGATACGAATATGAGTTGGTTGAAGAGCAAATTTGTTCTCCAAATAATTTGCAATGTGGGTATCATAGTTTGCTGTGTGAGAATATGCAGCAACAGCAAGTTTCTTTCGTGTTTCTTCGGATATATTTCCGGCATTTAATTCATCAAGAAAAGAATCATATTGTTCCGGATTCGTAAGGATGGAAACAAACTTGTAATTCTTTGCAGAGGCTCTAACTAAACTTGGTCCGCCAATATCAATATTTTCAATTATCTCATCTAAAGTTGATTTTGGATTTGCAACAGTTTTAACAAACGGATAAAGATTAACACAAACTATATCGATGGCTTTAATGGAATTTTCTGACGCTTGTTTGATATCTGAGTTATTATCTCTTCTAAAAAGTATTCCGCCAAATATTTTTGGGTGCAAAGTCTTTACACGTCCATCAAATATTTCCGGAAAACCTGTAATCGAACTAATTTCAGTTACATCTATTTTATTTTCAGAAAGAAGTTTTGCTGTGTTACCTGTAGCAATTATGTCATAACCATTTTTTACTAAGCCATTTGCAAATTCTACAATCTTAGTTTTATCTGAAACACTTACTAACGCTAACTTTTTCAATCCAAATTCCTGTTTAATTAAAAGATTAAAAATCTTTTCAGTTTATAATTAAAATTCTATCTGATTCAATCTTCACTCTATTTTCAGCAAACGCTTTTACAACTTCAGGTAAAAGTCTGATGCTCAATCCTTAAAACTCTATCTGCGATCTCTTCAGGATTTTTTACATCATTTATATCAACACACTTTTGAGCAATTATTTTTCCGGTATCATAAGTTTTATCAACCATATGTACTGTTGCGCCGCTAACTTTTGCAGATGAATTAAAAACAGCACGATGAACATTTATTCCGTACATCCCTTTGCCGCCAAAAGAAGGAAGTAGTGCGGGATGAATATTTATAATTCTGTTTTCAAAATACTCAACCAATTCATTTGGAATAAGTTTAAGATATCCAGCCAGAACAATAAAATTTACTCCAAGATTTTTAAGCACTGAGGTAATTTCATTCTGATTTATCTTACCTTCTCCAACACCGACAGTAAAAATTTTTATTCCAAATTCCTTTGCAATTCCAAATGCTTTGCAATCAATTTTATCACTAACAACCGCAACAACTTCAACTAAATTCTTTAAATCAGGAGAATTTAAAATAGCATTTAGGTTAGAACCTCTGCCAGATACAAAAACTGCAATTTTCAATTAAAAATACCTGAAATGTTGACGAAAATTAGCTAATCAGTTAAAAAGAAGCAATGAAAGAAATGTTGCAATTAAATTATTTTTTGTTTTCTTCGGGCAATAATCTTTGTAATGAATAAATCTTATTTTCAAGAGAATTTCTAAAATCAAAATCATCCAGATTATCTATTTGCAACAGAAACAATTTTGCATCAGTATATTTTTTTTGAAAGTAACTATTCCATGCTCCAACATAATATGCATAAGCATGAACCCAGCGTTCATTTTCAATTTCAGTCTGAATACAATCCACTGCATAGTCTAAGGATTCCTGATACCTTTTTTGTTTATAACTTATTTGAGATAAATAAAGTAATGCCTCAGCCTTTAGATCATTAGTAATATTTTTTTGCTTGATGAATTTTTCGAGTGAATCTTTAGCACCAGCCAATTTATTTTGTTTAATCAGGTTTGATAATTTTATTAATCGAATTTCGTCAGCAGTTAACTTTCTTTCTTCAAATTCATCCCCTTTGCGTTCGGCAAACAGATCTTCTTCAATATCAGAATTACCATCAGATGATTTTTCAAAATACTTTACAGCTTCTTTTCTATTGCCGGTTATCTCATCACATAAACCAATCTGATAATTTGAAAACCCTTTGTAGTCATCATTAATACTCAGTTTTAAATAATTCTGATAATAAACTTTAGCAGAATCAAATTGATTGCGAGCAAAGAACACATTTCCTAAAAGATAATTTGAATTTGAAACTACAAATGGATATAGACTATCATTTGCATTTATTACAAATCTAAGATATTTCTCTGCCCTGTCAAGATCACGTAATTCATATTCTACCCAGGCAAGAGAAAAATTAAACAATAAATTTTTGGGATATCTTTTAACAAGATTGTTAAGCAATTCTTTGGCTGCAGGATGATCGACAATAACTCTAGAATAAAGTTGAGACAAATAATACTGAGCATCAATCTTAGACAGCTTACCTTTTTTAACAGTTTGATTCACGTATCGCAATCCTAATTCTTTATCTGCAGTAATGCCAACAAGATTTGCTGCCCATTCCAATGTTGATGGAATTTGTGAGAGGGCAAAATTATAAAGTCCCAAACCTAAAAACGCATCGTATAAATCAGGTTTAAGTTTAACTGCCTCTTCAAGATTAGATTTCATCTGATTGCTTGTCCAGAGTGCTTGCAAATAATTGCCGCTTCTTGCTTCAGCAATAGATTTGTTGTAATAGATTGACCCAATTAAATATTTTAGCTCGGCAGTAGTCTTTTGTGATATTTTTTGATTTGCCAATTCAAGTGATTTATCCGAGAAGTAAATAAACGAATCTAAATTAGTTTCATTTAAGTTTCCGAGATAATACCAGAGAAAAATTATGGATTTGTAATGATAACCTCTGGGATCATCTGGATGTTTTTTAATGATAGAATTAAAAGCTTTAAAGCCATCATCCCAGTTGAAATTATAAATCTTATCTAATCCAACCTGAATTTGCTTATCTGTAAGCTGTTGTGAATATCCACTCGAGAGAAATATAAAAAGTAAGATTGCAATTAATTTTATTTTTTTCATTAAAGAATGTTTGCTCAATAAATTACTTTTTAGACATTGATAATTTCAAAGAAGCTTTTACAAATTCTCTGAATAATGGATGAGCCTTGGTCGCTCTGGATTTTAATTCCGGATGAAACTGACAAGCCACGAACCATCTTTTATCAGACAATTCTATAATCTCAACCAATTCTCTATCCGGCGATAAACCGGATAATACCATCCCATTTTCTGTTAAGATGTTCCTAAATTTATTGTTTACTTCATATCTATGTCTGTGTCTTTCAGAAATATAGGAACTTTGATAAGCCTTAAATGCAAGTGTTTTTTCTTTTATGTTACAGGGATAAGCACCAAGGCGCATAGTCGCACCCATATCTTTAATGTTTTTTTGATCAGGCATTAAATCGATTACACTGAATTTATTTTTCTTGAATTCTGAACTGTGAGCATTTTTAATCCCGCAAACATTTCTGGCAAATTCAATAACCGCACATTGTAATCCCAAACAGATACCTAAAAAAGGAATATCATTTTCTCTTGCGTACTGAACAGCTTTAATCTTTCCTTCAATACCGCGTTCTCCAAATCCACCCGGAACTAAAATACCGCTTACACCATCTAATAATTTTTCCACTGATTCAGTTTCTAATGCTTCAGCACTTATTGGACGCACTACAACTTTACAATTATTCTCAGCACCGGCATGTACAAAAGATTCCATAATGCTTTTATAAGCATCCATATGCTCAATATATTTTCCACAAAGAGCAATCTCAACTTTTTCTTCTGGATTCTTTACACCAGCTACAAATTGTTCCCAATTTTCAATGTTTATCTTTTTATCAGGAAGGTGTAATCTTTCAAGAACTATCTGATCAAATTTTTCTTTATGAAGAACTAACGGAACTTCGTAAATAGATGAGGAATCGTAATTTGAAATAACCGCTTTTGAAGCTACGTTGCAAAAAAGTGCAATCTTATCGCGCAATTCTCTGCTAAGTTTTTTTTCAGATCTGCAAATTAAAACATCCGGTTGGATGCCTAATTCTAAAAGATTTTTTACACTGTGCTGTGTGGGTTTTGTTTTCACTTCGCCTGCAGAAGCAATATAAGGAACAAGCGTAACGTGAATGTTCATTGTATTAGCTCTTCCAAATTGAAGCATTAATTGTCTCATCGCTTCAAGAAAAGGCAAGCTTTCAATATCACCAACCGTTCCGCCAATTTCACTGATAATAATATCATATTCACCAAGTTCACTAAGCTTTAGCATTCTATTTTTAATTTCATCGGTGATATGCGGAATTACCTGAACCGTTGCACCCAAAAAATCGCCGCGTCTTTCTTTTGTAATAACCTCATTATACACCTGTCCTGTTGTCGTGTTGTTAGCACGAGTCATATTCACATCCATAAAACGCTCATAATGTCCAAGATCAAGATCAGCTTCTGCACCATCATCGGTTACATAAACTTCTCCGTGCTGAAACGGACTCATAGTTCCGGGATCAACGTTTATATAGGGATCAAATTTTTGGATTGTGACTCTGAAGCCGCGTTGTTTTAAGAGTAAACCGAGAGATGAGGCAGTGATTCCTTTGCCTAAAGACGATACTACACCGCCTGTAACGAAGATAAACTTAACTTTTTTTCTTGATGACATTTTACTTTTTTTTGCTTCGAAATATAGAGTTACCCGCTAAGATTTCCAATCTGATTTGGAACTAAAACAAACTTTATTAATTAATTTTTAAAATAACCATCGTCATATCATCGTGCTGCTGTGCTTTTCCTATAAACTTGTTAACATCTGCTATCATTTTATCCTGGATTTCTAATGCGGTGGAATAATTCCAGGATTTCACAATTTCGAACATCCTGTCCAAACCATATTCATCTCCTTTTCTATTAACAGCTTCAGTAAAACCATCTGTGTAGAAGATAAAAGTTTTACCAGATTCTAATTTTTCCTCAGATTCTGTAATTACTTTACTGAACAAATCACCTTTTTCCAGACCGAGTGCTAATCCATTCGGACTGATTAGATTTACTTTTCCGGCCGCATCGTGAAATATAACAGGATTATGCCCTGCTCTTGCAATTCTAATCAATTTATTTTCTAAATCCACTACGGCATAAATCATCGAAATAAATCTACCTCGTTCAACATTTTCATAAAATAGTTCATTCATCTTAGTTAAAACTTCTGCGGGTGAATCAGTATGTTTTGCAATAGCTTTTAGAAATCCTTTTGTCAAGGTCATATAAAAAGCGGCTTGCGTTCCTTTTCCTGACACATCACCGATAATTATTCCAAGTTTATTTTTTCCTAATCGAATGAAATCATAGTAATCTCCCCCAACTTCAAAAGCAGGAATACAAATTGATGCGATATCAATTCCTTTTAAAATTGGATTTTCTTTTGGTAAAAAACTCATTTGAACATGACGAGCAACTTCAAGTTCTTTTTTTAATCTCTGCCGCTCAGTTATGTTTTCAACAAACTTTGGTGTTATTGAATCATAATCAGTAAACTTATCTTTTCTGAAAACCAGAATAATTCCAAAAACAAGAAGAACGAAACATATGACAATTAATATGTACCATTCATTTTTGAGACTATTTTCGGTTAGGAAAGATAACTCTGTTGCTTTGATGAAAAACCTAAAAAGCAGAAAGGATAATAATGTAGAAAGTAAATCATACTTAATGAGAATGAGACTTAACAAAATCCCAACAACAAGACTTATCGGTAGTCCTGCTGTAAGCGGATTAACATTCGATTGAATTAATAATGCCCAGGTTAAACCACTTACAAAAACAAAGATGATATCATTATTTATATATCGTTTTATTGCCGCAGTTAGGAACAAAAAAAACGAAACCGCTAGAATTCCATAACTATTAAAAACACCAAAGAAAATATTTAGCAATGGCAGATTTGAAGTGATATGAGATTGCGAAGTAAAATTATCTCCGGTAAAGGAGACATTTGAATAATGGCTTATCGCATAAAGTAAAAGGAAGAATAATGCAGTTAATCCAAGCCCAAAAGAAATACTGTTGATTATTGTTTTGCCAACAGAAGAATGAATGATTTTACGATGATAGATTAAATCCAGTGATAAAAATTTCTGATTCCAAATTTCCCTGAATATTGTTTCACTTACTGCCCAAAGTATTACAGCGGCTCCGGTAATAAAAATACCTCCTAATCCAAGTCCAAGAACAATTGTCCATTCAAAAAAGCCAAAGCTTTCAAGCAATTCTTTAAGGATAAAAGACACCAGCACAAATATTCCAAAAGCAATTGCGTGTTTAAATCCAACTTCATAAGCTCTGAATCTTTTAAATCCGACAATCAATACTGAAATAATAATTAATAGAGTAAAAATAATTGTTGCAGCAATTTCATAGACATCTGTTTCATTCTTTTTGTATTCATCAGGAATTATGACTTGAATAGAAAAGTTTGATACTTGATCACCAGTTACCTGAGTTTTAAGAGTATAATTTAACTGATTGTTAGTTTTTGTTTTCCACGTAAAAGTATAATCAACACGCTCAAGTTTTTCAATCGTTTCTGTTTCTTCATAATAAAATGTGTTTGGGTTTACTCCATTGGTTGATTGCAGTGAATCATCAATAAATGTAATATCATTCCGAAGTTTTTGAATGAAATTCTGTGCAAGATTTTTTGCTTCATCAGGTGTTAATGAAATTTTCACAATTGAATCGGCTAATTCAGTGATAAACTCAATTATCTTTCCACTATCTAAAATTTTAAGTCTAAAACTAGATTTATTTAGGTTGATGTTAGTCTCAGAATTTGAAGAAACCACAACTTTATCATCATCATTCTTTGCCTGGCTAACTGTCCAATAATAAGCCGAGCCAGCATCGGATAAAATTTTATTGGCTTCATCAATTTTATATTCTGAATTAATCCATCGTACAAAATTTTTATCATTCTCAAAAACAATTCTAAGCTTCTGTTCATCATATGGAACATTAGCTTTATTCAGATACTTCTTTGATTGATTAAGAATCGCCTGCTCACTATTTGCAATTTTAAGTCCGCCAAACGGATGGAAATTTGGGATAAGACTATAAATAATTATAATGGCAAGGATAAGAACTGTGAGAGGAATTATGATTTGTTTAGTTTTGACTATCATATTTATGCTTTTAATTCGATTAGAATATCACTAAATATTTATGCAAATAAAAGTTATTTTTACAAACAAAAATAGAATAAAATCTACTTTAATATAGCATCTAGAAATTTTCGAGAAAATATTGCAGACAAATAAACCTGTTACTTTGGTACTATTATTAATTTCGTTGTTATTGATTCCCGCAAAACTTGAAGGACAAGACACTACTAAAAGTTTAGCTTTTAAAAATAACAGACCATACCGTAATAACCCTTACTTCTATCAGCCCGATTTATCTTACCAGATTTTACAGCAGTTCAAGTTAGTACAGATTGCAAATAGCGGTGATCCATTAGCACAGCACGAACTTGGATTAAGATTATTAACAGGCGAAGGAATTGCAGCAGACACCGCCGCTGCTGTTTATTGGATAAAAAAAGCCGCCTCACAAAAACTTACATCAGCTATGTACAATTATGGAATAATGCTTATAAACGGCTGGGGCACTGAATGGAATCCATTTGCAGCTTACCAAAATTTTTTACTCGCTGCTGAAGCCGGAATGAATCAGGCACAGTATGTTGTTGGCATTTTGCATACAGATAATCTAATAGTAAAAAGAGATTGGAACAAAGCTTACTACTGGATTAAAAAATCTGCCGATGGGAATTATGAACCTGCAAAAGAATTAATGGTAGAATTATCACCTAAAGTATCCACTGAGTTCAAAGACTCTGTTGATCAGAATAAATTTACTCTGACAAAAGATAGTTTTGCCAAAATTGATAAGGATGATTCAAATATCAAAAGTACACTTGGATTGGTATTTATTGATTTTGATACACAATCGGATACGATTAAAGAAATTACAGATGCAATGCTCATATCTGATCTAAAAAATCTAAACCTTGCGATTGTAAAAGATTCACTAATTAATAAAAATGATTCTTTACTTACTTCTTTTAATAGTGAAGCAAAAATCAATCTGCTCCGAAAACTTGCGGAAGCCGGAAGCCACGAAGCTGAAACTATACTGGGAAAACTTTATGAGTCGGGTAATTTTGTTGGAATGAATAAATTATTTGCAGCGGAATACTATATCAGAGCAACAATATTAGATTCTCCTCGTGCAGCCTATTTACTCTGGAAATTAATTCGTGAAAAAGATTTTTACACAATCTTAAATGATGCTGTACAATTTGGTGATCCGACAGCCCAGTTTGTTTGGTATGGTTTGCATAAGCTTGGATACGATAACCGTTTAAATGAAAATGATGCTATCAATCTTTTACAGAAAGCTGCCGCTCAAAATCATATTCCTGCTATCATTGAACTCGGATTTAATTATTATACAGGCAAGTATGTAATGATGGATAAGCAAAAAGGTATAGAGTATTGGGAATATGCAGAAAAATTTAATAGTCCGGAAGCGTCTGTTAGATTGGCAGTATCAAAAGTTTTTGAATTTAGCAGAGGTGATGATTTGAAAAATGAAATCTCACTACTTGAAAAATCTGAACGCAATGGTTCAATACTTGCCCAGTTTGCTTTAGGTTACTGTTATGAAAACGGAATCGGTGTAAACAAAAACTTACCGGATGCAGTTGAGTATTATAGAAATTCTGCTCAGCGTGGTAATCGGTTCGCTTATGAACAGTTGAAAAGATTGTACGATAGTCTCAGACCTTCAGAAACTACATTCAAAGTAGATTGAAAAAATAATGCCTAATCAATTAGAACTTAATTCTAAGCTGCCGGATGTAAGTACAAGTATTTTTGCGATTATGTCGAAGATGGCAAATGAATACAACGCAATTAATCTATCACAAGGATTTCCTGATTTCAATTGTTCAGAACAGTTAGTTCAACTTGTACACCACTTTATGGAAAAAGGATTTAATCAATATGCACCTATGCCGGGTACAGTTGAACTTAGAAAACAAATTTCTCTAAAAGTTAAACGAGATTACGGACGCAATTACGATTTTGAAAAAGAAATAACTGTTACCGCTGGTGCAACACAAGCCCTTTATACTGCCTTTTCTTCAATAATAAATAAAGGGGATGAAGTTATAATTTTTGAACCGGCATATGATTCATATATTCCAGCCATAATTGCTAATGGCGGAATTCCAATTTCTTTAAAACTTAATACGAATGATTTTAGCATCCCCTGGGAAGTAGTTGAAAAATCTGTAACAATAAAGACTAAATGCATTGTTATAAACTCACCACACAATCCTACGGGAGCTATACTAAAGCAAGATGATATTTTGCAGCTTGAAAAGATTGTAAAGGACACAAATATTTTTCTGATCAGTGATGAAGTTTATGAGCATATTATTTTTGATAATCAAAAGCATTATAGTTTTGCACGTTACGATGAACTGGCAAAAAGAAGTTTTATTATTTCCTCGTTTGGAAAAACTTTTCACACCACAGGCTGGAAGATGGGATACTGCTGTGCTCCGGAAAATCTTACTACTGAATTTCGAAAGTTTCATCAGTTTATAGTTTTTGCTGTTAACACACCTATTCAATTAGCCGTTGCCGAGTTTCTAAAGGATGAAAATAATATTTACTCGCTTCCTGATTTTTATCAAGCAAAGAGAGATTTATTTTCTTCACTACTGGCTAATTCAAAATTTATTTTAAGAAAATGTGATGGCACTTATTTTCAACTTTTAGATTATTCAAACATTTCAAACAAAACTGATTTAGAATTTTCTGAATATCTAACTAAAGAAATTGGCGTTGCAGTTATTCCACTTTCTCCATTTTATCAGAATGGCAGTAACGATAAACTAATTCGTGTGTGCTTTGCAAAAAAAGATGAAGTATTAAAACAGGCAGCAGAAAAATTAATAAGGATATAAAATTGATTAACTCAACTATAAATCTGCCAGATCAGATTTCAATTAGAAAACGTGCCGCAATAATTTCCCTTATCGTTGGTGTCAGCATGTTTATCTTCAAAATTGGTGCTTATCTGATAACAGGTTCAGCAGCTATTTTTTCTGATGCTGCCGAGTCTGTTGTGCATGTGATGGCAACAACAATGGCATTGTACAGCATCATATTAAGTTCTAGACCGGCAGATGAATCTCATCCATACGGACATGGAAATGTTGAATATTTTTCTGCAGGTATTGAGGGATTCTTAATTGCCATTGCAGCAATTTTCATAATTTATGAAGGTGTGATTGCTATTATTGCGGGACCTGAACTTAAACAATTAGGTATCGGTGCTGTTGTTATAACTTTTGCATCAATTGTTAATTTGTTGCTTGGAAATTTTTTAATCCGTACCGGTAAGAAAACTAATTCGTTAACTTTGGTTGCCGATGGTAAGCATGTACTCACGGATTCCATCACGAGTTTTGGGGTTATTGTAGCTGTAGTTCTTGTTATAATTACTGATATTCAAATTCTTGATCCCATAATCGCAATCATAATTGCACTTAACATTTTATTTACCGGATATAAATTAATTCGCGAATCCATTGGTGGATTGATGAATGAAGTAAAACCCGAAATGCTACATCAACTTGCAGCTAAATTGGTTTCAATAAAAAAAGATTACTGGATAGATATTCACGAATTAAGATTCTGGCAATCGGGGGATAAAGTTTTTATAGATTTTCATCTTATACTTCCCTATTATTTCAACATCAAACAATCACACGAAGAAGAAAATGTGATAGAGGCAGAATTGCAAAAAGATTTTTCTCACGCTGATCTTAAAATGCATCTTGATTATTGTATTCCTCAATTATGCAGTTTTTGTAATTATGCAGAATGTAATGTTAGAAGTGAAGACAAAACTAAATCTTTTGAGTGGAATGTTAATAAACTTACAGGTGAACCGATTTATAAAAGAAATTTATGATAGGTTTAAACTAAAATCATTTTGAATAATCCGGATCTTTAACTTGTGTTAAGATTAGTAATCCAACAACAAAGAAAAATCCGATAGAAATAATTGCTAATCTTTGATCACCGGAAATAAAACTAACCAGTCCAAATACTAAAGGACCAATCACTGCAGAACTTTTTCCAAACAGAGAATAAAAACCAAAAAATTCAGTTTTCTTTTCAGGTGGAGTAAGTTTACTCATTAGACTTCTGCTTGTAGATTGACTTGAGCCCATTGCAGCACCGGCAATCAAACCCACAACATAGAATCCATTTTTATCCTGTACTAAAAAAGCAATCAACACGGTCAGCAGCCACATTACCAGAGTAATCATAATAGTTTTTTTCTGACCAATCGAATCAGCAACTATACCAAGAATAACTGAACCGGCAATTGCAGTGGTTTGAACAGTAAGAAAAAATATTAATAATTCTGTTTCGGAAAAGCCTAAAGTTGTGCTGGCATAATTACCCGAGAAAAATATTATTGTGTTAACACCTTCTATGTAGAAAAAATATGCTAATAAAAAGGTTGCAAGGTTTTTATAATTTTTTAGATGTGATAGTGTATTCCAAACTCTTGTAACTCCAATTTTAAAATAGGATTCATGTTCTACAATTTTTTTTCTATTATCTTTTAAGTAAACAAAAAGTGGTAAAGAAAATATCAGAAAGAATAATGCTGCAACAGGAAAAGATTCTTTAATCATTTCTGCTTGTATAAAAGGATAAATTATTGCAAGTGTAGCAAGCGATCCCAAATAACCCATTGCAAAGCCATAACCACTAACCCTTCCATAATTTTTGGGTTCAGTAATTTCTGGTAAGAATGAATCATAAAAAACTAAACCGGCTTCAAATCCAACATTTGCAAGTATGAAAATTATGATCCCCAAAAAGACATCACCACTACCAATTAAAAAAAGAGTAGAAGTTGCGGCAATACAAAGCAAAGTGAAGAATAATAAAAATCTTTTTTTGCCAGCGGAATAGTCAGCTATAGCCCCAAGTATGGGTGAAATGATAGCAGTTATTATCATCGCGATACTTGTTCCTAAAGACCAATAAAGATCACCTATCGGCTGTCCCTGGGCTACGACTTTTTTAAAGTAAACTGCGTAAAGAAATGTTACTACAACAATTGAAAATGAAGTATTTGCAAAATCAAATAGAGTCCAGATAAATATTTTTTTCTTACCGGTCATCAAGAAGTTTTGGATTGATTTTTAGAAATTGTTGAATCAACCAAACCCCTGCCTGTTTTATTTAATCTGCCTGCTGTTTTTTCTTCAGATAAAATAGCATCAAGAATACCATTTATGAATTTACCGCTGCCTGCAGTGCTGAACTCTTTTGCAATTTCAATAGCTTCGTTTATAGATACTTTGGGCGGGATATCAGGGAAATGTAAAATTTCACAGATTGCCATTCTAAGAAGTATTTTATCTATCAATGCAATGCGACCCATTTCCCAATTACTCACTCGTTGTTGAATTTTTGAATCTAGATCTATCTTGTGTATTAGAACTCTATTAACCAGGTCTTCACCATATTTCTTATCGTGTTCATCTTCAACATCACCTAAAATGCTTTGAGTAAGAGCCATTAAATTTTCATTGTTCATTTCATAGGCATAAAGAATCTGTAATACTTTTTCTCTAACAATTCGTCTCTTAAAAACTGCCGACATTATTTACTCCTGAGTTACTTTTATTTATAACGCATAAAGCCAGAACATAGTTAATGCTAAAGCTTCTCTGATTTTATTATAGACTGCTTTTTCAAAACTCTGGGAAAGTTCTGACGCAGATACCTGAATTTTTATTTTATGAAACTTAGCGATTTCTAAAACTCTAACTAAATGATAACTATCTGAAATAACAACCACATTTTTATTAAAGATTCCAATTAAATTATTTTTTATATACTGTATTTGTTCATTTGTTGATGTTGTTTCTTTTTCAATAAATATTTCTGAAGTATTAATGCCTTTAGCTTTTATATATTTTAATGCCGCTTCAGATTCGGACAATTCCCCAGGTGCATTGCTTCCTGTAAGATAGATTTGTGAAATTTTATTTTGTTGATACAGTGTTAATGCTTTATCAACTCTGCCTGCCAGCGATGGACTTGGTATGTTTTTAGACCAAACAGCAGCACCTAAAACAACACCAACATTATTTTTATCATTTTTAATTAAACTTTCTTCAAGATCTGTTTCTTTTCCAATTATGAAGAGAAACACTAATAGCAGCATTACTAACATAGATAAAATTGAATTTACAAACGCTCTCAAAACTATTATGTTTTTATAGTTAAAAATGGACAACCAAATCAGAAAGATCATCATTAAAAGCGTTAGTGTGTAAAATGCAAAAATTGCCCCGATGAATAATTCATCACCTGATTGACCAAGATAATAAATCTCTTTAAATGGTAAGGAAATAAATCGTAGAAAATAAATAAGAATTAGTAAAAATTGGTTTATTAAAAATAAAGGAAAAAATATTTTTGGATTGAACACAATTGATTTTTTTAGGACAACAATCAGAAGCCCGGCAATAAGTAGAATAACCAAAAGAAGATTAAGAAGATTGCCAAAATTGAAAAAGTCTAAATCACTAAAAGTTAATTTTTGATTACTATATTTAATGTAGTAGAGAAAGGCTAAATCCAAAATGATTATAAGAATAACCACGACTGGTAGAGATTTTATTTTTCTTTTGTTATTCTTTGTCATCATTTCAATGAGATTTAAAGACTTAATAATAGTATCACATCTCAAAAATACTAATTATACGCTTTCAAAAAAATTACAATCATGAAGATTAAACGGTTGGAAATAATTGATCAACTTAAATAAAAAAGGCGTCTATTAGACGCCTTAAAATTATTGAAGCTTAAATACCACAGGTATTGAAACCTGAACTTTTACAGCTTTACCTCGCTGCTTGCCAGGTTTAAATTTGGTCTTCTTAACCGCATTCAAAGCTGCTTCATCACAACCAGCGCCAATTCCTTTAATAATTTTTGCATCCGTAACATTACCAGATTCATCAACGAAAGCTAGTACATAAACTTTTCCTTCAACACCTGCTCTTTTAGCAATTTCAGGATAAACTATCTTTTTCTGAATTTCACCAATACCACCGATCGGTTCGGGCATTTCTTCAACCGCTACGAAGTAAACAGGCTCTTCCTCAACAACTTTTTTATCCTCTTTTGGAGGAGGAGGCGGAGCATCAATTTGCTCGTTGATATCAATTTCAGTATCACCAATTTCAATATCCTCTAAAACATCTGAAGAAGGTGCTTCAATTGGAATTGGAGGTTTTGGAGGTGGAGGTGGTCGATTTTCCTGTTTTGTCTGATCTATTTGTTCAACCTGGAATAATTCCTGAGGTCCTTCAGTTACAATACCGCTGCCTTTAAGATCCGGGAAGAACTTAAAAGCGACTATTAATAGCGCTAATGCAACAATAAGACTGATTTCAAATACCTTTTTGTATTTAGCCATCAGATCTGCTTTTTTAGTTTTTACAATTGCCATTTTCTTTTCTCCTAACTTGCAATTAGTGATGCTAACTTAATAATGAGATACTCTATTGTCAAATTATTTTTCAAGTCTTTTACGATATTATTTTTAAAAAGTTCCCGATTTTAGTTTGTTTTTTTAATTTCAATTTCCCTGATTCGTCTTATAAGATACCCGGTTATTAAAACTGCCACGAGAGAACCGGAAAAATCCGCTAACCAATCTAGAACATCCGCACTTCTGCCAGGAACTAAAAGCTGATGAAGTTCGTCAAGTAACCCATAGAAAGATGCAATTACTACCGTAAATGTTCCCGGAAATTTTTTGAATATTTCAAATCTATTTTGAAAGGATAGATTTAGGTACAAAAAAACACTTAATAATCCATAAGCTCCAAAATGCTCTATTTTATCACTAACATCTAAAGTTACCGCCATTTGTCCAGGCAACGTAGTAAGTATAAATAAAATTATCCAATAGATAATCAATGGAATATTTATTAAGTAAAAACGATGCTTATAAAGATAACTATACAATACTATCCTCTAAAAATTTTACGGCGTAAGGATAATTATTCATTATATCCGAGGCAAGGTAATTTGAGATTGGCTTTTCACTGAGCAACAGATCTGCTGATAAACTATGTAAATAAACACCAGCAATAGCCGCGGTTTCAGGATTTTTATTTTGTGATAAAATTCCAGCAATTACTCCAGTGAGCACGTCACCCGTACCAAACTTTGCCATTCCGCTGTTTCCAGTCGTATTTATAAATGCCTCACCTGCTGGATTAAAGATTATTGTTGGTGCGCCTTTTAATACTAAAATACATTTATATTTTATGGCAAAATCTTTTCCATAACTCAAAATATCCTTTTCAATCAGGTTCGATTCAACACCAATCATTTGAGAAAATTCACCAAGATGAGGGGTTAGAATGCAATTCTTAAGATCAACTTTCTCCAGAAATATTTTGTCCAATGCAAATATTGCATCAGCATCAATTACAGCAAACTTAAATTTCTTTTCAAGCAGAAATCTTTTAACAGCATTAACTGTTTCGACTTCCCTTCCCAAACCGGGACCAATTGCAACAACATCTGACCATTTAATTTTTTGTTGAAGAGATTTTAATGCTTCATCATTAAAATATTTTGCTTTTTCTGTTCCATAAGATTCAACTACTACTTCGAGCAAATCCTTGTGTATAAGTTTTTTTGAACCTTCAGGGATTGCAAGGATTGATGCACCAGCACCGGAAACTAAGGCTGATTGTGAAGTTAATGCTGCGGCTCCAGGATATTTATATGATCCCGCAATTGATAAAACTTTTCCCGCAGAATATTTGTGAACTGTTTTTCCTCTTATGGGCAAACTTTCTAATACATCTTCCGGCTCAATCAAATATGTATCTGGATTTATATCATCAAAATAATCTCGTCCAATTCCAATTTCTTTCAGAACAACTTCGCCACAAAACTCATATCCATTACCAATGAACAAACCTTTTTTAAATTCTCCGAGTGTAACTGTTAAATCAGAATTAAAAACTAAATCTCCAAATCCTGTATCAGCATTTAATCCTGTTGGAACATCAACAGCACACTTGAATGCATTAATTTTATTTAGAGATTTAATGATTGATGAGTAAGGTTCTTTTAATTCACCTGTAAATCCACTTCCAAGAATTGCATCAACAATTACATTACAATCTTTTAACCAGCTAATATCTTTTATGGATTTATAAGATTTTACTTTTAGATTTTTTCTTTGTGATGAAAGATTTTGAAGAATATTAAAATTTACTTTGCAATCTTCACTCAAATCCTTTTCTGATCCAATTGAAATTACTTTAACATCAAAACCTGCGTTAGAAAAATGCCTTGCAACTGCATAGCCATCACCACCATTGTTGCCTTTGCCACAAACAATTCCAACACAATTGATATGTGTTAATTCGTTCTATGATTGCTTCATAAATTCCAATTGCAGCATTTTCCATTAATACAATTCCAGGAACTTGCAATCTTTTAATTGCAAATGAATCAAGATTTCGTATTTGGGATGTATTATAAAGTGGAATCATATTATTTTTTTACATAAGTCATTGCGAGTCAGTCTTCGACGAAAACGGGAATCTATTATCATTGACAAAGTAATGAGATCACTTTCGCTCCGCTCGTGAATGACACATATAAATATAAACTCGTTATTCCTTAAATAAACTTCGTTATCAAATCTATAAATGTACCCGGAAATACGCCGAGTAAAATTACAAGCAGAACGGAAAAAATAATTGCAAGCATAGAGTTTCGACTAGATTCAATTGCAAACTCATTTTCAGAAGATTTGAAATACATCAAGACAACAATTCTTAAATAAAAATAAACGCTAATTGCACTTGAAAGAACGCCAAGTATTGCAAGCCATGTTAAATTTGATTTTATAGCAGCTATGAAGATGTAATACTTTCCAAAGAATCCTGCAAAAGGTGGAATACCTGCCAGCGAAAACATTATTATGGCAAGCAAAGCGGATAAGTAATGGCTTTCTGTTTCCCAATCCTGCATAAGAATTAATACTAAGATTTGTTTCATCTTTACCTTCAAGCAAAGAAACAATTCCAAATGCACCAAGATTCATAAAAGTGTATGCAGCAAGATAGAATATAACTCCTGCAACAGCATCGTGATTTCCCGCAGCTAATCCAATTGCAAGATAACCAGCGTGTGAGATTGATGAGTAAGCTAACATTCTTTTAATATTATCTTGTGCAATTGCCACAATACTGCCATAAAACATTGATAGAACTGAAATCACAGCAAGATATGGAGTAAATAAATTTCCTGCTGGTCCGTTAAACAATGCAAACAAAGTTGCTATGATTGCACTAAATGCTGCTGCTTTACCACCAGTTGAAAATAATGCTGCAATGGTTGTAGGTGAACCTTCATAAACATCAGGCACCCACATATGAAATGGAAATGCTGCTATCTTAAATGAAAAACCTATTAAGAAAAGAAGAACTCCTGCTATAAATAATAAATTCTTAATCAGTTCAGGAAAATTTGCTGTAATAAAATCTATTGAAGTTGTGTGAGCACTACCGTAAATCAATGCGATGCCGTAAACAATAAATCCTGTTGCAAAAGCACCAAGTAAAAGGTATTTAAGTGATGCTTCATTTGCATTTAGTCTTTTTCTATTCATTCCGGCAAGAATGTAAAATGAAACAGACATTATTTCCAAGCCAAGGAAAATCACAAATAAATCTTTTGCTGCTGCCATCAACATCATACCAAGAACAGAAGTTTGTAGTATTATATAATACTCGCCAAAATAAGCTCCGTATTTTTTTATGTAATCGATTGAAAGCAATGCAACTACTGCAGCACCGAGTGTAAAGATTGCGTGGAATACATTTACGTTACCGCCGGTTGCAAGCATATTTTGTAAAACAATTGATACATCACCAACATAGTACAGAGAATGTAAACCGGCAGCTAAAAATATAATTACTGAAAACCATGGAAGCAGCAGTTCACTTTTCTTTGAATACATTTCTATTAAAAGTGAGATAACAATTCCTGTTCCGATAATTACAATCGGTAATACATTAAAAAATTCTTGAGCGTTATTAAACATTATGATTTTATCTTTTTATAACTACTTACTTCTTTGATTGAGTTAAACCAAGTTCAACAGGACTAACTTTTATTGGATTATAAATTTGCTTAACCACTTTAGCTGTTGATTTATCAGAAACTTTTAAGAATGTGCCAGGATAAATTCCAATCCAAACGATAAAAATAAATATTGGAGCAAGAACAAAAATTTCTCTTGCGTTCATATCTTTTAATCCTTCAAGCTTTGGATTTGTAACTTTCCCAAAGACAACTCGTTGGTACATCCACAATAAATAAACTGCTGCAAAGATTACTCCGCTTGCTGCAAAAACCGTAAACCACCAGCTATTTAATACTGGAGATTGGAATGAACCAAGCAGAATTAAAAACTCACCAACAAATCCATTTAATCCCGGTAATCCAACTGAGGAAAGTGAAGCAAACATTAATGCAAATGAAAAAACAGGAACAAGTTTAGCAATACCACCGTAGTCTGAAATTTCACGTGTGTGCGTTCTCTCGTAAATAACTCCAACTAAAAGGAATAAAGCTCCTGTTGATAAACCATGATTCACCATTTGTATGACAGCGCCTTGAATTGATTCCTGCGTCATCGCAAAAATGCCAAGTACAACAAATCCTAAGTGTGATACTGATGAATAAGCAACAAGTTTTTTAACATCTGTTTGAACCATTGCAACAAGTGCACCGTAAATAATTCCAATTACAGCAAGAACTGAAATGTATGGAGCTGCTAAGATTGATGCTTCTGGAAAAAGTGGAAGATTAAATCTAAGTAAACCATAAGTTCCCATCTTTAGTAAAACTCCTGCAAGTATTACAGAACCAGCAGTTGGTGCTTGAACGTGTGCATCTGGTAACCAGGTGTGTAATGGAAACAATGGAACTTTTATTGCAAAGCTGAATGCAAATGCTAGGAACATCCAGATTTGAATGTTCATTGGAATTTGTGGTGCTACTGAATAAAGTTCAATTAAGTTTGTTGTAAAATAACCAAGCGGACCAATTGCATAAACTGCAAGCCACACAATTGCAACAAGCATTAGCAAACTGCCAAACATTGTGTAAATAAAAAACTTAACCGCAGCGTAAACTCTTTCTTTTCCTCCCCAGATTCCAATAATAAAATACATTGGAATTAACATTGCTTCCCAGAAAATGTAGAAGAGAAATAAATCAAGCGAAATAAAAACACCAAGCATTCCAACTTCGAGCATCAAAAAGAAAAATGTAAATTCTTTTACTTTGTTTTCGATACTCGACCAGCTTGAAATCAATGTTAATGGAGTTAAGAATGTTGTTAAGCAAAACTAGCAGCAAAGACATTCCATCAACACCAACGTGATAATGAATGTTTAATCCTTTTATCCATTCAATTTTGTTGATGAATTGAAATTCCGGATTTGCTTGAATCAAACTGAAAATAAATTACAAGCGAAAGCTAAAAAAGCAATTGTTGAGATTGCCAATGCAGCATAACGTAATAAGATTTGCTTGTTCTTTCTTGATAAATAAAATCAGGAATGATCCGATAAGTGGAATTAAAATTAAATATGTTAACAGTGAGTTTTGTTCCATTTTATAAACTTAAAATTATCCAGAAGAAAGCGGCAACAATTCCCAGCACCATTACTAATGCATAAAACTGAGCAACACCTGTTTGTAATTTTCTTATGTTGATTGAAATAACATCTATAATTTTTGCTGAACCGTTTACAACACCATCAATAATTTTATTATCGGCAATCTTCCACAAAAATGATCTTGATGTTTGTAAGATTGGATTAACAACTGCTGCATCATAAGCTTCATCAACAAAATATTTATTCCAAAGAAGATTGTATAATCCTTTAAACTTCTGTGCTGTGTTTGACTGCAATGGATGGTTTTTTAAGATAGATATATCTTGCAAACATAATTGCTCCGACAGCAAACGCAACTGATAAAACCATCAACAAAATTTCTTCAAAATGTGAATGTGATATTATATGTTGCAAGTTTTCTATCCGCATCTTTAAAGAGAGGAGCTAAGAAATTATGAAATTGATTTCCGTGTTCACCGGAAAAAATTTCAGGTATTCCGATAAATCCACCAATAGCAGCTAAGACTGCTAAAACAATTAATGGAATTGTCATCACTGCAGGAGATTCGTGCGGATGTTTATCGTGTCCGAATCTTTCTTTTCCTTCAAAAGTTAAGATGTAAAGTCGGAACATATAAAATGCGGTCATCATTGCTGTGCCGGCACCAAGAATCCAGAAAAATAATCCACCATTTGCATAAGAGTACCAAAGAATTTCATCTTTACTAAAAAATCCTGAAAGAGGTGGAATTCCGGATATTGCAAGAGCAGCAATTAAAAATGTAAGATAAGTGCGCGGCATATATTTTTTAAGTCCACCGTACTTTTGAATATCCTGTTCTTCATGCATTGCGTGAATAACTGAACCGGCACCAAGGAATAAAAGTGCTTTAAAAAATGCGTGAGTCATTACATGAAAAATTCCTGCTGAAAAGGCTCCCACTCCCATTGCGAGAAACATATAGCCAAGCTGAGAAACAGTTGAGTAAGCTAAAACTTTTTTAATATCATTTTGTACGATACCGATTGTAGCAGCAAAGAATGCAGTAAATGCACCGATGATTGCAACAACCATTAAAATATCTGGCGCACTTGCAAATATGATTGAGGTTCTTGCAACCATATAAACACCTGCTGTAACCATTGTAGCGGCATGTATAAGTGCTGAAACCGGCGTTGGACCAGCCATCGCATCCGGCAGCCAAACGAATAAAGGAATCTGTGCAGATTTACCTGTTGCACCGATAAATAAAAATAATGCAATAAATCCAAATGTAGCAGTTGAAACATTAAATGAAACTGCACGAGAAAAAACTTCGTTAAAGTTTAAACTTCCAAAAGTCATGTAGATTAAAAACATTCCAAGTAAAAATCCAAAATCACCAATTCTGTTTACTATAAAAGCTTTTTTACCTGCATCTGAAGTTGTAGATTTTTCAAATTTTCTATCGTACCAAAATCCAATAAGCAGATATGAGCAAAGACCAACACCTTCCCATCCTAAAAATAGAAGAACAAAATTATCTGCAAGAATTAAGTTCATCATTGCAAAGATGAATAGATTTAGATAGGCAAAAAATCTCCAGAAACATTTATCGCCGTGCATGTAACCGATTGAGTAAACGTGGATTATAAATCCAACTCCGGTAACAATTAAAGCCATTACAAGTGAAAGCTGATCAACCTGATATGCAAAACTAACATCAAGGTTACCAACAGACATCCAGCTAAACAGAGTTACAATTTTTTGTCTTTGGTCAACTGGTAATCCAAGTGTTTCGAAGAAAGCACCAAGAGCAATTAGAAATGAGATCCCAATTACTCCACTTCCAATTATCCCAATTAGTTTTTCATTTTTAATCTTGCTGCCAAAAATTCCATTGATTAAAAATCCGACTAAAGGAAGAAGAACAGTTAAGTAAATTAATTCACTCATATATAAAAATAGATTTCTAACAATTTTATGGTCATGCTGAATTTATTTCAGCATCTGTCAAATAATTAAATAAGATTCCGAATCAAGTTCGGAACGACTATTGATTACCATTTCAAAATATTTATTTCATCAATATTAACAGTAAGTTTGTTGCGGAAGATTGCAATTATTATTGCAAGTCCAACCGCTGCTTCTGCTGCTGCAACAGTCATCACAAAGAATACAAATAACTGACCAATTGAATTACCAAGATACGATGAGAAAGCAACCAGAGTTAAATTTGCCGAGTTAAGCATTAATTCAATACTCATAAAAACAATGATCGCATTTCTTCTTGTAAGTACGCCGGCTACTCCGACAAAAAACATAAATGCACTAAGAATTAAATAATATTCAATTGTGATTTCATAATGATAAAATTCTTTATTCAAACTTCTTTTTAGCTAAAACTAATGCACCGATTGTGGCGGCAAGCAATAAAAATCCTGCTGCTTCAAACGGAACGATGTAATTTGTAAATAATTCTCTTCCGATAGCTTCTATCGTACCTGCATCAACACTTTTTGCTAAATCTTTAGAAATGTTTTGTGATGGTTTTGCAAAAAATATTATGTAAGCAAGTTGAGCAAACACAACAAAAGCAACTATCATAGCAAAGATTTTAATCTTTGGATTAAGTTCTAAAAACTTCTTTTCATTTTCCGGACGTAGTAACATCAATACGAAAAGGAAGAGAACCATTATTGCACCTGCGTAAACAATGATTTGAGTTACTGCAATAAACTGAGCATTCAATGTAAGATACAAACCTGCAAGTGATGCAAAATTTAACACAAGAAATAATGCTGAAATTACCGCATTACTTCTGGTTATCATTATAACAGCTGTAACTGCGGCTACAAATCCAAAAACGAAAAATAAAATTACATCTAAAGTCATAATTATTTTTTCAAACTTATTTAAAACTCATTGTCACATTGAGCAAAGTCGAATTGTGACGTTACACGATTAGGATACACAATCTCAGACTGAAGTCTGAGCTACAAAAACTAAGGTGTATTTCTGTAAATCATTCTTGGGAAAGGAATTGCTTCACGTAAATGATCTAATCCGCAAATCCAGCTTACTGTTCTTTCTAATCCTAAACCAAAACCTGAATGAGGCACTGAACCAAATCTTCTTAAATCCAGATACCACTCAAATGCACTTTGAGGAAGATTGTGTTCTTTAATTCTTTCTAAAAGAAAATCTAAGTTATCTTCACGCTGGCTACCGCCTATAATTTCTCCATAGCCTTCAGGTGCAAGAACATCAACAGCAAGTGCATACTTTGGGGCACTTGGATCACGTTTCATATAAAATGCTTTTATTTCTGCAGGATAATGATGCACCATAACTGGTCTATCAAATTGAGCTGATACAATTGTTTCATCAGCACCGCCAATATCATCTCCCCATTTAAAATCAACACCATTCTTTTTTAAAATCTCTACTGCTTCATCATAGTGAACACGCGGGAAAGGACGTTTTACATTTTGAAGTTTTGTTATATCACGCTCAAGAACTTTTAATTCTTCTGATTTTTCTGTTAAGATTGTTTGAACAATATATTCTAAAAATTCTTCAGCCAAATCCATATTGTCATTCAAATCGTTAAATGCAACTTCAGGTTCAACCATCCAGAATTCTGTTAAGTGTCTTCTTGTTTTAGATTTTTCAGCACGGAAAGTTGGACCAAATGTATAAACTTTGCCAAGTGCCATTGCACCAGCTTCCGCATAAAGCTGTCCTGATTGAGTTAGATAAGCATTACCTAAATCAAAATATGGAGTTTCAAAAAGTGTGGATGTTCCTTCAACTGCATTTGGTGTAAGGATTGGAGGATCCATTAAAGTAAATCCGCGTTCATCAAAAAAATCACGAATTGCTTTTACAACACGATGACGGATTTTTAAAATCGCAACTTGCTTACTTGAACGTAACCATAAATGTCTGTTATCAAGTAAAAATTCTATTCCGTGATCTTTTGGTGTGATAGGATAATCGTGAGCTTCTGATATAACTTTTAAATCAGTTGCATCAAGTTCAAATCCACCCGGCGCACGTGGTTCTTCTTTTACTTTTCCCGTAACTTCAATTGATGATTCCTGACCAATCTTATCAGCCATATCAAAAACTTCGGGAGTAAGATTACCTTTAAAGTAAACGCATTGAAGATAACCTGAGCCATCACGAAGAATGATAAATTTAATTTTTCCACTTGAGCGTTTGTTGAAGAGCCAGCCCTGAAGTGTAACTTCCTGCCCTACGAATTTTCCAAGATCACTTATTCTGATTTTCTGCATTAATTCTGTTATTTTCTTCAAAAAATGATTGTCAAATATAAAGAGCAAGGCTAAAAAAACCAATCGAAAATAATTTTCAATTTACCTTAGAAATAGATAACCACAGTGTTAATCCGTTTTATAGTTTCAGGAATGACCGCAATTGGCTCAAATTTTCCAAGACAAAATTATTATTTATAAGTAACTTATTTTTTTCTTGATGACCATTTGCAATTAGAATTGATTTCACTCCCATTGCTTCTGCAACTTCTGCATCGTGTAGAGTATCACCAATAAATAAAATTTGGTCTTTAGGTATATTTAGCTTTTCAACTAAAGATAACCCAAGATGAGTTTTACTACCTGCGTAAATGTTATCCAGCCCGATTATGTTATCAAAATATTTGGTAAGCTTATAATGTTCCAGAATGCTCACAAGATTATCATGTAAATATGCAGAAAGAACCGATTGCCCTATTCCCTGCTTTTGAATCCCTGATAAAACATCTATTGCATTATCAAATAATGAACAAGATAATTTTTTAGACTCGTATTCGTCAATAAAATCTTTGCCCATAATCTCGAAAGAAGTTTTTGTAAAATCTAGCCCAGCCGCTTGATAATAATTTTGCACAGGAAAAGTAAAAATCTCTCTATATTTTTTTAAGGATAGAACTGGAAGATTATTTTCTACAAGAATTCTATTAATAATTCTACAGCAAAAATCTACATCGTTTAATAATGTACCATTCCAATCCCATATAACGTGCTTATAATTATTTATCAATTTGTTCTTTCAATCTATTGGATAATTCAAAAATAAGTTCAGCGGTAATTCCCCAGATTACTTCTTCAGAAGTTTTATAAACCAGCACACGATGTTTTCCATTTGTCCAGGATAAAGAATACTTTTCCGGCAGTCCTAATTCTTTAACCGGAAGCAGTGCTATTTTTTCTCCGTCTTCTTTAGTCATAAATGGATGGAGTTCAAGCCTTGTAAAGTATTCTTCAGGTTTGTTATTAATAAAATATTCCAAGGGAATTAAAAATATTCGTTCAACTTCTTTATGATCTATTATTAATTCATCTAATGAGTTTATTTTTAATATGCCGAGATAAGCTTCAACAATCACTCCCATTGGTGCTACAAGTGTACCAATACTTCCAATAATATCGATACAGGTGTTTTCTATACCTAATTCTTCACAAGTTTCTCTGATAGCTGTAGATAAGAAATCTTTATCGTAACGCAAATCAAAATGTCCACCAGGAAAGCTAACTTCACCAGGCTGTCTTACAGTTGAAGATCTTTTCTGAAATAGAACAAATTCATTGTTATCCAAAACAATAATTGGAATTAGCACTGCCGAGTTAAGGTACAATTCTTTTCCAATAATTGAGCAGTTTTTTGTGGTAATGTTTTTAAGGTTATTAAGATAAATCATATAGCAAATAAAAATCATTTTAATTTTCGAGACAAATATAAAGAACTTAATCTTATACATTGTTTTATGCGTTGCAAAGACTCAATTAACTCGGTATTCTTAGAGTAACAATTTCAAGAGATATTAATGAAGAACTACTATTTAATTACAATCTTTATTTGGGCTTTAGCTTTTATTCCTTCTGATTTCTACCCACAATCAAAAGAAAACGAAATATCAAATACTTTAAACTCTGATAAGACCTTTGGAAAGGAATATTTTCCAACTGAAATAAAAAAAACACTTTTGTATAATTCGAGCTTTGGAGATCTTGAATTAAAAGTAACTAAAGAAAAAAATGTTCATCTATTTAGTTATGATTCAGAAAAATTTAAGTACAGACAAAAACTTTTTGTAAATGATAATGGTTTATTTGTTAATGAAACCTACCAAAAGATTAAACTTCTATTATTTATAACAAAAGAAGGTAATTATGTTTATGATAAACCACTATTAAGAATCCCTTTCCCTGTTAAAGTTGGACAGGAATGGACCTGGGATGGAAAAGAATTTGTTAATGATGAGACACATACAGTAAATATAAAAGGCAAAGCATCCAAATTTGAAACTATTACATTACCAGCAGGAAAATTTGAGACATTAAAAGTTGAAACAACTCTTGAGACTTCCAATGGCACTAAGAATCTTTTAACAGAATGGTACGCAAAAGATATTGGTATGGTAAAGATGCTTGTCTCCATAGAAGGCGGCGGAATGCTTGGCTTTGCTCGTGATATATTAGGTTATGGAACTATTACATTTGAGTTGAAGGAGATTAAAAATAAGTAATTGGTATTGAAAATTTTTAAATGCAAAAACCTCATCAAGATGATGAGGTTTATTGTGGGCCCAGATGGACTTGAACCACCGACCCTCTGATTATGAGTCAGATGCTCTAACCAACTGAGCTATGAGCCCATTTATTTTGCGTCCAAAAATAGTATTTAATCTTTCTTAAATCAAGAAGTTAAATGGTCATTATCGTACCATTTTTTTTAGTTTTTGGATTGTTAATGGTGCTGAACCTTCATAATGATTATTAACATTAATGAATAAATCCATTTTGCGAGTCAGCAAAGTGTGAAATAAATTGCTAAGTTTTTCAAGTTCTTCTGTCCTATCAATATAAATCTGATTCCAGTTTTCATTACTTATTTTTTCAATCCCCGTCCTATCCGGTCCATGCAATCTAAAAACAATACTTCCACTAGCGTCCGTTAAATATTTGCTGCAAGTTTCAACCACCGAAGGCATATAATAACCTTCAAGCATGACAGGAATTAGATTCAGGTTTTCTAAAAATTTAAAATAGTTTTTATTAAGATAATTCGGATTTCTTATTTCAATTCCAATTGGAAATCCTGAGTTGGATATTTTTGAGATAAAATCATACATCAAATCTTCAAACATTTTCTGTGATGACATCTTCTCTTTGTTAAGATATTCAAATTGAAAATCAAGACAGCCAACATTTTCTTTTAATGGCTCGATAGAATCAAGAAATTTGCTGTATAAATCTGAAGAAAGAAAATACGGATTCCTTATTAACTCTTCTGATTTATTCTTACGATAAAAATGTGTTAGTGTAATAGAGTTTGGAACTTTAATAGTGAATAGGAAATCTTTTGGAACAGAATTTTTGTATTCAGTTACTGTTTCACTTCGTGGCAGCACAATTTTTGAAGGAGCATACAAAGACCAAAACCATTGATCAATTTCTACGGTGTTATAGTGATTTGAATATTCTTTTAAATAGTTAATCTCTTCAGACTCAGGATAAATAATTCCTTTCCAGGATTCGTATTTCCAACTGCATGTCCCAAATCTAATACTGCTCAATAATCTAATTTATTTTTGTTGAATCAATTAATATATTTTCTTTGTACACTCTTATTATTTCAAGCACACCCAGCGTATCATAACTTTTCCACTCACCTTCTCTGTTTCCGTTGACATAATTTCCTTCTTCTATAACTTTACCATCAGGCTGAAACCACGTCCATTTACCAGTTGGAATATCATTATCATAAAATCCTGATGTTTCAAGAGAGCCATCCGGAAAATAATATTTCCACTCACCAACATTTTTATTTTCTTTCATCTTCCCGATCATCTGAATTTTATCATTCGGATAGTATGTGATAAAATCCCCTTCTTTTATGCCATTCACAACATCGTATTCAATTTTCATATCAAGCATATTGGATTTGTTTCTGCCTGTGAATGGAACTGTTGAAAGCGAATCACTGTAAAGAAGTCCATCCTTAAGAAATAAAGGTTTAGAAAGTTTTTCTTCCGCCTTGTGTGCACAGGAGATGATTAAAATTGAAATAAAGAAAGAGATATATAGTTTTATCAAATTGTTTCCTGAAAGATTTGGTTTGAAAAATATTATTATTTTAATTCTGAGTATGCTTGTAATAATTTAGATTTTGTTTCAGCAAGATCTTGCGAGATAACTTTAACATCACCAATGATGGGCATAAAATTAGAGTCCCCATTCCATCTTGGAACAATATGAAAATGAATATGGTCTTCTATTCCAGCACCAGCAACTCTTCCGATATTTGCACCTATGTTAAATGCATGTGGATTTAAAACTTTTCTTAATGCCTTCTCAGCAAGCTGAAGTTTTTCAAAAGATTCTGTTAATTCTTCTTTAGTAAGTCCTGAAAAATCATTTGTATGACGCTTGGGCACTATCATCAAATGACCGTTATTATATGGATACAAATTCAGTACTGAAAAAGTGTATTCTCCCATATCTACTAAAAGGTTATCATTTTCTTTTGGATCAAGAGTTAACATCTGACAAAAAATACATTTTGTTTTATCTTCATCAGACTTAAATGATTCAATATATTTTGATCGCCAGGGAGACCAGAGTTTTTCCATAATGCACCTTAAATTAAAAAGGCGGAAACTTGTTCCGCCTTAAAATTACTTATCCTCTTCACGGGATTTATTATACTCATCAATAACTTTGTGTTCAACTTCCTTTGGCACTTCTTCATAGTGTGAAAATTTACGTTTGTGAACTCCGCGTCCCTGAGTTAAGCTCCTCAAATTAGACGAATACTTATAAAGTTCAGAAAGTGGAACGTGTGCTTTTATAATCTGAAAATGTCCATCGGAATCCATTCCTAAAATTTTACCGCGCTTGCTGGAAATATCACCCATAACATCACCCATATACTCGTCGGGTACTTTTACTTCAACCTCATAAATAGGTTCAAGTAAACAAGGTTTGCATTCTAAGAATCCTTTTTTAAAGCACTGATTTGCAGCCAGCTTAAATGACATTTCATCAGAATCAACATCGTGATAAGAACCAAAATGCAAAGTAACTCTAACATCTAT
Source organism: uncultured Ignavibacteriaceae bacterium (assembly GCA_963812305.1). Classification (GTDB taxonomy): domain Bacteria; phylum Bacteroidota; class Ignavibacteria; order Ignavibacteriales; family Ignavibacteriaceae; genus IGN3. The sequence continues at coordinate 174,322 of CAWEUT010000007.1, forward strand.
AACTTGATTTCCGGATAGAACACCTTTGGACATAGTTTCGATTATTCCCTTTTCAACTGCAGGTATAAATCTACCCGGAACTACACCACCAACAATGGCATTAACAAACTCAAATCCTGTTCCTCGGGGTAATGGTTCCATTTTAAAGTGAACATGTCCGTATTGTCCTCTTCCACCAGATTGTTTTTTATGCTTATACTCAACATCATCAACTCTGCCTTTTATCGTTTCACGATAAGGAATTCTTGGCTCAACCAGGTCAACATCAACTTTATATCTTTCTTTTAATCGTTTGGTTGCTAGTGAAAGTTGTAACTCTCCCTGTCCGGAAATAACTGTTTGAGAAATTTCAGGATCAAACTTTACGTAAAATGATGGATCTTCTTCATGCAGTGAATGTAAACCTGATGCAATTTTATCTTCATCGCCTTTTGCTTTTGGAAGAATAGCACTTCGAATTACTGCTTCAGGAAATTCAATCGGACTGATGATGACTGAAAGATTTTTTGATGCAAGTGTGTTGTTAGTATGTGTGTCTTTTAATTTTACAACGGCACCAAAATCACCGGCAGAAATCTGAGAAACATCTTTTCTATTTCTTCCATTCAATACAGATAATTGACTTAATCGTTCTGTTTTGCTGTTAGTTTCATTTAATAGATCTAACCCGGCTTTTACAGTACCGGAATAAACTTTGAATAATGAAAGTTCACCGACGTGCTGCTCTGCGATAGTTTTAAATATAAATATAACAGGTTCACCATTTGCATCTGGTTTTACAATTACTTTTTCTGATTTACCTGCAAGAGTTGCTTCTTCACCACCTCTATCAACAGGTGATGGAAAATATGAAGCCATAAAATCAAGAAAATTATTTATTCCTACTGCTTTTGTAGCTGAGATTGCAAAAACGGGACTTAAACTTCTTCCAATAATAGCTGCTTTTAATCCTAGTTTCAATATCTGAATCACTTAATGAACCTTCTTCAAAGTATTTATTCATTAAATCTTCATTGGTTTCAGCAATCTTTTCAATCAATTGTGTGCGATATTCTTCAGCTTTAGCTTTTAGATTTTCAGGAATTTCTGCTTCTGTAATTTTTTTTGATCCGGCATCACCATAAGTAAATGCTTTCATTTTTAATACATCAATTACAGTGTTAAAAACAATTCCTTCAACTGCAGGAAATGTAACTGCGATAGCTCCATTTGTAAGTCTTTGCTTAGCTTTTTCTATAGTTGCTTCAAATGTGGAATGTTCATTATCAACTTTATTAATTATAATTGCGGAAGGAAGTCCAAACTCATCCACAAACTTACCGCTTACTTCAGATCCAACTTCAACACCTTCTGCAGATTTTAATACCATTACTGCTGTGTCACAAACTTTCATCGCTGATTTTACATCACCAATAAAATCCGAATACCCCGGTGTATCTAAAATATTTATTTTTTTGTTATTCCATTCGAGGTGCATTAATGATGTTGAAATGGATATCTGTTTTTCTATTTCATTAGATGTGTAATCAGAAACTGTATTTCCTTCAAGAACATTTCCAATTCTGTTAGTTTCGCCGGCAGTGTATAACATAATTTCTGAAAGCGAAGTTTTACCGCCTCCACCATGACCGATTAAAGCTATATTACGTATTAATTCAGGTGCGTACTCTTTCAAGGGAATTCCTCCTAAAAATTTTTAAGGTGAGAACTAAACGATTACTTATTTTTGAAGTTTCTCCAAAATGTTTCAACTCCTTTACCGACAGCATTCAAATTTTTAAATAAAGGCATCACAGCATCTTCAACACCGCTACGAATTTTATCTTCTATGCTCAACAACTTATCTGCCCGATCTCTAAAATCATTTAAAATAGATCTTGAAATTCTAAATTGATCTTTGGCTTCAGAGCTGATTTTATTCAGACTATCAGAAAGTTCCGTATAGGATTTTATGAGCGGTTTAAGGTTGGTAGATAATTCATTAATATCTTTATTAATAGATTGCACTGATTTAACAATTTTATTTAAATAATAAATCAGTGCAATACAAAGTGCAGATGCAGAAACAATTAGTACTATTGTAAGTATTTGAATTGTATCCATTATTTTATCTAAGAATTTTTAGCTTCTTTATATGCGTCAAGACCTGCTTTAACAGAAGATTTAATTCTTTCTGCTTCAGATTCTAATTTCTCTTTACCAGTTGCATAAACATCTGTTGTTTTTACTTTTGCATCTTTGAATACTTTTTCGGCATCTTTTAAAATATCTTCAGATTTTGATCTTGCATCGTGAATAATTCTTTCAGATTTTTTCTTGCCTTCGTTAATCAATTCACGTGCTTTATCTTTTGCTTCCGTAAGATATTTTTCAGCTTCATCAAGATATTCTTCAGATTTCTGTTTAATATCTGCGCGTAACTCTTTACCACTTTTAGGAGCCGTTAACAAAGCAACAACAGCACCAATTGCACCACCAGCTAAAAACCCGATTAAGAAACCTTTGGCTAGATTATTATCTTGTGACATGTCAAACTCCTTTCATTTATAAATTTCTACCCAAAATATATCAATAGAGCTTTCTAAAATCAAGGAAAAGAAGAAATTACAGAAAGGTAAAGAGGAATTTTTATGATTCTTTTCCATAAAAATCCTTCAAAAAAAATCAATCTATGTTATTAATAATTTCGGATGCAAATTGTAATGATTTTGCTTCTTTTTGCATCTTTCATCAATTGAGTAAATTCAATAACAATCAATTATTACTGTAGAACAAGAATTTACTAAAGATCCTTATTGCCGCTATTTGAATCAAAAATAATTTTTCCAAATCTTTTTTGATAGAACAAAACACTAATGGCTCCAACTAAAACTGCAAACCACAAAGTAACAGCACGAACAATAAATGTTGCAGCAAAAGCACTATGTTCTGATAAACCTTTTTGCACAAGCATTAGTGTTAATGAGCCTTCTGTAACACCCAATCCTCCGGGCAGCATAGAAAGCGCTCCGACAATTGTAGCAAAACTGTAACTGAAGAATGCCCAGAGAAGATCAATCTCTAAATCAAAATTGGTTAGAATAAGGTAATAACCAAAACACTCAAATCCCCAGGAAACTATGCTAAGTAATGTCATTAAAAGTAATGGAGTAAGAGACAGTAGTTTTGATGAAGATTCATAAGCAGTTCTGATCTTAAGTATATGTTTAGAAATAAAACTAAAATTTGAAATAATTGAAATGATTTTATAAAATAATTTTTTGTTAGATATGATGATCAGTCCGGTTAAAATAATTAATCCAATTATGATTATAATATTTTTACCATAATCATAGAAATAAGCGCCGGTAAGCGCCATAATTGTTAGTGATAAAAAATCTGTTGCTCTTTCTGCAAATACTATCGGCGCAGTTTTACTGATTGATGTTCCATTAACTTGTTTTACCAGATATGATTTTAATAACTCCCCCATTTTACCGGGAGTAACACTCATAATTAAACCGGACATAAAAATTGAAAGTGAATCAAGTTTGTGAAGTTTTACATCAATTATTTTTAAGTAATATTCCCACTTAAAGAATCTTGATACATAGTTTCCAAAAGAGAGTAAAAGTAATATGGGCAGTAAATACCAATTAAAATTTTTGAAAGAACTTAAAACTTTTTCATAATCAACATAAATCATGAAAACCAAATAAATTAGTGCCGCAATTGCTATTGAAAGAAAAACTCTATTACGAATTGTCTGCAGCAACTATAATATCCTTAATAATGCATGATAAAATTTTGCGAGCGGCAAACCAACTACATTATAATAACAGCCATTAATCTTATTGATAAATACAGCACCAAAGTCATCCTGAATTCCATAGGCTCCTGCTTTATCCATCGGACTTCCGCCGTTAATATATTCTTTTATTTCTTCATCGTTAAGATCACGAAAAGTTACTTCAGTTTTCTCATACTCGGAAATTGTTTTGTTGTTAGTAAAATTAAATATTGAATAACCTGTGTACACTACATGCGTTTTTCCGCTAAGCAGTTTTAAGATTCTAAATGCATCCTTTTTATTTTTAGGTTTACCAAGTACTGTTTTATTTAGCACAACAATCGTATCTGCTGTTATGACAATACCTTTTTTAACTTTCAATTTGGCAAGTTCAAGTTTTTCTTTTGATAACCTGAGAACTGAATTTGATGGTTTTTCATTTGGATGAATTTTCTCATCCATCTCCACACTAAATGATTTAAACTTAATGTTTAATTGCTTTAATAATTTTCTTCTTCTTGGAGATTTTGAAGCAAGAAAAACCGGGATTGATGAACTAATCATATAAATTTTTTATTGTTGTTCCTGGAAAGTAATGATTTAAAATTGCTTCGTAGTCTATTCCCTTTTTTGATTGACCGATTGCGCCCCATTGACAGAGCCCAACTCCGTGCCCGTTCCCTTTTCCTGTGATAACAATATTTTTACTCTTATCAATATTAATGTTGAACAATGTGCTTCTTAAAATTGATTTACCATCACCACTTCTGATTATACTTCTAATTTGATTGCCCACAAGAAAGATTGTTTTTTGAATTTCTTCGCCATCATTAACAATTATATCCAGTTCATTTACTCTTCCAGAATTAAATCTGGATTTAATTTTCAGATCAGACAATTTGTATTTATTGGATTCAATAAGTTTTGCATTAAATAATCTATCTATAAATGTTTGCTCAGAATAATTTTCAATCCATTCGTATCTTGGTGATATTTTGCAATATGGTTCTTCCCCATCTTGTACTCCGCCTAAATATGCAATATTTTTTTTACTAAATACATTTGATACATCTTCAGTCTGCCCGCCGCAGGTAGAATGATAAAATATTATTGCTGGTTCATTTTCATAGACTAACAATTGCCCCTTAGTTTCATCAACAATTTTGTTTGTGTATTCGGTTTCACCATCTACTCCACCATAAACTTGATCACGTGTATCAGGATAAATATCAAAGAAATTTTTATTCTCATTTATTTTATTAAAGGCATAAGTTCTTGCACATATTGAAAAGGCTTTTAATGCATCATAATTTTCATTTCCTTTTCCAATTGGCATTTCTTTGGTCATAACACCTTTAACATAATCTTCAAGTCCAATTTGGTTAACAGCTTTTATTTCAGAATCAATGATGAATATAGAAATCCTACCGCGATACTGTTTGCCATTAATTTTTATTATTTCATTTTCTGTGGCTGGAGTTATGTAAAACTTTTCCGAAGAAAAATTTGCATCGCCAATCTTTAGATTAAGTTCACCTGATTTTTCACTAAATACTAACTTGTTACCTGATTTAACTTTTGCAAGTCTTTTACTCTCATCGGATATAAAAATTTCATCATTTACAGAAATAGTTAATTCGCTGGAATTATTATCTAATAAAACTCTGATGGTGTTTGAGGAACTGAACTCGGAATTATTATCTGAACTAAATCTTTTTGTTGAAGAACATCCAAAAAAAATCAGTAAAAATAAAAGTAGAAAAAATTTAAGATTGGAAGTTTTTGAAAAAGGGATAAAAATTGTGGTGTATAAAAATCGAGAAATGATTCACTACTTATTATCTAAACATCGCCTTGATACTGCCCCAGGTTCTTTTAGCAACACTCGAAATGCTATGAGTAACAGTGACATCTGCAGAATAAGTAACCTGATCATTATTATCTACAATTTTAAGTCTGTAAACAAATACCATATCATTTGTTTTATATGCGTTCTGATCAGTAAAAATATAGTTGGAATTATTACCTTTAGGAGCAACTGAAGCAACTTCTGTAAAGGAACTTTGAGGTGTTTTTCTTTCGATCACAAATTTTTGGAGGTTAGTCTCTTCACTTGTTTGCCACTCAAGTCTTACATTATCAGATTCACTTCTTGCATGAAAATATTCTATGTAAGCTCCAGCGTAAACTGTAGCAATTATTAGAAATGACACTATTATTGTTGATAATTTCATTTTCACAGCGCTAATATATTCGCAATAGTGAAGATTGTCAAGTAATATTTAAAGAATTTTCACAAACAAACTATTCTGCCTGAGTTGAAATTCTTGAATGGATGAAATATGAGTAAATTTAGCTTAAGAAAAATGATAAACTGGAAAAAAAATCTTTATATAATGTGGATTTGCCAATTTCTGGCAATGGTCGGCATGAGTTCTATTGTTCCTTTTCTACCTCTGTTTGTTAGAGAACTTGGAGTTACTTCAATTGAAGAAACTTCTAAATGGAGCGGTTTGGTATTTGCAGGACCATTTTTTGTATCATTGTTCCTTTCATCTCTATGGGGAAATCTTGGCGATAAATACGGAAGAAAGTTAATGATGATACGAGCTACATTTGGACTTAGCATTCGCACAAATTATTATTGGTTTTTCACAGGATATTAACCAGCTTTTTATTGGAAGATTACTGCAAGGTGGATTAAGTGGTTTTCTTCCTGCAGCAATGGCACTTATCGCATCAAATACTCCCGAAGAAAAGACAGGATATGCATTAGGTGTTTTACAATCCTCAACTGCGGCAGGGACTGTTTTGGGTCCACTATTTGGTGGCGTTATTTCAGACTTTTTATCTTTTCGTGCAGTGTTTTTTGTAGTTGCAGGATTATTATTTGTTGTTGGATTTGCAATTATATTTTTTGTTAAAGAAGATAAACGTGAAAAATCAAAATCAAATTTTACTTTGTTTGATAATTGGAAGCACGTACTTCTTGATAAAAAAATATTAATCCCCGCAATATTAATAATGCTCACTTCGCTGGGGATTTCATTCGTAAGACCAATCTTTGTATTGTTTGTAGAAACTTTAGAGATAAATAAAAACTATTTACCAACTATTACAGGTGCTCTGTATAGTATAGTTGGTGTGTTTTCAGTTTTTTCAGCTTACTGGTGGGGCAAGAAAGTTGAAACATTTGGATTACAAAAAAGTATTGTTGTTGCTTCAATACTTACTGCAACAATGTATTTGCTGCACGCTTTCATTACCAATCCATATTACTTAATTCCTGTTAGAACTTTTTTAGGATTTGGATATGGAGCTTTGATGCCATTACTTTTTACAAGAATAAGTAACAATGTTAATAAGGATAGAAGAGGCGGTGTTTTAGGAATCGGTTCTAGTTTTCAAGTGATGGGAAATTTAGTTGGTCCTTTGCTTGGCGGGTATGCCGGAGCTGCAATTGGATTTTCATATTCATTCTTTTTTACCGCAGCAATTTTTCTTTTGATTGCAATTGCCGGATATGCAAGCTTAAGAGATTAATCTAACTTAACAGGTATATCTTTATGCCAATCAGCAGAATTATACTTGTAAAATATTAATGATGAATAAATAATTATATAGCCGGGTAGTGCAAACCATGCACCAGTTAATCCAAAATCAAAAACTACACCAAGTAAGTATGCTAATGGAACAAAAATAAAAAGGTTCGTTAACATTTCGGCTTTCATAACAAATACCGTTCTGCCTGCAGCCTGTAATCCATTTGCAAGCACAACTCCCGTAGCATAAAATATCTGTGCAAAGCCAGCAATTCTTAAAGATGATTTTGCAAGTTCGATTATACTCCAATCATTTGTAATTATATTCAAAACGTATTGTGGAATTAAAATAAAAATAATCCCAAGAAGGATCGTGTAGATTGTTGCAACTTTAGCTGTTTCAAATCCATAAAGTTTGGCAAGATGATATTTCCCCGCTCCAAGATTATTTCCCACAAGAGTTTGAACGGCAATTCCAAATCCAAAGAGAGGAAGAAACGAAATAAATAAAGTGGATATGATAGCTTGAGTTGCCGCTTGCTCTTTAGTTCCAATTATTCCGGTGATTGCAACAAAACTTAAAAATCCAATTAATACAAACACATTTTGAAAAGATACAGGCAATGAAATTTTATAGATTCCTCTGATAATTTCTTTATCAATTTTAAAGTGTTTAAAGTTTTGAAACTTATTTCTGTAAGCAGGTAAGAGCATTATTATCAAATAAAAAACCACATCGCTAAATGTTGCAAGTGTAGATCCCAATCCTGCACCGGCTAAACCCATTCTTGGCAGTCCAAACGATCCATAAATAAACATATAATTAAAAATCACATTAAATAGATTTGTAAGGATTCCTGAGATCATAAAAATTTTGGTTTTACTTATCCCAAAGAAAAATCCGCGATACGAAACAGAAATAAGAAAAAATGGAATCCCAAGAAATCTATAAAAAAGATATTGTGAAGCGTAATCGCCAACTATGTCATCAGACGCGAAGAAATGCGCAATTGGTCCTGCTAATGAAGCGCCTATCGCAGCAACTACCCCACCAATTAATAATGATAAGATGAGCGAATTGTTTAATGTATTTCCGCACTCTAAAAAATTACCCTGTCCAAATCTGCGTGCAACAATAACGTGCGTACCTGTTGCAAGACTTGAAAAGAAACTTACTAAAGCCCACGTTGCTAGTACACCAATACCCATAGCAGCAAGAGCATATGTTGCTTCATCCAATCTGCCAACCATTGCTGAATCAACAAGTGAAACAACCATTTGTGTTGAGAGACCAGCGATTGCAGGTAGGGCAACCCTAAGAATTTTTTTGTAGTAGCTATTAATTGGTAATAAATTCATTGCGGGTAAAAATAAGGATAGTAATTTAGGATTAAAATTTTTTGGTGTGATATAGAGTGAAAATAAAAAAACTCACTATTAAGTGAGTTTTTTGTGGAGCTAAGCGGGATCGAACCGCTGACCTCTTGAATGCCATTCAAGCGCTCTCCCAACTGAGCTATAGCCCCAATAGATTAAAACTTATTTTCCCTTTTTATAGAAACGATGACCTTCCCGATCGCATCGGGACGCTCTCCCATCCGCCGCGGCGGAGAGCTATAGCCCCATAATTCTTGTCCAAAAATAATTATGTTTTGTCCAAGAATCAATTATCATCCAGAGTAATATTAGCCACTAAATTTTGACTTTGATTCTTATGCACCACATTATATTATTACTACCAAAATTAAACTTAATTATGAAAATACTCTCTTTAATAATTATTTCTTTATTGTTTCTGCTGGGTTGTGATGACACATTAACTAATGAGAATGTTGACAACAAACCTATTCCAGATAGCAATGTTAGTTTTGCAGATCATATTTATCCAGTGTTTCAGGTTAAATGTGCATTTTCAGGATGTCACGCTCAACCAAATCCGGCAGATGGAATAGATTTATCTACCTGGGCAGGTGTTACAGCAGATCCGAATATAGTATTTCCTGGTGAACCGGATTTAAGCAGACTTGTTTGGGCGATTGAAGCAAGTGAGCAGGAATTTCTCCAATGCCTCCCACTAGGTTATACAACACCTATAACTTTAGATCAAATACAAGGAATTAGAACCTGGATTGATGAAGGAGCTTTGGATAATTAATTAAATCCACTTCATTTGTTTGTACCAATCACAAGTTCTTTTTATACCATCTTCAATGGATATTTTTTGTCTGTACCCCAAATCTCTCATTGCTTTTGATGTATCGCAAGTCCAGTATTGTTGAGTAATATCTTTAGCCTTTTCAATATTAAGTGTTGCAGGTTTACTGCTAAACATCGCAAAGAACTGTGCAACGGCAGCTATTGTATAAACTAAAAAGTGCGGTACTTTTATTATGATTGGTTTCTTATTAAGTACTTTTGATGTAATAGAATTAATTTCCTGCCAGGTATAAAATTTTTCAGAGCTAATAAAATAGATTTCACCTTTTGCTTTTTCATTCGTAGCAGCTAAATAAAATCCTTCCGCTAAATCAACAGCGTGGATTAAACTTAATTCTTTTTTATTAAATCCAATTGTTGTTGTTAATCCTTTACTGAATGTTTGAAAGTAAATAAAAATCTCAGTATCTCTTTCACCATAAACCGCCGGAGCCCGGCAAATAGTAATAGGAAGTTTGTCTTTGTAAGATAAAACTAATTTTTCTTCTTCAAGTTTGCTTATGCCGTATGTTGTAATCGGATTACATTCAGTTTTTTCGTTAACCGGATTACCTTCTGTCGATGGACCGGAAACAGTTTGACTGCTAACTACCAAAAATCTTTTTATGGTAGATTTATTCTCAAGCGCAACTTCAAGAAGATTTCTTGTTGTTTCTACATTTCCTTTAAAATACCCTTCTTTAGTTTTTGATTTTACTACTCCCGCAACATGAAAAATATAGTTCACATCCTTACAGGCTTTTCTTAATCCTTCTTTATCAAATAAACCGGAATCAAAAATTTCAACATCCTTTTTATCCAACCATTTTAGATTGCTGGATTTTCTAACAAGACATCTAACCTTAAATCCTTTGGATAAAAGATTATCAACAAGATGACTTCCAACGAATCCGTTTGCACCTGTAACTATTGCTATTTCTTGAGTTTGCATAATTGTATTTATTTGTTTTTAAGGCTAATTAGCTATAATTTTTGTGCGCAATTTAATAAAAAGTCGCATCAGTTTTAATTATACACATCAGTTCAGGAGGATTTTTTGGATATCTTTAAGAAGTGTCAGGAATTTACACGCGCAGACGATATTAAAGCTATGGGTATCTACCCTTACTTCAGACCAATTGAAGCAAATGAAGGACCAGTTGTTCAGATCGAAGGCAAAAAAGTTATTATGGCAGGTTCGAATAACTATCTTGGATTAACCGGACATCCACACGTAAAAGAGGCTGCAATAAAAGCAGTAGAAAAATACGGAACCGGTTGTTCTGGCTCCCGATATTTAACCGGTACACTTAGATTTACACATCGAACTTGAGAGTAGATTAGCCAAATTTTTTAATACAGAAGCTGTTCTTACTTTTCAGTACAGGATATCAATCTGCTCAGGGTGTTATACCAACTTTAGTTCAAAGAAATGATTTTGTTATTTCGGATAAAGATAACCATGCTTGTATTGTTGCCGGAACTTTAATGACCAAAGGCGCAATGGGCGGTTTGGTTAGATACAAACACAATGATATGGATGATCTTAGAAAAAACAATTTCAAAACTTCCTGCTGAATCAGGAAAACTCATAGTATCCGATGGAGTTTTCAGTACAGGTGGAGAAATTGTTGAACTGCCTCGTATGATTGAGATTGCTAAAAAGTATGGTGCACGAGTTATGATTGATGATGCACATTCAGTCGGAGTTATTGGTAAAGGCGGCAGAGGTACAGCAAGCGAATTCAATCTTGAAAAAGATGTTGATCTAACAATGGGAACATTCAGTAAAACATTTGCATCATTGGGTGGATTTGTTGCCGGAACAGAAAGAGTAATTAATTTTATTAAACATTTTTCACCTGCATTAATCTTCAGTGCATCTCCAACTCCCGCATCTGTTGCATCTGCACTTGCTGCACTTGATATTCTTGAAGCCCAGCCTGAACTTGTTACAAAACTCATTAGCTAATGCCAATTATATGAGAACAAATCTTAAAGCAAGAGGATTTAATGTTATTGATGGAAGGACAGCGATTGTTCCGGTAATTGTTGGTGATGATGCCATTGCTTTTCAAATGTGGAAATTACTTTATGACAATGGTGTTTTTGTAAACGTATTTATTTCTCCAGGTGTTCCTCCCGGAAGACAAATGATGAGAACCAGTTATATGGCAACTCATGAAAAAGAACATCTTGATGAGATTCTAAATGTATTTGAAATGGCAGGAAAAAAAGTAGGACTTATTTAGTACTGAATTATTTTATTTTAAAGGCATACTCCAATGAGTATGCTTTTTTTATATAGGATTATCTATGCAAGAAATTAAAATCAAAAAAGTTGAAACCAAATCTGAACTTAACACATTTATAAAATGCCAATGGAAGTTTTATAAAAATGATCCTCATTGGGTTCCACCTCTTATTATGGAAAGAAAAACTTTACTTAGTAAGGAAAAAAATCCTTTCTTTCAGAATGCAGAAGCTGATTACTTTCTTGCGTATAAAAATGATGAAATTGTTGGAAGAATATCTGCCATCAAAAATGATATGCACTTAAAATATCACAATGATAACTCAGGTTTCTTTGGATTCTTTGAATGTATTAATGATCAGGAAGTTGCAAATGCTTTATTTGATACAGCAAAAGAATGGCTTAAAGAAAAAGGATTAACAAGAATGCTCGGTCCGGCTAATCCATCGAGTAATGATGAATGGGGAATGCTGCTTGAAGGATTTGAAGATTCTCCAAGACTATTGATGACTTACAATCCAAAGTATTATTTAGACTTATGTGCAAATTATGGAATGACAAAAGCAAAAGATCTTTTAGCTTACAAACTTGAAAACCATAAAGTAATGGGTTCTGAAAAATTAAAAAGAGTGCAGCAAATAGCGCGCGATCGTTACAGGCTGAAAATAACCCAGCTTGATATGAAGAATTTTGCTAAGGAATTAGAAAAAGTAAAAATTGTTTATAACAAAGCCTGGGCACCTAATTGGGGATTCATCCCTTTGACTGAGGCTCAAATTGATGCAATGGCAAAAGACTTAAAATCTCTTGTTGAACCTTCACTAGTTTTGTTTGGTGAAATAGATAATAACTTAGTTGGTTTTGCACTTGTTATGCTTGATTATAATTACGTCTTTAAACAAATGAACGGCAGACTGCTTCCTTTTAACTTTATAAAATTATTTACTGAAAAGAAAAAAATTAAATGGGCAAGAGTAATCACTCTTGGAATTATTCCAGAACATCAGAAAAAAGGATTAGACGCCGTTTTCTACTGGGAGATAGTTAACCGTGCTCATGCAGTTGGAATTGATTTGGGTGAAGCAAGTTGGATTTTAGAAGATAATGATATGATGAATCGCGGAGCCGTTGTAATGGGTGGTACTGCGTATAAAAAATATAGAGTCTGGCAAGCTGATTTATAATTCTTTTTAACACTATTCTTTGAGGAACAAATGCGCCTCCTCATTATTTTATTTTTATTGAGCAATTTAAATTTTGCTCAATATGATTCCACAATGTATGATCTTATCAAAACTACTTATGAAAGAAGTTTTGAGAAGCCGATCATCAATAAATATCTTAATTCCGATTCAGATACAAAAACCAAAGCAGCTTTACTAAGTATTGCTCAAAGTGAAGATACTTCATTCGTTCCTGAGTTATTAAAATTGGATTTAAATAAATATGGAAGTGAAGTTTGTTTTGCGCTTGGACAGATCGGTAAATGTGAACAATCAATAAACTTCCTGTGGGAATATTTACATTCCTCTCCCCCACCAGATCAATTTCCAAAAATATTTTATGCTATTGGTAAGATTGGAGATGTAAGCGATCTGCAAAAGCTTAGCAGAATTTTATAAATCATTTGCTGATTCAATCTTTCCTTATGAAGGAATTTCAGAAGCAATTCTTCAATTTCAAATCCGAGGAATTAAAAGTGATAACGCAAGAGCAATTTTAGAAAATGAGATAACACACCCCAATTCCAGAGCTAAAAGGATAATAAAAACCTTATTTGTGCTTTCTCGATATAGGAATCGGCGGAATTTTCTTCTCACATAGAACAATATTTGAGTGGTACATATTTCTTATATGGTACAGCCCAAAATGATATTGAATTAAAGCAATTTGTGTTAATGAATGTTAACAGTGAAATAAATCTTGATAGAGTAAAACCAATATTTTGGGAAGAGTTTGACCGGAGTAATATTTTGTTACGAATTCAATTCTCAAAAATCTTACATAATTTAAGATTCGTTTCGAAATCATTTCCAGATTTAAACATAGATTACTATTTCAGACTATTAGATGATTCAAATCCCAATGTTGCGTTACAAACAGCTATTTCTATAAAGAATATCAAAAATTTTTTGAATGACACTTTAAATATTTTAGTTAAAAATAAAATCGATTCGCTGCTATTTGATTTGAAAAAATCTATGAGTTTCAAAGGAGAGTTATTTTTAAGTCGTTATGAATTGTTTGGTGGTTATGAAGAACATAAAATTATCTTGAATGAATTGGAAATACCAACTAAATATCAAATACAGTTTTATGCAAAAAATCCAGATAAAGAAATTGCCTTTAATAAATTAGCTGAATACTATCGGGATACACCTGAGCTAAAAGATAAAATTGAAGCACTAACACAAATATTAGCAATAAAATCAGAAACCAAATACGAAGTTGATTTCACACAAGTTTTAATAAATGCATTAACATCAAACTATGCCCCTCTAATTTCAATAGCAGCAGATGGTATTGATTCACTGTTCATATCATCTTATGAATTTGAACTAAAAAATATTATTGAAAATCAAATAAGCAAATTAAAAGACAATCCAGATTTCCTTGAAGCTACTATGTCTTTAATAAATCTTGCCGAAAAGATTGACCCTGAATTTTATTCTCAGATGATTGAAAAGACTAAAGAATCTAAACTTTATTCAATCAGAAAATTTATTGGGGAGAAAACAGGTAATAACCAAATTGGCGTTAAAGAGTTTGATAAGTTTGAAGATATCTGGAGTTGTGCATTCAAGTATGAGCAGGCGACAATAAAAACTTCAAAAGGAAATATTGTAATTCAATTTAATTCAGATATCGCTCCAATTTCAGTTGCAAATTTTTGTATGCTTGCAAAACAAAATTTTTATAATGGAATAATTTTTCATCGTGTTGTACCAGGATTTGTAATTCAGGCTGGCGATCCAACTGCTACAGGCTGGGGCGGACCCGGTTATGACATCATTTCAGAATTTTCTGATACTGATTTTGGAATTGGTTACGTTGGCATGGCAAGTGCTGGAAAGGATACAGAAAGCTCACAATTTTTTATTATGCAGGGAAGTCATCCTCATCTTGATAGCAGATACACTTTATTTGCAAAAGTTATTGAAGGAATGGATGTTGTTTATAACATCACCGAGGATGATGAAATTATTTCTATTAAACTGGAATAGAATTTATCTCAACATTTCATCATACTTAGCAGAATGCGGCGGATCTACTTTTTTTAATCTGTTAAATATTGTGTAGTCGGGATAGTCTTTCAGCAGTTCAATAATTTCACCATATTTTGTATCAAAAAACAACTTAATAAGTACACTGTTGATACCGGTTTTTTTCTGCATATCTTCAAGTACAGATACAATCCCTGCTACTTTATCTTGTCCATCTTTTTTTCTTACCTGGATTTCATCCACACCATAATGGTAAACATAAAATGCTTCTCTAAATGCGCGATAATTATCGTTAAGTAAATCCTGGCATAAACCCCATCTGCTGTAAGATGCACTGCTCTGCTCCCAGCCTTTTTTATATGGACTTCCTAAACTAAGGTTTAGCAAATTAAATGCTTTGCTAAAGTAAGGTGTCCCACCCAAATCTGCCCACGTCTCCCAATCAAATCCAATGACAATATTTGCATAGAAATCTAAGAAAGTTGTAATCGGATCAAAGGTTGCCTGGTTAGAATACATAGCTTGATTTTGAACATATCTAAATGACCAGTTTGGATCGCTAATGGTTAGCATAGGAGATTGGCGCGTGGATCTAAAAACAGGTCTTGTTGAAACGAGAACAACTTGTGCTGAGTAATCATCTCCCGCTGCACTGGTAAAAAATATAGTTAACGCACAATCTATTTTTATACCTTTCCAGGCTTGCCCGGTAAATTGAGTTGTGTTCATGTATGATTCAATAACACCGCTAAAATCAACAAGGCGTTCTCTGTTTTCTACAGATAAGCCTTCATAATTTACTGTTACTCTGCAATTTAACTCTTGTGAAAAAGAAAATGTGAGCGGGATTAAAAACAATATTAAAAAAATACGCATTATAATTTTGGCCAAAATTTTTGTTGATTTAATATAGAAATTTAGATATAATCGAACAATTAACTATCAAACAATATGAAACTTTTTCATACAATTATAACAATTTGCTTATTAACTTTTAGTGCATATTCTCAGTACAATCCGGGGGCAAAACAAATCTCTCTTTCCAATTCTGATGTTGCTTTAAGTAACGATGTCTTTAGTCTTTTCAACAACCCTGCTGGTTTATCTCAAATGAACTGGAGAGAAGTCGGAGTTTACTACTCGCCTGCCCCATTTGGATTATCCGAATTAGCTAATGGATATGTGGCATATCACGAACCTACTTCAATCGGTTCCTTTGCTGTTGGAGGAATGAGTTATGGATTTGATCTTTACCGTGAATCAAAATTTACTCTGGGATATTCTTATAATTATCTCAACAATTTTTTTGCGGGAGTAACAGTAAATTATCAGACCGTTTCAATCCAAAATTATGGCAGTGATGGAGCATTGTTTTTTAACATCGGCGGACTAGCATACATTTCAAATAATTTTAGACTTGGATTTTCAATTCAAAATATTAATCGTGCTACGTTTGGTAATGAGGACGATCAGATTCCCATGATTTTCAATACAGGTTTATCCTACGATGTTGTTGATGACCTGACATTGAATTTCGCAGTTGAAAAAGATATCAAATATAAACCATCGTTTCAATTTGGAATTAACTATGATATTATCGAATATTTATCCTTGCGTACAGGATTTTCAAATGAACCTTCAAAGTACAGCGCCGGCATAGGTATTAATTATTCAATGTTCAGTTTAGATTATGCAATGTTTACTCATAATGATTTGGGTTTAACACATCAAGCCGGAATAATTATAAGTTTTGGAAGAGAACTTGATCGCAGCAAAACAATAAGGAAACATTTAGGGCTGGAGTAAATTGAGAAGATTATTTTTCTTTTTGATTTTGATATCAACCAATTCAATCTTTGCTCAGTTAGATAGCACTTCAATAATAACAGAAGAAGTGCTTGATAATGTTTTGGTTGAACCTGATGTAGAAACTGATTCGGAAGAACTTGTAGAGATTTTAGAAAATCTTATTCGCAATCCGATTGATATAAATGCGGTCGATGTTTTTGACTTGGCGAAATTACCAAACATGGATCAACAATCTGCTCAAAGGATTATAGAGCACCGTAATAAATTTGGTTATTTCTTTTCGCCCACTGAACTTTTTGCAATTCGTGAACTTGACAAGCAACTGATTGAAAGTATTTTACCATTTATCAAAACATCAAGACCAAAAGATGAGATTGAAAATATTGAAACTACTTCTACAGATTCAAAATCATTTTTTAATAAATCTCAATTAAATATTCGAAGCAGAGTAAGTAATGATTTACAAAACAGGGATGGTTTTACAAGCGGGAAATATCAAGGTTCAAAATTAAAATCATATAATCGGTTTTTATACAATTATGATAAGAATTATCAAGCAGGAGCTTTAGTTGAAAAAGATCCGGGAGAATTATCCTACACAGATTTCACATCTTTTCATCTTCAGGTTAAAGATGTTGGATTTGTAAAAAATTTTATAGCAGGTGATTATGTTTTAGAATATGGACAAGGACTTGCATTATGGAGTCCTTTTGGTTTTTCAAAAGGAGCAGATGCTGTTTTTCCTGTTAAGAAAAGAGCAAGATATCTTCGTCCATACACAAGTGCCGCAGAATATCGATACTACAGAGGCGCCGCAGCTCAGTTATCGTTTGATGATTTTAGTCTTACAGCTTTTTATTCAAATAATACTTTTGATGCAACGATCGATTCTATAACCGGGGAGATTACTTCAGTTGGGCAAACCGGTTTTCATCGATTTGAAAGTGAGTTGAGTAAAAAAGCTGCATCAAAATCAAAACTAATTGGCGGAGTTTTAGATTATAAATTTTTAGGCAGAATGAATCTTGGCGTAATTTATTACAATGCCTCTTTTGATAATAAATTTGAGTCTTCATCTATCTATGATTTAAGCGGCGATAATTTTAATTACTTATCAGCTTACTATGAAATAAATTTTTCAAAAATTAATCTTATTTGGTGAAGCAAGTTTTGATGGTAAGTCCGTTGCATCAATAAATGGAATACAGTTTTCTGCAAATCGTGAGTTGATATTTACTACTGCAGTGAGAAGTTATCCGAGAAATTATATTAATCTTTACGGATTTGGTTTTAGTGAAAAATCAGGAAGCATTAATAATGAATTGGGAATTTATTCAGGCCTTAAATGGAAAATTCCTTTCGGGGTTTTAAACCTTTACTACGATATATTCAAATTTCCATATCGTACAAATGAAAATTCACTTTCCAGCGAGGGTAATGATTTGTTAATTGATTTTGTATCAATGCCCTTGCCAAAGTTTGAAGTTAGATTGCGTTATAAATATGAAAACAAAGAAGTAACTGAGTTAATTAACTTGAATGAGGAAATTGTAAGAAGATTGAAACAGATTGCCAGAACAGAATTCATTTACAATATATCCAGGGACCTAAGACTTAAAACAAGAATTGAGTACAATCATTTCTTAATTAAAGATTCCGGACAAAAAGAAAATGGATTTTTGGTTTTTCAGGATGTGAGGTATGTGCCAATAAAAAAAATAAATCTTTATGGCAGAATAATTTTCTTCCAAACTGATTCTTTTAACTCAGCAGTTTATGAATATGAAAATGATTTACTTGGTGTAATGCCGAATCTTGCTATGTATGGAAAAGGTATTCGATGGTATTTAATTTTAAATATAAACCACTGACAATTTCTAACCCTCTCTACAAAATATTCTGAAACATATAAACCTGATGAAACTTCTCTCAGTTCAGGGGATAATGAGATAATTGGGAATGTAGATAACAGAATTAGCTTTCAGATTGATATGAGCTTCTAAAAAGGAGTGTTGGAGTAATCGAATATTGAAATTTTTTATTAACAAAATAAAATTTCCAAGACTCCATCATTCCAAAATTCCATTCTATTCATATCTCAATGCTTCAATCGGATCAAGATTGGAAGCTTTGTAAGCAGGATATGTTCCGAAAACAACACCAACAAGAACGCAAATTAATAAACCAAGAAATACCCAATTCCAGGGCACAGCAGCCTGAGCATTTATTAATCCGCCGGCAATATTACCTATGCTAACACCTATTATGATTCCAATTAATCCGCCTAACATACAAAGAATTATTGCTTCAAAAAGAAATTGAGTTAATATCCATGTTTTTCTTGCGCCGAGTGCCTTTCTAATTCCAATTTCTCTTGTTCTTTCTGTAACTGAAACAAGCATAATATTCATAATGCCAACACCTGCAGCAATTAGTGCAATTAATGAAATTGCCAATGCTATCATTTTAATCGGATCAGTAATTTTATTTATTTCTGTAAGCATTGATTCATTACTGAAAATAAAAAAATCATTTGGTTCACCGGCAGCAACTTTTCTAATTTTTCTCATATGACCGGTTGCAGCTTCTATAACTTCATCATAATCGTCAGCGCTTTGAGACATAACAGTTATGTTGACTGAACGACCATATCTTCCATACATCGATTGCCAGGTTGTTATTGGGACTATGATATAGTTATCTCTGCTTTGCCCGAACAAAGCAGATTGTTTTTCAACTATACCAACAACTCTTAGAGGTTTGCCGTCAACGCGAATAGTTTGACCAATAGGATCAATATTTGGAAAAAGTTTATCAACTATTGGTTGAAAAATCAAACAAACATCAGAGGAGTAATTAATATCGTCTTCCCTGAGATCTCTTCCCTCTTCAACATTCCAATCATTTGTTCGCATCGCATCAGTACTTACCCCAGCAATCTGAATATTTGGATTTGTTTCTCTGTTGCCATACTTAGCAACTATCCCAAACTGCCATTGTTCAACACCAACATATTTTGCCTGTGGTAGCATTTCCTTTAAACGAATGCCATGCTCAATTGTCAGATCTTTTCTGTTACGGTCATCTCTTCTTCTTGGTCCACCGCCAAATACATTATCTTGTTTTTGAATTTGAAAAGTATTTTTACCCAAACTTGATAATCCAGAATTGATACTGTTTTGAAGCATAGTGAGAATTGTCATAATAACAATTATAGAAAATATTCCAACAACAACTCCAAGTATTGTTAGAGCAGTTCTCAATCTATTGCTTTTTAATGACTGCAAAGAAATTGCTAAAATCTGATTTACTTTCATTTACTCATACCTCAATGCATCTACAGGATCCATCTTAGCGGCGGTGTATGCCGGAGCTAATCCTGAAACTATTCCAGTTAATAATGAAATTAATATTGCGATGATAACAACATCGTATTGTATGGCTGTTGGGAAGAACTGATTTAACATTAAACTTAAAAGAAGTGCTGCTATCAAACCAATCAAACCACCAAGCAAGCAAATTACTGAGGATTCTAAAAGAAATTGAGTCATAATAGTTCTACGTTTTGCACCAATCGCTTTTCTTAATCCAATTTCCTTAGTTCGTTCTTTTACTGAAACAAACATGATATTCATTATACCGATTGCACCAACAAATAGTGATAAGCCGGTTATAAATAAACCTGCAATTTGTATAACACCAACAAAGGAATCATATTGCTCCTGCAATCCCTCTTGTTGGTTTATTGAAAAATCATTCGGTTGATCATATGATAATCCACGAATCTTTCTCATTATTCCTTCGGCCTCAGCTTTGGTTTCTTCAACCATATTTGGATTGGGTGCACGAACATTTAAAGTTACTGTTTGAGAATGCCTTGATATAAAATTTTTAAATATCGTTCCGATAGGAATGAATACCTGATTATCAGGATTAAATGGTCCTAGAACAACACTTCCCTGTTCTGCAAGCACTCCAACAATTTTAAAGTTTGTTCCACCAATCTTAATTGTTTTATCTAAAGCATCACCCCTGGGAAAAAGTTTTGCACTTATTTCACTTCCGATAACAGCAACATTTCTAGACGCGTTGCTTTCAATTTCAGAATAAAATCTTCCTTGATCGAAGGTAAAGTTAGTTGTTTTAACATAATCAGCGTTTGAACCTGTTAAAAAAACGCCCTCAACTTTTTTATCATCATATTTTACTGTTTGCCTGCTATTAGTGACCGGGGCAACTGCTAGAGGAAGTTTTGCCAGTTCTTTGAATTTACGGTAGTCTTCCATTTCTATATTTCTGCGGTTACGCATTTTCCACCATTCGTCATTAGAAAACCAGGACCATTTATCAACATATAAAACATCCGATCCAAGAGCGCTTATACCATTTTTAAATGAGTTGTCAATCCCTTTTATAGCAGTTGACATTAACACGACTGCGGTAATGCCAATAAAAATTCCGAGCATTGTTAGGGCAGCTCGAATTTTATTAGCTCTGATTGCTCGCCAGGCAATTGCAAGTCCTTCGTTTAATTCAAATATCATTGGAGACATAATTAACTCACTTAATAATTATTTATTATGAAACTGATGCTTTTACTTTTGGTATAAATCTTTTTTCAACGTTTTCATCTTTTTCTATCAGACCATCTTTTAGTCTAACAATCCTTAGAGCATGTTCAGCAATGTACTCCTCATGGGTTACAAGAATTATGGTATTACCTTTTTCATGTATTTCATGAAACAAAGCCATAATTTCTTCACCAGTTTTAGAATCAAGATTTCCTGTTGGTTCATCAGCAAGAATAATAGCAGGTTTAGAAACCAAAGCACGTGCAATGGCAACTCTTTGTCTCTGCCCACCCGAAAGTTCATTAGGTTTATGATGCATTCTATCTTCTAGTCCAACATCAATCAATGCCTGCCTGGCTCTTTCTTTTCTTTCAGCACTGGCTACTCCAGCATAAATTAAAGGGAGCTCAACATTGTGAACTGCATCAGATCTTGCAAGAAGATTAAATGTTTGAAATACAAATCCAATTTCTTTATTTCTTATTCTTGCTAATTCATTATCAGTCATTTCACTAACGCTAACACCCTTAAAGTCATAAATTCCGGAAGTTGGTGTATCCAAACATCCCAGCATATTCATCAGGGTCGATTTGCCGGATCCTGATGGACCCATAATAGCAACATATTCGTTTTTATCAATTCTCAAAGAAACATCACGTAATGCGTGCACCTCTTCAGAACCCACCTGATAAACTTTAGCAATACGATCTATGTTAATTATATTCATTGTTGTTTACCAAGTTTATTTTTTTGTAATGTTATTACGTTTTTCTTCAACTCTTACTTGAAGACCGTCATTTAGTTCACGAGAAATTGCTTTATAACTTCCAGATACAACCACCTCACCACCTTCAAGTCCTTTTGTAACAGCAATATAATTATCATCGCTCAATCCGGTTTCAACTTCAACAGATTTTGCTTTTCCATCTTTAATGATGAATACAATTTCTTTAGGTTTTGAAGTCTCTTTTTTCTCTGTTTTAACCTGAATTATTCCATCTTCCTCACCGTCTTCAGAAGGTTGACCCATGTTGGGGCATATCAGATCTGGTAGTTACACTTTGAATTGGAACACTTAATACATTTTCAATTGTTTCTGTTTCGATATCCGCTGTACAAGACATTCCCGGTCTTAAAGAATTTTTAGGGTCAATTAATTTTATTTTAACTTCAAAGTTTACAACTTCCTGCTGAGTACCTAACCCAGTAGTGTTTGCACTGTTACCAATTTCGGAAACAATACCAGCGAACTCCTGATCTTTAAATGCATCCACTTTAATTGTAGCGGTATCACCAACAGAAACTAAAACAACATCATTCTCATCCACTTCAACAACTGCTTCAATATTTCGCAAATCGGATATTGTCATAATATCTGATCCCATACTAAATCCTGCTCCAAAAACTCTTTCGCCAAGTTCTACATTAAGTTTAGTAACTACGCCATCCATTGGGGATCGAATTGCTGTTTTAGAAATTTGATCCATAATTTCCTTTAGTGAAGCTTCGCTCTGTGCAACATTTGCTTCGGCTGCCTGATAAGCAGCTTTTGTGGACAGGTAATTTGATCTGGATGTTTCTAATTCAGAATCACTTGACAGACCCTTGCTATAAAGTTCTTTAATCCTATTATAATCAAGTTCAACTTTGGTCAGTTCTGCTTCTCTCATTTTTAAATTTGCCTTAGCAGATTGAAGATTAGCTTCCAATCGTTCATTTTGTGCAACGTATTGATCGCCTTTAATTCTTATCAGCAAATCACCTTTTTTAACAAGGTCACCTTCTTTTACAGGCAATTGAATTATTTCACCGGTTACTTCGGGATTAATGACTACTTTAAATTCAGGATTAATTTTACCTGTTGCAGCAACAGTTTGAGTTATAGTTCTCTTCTCAACTTTTTCAGTTTGAACAGAAACAATCTCCTCTTTATTACCACCAACAAAAGCTACCACTAAAAGTATAACTAGCAATAAACCTATGCCGCCAAAGATGAATAATTTCTTTTTCGATTTTTTCGTTTTTCCATTTGCCATTTGAAAGATTCTCCTATGATTAAAATTTATTCGTATTGAGTATAGTCTAAGACACCAATATTATACTTAAGCTCTTCACTTAAACGAATGTAAAAAAACTGTGCATTAATGAAATTTGTTGTTGCATTTTGATATGCAGTACTTGCAATCAATACATCTAATAATTTACCGGCACCAAGATTATATTTTTCCTGTTCGATTTTTAGATTTTCTTCAGCAGCCTTTACATTCTTTTCAGTAACAAGTAATGCTTTTTTAGCTGCTTCAAGATCAAGAAAAGTCTTTTGCAGATTTTGTTTGATTAACCTTTCGGTATCACTCACTTGTAATTCGTAGTTCATCGCATCTACTTCTGCAATTTGAATTGAGTTTTGAGTTTCAAAGCGAGAAAAGATTGGAATATTTAGAGTTAAACCTGCTGAATAATTATGCGAATTAAATATATCACCAACTGTATTAGCAAATGAAGCATAGCTTAAATTACCTGATAATCTTGGGAAGTAACCAGATTTTGCAATAGTTAAGTTATCATAAAAAGAATCAAGTGTAAGTTTTTGTGATAGATAATCTCTTCTGTTTAGTAATGCTTCGTTCACTAAATCATTCAGTTTATTATAATCAGTATTAATATCTGTATCCAGAATATTTAATTCCTTCGAAGTTAATGATTCGGAATAAGAATAATTTCCTAAAACATCAAGTCCTAAATAGTAAAGAAGATTACTCTTAGCGTTTTCCAGGGTATTACTTGCTCTGATAACTTCCAACTCAGCGTTGCCCAATTGAACCTGTTGTTGATACACATCTGCTTTTGTTAAAGACCCAAGTCTGTTTCTTTCTTCAATAGTCTCAAGATTTTTTTTCTGCTGCTTAACATCCTCTTCCCTAACTTTAAGGATTTGCTGAGATTCAACTATTGTGTAGTATAGATTTATAGTTTGAAAGACCACTTCCTGCTTTTTACCTTCAATTGCTAATTTTATAGACTCTCGAGAGTTTTTGCTTCTGGATAAGTTTGCAAAGTTTGACAATCCATCGAACAAAACTACACTGGAGCTTGCACCTACTCCGTAAGAGCGAGATTCACTTTTACTTGGTGGAAAATCAACATTAACGCCATTTATATTAGAAACTCTGCCGGCTTCTTCAGAACGGTTCCAATCCCAGCTTCCAAAAGCATTTAGGTTCGGCAAAAAATTTCCATAAGCTGCATCAACACCTGATTCACTTTTAGCAAGTTCGTTTTCCTGAGAGATTAAACCTGTATTTTTTTGCAAAGCAATTTTTATAGCCTGATCAAGTGTTAATTGATTTTGCGCTAATAAAAAATTAGTTGATATTAAAAGTAAAATGGATACTAAGAATAATTTCATTTGTAACTCCGAATGTTGGATTGAAAATTCATACTTTCTGTAAAAATACGATAATAATTTTAATCTATCTTTGATTTTGACCACTCAAAAATAGTTTAATTAAAAGCTAAATGTTCACTTTATGTACGAGTGGTAAAATAATGTTATTTGCGGTATTTGAAGACTTTAACAATCAAAATCAAACTAAGGTTCAGTTTCGGTAATTCTCGAATTCTAGGTTGTTTCTGAGAAAGTAAATGTTTTATATTCACTACGCAAAATTTTATTAAAGAGGCAGCTATGAAAAAACAAATGTTAAATCCTTCAAACAAAATTCTGATCTTAGGGCTATTTCTATCCCTAATTATTTGTGATTTAAGTTCTGGTCAGCAACTGAACAAAGCTTTTGAAGATATTGGCGGAGGTTCGGGATCTACAACTACAAACGTGGAATCCAATGACGATTATACTTTATACATTGTCGGTGGTTTACTTGTAACCGGAATTGTTGTTTATGCTTTATTGCGTGATAAAAAAGAAAAACCGACATCAGATACAACCGCTGCTATACTTGATGAGAAATTTTTAGAACAGAATCTTTCTTTCAACGAAAAGGTTTCGAATGTGCAATCGCAAATTCCTGTTAATATTTCATTTGGAATGCAGCGTGATATAGCATTTAAGAATGAGAGAAGATATTTCGTTGGATTGAATTACAATTTTTGATAATGAGAATCAGTTTTCCAAAAACTGATCTTTAATGTCCATCAAATATTTTAAAGCTTCTTCATAATTGTTTCCAATTTTGCCATCAAGAATTGCTTCTTCAATAGCTGTTTTTATTTCTCCCACTTTTCTTGATGGCTTAAGATTACAAATCTGCATAATTTCTTCTCCCCTAACCGGCGATTGAAACGCTCGTAATTGATCTCTCTCTTTTACATCTCTAACCTTTTGCATAACACGCTCATAGTTGCCAAGATATTTTTCAACTTTAACCGGATTTTTACTCGTAATATCAGCACGGCATAAAATAATTAAGTCCTCAAGATCTTCACCTGATTCTACAACAAATCTTCGAATTGCAGAATCAGTTACATCTTCCTTTGCCAATGCGATCGGTCTTAAATGTAAGCGAATAAGTTTTTGAATATATTCAAGTTTGTGAAGCGGCAATTTCATTCTGTGAAATATTTTCTTCATCATTCTTGCCCCAAGATCTTCGTGCCCGTGAAAAGTCCAGCCAATTCCTTCAACAAATTTCTTTGTAGGCGGTTTAGCAATATCATGCACAAGAGCGGCAAATCTTAACCAAACATCATCTGTTTGTTTGCAGATGTTATCTACAACCTGCAAAGTATGCAAAAAAACATCCTTATGATGATAGTCTTTTCGCTGATCAACACCAGCCATTATTGAAATTTCTGGAAAAACAATTTCTAAAACCGATGAATCAAAAAGAAGCTGCAAACCAATTGATGGTTTTGGTGTTGCCATAATTTTTAGGAACTCATCCGTTATTCTCTCCTGAGAAACAATTGCAAGTCTTTCTCTCATTTCCTTTGCTGCATTCATAATGCTTTCATCAACATTAAAATTGAGTTGGGACGCAAAACGAAATGCCCGCATAATTCGCAAAGGATCGTCATCAAATGTTTTAAATGGATCAAGCGGAGTTCTTATCAACTTGTTTTTTATATCTGATAAGCCATTATATTTATCAATGAGGTTGCCAAATTCATTTTTATTTAGAGATATTGCTAACGTATTAATTGTAAAATCGCGTCGTGATATATCTTCTTCAAAAGTTCCATCTTCTACAATTGGTTTTCGTGTATTACGATCGTATGATTCTTTTCTAGCACCGACAAATTCGATATTCATTTCATGGAAATCAAAATGTGCGGTACCAAAATTTTTAAAATAAGAAACGTTAGTAATGCCAAGTTCATCAGCAACACTTTTTGCAAAATCTGTTCCGCTGCCAATCACAAGTATATCAAGATCATTTCTTTCACGATTTAGAATTAAATCACGTACAAATCCGCCAACAGCATAAACGTTTACTTTATCTTTTTCAGCAACTCTTGAAATAACATCCAAAATTTTAAGATCGGATATTTTTTCTTTAATTAATATTTCTAATTCATTATTCATTCTAAGGGCACTTAATCTCTTTTTAATTTATTTTGCTGTCGCGTTCACAAATTTATCCATTACTTGATTTGAATTTTTTAAAAACCAGCTTGCCTTTTCAAACTGTGCCTGCATTGCAGTAAGAAATATATTCCTTTCTTTATATCGCAAACTTAATGCTGCATACTTTCTGGAATTAACAAAATCATAATTCTCAAGCATATATTTAGAAAGTTTGAATGCAGCGTAACTGCTTTCAATACTATTAACAATAAATGTTTTATTAAATATACTTAGTGATTTTTTATAATCAATATTTTGGTTTTGTAATATATCAACAATAATGGGCAAGGAATGATAATTATAATCTTGCTCATTTAACGAAATCAAAACTTTTAATTTCAATGAATCGCTGCCGTCTAAATATTCGTGCAATTTATTTTCTTCAAGTAAACTTAGTCTTGTATTGCATAAATAATTTAATTGATGATTAGGATTATCCTCAATTATCTTTTTGTAATAATATGCTGCTGAGTCATTCTGCATATTTAGCGAGTATAATTCAGCTAATCTGAAAATCATATTGCTATAATAAGCGGTGGATGTAAATTTTTTATAGTTATTAAAAATTAATTGTATAGCTTCATTTTTTTTGTTGCGCTGATAGTAAATTTCAGAGAGCCCAACTAAGGCTGAATAGTTAAGTGTTTTATTATTTATTTCTTTAAAGAGTATTTCTGCTTTCTCAAATTTCTTTTCAGATAAGTATTGATAAGCTTTGCTCAATCTATCTCCGATATATCTTGGACATACTTTCTGAATAATCGAAAGTCTGCCGAAATAATAATCAGCCATTGGTTTTTGATTTGATAATTCTGGATTAACAATACTTTGCTCAAATTCTTTTTGTGCGATTTCAATTTTAGTTTTAAATACTGATTCAAAATCACCGGTGTAATAAAACTGTTTAACTTTTTCAATACCATAGCTCTTTATTAGATATTCTATAAATGCACCACTATAAGTATAGGCTAAAGTGGAATTGCCCTTAAAAAAACTTAATCCTGTAAACAATGACTTTACATCAACAACATATCCATTGTTATACGCGAGTGAAGTCAGATCTTTTATTGCTATATCATTTGAAATTCCATCCAGAGATTCTGCCATTCCTTCAATAAGTGCAGCGTTAAATCCTGAAGCGAGTTTAAATGGACCGGTTCCAAATTCTGCAGTAAAAACATGGGCTAATTCATGCTTTAAAGTACTTTGCCACGAATCTGCACTAATGTAAATTGAGTATTGCCATGGCTTTGCAACATCTGCGTTACCGGCACCAAAAAGAAGTTTTTTCTGTTCGCGATTATTAAACAGATAAACATTTATTTTTTTTGAGGGTTTAGAGTTTAATTGATTCTGTAATTCCGAATAATAAAATTCCTGAGTTAGGGCAATCAACTTTGCTTCTGTTGAATCAATATTATCATAATGCAGTATGAGTGATTCAGATTCAATCTGCTTTGATAAGACTAAATCTAATTTCGTAAAAGTTGTTGTAAATCCAAGATAGGGTGAAATGAATTGAAACAATGATGCTACTATTAAAATTGCAACTACAAATAAGAGTTTAGATTTAAGAACTAAAGTTTTTTGCTTTTGAATGAGATAGATTATTAAAAATGAAAAAGTCAGAATTAAAAGTTGATGAAAAAATAATTTCCAATCCGCACTTAGCCCCTCATCATAAATGTTGCCCGGAAAAAAGCCAATTAACGGTGAATAGAAATAAACTTGTGGATTAAAATATATTTCCAATACTGGAATAAGCGCTATCAAAATGATGACAACAAAGAATAATAGTTTATTAAATCTTTCTGTAACAATGTTTATTAAAAAAGCTAAGGCTGCACCAAATACAATCGAAACACTAACAATCAAAAGATAAAATAAGAGTCCATCTATGAACGAACAGAACATTGTTAATATTGAATTTATAACACTTATTAATAATGGAATGGTGAAAAGAATAAAGAGGTTTTTAATCAGTTCACTTAGAACAAATACTGATTTATGAATAGAACTAATTGTATAAATGCCTGCAATAATGCAAAGTATCAAACCATTAACTGCTGCAAACTCATAACCAAAGGTACTTGTAAGTGGTAATTGAGTTAGAAAAATATTAACTGCAATCAGAATTAAAGCATATACTAATAATCCGTTTTTATATGATAATATTTTTTTTAACAACATTTTAAAATTAATAATTTAATGAAGCCGGAGAGTTTATCAACAGACTTAATATTTTACTTAACAGAACCGATTTTACTTTTGTAAATATTTCCACCGTTGCAGGCGATAATAAAATTTCCTGAGTTTAATTGTACAATATCGTTCAGTACCAATGGTTGTCCTACAGTCTTTTTTGTCCAGGTTTTTCCGGCATCGTATGAGAGGAAAATCTCACCTCTGTTTGAAAGAACAATTCCCTCGGCATTATTATCAAAACTAACTTTGTATAATCCGGAATTTGATCCAACATCAATTTCATCCCAACTATCTCCGCCATTTTCAGTGCGAAATATTTTACCTTCACCGCCTGCAATAATTCCCAGGAATTCATTAACGAATAAAACATCCTTTAAGTAAGACTTAAAATTGATATTTTGTTTTGCCAGGTTTCTCCGCTATCGTTTGTTTTAAGTATTGTGCCATTCCATCCAACTATAATTCCATTTTTAGGATCTGCGAAACTTATACTGAATAAATTTTCGTTAACATTACTTTGAATTCTTTGCCAGGTCAATCCACCATCATAAGACTTAAGAATTAATCCATTGCTTCCAACTATAAATCCTGTGTTTGTGTTTTTAAAATAAATTTTGAACAGTGTCTCTGTTGTATTAGAATTAATTTTTTTGATTTGCTTTGAACCATTATTTAACATTCCAATAAATCCAGCAGAACCAACCATAAATAATTTATTATCATTGGAACAAATTGAATTGAAACCATTTATATACTGTGATCCGATTTTGTCCCAGGTAATACCGCCATCTAGCGATTGCATTACTAACCCGGAATCACCTGCTATAAATCCTTTATAATCATTAAGAAAAGCGATTGAATTAAGATTTTTATCGGAGTCGAGTTTGATTAATTCCCAAGCACTTTCTTTCGTAAAATTTGGATTTTTAGAATAATCCTGTGAATAACTTAATGCTTCAGAATCTGCTTTATTTTTCTCTTCCAGTATTATGGATTTAACAACATTAAAAACAATTACACCCAATCCAATAAAAATTATAAACAATAAAATATTACTAACTGTCTGAAACCCCTTTGATGATTTTTTATTTGAATCGATAAAATCAACATCCACTTCAGGTTCAGAAACTGTACTGTCATTTTCATGATTATAGATATAATTCGAACTTAATATTAAAATAGAATTCCTGAAATCCGCAGCAGATGTAAAATTATTATCAATTGATTTATTCATTGCTCTTAAAATAATTTCATCAGCAGCAGCAGGAATAGTTGGAATAATTGAAGATACTTTTGCAGGTAATTTATTTACGTGCGAATCAATAATTTCATAAATTGTTTGAGCATTGTACGGATGAGTACCAACTAACATTTCATAAAATGTAATACCAAGCGAGTAGAGATCACTCTTTACGGTAATGATATTTCCGCCAAGCTGCTCAGGACTCATGTAAAGCAAAGTACCCGGTCTTGCATTGTGCTGTGTTATAGATTTTAATTCATCCATCGATTTTGAAATTCCAAAATCCATGATTTTAGGATTACCGTTCAAGATCCAGAATTATGTTTGATGGTTTCAAATCCCTGTGAATAAAACCCTGTTGATGTGCAAACTCAATTCCATTTAGAATTTGCCCAACTAATTCAAGAGCATAAGTAAATTCAATTCTTCCTCTATCTCTGATAATACTTTCCAGAGTATCACCTTCAATATATTCCATCGCAATCCCAAGCACATCTTTCTCCTCAACGAATCCGTACACTGAAACTATGTTTGGATGCATTAACTTTGCTTGATTTCTTGCTTCTCTCTTGAACCTTTCAATAAATGTAGAATTGCGTGTGGTATTTAAACTAAGAATTTTAAGTGCGGCATATCTTTCCAATTTTACATCAAAAACTTTGTAGACCGCTCCCATTCCACCCTGACCAAGGAGAGAAAGTACTTTATAATTTTGTAAGCGTCTTCCAATCATTTAGTAATTTCAATAATGATAAATGAATAATCATCAAAGGCACCGCGTAGTTTAATCATCTTAATAATTTTATTTTTTATTACTTCAAGATCATTTAAAATTAAAACTTCTTCCAGTTCTTCATCATTAATTAAATTTGATACTCCATCTGAACAAATAAGGAACTTATTTCCCTCATTAAGATTAATTCTAATTTTACTTATATCAGGTTCAATAGTTTCGCTGTCTCCAAGTGCTTTTACAATCACATTTTTTTGAGGATGATTAGCTGCCTGTTTATGAGTTATATATCCTTCATCCAATAGTTTTTGAACCAGCGAATGGTCCTTAGTAATCTGATTTAATCTTTTAGATTTTAGATGATATATCCTTGAATCACCGATATGTCCCCAATAAACAATATTTTCAACCAAAAAAAATATTTCTAAAGTTGTAGCCATTTTTTTTTGCGGTATGCTTGCGGATGCATGGTTTAATACAAAACTATTAGATTCTTTGATGGCAAGCTTAATCTTTTCTAAATAATTATCATTTTCCGAAGCAGAAAAAAAATGTATTGCTGATTTTAGTGCAAAACTAGCTGCAAGTTCACCACCATTATCTCCTCCAACACCGTCACATAAAACTGCTAAGAGCCCGCCATCCATTTCTACAGTCTCAACCGAATCCTCATTATATCTTTTTCCAGAGCCAGGACTAGTAAACTTGACGTAGCTAAACCCCATAAAGAGACCTCAATAAAATTATTGTAATTTTTGAATTCATATGTAAATCAAAAATAAGAAATTATTGCCTTATCTGCCTTAAAAATAGTAATTACAATTTTGGGTGATTATGGTCAAAAGTGTAATTTGTTTAACAGACACGGTAAGATTATATTTGCAGGCGATTTTTGATTCATAAATCATTTCAGAATATAACTTTATAAACATTCTTTTGATTAAATATTGAATCATTCTATGTTCTTTTATTGCGAGAATGGCGGAATTGGTAGACGCGCTAGACTTAGGATCTAGTACCGAGAGGTGTCGGGGTTCGAGTCCCCGTTCTCGCACTTCATATACATCCCAAAAATTATTTGAGGTTAGCTTTTATATGGAATACAATGTTGTAGAATTAAGTGCATCTGAAAAGGAAGTTGAAATAAAGCTTCAATATGATGAGATCAAAAAAGAGATTGAAGACGAGGTAAAGAAACAATCCAAAAAAATTCAGGTTCCGGGTTTCAGAAAAGGTAAAGTGCCTGTTTCGATGCTTAAAAAAATGTATGGTGATGCCCTTGAATATGAGGCATCTGAAAAGATAGCAAATTCCTTCTTCTGGAAAGTAGCTGAAGAAAACCAGCTTAAGCCAATCGGTCAGCCCTCAATGACAGACCTAAAATTTGATCCTGAAAAAGAATTATTCTTTAAAGTTAAGTACGAAACTATTCCCGTACTTAATGTTAAAGACTACAAAGGTCTTTCTTTTGATATTCCGGATTTAGTTGTTGGTGATGTAGAAGTTGAAAAAGAAATTGATTACATCCGCAAATCAAACAAAACTCTTGAAGATGCTACTGAGATTTTAGACAATAATTTTATTATTGATGCGGAAGTTATTCTTACTGAGAGAAATGGTGAAAAGATTTCTGAGGCTAAACCTGAAAAGATGCAAATTGATTTAACTGCCGATGGAGTAGCTAAAGAGATTGTTGATAATGCAAAGAATAAAAAGGTTGGGGAGAATTTTTCCTTCTCATTTAAAGATGAACACAAACATAAGCTAGAAGATGGAACGGAAGAAGTTCATAAAGAAGAATATACTTATCAGGTAAATGTTATAGGAATTAAAAAAATAGTTCTCCCTGAATTAAATGAAGAACTAATTAAAAAAGCTACAAAGGATAAAGTTTCCACCGAACCGGAACTGAAAGAAGAGATTAGAAAAGATATTCAGAACTACTACGATCAGCGCACAGAAGAATTAGTTAGAGGAAAACTTGTTGGTGAGATTGTTAAGAATAATGATTTTGTTCCTCCTAAAAGTCTTGTAAATAATATTCTTGAAGAATATGTAAAGAGTGAAGAAGAACAATCAAAAAAATCTAAATATCCTTTTAACAAAGAAGAAAGCTAGAAAAAGATTATTAAGCTCAGCAGAGAATGAAGTTAAATGGTATCTAATAAAATCTGAAATTCAAAAGAATGAAAACATTGCGGTTTCTGATGAAGAAATTAAAGAGTTAGCAGAAAAAGAAGCAGAAAAAATTGGTATACCTGTTGATAAATTGATTAACTACTACAAAACTTCAAATCAAACAGAAAGAGTACTTGATCAAAAACTTTTTGATTTCCTAAAATCAAATAACACAATTAATAAGGTTCATCCTGACAAATTAAAAGTAAAACAAGAGGCGATAAATGAGTAAGAATATTGAAATTTATAATCAGCTTGTTCCGTATGTAATAGAGCAAACCGGGCGCGGTGAACGAGGAATGGATATCTATTCCCGTTTACTTAGAGAAAGAATTATATTTTTAGGAACGGCAATTGATGATCACGTGGCAAGTTTAACAATTGCACAATTAATTTTTCTTGAAGCTGAAGATTCTGAAAAAGATATAAATATGTACATAAATTCCCCCGGCGGAAGTGTTACTGCCGGACTTGCAATTTATGATACTATGAAATTTATTAAACCTGATGTTGCTACAATTTGTGTTGGAATGGCTGCAAGTATGGGTGCAGTTTTATTAGCTGGCGGTGCTGCTGGTAAACGCTCTTCGCTTCCAAATTCTAAAATTATGATTCATCAACCCTGGACTCAGGGAATTGGCGGACAGGTTACTGATGTTGAAATTCATGCTAAGGAATTAATTAAAACTCGCGATTCTTTATACAGAATACTCTCAGAACATACTGGTAAAACCGTTGAGCAGATTACTAAAGATTGTGACAGGGATTATTTTTTGACTGCTGAAGAAGCAAAAACTTATAAGCTGGTTGATAACATTATTGAAAAGCGAATCCCGATTAAGTAATTTTTAAGGGCTGAGTTTTCAGCCCTTTTTTTTGATTACAACTTAAAAGCATAGAACAAATAAATGAATTTCAACTCGCCAAAAATATTTTCATTAGTTATACTTTTCTTTGCATTAAATAATACAGCATTAGCTCAAGAAAATCGTAACAAAATATTTGATGAATATTTAAATCAGTATCTCCAACTAAAGAATGTTCCATCAATCTCTGCCGGACTTTTACATCAAGACAAAATAATCTGGCTTAAAAGTGCCGGTCTAGCTGATATTGAAAACAATGTGCCAGCCTCTACGTCTTCTTTGTACAGGATTGCATCTATAAGTAAACCTATAACGGCTGTTGCGGTTTTACAATTGTGGGAACGTGGACTAATTAGTCTTGATACAGATGCCAGAGCTTACTTACCAAATTTCCCTGTTAAAAAATATAAGTTCACTGTAAGGCAATTATTAAACCATACATCCGGAATACGAAACTATAGAGAAGGTGAATTTGACAGTAAAAAGTTTTATGCAACTACGGATGATGCACTAAAATTACTGGCTTATGATTCATTAATGTTTGAACCAGGTACAAAATATGCATACACTACACTTGGATACACACTTCTGGCTGCAATTGTTGAAAAAGTATCCAAAACAAGTTTTGAAGATTATTTGAAAAATAATGTTTTTATTCCAGCCAGAATGCAATCAACAATGGTGGATAAGCAGCGTGATATAATTTTAAACCGAGCTAAAGGCTATGAGAAAAATGCAGAGAGAAAAATTGTAAATGCGCCTCTTGCAGATCTTAGCATTAAAGTTGCAGGTGGCGGCATCCTTTCCACTGCAAATGATTTATTACTTTTTTCTAAAGCTTTGTTAGAAAATAAACTAATTAAGCAATCAACTTTAGAGATGATGATTAGAAAATCAAAATTAAAAAGTGGTAAAGATATTGATTATGGTTTAGGATTTTCTCTTACTTTTGAAAATGATTCGTTAATATATTTTTCGCACAATGGGGCAGGTACAGGTTTTAGTTCAATGTTATTGATTGATCCAAAACTAAAAGTTGCAAGCGTACATCTTATTAATATAAGAGACAGAAATCTGGGCGAACCTGCAAAAGATCTTTTAGAAATGTCGATTTCAGATTCAATAATAAAACCAACAAAAACATTATCAGATGTTCTGATGAAAACTTACATTTCTGCTGGCATTGATAGCACAAATAAGATATTGAATTATATATATTCAAACGAACAAAATGTTTATACTCTAAATGAAAACGAGGCGATCTTTTTTGCAGATGATTTAATTGAGTTAAAAAAAATTCCAGATGCAATAACCTACCTTAAGGATGTTATTAAATTATACCCCAAATCCTTTATGGTTTTGGTTTCCCTTGCAGATACCTATCTAAAAGATAATAACTTAGGACTCGCGCTTAAATACTATAGATTAGCTGCACAGATAGATAATACTAACTCAAGAGTAAACAATCTTATAAAAAAACTAAGCAGTAAATAAATCCTTTTAGATTTTAATTTATTTTATTATCTACCTACCTGAATAACTCTTTAACTGAACTATTATTATTTTTTTTCTGTTTGAACTATATGATTGGATATAGATTTACTAAATATAATCCCTCACTTGAAAATAAGAAGTCATCTTTTGATAACTTGTTAAAAGTGTTTCTGCAGTTGCTAACAATTTCTTCAGGTGACGTGAACGAAGCAATCAGTTGGATGAATGAACTTGATCGAAAATATAATTTAACTGATGATAATTACGGGATGGGTGATTTTATTGATGACTTGAAGAAAAATAATTTTATTGAGCAGGATGAATCTGGTATAAACTTCATCCCAACTTCAAAATCTGAACGAACTATCAGAAAACAAGCACTTGAAGAAATTTTTGGGAAATTAAAACAATCAATGAAGGGAAATCATAAGACATTCATTCCCGGACAAGGTGATGAACAAACTTCTGAAAAAAGACAATATCTGTTTGGCGATTTGATGGAACAGATTGATATGACAGATTCGATTAGGAATGCTCAAATAAATCATGGTATTGATGAATTTAATTTAACTGAAGATGATCTTGAAGTTGAGGAGCGGGATTATAAAACAATCACTTCAACAGTTCTGATGATTGATATTTCTCACTCAATGATTTTATATGGTGAGGACAGAATAACTCCTGCTAAAAAAGTAGCTATGGCACTTTCAGAATTGATAATCACAAAATACCCCAAAGATACTTTGGATATAATTGTTTTTGGTAACGATGCATGGTCAATTACGATTAAAGATTTGCCATATCTTGAAGTTGGTCCATACCATACGAATACTGTTGCAGGTTTAGAACTTGCCGGTGATATATTGAGACGAAGAAAAACCAATAACAAACAAATTTTTATGATAACCGATGGAAAGCCAACGTGTCTTAAAGAAGGCGCAAGATATTATAAAAACAGTTTTGGTTTGGATCGGAAAATACTTAACAAGACTTTAGACCAGGCGGCAAAATTCAGACGAATGGGAATTACAATTACAACTTTTATGATTGCTCGTGACCCATATCTGCAGCAGTTTGTTAGAGAATTTACTAAAACAAATAACGGAAGAGCATTTTACAGCAGTCTATCAGGCTTAGGTGATTTTGTGTTTGAAGACTACATAAGAAACAGAAAGAAAAGAGTAAGGTAAAATAATTATGATGGATATTTCAAAAATAAAAACTCTTGGTGATCTCAAGAAGGTAAATTATAAGTCACGATCAATTAAAGATGAGCTGCGTGATAATATGATAATCTCATTAAAAAATAATACTGATCCGTTTGATGGAATTTTTGGATATGATGAGACGGTTTTGCCGGAACTTCAGACTTCAATTTTATCAAGACATAATATATTATTATTAGGATTGAGAGGTCAGGCAAAGACAAGAATAGCGCGGATGCTTATTAATCTTCTTGATGAATACATACCAGCAATTGAAGGAAGTGATTTGAATGAGGATCCATTCAATCCAATCACAAACACAGCAAAAAATATTGTAAAAGAGTATGGTGATGAAACTAAAATTAAATGGATACATCGTTCTGAAAGATATACTGAAAAACTCGCAACACCTGATGTTACTGTATCAGATCTTATTGGAGATGTTGATCCAATTAAAGCAGCCACGCTCAAACTTCCCTATTCGGATGAAAGAGTAATACACTTTGGATTAATTCCCAGATCGCACAGATCAATTTTTGTGATAAATGAATTACCTGATTTGCAGGCTCGCATTCAGGTTTCTTTATTTAATATTTTACAGGAAAGTGATATTCAGATTCGTGGTTTTAAAGTCAGATTACCGTTGGATATACAATTTATTTTTACGGCAAATCCTGAAGATTACACGAACAGAGGATCTATAGTAACTCCATTAAAGGATAGAATTGATAGCCAGATACTTACTCATTATCCAAAATCAATTTCAGTTTCTCAAAGGATTACTGAGCAGGAGGCTGATATTTCTGAACAACAAAATTCTTCGGTTGTAGTTTATCCACTTGTTAAAGAGATAATTGAGCAGATTGCAGTTGAAGCAAGATCAAGCGAGTATGTTGATGAAAAAAGTGGTGTCTCTGCTCAGACTTACAATTTCTGCCTACGAAAACATTATTAGCTATGCTGAAAGAAGAAAAATAATTAACGATGAATCAAAAGCTTATTGTAGAATTAGCGATATAGTTGGTGTTATTCCTGCAATAACTGGTAAAGTTGAATTAGTTTTTGAAGGAGAACAAGAAGGACCTGTAAAGGTTGCAAATATTTTAATCGGCAAAGCAATTAAGAGTGTTTTTGAGAAAAATTTTCCGAGTCCCGAATTACTTAAGAAAAAGAAAGAGCAAAACCCCTATACTTTAATCACATCATGGTTTTCAAAGAATAATATTGTTGATATTCTATCTAATGCATCGAATAAAGATTATAAAAATATTCTTACAAGCATTCCAGGACTTCAAAAAATTGTTGAACAATATCAACCTGACGCCGATGAAAATTTATCTTTACTATATATGGAATTTATTCTACACGGCTTATCAGAGTACTCACAGCTAAGTAAATTAAGATTAGAAACAGGATTTCAGTTTAAAGATATGCTAAGCAGTATGTTTACTATGAATGATGTTGAAGAAACCGATAATGATGATGATCCTGAATATTTTAAATAGCTAAAAAAAAGCCGGACTTGTTTGACAAATCCGGCTTTATAATTTTGAGTGATTCTTATTTCATCAGAATCATTTTTCTAACCTGGTTGAACTGATTACCATTAACACCGTGCGCATTCAATTCATAAAAATAAATTCCGCTACTTACTTTTCTTCCTGATATATCTTCAGCATTCCATTGAACAGTGTGCACACCGGAATTCATATCAGTGTTTACTAACTCACGAACTACTTCTCCTAATAGATTGTAGATTGTAATTCTTACACTTGAATTAAATGGTAAAGCAAATTTAATCTGTGTGCTGGGATTAAATGGGTTTGGATAATTTTGTTCAAGAGAATATGTAATCGGTATTCTAATTTCCTCATCTTGCACACCAGTAACTCCACTGCTATAGCTTAAACCAGTAAGATCTTTTATTCCAACAGAACCCACCATTGTACCGGTTCCGGTAGTTTGGTTAATTCTAAATAGATCACTTACTAAAGTTCCAGAACCTTTAATACCATAAAGCTGGTTTGATTCATCGAATGCTAAATCAGTTGTATTCACATTATACCCGGTTCTTCCAATTCTTGTAGTATCACCAGTGGATAAATCAATTTTAACAATTTGATCTTTAGGATTTCCTAGGAAATTTTTAACCGTTCCCCACAGTTCATTAGTTTGAGGATGAAACTTAACTGAAATTCTTTGACACGGGATTGTTGTAATAAGATTATAAGTCCCATCTTTAAGACTCAATTCATAAACTTGCCCGCCTTTCAAAACTCCGTACAAAGTACCACTGCTATCAAAAGCGATGGAGAATATTTCAGGTAGTGGATAAGTATAAAGTGGATATGCATCTCCAGCTCCGGAGTTCAGACGTAATAATGTAGATCCAGCTACTGAAGATCGAACAGAATAAATTACTTTAGTTACAGGATGAATAGCTAACCCAATTAAGTCTGTATAATTCGAAGGTCCAATATTAGTGCCCGAGCCTGAGCTTTTATTTATAGAAACAGTTTGTCCGCTATTTTGTAAACCTGAAACAGCATACATGCTAAAATCTGCCGCAGGCAATAATTCAAATCCCTTCCCTGTTAAAGTAAATCCTGTGAATGAGGATGAATTATTAACTACCTGATAATCAACTATCTGTTCACCAACTGTAGTAGGATTAAATACAATTTTTACTGTCAGCGTATCATACGTCTGTAGAGTAATAGGGAAAGTATGAGATGATACAAGCGTAAAATCACCAGCTGAAGCTGGTATTGAAGAAATGATCAAATCATCCGTACCATAATTTGCAAGCATAGCACTAACAGTATCACTTGTAAAACCTATCTGAATGCTGCTAAAATTATAATTATGAGTTTCAGGAAAAACATATATACCTGTAAACGGCTGCAGTCGAACCTGTCCAACCATACATGCATATGCATTTGTTCCGGAAGCATATTGAGAGAACATCCAAAAACTGTATTCATCTGCGGGATCTAAAAATGCTCCTAGATAATCTCCCCACCTGTTTCTAGTACCACCAAATGTGATAATATAATTTCCCAAACCTGGCTGAAGTACACCTGCACTACTTAAACCTGCAGGGTCAGATGCTCTTCTTGTTGTGAAGTACGACCCGATATATTCACTGTCACCAGATCTTGAGCAAGTTATTCCAACATTTCCATCTTTATCAACAGCAATAGCCGGATAAATATAAAAGTATTTATCTGCACCAAGTTCAGCACTTTCTACCACTGTATTTGTAGCCACATCAATTTTGACGTACTTAATACTTGCATAATTTGGATAAACACTATTTCTAATAGAATGTGTTGCATATAAATATCCATCTCTAAAAACGGGTGATGTCTTCATATGGCTGCCATTTGCTTCGATCAAGGGAGTGCCACCACCTAGTTGATTGGCATTTGGAGTGCTTCCATAAAATGGAACATTAATATTAACTCCCGTTAAAACAGGAGAAGTTAATGGATCGGCAATTTTATATAAGCTATAAAAATTACCACCGGAACGATTAGCAAAAAGTAAATAGTGTTCTCCTGCAGCACTGTACTGAAAAGACGGGTGAATAACGTCTGGTCTTGTAACTTGACCTGGAATTGTAATGTCCCATATATCTTTATAAGATAATCGCCCTGCATTACTTTTATATAATTCATCTTTAGAGATAATTCTAATTTTTGTATAATTAAACCCGCCGCCAAAGGAGAAGCATCTGGTCATAATATAAACTGCTTGTTCATCAAATCCGATCTGAGGATAATCACCCCAAGTGTTGGATGGAGTTGTACCGTGAAGTTTGGTATCCAGTCTGTACATATACCCATGTTCCAAATGGATCATCATCATCTGAGTATGCGATTAAATTACCAGCGGTCAATGAAACATCATCAACTTGCATAAAAACCATTACCCAGCGATTTGAAAAATGATCATAAAATATCTGCGGATCACCGCTTTGTGAAGGCCATACTGCAGACCACCAGGCTGTAGAACTGATTGATTTAAGTAGTGTTCCCTGCTTATCATAAATTCTAATACCTGTACCGTTATTTGTTAAAACCATAACATGATTAGGACCAACTGCTATTGTGGGATCAGGAGGAATAACATTATTATCTAAAGTAACTTTAAACTTTTTTAAGAGTAAAGCATTGTCACCGATTCCAAGCGTATTTTCTCCAACATTCAAATCCTCTGTATATGTTGTCGGTAAAATTTCTTTTCCATCAGATTCTATGAACAATGGTTCTAAGTTACCATCTATATTCATTTCACCACGAATGATAGGGTCGCTATCTCCAGAAATTGGGGAAAAAGAAAATGAATTAGTATTGATAACAGCACCAGTATCAACAGTACCAACTGCCGGACCTTGATACGTTTGGGAAAATGAAATTGTTGTAAGAAGCAGAGTAACCGCCAAGATAATTGTATAAGTTCTGCTTAGCATTATTTCCTCATAGTTTAATTGAACAAATTATTTAAATACTTTTTAAAATCTAAATGTCTTATTAGGAATAGTAAATTTTTCTTTCAAGAGAAATATTGATACTACTTACAAATTTATTTACCAACTTTAAGTTACTTCTTTTTAGCAAACTCTTCCAATAAATATTTTGCAACGGCATCAGCCTCTTGAGGTTTTAACCCTGGATTTGGCATTGGCGGATATGCAGGATCAACTTTAACAGGATTTCTTATGAAGGCAACTAATTGTGCTTCTTTACCAACATATTTTGGAAGTACATCAAAGTGTGCGGGTCCAACAAGTTTCTGATCAAACTTATGACAGCTTGCACATCTTACATCATATATTTCTTTGCCGCTTAAAACTGCAACTGTTCCCTCTCCTTTTAGTTCGGCAAGTATTTTGTCGTACTCAGTGCTTAAAACTAAAGAGTGCTTTTCGGTTGCATTTGTCATAGCTTTTTGATCTTTAATAATAAAAGCTATCCATGCAAAAATCAGTATAAAGAAAATAAATGAACCAAATCTGTAATCGTTTTTAAATTGTATCATATAGAAAAGATGATAGGCAAGAAATATTAACATCACACTTAAGACTGTATAAATAAATATTGAACCAGATAAAGTTGAACCAGAAAATGAAAACAAATTAATTGCAATTAATATTGGCAATGGAATTGATGCTTTTAATCCTGCTTTTGATGCTGTGTCTTTTACAAACTTTGTATATAAA
Organism: uncultured Ignavibacteriaceae bacterium; assembly: GCA_963812305.1. GTDB lineage: Bacteria > Bacteroidota > Ignavibacteria > Ignavibacteriales > Ignavibacteriaceae > IGN3. The sequence goes on from CAWEUT010000007.1 coordinate 216,422, forward strand.
GGATCTTCATCTTTTTTTGATTCATTCCAGTAAAGATGAATGAAAAGAATGGCACCGTTTGTAAGCGTAAAAGCAAATGCAATAAATATTAATAAGTTTAATAAAACTTTAGGAGCAGCTAATGCTGTAAAAAATCCGGGGAAATTCCATGTTGTAAATGTAGTTGCTGATGTTATAGCTGCAACATAAAACCAGATTCCAATAAACAGAAATACTAATCCAGACTTTCCGTATGTAAGACTTAAATGAGATGATTTTGCTTTTATTTTTTGATAATCTGCTTCTGCATCCTTATCTGCAATTGAATTGGAATTAACAGATTCAAATACATTACTCAATACCATCGAATAGCGATAAGTGTAAATCATAAATAAAGAAACGATAATCATCAACAAAGACATTGCTAGAAAACTTACTGTTTGTATTTCGGCAGTATGTAATAGTTGTGCAAATATTAATATTGCTGCAATAAGTGGAACAATTCCTAAGTATAACACCCACACCATTATTAACTGTTACATATTCAATTACATCTTTTGAAAACTTTTTATAATAAAGAGTTTTAGTTTTTCTGAATTTTTTACCGTAATGTATTGAAGCAAAAGTTCCGCCAAAAATAATGCTGATAAATGGGACAAAGAGAGCCAGCAAAAGTATCAGCATATAATGCAGAAGCTCAATGTGTTCAGCTGATTGAGGTAAAACTAAATTATCTAAAAAATCCATATCAGTTCACTTTGTTTTGATTATGAAACAAAAAGTTTATCTATTGAAACAATAAGCACAACAAATAATGCAAAGTAATTAATGCTTCTAAAAGCAAATCTAAATGCAGCAGTTTCCTGCGTTTGCTGTAGTAAGTTTATTGATTTATACGCTAATAGTAATGCAGCTATTAAAAGACTGTAATTAACAAATCCATTATGTGAAATTTGAAAAAGTGGAATTAACAAACCTGTTACACCTGTTGCGATAATCCAGATGAATGTTATTCTTCCTAATTGCTGTTGATTGAATATCTGTGTTAAAGTTGGGAATCCTGCTTTTTGATAATCTTTATCTAATATCATGAGAAGCAGCCAGAAATGCGGTATCTGCCAGATAAAAAAGAAAAATGATATTAAAATGATCTGAGGATCGAAAAGATAGCCACCTCCGGCAACCCATCCTACTATTGGAGGAATTGCACCAACAAGCGAACCGGGTATAATTGCAAGAGGCGAAACTTTTTTAAGCGGCGTATAAACACCGTTGTACCATATAAGATTTAATAAACCAAAAGATAATGCTAAAATACCGCTGCCAATAAAAAGTAAAATTGAACCTGTAATAACAAGGGTTAATGATATTTTAAGAACAGACGAAGCAGAAATCTTACCTGATGGAATTGGACGATTTTTTGTTCGATCCATAATTGCATCAGTATTTCTTTCCTGATAATGATTGAATGCAGCAGAACCGCATGCCAATAATAATATTCCAATGGTTGGAAGAATCAATCCGGCATCAATGGAATTAGTCGCAGCAATATATCCAAACACAGTTGTTACTGTAACGAATATAGTAATCCGAAGTTTAGTAATCTCAAATAATATGTTGATCTGGTCTCTCAAAAAATTAATTGCTCAATACATTTGTTGTAGAATCACTTTTAACTAAAGAATCACTGACTGAAGAATTTAACCAAACTGAAAATTCCTGCTGAGGCATAACTTTAACTTTGTTGTACATATAGGAATGATTGAGTCCGCAATACTCGGCGCAGGCAATATCAAAATCTCCTAATTCATTGGCTTCAAACCATACCATTCTGTTTTGATTTGGATAAACATCTTTTTTGATTCTAAATTTTGGGATATAGAAAGCATGATTAACATCCAAAGAATGAAGATTAAGTTTTACGGGTTGATTTATTGGAACGTAAAGTGAATCAGTTGTTTTTCCATTTTCATATTTAAATGTCCATTTCCACATCTGAGCAGTAACATCAACATTAAGAGTATTCTCTGGAGCTTCGGACATATCAACATATCCCACCCATCCATACCAAAACATTATTAAAACAAGGATTGTAGGAATTACTGTCCATGTTATTTCTAATACTACATTACTATGCACGTTTGTAGCTTTAGGATTTCTTTTACGATTATACTTTATAACAAAGTAGATCATCAATCCTGTAATAAGTACAAGAAAGAAGACAGATACTACGAGTGTAAAAAGAAAAGCAAAATCTACATCTTTTGCAAAATTGGAAGCACCGTTAAACATAATTAATTCCTTACGATAAACGAATAATCAGAGAATAATAAAATAAATGATACTAAGAGGAATAATATCGCAACTCCCACAAATGCTCTGAACGTTATACTTTCACTTCTTAAGTGCATGAAAATTTTAAGTACTAAAAAAGATTTAATTGCCGCAATGATTAATGCTGTTGCAATTGTTAGTCCGCCAAAGTTAATACCCGCAACGGCAACCGTTATGCCTGTTAAAGACATTAGTGCAAGCCATACGAGAATATAAATTCCGTATCCGTGGCTATGCTCTGCGTGTACTTCTTGATTATGTTCCATTTAAAAATCCTTAAGTTATTAGATAGAATAATGGGAAAAGGAATATCCAGATTATATCTACTAAGTGCCAATACAATCCTGCCGATTCTAATTTTACATAACTATCACTTGTAATAATTTCTTTAGAAGTAAATCTCATCATAACCGCAATCAATACAATTCCGATTATGACGTGCAATCCATGCAGCCCTGTCATAACATAATACAGCCCGAAGAATACAATCTCACCGGATGGTTTACCTAACAATGTTTCTGAACCTGGATAAATGCCATGATGAAATTTTGCGGTCCATTCGAAATATTTATTTACCATGAATCCAAGTGCAAGAACAATAGTAATAAACTGAAAGAAAATTGATAATGCTTTTTGCTTTCTTTGTATTGCTGTTATTGAAAGCGCCATTGTTAAGGAACTTGTAAGCAGAATTGCAGTATTAAAAGTTCCGACAATGGTATTTAATTCCTTTGCTGCAAGATGAAAATCAGCAGGATATTTATAACGATACACGGAATAAAGAATAAACATACCCCCAAATAAAATCAATTCTGTAAAAAGGAATAGCCACATTCCCATTCGGGCACCAACATCATCACGATGCATGTGAGCAGCAGCAGCTTGTTCTTGAGAACTCACTTAACCTCCTGATTTTTTAGAGTTTCAGTTTCGTTTTGTTTGTATTCATAAGGTGCTTCATGAATAGTTGGAATATCAATAAAGTTCTCGTGAATAGGTGGAGTCTCAATCTGCCATTCAAGTGTTTCACCACCCCAGGGATTTTTCTCAGTAGTTTTTTCTTTACTTAATAAAGCCTTAATAAGATTAGTGATCATTATTAGTATACCTGCAACCAGAATCCAAGAACCAATTGTAGATATAACATGATAGATTTGAAATTCAGGAAGATAATCATAATATCTTCTTGGCATTCCGAGCCATCCCATTATAAACATCGGGAAATACAATGTGTTAAATCCTATAAATAAATGCCAAAATGCAACTTTGCTTATTTTTTGATTATACATTTTACCAAACATTTTGGGGAACCAGTAATGTAAAGCTGCAAACAAACCAAATCCTGTTCCGCCAAACATTACATAATGAAAATGTGCAACAATAAAAGATGTATCGTGTATCATTATATCAACCGATAAAACTCCCTGCATAATTCCGGTTAATCCACCAATAGTAAATTGGAATATAAATGCAAGTAGCAAAAAGTAATGGGGTTGCTAATTCAATCGATCCTTTATAAAGTGTAGCTGTCCAGTTAAAAACTTTTATTGCACTTGGAATTGCAACAACCATCGTAAGTAGTGAAAAAATAAATTGACCGGTATTGCTCATTCCTGCTGTAAACATATGATGTGCCCAAACCAAAGATCCAAAAAATGCAATTGCAATACTTGACATCGCAATAAACTTATATCCAAAAATTGTTCTTCGTGCAAAGACAGGAATAATTTCTGAAATAACACCCATCGCAGGAAGAATCATTATATAAACTGCGGGATGAGAATAAATCCAAAATAAATGCTGAAATAAAACGGGATCACCACCAAGAGCCGGATCAAATAATCCAACTCCAAATGCTCTTTCAATAATTACAAGAAGTAATGTGATACCTATTATTGGGGTAGCCAAAACCTGAACCCACGCAGTTGCATAGAATGACCAAACGGATAATGGCATTTTAAACCAGGTCATTCCCGGTGCTCTTAATCGATGAACCGTAGTTACAAAATTCAATCCGGTAACTATTGATGAAAACCCAAGAACAAAAGCGGCAAAAAGTGCTAAGCTAACATTTGTTCCAGTTCTTACGCTATAAGGGATGTAAAATGTCCAGCCAGTATCAATTGGTCCGCCAGGCAATAGAATTGAAATTACCGCAAGTAATCCTCCAATTATATAAAGATACCAAGAAAATAAATTTAATCTTGGAAATGCAACATCTTTGGCTCCAATTAAAATTGGTAGAAAAAAATTTCCAAATATTGCCGGGATACCAGGAATGACAAACAAGAAAATCATTATTACACCATGCAGTGTAAAAAATGAGTTGTATGTTTGGGCATCCATTATTGTTCTGCCCGGTGCGATCAGTTCAAGTCGCATCAGAAAACCAAATGTCATTCCAACTAAGAAGAAAGAAATGATTGCAACCAGATAAAGTATTCCTATTCTTTTATGATCAGTAGAAAGAATCCAGCCTAGTAATCCTTTGTGTTTACCTTGATAGTCAAGATAACTGGGTTCTTTCCCGTTTTTAGGAACTGCTATTGTTTCACTCATTAATAAAATTACCTCGCTTTAATAAAATCTTTTTTAGGTTTAACTCTTAGGAAAATGAAAACAAAAATTCCAATTAATATTAAGATGCCTGCACCAAATATTCTTGTAAAACTAAGAACATACGTCTTGCCTTCAGGATCATATCTGAAACAGAGTTGTAATACTTTTGCCATCGTTGGAGAAACTTTTCCTTCGCTGGTTTCTAACACTGCCATTTTAAAATCAAATGGTAAAATTCCAAATCCTTTTCTATCAGTATAACTCGGGAAAAGGTATCTGCAAATTTTCCCTTGCTTATCAATAAAAATAAATGCGCCGTTATGAAGAAAATCTTTACCCTGTCGTTTAAAATGGAAACCTGCAGCATCAGCGACTTTTTTTATTGTAGCACTATCCCCGGTTAAAAACTTCCAGCTTTCAGGAGGAACAGTTTTATCGAATGCCTGAAAAAAAGTTTGCTTTTTTGTCATCGCATCTTTCGGTGTTTCCAATTCATCCATACTAAGCACAACAATATTAAAATCAACACCAATCACTAAATCTGTTTTATTGATTACATCAGTCAGTTCCATTAAAAGCGGACTGCAGATGCCCGGACAATTATAATATACAAAAGCAAAAACAGTCGGTTTTGTAAAAAGATCTTTTAATAAAACCTTGTTTCCATTTTCATCAACAAATTGTTCCTGTAAGGGAATTGTTTTACCAAGTTGTTCATCTATCCCAACTTCAACCTGCTTTTCATTCGGAAAAACAAGAAGTGTAAAACATAAAATAATTATCGCACCAAATATCTTTTTCATTATTACCGATCTTAAATCATTTTTAACATTAAACTATACAATGATGACCATTCTTCATTTTTTAGATTAAACACGGAGCCATTAAATCCATTTTGATTTACATTATTAACAACAAGATTTACAAATTGATTTTCATTCTGCTTCCAGCCGGAATTATTAGCCAGAAATGAAAGAGCAACTTTTTGATTCTTTACCACTTTAGAAAAAACATTAAAGCCATTTTCTGTTTGATATTTCTTTAGTGAAGCTAATGTGGAATCAATCAGATTATTCTTTTTTTGATTTTCACTTATAACTAAAAAGCTTGCATTCTTTACAGGAATCTGCGCAGCCAATGTTAATCCGCCGGATAAATTATATGTTGCATCTAAAGCCTGTAAATCTGCATCTGTATCAGAATCAGGAGTTGGAATAAAATTAGTTCTGATATAATGACCTAATGCAAATTTTTCTTTTGGTAAAAGATAATCATACGCAGCCATTGCACTTGGAGGCAAACCTTCCTGCAATGTTGTGTAGATATTAGAAAGTTTTGTTCCGTTTTTCCAATTATCTTTTGATGTAAAATTTCTTGGTGCAGGATTTAATCCCATCGATGCAGGTCCGCCGCCAGCACCATTTTCACCATGACATGAAGAACAATTAGCCTTATATAATTTTTCACCTTCAGCTAAAAGCTCCGGAGTTGAATTCTTCACTTCCATAATATTTATTGGCGGAACATTTATCGCATTTTTAACAGTCAGATCAGCAACAACAGTAGTATCAATTAAAACCGGCGGTACGCTTTGTCTGGAAATTGCATCCAGATTATTTACATAGTAAGCGCCTATTGCTATTCCAACAACAATAACATAAGGATATAACAATCCGAAAACTGCACCAGGGTTTTCTGTAACAGCCGCTATTTTATTTTTTATTCCGTCTAAAATTTCTTTCATATAAAACCTTATATCTCATTTTTTTTAGAGATGAAAATCAATTCCTCTTTTTAATTTTGGATCACCAATTGGAATCAGGTTATCCTTTTTAGCTCGATAATTGAATATGAGAATAACGATTCCAATTCCTGCAATCGGAAAAACTAAATCAATCCAGCTAAAAACATAACCGCTTTTCATTGAACCCATGTTTGGCATAATCAACCAGAACAAATCAAATAGATGTGCAAAGAGTAACCATACTGCAATAAACTTTAATCGCTTTGGATTCATCTTTGATGGCTGCGTTAACAAAGCAAAGTATGGTACAAGAAAATGAATAAATATCAAACCGAGTGAAAAATATACCCAGCCGCCATTCCATCTTGTTAAGAACCAAAATGTTTCTTCAGGTAGATCAGCATACCAAATTAAAATAAATTGAGAAAATGCTATGTATGCCCAAAAATTAATGAAAGCAAAAAGCAATGCACCCAAACTAAAAAGATGATCATCATTCATCCATGGGCTGAAGTAACCTTTTTCTTTTAATTTAACAACCACTAATGTAATAGCTGCTAATGCGGCAACAATAGTTCCGCCAAAGAAATAAACACCAAAAATTGTTGAGAACCAGTGAGGCTCAAGACTCATCATAAAATCAATTGCTGTAAATGTTAGACTTAATGCAAACACCGGAATAAAAATAGCCCCAAGCCGTATGTTCTTTTTAGTAAGCATTTGATCTTTAGATTGATCCTGCTTACGAGAATTTCTTGTCATAACAAAATAGAACAAGCTCCACAATGTTATGAACACAAAAGTTCTTATAACAAAAAATGTAACATTTAAATAAGGTGCTTTGCCTTGCAAAATTTTATCTTCAGCAACTGCTTTTTCATGTGCCCAATGAAAAAGATCGTGATTGAATACTAACAATGGAATAACAAGAATAAGCAGAACCGGCAAAACTCCTGCAAAAAATTCCGGTATTCTTCTTATCGGTGTACTCCAATCGGCTCCGGCAATGTATTCTAAAGCAATAAGAAATAAAGAACCCAATCCAATACTAACAATCATCATGTAAGTAACAAGATAATTAAACACTGCCCTTTCCTGATCAACAAAAAAAGCTATTAAAGACAGGATAGTACCAACAACAAAAAGTATCAATCCTATCTTTGATAAACCGGCGGGTAAATCTTTTTTCTGGTAATGAAAATCAGTTTGTGACATTGCTACCGGTCTCCTTATTCATCTCGATTAAATCAGATTCGCTCGCATTTTTAGCTCTCTGTAAAACTCTAACGTAATTTACGATAGCCCATCTTTCTTCACGTGTAATTTGAGAAGCATAAGACGGCATTACGTTTTGTCCGTTAGTTATAATATGGTATATCATACCATCACTAAACTCTCTTGCACGATTAGAATGCAATGTTGGTGGATTTGGAAATTGTCCTCTAAGTCTGCTGTCTCCATCGGCAAAATATCCGTGGCAAGGCGAACAATAAGTAAAATACTTCCCTTTACCGAGTTCGATATTTTCTTTTGTGGGTAAGAATGGATTTGATAAAACTTCAGTTGGATTTGTCTGCCCCATATATGGATAAGGTATAAATCCTTTTGCAACGGTTCCTTCAACAGGAGTTCTCATCCCGAAACCATCAGAAAAAAGTTCACTGCTATGCTGCGGATTTAGTTTATCCTGCTCCATCATCCAGTTAAATGGTGTGATGTATAAAAGCTTATTTAACATTAAATAAGTTCCACCTGAAACAACTACTGCAATAACTACAAGAAGCATAATAAACTTTGGCTGAAAAATTGGATAGGCTTCTACCTCAGGATAATAAATAACTTCAATCTTTAGAGGATTTAGTTTTTTCAGAAAATCTGTTACTGCTGTTTCATCAAACTTTTTGTCTGTTGATTCAATCACAATCCCATACTTATCAGCAGAAACACTTTTCATGTAATCTGTATCATGCAAAGGATGTTTGTTATCCGGCAGTCTAAAGAACAAAGCTATCATTGCAATTACGGTTGATACAGTTGCAAGTAAAACTGTAAGCTCAAAAGTAACAGGTATAAATGCAGGTAAAGCAAAAAATGGTTTGCCTCCAATTACAAGCGGATAGTTAACGGACATAGTCCAATACATAAAAAGTAAAGCTATCGCTGCACCGGATAAACCAGTAACAAGAGTAACAAAACCCAGCTTTGATGGCTTTATTTTCATTGCACTATCCATACCGTGAACAGGATATGGAGTGTTTACATCAAATTCAACAAAACCTGAACTTGTAACTTTTTTAGCTGCATTAATAATTTCATTGGGAGTTTTAAAGGTCGCTGCAATACCAAATATTTTTTTATCACTATTCATGATCAGCACCTCCATGATGAGAAGGCTGAGCACCATCTGCAACAGCTTTAACTTCTGAAATTGAAACTACAGGTAGTGATTTTGTAAATAATATCACCAGAGTGAAGAACAATCCAAAACTGCCGAGTAGAATTCCAAAATCAACAATTGTAGGTTTGTAATAAGCCCAGGCTGATGGTAAGAAATCCCGACTAAGTGATGTTACTGTAATTACGAATCTTTCAAACCACATTCCAACATTTACTAAAATAACAATTACCATCATTGCAGGAATGGATCTTCTAATTTTTTTGAACCAGAAAAACTGCGGGAATATTACGTTACAACTTACCATTATCCAGTAAGCCCAGGCATAAGGACCGAATGCTCTGTTTATGAATACGAATTGTTCTACTTGAACTCCACTGTACCATGCAATAAAAAATTCCATTGCATAAGCATACCCAACCATCATTCCGGTAAGCAGAATTACTTTATTCATTTTTTCAAGATGATCTAAAGTTATGATATGCTGCAGATCGAATATTTTTCTCACAAAAACAAGAACCGTTACAACCATAGCGAATCCTGAAAAGATTGCACCTGCTACGAAGTAAGGTGGAAAAATTGTTGTGTGCCAACCGGGTAAAATTGAAACAGCAAAATCAAAACTTACAATCGTATGAACCGACAGCACTAACGGAGTTGCAAATCCGGCAAGAAGTATATAAGATTTTTCGTAATGTGTCCAATGTCTGTTTGAGTGTCTCCAGCCAAGTGAAAAAACAGAATAAATAGTTTTCTTAATTTTTGATGCCGTTCTATCTCTCAAAGTAGCAAAATCAGGAATCAATCCAACATACCAGAAAACAAATGAAACAGTAAAGTAAGTTGATACCGCAAAAACATCCCAAACAAGTGGCGATGTAAAATTAACCCAAAGACTATGCTGATTTGGATAAGGCGTTAGATAACCTGCTAACCAGGGACGACCTGTGTGAATTATTGGAAATATTCCGGCACACATAACAGCAAAGATTGTCATCGCCTCAGCAAATCTTGCAATACCTGTACGCCATTTTTGCCTTAATAAAAATAGTATTGCAGAAATCAAAGTTCCTGCGTGACCAATACCAACCCAAAACACAAAGTTTACAATTCCAAATCCCCATCCAACTGGCTGATTATTACCCCACATTCCTACGCCATAGTAAAAAGTATAACCAAGACATATTGCCCCAATTAATAGGAATGCTGATGAAATTGAAATTGCGATAAAAAATTTTTTATCTGGCTTTGTACCCATAGGTTTGGCAATAAGCTCTTCTATCTGAGCAAGTGTTAACCTTCCGGCTACAGTGGACGCCTCTTGGGAGTAATCAATACTCACTATACTTCCTCCGGGTGAATGTTTCTGAGTTTTGCTATATATGTAACATTAGGATGGATATTCAATTCCTCAAGTACATAATAACCAAGCTCGTGATTTCTATATTTATAAAATTCTGATTCTTTATCGTTTATATCACCAAACTGTATTGCATTTGTTCCGCAAGAATCCTGGCAAGCAGTTGTAACATCAGAACCTTTTAAAGTGCGATTGTCATGAGTTGCATCTGCTCTTGCTTCTGAAATTCTTTGAACACAGAATGTACATTTCTCCATAACTCCGCGTGATCTAACAGTAACTTCCGGATTATGCATTAATGCAAGTATCGGGCTTTCCTGATAACTGTCTCTGAAATGATCTCTGAAGTTAAAGAAGTTAAATCGTCTAACTTTATAAGGACAGTTGTTTGAACAATATCTTGTACCAACACAACGGTTGTAAACCATCTGATTCAATCCATCAGGACTATGATTTGTTGCAACAACCGGGCAAACATTTTCACAAGGTGCCTGATCACAATGCTGGCAGAGCATTGGTTGAATGCTTACACTTGGATCATCAGGAGTACCGGAGTAATATCTATCTATTCTTAACCATTGCATTTCCCTGCTCTTAAGAACCTGATCTTTTCCAACGACTGGAATATTATTTTCAACGTTACAAGCAACAACACAATCACCACAGCCGGTACATTTATTTAGATCGATTGACATTCCCCATTTTAATCCTGGATATGGATGTGGATCATAAACACTAATCAATTCACCGTGATGTTTTTCTTTAATGATATGAGGATTTTTAACATAGCCTGCAACAGTAGCTTCTTGAATTATATTTCTTGATTTATGTAAATCCTGTGTTTTGGCATCATCAAAAGCGTGATGTTCTTGAGATGAAGCTAATTCATACGTGTCACCGGTTTTCTTAATTGAAGCACCTGAGTAAATCCAACTGGAATAATTTGAAATCTTGGATAACAAGCTATTTAGCATTAAATCCAACATTACTTGCAACTGTACCGGAATAACTTTTTCCATAACCAGATTCAATTGTAATCACTTCATCAGCAGAACCGGCCTGCATAAATACAGGAATTGAGAGCCTACGATCACCAATTGTAATTTCAATCACATCATTATTCTTTAATCCTAATTCTTTACAAGTTTTTTCTGAAACCGCAGCATAATTATCCCATGTAATTTTAGATATAGGATGAGGTAATTCTTGAAGCCAGCCGTTATGAGCAAACCTTCCATCTGCAAGTGCATAATTTTCTTTAATAACGACTGTATATCCATTTGCATTTGAAACACCACCGCTTAAAAGTCCTGCCGCATTAGCTGATAAAGTTGGAGTTGGTACCGTTTCATTGACCAAAACTATTCCATCATGCAAAGCACCAAGCCAGAATCTCTTAAAATCTAATTTAGAATTTAATGTTGGATATATTAATGCTTCCCAGTTGTTCATCAAAAAATCGTGATAAAGTTTTTCATTATAAGTATCTGCACTGCCGCTAATCCAGGTTAAGAGGATAGCTTCTTTTTGTCTTGTATCATTAATTGGTGCAATAACAGGCTGCTGTAATGATATACTACCAGTGCGAACTTTTGCATCACCCCAACTTTCAAAGTTGTGATTTATTGGTAAAATAAAATCGCTTGAAGCAGTAGTTTCTGACTCTCTTTCAGATAATGTAAAAATAAACCCGACTTTCTTTAAAGCATTTCTATATCCAAAATCATTCGAAAGATGATAAACCGGATTGCAATCTAAATGAATAACCGCTTGAACATTTCCCGAATTCATATTTTGCACAAGTAATTCTATATCATGTAATGAAGAATTATTAACAAAAGTATTCACTGCTGAATCAGTTCTGTACATTGCCGTATTACCAAGAGCTGAGTTTAGCAAGTTAACTGCTATATGAACATTTTCCGGCAAGGAATTTCCAGCATCAATAATTGATTTACCTTTGTTAGATGCTAAATCAGATATCAAATGATTTAGAACTTCTTTTTTAAGATTATACTTTGCAGCAAATGAGTTTAGAGAAAATCCTGCCGTATTTACAGAAATATTAAGCGCACCTTTATTACTAAGTTCATTCATCAAACTCATTACAAATTCATACTGTGCTTCAGGTCTTAATCTTAATCTATAATCAGCATTTATTCCGGTTATCGTTAAACTGCTATCAACAGCATAAAGCCTGTTAAATGATTTTGTATCTATGTTCCTGCCCTCAGTAAACAATCTTGCAGTTTCAACTTTGTTGCCTTCAGTACCAAGAAAATCAGATTCGAGTGATAAAATTACTTTGGCTTCATTCCATTTTAATAATGGATAATTACCCGAACCATAAGTTTTTCTCCAAGCCGAATTTTTAACCGAATCATTAAACAATTCATAAGAATAAATCTTAGTTGTAGGGAATTTTGCTTTAAAGTTTTCAAGAACTTTTAGAGTGGTTGGCGATGTAATTGTATTCGTTAAAATTGCAATTTCTTTCGAATCAGCAGTAGATAAATAAGCAATTATCGCCTTATCAGTCTCCTTCCAACTAATTTCACCAAAACCAACATCTCTTCGCACTAAAGGAGTTTTTAATCTTTCAGGGTCATAAAGATTTAATATGCTTGCCTGCCCTTTTGCACAAATTTTTCCTTTGTTAACGGGATGATCCGGATTCCCATCAACTTTGATTGGTCTTCCTTCTCGTGTTTTAATTAATATGCCGCATGCATTAGGACAGGAGGTACAAGTTGAAGCATAATAATTTGGTTTGCCAACCGTAATTTCTTCAGGCTTTATATTGTAAGGTACTATCTCACCTTTATCACGATAATCAGTGCAGGCGGTTCCTGCTAAAGCTGCAGAGGCTCCAAGCAAGGCGAGAAATTTTCTTCTGGATAAACCAGATAACCCTGCAGGCGAAAAATCATCCGTTACGCCTTCTTTAAACTCATGATTTTTGGCTTCAAGTACTTCCGGATCATTATGAAGTGCTTCAAAACTTCTCCAATAATTAGGATCAGGTGTGTTATTCTGTGCAGCATTTTCTTGGTTAGCATTTAACTCAGACATTCTTACCACCTACTTTTTTTCTGCTGACTGCAAGAGGGTTTACTTTTACTTCAACTTTGTGCTTAAAATTATCCGCTTTTTTAGAAAAGTATTTCATCGGAAAAGTGTTGTAAACTGCAAATCCAACAGCGCCTAAAGAGATTGATGTGAAAAATTTTTTTCTGTTCATAAAACTTTAATTTTATTGATATTCAATTAATCATTATCTATGACAAGCCGAACAATATTCCGGTCCAGCTTTTATTTTATCTTTTAACTCAGGTAGTTTATCGTGAGCATTTCTATGACAGTTCAAACAACTTCCCATAGTAAAAGAATTCATCTGTCCAACTTTTTCCATTTGAGTTATTTCACCATGACAGGCAGTACAATCTATGCCTTTATTCACGTGAACTGAGTGATTGAAGTAAGCATAATCCGGAACTTTATGAATTCTCTTCCACTTTAAGGGTTTGCCGTCACGATAGTATTCGGTGAGTTTAATTATTTCAGGTCTGTCTTTACGAGCTACTGTGTGGCAATTCATGCAGGTTGCAACAGCGGGAACCATAGCATGCCTGGATTTTTCTACACCAACATGACAGTACTTGCAATCAATCTTCATATCCCCAGCATGAAGTTTGTGAGAATATGCAATTGGCTGATCCGGTGTATAACCAACTCCATCTCTTTCTGCTCTTGAGACATAATATGTAAGTGCGAATGACGCAACTGCTACAAAAACTATTACAGGTAATCTGTTTCTAAAAATATAATCCAGAAAAGATTTTTTCATCAATATCCCTCTAAAGATTTAGGGCAAAAAATTAAAAAACACTTACAATACAGGAAATTTCCTGTAGAATTATAAACAATTATTTAGATTTTTTATGCACGGATTCTTAGGGAAAAAAGTAGGACTTCCCTATTTAATAACTACCAATAATTTCACTTTTGAACGCTCAAAATTATGAATTTATGTTTTTAAATCAAACGAATCTTATAAATATCAGAAATAAGTTTTTAATAAAATTTATTCTCTGAATCTCAATCAACTATACCGATAGAATGCAATAGTTGGGTGAGGCAAATATTTTAAGAATCATGGATTTGAATGATATGGCGTAATAAAATTAGTCTATGAAATTACTTAAAACAACAATCTCAATTAGTGAAAAATTTACATCAATCTTTTAAGGATTTGATAAGTAATAAAACCAGCACCGATAATCATTATCACGTAAAGTAAGATTACTATAATTGAGGCTGAAGTGATTCTAACTGTAGCTAATAAACCCCGCCAGCCGCATTTTTTGCATCGATAGTATTTATGAAGCGAAAACTTGCTGATAAGTTTTTCTCTCAATGTTTCGGCTGTGCGAATGCATTATAGTACCGGAACTTTTGCAAGATGGACAACTATTAAATGTTGGATTGATCCTGTAAAACGCTTTTGATTTTCGTAAAACAGATTTGATCATTAATTATAATCCGATATTAAAATTAATTGGATTTTCCACTGCTTAACAGTCTTGAATAATTTGCGTCATCCTTAAAAAGTGATAATGCAGTATTAAATTGCTTATCATATTTTAATCCTTCTTTAATGCCGCCATCGTTTCCAAAATATCTGTGTGCAAGTTCTATATTTAATTCAGCAAGAATCTCATCAGTACTCTCAGCCAATTCAACTTCAAAAACTTCCTTTATATCAGAATTTAACTTTTCAAGTGTTTTAGTTAATTCTTTAGTAGTGTTTTTTTCTTTTAAATTCTTTACAACTTCATTAATCCTTTTTTCAACATCAGATTCATACTTATAATCAGAATCCGCAGATATTTTTTAAATTCTGATAGTATTTTATCCTTAGAGATTTTATTAAAGTCGATATCTACATTTTGATAATAATACTTATCAGCAAAATTAAAAATGATTCCCTTTGCTAAAAGATCTTTTAACAAGTCACTTTCAATTCCGTTTTTAACAGTTGTGTCAGGAGTTATTCCACCTGCACTATAGACCACTCTTTTATTATCGGTTGAGAACTGATCTTGCTGCAATGAATCCGGATCAGGAATTACCTGGTTATTTTTTGAGTAATCAATTTTTTGAATGCATCTTCCGCTTGGTGTGTAATACTTGGCAGTTGTTATCTTTAACGAAGTATTAAAACTTAATGGAGTAATAGTCTGAACCAACCCTTTTCCAAAAGATTGTGTTCCAAGTATTACAGCCCTATCGTGATCCTGCATTGCACCTGCAACAATTTCAGAAGCGGAGGCGCTGCTTCCATTGATTAGAACTATCAGTTTTTCTTTTCCAACTAATGGTTCTTCAATTGCAAAATATTTTTTTTCACTGCTTAGTTCTTTACCACGGGTTGAAACTATCAACAAATCCTTTTTAAGAAATTTATCGCAGATATCTACAGCAACATCTAACAATCCGCCCGGGTTTCCTCTCAAATCCAGAACTATTGATTTAATTTCCTTTTTATCTTTTAATCGTTTTAAAGAGCTTCTGATTTCATCACCAGCAGAGCGGCTAAAATTTGATAACTTTAAATAAACATTATTGGAATTTTCAGGATAGAAATCTGCAAAGACAAGATTTTTTACAATTACTTCTTCGCGGATAAGATTAAATTCCATCGTATCTATTTCACTTGATCTTAAAATTTTTAACTGGACTGGTGTACCCGGTTCACCTTTTACAAGTGATGAAATCTCATCTATTATTTCCGGGGTAACTTTTGTATCACCAATTCCAATTACAACATCACCGATTCTAATCCCCTGCTTCTGAGCAGAATATCCATCAAGCACTTCAAGTATCGTAACCTTATCATTTCTAACACCAATCGAGATTCCAACTCCGCCGTATTTACCATTGGTTAACAGATCAATATCATCCTGATTTTTTTCATCGATAAAAACTGTGTATGGATCAAGTTTACTGAGCATACCTTTAATACCGGCACGCATAAACTCCTGCGGATCAATATCATCTACATAATTAAAAGATATTTCTTTATATACTTTGCCAAACAATTCAAGGTTTTTACTTATTTCAAAGTAGATATCACTTTTACTTGCAACAAATCCAAAAGCAAAAAGTACTATAATTGTTAGTGATGAGATTAATATTATTCTTCGTGACTTCATTTATTTAACACCTTCGAGTGATTTAATTTCATTAATTATCTGTTCATTTATCTGTTTAATATTTTGTGTACCATCAATTACTCTAAACCGTTTTTCTTTTTCTGCTAAGTAAAGATATCCTTTTCTAACCCGCTCATAAAAAGTATTATCCGATACTTCTATTCTATCCAAATCAGAATGCGCAATATTTTTCTTTCGAGCCATTGCAATTTCGTTTGGGATATCAATAAAAAAAGTTATATCCGGAATAGTTTTACCGATTGCAAGATTATGAATATTTAGTATAGCATCAACAGATAAACCTCTGCCAAAACCCTGATAAGCTGTCGATGAATCATGAAAACGATCGGAAATGACGTAGTAGCCTTTTTGCAGATAAGGTCTGATAACTTCTCTTACTAATTGTGCCCTGCTTGCTGAAAACAAAAATATTTCTGTTTCCATAACCATTGCATTGTTTTTTTTATCAAGAAGAATTTCCCTTATCTTTTCAGATATTTCTGTACCGCCCGGTTCTCTTATTAGATGAACATTTTTTTTCTGTTCTATAAGATAATCTCTCAACAATCCTACTTGTGTGGATTTGCCGCAAAAATCTATTCCTTCAAATGTTATAAACATAAAACTGATTTGCCTTTACTTAAAATTTTTATTTCGGCTAATAGTTATTCAAATTCTTTAATGATATAATTTAGCCTTACAGGTTTGGTAAATACCAACTCGGTGTTTTGAGGAATTACTATTTTTGGCTGCACACTTCCGAGTGTATCGTAGACAATCTCTCGATAATCAATTGAGGCACTAATTTCATTTGGATTGATCTTTCCAAGAATATTAATACCGCCTCTTAGACTGCAATTAATTACGTTTGGGATAAGTACAATATGGCGATCCTGAGGCATACCATTTATGCTGACTTTTATATTCTCAAATGTTTTTTCAACAATTCTTTGAACATCAAACGTTAATTCTACTTTATTTTGTTCTAACTGAAATCCTTTTGGTTCTTCAATATCAGTGATTATTTTTATTTTGCTATCCAGAGACGATAAGTTTACAGTTTTAGTTTTTAATGCTGATAGTTTATCAAGAACGCTGGATGGACCGGCAACTAGAACTGAATCAGGATAAATTTTAATGGGTGTTGCTAATCCATAACCATCACTAAATAAAATATCAGTCTCAGCCTCAATTTTAAGTTTTTTAAATTTTAATTTTTCCACGTTAAAAGATATTTGTCTCGGGCTTATTTCTGTGATGGAAAGACCTGAACTTAACCAAGTGTTCTCATCTATTTCATTAAAAGGATCTATTGTAATTTTTCCGCTGTCGTTATCAGCAGAAACTAAATATTCGTATTTAGGTCCAAGACCAAGAGTTAACAACTGCCAGCCTTTTGCTTTCAGTTTTATAGAAATATTTTCAGGATCGATTGTTCCGCTGGAATATCCTTTAGGCTCATTTACTATTTTAATCTTAAAATCCTTTACAGAATAAAATTGTTCTGATAGAGTAACTGACCCCCAGATAAGGAGAGAAAATAATACTGAAAAAATTATTATGTTGATTTTATTTTTCACTGCTAATATTAATTATTTTTAATACTCTTAAACCATTCAACCAATTCATCACGATTTGCACGGGAAATTTCTCTTCCTTTAATTGGAAAATCCGGAAACTTTCTTGCATAATGACGAAGCTTGTGAACATTCATTTGATTGATCAATTCAAAATCTGCGTCACTATTTTTAAAGGTTGAATTTTCGTTTTTTACATCATCAATTATTTTCTTTGAGGATACACTAATCTCATTTGATTTCTTTTTCTTGTTTTCTAGACCAAGTGCCTCTAATCTTAATCTTTCAATCGTACTTAATGGTTTTGCTGTTTCTGTATTTAAATCGTTTTCTTTGATAAGTTTTTTATCATCTTCAATTTTGTTCTCTATTGTCTCATTCATTTTAGAATTACTTTGAGTATCCGTTTTCTCTTTAAGTTTTTTTACCTTATGGATGGGAGTAATCCTGGTAACCTGTAATGGTTTTGATTTTTCTCTCTTGGATTCTGTCTTAGATTGCTGAACAACAGATTTAAAAAGATTGGTATTCTCTTCGGGGATTTTTTCCGCAAATTTTACTTTTTCTTTATTAACTTCCTCTTGTACAGATTTGAAAATTTCATCACCCGGAAATAGTTCACTAAATATTTCTAATAAATCTTTTCCCGGATTATCAACAACAGAAGACGCATAAATTTCGCCAACTCTTCTTCCGGCTTCTACTCCACTTTCTATAGCAGCTCTAACATAATCTGAGTTACCACTTACTGCCAAGGAAACCAATCCGTTATCTAATTTATGAATTCCTAAAATTGTAACAGGAGAATTTTTAAGGATCACATCTGCGGCTTCTATTAAAGCAACAATTCCTTTTGATTCTATCAATCCAATTGAGTTTGCCATAATTATTTTCTCTTTAATCCAATAATAGAAAGTAACTTATTATGTGGAAGCGGAATTATGTGTGAACTGCGAAATTCATTAGTTAAAGCAATTGCCTCTGCTCCAAAAGCAAGAGCACGTTTAATTGCTCCCAAATCTCCTTTAATAAAAAGCGTCACTATTCCATCGCCAAGCAATTGTTTCCCTATAATATCAACCTTCTTTTCCTTATTGATAGCTTCTAAAGCACTTAATGATGCTGACACACTACTTGTTTCAAAAACTCCTAACGACTCATAAATCATTTCTTTGCTCCCGATACAGATTTTGATAGGAAAAAATAGTTTGTATGTTAAGCAAAGTCAATTAAATCTGATCAGTTATTTCGTTTTACGGAGTCGAGATACTCCTGCAAAATTATTGCGGCCGAGTACATATCCAGTAAATCTTTATTCTGTCTTTTCACTTTTTTATTAACAGATTCTAATATTTGCTGTTGAGCTATCACAGAAGTATAAGTCTCATCCCAAAGTTCAACCTCAAATCCAAATTTCTTTTCGAGATTTTCTTTGAATTTTTTAACATCATTAATAACTGATGTTTTGGAATCCTTTTTTTGTCTATCCTCATTTGGGATACCAAGAATAAACTTTGTAACATTTTTTTCTTTAACGATTTTTTCAAGTTCCAATAAAGTGCTTGAATTGTTTAGTATAGTTTTATGAGCATAAGCAAACATTTTAAGTGAATCAGAAAGAGCAATGCCTATTCTCTTCATCCCAAAATCAATCCCCATAATTCTGGTTTCCTCGATATCAGTCATTAATTGCTTTCAAATCTTTCGACAGAAAAAACACCGGCAACTTTTTTTAGTCTTTCAATAATCCTATTTAGATGATCAAGATTATTAACATAAATTGTAACACTTCCTTCGAATGTAGAATCACTGCTATTAATGTTTAACGATTTAATATTTGTATTCCGATATGTTACGATAGAATGTGAAATATCATTTAAAATTCCGGGTCTATCTTTTCCACGAACTGATATTCCCGCTACGAATAATGAACTTTCGGCTTCAGGCCATTGAACACTTACAAGCTTACTCGAATCGGTAGAAGAAAGTGAAATTACATTAACACAGGATTTGCGATGGATTTTTATTCCTTCCCCCACAGTTATATATCCAATTACAGGATCACCGGGAATAGGATTACAGCATTTTGCATATGTGTACATTATTCCGGATTTTTTTCCATCAACCAAAATTTCGCCGATTTCATTTCTGGAAATTTTAGCAAACTTCTGAAACTCTATTTCCTTCTCATATTCCTTGTCATCTTTTTGAGTTGTTGCCGTAAGAATTTCATCAATATTAACAGTACTTTGTGCAACTGCTTTAAAGAACTGTCTTGAGTTATCAAACTTATTTGCATGTGCAATCTTTACAACATCATCCGGTGTAAAAGAAAGTTTCATCTTCTTTATTTTCTTTTCCCAGATTTCCATTCCACTTTCAACTATCGTTTGCTCTTCTTTGTTCAGCCATTTTCTTATTTCATTTTTAGCTTTATGAGTCTGAACAAATTTTATCCAGTTCTTGTTTGGATGCTGATTTTTTGAGCTTATAATTTCAACCTGATCGCCGCTGTGCAGTTTTGTATCTAACGGAACTATCTTACCATCTACTTTTGCACCTATGCAATGGAACCCAACTTTACTATGGATGTCAAAAGCAAAATCAACTGGAGTTGAACCAACGGGCAGTCTTCTCAAATCTCCCTTAGGAGTAAAAACATAAATTTCATCCTGGTAAAGATTTAATTTAAAACTTTCCATCAATTCTTGTTTATGATCATCGCGTGAAGCATTTTCAAAAATATCACGAATCCAATTTGCCCAGGCTTCAAGTTCGCTGTCTGTAGCAGTTTTATTTTCTTTGTAACGCCAGTGAGCCGCAACTCCCTTTTCAGCAACTTCGTGCATTTGTCTTGTACGAATTTGTACTTCAACTAATCTTCCTAATGGTCCAACAACAGTTGTATGGATAGATTGATAATTATTTGTTTTTGGAATTGAGATGTAATCTTTAAATCTATCAGGTACAGGCAAGTAAATTTGATTTACTATTCCAAGAGTTGTATAACATTCATTTCTGTTTTCAGTATCCAGGATGATTCTTATTGCGAAAAGATCATATATTTCTTCAAAAGGTTTGTTACGTCTAACCATTTTTCTGTAAATACTATATAGATGTTTGGCTCTTCCGCTCAACTCAATTTTCAAATTTGCTTCTTCAAGTTTTTTAACAATTGGTTCAGCGAATTTTTTTATATATGATTCTCTATCTCTTCTTTTAGCTTTCAGTTTTCTGGCAAGTTCTTCGTATGCTTCTCTGTTTAAATATTTAAACGCAAGATCTTCAAGTTCCCATTTAACTTTTCCTAGTCCAAATCTATGAGCAAACGGAGCATAAATTTCTAAAGTTTCCTGAGCGATTCTTCTTTGCTTATCTGGTTTAACAAATTCCAACGTACGCATATTGTGCAAACGATCAGCAAACTTTACAAGTATTACACGCACATCTTTAACCATCGAAAGCAAAAGCTTGCGATAATTTTCTGCTTTTGTAATTTCATGACCGCGAAATATTCCGCTGATTTTTGTAACACCATCAATTATCTCAGAAACTTCTTTACCAAACTCACGATTCATAAACTCAACAGTATAATCAGTATCCTCAACAACATCATGAAGCAGTGCAGTTACAATGGTAACATCATCAAGCGGAAATTCCTCAGCAACAATCATTGCAACTTCATAAGGATGAGTAAAATAGGGCTCACCCGAGGCACGTAAATCATTCTTATGAGCTTCCACGCTCAGCTCAAAAGCTTTGGTAATTAATGCTTCATCAACGACTTTAAGATTTTTCCTGCAAATCTTAATCAGGTTGTCTAACATTTTTTGATATTTTGGATTATCTAATGCCATTATTTCATTTTAAACTGATACAATTTTTAATGCCGGGACAATTTAGTTTTTTTTAATGATTAGTTAAAGGGACAGAAAATCACTATCCAGGTGAAATTATCTTTTTTCTAGTTCTTGTTTAAGGCTGCTTACTCTTTCAAGCCGCTTATTCAATTTATCCAATTCGTATTTTGAATAACCATCAATTGTTAAAATTTCATCACAAATTTTTAATGCATCTGCTTTTTTGTTTACTTTAACTAACTGCTGAGCAATAATATGTTTAAGCGTAACTTCATTTATCTTATTCGATTTAAGACTGCTCGGATAGGAATTAAGTATTTCATTATATAAAAATATTGATTTTTGGGGATCAATATTTTCATAGGCTCTTGCCAATCCCCATTTAAATATCCTTGATTTAGGGTGATCTTTTAGAGCTAACTCTGCAACTTTAACTGCGGAGTCAAAATCTTTCTGCTCAATATAAATCCAGATTAAAGAATATATCGCCAGATGAGAATTATATCCGGAATACTTAACAGCATTTTGTAAATATTTAATCCCAAGTTCTTTTTCATCATCAATAAACGGAAGCCAATTAAGAAATTCAGTTTTTTTGCTTTTCCAAAATTTGTAACTGCCTAATGCAATGTAAGATTCATAAAAATTTATTATCAATTTCTAAACAATCTTCAAACGAAGAAACGGAACTTAGTCCGGTGGAAAATGCCTGCAGCCAGCTTTCACGAAGTGCATCGTAATAAGCAATGTAGCCTTCTGTTAACGCAAAGAAATAATTGTTCCAGATATTTTTTTCATCAGCTTTGAGTAATCTTTCAGAAATCTTTTTAGCACCTTCAAGATACTTTGTTATGAGTTGATCGTCGTATGGTTCTTCATAATCATATGCTCTTGCGATATGAACGGCGGCAAGATATATTTTGCCAAGCGGAATATCTTTTCTTGTTTTATCCAACTGATCAAAAAGTTTTTCTGCTTCATCATACTTTTGATCGATGATTAAATTGATTCCGGATTTTAAAATTTTGTGAACAGATTTATCAGGATAGACTTGTGCAAAATTCTTTGGAAGGAGAATTAAGAGTAAAAATAAAAAAAGGATTTTCGTATTAAAGCGTGCCGAAAGTTCTATCACCAGCATCACCTAATCCGGGAAGAATATAGCCTTTGCTATTTAGTTCGCGGTCCAAGGCCGCAGCATATATTTTTACATCGGGATGTTCAGATTTAATTTTATCAATACCTTCAGGTGCAGCAACAAGACATGCAAAAACCAATTTTGAAGCACCTCTCTTTTTCAAGTATTTTAAAGCTTCAGAAGCACTGCCGCCTGTTGCCAACATCGGATCAAGCATAACAACTTCGGCTGTTTCCAAATGCTTTGGAACTTTGTAGTAATATTCTATAGGCTTTAGTGTTTCTTCATCTCTCTGCAAACCAATGTGCCCTACTTTTGCTTCCGGAATAATCTGAAGAAAACCATTCACCATTCCCAATCCTGCTCTTAAAACAGGAACTAAAATTATATCGTGTGTTAATTTTGCACCCTGGGTTTTTTCCAACGGAGTTTCAACTTCAGTTTCAGTTAATCTAAATTCTTTGGACAACTCCACTGCTAAAATATTTGAAACTCTTTGCAATGCGGCGCGAAAAGTTTCTGAATCAGTATTCTTATCTCTTAAAATTGTAACATCACGTTTGATGACAGGATGTTGTATCAGAAAAAAATTTTTATTCATAAATTTTACTTGATTATTTTTGTCTGAAACTTACAGTTAGTGGAACACCTTCAAATCCATATATTCTTCTAATTGTTCTCTCTAAAAATTTTCTGTAATGATCAGGAATATGATTTGGATAATTACTGAAGAAAAGAAAAATCGGATAATAATCACCAACCTGATTAACAAATTTAATTCTCACTTCTTTTCCGGTTGGAGAAGATGGCGGTGGATTTTTTTCAATTTCAGCAAGTATTGCATCATTTAATTCTGAAGTTGGAATCTTTTTTGTTCTTTCACCCTGCACTTTTTTGCAAAGATCAATCAGTTTATAAATTCTCTGTTTGGTTAATGCTGAAGTGAAAATAACAGGTGCAAAATCCACAGAACCTAATTTATCTTTGATAGCATTTTCATAATCGCGGGCTGTGTTGGTTTCTTTTTCCATCAAATCCCATTTATTGATTGCAATGATCAATCCTTTTCTCCAGCGTACAACTTCATCAATAATTTTCTGATCCTGTTTTTCAAATCCTGTTTGAACATCAAGCATTAGAACGGTCACATCGCTTTCACTGATGGCTTTAAAAGTTCTTAGGTTTGAAAAAAATTCGATGCTTTCTTCAACTTTCTTTTTCTTTCTTAATCCTGCAGTATCAACCAAAACAATTTCTTCACCATAATATTTTAAAACTGAATCAAGACTATCACGAGTAGTACCAGGAATATCCGTAACAATGCTTCTTTCTTCACCAAGTAAAGCATTTGTTAGTGATGATTTACCAACATTTGGTCTTCCAACAATGGCAATCTTTAATCTTTTATCTTCTTCAATTACATCTTCGGTTGGAAAATCTTTTGTGATATCATCAAGCAGATCACCTGTTTGTCTTCCGCTCAAAGCAGAAATATCATAAACCATATCAACGCCAAGCGAATAAAATTCGGCAGCACCTGCGGCGTGAACCTGAGCATCAACTTTATTTACAACTAAGAAATATTTTTTGCCTGATTGTCTGAGCAAATCAACAATAGTTTTATCAATAGGGTTTAATCCGTTTTTAACATCTACTAAAAAGATAATTGAATCGGCTTCTGCAATTGCAACTTCAACTTGTTCACGAATTGCGGTTTCAAATAAATCGGATGATTCCGGCACGTATCCGCCTGTATCTATCAACCGAAATCTTTTTCCGTTCCAATCACCTTCTCCATAATTTCTATCGCGCGTAACTCCGCTTTGATCATCAACAATCGCTTCTCGCTTGCCGATGAGTCTGTTAAAAAGCGTTGATTTGCCTACGTTTGGTCTGCCTACAATTGCTATTAGTGGTATTTTCATATCGGAAAAATACGGAAATATGGTGTGGGAATGAAAGAAGATTTTGGAGATTAAGTTTATTCTAGAAAAGTCATTTCGAAGGAGTCTTCGACTGAGAAATCTGTAAAATTATTAGACTTCTCCCTTCGGTCGAAGTGACAATCATTTTTGCAATTAAGAAAGTTTAATTAAAAGTTAATATAGTTATTAAAAGCTTAAGAAAGACTCAGCTAATTAGAAACTATAAGTAAAATAGATCTTAGGATAAAACTCAGTTCGGTTAGCTAATTGGATATTTTCTAATCTTACTTTAATTGCGAGATCCTTATTAAACTGCGTAGCAGACCAAACAGCATCAAGCGCACTTAAAAAGTGATTAACATAAATACCAATTACAGCAGTTGAAGCAACTGAATAATAATCATTGGCATCACCTCGCATACCGGAATAATAAATAAGATTAGGTGAAACTTGATCCTTATTTCCGCCACCTGTAAAATCATTCCAACCAGAAGAATACTGATGATATTTGCCTATGAGTTCATAATACTGCTGCTCACCATGCGGAGGCAATTTATGTGAACCAGATTCAGCGGCATTTACGTCATCCCAATTAACTCTTTCCCAAGGGGGTAAACTTTCATCAGGATTAATGGGTATGCTTGCGCCTTCATATTGATTTAACCACTCAGCATATTTTACTACACTCCAATTATGATCAGGATTTGTATAATCATCTGCATAATTCTGAAATTCCGTAGTTTTATCATCACCTTTACCATCATAAACAATTGCTGTAGTGACTACTGCAGCTTCTATTGCAAGAAAAATTCCTGCTTTAAGATATTCACCAACGTAAATTTCACCGGAACCTGGAATAAGCAGAGACATCACTCCA
The DNA here is from genome assembly GCA_963812305.1 of uncultured Ignavibacteriaceae bacterium. Taxonomy (GTDB): domain Bacteria; phylum Bacteroidota; class Ignavibacteria; order Ignavibacteriales; family Ignavibacteriaceae; genus IGN3. The sequence goes on from CAWEUT010000007.1 coordinate 242,385, forward strand.
GCAAGAATAGGAGATTTTTTATTTTCTTGAGAGTACATAAACTGCGGTAGTAACTGCTTCTGTATAATTGTTTAAAATTATTTTTGAATCTGCGGATAAGTTACCGGATAAAATTACTTTATCTTCACCCGTCTGTGAAAATGAAATTGATGTTATAAATGTAATCAATATTAAAAACTTAATAGTTTTCATTAGAAAATCCTTTTCTCAAAATCTTGGAGATTTATTAAAATTCAATATCTCAAATCCAAATAGAACTCCGGCGTATAAATTCCACTCCTTGCCATACGTAACAATCTCATTATTTACAGTTCTTTTAAATTCATCAAATCCATAAGAACCGCTTACGAAAACACTTGTTGGGAAAAGATAATATGAACTAAGTTGAATTCTGAGTTCTGCGCCCACACCTTTTTTGAAGTTTTCGATTGTGGTAGCATCTGCATTCCAGGCGTTGCCAACATCAGCATTGAATGATAAAAATATTTTATCAATGTATAAATGCCCGGCTCTTGTATCGATATTTCGAAACAAAGGAAATCTATATGTAAAGTTTAACCAGGCAATTTCATTTCCGCTGATAGCATAAAATGGATAAGCCTTCATCCCGATTAAACCGCCTAGATAGAAATCAAAAAAATCCGGAACCGTGGGTCCAAGTATACTTCCCAACCTTAGAGTTGTATTAAAAGTATGAGAATTAAAAACCGGCATAAATAAACTGGCTTTAAGTTCTAATCTGTTAAAATTAAAATTACCGTATTTGGGAATTAATAAGCCATCTTTAACTTCATACTCACCTTTTTCATTATAATCACTGAACTCATAGTTGTATGTAAAGTTAATATCAAATCCAACCGGATTTATCTCATCGTCTTTTGTCGGTAAAATAGAATGCCAGGTGTATTTAGCTTCTAAATTATTTCCATTAAAATAATTATCCTTTGTTGTTGGATAGAGTGTGCTGTTTTCATCAGGCAGAACAAAACTTCCAAGTACAGCCGTATAACTGCTGTTCGCATATTTTAATTGAAGATTCTGATCTCTTGTAAAAAGTCTGTGTCTGACTATAAAATCAAACTCAAAAAGATCGTAAGTAACTTCAGTTGGAGTTATATAATCATAGTTAACGGTACCAGTACTGGTTGTATCGGCTCCAAAAAATACATCAACATTTGCTTTACGGCTTATGCTGTAAAGTTCAAGTGATAATTCCGGTCGTAATCCTAAAGATGATAATAGAGGTAATTTATTACGGTAATCAAAAACAAGAAATAAATCCCGCTCCAATCTTGCATTAACTGCAGCACCTGCAAATAAAGAATAACGATCAAGCATATCACTGGTTGTAACAAAAACGCCAGGTTTAAATTTTTCCCAGAAAGTATTACCAGTGTTATAATTATCAAATCTTAAGAATGGAAAAAATGTTAATCTTGAAAAAGCGCCGGTATATTTATTTTTGTCCACCTTCTCAATGTCTTTGTCTTCATAATTTTTTAATGATGAGATATTGTAATCATTAATATTACCTAACGGTTTATCAGTGTCCAATGGAGGATTCATCAAACGGATATAACTATTACCGGCAATTACTTTTTGCTGTTCGGATTTATCAATTTTAAATATTTTATAACCCGTGGATGTGTAACCAGCGTAAACTAAATCGCCTGACTCTGTAACATCTGCCATAAATGCGCCGCCAAGCACATTAGTTAATTGAGTTTTAGATTTGGATGTAAGATCATAGGAGTAAATATTGTAAATCCCTGTTTCATCTGATGAATAAACAAGATTACCTTCTTTATCAAATGTTGGATTGCGTTCATCGTTATCTGTTGCGATTATAAATTCAACATTGCCGCCATCTGAGTTAACTTTTGCGATGTCTCTTGTATTTGCGTATGAATAATCAAAAATAATGTAAGAATCATCAGGTGAATATTTTGGATTGTAAACCTGTTCACCATTTTCAAAAAAAGTTAAGCGTTTAAAGTTCTTGCCGTCAACATCAACCGAACCAAGATTTGTTGTTCCATCTTTTTGGAAAAGGAAAACTATTTTTTTACCATCATTAGAAATTGATGGATTGTTAGCTCTTAAGTTATGTGTTAAACGTGTTTCATCCTTGGTCGTTAAGTCATAAACGAAAAGATCGTGAACGTTATACCAGTTTTTATTGTCGTCAGAAATTTTTGCGTAAATAATTTTTTCCTGTCCGGGAATAAATGAAAATGTTGAACGCACACCTGCAGCAATATTTTTTTCTTTTTTGGTTTCAAGATCATATTCATAAATTCCAGCCGGACCAAAATAATCTGATGATTTGTTAGAGATGTAATAAACTTTCTTTCCATCTTTAGAAAAGGTCGGATAGAAATTTCCAAAACCATCTTTTGCTATCTGTTCACCTGTCACAAGATTTGAGGTAATTTGTTCAGTTCTTTTTTTGTAATCGTTTTTAAGAAAGCTGCTCCAATCATTATAAATTTCATTTCCATCTTTCCCCAAAACATTATTAAATGCAGCATCAATAGAAAATACTCCGAATTTACCTAGTGATTTAGTAATATCGCGCAGCTTATCCTCGCCGTATTTTTGAGCGATATATTTTGTGAGTGCAAAACCTGAGTTGTAAACAGATTCATTTCCCAAACTTGTTTTACCGAAAACACCCATTTCATTCCAGGTCAGCATATTATTATCAAGTGCATAGGAACGCAAAATCATATCACGATGTGAATCCCAATTATCATAATTAAATTCTTTACGCATATACTGTGCGGTTCCTTCAGCAAACCAGGCAGGAACATTTACTGTTGCAAGCGGATATGATATTACAACATTAGGAAAACCGTAAAGAATATCAGGTCTTCTTTCATCTTCATACATTAATACTTGTAAAAAAAATGCAGGAACGCTGCGGTTTAATTTCATTGCTGATTGAATTTGAACCATGTGAGTAAATTCGTGAGAGATAACATTTCTTAGCCAGTTATGTGCACCGCGCAAATCAAAGTCTAATGCACTTGTCCATATTTCAATTTTATTATCAAAAAAATAAGTGGCACCATTAGCGTAATCATCAAGATCTTTTATGACATAATGAACTTTATCAGGTTCATAATCATAAAGAGAGCAGATCGGATCCCAAACTTCATCAGCAATTTTTAATACAGTCTGAGCAGTTCTTTCTGCACCTTCATGAAAGTGAACTTCAACATGCTCGCCTTTTATTGTGTACCAATCAAGTTCAGGATGAAATTGGGTAAACTGTGCAAAAAGATTAGAAGTAAAAACTATAATAAATAAAGGGAATAATAATTTCATAAATAGATAAAATTGAGATAGTAAAAGAAATTATTTAACAACAGCTATTTTAATAATTACGGATTCCGATTTGCCGCTGGAGCCATTTGCTTCAATTCTTGCAAGATAAACACCGCTTTGTATATTGCTTACGTTCCATACAGTTTCATTATCAAGTCCGCCCTGAGCATCATCATTAAGCTCAGCAACAAAATCACCGGCAAGATCAAATATCTTAATATTTATTTTAGAATCTTCACCAACAAAATATCTGATCGCAGTTTCACCATCGTAAACAGGATTTGGATAATTGTAAGCTCGTGAAGTTGGGAAGAATTCATTTATTGTATTTGTATTTGAAGCTGATGAAAGTGAAGAATGATTTGAATTATTACCTAACAATTCTGCCCAGTCAATTCTACCAGAAGTCGAAGAAACAAACCAACCCAATAAACTCGATTGTGTCAATCCGGAAAAGACTAATTTATTTTCATAATCAAAAATTAAAGATGAACCATAAATTTTATTTCCCAAAGAAATTGGGAAACCTGAAACTAGTTTTCCTGAACCACCATCAATTGCAAAAATTCTTCCATCTTCTGTCAAAGAAATTATTTCACTTTTTAGGTCACCTTCGATATCTGCAACTATTGGCGAACCAATAAATTTTAATCCATTTGGATCTTCAAAAGGAAAGTTATCAGCTAATGCTCCTTGCAAATTATACGCTTGAAGATTACCGTTGTTGATGATGATGTAATTGTTCCCATCATTTTTCAAATCAGCTAATGCGAAGGATGAAATTGCTGTATCTGCTGAGATATGAAATGTCGAAATAACTTCATTACCTTTTATCAAATAAACATTATTACTTGAAGTGAGCACAACTGAAAGGTAAGAGTTATCTTTGTCTTTAGTTAAAGCTACTTGAGTTGGTATCTCATTATTAAATATAAAATAACCGTGCTTATCAGCAACTTGACCAAGATACTCAGGATATTCAAATTTATTATAAGTTATAAATGAATATTCATCTTCGAGAATTGATATCTGAGTAACATCATCATTTGCTCTTCCGGCTAAGAAAATGTCTTTGACTATCGGATTATTATCTAAGATTGACTGTAAATCATAAACATTAACGACCCCACTGGAAATGCCAACCAAAATTTCGATTTGTTCCGTTAAAGTTTTTCGCAAGACTAAAGGTGCAGTGATTTGATATCCAAGATCCACTGATTGAAAAACAAAGTTTGTATCAGGATACGTGACAGCATTATAAACGATGTTAATTTTAGAGGCATTAGATCCTAAAATATAACTTCTGGAACCATAGGAAGTGCTTACAACTTTATGCTCTGAAAAATTTGAATTTTTATAAAGTGTTAGATCTAGATCATTGATGAACAACTGACCTGAAGCTGATAATATTGCAAAGTTTGGATTATTGCCTGTCGATTCAGATGCTGGAATCAGTGTAATGGATGAAGTTTCGGTTAAGAAACCATTAATATTTGAACCAAACACAGGTTTAATTATTGAATCACCATACTCAATCTTAAAAGACATTCTGTTTGATATGGATGAAAAATCTTTAATCGTAATTAAACTGTTTGCGCCAGTGTTTGTTTTTGTATCGGGTCGCGAATCTTTATTAAAAATATTTTTGAACAATTCAGCTTTGTTATCTGCATACCAGAAATCCTGCTCAGTTCCCTCTCCAATAATTACATCACCGAAAATTGTAGTAAACTGTTCACCAATATCCTGAACGCCATCAGCTTCTTCAACATCAACACCGCGGCGTGTTTTATCAGTATTAATTTTATTCTCAGCTAATTTTTCATCTATAACATTTTGATCAATATGCCAGACAACAATTCCATTGCCTGGTAATGCCCAATCAAATTCATCAACATCAAGAACAACACCGGATAATGAATCTGTATCATAGCTGTAAAATCCGGTTGTATCTTTAGGAAAATTTTTTGTAAAGATATTCCCGTTGGATTTAATAGTTACAACTGCACCATTATCCAAAACATCTCTTTGTCTGTTTTCAATCAAATAATATTCTGAAGAATTGATCGGTACTTTTAGAATAACAGTATCAGCCAAAGTTGAGGCAAGTTTGGATACAACACTAACATCATAATTTCCTGGAGATACCTCTACTGCATCTGCCCAGCCAAGATATATTTTTTCCCACGCGGATGGTTCCGGAGGAAAACATCCATTGTATGCAAAGATTGATTGCCCATCCATTAAACCAAATCTTCCAATCGCACTTAAACCAGTATTTGTATCAAATAAATCCGGCAGACCAAGATGACTTGCTACACTTGCAACAATTAACCCGTTAATAGTTATTTCAAATAAAAATTTTCCAGATATGGTTTCTAATTCTCTGCTTTCAGTTTCTGGTATGATCATGCTATTGGTAATTTTGAAAGTACCGTTTGATACTGTAAATCCATCAAAGTCAGAACCAAAAATATTTTTAAGGGAATTTTCTCCAAGATAAACTGATGGCAAATCTCGTTCGTTCCCCAAACTTCCGGGTAAGGAAATATCTCTTCCCACACCGGCATGAAAAATCACAAAAAGATTATAATCAGAAAAAGTTAAACCCGGATACATCGCATCCGCTTTAGTCCAGACTTCTTCAGCAAACTGTCCCATTGGAGTAAAGTCATCTGAACCGGGTGCCGGCGAATAATTTCTCATTGTTTTTGTAACAGAAAAAGTATCGGGTAAAATTGTAAACTGAACATCAACTTTTCCGTTAGAAACTTTTTGGTAATAATTTTTAACAAATGTTAAGTGCGATTCAAAATAATCTCTGTCGTGCGGTAATGGATCTAAAATATCATTACCATAGTTTTGAGAATATATCGAGCCAAACTTTCCATTCCCAAATGTTGCACCATCACGGTCTTCCTGAAAGTTGACCATCACTGCTAAAATTTTAACAGTATCATCTGCGAGTGCTGAAACTTGAGAGTTTGGACTTGGATTAATTTTTCCAATAAAACTTTGGGCAGATAAACTGCCCAATGTTATTAAACTGAGTGCGAGAGTTAGAACATTTTTTAGCATAAGAAATTAGATTCCCCTTGGTAATCCTCTTGTTGATTCTGGAACAGCACCCCATCCAATGAGTACTGTAAATCTAAGTGTGTCAGAAAGCGGATGGTTTTCACCACCTTCAAATACAGATGTTGTTATGTAACTAAAATCAAAACCATAAATATCATATCTGATACCTGCACCAAAGGTTGCAAATTTTCTATTTCCATAGCCCGGATCTTCATAGAAAAATCCTGCACGGAGTGCGAATAGAAAATCACCAGGCGTTCCGTACCAGTATTCAAGACCCATAGAAGTAACAATATCTCTTAGTTCATTGCTGAAAGATTCATCTCCCCATGCTGAAATAATTGCCTGATAGAATTCATCAGATCCAGTGCTGTCTCTGCTGACCAAAAGCTTGCTAAAATCTAATGTGTAAATCAGACTATTAAACTCATCATCAATTACTTTGTAAGCAAAACCTAATCTAAAGTTTGTTGGTATTGGATCTGCCTGAGCTTTATCAATGTAATAAATTTTTGGTCCAAGGTTGCTTAAGTTAAATCCAATACTAAATTTACCGCCAATGTCTTCATCAACTAAAGGAAGAACAAATTTTTCAGGTCGCCACATCGAAGAAATATCAAAACTTACTGATGTTGCAACACCGCTTCCCTGTTCCTCACCAACACTTTGGTCAGATAGACGACTATGAATAATTCTAAAATTGAATCCTAATCCCCAATCATTTGAAAGTTTTGTTGCATAACCCAATGTGAGCGCTGCATCAAAAGATCTGAATGTTCCGATTGGATCTGGACTATCTTCAGCAGTTCTAACAAACTCACCAAAATTCATGTAAGTTATACTGGCAGTAATGCTTCCGCTGATATCTTCAATATATTGTCTGTAGGTCAGGTAATCATAAAATAAATCCAGATTAAACTGAGGCAGCCAGTTACTATGCGTAATACTAACTTCAGTACCTGAAAGAAATGCGATACCTGCAGGATTCCAGAATATTGCAGCAGAGTTATCTGCCAATCCTGTACCTGATTCACCAATACCACCGGCACGGGAATCCGGGGCAAGTAATAAGAATGGAACAGCAGCTTCACCTTGTGCATACGATACTTTGGCAAATACCCCAAACAGCATGCTGATCATCATTAACCTGAGAACTATTTTCATTTTTTATCCTCCGAGATAAATAAGATAATTAAAAATTTCTAATCAATATTGAACATTAAATATAACTAATAACACTTATATAAAACACATTTTTTTGTAGCGGATTATTTGATCACCGCAAGCTTACCAAGTACACTTTTACTAAACTGTCCATCAACAGATTTTACAATTACTTTATAGAGATAAGTTCCATTAGCCAATTGATCGCCATCAGCATCTCTTCCATCCCAATCAATAACTGCAAATCTTTCATTAAGATTAGTCTTCTCAATTTCTTTAATCAATCTGCCTGCTATTGTATAGATTTTGATTTTAACATCAATTGGCTGAGCTAAGTTCTGCTGAAAAGTAAATTGAGTATTATCTCTAAATGGATTTGGATAATTATAAACATCCCTAATTTCAAGATCACTTCCATCAACCACAGAAAAGAAAGTATTCTCTTCAGAAAAATTATTAAACACATCCCACGCTTTAACCAGTAATTCATAATCACCGTTTGCCAGTGATGAAAATTTATAATTGATAGCACCTGTTCTGCCGCCGGCATCTAAATCACCGGTAAAATGATTTGTAAAATCAATAGGATCATTTAACTGTTGATTTAATACACCTTCTAATTTATGTCCAACACCGGTGCCAGTTGTATTCAATCCCGTTTCATCAGAAAGCTTAACTATTAAATTAGGATTTTGATTAACAAGATATCCATTGCTATATGCAACATCATCAAAATATATTTCTATATCAGGACCTTTACCATCATTAGCTATCGAGCTATCTGTACCGCCTACAATAATTTTATTTGTATAACCAAGCCCATCAACAGAATTATCCAAGAAATAAAAAATTACTTTACCATTTTTATTTTCATAAGAAATATCTTTTGGTACGATAAAATTTTCTGAAAATTTGCCATTATTAATTGATACTCTTCCATTAAAAATTAATCCGCCCGGCATATTTACAGGATAGTTTCCAATAGCTGATAACAGAACTCTTCGTTCAGAATCATAAATAGTTAAGAATCCTTCACCGTTAAAATCTGTCCAGGGAGTGTTATCTGGTTTTAGAACTGTTCCATCAATTTTAGTTTTACTTAAAGCTTTTATCTGAACATCAACTGTTAAATTCTGTCCATTAATTGAATCAATGTTAGCAACATATTGCGGTACAAGCAGCCTTAAAGTTGGATCACCAAAAATATTATACTTTTGATCATTTACTTGAGTTGTCTTTGAGACCAATGCCGCTTTACCAATTGGGATACCAAGATTTAAGGTATCCTTGCCGGAATTAAATAAATTGGTAATAAATCTATACATCAATGCTTCATTTGATCCTGCAAATACTAATCTTGAAGCTGTAAAACTTGCAATTGCACCGCTATTCGGTAAAAACATTATTGCTTCTGCCGCACTTTGATAATTTGGAATATCGAAATATCCAAAATCACAAGTTGCTGCACCTAAGAAGAAATATTTATCATTCTGCAACTGAGGTAGAACTACACTTTTTTCAAAGATAACTTCGTGTGCCCAAAGTTCAGGACTACCGTGTCCAAAATAATTAAGGAATAAAGTACCTTCATTTATCGCATCAATTATTGCTTTATTAACATCAGGTTTTCTTCTACCCTGTCCTGTAATAACATCAGGATATGCAGCACTATAAATTTTATTGAAGTTAAATGATTTTGGGAAATAAGTGTTCACCAAATTTTCTGAAGGTGCGGTATGTAATGCACCTTCATAGGTACCATCTGATTTTAATCCATCATCAGATATAAGAGTAATTAGATTTCTCCAATCGCCTCTTTCTTGATTTAATTCATAATCGATAATTTTATTAACCATTGCATTTGCTTCACCGGGATTTGCGCAGGTAATTCTGCCAAGAGCAAGATCAACTACATTATCATTTCCTGAAACACGTCCAAAAAAATCATCGGTTGTATATGAATTTAATAATGCTAAAGATTCTTCAGTTTGCCAGGTTACTACAAAGTTATCACCATATTTTTCAATATTTTTATAATCATAAGTACCTTTTCCAAATAACAAAACATATTGTGGTTTGATTGTCCAATTATCAAATGCATATTTTAAATAATCTCTTACTGCTGTTGGATCAATAATGCCGCCTGAAAATTCATTATAGATCTGTTCAATATCTGCAACATAAGTTGAGATAGTTACCGGAGCCTGATTTTCTCTATAGTTTTTCAGATTGTTAGCCGCATCTCTAAAAGCTTTATTTGTTACGATAATAAATTTTGCTCCCTGTTCTTCACCTCTTAGATTGGAGTTTTGAACTTCAACTGGATTTGAAGGAGTCTTAAATGCATCGCTGCCAACTGCATAATATTTGGATCTTTGGGTAGCGCTTTCATCAAACTGAAAATGAACTTCACTTCCGCTAAGCATAGAATAATTTGAAACAGATTTTACATTTGAATAATCAGTAATATCAAAAACTTTAATGTTGGATGAAGTAAATCCATTTAAATAATATTCAATTATTCCACCATTCGGATCTGAAAAGAACATCAAATTATCTCCAAATGCTTTTAATTCTTTTTCATATTGAATTGTAAAATAATCTAAGTAACCAACAGCAGTCACTCCTGAAGGCACAACAGTAAAATTTAACACACTTCTGTTTTCCGGTAAATCTCCGTTATAAGTGAAATGTCCAGGGAGTAGGACTAACAACACCAGCAGTATATTGAGTAGAACCATAACCAGCAAGATTTCGTTGAAACAATTGATTTCCATTTTCAGCAACACTTAAATTTAATCCTGATGGTGATCCAACAGCAAACCTGAAACTATAATTAATTGCAGTACCGCTTATTCTTCCGTTAAGACTATTTGTATAAGTGCGTGACTTAACAGAATGAAGAAAAATCATCACCAAAAAACTGGCGACCGGTTTTACCTAAATTAATTTTATCCACTTCAAAATCTGCGTAAGCAATGCTTGATGTTTGGGTTAGAGTAGGAGTAGTGTTTAATCCTGGTTTTTCTGAAATTCGTTTTCCATTAGTGCCGCCAGTAGTTATCCAGAAATAATTTTTTTCTGAGTAAGGATGTTTAAATCTTTTAATTGTGTTACCATCAGCATCATAATCCCAAAAACTGCTGCCTCTTCCATAAAATAAAATGTAGTCCGCATCATCAAATTTTCCATCTTCTTCGCCAACAACAAGTATAGCATTTTCAACAAGATCATTCGGTCGTGCTGCAGTTACACTTTCAGGGTAACCTTTGCCGCCGTTATTATAAATTTTTATTGTTCTCGGATCAACAGTATTACCATCGATTCCGTATAAAGATAAATTTGCTTTTGATATTTTATATATGCCTTCTTCAGGTGCTTCAAACTTTACCCATTTACCACTTGCAAGAACACTATTTTCAACAACAACTTTTTTCAGACTCTTATCAGAGTTTTGATTGTTCCAATATTTTGCAACTTCATAATTAATAAGCATACCATCCAAAAAATCATCAGCAGGTTTTGATGAAATTATTCCCTGGCTGCTAAAATTGATTCGGAAAACAATTTTCGTGTAAAGCTTGATCTTATTTGCTGCTGCATCAAATTTTATTGGAGAAACATTTATCGTTTGTAAGGGAACATCTCTCAATAACCCAAATTCACCAAAGGTTACAATTTCTTCATTTGATTTGAAAGTTGAATACTCAGAATTTTGTTTATACTCAAATGAAACGGAAAAGGTATCTTGTACAGGATATGGAACGGGAAAAAGTTGTCCGGTTAATTCTTTATAAGATGAAGAGAGAACTTCAATCGTGTTACCAAACTCGGAGGGAACTCCAACATTAATGTTTCTTTCTATGATCGCAGGTAATCCCCAGTCATTGTAGTTTTTTAGTATGCCTGATGAAATTTCAACTCTTCGGAATGTTATTCCTTCAGATTTAAATAGAGAAGAATCTATAACTATTGGAGAATATTCTATTGTTATAGAATTAAAATCCGAAGATAAAACTTTAACATCACGTTGAGAATACAGAAGGGACGTAGTGATGAGAAACAGTATTATAAAGATCTTGCTATTCATTTCAATCAAAGTAATTATTAATTGATTTACTATTTAATTCTGATTTTTTGCTGTAGCAAGGATCTCTAAAAGTTTCTCCTAAATTTTAACCAAAAATGGCATCTATTTATCAAATAGTCAAGTCTTTATATCAGTTGCGTTTTCCTAAGATCGTTTAATAATTGCCTTGTATCGATAAAAAACACTGGTAAAGTGGATTTTTCAAATTTAACCCGCCTATCTTTTCCCACTAAAACAAGCTTTCTTTTATTCTGACCAAGTGGATTAAGTGCCTCAAAATATTTACTAACTTTTTTATCAGGATCACTTAACACAGGAAAATCAATTTTATTATTAGAACAGAATGATTGATGTGACTCAACAGGATCAATATTAATCCCAATTATCTTTATTCCAAACTTTTTTAGTTCCTCTTGATTTAGAGTATAATCAACAAACTGTCTGTTACAGACTAGGGTATTATCTTTGGGATAGAAAGCAAGTAAAATATCCTGGTCAAGATTTCCATACAAATCAAATTTATTATTGTATTGATCGTTCAACTGAAAATTTTCCACTTCCATCCCAATTTTCATAATCCTAGCAACACTTTATTTTTTCTCATAGCTTTAATACAAAAATCAATATGTTCATCCAAGGGGATATTAATTCCCACAGCTCCGTTCGTTATATCATCACGACTAACTGCTTTTGCAAATGCTTTATCTTTCATTTTCTTTTTTACAGAACTTACTTCAACTTCATCAACAGTTTTTGAAGGACGAACATATGTTACAGCAGTTATAAATCCAGCTAATTCATCGCAAGCAAATAAAACTTTCTTCAGCATTGTATCTCTTGGTACTCCGCTGTAATCTGCGTGTGATAAAATCGAACTAATAAATTCCTCATCAAAACCTTTTCCTCTTAAAATCTCAGCACCTTTAAATGGATGCTCCTCTGCAGTTGGATATTTTTCGTAGTCAAAGTCGTGAAGCAATGCCACATTACCCCAGTATTCAACATCTTCATTTAATTTTTCAGCATAAGCTCTAACACAAGTTTCAACTGCGTAAGCGTGCTTCAATAAGCTGTCACTTTTGGTGTATTCTTGCAAAAGAGTTAAACAATATTCTCGGTCTCTGGTTACATCCATTATTTTTTCTTTTTATTTGATGATGAAACAAAACTCGGACATAAATCCGATATTACACACTCACTGCATTTAGGTCTGTTCGCGATACAAATTTTTCTTCCGTGAGTAGCAAGCCAATGAGATGAATTTATCCAATAAGATTCCGGTAAAAGTTCTTTTAATCTTAATTCAATTTTATCCGGATTCTGTGAATCAATAAATCCTAGCAAGTTAGATAATCTTTTAACATGAGTATCAACAGCAATAGCAGGAATTCCAAATGCATTACCGGCAATTACAGATGCGGTTTTTCTTCCAACACCGGAAAGTTTAACAAGTTCATCAAAATCAGCGGGTACTTTACCTTTATGATTTTTTATTAACTCATCACAGCAAGCTTTAATACTCCGTGCTTTTTGCTTATAAAAACCGGTTGAAAAAATTTCTTTTTCCAATTCTTCTTGGGTAAGATTAATAAAATCCTGTGGCTTTTTATATTTCTTAAAAAGTTCTTTTGTTACAATATTTACTCTTTCATCTGTGCATTGTGCAGAAAGGATAGTTGATATAAGTAATTCGAAAGGATTTGAGTAAACAAGTGCAGGTTTAACTTTAGGATATTCTTTTTTAAGTATATCAAAAATCTGTTTTGCAAAATCCTTACTAATCTTTGCTTGCATCTTTATTATATCTTGGATGAGTAATCTTTAATCGTTCTACAGGAATGTTATTTACTATGTGTGATTGAATTATTTCTTCAACATCATTTTTTGTAACAGCGCCATACCAGATTTGCTCAGGATAAACTACAACAGAAACTCCAAACTCGCACGCATCTAAACATCCTGCACTATTAGCTCTAACTTCAGCATTCAATCCAAGTTCTTTCAATCTTGCTTTAAAGTGCTCACGAATCTCAGCGCTTCCCTTTTCGGCGCAGCATCCACGAGGATGTCCTTCGGGTCTTTTATTTTCACAAATAAAAATATGTTTATCAAATCTTTTCATAGTTACTAAAATAAGAAAAGCGGACATAAAGTCCGCTTAATTCATTTGTAGCGCGTACGGGATTCTTCCATTGGAATCCCTTCGGGAGAACCCGTGATCCCCGCCTTAAGGGAACGGTGTTTTCAACTAATTAACGAAAGACCAAAAATATGTAGCGCGTACGGGATTCTTCCATTGGAATCCCCTCGGGAGAACCATGATCCCGCCTTAAGAGAGCGGCGTTTCAACTAATTAACGAAAGAACAAAAATATGTAGCGCGTACGGGATTCGAACCCGTGATCCCCGCCTTGAGAGGGCGGTGTCCTAAGCCACTAGACGAACGCGCCAATGTAAAACTTATAATATCTCTTTACGAATATCTAAATAATTCCTTGCGTTTTTAACCAATTATATCCATCAATAGATTTAAAGAACTTTTCTCTTAACATCGCTTCACTTCTTGTTTGAAAAGATTCGTAATAGTGAAGCTTATATGGTGTATGCCCCTTGGTATATCTTACTTTTCCAGAATTATGATTCTTTACTCTACTTAAAATATCCTTCGTAGAACCGTAATAAAAAGTACCATCTTTTTCGCTTTTTAATATGTAAGTAAAGAACATAATATTAAGCAAATTTATCGCGTACGGGATTCTTCCATTGGAATCCCTTCGGGAGAACCCGTGATCCCCGCCTTGAGAGGGCGGTGTCCTAAGCCACTAGACGAACGCGCCAATGTAATTTATTAATTAGAGTTATAATGTATAATTTACAATTGAGGATTTTCTTAATTGTAGATTATAAATTGTTCATTTTAAATTAAAGTGGTTGTCCCGTCAGGTTTCGAACCTGAACTCTTCTGATCCAGAGTCAGACGTGTTGCCAATTACACCACGGGACAGAATATTGCTTAATTTTGATGCCAAATATATCTGAATTCATTTCTAAATGCAATCAGATTTAGGATGCCGAAATTACTTGAGATTGGTAGAAATCTTAACTTAATTTAGTGTAACAATAAAGATTTATTACGAATGAAAAAATTATTTATACTTTATATTCTGATCTCATCAACTGTTTTGGCGCAGAGTTTTGAGTTTAGTACCGCCATAGGAAAGTTTAATAGAGCTTCGTCTTTCTATATTACTGCAAATGGTTTGATTTACGTTTCTGATTCCGGCAGAGATGAAATTATTTTGATTGATACTTTAGGAAATCAATTAAAAACTTTTGGAGGTTACGGTTGGGATCAAAATTCATTTGATGATCCTGCAGATGTATTTGCTGATCCACTTAATATTTATGTTGCCGATAAAAATAATCATATGATTAAAAGGTTTGATAAAAATCTTAACTTTTTGTCTGCTCTTTACACAAGAGAAAGTGATTTTAGCCAGGAACGATTTGCTTATCCATTAAGCTGTGCAACTTCTAACCAGGGGGATTTATTTTTTATAGATTCAGAAAACAAGCGAATAATGAAATTTGATATTTTTGGAAATTTCATTGTGAATTTTGGCGGATTTGATGCGGGGAAATATCAACTATCAAACCCAAAACAACTCGCTATATCTTCTTCCAATAATATTTTTGTTATTGATGGCTCTGATATCGTTATCTTTGACAATTTTGGAAATGGAAACAGAATAATAAATCTTGAAAAAGAAATTAAAAGCATACGAATACTTTTTGATCAATTAGTTATTTGTGCGGGAGATAATATTTATCATACTTATTTAAGAGATGCTGAATCAACTCTTTCAGAAATCAAGACTAACGGAATTGAGATAAACTCAAAAATGATTTCTGCAATTTTAATGAACGATAAATTATATGTCCTTACAGCAAATGAGATATTAATATTCAGTCAGACCGATTGAGACTAATCTGTTGAATAGTGAAACTATGCGAAGGCGGTTGCTGCTACGATTGGGATTTTTATTTTTTATTGCAATTTGGTTTTTAGGAGTTATCAGTCCCTGTTTTAATTTTAATTTAATTAATTCGATTTATCCATTCCAAAAACAGATATACTCAACTGTATGTCATCAGAATATCAACAAATCATTTATCTGTAATGATATTTATTTTTTGGTTTGTGCCAGGTGTACCGGAATTTATGCAGGAGCTTTAATTTCTGCATTTGTGATAATATTTTATTCAAAACAATTTCTTCTCAAGACCAAATATTTGATAATATTTTCAATTCCGATGCTATTAGATGTTATTCTCTTAAACTTTGGAGTCTATAATTACATCCATTCATTATCTGCCATAACAGGTTTACTTTTCGGTTCCACAGTATTTCTATATATTTTAAGTGCGATTGAAAATTTACTTTTTAGCAAATCAAAAAATTAAAAATGAATTTTAAAAAATATCTTCCTACTCTTGTATGCGGATTCGGTGCTGCGGTACTTTCAACTGTTCCCGGAATAAAAAACTTTAGCTGTTGTCTTATCGTTCCAGGTGCGGCTGCAATTTCAATTCTGCTGGATAAAAAGATTAACAATTCAAATGAAAAAATTCTTCTGGGAAAATCTTTAGGATTTGGTTTTTTAACCGGACTATTTGCAACTCTTTTTATTACCACATTTGAAATGCTTATTACCTATTTCACAAAGTCAAATGAATTCATTCAGAATTTACCGCAATTAGAATTAACTATGCGCCAATGGAATTTGGGACAAATGGTTGATGAATCTTTGAAACTAATAAAAGGTGTATCTAAGGAAATTCAAAAAAGTGGTTTCTCGTTCATTTATCTTTTAATGATTCTTTCAAGCAACTTTATAACTAATTCAATTTTCGGAATGATCGGCGGGGCACTGGGAATGAGCTTAGCAAATCGAAAAGAGCGAGAGAAAGATTCTGAATTATGATTACAGCTGTTATCTTTTTCGTTCATTTAATTTTTGGATTAGTTATCTTCACAAAAAAATGGCAGGATGAAAATCTATCTGCAGGATTTTTGAACATTGCACTTATAGCAATTTTATTTGCAGTTGGATGGACGATTACAGGAATAGTTGCAAAACTTGTAATGGAACCAAAAGGTTTGGGAATGCAGTTTGATAGAGATGCATTTTCTTTAACGCTTTTAACTATAATAGAATTTTTTTTCTACAAATTCTATTATCAGGAAGAACCTATTGCAGCCGATAAGGAAAAACAATAACCGCCGTTTGATCGCCCTGTACCTGGTTTGAATTTAATGGTTCAAATCTCCATTGCCACAATGAATTTATTGCTGCATTTTCCAAGCGTGTGTCTGCCTTCGAAAGTAAAAATATTGAACCAACAGTACCATCAGGTTTGATTGTAAACTTTAATCTAATATCTATTTCCTTGTTTACACCTTCAGGATAAGCAGGAATAACATAGCTGTAAATTTTTCTTGTGCCTAATCCCCCGCCCTCAAAATGGAATCCAAAATCACCGGTACCCTGATTTAGATTTCCCTTTTTATCGCCAGTTGAATTTTCACTTTCCCGCTGCTCAGTTTGCTTTACAGTTTCTTTTTTTACTTCTTTATCTTTTTGCGCAGGGTTAACATCACTTACATCTGTATTCTTTGCTTTAGGAAGTTCAACCTCTTTTACTTCAAGATTTTTATTTTTTGTGATATCTTTTTCCTGCAGTTGAGCTTTTTCTAACACTTCATCAAACGCTGTTCCTTCTGAACCGGATGAACCCGCACCGCCTAAAACTCCAAACGATAATTCAACATACTCTTTTGATGCATACTCAAAAGATAGATTGATTACCAGGAACAGCAAAAGTAAAATCAGATGAAATATTACTGAAGCTGAGTATGAGACACGGCTAACGTTTTGATTTGACAAATACATATTAAAGTTTCTCTTTTTCAGTTTCTATTGTAAATTTTTCTATGTTCGAAATCTTTGCAGCATCTATAACTTTAATTACCAGATCAATTGCAACAGTTTTATCTGCACGTATTATAAGATTATCTTCATTCGTTTCAGCTTTCATTTGACCAAGCTTACCTGGAAGTTGATCAATACTAATTTCTTCTTCACCAGCAAAAACTCCGCCCATTGGTGTTAATGTTACAATCATTCTTGATTGTTCGGATTTTTCATTCATCTTTGAACCGGGCAGTTTTACTTTTACTCCTGTTTGAATAACGAATTGTGATGTAAGTAAAAAGAAAATCAACAAAAGCATCACAATATCTGTTAAAGAAGAGTAAGCAAATATGCTTAATGGTTCTTTGGAAAGTTTAAATTTCATTGTGTTACCTATAATTCCATTTCAAGTTCGTCATCAATTTCAACTTCATCTTTTCCACCATCCTGAATTACATCAATAACATCGTTGGCAACTGTTTCCATTTCGCCAACTAATTTTTTAACAGCGCTCAAGAAATAATTATATAATGCGAAAGCAGGAATACCAATAATCAAACCAAATGCTGTAGTAATTAATGCTTCCCAAATTCCACCTGCAAGATCGCTTGGATTTGCGGCACCGGCCAAATCCTGAATTGTCATAAATGCCTGAATCATTCCTGTAACCGTTCCAAGAAATCCTAACAAAGGAGCAATACCTGCCACAGATGCGAGAACAGATAAACCTTTTTCTAATTTACTTACTTCCTGGCTTCCGGCGTTCTCAATTGCATCTTTAACTCTATCGTGTCCGTATTTGTATTTCTTCAATCCTTTACGAACAATATTTGCAACCGGTGATTTTTCCTGCATGCAGTAACTTATAGCGCCGGAAATATCTTTTTTCTTTATGAAGCCTCTTATCCTGACCATAAAAGCAGGAACATTAATTTTTGCTTTTCTCAGCATTATAAAACGATCGATTGATACTGCCAGTCCGATTATGGAACTAAGAAGTATAAACCACATAATAAATCCACCCTTTAAGAAAATATCTAATAAGTTCATGTTTATCCTTTAATAATTAAATTATCTAATATTTTTATTTGCGAAAATTAGTGCTTCTTCTTTACTATTAAAATTTCCCACTCTCACCCGGTACCAGGTTCCACGTCCTGGAATTTCTGCTGCTTCTACGAATGCATTAAGACCTTTGTTCCTGTACTTTCCTGCTTCATTTTCTGATATTGAACTTGATCGAAAAGCGGCAACCTGAACAACAAAATAATTTCCATACTTATAAATATTGTTTCCAACATTCAAGGCTTTACCTGTCGGGATTACAGGATTAACAGTTTGCTTCGTTTCGGTAACTGTTTGTTTTGGAATTTCTTTTTCAACTTTTTTGATTTCTGTTTTTATCGGTTCCGTTTTTACAATTTCAGTTTTTTCAGGAACCAGATTCTGATTTTCATTTTTGGGAGTAACTGTTTCAGAAATTGAAGTTTCATTTACCTTCGGCATATAAGGATATGTTACTGGTATATCAAAATCCCGCTGAACAATTTTGGCATTATCTGTCTTTAGAACAATCTGCTTAGCCGCGGGAGAAACTTCACTTTTTTTATAAAATTCCAGGTACCAATACAGAGCTAGCGATAAACCAATTACCAGAAGTGGGAATACTATAAAAGGAATAAGGTTTCTCTTTTTTGCCGATTCAAAATATTCAACCTTTTGCTCTTCTATTTTTTCTAATTCAATTTTATGTTCTTGTTTACTTTCATCAATAAAATTTTCATCAGCATCATTTTCAATTTCTGCAGTACTTCCCTTTAAAGTCGAAGCTTCATCATTTATATCGATATTGCTTTCAATTACATCTCTAATTTCTTCATCCATTGTCTGGTCGGATTCTTTAGAATCAAACTCGCCAAGATTACCGATATTAGATTTAACTTCCTCAAACTCTTCATCAGTATTTTTTTCAGTACCCGGTTTGTAAGGCTCAAAATACTTTGAAGTGCTTTTCCAGAATTCTTCGTCTGAGATTTCATCTGCAACAGGAACATCATTAATCAAATCAGATTTTTCTGTTTCAAAGGTATCCTCAATTACTAAATCATTTTTTGATTCTACAACATCATCCAGATTTTCGACAATATTATGTATTAATAATTCCTGCTCATCAATTTCAGCAGGCTCATTTTCACTTTCTAATAATTCATTCAGCTTCTCTGATGATTTATCGATTGTAATTTCCTCAATAGTTTCAGGTTTGATCGGTAAGTCTTTTGGAGATGACAAATCCTCTTGCATTAAATTTAGTTCTTTAGAGTCATTTTCAATTTTTATAGAATCTTCCGCAATTTTTGTTTTCTGTTTTGAAGAATTATCCATACTGATGTGTTCATCAGCAATATCAAGAATTGATTCAGCTTCAATTTGTTTAGAAAAAACTTCCCCAAAATCCCAGGCAATATTCTTTAACTCTTTAGTCTGCTTCTCATACTCACTCAGTTGCGGTTTTAAGTCAGTATTAATTTCTGCATCACCTTGTTGCTGTTCTATTTTATCAATTACGGACCTATCATCCCATTGTAACTGTACCTGATTTGAATTGTATGAACGAGCATCAATAACAAGAGTAGGAAAATTTTCTTCAGATTCTGCAATCTCTGATGCGGCAATAATTTTTTCTACTTTAGATTCAATTAATCTTCTATACTCGTATCCGGATGCAGGCATATAAATATTATCAAATGGAACTCCGCGCAAAGGTATTAATGGTTTACCTATACTCAAACTAAAAGCTGAATCTATAGGATGATAATCCTCTTCATCAAAAAAAGGAATGTTAAACACTAGTCCTTTAGTTTCAGAATTTCTTAAATCTTTGTCTTCAGAAAAAAGCACAAACTCAACTGCTTCTTCAGAAACTTCACTTTCCTTAAAACCAGAAACCGGCTTTTTAATACTTCCTTTTATAAGATGGAAGTATCCAAAGTCCTTAACAAATATCGATTGACCAACAGCTATAACTGAAGAAATTCTCTTTAAAAATAATTCAAAAAATATTTTGGCATCCGTATCGGGCACGCCAACATTTTTTGCAATTTTTCTTATTAATTCCGTTTTAGTCATTTTTCATTTTACAAATTAAAATATTACAATCGATAATTAACACCGATGATAATATTTATTGGAACTTCTTTGTATCCATTCCAATAATAATTTTTCTGATTAAGTATGTTATTGATATCCAAAGTTAAATCAAGATTTGGTTGAAATGAATAGATAAATGAAAGCCCTAAATCAAAATAATTACCGAGCGAAATATTGTTTTGGATATCTGCATATCTATTAGACATATAATCCAATCTTGCTGTTGTTGATAAACCATTTTGAAACTTATAAGTGTATGCCGCATTAAGTTTAAAGGCTGGCTGATATGGAATTTGTTTCCCATCGCTGTCATGAATATCTGACAACTCTACTGAACTGTATAATTCTCCGGAAGGACCGAGATAAAATAAAAAGTTAGCATAAGGACTTATATTTTTCATATCAGCATAACGCAGATCAAATTTTCCCGAATCAATTGCCGGAGCAAAATATGGGAACGCATCCGATTTAAAGTATTTAAGTCCGCCATCAATCTGAAAATATTTATCAAACTCATATTTTACAGAAGCATTTAGTGCATTACTTTTTTCCCAGTAAATACTTCCAATGCTATCAACTTTGAAATAATTATTCTTAACAACAAAACTTCCTGGACTCATAAATTCAGCAGTTGGAGCATACTCACCAAAAAGAGTAATGTTTTTATCCAGCTTTATTGCAACAGAAGCATAAAGTGCGTTGTATGTTTCTCCAGCGCCTCGTGAGAATGTCCAGCCGGCGGTTCCTTTTATTAATTTTGTAAAAAACAAACCTGCAGTTGGTCGAATTAAAAAGAAATCTTTACCTGAGTTATCACCCAAAAGATTTTTAATTGAATGGTTACGATAATCGACCGTTGCACCAACATTTACGGCAGCTAATTTATATAGGGCTTCTCCTTTTAAACGAAGATTATTTTCATCGAATTCTTCCTCAGAAATATTAGTTACATTATTTGTTAAGTTTAATCCGAAAAGAAAATTCTTGCCAAAATCATTTTTAATATCAACAACAAATTTTCCATAGTTTAGTGTCCTTTTTTCTTCAGGAGTATCCGAAGCAAAAAACTTATAACTTGTAGTGCCATAATCTGCGTTAACATTAAATTGTGTACCAGGAAATATTTCTCCATCAATATCAGACCAGTAAGTGAAATTAATTCCAAATCTTGTTGTAAAACGATCGCTGTTATCTTCGTATGCTCGAGTAAAATCGCCTTTAGCCATCCCTTCAATAATTCCATTTGTAAATGGATGTGCATAAGTAGCGCTTACTGTTGGGATTGTATATAATCCAATTCCAGCGGCAATGTTTCCTTTGTAAAAACTTACGTCGTTCAAAAAGCTCATATCACTTTTTAACGGATTAGAAAAATCACCAATCTCAAGTTCTTCAGGTGAATAAGTTGGTTTAATAAAATCTTCATTTACAGATGATACAAAATCAGGTTTAATCTTATCAACTTTTTTAATGTTCAACTGACTCTTGCCGGTAATTACAAAATCAGGCAGTTCAACATTTGGATTTTTAGTTTGATCATCCTGTGCATTAATAACAAGCATCGAAAATGATATTATCAATAATATTTTTAACCTCATTGTACTTTCCTCAATTTTTGCTGGGCTTCATCACCAATTGGAGTTCCACTGTATTTGGCAAGAACTGCTCTATACATTTCTGCAGCATTTCGTTTATCATTTAGTTTTACGTAGCAGTCGCCTAACAATAAGTAAGATCTCATTAACCACTCTTCATAACGCGAATAAACTGTTCTGACTCTAACTAGCGAAGTAATTGCATCCTTATATTTTCCTTGATCATACAGAGACTGACCCAGATAGTATTGTGATTTTGCACCCAAGTCGTCTGTTCTATTTTCTGAGAGTGATGTTAAATATTCATCAGCAGCGGCATATCTTTTAGCCGCAATATCAATTAATGCTAATTCAAATTTTGATTTATCACCAAACACTGTACCCGGATTGTACATTACAACTTCTTCAAACATTGAGTAGGCTTCCTGAAAATTATTCTTCTCGAGTAAAGTCATTCCTTTATTGTACTGAAACTCTGGAATCTTTGAAGATTTTTTTAATTCATTTATCCCACGATCATAAATATTTATTGCAGCATCATAATTTTTTGATGAACGATAAATCAAACCCATTTCTAAAATTGATGCCGAAGCTAATTCAGATGATTTGTAGCCGTTAAATACTTTTTCAAAATTAAATATTGCTTCTTCACTTTGACCAAGATTTTGAGCACTCTTCCCTATCCAATAATAACCATCTGCAGCAAGTTTGCTGTTTGGATATGCTGATGTAAAACTCTGGTATTCTTTTTTAGCTTTATCATATTGACGAAGACTGTAGTAAATTTCGCCTTTCTTAAACATCAGTTGATCTGCATAACTTAAACTTGGATTTTTAGATACAAACTCATCAAGAAAAGAAACTGCTTTTTCAGGATTTCCTTTTGCAACATAACTGTATTGGATTCCTGTTACTGCATCAAAAACATATTGCGAAGATGGAAATTGTGATATTACTTTTTCATAGTTATCAATTGCTGTATCATAATTTTCCATGTTGAAATTAGCATCACCAATTGAATAATAAATTATTGGTTCTAATTTTGTTTTTGGATACTTAGAAATTACATTATTGTATTGCTCAATCGCTTTAGAGTATTCTTTTTTCTGAAAATGTATCCAGCCAATTGTGTATAGTGAAACTTCTGCATATTCAGAATTTGGGAACTTTTCCTGAATCGATCTGAATTCGTTTATCGCTTCATCGGTTTTACCGGATTTATAAAGTGCTTGCGCATACTGATATCTTGCATAAGGATCAGTGCTTAATTTTGCATCAGCACTAAATAGTTCCTGATAAACTTTACTTGCTGCAGAATAATTTTTACTGCCAAAATAACTATCTGCTAATCGTAATTTTGCATCGCTTAATCTTTTATTCTTTGGATTCTTTTTAATGTAATCTGAAAATTGATAGGCTGCATTTTCATAATCACCAAGATTAAAATAACAGTAAGCTTTTCCGTAAAGAGTTTGAGAATTAATTTCCTGATCAGTACCTGAAGAATTATTATAATTATTTAATGCACTTTTGAAATCACCTATTGCAAAATAATTTTCCGCCAGAAAAAAATTTAATTTTTGAGTTTCAAAACCAGGATCAGCGTTTTCTAAATCAGTTAAATATTTTAGTGCAGTTTTATTATCATTTAGGTGAAACAAAGATATCCCAAGACCTAATAATGCTCTATTATGCACTGATTTTTCAGCACCTTGATTTGCAAGAACAATTTCAAAATAATTTTTAGCTGCTTTAAAATTTCCCTTATTCAGTTCTATCTCACCAAGCATCGCAAATGATTTGGCTTTTACTACATCATCATCAGACGAATTTGCAGAGATTAAATATCTTGTTGCAAGGTCTGTGTTATTCGTATTAAAATAAACTACACCAAGTTGATATTGAACTTCTTTTGCAAGAGGTTCGTTGGGATATAATTCTAAAAATTCTTTGTATATCGCGCCAGCGTCATTATTTTTTCCTAAATAGCGCTTACACTCGCCTTTCCAGAAAAAAGATTTTATTCCTATTGAATCAGACTCCGTTGAAAGAGTATCAAATTCCGTGAATGCCTGATTATACTTTTTTAGTTGAAAATACGTCCATGCCAATCCGTATTTAGAATTGCGGGCATACTTTGCATCCGGGAATTTCTCCAGAACTTCCAGATAACTTTTTTCAGCATCGTTGTATTCACCTACCCGATAGTATGATGTTGCAAGAAGATAAATACTCTCAGAATACATATCATCAGAAAGATTTGTGAGCTTTGGACTTTTAAGTTCAACGATTGAGGATTGATAGTCTTTTAATTTGAAGTAACAAATTCCAATTCGTATTTGAGCAGAGTTAGCAAGAGTGGAATTTTTATGATAAGTAAGCAACTGATCGTAATATTTAACGGCATTATTATAATCACCGGTTTGTTCATAAGCATTTGCCAAGGCATACAATGTATAATCAGCATATTTTTTATTTCTTGTATCGGCAACAGCCTCTTCTAAAAATTGAATTGCCTCTTTTGGTTTATTTTCTGTTGAGAATGATTCGCCTACCCAATAAAGAGCGTTACCATAAAACTCACTTTCAGGATAATCATTTAACAACAGTTTTAATTTATTGCGGGATAATTCGTACTTGCCAGCACTGAAATAAATTAGACCAAGATTATATAATGCTTTATCACGATAGTTGGACCAGTTATAAGTTTTAACCAAATATTCAAAACCAATTGCAGCTTCATCTTTTCTTCCAAGTTTTAATAATGACTCTGCAGAATAGTATTTAGCCGTTGCATAAACTTCATCAACAATTTTATATTCATTAAAAAATTCTTCAAACAGTCTGTTTGATTGTGCATACTGCTGATTATGATATGCATTCATTGCCTCATCAAACTTTTGGGAATCTGTTTGAGAGTAGAGAGGAATAATTGTTATAAGAATTACTAACGAAAAGAATTTTAGCATACTAAATCCTTCACAAAGATTTGGGTGAAAACTTGAAATCGATAGTCAAATGTTCAAAAACGTCGTTTTTTATTAAAAATCATCGAATCAAAATAAACTTCTAAAATCTAAGTTAAATATAAACTCCAAAATTCCATAAAGTCAAGCTACTTAAGAAAATATAGGAATCTTCTAAAGAAAAGTGTTAAAAAAAACAGCTCAAATTTTAACTTATTTCAGACGCATGGTGATCAAGATTTGTTTCCGGATAGTTTATTGTAGGTACCAAGATTAGATCAAACTACATTTGCTTTTTGTAACTGATATTCTTTCAGAACACTCAATCCAAATTTTGCAGAAGATTTTGCGGAAATTAATTCAAGGTTACTTATCACTTTGTGAATCAATTCAATTCCTACTTTAACTCTAACAGCACCATTTATGTGTGAATAAATTTGGTCTTTAAATTTCAGGGCTGAGAGAATGGAAACAATACAAACTTCCCTTTCCTTTAATGTTAATCCTTTTCTTCCCAAAACTTTTCCATAACCTTCAACTATTAACCATTCAGCTAATTCCGGAGAAAATGATTTAACATTTGATATCAGTTTATCATATTTATTTCCGTATATGATTCTACAATTTTTTTCTCCTCTACTTGAATATGTATTTAAATCATATCCTGTATAAACTTTATTCTTGCTAACAACTTCATTAAATCTTTTTAGAGATATTAGTGCTGATGGAAATCCGGCGAATAAATATGTCTGCAAAAGTACTTCGTAAATCTTATTAGCTGCACATTTATTCTTTATTAATCTTTCAAGAATTATCTCAAAGTAATTTCTTTTTCTTAAAACAGAAGATGCACTTAACAGTGCTAAAAGTTCAAGCTCAGATAAATTATTTATTTCCAATTAAATCCCTTTAGATAAAAAAAAACCCTCGCATAAACGAGGGTTTCAAAAAATCAAATTATATTATTTAATCAAACTAAGTTCATAATCAGCAGTTTTTTTGTAAGTTGGATCTGCAGAAGCAAGTTTGAAATTTTCTTTTGCTTTAGTTACATCGCCTTTACCCTTGTAAGATATTCCGATGTAATAATAGGGTCCGCCCTTAGTAATTTTAGAACGATATTTAAGTGCATTTTGTGCCGCAGCAATTGATTCATCATATTTACCGGTTTCAGAATATACTTTTGCAAGCGATAAATAAGCAGCGTCATAGTTATCATTTTCAACTGATTTTTTTAGGTATTCAATTCCTTTGTTTGAATCTCCGCCGGCTAATGATTCATTACCAAGTTTTGCATATGCCAGCGAAATGTTTTTCTTAACTTTTGTTTTAACAGAGCTGCTTGCATTTGAATTAAGCACTTTTTCAAAATTCTCTATAGCGGCGGTATAATTTCCCATAGAGAAATAAACTCCGCCTAATGCATTTAATGCTCCTTCAAAACCACTATTCAATTTTAAGCACTCTTCAAATGCAACTTTTGAATCTGCCAATTTATCAGCTTTTTTTAGAGCAACACCCTTTTGATAATATATTCTATAATCCTTTTCAATCTGTAATGCGGCATCATATTTACTAATGGCTTCATTAACATTTCCATCCTTTAAAAGTGCATTACCTTCGTTATAGAGTTTTCCTGCTTCTGGTTTCATTTCTTGAGCAAATCCTAAAATTGAAATGCTTAAGAAAAGTAAAACAGACAAAAATAAGCCGTTTCTTGTCATATCGTTTTTCCTATTTTGGTTATTAAAGAGTCAATTGTGCGGGAGGCGGGACTTGAACCCGCACGCCAATTAAGGCACTACCCCCTCAAGATAGCGTGTCTACCAATTTCACCACTTCCGCAAATTTGCGATGTCAAATTATAGGTATGAGTTTAGAAAATCAACACTTTTATGCGGTCTTTGCCAATTTTTATTTTTATCTCGGCTTTCTATCAAATAGCACGTTTCTTATTTCATCTCTAAACTTTTTTTCGAATACAATAAGTTTGGCTATCTGCTCTGTTGACAAAATATCACCGAGTGAGTTTATAAATTGATTACGTTTCAGTTCAATAGATTCACGATTTTTAAGCATTTCTGAGATTAACTGTTTTTGCTTTTCATCCTGATTTTTGTCTTCTGATATTAAATGATTTTTCTAATTCAAAGATTATATCTTCAGTTTTCTTTTCAAGTTCCTGAATCTCACGCTTGGATTCATTTCGTCTTGCAAAAAATCTGATTGATGTATCTTCATCCATATCTAAAGACTCTATAAGTTTAATTTTTTCTAACTGCTCGAGTTTCTCCCTGTTTTTCATTTTATTTTCTTTCATCTGCTGGGAATAGATTATGGGAGTTAGTAGAATTAAGGCAAACATTATCATAAATGATTTTTTCATAAATACCTCTTATAAAATTTCTTTATTAATTAACTGTGCATAAATAAGATCTACTTCATTATCGGAAAGATATTCATCAACATCAGCTACATTTTTAAAACCGACTATGTCAGTTAAACTTTCACCATTAATCGATTCTATAAAACTTGCAGAAATATTTTCTGAATAGATTGAATCAATTATCTGAACAGCTTCATTTCCAATATTCATTTCTATGGCATCAGAATGATCATAATCATTAATATATGAATCAAGTTCTGAATCAGAATATTGAGTTAGCAGTAAATTAACATCTTGTGGATTTTCTTTATTTATTTGTGATATTAAAAAGTATCCCACAATGATTATAATTATTGATGCAAAGGCATATTTTATTTTGGAGATTTCTTCTTTAAACCCTTTGAGTCTTTTCGCCTTCTGAATTCAGTAATAATAGATTCAGAATAATTTTTACTTAGAGGAATATTTTTTGTCTCATCAATCATGCTGTTTAATTTTTTATACTCATCAAACTCTTGCTTAAGATTGTCTGAGTGAATCAACTCATGCTCAAATATTTTTCTCTCTTCAGGATTCATTTTCCCTTTTAGATAAGAGAAGAACTTTTCTTCATTATTTATCATACTTAACCATCTCCTTAATTTTATTTAAAGCATGGAAATAATTTGCTTTAAGCGTTCCAACATTTTTCCCGGTAATCTGAGAAATCTCTTCATAACTCATCTCATCAAAATTTCTCATAATAAAAACCTCTCTTTGTTTAACAGGAAGTTTTTGCATTGCACTTTCAATTTTTTCAATTTTCTGTTTTGATTCAATATCATCAATAACATCCTTTTGTTCAAATTTCCTGTTACTTATTTCATCCAGACTAAAAAAACTTCTTAAACTTTTTTTCTTCAAATAATTTATACTTCGTGTATTTGTTATCGTATAAATCCAGGTGTACAAAGACGATTTGAATTCGAAAGTTTTCAATTTATTGTAAAGAACCATAAGAACTTCCTGCACAATCTCATCAGCATCAAGATGATTACCTGTCATACGCCGTGCATGCCAATAAATTTTTTCCTGGTATTTAACTGCAAGCCGATTAAAAGCGGATTCATCGCCATCTATAAAACTTTTAATCAGTTCAAAATCGTTGTTCAATTCGTGCATACAGTTATACTTAGTTAGCTATTAGACAGTATTCTATTCTCAATGGTTTAATTCATATTCTTTTAAACCAAAAGTAATTCTTCGTTGTCCAAAGATCAAAATCAAAAACATTCTTTGAAAGGAATAAGTAATGAAAAAGTTAATTTTTATGTTAGCAGTTCTTTTTGCGGTAGTTTCTCTTAATCAGGAGGCATATCCACAAAAAGGAGATAATCCCAGATCAAAAGATTTCCGAATGAATCTTAAAGAACAGCTTAATCTATCTGAGGATCAAGAAAAAAAGATAGAGGCTTTAAGGTTAACCCAGGAAGAATCTATGATTAAGTTTAGATCTGATCTTGAACTTAAAGAGTTGGAAATTCGTAAACTTAAATCATCTGAGAAATTTTCCAGAAGTGAAATGATAAATCTTACAAAAGAAATTAATGCGATAAAAAATGATATGGCGTTAACAAGAGTAAATCATCAAATGGATGTTTATGAATTATTAGATGAGAGCCAAAGGAAAATTTGGTTAGATAAACAGGATCAGTTTGGAAATATGAAACACAGAATGAAAGATAAAATGCGGGAACGAGGAAATTGGTAACAAAAATTAAAGCCGGTTAATCCCGGCTTTTTTATAAATCGCCTTCAATCGGTCTTAGTAAAAGTTCTTCTGTAACAAGATTTTCTTTTTGAAGAAAAGCCCAAACTAAAACTCGAGCAATATCTTCGCTGGTCATCATTCTTTCAGAAAATTCGTTTCGCATATCTTTAGACCACATTGCGGTTGCAGTTGCCCCCGGCATAACATTAATAACTTTAATATTATGCTTTCTTACTTCTTCTCTTAATGAGTTTGTATAACCGAGTAATCCCATCTTGGAGGCTGCATATACACTACTTTTAGTAAAAGTTTTTTTTGTAACAACAGAAAGAATATTAATTATTGTTCCGCTTCTGTTGGAAATCATTTGAGGAAGCACTGCTTTAATCGCGTAGATTGATCCCAAAAGATTTGTGTTAATAATATCATTTATTTCATTGATTGAATTTTCTTCAGCTAGTTTGAATGAGGTAATACCGGCATTATTAATCAAGCAATCTATTTTAGAATTGGCTAAAATCTTTTTTACTGTTTGATCAACATTAGTACTTGATGCAACGTTACAAGGAAAAACTTCAACAGAAATTTTATCACTATCCAATTCTGTATTTATTCTCTCAAGCTCTGCGGCTCTTCTGCCGGATGCAAATACCTTTGCACCTGTTTTTGCAAACTCAATTGCAGCAGCTCTTCCAATTCCTGAACTTGCACCGGTTATCCAGATTCCAGGTTTTTCTTTACTCATAAATTTTTCATTGAGATAAGATTTAGAAATTCTGATCGGGTTCTAGCATCATCTTTAAAAACACCAAGCATTGCGCTTGATGTTGCTGAAGAGTTTTGCTTCTCTACACCACGCATCATCATACACATATGATTTGCTTCTGAAACAACTGCAACTCCGATTGGCTGCAAATATTTTTGTAAAGTATCTGCAATTTGCTGAGTCATTCTTTCCTGAACTTGTAATCTTCTCGCAAATACATCAACAATTCTTGGAATCTTACTCAATCCAACAATCTTTCCGTTAGGAATGTAAGCAACGTGAACTTTTCCATAAAACGGAAGCATATGGTGTTCACATAAACTATAAAAATCTATGTTTTTAACTAAAACCATCTCGTCATATTTTTCTGTAAAGATAGCATCGTTAATAACTTCTTCAATATCCTGATTATATCCTTTTGTTAAGAATTCATAAGCTTCTGCTACTCGCTTTGGTGTGGTTAGTAATCCTTCACGAGTAGGATCTTCACCAATTTCTGATCAACAAATCACTTATAAGATTTTTTGTTTTATCTTTATCCAATTTATTCTCCGCGATATTCGAAGTAATTGTTTTCAGTTTCGTAAAGTTTAACTGAGAATAGTTTGCCGGAAGGAATTTTATCTTTAAGCTGATTCCAGATTGCAACAACAATATTTTCAGAAGTTGGATTTAATCCTTTCATAAAATCTGTATCAATGTTCAGATTTTTATGATCGACTTTACTAATTACATGCTCAATAATTATATCTTTAAGTTTTTTTAGATCGATAACAAAACCAGTTGCCGGATCAACATTTCCGGCAACTACAACTTCTAAAGTATAATTATGTCCGTGCCAGTTTGGATTGCTGCACTTACCGAACAACTCAAAATTTTCTTCATCACTTAAACCTTCTTTGAACAATCTATGTGCAGCAGCAAAAGTTTCTCTTCTTGTTAAATAAATCATATTAATCCTTTAAAGCTTCCAACACTTCTTTGTTATGTCCATCAACTTTTACTTTGTTAAATATCTTTTTGATTTTACCATTTTCATCAATGATAAAAGTTGTTCTTTCAACTCCCATATATTTTCTGCCGTACATGCTTTTCTCTTTCCAAACGCCATACTTTTCAACTACTTTCTTTTCTTCATCAGCAAGTAGATCAAATTTAAGTTTATACTTTTCAGAAAATTTTTTATGCGATTTTACTGAGTCCGGACTAACACCAAGAATTACTGCATCAATTTTAGAGAATTTTGGTAAATCATCACTAAAACTGCAGGCTTCTTTTGTGCAGCCGCTTGTATCATCCTTAGGATAAAAATAAAGAACAACTTTTTGTCCAATAAAATCTTTTAAAGATATTTTTTTCTCATCCTGATTTAGCAAGCTAAAATCAGGAGCTTTTTTACCAACGTCTAACATCAGAACTTCTCCATTTCAATTATTTACGCAAGTGCTTTTTTGATCGCTTCAAAGTCTGGTTGATTACCAGGATTTGCAAGCACTTCGAAATATTTTATATTTTGATTTGCATCAACAACAAATGCTGCACGCTTTGCGGTGTTGAGATAATCAAATTTACCGGGGACAAAAACATCTAATACTACATCATAATCTTTAATAACTTTTTTATTAAAATCGCTCAACAGAGGAAAATTATAATTATTCTTTTCATGAAACATTTTTAATGCAAAATGAGTATCAACACTAATTCCCAATACCTGAGCATTTAATTTTTCATACTCTTTAAGTTCATCTCTAAAAGTACACATCTCTGTAGTACAGGCTCCCGTATTTGCAGCAGGAAAAAATAATACAACAACATTTTTTCCTTTGAATGAGCTTAATGTTACTGGTTCGCCATCTTGATTAAATAATGTAAAATCCGGGGCTTTGTCTCCAATTTTGAGTGCCATAGTAGTCTCCTATTTGATTTAATTAGTAATTATCGGAAAGTTTTTTGTTTTTCTATTTCAAGTTAGCCAAAAGGCTATGCACTTTCAAGAAATAGTAAAACATGTTGATTTAGATAACAACCTTGTTCTAATAAAGTTCAATTTTATTTATATCAGACCAGCTTTTTTTGTCCATTCCTTAAACCCTTGCTCAAGCTGCTCAAATGATTCTATTGCAAAAAGAATTGGTTGTAAATGCCAAACATCATAATCCTGCAATAACAATTTTATCTGGATCAAATTCTCTAACATCAACTTTATCGGATAAGAGCATTTTGAACTTCACCTGACGATGAAACAATTCCTGCTCCATAAATTCTCATCCCTTCCGGTTTTCTTATTAAACCAAACTCAACCGTAAACCAATGAAATGTTTCTAAATATTTTCTGTTCATTCCTTCAGCTTTTATAAGCTGCTTCACCAAACATTTGATAAAAAGATGCAAAGTTTTTATTTGTTAAAAGCGGCATGTGTCCAAAAATATCGTGAAATAAATCAGGTGCTGGCGTGTAATCCAGTTCTTCTTTACCACGAATATAATCAGTGGAAGGAAAAACTTTTCTGCGGAGCATTTCAAAGAAATTTTGCTCATGAATTAATCCTGGAACACGAGCGACTTTCCATCCCGTTGATTTGTAAAAAATATGACTCAAATCTTTTAAATACGGAATTTTTTTTTCTGATAGATTTAATTTACTTGCACCCTCAATATATTCATCACAAGCTCTGCCCGGCAAGAATTCCATTTGCCGATTATAGAGAAATCTCCAATTTGCTTGTTCTTCGTCAGTATAATCTGGATAAATAATTTCATCGTGTTCAGGTACAGGAGCTTCTAATATCTGCGGAATGCATCTCGGGTCAATACCATCCTGTGCAGCTTTTTCATATGCAGAAAAAATTTTCTCTTCTTTATTATTGTTCATTTCGGATTCCTGTTATTCTTCGTGTAGAAGTTAAAGATAGGTTTGTTATTTTTCAATGAGAATTTAATAACTGTTTAAGTCGATTTTTTTTGATGATATCCTTTAATCATTATTTTTATATCTATCAAACAAAATTTATATTGGATTACGAATTATAAAAGTTCATCATTATTAAATGTTAATTACTTGAAATAATATTGGAAGAAGTAAATAAACCCGAATTTGAGATCAAACACTCCTGTGTTATCCCATATAGAATTTCAAATGGCAGCATTGAACTTTTGTTAATCACATCTATAAAAAAACAAAAATGGATTTTCCCAAAAGGTTTTATTGAATTTAATCTATCTGCTTTTGAATCTGCTAAAAAAGAAGCGTATGAAGAAGCGGGTGTAATAGGAGAAAATGAGACTGTAGAACTTGGTTCGTTTGAACTGAAGAAGAAAAATAGTTCATCGTATGTAAAAATTTTTTCTATGGAAGTAACAAAAGAGTTGAAAGATTATCCCGAAAAAAATCTGCGTAAGAGAAAATGGTTTACCGTTAAAGAAGCTTTAGAAAATATTGAGAACAGCGACATTAAAAATTTTGTGAACAAACTTGAGATGAAAGTTAAACCTGCTAATCATAATCCTGCTTAATAATTTTACTTACTACTTCAACCGATATTTCATATTCGAATCCACGACTTAACAAAAAAGCAATTAATTTTTGTTTGAGCTTTCGATTATCAGTTTCACGTTTTTTTAGATTTTCATATTTCTTCTGCACTAAAGCCAACGCTGCTTCATTCTGATCTTCTTCAGAATCAAATGATTTTAGAACTTCATCAATGATGGATGCTGAAACTCCTTTACTGAATAATGCAGCACGAATTTTATTTTTGCCCCAGCGTTTCTTCTTAAGTTTTTCTTCTATAAAATGATTTGCAAAAACCTGATCATCAATAAAAGATTTTTCCCTTAGTTCATTAAGCACGAGTTTTATTAATCTTTCTTCATAAGATTTTTGTTTTAACTTAATCAGTAATTCTCTTTCGGAATGGAATCTTCTGGCAAGATATGAAAATGCTCTTTGCTTTATGTGATAAAGAATATTTTGCTCGATAAAAAAAGAAAAGCGGTCTTCGGAAATTTCATCGCCTTTCCTGAGACCGCTGTTATAAAAAGTATCTTCAGATAAAATTAATCGTTCTCCATTATCAAAATAAACCGAAACATTTTTCTCATCTTTTCTGGAGACTCTTTCAATTTTCATTTAGTATGATCAGAATTCTTTTACTATTTCTTTTTACCTTTTGGTTTATCTTCGGTTTTTTCTTCTGCAGCGGGTTCAGTTTTAAATCCCGGCAAACCAAGTTTTGTCTTTATTTCTATTTCAATTTTTTTGTACATCTCAGGGAACTCAATAAGTTTTTGTCTGAACTGTTCCCTGCCCTGAATTCTATCTTCACCATAAGTAAACCAGGCACCGCCTTTTTTAATGATACCTAGTTCTGTTGCCATATCAATTACATCACCGGTTTTACTAATTCCTTCATTGTATAAAATATCAAACTCAGTTTGTTTAAATGGCGGAGCAACTTTACTCTTAACTATTTTTACTTTTGTTCTGTTGCCGATTACTTCTTCACCATCTTTAATAGCTGCGATTCTTCTTATATCAATTCTAACCGATGCATAAAACTTTAGTGCATTTCCACCGGTAGTAGTTTCTGGATTTCCAAACATAACACCAATTTTACTTCTAAGCTGGTTGATAAACACAACTGATGTTTTTGATTTTGAAATTGCACCAGTTAATTTTCTTAATGCCTGAGACATCAATCTTGCCTGAACAGCCATTGTAGCATCACCCATTTCACCTTCAATTTCAGAACGCGGAACAAGTGCTGCAACAGAATCTATAACAATAATATCTAATGCATTGCTGCGAACTAATGTATCAACAATTTCTAAAGCCTGTTCACCAAAATCCGGTTGTGAGATAAGAAGATTTGCCGTATCAACACCGAGACGTTTCGCGTAATTAACATCAAGTGCATGTTCTGCATCTATAAAGGCTGCAAGCCCGCCAAGCTTTTGAGCTTCTGCAATTATGTGCAGACATAAGGTTGTTTTACCACTGGATTCCGGTCCATAAATTTCTATTATTCTTCCGCGTGGAATTCCGCCAATACCGAGTGCAATGTCTAAAGACAAAGCTCCGGTTGGAATTGCTTCGATGTCATTTACAATTCCATCTCCAAGTTTCATGATTGCACCTTTGCCGTAAGTTTTTTCTATTCCGGCAATTGCATCATCAATAATTTTCATTTTTTGTTCTCTATCAGAAGCCATCATTTCTCCAATTCTTTAAGTTTATAATTTTTGATTTCAATATACTCAGATCCCTCGGGATGAAGAATACTTTTATAAAGTGTAATTGTATTAGCAGTAAAAAGTATTGGTTTAAAAGTAAAATTTTTGAAACTGTTAACAAAGTTAATTCCAGGATCTTTTTTAATTCTTAGTAAAGTTATATGAGGATTAAATTTTCTCTGTTCGATCGGAATTGATAATTTTTCTAATCTTGTATTCACTTCCGTAATCATATCAAATAATGACTCGTCAACAGTTAATCCAGCCCAAAGAATAAATGGTTTATCATCACGATAAAAAAACCCGAACTTACTAAATGAACATTTTATGGATTGATAATTATTGACAATAAAGTAATTCATTCGAAATTTTATCCATCATCTCATCAGAAACATCACCAATAAATTTAATTGTGAGATGAAGTTTTTCTTTTGGTTCCCATCGAATATTTTTTTCAGTACAAATCTTATCACGCAAACTGATAATTTCTTTAATCACATTATCGGGTAAATTAAGCGAGATAAAAAGTCTATTCATCAAATGAGATACCTAATAAACTTCTTCTCACCATCTCTAATGCAGCTTGTGTTGCTCTGTTTTTGTTAAGAATTCGATCTTCACCAAATTGGAATCTCTTTGAAGTGCAAACTTTATCATCGCAATAGCCAATATAAACTGTTCCAACGGGTTTATCTTTAACTGCGCCTGTTGGACCCATAATTCCAGTTAATGAAACGCCAATATCCGCACCGCTAGTAGATTTTATTCCTTCAGCCATCTGCATTGCAACTTCTGCGGATACAGCACCTTTTTCAATCATTACATCTTCATCAACTTTAAGCAGTTCTACTTTTGCAGCATTGCTGTAAGTAACAATACCACGTTCAAAATATTTACTGCTTCCATTAATGTTGGTTATTCGATCAGCTAGACCACCACCTGTGCAGGATTCTGCAACTGCAATTCTTAATTCTCTTTCTTTCAAAAGTCTTCCAACAACATCTTCTAAATTTTCATCATCACGACCGTAGATATATCTTCCAATTATACTTCTAATTTTTTGTTCAATTTCTAAAAGATGATTGTTTGCTTCTTCTTCAACTTTAGATTTTACTGTTACTCTTAATCTTACTCCATATTGATTTGGAAGAAAAGCTAATTGGGCCCCATGCAGCAGTTCATTAATATCCCCTAATCTTTCAGCCACAGTCAGATTCTGGCAAACCAGTTGTCTGAAGTGTAACTTTTTTTATAAACTCCTCAGGAGTTCCCATCTTTTCAATCAACTTTGGAATAACATAATTACTCATCATAGATTTCATTTCATAAGGAACACCGGGCATTACAATAAATATTTTATTATTTTTTTCTATCCAGTAACCGGGAGCGGTTCCATTTTCATTACGTATTACATCTGCAATTTTGGGAACCATCGCCTGATCTTCGTGAGTTTTTTTCATTTCTCTGCCCCGGCGCTTAAGCATACTTTTAATATCTTCAAGCACTTCATCATTTTGTACTAATTCTGTTTTAAAGTATTGAACAAAAGCATTTCGGGTTACATCATCGTGGGTTGGTCCAAGTCCGCCAGTGCAAATTATAATATCCGCTCTTGAAGATGCTAATTCAAGTTCATCCAAAATTATTTTAATGTCATCTCCAATAACCGTTGATTTAATTATTGATATATTATTATCCGATATTAGATTCCCAATAAAAGAAACATTTGTATTAATCGTTTGTCCGATTAATAATTCATCCCCAATAGAAATTAAATAGGCTTTCATTTTTTTAATAAACTCCGAATGTGTAAACAATTAAATGAACTATAATTAGAGAGTAAAAACCAGCAATAACATCATCAATCATAATTCCAAAACCACCAGGTAATTTTTCAGATGTTCTTGCCGGAAATGGTTTGATAATATCTAGAGCACGCCAGATTAAAAATGATGTTAAGACAATCAGCAAAGTTTTGGGTAATGCGATCAGTGCAATCCAGGTTCCAACCACTTCATCAACAGTGCATTGAGATGGATCTTTACCATAAACTTTTTCAAACTTAAATGAAACAAATAATCCATATCCAAAAAAAAGAACTAATTGCCGGAATAATAATCTCTAACCTTTCAAATCCCGGAATTAGATAGATGACAATCGCTGCTAAACTGCCAAATGTTCCCGATGCAAATGGAATATAACCGGTATAAAAACCTGAACCAATTATTTTTTCAAACCAGTTTATTTGTTTCATTAAAAAGTTTTTTAATTAAATTTTTATTTTTTAAGAGATAAGTTACACCCGAATGTACGGTGATAACAGTAATTACAAGCATTACACCGTAAATCAAATTTTTGTTTGAAAGGAGACTGAACAAATGTTTCATTACCCGAGTAAACCTCAACAGTATTAAGACCACCATACAGTAAAAGCAAGTAATACAAAAACACCATTTGCAAAACAGTTTTCCACTTAGCATAATAACTTGTAACAAAATTGTATCCTCTGCTTTCTGCATAGATTCTCAAAAGAGTAATAATCAAATCACGCAGAACAATTAGAACTACCATCCACAATTGAAGCAATCCAACAAAAACAAATCCAAGAAAAGCCGTTGAAGTTAAAATTTTATCAGCAAGCGGATCCCAGAATTTTCCCCAATCTGTTATGTAATTAAATTTTCTTGCAAGCCAGCCGTCGTACCAATCGGTTAATGCAGCAATTAAAAAAACTCCGAGTGAAATTTGAATTAACAATGGATCTTTAGATAAAAAAAGATATAAGAATATCGGTGTAAGAATTATTCTGAGAACTGTTAATTGATTTGGGAGTGTCATTATAAAATAGTTGTTTTCTCAGAAAATTTTTTAAGAAAATGATACTCATAAATACCGGTATTATGTCCGTCATTCCAAGTAATCTGCACTGCGTAATTACCAACCTGATTTATTGATTTTACAGTTAGTCTGATTTTCTGCAAACAGCGGAATATACTTTTTGCCTTGCTTATCTCTCTCAGCTAAACAGGTTGCACACGGACATCTTTTTCTTAATTCTCTTAACTCAAGCTCACTTTCATTTCCATCATCCCAGATGATTAAAAGTTTTTTCTTGTCAATCAGTTTGATTTTTTTGGGATGCATTTATTAAATACTCTTGCCGGTGAGTTTTTCCAATGCCTCTAAATATTTTTCGCTTGTTCTGTTTATTATATCTTCCGGCAATGGAGGCGGAGGCGGCTGTTTGTTAAACTTAATTTCGATTAAATAATCACGCACAAATTGTTTATCAAAACTTTCCTGCGATCTGCCTTTTTCATATTTATCCAAAGGCCAGAATCTTGAAGAATCAGGTGTTAATAATTCATCAACTAAAATTATTTCATTACCAATTTTACCAAATTCCATTTTAGTATCAGCAATAATAATTCCTTTACTTAAAGCATACTCAACTGCCTTTTTATAGATTTCAATTGTTTTATTTTTCATGATGTTAATTGTGTCCGTGCCAGCAATTTCTTTTGCTTTTGCTTCAGAAATATTTTCATCGTGCAAGCCTATCTCCGCTTTTGTAGCTGGAGTAAAAAGTGGTTCAGGAAATTTTTCAGATTCAACAAGTCCAGTTGGAAGTTTAATTCCACAGACTTCACCTGTTTTTTTATAATCCACCCAGCCTGAGCCGGTTATATATCCACGAACAACACTTTCAATTTGAACTACATCTGCTTTTTGTACGAGCATACTTCTGCCTTCCAAATCTTCAGCATACTCCAAACATTCTTTTGGAAATTTATTTACATCTGTTGTAATAAGATGATTTTTAATTATGTCTTTTGAGTAATCAAACCAGAACTCAGAAATTTTTGTAAGTACTTTACCTTTATAAGGTATTCCCTGTCCCATTATTACATCAAAAGCAGATAGCCTATCGGTAGAGATAATTAAAAAATACTCACCAAGATCATAAATATCTCTTACTTTACCACTTTTTACAAAATTCAATTTAGGAAAATTTGTCTGAAGGATAACTTTTTCTTTCATGCTAAACCTATATTATTATGGTTCAAATATATGCAGGGTTAAAGCGGAATTCAATAAAAAGTAAAACCGAAAATTCAGATTTAAAATTTAATTTATCTTAAAAACTCATTAATTCAGTTGTTTTTGTTCAAATAAAATCCCTCAGTAAACCAGCCGCACCAATGTTTATAAGAGAAAACAGCTGTAAGACCCATGCTGATATTTTTAACTGGTAAAACTTTTTCTGTAAAAGTATCTGAGTATTTAAATAATTTCCCGAATAGTTCTTTATTATCATGCTACTTTAACAACTTTTGAAATTGTCATTAATCCAAAAATGATTGGATAACGCCCGCACCAAAGAGGAGTAAATTTATTTGATGAATCCGGTAAAATGTCTTTTGCCGTCTGATAAATCTTTTCATTTGATATTTTATTTACTAAATCCTGATTTATAATTCGCACATCATTTTCTGTTGCAAGCTTGTGAGCATTTGCATCCATTCCGTAAGGAGAATTACTAAAATCCTCACCATAATGATTCGCATCATTTGAAATTAAGAAAAAAATATCTTCACCCAATTTCAGGTTTTTCGATTTTGCATATTCATTTATTATATCAGACAATCGATTAGATATATCTTCCATCTTTTCCATTGGCATTTGTGTAACCATAATCGGAGTGATTTTGATATCACGATTATAATATTGCAAAAATGGTATCAGCGCTTCGATAGAATGCTCAATGCTGTGCGCCTTATTGCTTACAATAAAATCATCCTTTGGAAGTTTTGATTTAATAAATTCTCTCAAAGGTGAAATCTCGACTTCACCATAAGGTCCCTGCCATTTAGAATAATCATCAAGTATCAAAACATTGGATTGCGGACCAAGTTCTTTTCGTACTGATCCGTGTGTTACACCAAAAATTACTACTTCTTTTGTCTTAATGTTTTGATACAAAGGGTAATAAACATTCCCTGCATAAAGGTAATCATCGTGAACAGAAATGGCTGCTACAAGTTTTTGGGGGATTGGTTTTACATCTGGATTGTTTGTTGATAAAAATTTCATAAAATAATTCATCTCTTCAGCATTCCAGCAAAACCCAATGCTATCCCTTATTGGTCGTATGGATTCAGAATCTTGAATTTGTGCAAATGTGGAAATTGAAGTTGAAAGCGTAATGACAATTATAAAAGTGTAAATGCAAAATTTATGTTTCATAAAATATCTTTTCCGAAAAATTTAGAAACTTTAACTATTCAAACATAAAGTATTTATGGGAAATATTTTAAGACTAACTTAAGTTCAAGTTGTTAATAGAGTGTCCACGATTGACATTTAAAGTTCATCAAATTTACAGAGTCCAAAACACATAATTTTTTAGATCCATATAAAATGGTTGTTAAGTAACCTAAATTAAAAAATGAATTTATTGTTGAGCCCATCTATAGTCATAAATTTGGTTTTAATAATGGGAGTTATAAGTTTAATAATACAATTATTATTAATTTTTATATTGAATCCCGCTATGAGAAAACTACTCTTTAATATTTTATTGCTGTCATCATTTTTTGCACATCAAATTAATGCACAAAGCTTAGTAGATACTTTAGATAATAAATTTGATCTAAGCCAGATGATGGCCTCCAGATACGGCTTCATTGCGATTCCATTTATCATAACTGAACCAGCTGTTGGTTATGGAGGTGGTGCTGCACTCGTATTTCTTCACAAAACACCCGAAGACCTTGCTAAGATGGAAAAAAAGACTCCTGATTTATCAGGTGTATTTGGGATGTACACAGAAAGTAATTCCTGGGCTGTTGGTGCAGGTCATATGGGATTTTGGAATGACGGTGCAATTAGATTTAGAGGCGGTGTAGGTTATCTTTCACTTAACTTAAAATATTACCCAGAACTGATTACTGAAAATTCAGATAAAGAATTAAAGTTCGGTTTGGATGGATACGTAATTTATGCTGAAACTGTATTCAGACTTTTCAATTCGGATTTTTATGCCGGTGGTAATTATGTTTTCTCAAACAATAAAGTAAAGTTTGATGCCCCGGAGAAAGTCCCGGAAACAATTCCGACCGAGTTTGAAAAAAATCTTGGAGGTTTAGGCGGAATAGTTAATTATGATTCACGTGATAATATCTTTACTCCCAACTCTGGAATGTCTGCAGCAGTGCAAATGATTTTCTTTGATAATATTTTCGGTTCTGATGAAACGTTTCAAAGATTATTCAGTCACTGGCTTGGTTTCTTAATGTTATCCAAAAATATTAATGCAGGATTAAGACTTGATTATCAAAACAGTTTTGGAGATATGCCTTTCTATTTAAGACCTTATATAAGCCTGCGCGGTATTCCAGCAATGCGATACCAGGGAAAATCAACTTACCTGATAGAAACGGAAGTAAGGTGGGATTGGAATTTACGATGGAGCCTTGTTGGTTTTACAGGATACGGAGAAACACAACCAATTAATGAAGATATTTCCAATAAACAGACTGCTTATAATTATGGAATGGGATTCCGTTATCTAATAGCAAGAGAATATGGAATAAGAATGGGCATTGATATCGCGCGTGGACCGGAACAATGGGCTTTTTATTTGCAGTTTGGCAGTTCCTGGTTTAGTTATTAGTGAATTAAAAAAACGCTTCTATAGCTCTGTTAATTTATTTTACAAAATAAAATTTTCTGTATGAATCCTCTTTACACATCTAATGTAATTATGATATTAGAGTATTTTATAATCCGAACTAATTTCTAAATAATTTTCTTAATTAGATTAAATCTATTAACTGTCTTTTAGTAATTATCTTAAATTCAATATATTATTGCCAGATAACAGATAAAGTTTAGAAAACATTATAATTAAAGGATAAAAATGTATAACAAACTAATAACCAATATTAAACCACTAGGTTTTACCTGGGAGACTAAAGATCCATTTTTATTTTGCGTACATCATCTTGATAATTATCCTGCGGGTAATGATGAACTTGGACCTGATGCATCATTAGCGGGTAGAAACCTTGGACAGGATTTTACAACAAAAGATGGCTGGAGAATGTATCACGGAGAAACCGTTCCTGGTTTTCCTGCACATCCGCATAGAGGATTTGAAACTGTAACGGTTGTACTAAATGGGTTTGTTGATCATTCAGATTCACACGGAGCAGCAGGCAGATATGGCAATGGCGATGTACAATGGATGACCGCTGGTTCCGGATTACAACATTCTGAAATGTTTCCCCTGCTTAATAAGAATGAGAATAATCCATTAGAGCTTTTTCAGATTTGGTTAAATCTGCCGAAATCTAAAAAGTTTGCCCGTCCTTATTTTAATATGCTATGGGCTGAGGATATTCCTAAGGTCAGTATTAAAGATATGAATGGCAAATTAACTGAGATTACAATTATTGCTGGGAAATTAGATAATGTAACTGCTCCCCCGCCAGCACCGGATTCCTGGGCAAACTTTCCCGGAAATGAAGTTGCTATCTGGTTGATAAAAATGGAACCAAATGCTAAATGGACAATTCCAGCTGCGTCACTTGAAGTAAACAGATCACTTTATTTTTATAGCGGATCAAATATCAATGTAAGTGGAATTAAAATAGACAATTATCATTCAGTCGATTTATTGGCAGATCAACCAGTTATTTTAGAAAATGAAAATCAGGAAGCGTTTCTTTTGTTGCTTCAAGGCAAGCCAATAAATGAACAAGTAGTGCAGCATGGACCTTTTGTAATGAATAGCTCCGAAGAAATACAAAAAGCTTTTAGTGATTATCGCAGAACGCAATTTGGCGGTTGGCCCTGGTCAAGATATGATAATGTTCATTCACGTGAGATGGGAAGATTTGCAAAATATTCTGATGGATCAGAAGAAATAAAATAGAAGAACCTATATAAAATGAACTCAACAAAAAAAACCCGCTTCAATTATCGGGTTAAGGAATGTGGACAGAGACGGAATTTTCCATAGGAATCCCTTTCGGGAGAACCGCCGACACAAGGATTTTCTTTAAAATAAAAAAGGAATGTTCGGTGACATTCCTTAATGTGGGCAGGGACGGAATTGAACCGCCGACACATGGATTTTCAGTCCATTGCTCTACCGACTGAGCTACCTGCCCTTCAAAATTTAGTGCGTAAAAATATGGAATTTCTGCAAAATCACAAACAGAATGGAAAATTAAATTTGTTTACTCAACCGTTACACTTTTAGCAAGATTTCTAGGCTGATCCACATTTAATCCTTTCTTAACGGCAATATGATAAGCTAGCAGTTGCAAAGGAATTACTGTTAGAATAGGCATTAACATTCTAATTGTATGAGGAATTTTAATTGAATAATCAACTAAGCTGATCAATATCATTATCGTCTTCACTTGCAATTGCAATTGTTCTTCCGCCTCGTGCTTTAACTTCTTGAATATTGCTTATAATTTTTTCATAAGTAGAATCTTTTGGTGCGATAAAAACTACTGGCATATTTTCATCAATTAATGCTATAGGTCCGTGTTTCATTTCCGCTGCGGGATATCCTTCTGCATGTATGTAAGAAATTTCTTTAAGCTTTAATGCTCCTTCAAGAGCTACCGGAAAATTATATCCAC
This sequence comes from uncultured Ignavibacteriaceae bacterium, assembly GCA_963812305.1. GTDB lineage: Bacteria > Bacteroidota > Ignavibacteria > Ignavibacteriales > Ignavibacteriaceae > IGN3. The sequence continues at coordinate 286,523 of CAWEUT010000007.1, forward strand.
TTCCAAGATATAAAAAATTTGTTGCGTCCTTAAACTCTTCAGCAATTTTTTCAATTTCATCATTAAGTTTTAAAATTTTTTCTACTTTTTCAGGAATCAATCATTAGCTCATCAGCAATTTGTTTTCCATCAACACGACTTAAACTTTTTCTTCTTGCAATTAGAAGAGTAATTAATGCAAGAACAGTTAGCTGAGAAGTAAATGCTTTTGTTGATGCAACGCCAATTTCAGGACCAGCGTGTGTATAAACTCCTGCATTTGTTTCTCGTGCAATTGAACTGCCAACAGCATTACATATTCCAAGAACTAGTGCCCCTTTCATTTTTGCTTCTCTTACTGCTGCAAGATGTATCTGCAGTTTCACCACTTTGTGATATAAAAAATATTGCATCATCTTTTTCAATTATTGGATTTCTATATCTAAATTCAGATGCGTATTCAACTTCGGTTGGAATTCTGCAAAACTGTTCTAACATATATTCGCCAACTAAACCGGCATGCCAGGATGTTCCGCAAGCGGTAATTATAATTCTTTTTGTATTCGCAAGTTTATCAATAACATCTACCAGATCCTCCTAAGACGTGCATCACCTTCGGCATTGAAGAATTCTTCCTCTAATTGAGTTTCTTAAAGACTCTGGCTGCTCCATAATTTCTTTGAGCATAAAATGCGGATAACCGCCTCTGTCAATTTCTTCCAGTGTCATTGAGATTTCATGAACTTCTTTTTCTATATCATTATCGTAAATTGTTTTTGCAGTAAATTCATCCTTTTTAATAACAGCAATTTCACCATCTTCAAGATAAATAATTTGTTTTGTGTGCGAGATTATTGCGGATACATCTGAAGCAAGAAAATTTTCATTCTCACCAATTCCAATAACCAAAGGTGAACCTTTTCTTGCAGCTATAATTTTATCTGGTTCCTTTGAATGAAATAACTGCTAATCCGTATGTGCCTTCAACTTCGTGCAAAGCAAGCTGCACTGACTTTGTTAAACTATGACCCGTTTTGATAAAGCTATCAATAAATGAACAAGAACTTCAGAATCAGTTTCACTTAAAAATTTATAACCAAATCCAATCAATCCTTTTTTTAATACTTGATAATTTTCAATTATTCCATTGTGGATTAGAAAAATTGTATTGTCTTCATTTGAATGAGGATGTGCATTAATTTCATTAGGAATTCCGTGAGTCGCCCATCGTGTGTGTCCAAGTCCAATAGTTGGAGTTGAGATTAAGATTTTCTATTTTATCTTCAAGAAGACTTACTTTTCCTTTATTCTTAACAATTAGAGATGAATCATGATCTACAATATTCCAATACCGGCAGAATCATAACCTCTGTACTCTAATCTTTTTAATCCATTAATTAGAATTGGAATACAATTTTTTTCACCGATATAACCAACAATTCCACACATTAAACAAACTCCGAAATTATTATAATTATTATTAGTGGTAATTAATTAACTACTTTAACTTTAGCCAAGTTTTTGAGTAACTGTTTTAACTTCATCACCATGTCTTGGATATTATTTTATAGAAATATAATCCATTGGCTATTTCATCACCATCTTCATCTCTTCCATCCCAGTAAATTTTATTAAATCCAATTTGCAAGAGGTGATGAAGGCACATTAATTACTTTTATCAATCTTCCTGCCACAGTAAATATTTTAATTTTGAATTCTTCTGGTGGAATTACTCCTCTTATTTCAAACGTAAAATAAGTATTGTCTGAAAATGGATTTGGATAATTATAAACCTGTAACAAATCGGGATTATTATAAACATTAAAGACTGAGCGCGATGATGTGGAATCAAAAAAGTTTCCGGATGCATCTTTAGCTAAAACTTCCAGAACGTGTCTTCCATCTTCAAGCTTTGGTGTCCAGGTTATAACTGCTCGTGAGTTTGGATACGGTGTATAATTCATATGTTAATATCTGGTCCGGGTACAGTTAGAACTTTTGGAATATTATTATGTGTGTGGACAATGGTAAAATAAGTGCTGTCAAGAGGCAATGGACTATTGTCTTCAAGTGTAATAATTATTTCTGGCTCTGAAGAAATAATATCACCATTAATAATTTCTCTTCCATCAAAAGTGATATTGAAAAGTAGGATTTGCAGAATCGCGAACAACATAAAAACTTCCTTCAATCTGATTATTAAATGTATAATATTCTTCTGTGGGTAATGTAGCAACCACCTTAATATCTATTGGAGAAACAGGAGCAGTGTATAGCAAATTGTCTGTGATAATGGTTTTAATCAGATGTTGAAAAAGTATCATTGGGAACACTTATATAGGCTGTGTGAAAAACTGTATCCGTTAAATTATTTTAAAATTCTAATTTTAAACTATCCGCAGATACATATCCTAAATTATTTACTTGAAGAGACATATCTAGAGAGATCCCTTGTAAAACTGAATCAGGAGTAAAAGATAAATTCTTTGGTATGATAGAGATCTCCGGCAGATAATCATAATTTACCTGTAGTGAATTGAATTTCATTGGTTCGCCAGAACCGTAAGATGAATCTGCCAGATCAAATTTTAGCTTTAATATAATTGTATTGTTTCGTATCTATATTCTGAATGTTCAAGTTTGGCTGGATCAAAGAGTCAAGTGTAACCCAACTTCCATTACTTTTATTCTTACCTAATAGATAACCTTTATAAGTTCCAGTAGAATTGGTTTGATCAATATTAAACTCAAGGTCATTCCATTTAGAAGCCGGACCAATTTCTGGTGAAACTATTTGACCGTTTGCTTCGATATAAGTACCCTCATATTTGAAAAATGCGGGAATATATGAAACGATTGGTCTAAATGTTTGAAAGTATACAAAATTATTGAGTAGTCATACGCTATTGCATAATAATCTTTAACCTTTAGGAGAGTATCTCCACTCTTCTTCAAAAACACCATCTGAAAGTCTATATCTTCTTAATTTAATAATGTTATAGTTTTCATAAACTATTACATAACCATTTACAATTATAAAACTTGAGACTCTTCTTATTATCGAACCGCTAAAAACTATATCCTCCCCTATCTTTTGCCAATTGTTTGAAGGGTCAAACTTTCTTAATACAAATTTGCTTGGGTAAGCTGAAGTTCCGACTCCTAAGTTATAAACATATTGTCCATCTGAATACAAATAAACTCCACCAATCTGAGTAGAAGTGCTCAAGGGAGATTAGAAGACTATCTGGAATTTCGACCCTGCTTGTATCACCAGTAACTGGATCAATTCTTAAAAGATTTTCTGATGGTCCAGTACAAGTATATAAGAATCCATCATGAAACAGCTAATTGCTATAAATCAGTACTTATAGATTTGGAATTTCACCATAATTTACACCTGCAGTCGTTCCATTATACCCAGTACCGAATTTATAAATTTTTGATGGTGCCCCATCAGTAAAAATTGGGAGGTCCCCAACATAAAAATAAGTGCCATCTGTTGTAAATGTAGATGGCTTGTAATAAATCGATTGGACGTGTGTAATAAATTGAATCTAATAAAAATTTTGGACTTGGATATGGTGGATTTAATTCTGTATTTAGAATTAGACTGCTATACTGATCTGAATAGTTAATATTAGAATTACTAAAAAGATTTAATTGTTGTTTTTGTGCCAGAAATCCCGAACCACTTTTATCAGATATTGTAAAAATTCTCGTCCCACTTGAATTAGTATCAACATCATCATAAACAATGGCTCTCCAAAAATACTCTCCCGGTGTTAATGTACCCGGGTTCCATTTAACAATCGCATCAGTTGCAGTGAGTACCGGAGACTGAGCGATTAACTGTACACCTTCAAATTGAGGGATATTATTTATTTGGATCAAATAGTTAAAATCCCTATCAAAATAGAATCCGATATCCGAAATTAGAAATTCTATGTTTCCTGAATTTGTAAAATATCCTTCAGCAGGTTTGATGATACTTGGTTCACCAAAATCAAATATTGAAAAAGAATTTGAAGCTGTGTTATCTGAAAAATCATCTTCAGGTACACCCTGATCATCATTTACTGCAGCTATCAAAGTTATTAATCCAGATTCCTGAGGCACCCAGGTAAAGTATGTTGTATCGCTTTCTCCAAAATTTGGCAGTGCAATTGAATCGATTAGGGTTGTATCAGATATTATTCGTTCATATAATTTTAGAGAGACAGTGTCATTAGGGAATGAAAGTCCTAAATTGTTTATGGCTAATTTAACCGAAACAGTATCATTGACTAAAGGATTAGTTGGGCTTATTGAGATGTTAGATGACTTGATTACAAAATCAGATTTCTTCGGTATTGCCAATTCAATTGCAGGATCGCCCAATAAAGTCAATAAAGCTGTCATTGTTCCATAATTCTGGTTTGATTTTGCAATATTTATTGATTTGCCAATAACATAATTTTTATTATTAAAAATTTCCGCAAATAAATCCTGATTAATATTTGCAGTCGTTGGCCAAAGTGTAACACCTGAACTTCCCCAAAATGCGATGCTTCCTTTACCTGGTATGGAGTTGAAAATTTCGCCAAATATTTCCTGATTCTCAAAATGTGCAGTGTAGCAGGTTACACTAATTACAAACGGTAATTTGTCACCGTTATTTAGTTCATAAATATCGTCATTTGTAAAAACTAAATCCCATTGTAAACCACCACCATGTCCATAATAGTTTACAATCACTGCCCCATTGTCAATTTCACGTCTTATGTCCGGACCTTCCCCCTGAAAAGGAATATATTCGGGTTTATTAGGATATCTAAAAATCTTGGTTGCTTTTATTCCATTGGGTTTCAAATATGAATTTTCTAACAAAATATTTCTGTCGTTAAATTTCATCTGATTCTCATCTTCTGCAGAAAGACCCGAAGACACTAAAAAAACATTTTGCTTCCAGTCTTTACATGCATCAGCGGGATAATTAATAATTTTATCAACAAGAATATCTGCTTCTTCCATGGTTTCACATGATATTCTGCCAAGTGCAATATCCGGAATAATATCGTTTCCTGATACTGTAACGATGGCATTGTCACTTGGTGCTTGTCCATAAATAGTTGCATGATAGGGAGGTGAAGGAATAAAATTAGGTCCTTGCTGGTCGGCAATATTTTTCTATAGTCATAACTCATATCACCCATTAGCAGCAATATATTGCGGTGCTGGTGATACCAATTTTCATAAGCGTATTTAGCGAAACTATTTAGTGCCATAGGATTAATCAATCCATAGGAGAATTCGTTAAATATCTGATCAACTTCCACTACTTTTATTCTAGGAGATGCAACACCCTGCAAGATTAGTACTTACGATAATCTGCTAACTGTTGTGCTGCTGGAATGAAAGTCCTTGTGAGTAATAATAATGTAATCAGCGCCATTAGCAATGTTTCTTAAATCAGATGAAACATTTTGAACAATAGAATCGGGAGATAGAAAATAATCGTCAGCTACACAGTAATAATCTGTTTGCACGGTAATTGTATCAATAAAATAAACACTCTTATATGGTCGTTTGGCGGAATATCAGGATTATCTATTAGTTCTCCTCTGCTGGGAATATAAATCTTAATATTATTTCGCAGCCAACCAAATAGATAATATCTGTTTTCTTGAAATTATTTGGTGGACTTTTAAAGTAATAATAATTAGGATATGTTCTGTTCCATCTCCAATAATCAAATTCAATATAATTAATTAAAACATAATCATTCGAAGTATTCGGACATATATCTCCGTAACATATTAATTTCAAACTTTTGTCTGATCTGCAAAAATTTGTGCTGTATCCCAGCCTCTAAAGTTGTTCAGTGCAACATAAAAAGATTTTTCGAAAATTGCAGCTTCTTGTCCATTCCATTGTTTAACACCTAAAACTTTTGCATTAAACTTCACTGTAGCGTCGTGTCCATTACCACCACTACAAGAATATTTGTCAATCCGTGCATCCCAACCCTGATCTTGACATCGTTTTTATTTGGGACTCTTTGATAGGCAAGATTATCGTCTATCCAGTAAATAAAATCCTTAAAAGGTGCTCTATTTCTTGCTTCTGCAGAACTCCCAATACCAATAATCTCGATTACCATTAGGAGCATAACCCAATCTATGAAATTCATTATCTTCTTCCCACGTTAATGTTTCAATACTAGTACTATATTAACGATGTAAGATTACTTGAAGAATATCCATTAATATTTTTATAAGAATTTACTGAATCAGCTTGATATGAGAACCAGTAAACATTTGTTAGGTTATAAATATTCATCCTGGTAAATTGATCATGCGGAGTAGCGGGTTTACCAATGAATTGGACATAATCACCAGAATTAAATAAACCGTCCTGTTGTGTATCAACAATATCAATTGGAAGCGAGATACCGTCATTAAATATCTCTAGATTTCCATCCTGGATTCCACTGTTGGCTGCAATTCCAGCATTAATGAGTTGATCGTAAGTTAAACGATAGACACCTTTTTTATTTAAGTAAACTTTAAAATAATTTTTATTCGGATTGTACCAATAATTTTCTTGTGGTGAGTCTGAAACTGATTGTATTTTACCTTGAAATGTAAGCGCCTCTGATGGATTTATCATATTTGAGTATATCAGTTCTTCTGTTGTTTTATCCGAAATTGGCAGAAGCAGTTCTCTAAAACTTTCATCAGGTTTATAATCTACCCTGACTACTAATCGTTTATTGAATACAAGAGTTCTTTCAACGGGATTAAATTGAAAAGGAGTGATTGAAAGAGAAGCTGTTTTTATATATCTAAAAATAGCCTGAGAACTAATTTCAGCTTGTTCTAAAGGAAATAATGAATTGTTGCCATAAACATTTTGATTGTATTTTAAATTTTCATAGGGTTGATCAGCAGAATCTGGAGTTGAAATAACAAACTTGTCTTTCATTACTTCACGTTCTATATCAACAATACTTAAAACCGGATTAGAATTTTGCGGAATTCCAATTTGATAAAATCTGGTTGGAAGAAATGGATCGCCTGGATTTTGGAGAGGATAATTTACGTCTGTTATTTTAGTAAACTTTATCCCCTGAATTGTAAAATCGTCAATATTAAATTTTCCTTCAAAATTAAACTCGAGTAAAATATGTTCCTCATCGGATTGTAAAACTTTGTAATCTTGAGAGAGGGTATTGTTTGAAATGGAAAGTATAAAAATTAACACACTTAAAGCAGAAAACAGTATGCTTTTCATATAGAATATCCCGGATGATTTAATTTCTTTTAAGTTTTGTAAAATAAGTTAATTTTTAGAGATAAGTTAAACAAGGGTAAAAAAAGAGGCATAATGAAAGCGAAAATCTATTGTCTAAATAAATTTAGATGTTACCCTTGTTGCTGATAATTACCCAAAAAGTTTTAATAAATATTTTCATGTCTCCTAAGAAAGTTTCGTTTGAATAGTATTCAATCTCCATAGCAGTTCTTTCTTCAGGTGTAAGAGTTTGTCTTCCATTAATTTGTGATATGCCTGTAATACCAGGCAGAAATTGAAATACACGCTTTTGATAATCGTTATACTTTGAGGTTATGCTTGTAATCTCTGGTCTGGGACCAATAACGCTCATTTCACCTTTTAAAACATTTAAAAGCTGAGGCAGCTCATCAATACTAGTTCTTCTCAAAAACTTTCCAACTTTTGTAATTCTTGGATCATTTACTTGAGTAATACCTGGTCCATAGCTTAAGGCATTATCAATCATTCCTCTAAACTTAATCATCTTAAACGGTTTTCCATTAAGACCCGTTCTCTCATGCAAAAAGAAAACCGGACCTTTAGAATCTAACTTGATGGAGACGGCTGAGATTAAAAAAATTGGAGAGAATATTAAGAGTGAAAAAAAACTAACCAGAATATCAGTAAAACGCTTGATAAAACTTCCCTGCTTTCCCATTTTAAGCAGAACTATCTTCTATATTTATTCAATATTTCTATTAAAGTATTTATAACTTTTTCAACACTTTGGTCAGTCATTCCAGGATAAATTGGTAATGACATTAGTCGCGGAAACGCACCTGAAGCAACAGGATAATTCTTATCATCCAACTTAAAAGTTTCACTATAGTAAAGATGCTGATGAACCGGCATAAAATGTACTCCAACACCAACATTATTATTTTTTAGTTCATCAATTATTTGTGCACGATTTTTTGTGATCATATCCAGATTAAGTCTTATCGGAAAAAGGTGCCAGGAAGATTCTCTATCAGTTTTGACGGTAGGTAAAGTTATCATATCCAAATCTTTTAAGCCCTCAAAATACCGGGCAGCAATTTTTTTACGCCATTCCCACATTGCATCAACTTTTTTTAACTGAGGTAATCCCAGAGAAGCTTGTAAATCTGTAAAATTATATTTGTATCCCGGGGCAACAACTTCGTAATACCAGGAACCTGATTCACTATATCTTTTCCAGGCATCTCTATTAATTCCGTGAAGCCGCATAATAGCACAACGTTCTGCAATTTCTTCATCGTTTGTACAAATCATTCCACCCTCGCCAGTGGATAATGTTTTAGTAGCATAGAAACTGAAGCAAGTTACATCAGAGATTGTTCCAATTTTTTTACCTTTGTAGGTTGCTGGCAGTGAATGAGCAGCATCTTCGAGTACTTTTAAGTTGTGAGCGTTGGCTATTGCCTGAATTTCATCAAGATCGCATGGTTGACCACCATAGTGAACAGGTATTATTGCTTTTGTTTTAGGAGTGATTGCTTTTTCGATTTCTTGAAGAGAGATGTTCAAAGTATCTTCATCAACATCTACTATAACTGGTTTGGCTCCAAAGTAACAAACAATTTCAGCAGTAGCAGGAAAAGTCATAGTTGGAACAATTACTTCATCGCCTTTTTCTATACCAAAAGCTTCAAGAGTCAAATGCCCGGCTGCAGTCCAGGAACTTACAGCAACTGATCTTTTTGATCCAATATATTTATTAAACTCATCTTCAAATTTGATGGTCTTGGGACCCATGCTCAGCCAGCCAGATCGCAAAGTGTCCACCATTTCATCAATTTCTTCTTCAGAGATGAATGGTTTGTGAAAGAGTAAGTAATCTTTATTCATAAAAAAATTTAATACACTGCTTTTGAATTTCAAATTTACTGATAAGAATACCTAAGTAAAAATTACATATAGCCAAATCGCTAAGAATTACCAATTTTGAGTTGAAAGATAATAATATATTTAGTTTTTCAAAATAAATATATGTCTTTTTAAAGGAGCTTAATTAATCACTATTTCCCACAGGCATTAAAAGTTTCATCTTAAATTTAGATTTTTCTATAATACAAATATTTGGTCAGTCTATTAGCTCCAAATTCTGTTTTAAAAATTCTGTAACCTTTGAGTTTGATTTTATATCTGTTGGTAAATTAACTATTCTCTGAGAAACTTTATGCGCAACGGGATAACTCTTACGATCCAATCCCCATCTGTACAGATCATCTCTTATTGGATGCAGAGGTGAGAGAAACCAATCCCCCAGGGTTATTCTAGAACTTTTTGCAAGTTCAAAAAACCTTTCTCTATCTTTTACAAGAAGTGGGTATTTCAAGAATAAATGATTTGGAAACAAATTAGGATCGACATGATTTTTATTTTGTGACTTAAGAAATTCGGTATAACTGTTTGCATTCCTTCTTCTTAATTCATTAACTCTAGAAGTTTTCTTTAAACTTTTTATACCCGCAGATATTTGAACTTTGGAAATATCTTTAAAATAGTCGGCAGGTTTTTCGGTAGAACTCAATTCTTTACCCTGATTGGATCCAACGGTAAGGTTTTTATTGCTTAAAAATCTATAAAAGTTTACAAGTGACCATTGTGTGTATTTGTTAACGAATAACTTTCTAAATGATAATAAAAATCTTAAAACTGATCTTTCAATCAACTTAGGTTTTATTTTAATCGCTTCAAGTGCGAATATACTATCTAAAAGACTTTTGTTGTTTACAACCAAAAATCCGCCAATACCCGTTGAAAATGGTTTATTCCATTGAGTCGAATAAAATGCTGCATCGCAATAAGAGCCATTTGGTTTTCCGTTATACAAACCTCCAAAGCCATGTGTGCAATCTTCAATTGTATAAAGATTATGTTTTTTGGCAATTCTAATTATCTCTTCAATGTTAGAGGATAGTCCAAAAGTATTTTGACAAATAATTACTTTGGTTCTTTTGTTAATTACTGATTCAATTAAGGACACATCCATATTAAAAGTATCTACATTAATATCAACATATACGGGTTTTAATCCAGCATAAATAATTGCATTCGGCACGACAACGCAAGTAAAAGCTGGAATTATCACTTCATCATCTTCTTTCAGATCGAGTGACTTTAAAAAAGCAAAAAGCGCAACTCTTCCTTTCCAGTAAAGAAATATATTATTCTGTTGACAATTTAAGATAGATGCAATCTGCTCTTTATATTTTTTTAATTTCATAATCTGATTCATCTAAAGAAAATTCAATTCAGGGCATCTATAAACCTCTGAGCAAGCACTTTATAATCATGTTTTGACATACAATAATTTTTCCCACTTTGGCCCATCGCTTTTAACTTTTCAATAGGTTGAGATAAGAGATATTGAATTCCTCTTACAATTTCTTGAGTATTTTCAGGGGCAATGGTTATGCCACACCCAGCCTCTGACACGATATCATTACCAGCCTTTATAGCTTGAATAATAGGTTTACCAGCCATCATATAATCAATTAATTTATTTGGACTGACACCAAAACGAAAGACTGGTTGGTTTTGTAATCCAACATAAAGAATATCTAGTTTATCTAGTAATGAAGGAATAACTGTTTTAGGGACAGCAGAAACAAAATAGACATTTGTTACGTTTTGTTCTTTTACCTTTTTTATAAGATTTTGTTTTTCTTGACCTTGACCAATGAGTAATAAAACCACATTCTCATTTTGAAAGAATTTCATCGCATCTACAAGACTATTTATTGCATTTGCAATGCCATGATTACCCGCATACCCAATAATTATATTATTCTGCTGTTTTAACTCGTCTATTAGATTGGATATTTCTAAAGGTATATCAAAGTCAATGTCCCATTCTTCAATACAGATTCCATTTGGAATGTGCAAAAATTTATCCTCTCTAAGACCGTGCTCAACCATATACTCTAAAGTATTGGGAAGAATCGAAACAACTTTATCAGAGTATCTATAAGCAAAATTTTCAGCCCTTTGCATTAAGTAAATTAAGGGATGCCATTTAGAGTAGCCCCCCAATTCCATTATAGATAGAGGCCAAAGAGTCATGAACTTCAAAAATCAATTTAGCCCCCGCTAAATCAGCAATTTTTTTTGACTTATAAATATCAAAACAAAAAGTTGAAGAAGTAATTACTACATCGGGTTTAAATTCATTAGAAATTTTTCTCCAATCCCGATTAAGTGTAATGACAAATGAAAAAATATTTAAAATTCGCTTATAATTATTTTGTTGATATGATGGGGTTTTAAATATTAAATAATCTAAGCCTTCAACTATTTTTTTTTCTACTATACCATTGACATTAAATTGTTTTGATCTTAAGTGAGTATATGATGAAGTTACGATAAGAACATTATGTCCAGCTTTTTGCCATTCTCTAGCTAGATAATATTGACGGTATTCCATTCCATAGGAGGGAGCGCCCGCATAGTGATTAATTATCAGAATATTCATTTAGATAGTGTCTCTACAATAATTTTAGAGGCGGAACCATTCCCATATAAATTTATTTCAAAATCAGCTGATAATTTTTTTACTTTACTATAATTTTCAAGTATAGATTTAGAATCTGTACCACAGAGTATATTAAATCCTTTATCAACTAATTCGATCCATTCAGTTTCTGTACGCAGTGTGAGACACAATTTATGAAAAAAGAATGCCTCTTTTTGAAGTCCCCCACTATCCGTGATAACCATTGCAGAATTTTTTAATAAATAAATCATTTCAAGATAACCAACTGGATCTATAATTATAATATTTCTATTTATTTTGGATCCAAGTTCGAATTCAAATATTTTCTTTTGAGTACGAGGATGGAGAGGGAAAATTATTTGTTTTTCCTTTGAAATTATATTTAGTCCCTCAATGATTGAATTAAGATTTGCTTGGTCATCTGTATTTTCTTGTCTATGAATTGTACATAAAATATACTCTTCAGGAATTATAATTTTAGGACTTAATGCATATTGACTAAACATAATTGCTGAATCTTGCATCACATCACCACTCTTGATAACAGAACATTTAAAGTTTGCAAATCCTTCCCTCTCCAAATTTTTCACTGCAGTATCCGTGGGACAAAAGAGGTATGAACTTAATCGATCGGTTATAATTCGATTTATTTCTTCCGGCATTTTCACATTAAAAGAACGTAGACCTGCTTCCACGTGAATCAGCTTTATATTTAATTTTGATGCGGCTAACGCTCCAGCGAGAGTTGAGTTGGTATCGCCATAGACTAGAACATAACCAGGCTTTTCTTCGTACAATAAATTTTCAATTTTTTCTAACATCTGCCCCGTCATGGCACCATGTTTTAACTGATTAATATTAAGGAAATATTTGGGTTTTGAAATTTGCATCTGATCGAAAAAAATACGGCTCATATTTTGATCAAAATGCTGACCAGTATGAATTACAACTTCATCTATGTTATTTTTTTTTAATTCCCTGCTAACTGGAACAGATTTAATAAATTGAGGACGTGCGCCAATTATTGTTACTATTTTCAATTTAGATATTCGTTTATTTCATTAATTTTATGTAAAAACATCATTTAAAAGGATAAAAAATCTAATATATTTTATTGACTAATTATTTTAGCAGGAACCCCAGCTGCCTTTACGTTATCAGGTAAACTTTTATTTACCAATGATGCAGCACCAATTATTGTATTTTCACCAATTATTAAACCTTCTTTACCCGCAATAACTGTAGCACGCATCCCGATGTATGCTCCTTGTTTTATGTTAATAAAGCTATGCTTCTGATTGATACCATGTAAAGCAAAGTAACACCCATATGAAATTACAACGTTTCTCTCAATAACTGTCCTACTAGGTTCTAAATCATCAAGATAACATTTCATTCCAATGAATACATTTTCCCCGATTTTATAACCGATTAAATATCGATAACAAAAAATTCTTAAGCTCGAAAAGGGTATGTTAGGTATGAAAACAACGTTCAGAAATTTTCTTACAGGTTTCCAAATAATTAACCATATTGGATACTTAGCAAAATATGGAACTGGAAGGTTTCTAATTTTATAATAGGACTCAGTTAGCTTCATTTTTAATAAACATTTTAATTAATCAAAGAATTATATATTGAAATCATTTGCTTGATCGAATCATTCCAATTATACTCTTTAATCACTCTTTCTCTTCCTTTTATACCCATCTCAATTCTTAATTCTGGATGTAAAATAAGTTTGATTAAAGCATCAGCTAACATAGTAATGTTTTTTGACTCAACTACAAAACCCGTTATTCCGTTTTCAACCACCTCTGGCAGACCGCCGACATTTGCAACCACCACAGGTTTTTCACAAGCGCTTGCTTCTAATACTGCGACACCGAAACTTTCACTATCATCTGTAGAATACGCAACTGAAATATCCAACATATTATGATATTTTTCAACTTCATTATGATTAATAAATCCGGTAAAAATAATATCACTTTCCAATTCAAGTTCTTGAACTAATTCTTTTAATCGCCATTCTAGAGATCCCTTTCCCACAATTAATAATTTGATCGGGTAATTTAGATTATTTTTTTTGACAAGATGGAAAGCTCTAATGAGGTAATCTATACCGTATTTTCTTTCTAAAGATTTTATTGTCCCAATGACAATATCACGATCACTAAATAACCTTTCAACTTCACGAGGATAAAATTTTTCAGTATCGACTCCAAATGGTGTAACTTCAATTTTTTTATCCGTGTATTTATTTGTTTCTTCTTTCATAATTACACTTGTAGACAAAATCTTATCGGCCTTAAACAGATTGAATTTTATTATGGCCCTATGTAAAAATGAAATATTCGGGAAATCAAAAATATCTGCTCCCCATACTGATAATACAAATGGATGAAATCCTGATAATGCGCCTAATAAACCATAGCTTGATGCATAGTGTGCATGCAATATATCCGGATTAAAATTTTTTATAAGATTTTTAATTTTTTGAATTGCTTTTAAATAAATAATTTTAGAAATCTTATTGTCATTACCAAACTTGAGATTTTCATTTAAATCTATACTGGAAATCGATATATCTGCAATATCTTTGTACAAGTTATAATCTGGTTTATATAGTGAAAATATTCTTATATCATAATTATTTCTTTTTAATGAGCTGACCCATTTAATTGTGTGAGTAGAATTTGAGTCAGCAAGTAATAATAATTTCATAAATATTTTTTCAGATTAAGAATATTTAGATGGAAAACTTATTAGAAGATGTTAATTTTTTAAAGAGAACGAAAGATCTATTTATCATGCTTTTTGAATATCCTTGCCAGCGCTCAGAATATTCTAGGAAGATTTTATCTCCCGAAATAAAATAAAGTGATCTTAATTGTTCAGTTACCAAATAATGATAAGTGAATGAAGAATAATAATTTTTAGGATAGTCGAAAAGATAATAGTTTGTCCATTTTCCAGTATCAAAATACGGTAATAATTTTTTAATTGATTCTATACCTTGATAAAATAAATAAATTGCTTTTTCATTTCTATTCAGAAGATATAAATCATATAATCCAAATAAAGCAAATATAAATCCATTTAGAACAACCATAGGTTTATTCGGAGTTGGACACTCTTCAAATACAGGATAAGAATTAAAGTGATTAAGTAAGCCACCATTTTTTACATCAACTTGAAAAATATTAAACGCTTCATTAGCAATTGACTCGTATTTTTGATCACCAGTCAATAATGTTGCTCGAGTTAAAACTGAAATTGCTTCTCCTTGAGTCATTGCTGAAATCCACGGATTCGATAAATGATATTCAGGATTATAATCAATATGAATATGCCAACAATAACTGTTAGCAATTTTAACTTTATTATGATCAAACCAGTCTGCTAGTGTTAAATATTTTAAAATAAGATTTCTATTTGAATAATTTTCTCTGAATATTTGTTCAAATAAGCCAAAAGCATATTGTGAAATAACAGTTGGGTGTTCAATAGAAGTATATGATTTAAATTTAAATAATGGGATACCCTCTCCATTAAATTCTCCCGGATAATCAATTTTTGAAAAAAAATCTAAATAATATCTTCCAAGAGACGTTGGAATTTGGGAGATAGTATTAGGCGTTAGTGAATTCCAATATCCGGCTCGTTCTGGGAAGAAGAAAACAAGTATTTTATTAAAATAATTTTTAAAACTCATTATTTAATTTTTGCTCTATACCTTCTGTGTCATTTAAATTTCGATTAAACTTCTGATAAATATAAATTAAAATTGAAAATAATAACCAGAATGGTAAATCTCTTGTGATATATCCATAGAGAAGATAGCCAGCTACTTCGATAAATGATCTCAAAAATATCGCTAGCCCTATTCCCGTAATTGCAACAGTTAAAACATAATAATCATAATCATTTTTTGTAAGCTTCATCGTTCTAAAAGCTATCTTAAAGAAAGTTACAAAAAAAAGAATTGCCGTTACCAAACCTAAAATTCCATTTTCAGCAGTAAAGTAGAGAAAGAAATTATGAGGATGTGGTTTACCTAATTGAATTATGTCTGAATTAAACAAGCTAAGAGTGGAAGAAGGGGCATAGTTGAAAAAGAATTTGTCAAAAAGATCAGCACCCAGTCCAAATAATGGATGATCTTTAATAATTTCTAATCCCATAGTCCAATAAACTTCTCTATCACTAACAGTTTCCCATCGTAAATAAATATTAACCAGCTCAGCTAAAGTTGGAAATGATATAAATAAGAAAAAGATAATAATTGTAACAATTGTAAAAGTTTTAAGTAGTAATGATTTATTTAATTTCCATAAGTAAAAAGGATACTTATAAGAGCAGCCAAAATCCCTCCCCTGGAATTAGATAAAATTATAATTATAATACTAATAAATAATAATAGTGATAAAATAATTTTCCATGCTGGTGACTTAAATTTAATCATAAATAGCATTGAGGTGATTAACGCAATACTGATAAAAAAGACCGTCATTCCCGTATAACCAAGGCTACTAGTTAAATTAATTACATTACTAAGTAATATTTTTTTAAAAAAATCTTGGAACCCTAGATTATATAAGTCAATAAACATACGAATTCCATGAATTAATTGAATCGTAATTAAACTATAGATATAATAAAAAATATTTTCTTCGTCCGCCAAAAAAGAATAAAATATATAAACTATAATCAAAAATAGTAAGGTCCTTATAGTAGCCCAAAAACTTATTATTGGATAATTTGAAAATACAGATGATGTCAATAATGTTATGAATAGTATCAATACAAAAATTGAAATTTCTTTTGGAACTTTCTTAAAATTTTTGAAAGCCAACCCATGCTCTTTTAGAAATATTATAATTATTATCAAAATTGAAAAGACAGTGATAAAAGGACGATAGACTATCAGAAAAAAATCACTAGTAAATGTCAGTAGACTTACAATGATTAGAAATAAAACAATATTAATTTTAGATTCTTTCAATAAATCACTCAGAATATAGACAAAGTGTTTAAAAATACTTTTGAGGGATAAAATGATATAGGGACCGCAAATACTTTCGAAATAAAATTTATTTTTTTTCTTAAGTTGAGTGATTCAGCTACTATCATCTACTACCTTTTCTTGGTAGCTTCAGCTGCATTATTAAACTTCGCACTTGGTCTCTAATTGTTGCAAAAGTTATCAAACCTAAACATTCGTTAGAAGGACAATAAACACCCCCCATAGTAAAACAAAATTTTTCAGAAGTTGCAGGAACAGGCTAATTTTCTTATATAATATTTGTGAAATTCCCCTTTGGGATGCGAGTAATTTGGGTTTGTTGGACCATAAATTGTGTAAGTCGCTTTTCCTAAAAGACTGGCTATATAAGTTGGTCCAGAATCGTTAGAAATAAATAGCGCACATTCTTTTATTTTATCTATTAGTTCATTTACTGATGAAGGCTCAATTAAAGGGATCCCAAGTTTTTTTATCTCAAATATCACATCTTGTGAAATAAATCCAAGTGGTGAAACTATTTCTACTTCATAATCAAAAGATAGATCGGCTGCTAATTCGACATACCTTCGCAAGCTCCATTCTTTTGATCTTCTTATTGCAAAAGGATGAATCGATATTTTAGATTTATCTGAAAGGTCAACAGGAAATTCTTTAATATTTGAAGTATTTTCTGTGGGAAAAATTAATTTGACCACATCTAAATAGATGTCCATAAAATCCGGTTCTGATCTAATATCAACAAATTGATTATACAAACCCTTTAAATATCTATAATTCATCCCAATAATATTGCTCGCTGTAGAATTAAATATCATTGTTGCTGAAGCAGGCATTCCAGTCAAATCAAAAATAATTTCTGCATTTGTTGATTTAACCTTCTTTCTAATATGAGAATTTGCGATTCTTCGGTACAAATAAAAATCTTTTTTATCAACGGTTATCAAATCGTCTTCACTAAATTTTAAAGAGAGGATATCACGAGTATCTTCATAACAAAAAATAAATATCCTAAAATTTTTATAATATTTATAAATTTGTTCAATTGCAGGTATAGTAAAGACTGTATCACCTAATCTATGCAGATTAATAATTGTAATTACTCCGGTGTTTTTTTCTCTAGCAAAAAACAATCTTAAAAGCTTACAAAAGCCACTTAAAACAATTGTTATTACTTTATTTAATAAGGGATATTTATTCAAGAGAAGGGTAATTCTAAAAGATTTATCCCACTTTTGAAAATATTGTCTTTCTTTTAGTGCTTCCATCGGTGATTAAATAAATTCATCTGATAAATAATTGGACAAACTTGATGCGTCCTCAAAATAATATTCAATTGCGCTTAATAGTGTTAGTAGAATATAATAATTCAGCCCTTCCAATTTTATTAATTTCATGAATCGAGGATTTTCTAAAAATTTGATTAACCTTAGAATTGTTTGCTAAATCAGAAAGAATAGATTGCATTTGGGGCAATCTATTAATTTTATATTCATCAAATTTTATCAAATTCATTCTTAACTTTTTCTTAATATAAGATGGCAGTCTTGGATATATTTTATCCTTAACTAGTAAAAAGAAAAGATATTTAGGATCACTCGGATTAATAGTTACACCCCAAAGAGCATTTTTATATTTTAGACTTTCTGAGTTGATTTTGGAAATAAAATTATAATATAACACGTGTTTACTTTTAAATTCATCAGGTATATTCATGCCATATTCAAAAAATTTGTATGCATACATTGGTGCTGTGGTCCAGAAAGAACACCTGTTTTTATCTTCTGTCTCAAATAACCATTTTACACCACGCTCCATTATCATAAATCTTTGAAACTTATACGCTGGAGTAGATTCTGGGTAATTAGAAAAATGATCAGCTAAATGGTCAAATAACTCGTTTTCTTTGAGATTTAATAAATCAGAAATCTTTTTAAGATTAAAAAAATATTTATTCGAAACAGTATATTTCACAAGTGATTCCACATCGCTTAATGGAATTGTAGATTTCAAATCAGGAAAAACTTTATCACCTCCATCACCTGTAAAAAAAGTTATGTTTCTTCCATATTGTTTTATAATTTCTTTGTGATAATTAGCTAAAAAAGTCTGGCCCAGCGTATTCGTACCAGCTTTAGAATAAAGTAGAGACCGTAAATCTTTTCCATTCGGAAATCCTAAACTGATTTTTGACCAGGGAAAGTTTTAAATCCCTGGAAAGTAATCCAGCTATATGAGCATCCTTATCTGCAACTTTATTGTATCCTACAAATGTTGTAGTTTTAAATTCCTTCCCTATAGTTCTTAAAGCTCCGAGTACCGATCTTGAATCTAAACCACCGCTTAGTGACAAAATATTTATTGAAATATCAGAGTATCTATTCTTGGTACTGGTCAAAAAAAGATGAGCCAGATCATCGGTTAACTCATTTAACCCTTTTCCTTCATGCTCTTTTCTTTCAAAATTAAATTCTAATATCGTAGAAATTTGAAAAGATTTTTGAGAGACGTCTATTTGAATAAATGATGCAGGAGGGACCCGAATTAAATTTTTTATATAAGTCTTCTTACCCAATGGATATCCGAATAACAGACATTCTGCAATTCCGTATTTTTCTATTTCTATCTGCGAAATTTGTTTATAAACAAATTTCATTTCTCTTGATATGACTACCTTTTCATTATCTCTAAAAAGATAAAATGGTAATCGTCCTAACTGATCATTTATTATTTTATACTGCATATTTGCAGGATCATAAACAAGTATTATGAAATCCCCATCAAATTTTAGTAACCATTCTTTGAGCAAAGTATTGGCATTTTTAGATCTTAAAATAATAATCAAGTCTTCAAAATCTTTTTTAAGTTCTATATTATTTCTATTGTATATCTTCCCTTCTAAAAAGATTTCTTTTCCGCCAATATTATAATGACTTATCGGATATTCTGAGTATCCTGTAGAGTATGCCACACTGTTTTTATCTTTAAATAATTCCTTTTTAAAGTAGACGTATCAAGAATTAGGCTATCAACAATCTTTTCAATTCTTGAATACTCAATATTCAGCCGATTGTTAAAATTTACTCTAAAACTTAAACCTGGCATTATATACTTTTCCTTCTCTAAATACTCTTGGGGGATTTCAATGTTTGTTGAATCAATAAAATTAACTTTTTAATATTTTATCTAAACATTCCCAATAGGGTTCTTTTAATAATATTAAATTCTATATCATCTGTATAGTACGAATTAGCTAAAAACAAAATTGAAAACAGAACCAGTCCTAATAGACTAAATGGATTATGTTCTATATTAAACAGTGAACTGATAACTTTAACACACGAATATGATAACGATGCGTTTAATATAAAATAAAACCCAGATAAAAATGGGCTATAATATTCTTTGGTCATCATTTTTTTTATCCCAAAAAAATAACCCGTTAATAATAAAAACATGTATGTAATAGTTGTAGATAAAGCTAATCCATTTTGTTGAAAATCTTTTACTAACCAGATATTTAGAAATATCTTTAATACAAATGCTACTATTGATATTTTGAGAATAAATAAATACTGATTCAAGCTATAAAGTATTTTTACTATTAGAAAATAAGACGATAAAAAAATCAAACTTAGCGAATAATACTGGAGCGCAGAATAGGTTGTTAAAGTATCTGAAGCACTAAACTTGCCTCGCTCATAAAAGAATCTCAGAAAATGATCACCCCAAAATAGTAGAATAAACATGAATGGAATCATTATAAAAAAATTCATATTTAAAGAATTTTTATAGTCTACATTTAATGTTTGTGGCGAATTAGAAAATTTTGAGAACATTGTTGTAATTAATGGTATAGAGAAAAGTGAAATAGGCAAGGAAAATATTACAAATGCATAATTTAATGCTGATATCCCACCCACAGAAACATCAGTAATGAAATATCTATCTATCAGTACATACGAAAGTGACGAACCTTCAATTATTATTAATGCAATTAAAATTCGGATCTCAGAAAATTTGTTTTTTACTTTAAATAGATCCTGAGATAAAAACTTTAAATTTTCTTTTACTAATACTGCTAGAAAAGCAAATGCTGCAAAATATCCAATAACAAAACTTATAGGTAGTATTATTATCCTAAGTATATCCGAGAATAATAGGACAAGAATAATTACGATAACATTCAATAGTATCAGAGATATTGCCGGATAAGTAAATTTGAATTCTGCTTGTTTAAATGCCATGATTATTGACATCCCAGCGTTCAGGGGTATTGTAATTATGAACATTTTAAAAATCTTTATACCTAATTGCTGCTTCTCTAAAGAGATAGCGCCTAAGTAGGAATTGAAATATCAATCCTGAGAATAAATAAAGTAGTAATGCAAGGACAAGACCACCAATTATAAACCACCAAAATGTATAATTAAAAAAATCTATCCCATCTGATTCTGATACTTTTTTTATCCTATTATAACTTGGTACGAAATAGTGTTGAGCAAGAAATATGATCGCTGTATTGATAAGGTTTGGCAATGCTATACTGGAGAGGAAAAGATCAAATTCTGAACTTAATCCGAAATTGTTTGCATATATTATCTCACGAATAAAACCTATACCCTTGCTTAAAAATCCCAATAGTGTTAGAACTAATGAAGCACCTGCTACTGAAGTTGTGATTTTTTTATTAATCTTCATTACATATCTAGGAATTTTATATAGATATCTCCATCAACTATTCCTTTATTAGGTAAAGTATTAAAAAGTTTTATAAAATCAGTTGGATTCAACCATTCATTAAGAGCAAATATTAAAGTTTCACCAGATGAATAATTACAAACTATTTGTCCTAAATTATTTAAATAATTCACGCAATCGATGGCTTTATCGACAAATTCGGGAATGGTAAATTCAAATGAGATAGTTTCGATAGGCTGAGTTAATCCTTTTAGGACTTCAAATTCAAATCCTTCAACATCAATTTTACAGAAATCCGGTTTACCGTATTTATAAATCATTTTATCCAGGGTCGTAACTTCAACTTCTATCTTGTCACTCCAATTAGCTTGTTTAAATCGGCTGGTTTTAACTTCATCAATCCATTCTTCAGACATCGAGGTTAAAGTTGAAGCTGAACTAATAAATAAATTTGATTTACCAGGCTTTGACCCCAATGCTACATCTTCGATTTTTATTGTGTCTTTAAATTTTCGCTTTAAAAATTTTAATGGTTTCGGTTGAGGTTCAAATGCCACAACCTTTGCACCCAATTTTAGAAATACTTCACTTCTGTTTCCATAATTAGCTCCAATATCAAAACACAAATCATCCTTTTTTATTAGTTCAGAATAAAAATTAATCCTCTTCTGCTCGCTAACCTTTTCCTCTTCACTTTTAAAGAATCTATCCTTAAAAAGTTTAAGATAATCATATAAATCAAGTTGCTTCAAAAGTTGTAAAGTTTGTGATTCATGATTAAAGAACTTAATTAGAAGAAGATTGAGATTCGATTTAAAAATGTTTCACTCAAGTTTTATTATTTTTGAACGTAAGCTTCAAGATAAACTTCACGTCTAAAGGAACAGCTAATAGATATATCGGAAATACCAATAATAATTTGAAAAACTCTTTTGATAACGGTTTTTCTTTCATAAATAAAATCGATTCGCAAAATTTCGAAACTTTGTTATTTTAAATCCTGTATTATTCAACGCAAATGTTAAAGACGGTTCTATTAAATCCATTAATGTGATATGGCGATTGAAAAGGTTTTATTTTTTCTGTTATATTTTTCCTCGTAATCTTATACAAAATTTTTCTTACATCATTAAAAAGTGAATCCTCATTTGGAACTCCCAGATAAAGAATACCACCCTTCTTTAAAATTCGTTTAATCTCTGATAAATAATCCGATGGGTTATACACGTGTTCAAGTACAGAGTCAAGATAAATAATATCAAAAAAATCTGAAGGTAAATTTGAGTTTATCAGATCTGCATTGATGAATTTGATACTAGAGGCTTTTGCAGTTTCCATTCTGTGGTCAGTTATATCCAATCCATAAACATTCCAGCCTCTACTCTTAGCTTCGATCAGACTGTATCCTTCGCCACATCCAATATCAAGGAAATTATCAATCTTATTTGAAGTAAAACCAGCAGCTTTGTTCATTCTTTCTTTACTGTCCAACTTTCCTCTTTTTAGTATACCATTTACTGTTTTCACCGAAGTAAGTGTTCATCGTACAAGATATTTCCAATCAGACTCTGAGAATTCAAGAGGAGGATTAACGAAATAGAAACTGCATTTAAGACATTTAACTACTTTATAGTCTTTCTTAATAACTTTTTGAGCTTTGTTACTAATAGAAGGATTGCCAACAAAAATAAAATTTTCACTTTTACAAATAGGACACATGATTTTAATTGAAATTATTGAATTGGAAAAAGGATTAAGATTTTTTACTTCTTCTTATTCTTATTATCGTAAAACTTTTTATCTTTAAGTATAAAAATTAAAGAAAGCAAAATGAATAAAAATATTGCCCCAGCTACTGAAGAATAAACAACTCTTGGTGCAATCGGTTTTTTAGGCGGTATCGCTTCATCAAGAATTTCTACAGTTGGAATCTCTCTATTCTCCTGAATTTTTTCTTTATAGTACTGCTGCTGAAGTAAAACATATACTTCATTTTGAATCCGAACATCTCTTAATAAACCAGCAAGGTCTTTACCAAGAGTTGGCAAATCTTTGAATGCTAATAAATAATCCTCGCTGCCTGTTTCAAATTGCGAGTATTGGCTTTTAAGTTCTTGCAGCTTTTTATTCAGTGCTGCAACTATTCTGCTATTTTCTGAGGCATCTGATTTAATTAATCCTAGCTGCATTTCAGTTTGAATTATTTCACTTTTAATTTGGGCTGATGCCTCTATGGCAGCTTTTACCTGTTCTGGTATTGCAATGGTTTTATTTTTACTCTGGAAATTCATTAGAGCAACTTCCGCAGAATCCAACAACGCTTTGGTTTCTTGTATTTGCTCTTCAATATAAATTCTGGCGTTCCTTGCTTTTGAAGATAACTTTTCCCGGTTTATGGAATCTAATGCTTCTATAAAACTGTTCGAGAGTATAGCTGAAAGTTTTTTTAATTCATCAGAGTCACTAAAAATTAATGGGATGAAGGCAGATTTAACATCAACATTTAGATTTACAATACCCTCTTTTGTTATATCGGTATTAAGACTCTTTTGTAATTTTTCTGCAGCTTCGATATTGTCATCAGCATTAAAAAATTCTACTAAATTATTTTTTTTGACAACGTACAGGGCTGCGGTTCTGCTTTTAAGAATCTCTACATAAAGTTGTGAGCTTGCGGATGACATTCCGCCACCGATGAGATTGGAAAAATCGCCACTGCCTAACAATGCTCCAAAACTGCCGAGACTGTTTTCTTGTTCGGGAGGAAGAATGGAAACTGTTGCCTGATAAGTCCTCGGATAAATGAAAAATAAAATTAGAAATAAAAATATTGTTGATAGGATGGTTACTTTAAGTATAGTTCTTAAATTTAATAGTACAACATTTAACATTTCATGCCAACTCATTTATTACCTCGTTGCAACTATTACAGCAACAGCTGCTGCTACTATGGCTGCAAGCTGCGCTACTACTGTCAGTGATGTTAAAAATACGTCCCAGAATTTTGGTCCTGGCGGATCTTCCAGAACCCAGATTGTATCACCCGGATCCAGAGACTCAACATCATCTGCATCAACCCATTCACCTGTATTTACTTTTATTACTCTCACATCACCCTCAATCGCTCTCCAGCTAAATCCACCTGCTAATTGAATATAATCGTTAACTTTAAGATTTGGCGTATAAACTATATTACCAGGATTTACAACCTGACCAATAATTGAAACGTAATTTTTTTTCTCAGGAATGTTTATTACATCTTTTCTTTTTAAGATTACATCTTCATTTAACTGGCCGCCTTTAAACAAAGCCTTAAAATCAACAACCACTTTGCCATATCGTTGTCTTGATTTTGCTTTAAAGTAATCGTATTCATCATCAGTCATATCAACACGAGGAATTAATTTTATTCTTTCAAATTCAGGATCATAAGATGAATCAGCATCCGTTCTATAAAGCGTGGCATCAACAAGCGAAGCATCTTCTAAAAATCCACCCGCCTGATTAATAATTTCAGAGAGTTTAGTTTTATTTTTTACAATTTTATACAGACCAGGATATTTTATTCTACCTTCAATACTTACCCATTGCTCATCATAATAAGTTGTTAACTCACGGACAACAACTAGATCGCTAAATTTTAATTCAATATTATTTTGCTGGATATAATCATAAGAAAAATATTGACTGAATTGATTTATTCCATTTTCATCAAATCGAATCAACTCGATTGAATCTTTTCTGGCTTTATATGTAAGACCACCGGCAAGATTAATCAAATCATTAATAGTCTCACCTTCCCTGAATTCATAAGTAGCCGGATAAAGAACCAGCCCCATTATTGAGACAATCTTGTTTACTCGTTCAATGATAACAACATCGCCATCTTTTAAATAAGGATTTTCCTTAAAGTTACCATTTCTTAAAAACGACAGTAAATCATAAAAGCCTGTAGTTCCATCTTTAGAAACTATTTTAATGTTTCTAATATCTGACGATGATTTAAGTCCTGTTGCGCTCTTTAGAAGATCCTGCAATCTTGAATTAGATGATAATATAATGGAAGATTGGTTTGACACGTTACCTATTAAAGATACTTTTATCTTTCGTACTTCACCAAGTGCGATGTAAATATCAACATTCTTAAAGTTTTTTTCTAAACTCAATCTAATTAGCTGCTTTGCTTCCGCAAGCGTTTTATTTCTTAAATCAACAGCACCAATTCTTGGGATGTATAAATAACCTTCGTGATTAATCAATAGGTTAAAATTGCGTTCTTCAATTCCACTTACTGATATAAAAATATTGTCGCCCGGTCCAACTTTGTATTCTTCAGGATTAATTATTCCTTCGGATGCCTGCATACTTTTTGCAAATGAACTATCCGTAAAAGAATTGAATGATCTTTCGGGATAAGTGGGCATTATTTGAGCGAAACTGATTGAGGAAATCAGAATATAAAAGACTATTAAAAATATTTTACTTTTAGCCAAGCTTTAACCAGCGTTGTTATAATAGTTTGTGATAATTAATCAGATTCAAAATCTTAATACTGAAATATAAATCAATTCAAATCTTAAGTGAAATTTTTCTTAAAGAAAGTATTGTAACTGTTATTCCAATTATGGGACCTAACGCTAACAATACAACTATAAATTCTATCTTGTTAGGAAAAACAGTATCGATTGTGATTAAGAAATCTTTAATGTAAAAATAAAGTGCCCAAATAATACCCAGGGCAATCAAACCTGATAGAAAACCTGTTAAAGCACTGTTGAGTATAATGGGCATTTTAATTGTTGATAATTTTGCCCCGACAAACTTCATTGTTTCTAATTCAGAATACTTTGAATTTAGAATTAATCTAACTGTACTGTAAACAAGATAAAGAGAAACTAAAAATATTAACCCTGTTAATGCAAAAACATAAACCTTTGCCTGATCGATATAATTTAAAATTTTCTGATAAAAATCCTGTCTGAAAATAACCTCATCAGACCATTTATAACCGGAGAGATCTTTAATAACTTTTTTTATCGAATCCCGGATCGCATATTCATTTTTAAGTTTAAGATTAAATGATGCGGGTAATGGATTGTAATCTAAAATTTTTCTAAAATCCTCACCGGTTTCCTTAATAAATATTTCAGCAGCTTTATCCTTTGTAATAAACTCGAATGAACTTAGATATTTGAGTTGCGATAATTCTGTTTTTATATTTTCAATCTCATTGTTTGTAATTGCATCTTTAATAAATACACTGATTACAATATTACTTTTTAATTGGTCTTCAAAATGATTTGAAACTCGAATTATAAAAACTGATATAGTAATTAGAATTACTGATAGTGTAATTGAAGTAAGTGCAAGCAGGAATGAAAACTTTGATCTTGCAATTAGTTTGAATGCTTCTTTTAACCAGAATAAAATCATACTTTTATTTCAATTGAAAAATAAATTTAGAAATTTGACTCATCAATCCATTTATTAATTCGCCAGACTCCTGTGTCAATATTTTTATTTAATGTAAGATTCACTTTACCATCAACCCTAACAACATCTGTTGGATTAAATGTTATTGTAAGATTAAAACTCCTAACAATGTTTGCAGTAAGCGAATCTTCGGTAATCAACACAATATTATTCCAAATTAAATCAAGCCTTTGAGTATTTTGAAACAATCCATAAGTAGTTCGCATATCTTCATCTCTTCCCCATGTAACATCAAAACCCTGATCATAATCACGATAGGAAAAAGTAAAATCACTTGTAATCAATCCGCCATAAATAGTTGAATCCTTAAACGTATAAGCATATTGAAAATTCTGAAATACACCTGCAATATCTTTTTGATCTGAAACCGGTGGTTTAAAGTTTTCAGCATTTTCATCAAAACCTGGTGCAAAAGGATTTGTACATCCAATCATAATAATTAAAAGCAATATGCCAATTATACTTTTAATATGAACTTCCTTTTAATTCACTCCAACTTGGTAACGTTTCGCTTTTAGTATCTTTCCAAAAATAAATTACCCATTCAGAACGGGAATCACGAAGCATATTAAATTGTAAACTGCCTGCATAGTTCTGAGGAAACGGATCACCTGATTGTACAGGAAGATTTATAAAATATGTGGCAGAATAAATTAAAGAATCACCACTAAGACTGCTGTAATTTTGGTCTGAGAGAGTGAGTGATATAGGAAAATCAGTTGGCACTTTATTAATTATGCTTGTAAAATATCTTCGTTCTTCATTCAAACCCCACTTGAAGAAAAACATCATAATGTGAGTGCCTCGCTTGAGGCAGAAAAATTATAACTTTGATCTGCAAAAATTGTATCCACAAAACAAGAAATATAGTTCTGCACATTTTTATCTGATAGTGAATTTTTTAAGTTTTCAATAACGATAGCTGGCTCAACCGGCGGCTGGAAATTTGATCTTGTCTGATCGGGATTTTCTGCATTGCGTGTAGTAAATAAATCACAAGCTGTAAATGATAATGTAAATAATATTATTAAAATTATTTTATTCATTTTTTACAAATCATTATCAATCGTGGTGAAGTAAATTGTTCAAATTCGTTACCAAGAAAATCACCAAATGTTTTGTAAATATCAAATCCAATATTTTGGATAGCATTTACCAGTTCATCTTTTGTAAACATCCTTACAGATTCTTCAAACTGACTTAGTTTACCATTTTTAGTAATAACAATCTTCTTTGTTACCCTGTTTTCTTTGATCTTCCGGAACTGATGAATTTTAACTTCACCTAAATTTTCTTCCGATGATTCAACAAGATTTTGCTGCAAAAAATAAGAATTAAAAAAATCAAAAACAAAATATCCATCATCAATTAAAAGATCATAAGCTTTTTGAAGTACTGAAAAATTTTCTTCATCACTTTCAAAATATCCAAAACTGGTAAACAGATTTAAAACTAAGATTAAACTTATCATCACTCTTAAAATTTCTAATATCTGAATGAACAAAATTTATTTTAAGATTTTCATCATCCGCATTTTTTTTAGCAATTGCTAAAAGATTTTCACTTAGATCAACTGCTGTAACATTAAAATTTTTTCTTGCAAAAATAATTGCATGTCTTCCGGCACCGCAAGCCATATCAAGAATTTTTGCTCCGGATGAGAGATTAATATTTTCCAGAATAAGTTTTACGTGCTCTTCCGCATCACTTTCATTGCGATGTTGATAAACATTTAAATATTCTTCAGTGTTAAACCAATCCTTAAACCATTCTGATTTCATAAATCCATTCTGTTTAACATTGCTCTGCCAATCGTTGCTTCATCAGCAAATTCTAAATCACCGCCGATAGGAATACCACGAGCAATTCTTGTAACTTTAATATTTAATGGCTTTATTAATCTTGCAAGATAAAGTGAAGTTGTTTCACCTTCAGTATCAGGATTTATTGCAAGAATAATTTCAGAAATATTTTCATTTTCAAATCGCGTAAGAAGTTCTTTAATTTTTAAATCGTTAGCAGTAATACCGGAAAGCGGCGAAAGAACACCGCCAAGAACATGATAAAGTCCATTGTACTCATTAGTTTTTTCTATTGCTATAACATCACTTGCTTCTTCAACAACACAAATTTTTGTTGTATCGCGTTTAACACTTTTACAAATTTCACAAAGATCATCTTCGGTAATATTAAAACATCGTTTACAGAAGTGTAATTTTATCTTCAAATCCGCAATAGCTTTTACGAGTTTATCCACAGAAGTCTTGCTCATTCTTTAAAATGTGCAAAGCCAATCTTTGAGCAGTTTTTTTCCCGATACCAGGAAGTTTACTTAACTCTTCAATTGCTATTAAAAGTGGTTCTGCTATCTGCAAGTTAAAATCCTGGAATGTTTAAGCCGGGAGGAATCATTCCTTTAGTAACTTTTCCCATTTCATCTTCAGCCATTTTATTTGCGGATTGTAGCGCTTTATTTACTGCAGCAACAACCAAATCCTCTAAAATCTCTTTTTCTTCAGAATTTATCACTTGAGGATCAATTTCAACAGAAATTAGTTCTTTCATTCCATTTGCAACAGCTTTTATCATTCCGCCGCCGGCTTCCTCAGTTACAGTCTTATTGGCAAGCTCACCTTGCACCCGCTGCATCTCAGCCTGCATTTTTTGCACTTGTTTAAGCATTCCTTGCATTCCGCCCTTCATAAAAATCTCCTATTTATTTAATTTTTTGTGTTTTTGGGAAGCCAAATATAATATAAACGATTGACTTTATGTATTTAATATGCCTAATTTCTGCCCTGAATTTTACCAAGTAAAAATTGATCGTCGAGGATAAATGATTGAAACTTTAAAGCGAAATGATATTCCTTTTGATGAGGGGAATTATCAGATGATTGAATATCTTGATAGTTATTTAATTAGTGATGCAAAAAAAGTTAAGGTTAAAGATATTGGGAAAAAAGTAGCATTAACTAACGCCTTTTTCTTTGATTATCTAAAGGAATATCATATTCCAACATCATTTTTAAGAAAAGATGGTGAAACATCTCTAAAATTTTCAATAACCAAAGAACTTCCGTTCCGCATTAAAATTCTAAACTCTGCAGATAAAAGAAATTCTAAAATATTTGGAATTAAGGAAGGCACTGAATTGAATCTTCCTGTATTTGAGTTTCATTATGGCTGTGGAAAAGAAAGTTTAATTAGTGAAAGTCATTTAATCGCTTTTGATTTGTGCAACCCGGAAGATATGAAATTGATATACGAGAATCTGCTCAAAAATTAATGCAGTTTTAAAATCCTTTTTTGAAAGAAGAAACGAAATTCTTGCTGAAATTTGCTGTCATTTTGGAAAGCAAGAAGATAAAGTTTTTCTTATTGGTGATTTTTCACCAGCAAGTATAAAGATTTTTCCAAAAGATGAATCTGTCAAATGGACAAATCCTTATAAACTTTCATCCGCAGCAGAAGTAAGAAAATATACCGAACACCTTTTTAATATTGCGAGCGTTAAATAATGTTTACCAAATACGGCTATAGTACAATGGGGATAGTATTTATTGTGGTTTTTATTTTGATAGTTCTATCCATTTATCTTGATAATAATTTTGTCAGAATTCCTTTAATAATACTTTCAGTTTTTCTTATCATCTTTACTTTAAACTTCTTCCGCGATCCTGAAAGGACAGTTCCAAATAAATCTAACATTGTGGTCTCCCCTGCTGATGGCAGAGTTTTATTTGTTAAAGATGTTATCGATGAAAAATTTCTAAATGGCAAAGCAAAAATGGTTTCAATATTTATGTCGCCGCTTAATGTTCACGTAAACAGAATTCCAATTTCTGGCAAAGTAGAATATGTGAAATATATTCAAGGTGAATATCTTGCTGCGTTTGAAGATAAAGCATCAGAACGTAATGAAAGAAATGAAATTGGAATTACAAGTCCTGCTGGTAAAGTTTTCTTTACCCAAATTGCCGGATTTGTTGCAAGAAGAATTGTAAGCGATTTGAAAGTCGGAGATTCCGTAAACATTGGAAATCGGTTCGGTATGATTAAATTTGGAAGTCGTGTTGATATTATTGTTCCGGAGCAGTGGCAAGTAAAAGTAAAAAAAGACGACAACGTTACTGCAGGCGAAACAATTCTTTTTGAATATTAATGAATGAATCGATTTAGAATTACACCTTCTGTAATACCGAATTTATTTACCGCTATGAACATGTTCAGCGGTTTTTTTTCGATAATCAGCGCAAGCCAGGGAAATTATACTTACGCTGGTTGGTTAATCATCATTGCTGCAATCTTTGATACTCTTGATGGCTTTATGGCTCGTCTTACAAAATCCAGCAGTGAACTTGGTGTTGAACTTGATTCACTTTCCGACGTTGTTAGTTTTGGTGTTGCCCCTTCATTTCTACTATACTCAACCTACTTTAACCAATTCGAAGTTTTTGGCGTTATAATAAGTTCGCTACCAATGATTGCAGGAGGATTTAGATTAGCAAGATTTAACGTTCAGCTTGTTGGATTTGATAAATCATATTTTACAGGATTGCCAATTCCTTCTGCCGCACTTGTAATTGTTTGCTTCAACCTATCTTTTTATAAAGATGGATATCCTGAAGAGCTAAAGATTTTTATCATCCCAATGGTTTTGCTTGTTTCATTTTTGATGGTAAGTAAAGTTAAGTACGATACTCTTCCAAAGTTTTCTGTAAATGAAATGAAAAAAAATCCGCTGCTTTACGTTGCATACTTAATCGCTCTTGTTGTTTTGATTCTTTTCACGGTTAAAGGATTGTTTTTCATTTTTGTTTTCATGATTGCATTTGGTATTTTTCGTCAGATTTTTAAGTATTTCTCAAATAAAAAACCTGAGTAAAAAGTGTTTAAAGCTACAGTTCTAATAAAACGCAGACCATCTATTTTAGATCCACAAGGTGTTGCGGTTGAAAAAGGTGCAAAACATCTTGGCATTCAAATATAAAAGGCACACGCATCGGAAAACTAATTGAGTTTGATGTTGATGTTCAGATCGTACTGATGCTGAAAAAGAAGTAAATCATTACTGCTCAAAGCTTCTCTCAAATCCAATTATGGAAGATTTTGAATTCAAACTGGAAGAAGTGAAATGAGTTTAAAGTTTGGCGTAGTAGTTTTTCCTGGCTCAAATTGCGATCACGATGCATATTATTCTTTACGCAAAGTTCTTAACTATGATGTTGAATTTCTCTGGCATAAAGACACAGACTTAAAACAAAGCAGTGTTATTCTTCTTCCGGGCGGATTTTCTTACGGCGATTATCTTCGCACAGGTGCTATTGCAAGATTTTCCCCGATTATGAATTCAGTTATCAGCTTTGCAAATAAAGGCGGAATTGTAATTGGCATCTGTAATGGTTTTCAAATCCTGCTGGAAGCTGGTTTGTTGCCCGGAGTTATGATACGCAATAATTCCCTTAAGTTTGCTTGTAAAGATGTTTATCTTAAAACTGAAAATAGAGAAACAATTTTTTCTGCTGAGATTAGTGAAGCTACAAAAGCATTAAAAATTCCTATCGCACATGGTGAAGGAAATTATTTTGCTGATATTGAATTGTTAAAAGAACTTGAAGCTAACAGGCAAATTCTTTTTAGATATTCTGATGAAGATGGAAATGTTAATGATGAAAATAATCCTAATGGTTCTCAATTGAACATTGCAGGAATCGTAAACAAAAACGGTAATGTAATGGGAATGATGCCTCATCCTGAAAGAGCTTGCGATCCAACTCTTGGCAGAACTGATGGGCAGCAAATTTTTAAATCGATAGCTAATTATATATTAAACTAAAGGTGATGTTATGTTTGGAAATTTAGGCGCAGGCGAAATAATACTGATTGTACTTGTAATACTTTTGTTATTCGGTGCAAAGAAAATTCCGGAACTTGCTCAGGGCTTGGGTAAAGGTATGAAGGAATTCAAAAAATCCTTAAAAGATGTTGAAGAAGAAATCAAAAAAACTGATGACGATGTAAAAAAATCTGATAAGTCTTAATTCAGCTTGTCATCTGACTCATTTCGAGACGAAGTGAGAAATTTAAAATATTATTCTGTCATTCCCGCGTAGGCGGGAATCTATTTTTAAATCCATTCAATTTGTCTTTTATCTTTTTCCTTTAATCTTTTATCTTGAAAAAAACTCTCGCTTCTCGCATTATTTCTTTTTAAGTTTCAACTAAACAAAAATGTCTTTTGGGATTAAGACCCAAATGAAATTAAAATACTTCCTTTTCTTTTGTTTCTCATTCGTACATTCTTAACTCTTCATTCTTAACTGATACGCAGCGCACCGTACGTAAGCAAAACCGGCACAAGCACACCGCCCTACACAAGCTGGCAAACCGCCGCAGACAGCATACAAAAGTGCATTAACATTTGTGTTGATGGTGATACGATTTATGTTGCTAATGGTGTTTACAAAGAAAACCTTGTTATAAACACAGCTATAAGTCTAATTGGCAGTAGTATGGATAGTACTGTGATTGATGGAACTGGGTTATACGATTATACAGTTGCTTTTAATTCTGATGG
Organism: uncultured Ignavibacteriaceae bacterium; assembly: GCA_963812305.1. Lineage (GTDB taxonomy): Bacteria > Bacteroidota > Ignavibacteria > Ignavibacteriales > Ignavibacteriaceae > IGN3. The sequence goes on from CAWEUT010000007.1 coordinate 320,096, forward strand.
ATCTATTGAAAACTTTAATATTTATGGAAGAGGTGAAACATATTTATCGGGTCGCGCAATTCGTTCAAATAATTTGCAATTAAAAATAAATGTGAAAAATTGTCGGTTAAGTAATATCAGGAGTTGGTGTAAGTATGGCCGGTTGGTGAATTTAGTTGCTGAAAAATTATTAATTGACGAAGTTAACTAGAGGTTTCAATTTATTTGGAGAATATTTTAATACTATTTCTGATTGCATTATTATTATCAATAAAAATAATTCTATCGGAATTAGCATTGGATATGCACCAAACTGTTGACAACTATATTTACTAATAACATAATCCTTGTTTACAGGCACAAACAATATGGAATCAGGGATTATCTGTTGGAGCGCCAAGATCAGTTCATATAGAAAATAATTTAATAAGTAGGTTTTACGATAATATTTTTTTTGATACAGTCTATTGATACAGTATTTATAAAAAACAACGTTCTGATTTATGCAAAGTGATCACGGTACTACCGGCAAGTATTTCGGTCATCTGGTGATAAATTGTTGTACAAATAATGTTATCACTATCAAACAACATAAAAAGGAATATATCAGATAGGTAGTGGATTCATTCAGATCAGACTATAATTTATTCTGGAAAATCGAACAAGATATAGTATGGATTAACTTACGGAGACAGCGACATAGTAGCCGATCCAATGTTTGTAAACGACACAATACCAACAGCAAATGGAAATTATGATTTTCATCTTCAGAAATATTCACCAGCAATAGATAAAGGTGATCCATCAATTCTTGATGTTGATGGAAGCAGAAGTGATATTGGTATGTTTGGCGGTCCTTTGGGAGAAAGCTACACTTATCAGGATTTAGCACCAAAACCACCAAGAAACTTAACTGCAACAATGGATTCAGGTCTTGTTCATCTTAAATGGAATAAGAACACAGAAGCAGATCTTTTCCGTTACAGGGTTTATCGGGATACTGTTCCGGACTTTATCTATGACACAACAAAAATAATTGCAGTACTTATCAGACACAACCTTTTATGATGATCCTCCGCAGAAATTTATATCAGGCAATTACTATTACAAGATAACAGCAATAGACAGTGCATATCATCAATCACCTGCAAGTGAAGAAGCACACATAAACATAACAGGAATACCGGAAGCACCTCCAATAGTTGTAGAGCATTACAATCTTTTACAGAATTACCCAAATCCGTTTAATCCAAGTACAACAATTCCATACAGGTTAAAAGCACCGGGATATGTAAAAGTAATGGTTTACAATCTACTTGGAGAACAGGTAAAAGTACTTGTAAACAAATATCAGAGTGCAGGATATTATGAAGTGTTATTCCATCCAACCGCAACAGAACGCCAAAGTGCAGAAGGCAAGATAGAATTTGAAACAGGTTACGGAGATATAGTAAGCGGAATCTATCTTTACCGAATCGAAGTAATTGGAGAAGGCAACATTCCCGTTTTTACAGATATGAAGAAGATGATGCTTGTTAAGTAATTTTCCTATATCCTCCCATTTTTTTGAAGGGGAGGCTGGGAGGGGTTAAAATAGAGTTCAAATAAATTCCTCTTAAAATTCTGAAAAAGTGAAACCATCAATTAGACAGTGAATAGAACTTATCCGTATAATACCTTATTTTTAATCATAAAATCTATAATTATAAAACAAAATGACTTTCTACAAAAACCACAAAGAAAAATTAGAACTTATAAAATCAGGCAAACTTAAGTCTTGTTGAAAATGTAAAGCATTTTCTAAAGAATATAGAAGACCAAAAAGATCTTAACGCATTTAACTTTGTTTTTAGTGATGAAGCAATTGAATCAGCAACAGCAGTTGAACAGAAAATAAAAAATAATTCAGCCGGTAAACTTGCAGGAATGGTAATTGCAATTAAAGATGTACTTGCTTATCAAAGATCATCCACTCACCTGCTCTTCAAACATCTTAAAAAATTTTACTTCACTCTACACAGCAACAGCAGTACAAAAACTTATTGATGAAGATGCAATCATTATCGGTAAAACAAACTGCGATGAATTTGCAATGGGTTCATCAAATGAAAACTCTGCTTTTGGTAATGTTTTAAATCCTGTTGATAAAACAAGAGTTCCCGGCGGATCAAGCGGCGGCTCGGCTGTTGCAGTTGCAGCAAACCTATGTGATGTTTCTCTCGGTACAGATACAGGCGGATCAATTCGTCAGCCCGCAGCCTTTTGTGGAATCTTCGGACTAAAACCAACTTACGGAAGAGTTTCCCGTTTTGGGTTAACTGCTTTCGCTTCATCTTTCGATTCAATCGGACCATTCTCAAAAAATGTTGAAGATGCGGCTTTAGTTATGGAAGTTATTTCGGGTAAAGATTTGAATGATTCTACATCTATCGAAAAAGTAATTCCGGATTTTTCTTCTTCACTATCAAAAGACAAGAAACTTAAAATTGGAATTCCAAAAGAATATTTTGCTGATGGACTAGATGAAGAAATTAAAACAGCAATCCTAAACATTGTTGATGAATTAAAACTTGAAGGTTATGAAGTTAAAGAAGTTTCACTTGCCAAAAACTGAATACACGATTGCAACATATTACATCTTAACAACTGCGGAAGCTTCATCAAACCTTGCACGATTTGATGGTGCACGTTATGGTTTTAGAGCAAATGATTACAAAAATCTTAAAGAGATGTATTTCAATTCCCGTACACAAGGATTCGGCAAAGAAGTAAAACGAAGAATTATGCTCGGCACTTACGTTCTCTCTTCCGGTTATTATGATGCTTACTATCGCAAAGCACAAAAAGTAAGAAGATTAATTAAAGAAGATTTTGATAATGCTTTTAAGCAAGTTGATTTGTTAATCACTCCAACAACACCAACAGTTGCATTTAAGATTGGTGAAAAATCTGATGATCCATTACAAATGTATTTGAGCGATATCTATACAACATCTGCAAACCTTGCCGGTATTCCGGGAATGAACATTCCAATCGGTAAGAATTCAGAAAATCTTCCAATCGGTTTGCAAATTTTATCACAGCAATTTGAAGAAGAAAAAATATTTCAGTTAGCAAAGCATATTCAAGATGAAATCACAAGCTGAAATAACAATTCGTAATTGGACTAAAGAAGATTTCTCAATCGTAAAAAATATTTTACTTGAAACCTGGAAAAACACATACACATTCATTCCTGAAGAAGATATTCTAACCCACTTTGAAAAACATTATAGTGAAGACAGATTAATTGAAATCCTAAACGATCCATTTTCTAAAGGAATTATTGCGGAAGTAAATTCGGTTCCTGCTGGATGGTTAAAATTGTTTGAAGATCTCATCAACAAAAAATTCTTTGTTTCATCTTTATACGTTTTGCCAGAATATCAGGGTTTCGGTCTTGGCAAAAAACTTTTGAATGAAGCATATAGAATTGCAAAGGAAAAACATTTTCCCAAAGTGTGGCTCGGGGTAATGAAGCAAAATGTTAAATCACTTGACTGGTATAAAAATCTTGGTTTTGTATTCGATGAAGAAGAGCCATTTCAAATGGGTAAAACACAAGTTATGCATTTGATTGGATATAAAGTTATTTAACAATTACTGTCATTCCCACGCTAGTGGGAATCTATTTAATAATATTTGGATTCCCGCCTTCGCGGGAATGACATTCAAATTCATATTTGATTTTCAGAACTCTCTTTAACAAACCATAATATTGATTTATCTATATCCCAGAATTTCCTTATTTTTGTTCATAAAATTTAATTTAGAAAAGGATTATTTATGGCTATTATAATCGATAAAAACACTCGCCTTGTTGTTCAGGGAATTACTGGCAGTGAAGGTTCCTTTCACACAACTCAAATGCTTGAGTACGGAACCAAAGTTGTTGCGGGCGTTACACCGGGCAAAGGCGGAACAGATTTTCAAGGAGTTCCTGTTTTTAATACAGTTGCAGAAGCTGTAAAAGTTCAGAAAGCAAATACTTCAGTTATCTTTGTTCCTCCGGCATTCGCTGCAGACGCAATTTTAGAAGCCACAGGTGCAGGAATAAAATATATCATCTGTATCACCGAAGGAATTCCAACAAATGATATGTTAAAAGTTTACAACTCAATAAAAAATAAAGATGTTGTTTTGGTTGGTCCAAATTGTCCAGGTGTTATCTCTCCCGGCATAGCAAAAGTCGGAATTATGCCCGGCTTCATTCACAACAAAGGAAAAATTGGTGTTGTCTCCCGCAGTGGAACCTTAACCTACGAAGCAGTAAAACAATTATCGGATGTTAAACTTGGTCAATCAACTTGCGTTGGTATTGGCGGTGATCCAATAATTGGTTCACGATTTATTGATATAATAAAAATGTTTAATGATGATAAAGATACAGATGGCATTGTAATGATTGGTGAAATTGGTGGAAGTGCTGAAGAAGAAGCTGCTGAGTTCATTAAAAAAAATGTTAAGAAACCTGTAGTTGGATTTATTGCCGGAAGAACCGCCCCTCCCGGAAGAAGAATGGGTCATGCTGGTGCAATCATCTCTGGTGGAAAAGGAACCGCAGCAGAAAAAATGGCAGCAATGAAAAAAGCAGGAATTCATGTTGTTGAAAGTCCCGCTGAAATTGGTGTAACAATGTTAAAAGCAATTGAAAAGTTAGAAGTTAAAAAGCCGGTTGTTAAAAAATCTAGTAGCAGTAAAAAAAGTTATTAAGAAGATTAAACCTGTTAAAGTTGAAAAAACTAAGACGAAGAAAAAGGTCGATAAGAAAAAAGAAGACAAATCAAAAAAACAGATAAAAAATCAGACAAGAAAAAAAATAAAAAGAAATAGGAGTTCTACTTGAGTAACAAAACATTAGCAATAATTAAACCAGATGCTGTAAATGATAATCATGTTGGTGAAATCATTTCAATGATAAACAAAGCAGGATTTAAAATTAAAGCATTAAAGATGATTAAACTTTCTGAAGATGCTGCAAAAGCATTTTATGAAATTCACAAAGAAAAACCATTTTATGGTGAATTGGTTGAATATATGACTTCCGGACCTTGTGTTCCGATTGCACTTGGAAAAAGAAAATGCAGTAGAAGATTACAGAAAACTTATCGGTGCAACTGATCCTGCAAAAGCTGCTGAAGGAACTGTTAGAAAACTTTATGCAAGAAGTGTACAGTTCAATGCTGTTCATGGTTCCGATTCTGATGAAAATGCAGCAAAAGAAATTGCTTTCTTTTTCTCAAGCAAAGAGTTGATTGAAAATTATCCGGCTTAACTCAGATTCAATTTGCAATTGGAATTTTATACAAAAACTATTTAGAACTAGTTTGTCATTCCCACGAAAGTGGGAATCTATTTTTTTAGAAGTTCTGGATTCCCGTTTTCACGGGAATGACACAATAATCAACAGAATAAAAGATACTTCGAATTAAGGAAATGAAATAAAATGAAAAAGGAATATTTAAATAAAATTTTAACTCTTCTTTTACTTTTTCTTCTTTCAATTCCTAATAAAGCTCAAATAATTAATGGAGCAGATTTACTTTTTTCTGAAAACTTAAATCTTATCGCTAAAAAAAATATTGGTGTTGTTTGCAATCATACTTCCCTGCTTTCAGATGGAACTCATTTAGTGGATGCTTTAATTGAACAAAAAGACGTAAAAGTAAATGCAATCTTTACACCAGAACATGGATTTAAAGGCAGTGCTGAAGCTGGTGAGAAATTAGATTATAAAAATAATCTTTATAAAGAAGTTCCAATTATTTCACTTTACGGTAAAGACAGAAAACCAACTAAGGAAAACCTTAAAGATGTTGATGTTTTAATTTTTGATATTCAAGATGTTGGTGCCAGATTTTACACTTACATTTCTACAATGTATTATGTTTTGGAAGCTGCCGGAGAAAATAATATTCCTGTAATTATCCTTGATCGTCCTAATCCTATTGGCGGAAATTATGTTGATGGACCTGTCCTTGATATTAAGTATCAATCATTTGTCGGGATTGCTGAGATTCCAATTACTCATGGAATGACTGTTGGTGAACTTGCAAAATATTTTGTTAGTGAGAAAATAATTTCAAGCTGGAAAAATGTTTCTTTAACTGTTATCCAATGCAAAAACTGGAAACGAGAAATTCCAAATCAGTTTTATTCTAAATGGAATTCACCATCTCCAAATATTAATTCACTTGAAACTGCACTTGTGTATCCGGGCACTTGTTTAATTGAAGGGACAAATATTTCTGAAGGACGAGGTACAAGATCTCCATTTTTACAAATCGGTGCTCCATTTTTTAATTCGGAAGATATAATTGAAAAACTGGACCTGTTAAAGGTTGAAGGTGCAGAGATTCAACCTGTTACTTTCATTCCGGAAGACATTGAGAATATGGCAACAAATCCAAAGTTTGAAGGTAAAACCTGTTATGGAATTAAAATTAAAATTACTGATCCGGATAAATTTGAGTCAGTAAAATTAGGTGTAAAACTGTTGTTTGTTCTTACTAAATTATATGGAAACAAAATTAAATTTAATGACTCTTCATTTGATAGGCTTGCCGGATCGGACATGCTACGACAGCAACTGAAGAACCAAATGTTACCTGATAAAATTTTTGCTGCATGGCAAAAAGATTTAACAAAGTTCAATAAAAAAATAAATCAATACTTACTTTATTAAGAGGAAAAAATGTTAAAATACCTATTAGTGCTAATCGCATTCAGTTTTGTTATGATTAGCTGCGGTGATAAAAATAATGAACCAGAAAATACTTTAACCGATAAGGAAAAATATTCTTTTGATTCAACAGATCTAAAAACTGAAGGACTAGATAATTCAGGTAAACCTTTTCTGATGGAATATAAATTTAAGAAAGGCGACAAAGTTGTTTATCGTCTTACGACCATTTCAAATAATAATCAAACAATTATTATGGATACTACCATGACAAGTGGAGTGAATCAGAAAATAATTTATCTGCTTGATCTTGTTGTAAAAGAGGTTGATGAAGACGGTGCAACTGAAGCTGAAATTAAAATAAATTCACTTAAGCTTGAAGCATCTGCAAACGGACAAACTTTTAATTTTGAAGCCGGTAAAGATGTAGATTCGGCTAAGACACAACAGTTTGCCGAATTTCAAGCATTATATAATAATCCTTTTAGCGTTCGATTCAATAAGAAGGGTGATATTTTAGAGGTTTTTAAAGCTGATAAAATATCCAATAAATTTCTCGAACTTAAAGGAGCAGCAGATACGATATCCGTTAATGATAGAAATTTAATTCGACAGGATCTTATTAATGGAGTTCTTACACCGCTTATAACTCAGGTAATCAGAAAAGTTTCTGACAAAGAAGTTTATAAGGATTCAACCTGGCAGATTCAACAAGCTCCGATTCCATTAATGGTTTATCAAATTAATTATACAAACACTTACAGAGTAGAAAGTGTAGAAAAATTAGATGACAACCGGGTCGCTGTCATTGATGCAGGTATCAACTTTAAATACACTGGTGAACCAAAAGTTAATCAGGGTAATGTTTCGTACTCTTTCCAGAAACCAATATCCACTGCAGAAGGCAAGATTTATTTTGATGTTGATAAAGGTATTCAAATTAAGTCACGCACAAAAACCAGGTTAGAAATATCTTACACAATGGAAGCAAACACACCAAAAGGTAAGCAAAAAGGTTCAAGACGAGATGTTATCACTAACACAAATATTTTAGAATTACTTTAAGCATTATTGAAAGTTCACACGTGAGTAAAAATATTTTTGTTGGATATTTAATATTATTTTCTTTACTGATAATTTCTTGTTCAGAAGATGATTCTATAACTCCTATTCAGTCCGGTAACAGCACGATTACCGGACAGTTAAAATTTCTTGATGAAACTCCCGCAGCAAATGCTCGCATTGAATTAAGCAGCAATACATCGGGCAGATATGTATATGATACTTGTGATATTTTGGGAAATTTTTTCTTTGATTCACTGTACAAAGATAATTACACTTTAACATTTAGAAGTACAAGTTATGATATTTATACAAGCTATGTTTCTGTAAGTGTGGATGAGGATCAGGACATTCTTCAGGATGTTTATATTAGATATAATATGCTTGATGATTTTTCCACCAAGATAATTAGTGACAGTGTGTTTTTTATTAAGATGCAGCCGGACGGTGCTAAAATTGGTAATAACTATGATCTTATAAATAACTTAAGCGGTTATTATCGATCAGGCAGTTCAGATTCAATATCGTTGAGCACAAATGTGTACATTGTACCCGAAGGTGTTAATTGGAATGATCCAGGAATCGATTTGACGCCAACATACATTCAATCAAATTTTCAATTTCTTTTTTCTGTGAATGAAGAACCGGTTGTAAATGGTAGACACGAAATCAAAATCTCGGATTCTAATAATATTCAATCTATGTTTTCAAACCCATCAAACGGATTCGCGTTTGTTTTAAACGATACAACTGCAAACGAAATTAAAATTCCCTGTGTTGATTTTAGCAATAATGATTTTGGTTTGAAGATTTTTTATGTAGAAATTTCCAATAATTAAAAGCGCCACACTGAGCGAAGTCGAAATGTGATCTTTTCTTATAATATGAATATCTATATCATTTAGGCAGTTTTATAATAAAATTTATTCCTTAATAGGTGTTACTACAACCTTTATTCCTTCAACCCTTAACACTTTTATTTTTGTACCCTGGCTGATGTATTCTGAATCAGCAACTACATCAACTCTCTTTCCATCAAATTCAGCTGTTCCTCCAGGACGAAGTGTGGTAAATGCAATTCCTATCTTTCCAACTAATTCTTTTTCAGATGGAAAAGAAACAAATCCCTGCTCAGCCTTTTCTGATTCTGCTAAAACCAGTTTATTAAATGCAGTTGATTTAGGTAAATATTTAACGAGGAAGAACATTCCTAATAATGCAAAAAGCATTGCACCGGAGAGTTGGATAATTGCAATCGATACTGATCGCATATCTATAAATGGATCAGCACCAAGGAGTGAAAGGAATATCGAAGCGAATATCAGGACAATGCCTGATATACCAGCTACACCAAACCCTGGGATGATAAAAATCTCTGCTAATAACAGTCCCAATCCAATTATAAAAAGTAAAATCTCTAAAAGTGAGGCAAGTTGAAGAATGTATGATGAACCAAAAAATAATGTAAGTGCTATTAAACCTGTCGTTCCTGCAACTCCCCAGCCCGGAGTTTTTATCTCAGCCATTAATCCAAAAAATCCAATCATGATAAGTATCGATGAGATAATGGGATTATTTAAAAACTTTACAACATCTTCAGCCCAGTTGGATGTAATTGAAACTTCCTTAGCATTCTTCAAATCAAACGCACTTAAAAGTTCATTAAAATTTGTAAGAACTGTATCAGCAATTAGATATTTATGTGCTTCTTCTGCAGTGAGTGTAATTAATTTTGTGCTATCCACTAATCCTTCAACTACAACTCGTTCATCAACCATACCTTCTGCGATATCCATTCTTCTGCCATTTTTTTCCGCGGTAGAACGCATCTCCGAACGCATATAAGATTGATATTTTTCTCCAACTTTTTGTCCCGTCTGATCAACAACAGTTGCTGCACCTATTGAACTGCCGGGAACCATAACAATTTTATTGCAGGATAAAGCGATCAGAGCACCGGCAGAAATTGCACGATTGTTAATAAAAGCTATGGTTAAAATTTTGCTGGATATAATTGCATCTTTGATCTGTGTAGCAGCATCAACTCTACCGCCGAATGTGTTGATCTTAAATATTATTGCAGCAGCGTTATTCTGTTCAGCTTCGGAAATCACGCGGGAAACATACGGCGCCAATCCCAAATCAATTTCGCTATCAATGTAGGCAACGTAAACAGTTTTTTGTTGTGCAAATGTTGTAAGTGCTAAAAGAATAAAGATTAGAAATTTCATTTTATCTTCTCAAAATTATTTTCAAAACAATGGAATAGATGCTGAGTGAAAATAATGAAAAACAGATTGAGCGGAAAGTACAGAAGAATAGCAAATTTTATTGAAGTATTATATGCCCAAGCTTATCACGCTTTGTTTTTAAGTACTTTTCGTTGTTTTTATTTGGTGGGATTTCAATTGGAATACGTTCTACTATTTCAAGTCCATATCCATTTAAGCCCACTACTTTTTTAGGATTGTTTGTAAGTAGATTTATTTTTCTTATGCCAAGATTAATCAATATCTGTGCACCAATTCCGTAATCTCTTAAATCAGCTTTAAAGCCTAGTTCCTCGTTTGCTTCAACAGTATCTCTGCCTTCATCCTGCAAATGATAAGCTTTAATTTTGTTTTCTAATCCAATGCCTCTTCCCTCTTGTCGCATATAAACTAAAGCACCGGAACCATTTTGCTCAATTAAATCGAGTGCGTGATTTAACTGATCATGGCAGTCACATCTTAAAGAATGAAAAACATCACCTGTTAAACATTCGGAATGCATACGAACAAGAAATGGTTTTTCAGGATCAGGTTCACCTTTAACCAAAGCAACTTGTTTTTTCTTATCTAATAGATTTTTATAAAGATGAAGTCTGAATTTTCCATGATTAGTTGGAAAATCTATATCAGAAATTTTTTCAATTAGATTTTCATTTTTAATTCTATATTTAATCAATTCCTGAACAGTTACGATTTTAAGATTAAACTTTTTTGCAATCTCAATAAGTTCAGGCACACGAGCCATCTCACCATTTTCCTTTAAAATCTCACACAAAACTCCTGCAGGATTTAAGCTTGCAAGTTTACAAAGATCAACAGCGGCTTCTGTGTGACCTGCTCTTCGCAATACACCTTCTTCAAAAGCACGAAGCGGAAAAATGTGTCCCGGTTTTGCAAAATCATTTGAAGTAGATTTGGGATCGATAAGCTTTTTAATTGTGTGTGCACGATCAGCAGCAGAAATTCCGGTTGTTGTTCCTTCTAATGCATCAATAGTAACTGTAAACTGTGTTCCGTGCAAAGCAGAGTTTGATTCAACCATCAGCGGAAGATTAAGCTCATCCAATCGTTTACCATTTAAAGCAACGCACAGCATTCCTCTGCCGTGCGTTACCATAAAATTGACAATATCTGGTGTAACATATTCGGCAGCGCAAATAAAGTCGCCTTCGTTTTCACGGTCTTCATCATCAACAACGATAATGACTTTACCATTTTTTATTTCTTCGATTGCTTCTTCAACACTGCAAAACATTTATTAACTCATTAATTATTTTATAACACTACCAATTGCAGAACGATCCACTTTTATTTTAACATTTGGAGCAATTTCTATAAGCACCGTTTTATCTTCAATTCCTACTATAGTTGCATGAACTCCGCCTGAAGTGACAACCTTATCTCCTTTTTCGATATTGGAAAGAAGTTTTTCTCTTTCCTTTGCTCTTTTCTGCTGTGGTCTGATAATCATAAAATAGAAGATTGCGAAGATTGCACCGAACATAATCAATGTGCTGATTAAACTTCCGCCACCGCCTTCACCGCCTTGTGGTGCCATTGCTAATAATATATCCAATTTATTTCTCCTTTAGTTTTTAATTTAGTTCTTTATTGATATTTCATTTACAGTTTTATTTTTCCATTCAAAAAAATCGCCATTAACAATATGTTTACGAGCCTGCGTTACCAATTCCAGATAAAAATACAAATTATGAATCGAAGCAAGTTCAAGAGCTAATATTTCTTCAGCAATAAAAAGATGTCTTAAATAAGCTCGAGTATAATTCCTGCAAGTATAACAATTACATTTTTCATCAAGCGGAATAAAATCATCTTTATACTTTGCATTACGCATTGAAAGAGTTCCATTCCAGGTAAACAAATTTGCATTACGTGCATTGCGTGTCGGCATTACACAATCAAACATATCCACACCGCGCGCAATTGATTCAAGAATATTTTCAGGGCGCCCAACACCCATTAAATATCTTGGTCTATCATCAGGCATAAAATCAGTAGTAAAATCTACAAGCTCATACATTTGTTCCATCGGTTCGCCAACTGCAAGTCCGCCAATTGCATAACTATCAAAATCTAATTTCAACAAATCGTTGGCAGATTTTTCTCTCAGATCTTTGTAGATACTTCCCTGAATTATTCCAAACTGAAATTGTTTATGACCATAAAGTGATTCAGAATTTTCAAAAGCTTCTTTATTTAACACTGCCCAGTTACTTGTAAGCTGCACAGAATTTTTTGCATAATCATAATCACAAGGATAAGGTGCACACTCATCAAGCACCATCATAATATCAGAACCAATACTTCGCTGTATTCCGATCACTTTTTCAGGAGTAAAAAAATGTTTTGATCCATCTAAATGAGATCTAAATTCAACTCCATCTGATTTTAATTTACGTAATTCAGATAAACTAAAAACCTGGTAGCCGCCGCTGTCAGTCAAGATTGGTTTCTGCCAATTCATAAACTTGTGCAATCCACCAGCCGCTTCAAGTATTTCTGTTCCCGGTCTTAAATACAAATGATAAGTATTTGAAAGAACAATTTGTGCTTTAATTTCATCAGCAAGATAGCTTTGATTTACAGCTTTTACTGTGCCCTGAGTACCAACAGGCATAAAAATCGGTGTTTCAACTTTTCCGTGATCAGTTTCAAACCAACCAGCACGTGCTTTGCAATTCGTGTCTTTTGAATCAATATTAAGCTTTAACAATACGCCTTTTACTCAAATTTTTGTGAGGCAAATTTAACCTAAAATAATGTTTATCCCAATTAAGATTTGATGTGAGATTGACTAAAGAAATTTAGCTTCTTTCTTCTTTTGTCGGAATTCTGCAAGTATCTTTTTTACCAAAAAATTGTATCGATTTTTAGCAACTAAATCATATACAAAATCAGTTAATGTATTAGGTAAAAATCTAATTGGCGAAAATATTTTTACCCAGCCGTTTAACTGTTTTGCAATTTCAAATGCGGCTGAAGATTTTTTGTAAACTTTGTTTTGTGAAATTAAGATAAACGAATCAAAATCATCTTTTGGGAGTTCGAATTTATCCAGAAGCTCCCTTCCTTTTTCTGATTGAAGTGCTGCAAACTTGAAAATGTTTTGCTTGTCATGATCTATTATAAAATTAACCCAGTAATTGCAAAAGTTGCAGACACCATCAAACAAAATAATTTTGGAATCTGAACTACTCGGAAGGTTCATAAGTTATAAGAGTGAGTTTAACCATATCAATTCTAACCTGGTCAGCGCGAATAATCAAAAATTTATAGTTACCAATCGTAACTGTTTCATTTGGTTTTGGGATGTGACCGATATTATCAATAATAAATCCTGCAATAGTCTCATAATCTCCGACGGGTAAATTGAGATTATATTTTTCATTTATATGATCAATCTCAACTTTACCGCTAATGATATATGAATCTTTGGAGGTTCTTCTGCATATAACTTCTTCAACATCATATTCATCATTTATATCACCGAAAAGTTCTTCGATAATATCTTCCATCGTAACAATTCCCGCAGTTCCACCGAATTCATCCACTACAACAGCTATAGAATCGTTGTTTGTAAGAAACTCATTTAATATTTCTAAACTTTTTTTCGTTTCAGGATAAAACTGCGTCTCACGAATAATATCTTTAATTTGTTTTGGATTACTGAACAAATCTTTTGCAAGGATAAACCCCTTTATGTTATCAAGATCATCTTCATAAACAATTAATTTGGAATAACCGGATTCAATAAAAATATCGACTGCATTTGATACAGAATCGTTGATAGATATACCTGTAATATCAGTTCGGGGACGCATCGCCTCATATACTTTTTGTTCACTGAAATCAAAAACTTTTGAAATGAATGAACTTTCTTCATTCTTTACTTTGCCGACAGAATGAGCCTCATCAACAAGAATTTTCATATCATCTTTATCAAATAGATGAGCAAGATTTTCAGCAGAACCTTTCTTGCCTTCTGTAAGCAGTTTAGATAAATGTGTTGTAAGTTTAATGAGTGGATAAAGTATAATGGAAAGTATTCTTAAGGGAATTGCCACTATTAATATTAATGAATCTGCAGTTTCTCTTGCGATGTACTTTGGAATTAATTCGCCAATTATCAATGTAATTATAGTAACAAAGAAAAGTATCTTATAATCACTCCAACCAAATTCATTTGCCAAGACTAAAGTTGAAAGAGATGCGAAGGCAATATTAACAATATTATTTCCAATCAATATCGCAGAAAAAAAACTTTGCGGCTGTCTTACAAAATGAAATGCAGATTGAGCAGCTATATTTTTCTTCCTGGCTCGTACTTCAATTTTTAATTTATTGGAAACGATAAAAGCCATCTCAGTGCCGGAAAAGTATGCACTGAAAAAAAGCAATAAATATTAATATTATAAAATCCTGAAACATCAATAAGCTCTTGTTAAAATAATATCATTTACGTTTTTTTCTATCATCATATCATTAAAAATAAATATCAATGTAACATCCACTTTTTCTATAGATTGAATTTTATCATTTAACTTTATTCCCGGCTGAGTGTAAAAACTATAACTAACTTTTTGAATATCCTGCTCAATTTGTTTTTCGATTGTAAAGTTGTCTTTGGTCAGATCATATATCAATGCACTATCAGAATAGACTTTTATGTTTTTTAGTTGAGCAGAACATTCTAATGTATCAGTACATTCATATTTCCCGATAATATGAAATGATCCTGGACCACCAGGCATCATATTTAACCAGGATTCAATATCAACAATCCTTATTTGCTCAGCAAGCTTATTAGATTGATCTTGAGAACTTGTACAAGAAATAAATATCAAAATAAATAAGAAAGATTTAGGAATGATTTTTAATCGCGACATATTACGTCAAAATATTTTATATACAATTAGAACTGTCGTTGCCGCATATAATATAACTGTTAATATCATCGGAAGGTCAGTTAACATTATCTGAGTAGTGTTTTCTCCTTTTTGATTAAGATATTCCAGATACATAAATCTAAAAATTCCGAACACGACAAAAGGAGTTGTGTAGATGAGATTCTCTGTCCCAAATACAGAAACAGTTCTTTGCGAAACTGTATAAAGAGCATAGCAGATAATTACTCCCGCTGCCGCCACCGTTGCCATTTGATTTGTAAAAGTTAGTGAATATTCAGCTAATACTTTTCTGGTTGGAGTGATTTCACGTTCGGTGATCTGTTCAAGCTCTGAGTGTCTTTTCATTACACCAAGGAATAATGAGATGAACATTGTTGTTAAAACTAACCAACTTGAAACAGGAACATTTATAATTGCAGCACCAGCTAACACACGAATTGTAAATCCTGCAGCAATACTAAAAACATCAAGTATAACAATATGCTTAAAGTAAACTGAGTAAATAATATTCAATAGAATAAAACTTACAAGGAAGTAAATAAATTCAATCGGAGAAATAAAAGATAGTGCAATTAAAAACAGGAATATTATTATTGAAGTGATCCATGCTGATTGTTTTGATATTTTTCCTGATGGCAGCGGTCTAAACTTCTTTTTCGGATGAACCGCATCCGCTTCAATATCAATTATATCATTAATCACGTAAATAAAACTTGAAGCAAGACAAAATATTACAAATGCTTTAAGTGATGCTAAAAAGTAATCGGCTTCAAAAAGGTGAAGCGAAAACATAAGTGGGACAAAAACAAAAAGATTTTTGATCCACTGCGGAACACGCAATAATTGGAAGTAATTTTTAATCATTAGAAAACTGCTGTTTCTTCATAAGTTCCAAAAACTTCTTTTAATTCACCAATCATTTCACCGAGCGTTACATAATTTTGTGATGCTTTTAAAAATTCCGGCATAAGATTTCTTCCATCAACGGCAGCAGATTTTATTGATGCCAAACTTTCCTCAACAGCTTTTTGATTTCTACTTTGTCTTAATTCAGCTAATCTTTTTACCTGCTGTTTTTGTACTTCAGGTGAAACTGTTAAAATTGGGATATCAACTTTTTCATTTTCCTCAACAAACTCATTAACACCAACTATAAACTTTTCTTTTCTCTCAACTTCCTTTTGGTAACGATAAGCTGCATCTGCAATTTCTTTTTGGAAATAACCTGTTTCTATTGCAGCTACAACACCGCCAAGAGAATCTATCTGATCGAATATTGCATTAGCTTCTTTTTCCATCTTATCCGTAAGTGCTTCAACAAAATAACTTCCGCCAAGCGGATCAACGGAATTTATAACTCCTGTTTCATAAGCAATAAGCTGCTGAGTTCTTAATGCAATTTTTACAGCTTTCTCACTTGGCAAAGCAAGCGTTTCATCCATAGAATTTGTATGAAGCGATTGTGTTCCGCCAAGCACACCTGCTAAAGCCTGAAACGCAGTACGAACAATATTATTTTCGGGCTGCTGAGCTGTTAATGTACACCCGGCTGTTTGAGTATGAAATCTTAGCCACCATGAACGAGGATTTTTTGCACCGTATTTTTCTTTCATTCGCTTTGCATAAATTTTTCTGGCTGCTCTAAACTTTGCAATCTCTTCAAAAAAATCTAAATGAGAATTAAAGAAAAAAGAAATTCGTGGTGCAAATTCATCAACATCCATTCCACGTTCAATACAGGCTTCTATGTATGCAAACCCATCTGCAAGTGTATAAGCAAGTTCCTGCACTGATGTTGAACCAGCTTCACGAATATGATATCCGCTGACAGAAACCGGATTCCATTGCGGAACTTCGTTTTTACAATACTCAATCATATCAACAATAATCCGCATTGAAGGAGTTGGCGGATAAATAAATTCTTTTTGTGCGATGTATTCTTTCAGAATATCATTTTGAAGTGTACCGCGTAAGTTTTTGAAATCAACACCCTGCTTTTGTGCAACTGCAAGATAAAATGCAAAGATCATTGCGGCTGGAGAATTGATTGTCATCGATGTAGAAACTTTATCCAATGGAATTTTATCAAAAAGTATTTCCATATCCTGAAGTGATGAAATTGCTACACCGCAAATTCCAACTTCACCATCGCTAATTGGTGCATCTGCATCCCAGCCCATCAAAGTAGGAAGATCAAAGGCAACCGATAAACCCGTTTGTCCATGATTTAATAAATAATGAAATCTTTCATTTGTATCTTCGGGTGAGCCGAAGCCAGCAAACTGTCGCATCGTCCAGATTTTACCTCGATATCCGTTTGGATGAATTCCTCGAGTGTAAGGATACTCACCAGGAAAGCCAATCTCGCTCAGATAATTAATATTTTCAATATCATCAGGTCCATATAAAACATTTATATCCTGTCCGCTAACGGTTGTAAATTTCATTCCTGTGGATTTAGCAGATTTAGCTTTTTCATCATAGCTTTTTCTTTGCTTAAGATATTCTAAATCAGACATAGATTTCCTTTTTTTGGTTAAGTAAAATTGATTCCTAAATATAAACTAAGTTCTTCCAAATCTTCTATCAAATTCTTCCAAAGATATTTTTATAACTATTGGTCTTCCGTGCGGACAAACATACGGCATTGAGGTTGCAAATAATTGATCAATCAACAATCTCATTTCTTTTTCTGAAAGCTTGTCACCTGCTTTAATTGCAGCTTTACAGGAATATGATTTTGCAATGTTATCTTTTTCTTCTAACTGTTTTTCAGTTTGGTTATTCAGATATTCTGAGACAAACTCACGTAAGATTTTTTCTTCCGATCCATTTTTAATATCATCAGGAACACCTTCTATCAGAATATAACTCTTGGGCAAGTATTTTAATTTGAATCCTATTTTCGTAACCATCAAATCGAGTTCTTTCAATATATCGTAACTTGCAACATCAAACTGAATTTTAATTGGGAAAAGTAACTGCTGAGTAAATGGCATATTTGCATCAAGACGTGATAAAACTTTCTCATACAATATTCTCTCGTGCGCAACATGCTGATCGATGATCATAAGTCCGCTTTTGATTTGAGATAAAATATATTTGTTATGAAGCTGAATTAAAAAAGTAGTCTCAATTTCTGTTGAAGCAGAATGTTCAATTTGCTTATCAAATTTATTTTCAGTTTGTTCATAATCTGATCCTGCACTTGAACTTGGTTTTATATCCTTTGTTAAAGAGCTAAAAACCAAATCAATATCTTCATCAGTTACTGCAGTACGTTCCCGCTTATCTCTCTCATTAAAAACTGGTCGATCGGAAAAATCATTCTGTTTTACTGAAGTGAAAGGATTAAAAGAAAGTTTTTCTCCCTGCGGAGTTTGATTTTCAAAAGACATTGTGGGAACTAAATCGTGACTGCTGATACTTTTGCGAACAACAGATAAAACAAAATTGTAAATATCTTTTTCATCATCAAACTTTACTTCCAGCTTGGACGGGTGAATATTAACATCAACTTTTTTGGGATCGATAGTTAAGAACAATATAAAGAAAGGATAATCACCCTTTTCCAAAATATTTTCAAAGGCAGTAAATACAGCGTGATTGATATTTTTATTAATAACAAATCGCTTGTTGAGAAATAAATACTGCTCGCCTCTGCTTTTCTTAAAGATTGAAGGCTTACCAATAAATCCATTTAATGAAAGATAATCAGTTTCCTGAATTACAGGAATTAATGCTTCCATCATGTTATCAGCAAAAACCTGCTCGATTCTTTCTTCAAGAGTTCCGATTGCATAATCGAAAATTAAATTTTCAGAATTGTAAAACTTAAAAGCTATTTCAGGATGAGCCAGAGCGATTCTATTAAATGTATCAATAATATGTTTTAACTCAGTGTTATCGGTCTTTAAGAATTTTCTTCGTGCGGGAATGTTATAAAAAATATTTTTTACAGCAACACAAGTTCCTTTTGAAGTTGATATTTTTTCTGTAGTGATTTCATTTTCACTTTCAATTTTAAGTAATGTACCGATTTCAGCATCTCTTGTTTCGGTCCTTATTTCAAGCTGACAAACTGAAGCAATGGAGCTTAGAGCCTCTCCTCGAAATCCTAATGTTTTTATCGACTCCAGATCCTCCATTGATGAAATTTTGCTTGTAGCGTGCTTGTGAATGCAAAGTAAAGCTTCTTCTTCTGTCATTCCTGATCCATCATCACAAACCTGGATTAGTGATTTACCAGCTTGCTTAACTATTAATTCTATTGATGCTGCATTTGCATCAACTGCGTTTTCTAAGAGTTCCTTAACAACAGATTCAGGTCTTTGTACAACTTCGCCGGCAGCAATTTTACTTGCAAGACTATCCGGTAATATTTTTATTCGTGATGCCATTAATTCTTT
This sequence comes from uncultured Ignavibacteriaceae bacterium, assembly GCA_963812305.1. GTDB lineage: Bacteria > Bacteroidota > Ignavibacteria > Ignavibacteriales > Ignavibacteriaceae > IGN3. Next base: position 339,465 of record CAWEUT010000007.1, read on the forward strand.
CTTACGTATCTAAAAACTTCAAACAATTCGTGATCTCTTATTTTTTCAATCTCCCAATCATCATTATTTATTGAGGGAAATTTAACCTCACCTTCAGCTTCAAACTTCATAAATGTAATAATCATTTCATCAACAAAGAAAATTGCCTGCCTGTAAATCTCACCACCGCCGATTATAAATATTTTTTCCGGATTAAGAAGCTTACAATATTCAATCGCTTCATCAATTGATGATTTAATAACAACATCATCATAGGAAGTTTTATAAGATTTATTTTTACTTACAACAATGTTCAATCTGCCTTTTAGTGGCTTGCCCAAAGTTTCAAATGTTTTTCTTCCCATAATAATTGGAAAGCCAAACGTAGTGTTTTTAAAATGCTGAAACTCCTCCTTAACGTGCCAGGACATTTCTCCTTTTGCTTTTCCGATAACACCATTTTTTGCAATCGCAACGATAATACTGATGATCAAACCGCAACCTCAAATTTTATTTTATCATGATATTTATAATCAATCAATTCAAAATCTTCAAATGTTAATTCATCAATTGGTTTTTTTGCGATATTAAGTTTGGGTAAAGGTAATGGTTCTCGCAATAACTGCAGTTTCAATCCTTCAAGATGATCAAACTTTTCTAACTCAGAACCCTTTGCTGCATGATAAATATGTGCATCGACAATAGTGTGAGCAAAAGAACCTAAGTTTTAAATTTGTTTCCTGTGCAATTATCTGAGTAAGCATAGAATATGCAGCAAGATTAAATGGAATTCCCAATGCAATATCACCAGATCGTTGAGTTAAATGACAATTTAATTTTCCATCATTAACATTAAAAGTAAAAGTGTAATGACACGGTGGCAGTTTGCTGATAACAGCATTTGCAGGATGCCATGCTGAAATTACTAATCTGCGTGAGTTGGGATTATTTTTAATCTCATTTATCACCCAACCAACCTGATCAAAAGTTAAAGAACCGTTTTCTTCCTTTCTTACAAAAGGATTTTTTTCATCAACAAAAACTTCTCCTTCTAAATATGCATTTGCTTCCGGGACAGGAAATCTTCTCCAAAATCTTCCATAAGCAGTTTGCAATCTTCCATTTTCATCAGCCCATGCATCCCAGATTTTTGTATGCTGTCGTAAATTTCTAATATGATTTTCACCTGATAAATACCACAGCACTTCCTTCAGCAACGATTTCCATTCAACTTTTTTTGTTGTTAAAAGCGGAAATCCCTTTTGCAAATCAACCTTGTAAAAAGCTCCAAAGTAAGAAATTGTGTCTATACCCGTTCGTGATTTTTTATGAGTTCCTTCATCAATTACCAATTTAACCAGATCGAGATATTCTTTCATTCAAATGATCCTGTAATTTCTTAGAATAGTTAATAATTTTCGTTGGAATTTACTAAAAAAAGATGAAGTGGTAAAAGCCTATTTAATGAGGTAATTCACAGCAATTTGAGTCGCCTGAGCAATCCCTGTCTGATAATTTTTTATTGATTCTTCTTTTGATTATGAATAAATCTATCAAATTTATTGTAAACACGTTCTCAGGCAGTTTAATGCTTGGCGGCAAGTTGGTTGATCCGTTTATTAAAAATATTGGAATGTTTCTCTCTGCAAATAATTTTAGAATTATTCCCGCACCTTTACCTTCAAAAGATTGAATATCAAAACTTCCCTCACCTGTTATTACGGCATCAATTTCATTCAGGTTTATATCTTTTAGAATATCATTCTTAATAAAATCTTCAGCTCGAATAATTTTTGCATCTAAAAAAACATTTAAACCAGCAGCTAAACCTCCTCCAGCGCCATTTAACTTATTGGGAACATTTAATTTTTTATCAGCAGAAATTAGATTTATAATATTTTTGATTCCGCTTTTAATGATCTTCAAATCTTTCTCAGATGCGCCTTTTTGTTTACCGTAAATTTCAATTGCACCCGGTTCACCGATTAAATCCGTATCAACATCAACAATGCATTTTATGTGAAAAGGTAAATCGGGTTTAATAAATTTAATTGATGATACTCTATTAAAATTTTGGGGAGTAGGTGTTAATTGATTTTTATTCTCATCAAATAAACTTAAACCGAGTTGTGAGCAAGCACCAATTCCAAAATCAATCGTTGCTGTGCCGCCAATTCCAATCACTAAGTTTTTAATTTTAAGCTTTGAATGTTTTACTCCAATTGCGAGTTGACTAATAATCTTCCCAATAAGTTCGGAATTAAGTAACAGTGGTTTTCGATTTTTCTCTTCAATACACTTTAGCCCAATTAAAGATGCTGATTCGAGGTAAGCTGTTTCATTCTTTTCATCAATTAATATTTTGCAGTTTATTGGTTTGATCATGCTCATCCTTTACAGTAATATTTATCTCAATAACATTCAAAATATTTTTTATTACGGATAAAAATCCATCGCCACCATCCGAGAGAGGTTTAAGGATTGTTTTGTTAAAATGATTTTCGGAAAGTTTTTTATTTATTATTTCTGATATCTCAACTGAGTCCGCACATTCCTTAAAACTATTTGGAGCAATAAGGATATTCATCAGATTTTATTCAAGAATTGAGCAACTTTTTCAGCAACTTCTGCGGCAGTTAAACCACCATCTTTTGAGTAATCACATTTTTTGGGATCGATAGGACATTGAGTAGAACAGTAATTTTGAGTCGGCATAATTATTTCAGATTTATTTCCAAGCGGTCCCCAGAGTTTTGGTGAACAAGCAGTAAGAGGACAAAAGAGAGAGACTGTTGGTACATTCAACGCTGCACAAATATGCATTGGTCCTGTGCTATTTGAGATAAGCAAATCTAATGACGCAAGATTTATAATTGAATCGCGTAATGTATTTCCCTTATTTGGATAAAGAACATTTTCAATGTTATCTATTTCCGGAACTACATTATTATCCATTACGGCTATTTTGTAATTTGGATTTTGCTTCAACAATAATATTAGTTTTTTGTACTCGATTTCATTCAAGTTTGGAGCTGAGTTTCCAGACGAAATATTTATTCCAATAAGTTTTTGATTAATTCTTAAATACTTTTTTCTGAAAGCATCAGCTTTAACTTTTTCAGTATCCGTTAAATGGATCTCAGGTAATATGCTTTGAACTTGTATCCCAATTTTCCTGATCATATCTAAACAGTAATCTGCTTCGTGTCGTAGAGGAATGTATTTTTTTCGATCAACATATTTTGTAAAAGTTAAAAACTGATAAAGTTTATGCCCAACTCCAACACGATATTTAATTCCTGAAATAAAAAGTGCATAATTTAATTTTTCATTTGGAAGAAGCATAAATGCGTGAGAGAATTTATATTGCTTTATTTCACGAACTAACTCCCAAAAACTTTTTTCAGTCTTATCAGGATTATCATAAGTAATTATTTCATCAACGTTAGGATTATTTAGATAAATATCTTTTGTGTAGTGTTTAACTAATACAGCAACAAAACTATTCGGATATTTTTTTTTGATTTCACGCGGTAAGAGGAGTTGATAGCACCACATCACCAATTCTATCAATCCTGGAAATAAGAAATCTTAACTGCTTCATATATTATGATTTTCTATTCTTTTTTATTTCCATAATCTTAAGCTGAACCTGAAGTTTGGTAATCATATGCATATATGAAATAATGACTCCATAAATTCCATCTAAAAAACCTTTGCGAACAATTAAATGATGCAGAAAATAAATAGGTGGACTCATCAACACAGTAAACAGATTAACAGTCTTCTTATCAACTTTTTCATTCGCTTCAAGCGTCGAGTAATTATTTATTTTTATAAATGCATCTTTAAGATTTGTATATGAATAATGTGAAAAACTATTTTTGAGTGTTGATGTGCTTCCATTAACAATAAACTTTTCGTGAACCATTCGATCAGATAGTTTTGTTTCTGATTTCTTAAATAATCTTAACTGCATATCATTTCCCCAGCCGCAGCCACGAATTAGTTTTCCTAAGAAGTAGTTATCACGCTTAATAAAGTATCCATTATACTTTGATAAATCAGTTTCAAGTACTTCTTTTGCCAGCGTTTCAGGTGTCCGTTCATCTGCGTCCAAACTTAAAATCCAATCATTTTTTGCTAATGACATAGCATAAGTTTTTTGAGAAGCATATCCCTCCCATTTATGAATAAAAACTTTATCTGTAAATTCTTTTGCAATTTTTACAGTATTGTCTGTGCTTTCAGAATCAACAACAATTATTTCATCAGCCCACTGAACACTTTTAAGACAATCTTTAATATTATTTTCTTCATTGCCTGTAATAATGACCGCAGATATTTTATTTTGTGTGTGCATATTTTTTGATTTATTCAATTGTTGGTTCAAATTTAATAAAATAAAGAGTAAAAGTATTTGAATAAGAAACGAATCTGTTTGGTTACATCCGGTCATCCTCCTTTTGATGAGAGGATATTCTGGAAATTTGGGAAATCATTAACTGAAGCCGGATTTTCTGTCGCAATAATCTGCTCTACTCAAGAGATTAATAAAGTTGTTGATGGAATTATCATAGACGGATTTGATGGACGTATCATTCCCGAAAAAGAAAAAGATAGAAAAATTTTACAGTTTGATAAATCAATTCAATCCAGATCTGATAATCTGCTCAGAAATGCTTCCAATATTTGCAGCTTTAAATTTTAGGAAGCAAAATCAAAAGACAAAAGTAATATTAGATATAACAGAATGGTTTCCGGAAAATGTTGCTTTTAAATTCACTGGACTGAAACGCTGGATAAAATATTTCCAGCTTCTTCTCCCCTACTTTTATATTTTACAAAAAGTTGATCATTTAATTATTGGCGAAGTTTCAAAAAAGAAACGATATGATTTTATTGCAGGCTCAAAACCAAAAACTATAATTGGATATTATCCGGTTGTAAAGTATTTCAATTATAAGAAACCAGATTTATCAAAAGAAGAAATAATTTTGGGATATGCAGGTGTAATCACTTTTGAACGTGGAATAAAAAATCTTTTACAAGCATCCGTTTCAATCGCAGATAAATTTCCAAAAAAGAAATTTAAACTTTTATTATTTGGCAGATTTACTTATCAACAAGAAGAAACTGAGTTCAGAGAAATAATAGCCGAAATAAAAAATTTAACGGTAGAGTTTGTTGACTGGACAGATTATGATAAAATGAGTCCTGTTATTGAAAGGATGGACATTTGTTTTGATTTACGAGAAACGAAATTTTATTTACAGCAATTCATTACCGATAAAAATATTTGAGTACATGGCTTGCGGAAAACCGTTTATTTATTCTGATATAAAACCGATACGGGATGAAATAGATTATGAAAAATATGGCTTCCTTGTTAATCCTGATGATGAATCTGAAATTGTTAATGCAATTAAAGCCTACTTAAACAATCCCAAATTAGCTGAGCAGCATTCTATGAATGCAAGAAAGTTAATTGAAGAAAATAAAAACTGGGAAAGTGAATCAAATAAGCTGATTGAGTTGGTTAATAAACTTTTATTATGATATAATTCCTTTTTCACGATAAAGTTTCATAAGATTTTCATTTACACTTTCAAAGCTGTGATATTTTTTCACCCACGTCAATTCCCTTTTTACCTTTTTCAATTCTATAACTTTCGTTGTCTATCAATTCAATCAGCGATTTATAAAGCTCATCAAAGTTATTAGCAACAATAAAAGGATTTTCCGGCAGCCAGTCAGCGTAATCTTTTGTCATATTTGTTATCGTTGGAATTCCCATTGCAAGAGTTTCAAGTCCAGCTTTACCGTAACCTGTTCCGCCCATTGTACCGCCAACCTGATCAATTGAAATATCACATCCACTTTTTATTTCAAGCAATTTTTTTCGATCAACATTTTCCATCAATAAAAATTCAATCTTTCGTTCTTTTTTAATTTTATCGATAACAGAAATTATTAATTCAGTGCCCTTATATTTTCTGTTGGTTGGTGAGTGAACAATTTTAATTGCTTCACCAGTTCTTTCTTTTTTAGCAGGAAGTTCAGAAACATCATAAGGATAGAAGAGATATTTCAAATCTTTTTTTAAGTGCAAGATGATCATACTCACTGGTAATGTTCAGATCAGAAATTTCATCAAGTTCTTTTATCAAACCACGAATTCTTAAATCACTTCCGTAGTAACAGCAAACAATTTTCTTTCCTTGCTTCTTCCACTTTAATGCTTGCCTGGAATCACGATAAAAATCTAATCCGCCATCATAATGAATAATATCAAAATCATTGAGTGAAAAGTCTGAAATGGCTTTTTCAATTTTGGGCTGGATTAAAAAGTCATAAACCCTGTAATAACTTTTTTCAAATGGATTTCTGAACTCAAAATAATGCGCAGTATCTCTTTCTTTTTCCTCAAGAGATTGAATCTTTTTTCTGCGAAGAATTTTTGCCAATGTTTGATTTGGTAATGGTAAGTCTAAACATATATCTTCTAGGAAATACTCTCTCATTTTGGTGAAGTGTTACAATGCGCGATTGATCTCCACAAGCATTGTGCATCTTGTAAAAATCGTATGGAACACCGGCAAAATTTAGTGGGGCAATATGAAGGATTTTGAGCATAGAAATAAATTTATCTGAAAATATTTTTCAAAACCAAGCGTTGTCAACCTGAACTTGTTTCAGGTTCTTAAATAATTATCAAATAGATTCCGAAACAAGTTCGGAATGTCATTCGTAGGATAGAATAATTTTAGTATTAAATGAAAATAACTGTTAAAGATCCTTATAAAAAGTATCTCTAAAAATTCCGCGTGCACCAAAGTTTTCTTTGAATCTTCCGAGTCCCCAATTGGGTTCCATAATAACGGTAAATATTCCGAAGTCTAAAAACTTAAATCCCTCTGACTGATATCTTTTCATAATCTCATAAAACAATAAATTAACCGGACGATATTCCTGAAATGCTTCATCGTGACTAATGTAAAATGCGAGGACAACATTTTTGTTAACTGAAAAGTTACATACACCGGCAAGCATTTCGTTGTTTAAGAATGCGCCCCACAATCTTACTTTTGATGGGAATAGATTTTTAACTTTCTTTAATTCCTCTAAAGTGTGGGCAGGATTTACACCGTGTCGCAATTTCAAATTCTTTTTTAAGATTTCATAATATTCATCAAATCTTTCAGTCTCAACAATTTCAACTCCCTTTTTAAGTGCTTTCTTTGTTGCAGTTCTGGCTTCTGCACGATAAGTATTTAAAAGCTGATCAGGTTCAAAATCTAACTGAACAACGCTTGATACTTCTCTGTTTAAGATATTGAAATCCATTTCGTCACAAAAGCAAAATCAAGATAGTTGGAATATTTTGTTTGATAAATTATAGGCGCTAACGTTAACTGAATGCGATCTGCTTTAACAGATTTGGCGTGTTCAATCATTATATCAACAAGATCGTGAGCTTCCTTAAAATTTAATTCGCTGTTGTATACAAATCCGCCGTAAGAAGCACCGGGATGTGATGATAAGGATTTTCTTTCCATCTCTTTCAATTAAAGCTGCAGTAAAAACAGAATGAAGTTTTCCATCCTTTGTGATGTAGATGGATTTGTCATTGAATTTATCTTTTGCGTGATAAGAAAGGAATCTTCGTTTACTGAACATAGTTCCGTTATCGGAGTGTTCAACAAAATCATCCCATTCTTCTGAAGTAACTTTTTTATTATCGAATTGAAAGTATTCTAACATAATTCCATTTTCTATTGTGGTATAATTTTATGCTCTAAAAATAACGTTAAGCAAATAGATATAAAACTTAAAAACCCAGTTGCCTTAAGAAACTGGGTTTGTAAAAACTAATCAAAAAAAATCTTCTTAAAATTTAAACTGAAGCGAAAATAAGTTTGCATTTCCTAATCCATAAGAGAATGGAAGGAATGCGTAATCAAACTTAAGATTTCCCCACATCAAACCAATACCTGCTGTAAAACCACGACTTTCGTATCCGGTTTGATATCCAGCTCGGGCGGCAATTAATTTGTTGTAAAGAACTTCTCCACCAAAGTTAAAGTGGTTGTCTTCATTGTCTAAATATTTTTGAAATTCTGCACCGCCGGTAAAATCAAATTTTGAATCTTCTAAGCTAAATGTATAAGCAGTTCCGATTCTTAATTCTGTAGGTAGTTTTGTTTCTTCGTTTCTAAGTGCATTCATTGAACCAATATTTCTTACAACTGCAGAGGCTGTTAATCCTTTATAAGGCAGCAAGTAGTTTAACCCAAAATCAAAACCAAAACCCTGCGCTTCATCGTTTAACAAACCTTCATACAAATATTTAATACCTGCACCGAATGAAATTTCATCGGTTACAAAAAATCCTGTTGATAAACTTCCATAAAAATAATTTGCATCAAATGTTGTAACCGGTTCGCCGGGAATTTCACGATATTCAATTCCATCGATTGATGTTACATTAAACCCTAATGCAAATGGAATACCCCACAACTCAGTTTTGGCTCCTAATAACTTCACTGTTTACATCCTGAATCCATTGATTGTGCATAAACAGGACTTCGGATTTATCCGTTAATGCCAGCTTGGCAGGATTATAAAACAATCCCGTAAGATCATTTGATAAAGCTGTACCGGCATCTCCCATTGCTATGTTGCGGGCACCAAATCCATATTTAAGAAATGATAACCCTGTGTTGCCCGCAGTTTGCGCTAATACGGTTACACTCATTATCACAATTATTAAAAGAATTTTTTTCATATTATTTATTGTTAAATTGTTTTATTGCTTCAATTGATTATTGATTAAAAATTAATATTTAATCCAATTATGTGTCTATCACTTGAAGAATATTGTTCAATCATAAAAGCATACTCAACTCCAACGATCCAATCACCCAAAGTTTTTGAGTAAGAAAATCCAAGTGAAGGTTTTAGTCCTGCTTCTGTATTACTCAAATTAAACTGATCAAGACCGCCGCGTAAAAATAAATTTTCGTAAATGTTATACTCAGCACCAAACCTAATAATATTTGTTCCGGCGTTACTGTTTTCAAATTCAATGGCTGTAAGGATTTTTATTTCGGGATTATAATAGCTTACGCCAATTTTATTTAAGCACAGGAAACTTATCCATTGAAGTTAATCCCTGCTGCTGATAAATTGGACTTGTATCCCAATCATACTCACTATTGAGATCAGAAATCATTAAGGAAACATTCCAATTATCATTTACTTTGTAGAGTGCACCAATGTCTAATCCGATACCGTTAGTAGTTATTTCTTCATACAATTTATAATAATAGAATTTTACAGCAATACCGAGAGATAGTTTTTTTGAAAATTTATTTGATACACTAAGGAAAACCTGGTTTTCAGAAGTTGATAATTCCCCGGTTTGTAATCCATTATTATCACGTCCGTCAATTCCGCTAACACCTGAGTTAATAATACCAAAACTGATCCCTGCGGTAGCTCGTGGTTCTTTATCCTGTGAATTAACCTTAGAGTAAAAATCAAACTTGCGGGTAAAACTTAAAAAGTTTAATGATCTATCAAGTGATAAAAATGTATAACCCGATTGGAAAGAATTATTTTCCTGAAATGGTGGAAGCGCAGGGTTATAATACGAAACTAAATTACCTGTGGTTACTGCTGACATTGCATTACCCATACCGATTCCACGTGCTCCAAAACCCATTCTGCTAAAGGCACCGACTTTAGAGTTTATTTCAGTAAACTTTGGCTGTGCCATCAAATAGCTTGAGAAGAAAAATATTGAGACTGCTAATAAGATAATTTTATTTCTCATTGCATCACCAAAATCTTTCCATAAACACCATCATTATCTCCAACTTCTATCCTATAAAAGTAAACTCCATTGGGAACATAGTTTCCATTGTCATCTCTGCCATCCCAGAATTCTGGTGACCCCTCAAGATCAAGATTTCTGGAAACGTTTTGAATTACAGTTCTTACATAATTAAAACTAAAATCAAAAATGCGGATTGTAACATTTGCTTCTGTTCCACCGGTACTATATTTAATTTTTAATTCTTCCTGTCTTGGATTAAAAGGATTTGGGTAACAATAAGTTTCATCATTTGCTGCAAGAGGTTGTGAAGCAAAGTAGACCTTCCAGCTTCCTTCCCAAACTTTGCCCGGTGTTTCCTGCAATTTTACTAATCCATCAGCAGAGCCTAACCAAATTTTATTTTGATATGAATCTGCAGCATAAAAAACTTTTGTGCGTAATGAAGCATTGGAAAGATCATCAACAATAGAATTTGGAAGCAGCCATGTAAAACCATTATCTGATGAACGAAAAACTCCGTTATCAGTTGGAATCATTATATCATAATTTTTGAATCCAAAATTATGAGGGCGTTCATCTCTTAAATAAGTTCTCCATGTTTGTCCGCCGTTTGAAGAAGAACTAACACCATAAAATTCTGATTGATTTTCAGCTTTCCAGCTTGAAGCCCAGACCGTGTTTGAAAGTTGATTGTAACCAAGTGCCGTAATAAAATTGCCGCTAATTGGCTCAGCTTGATTTTGTGCGTTAAATTTTACCCAGCTAATTCCGCCATCTGTTGATTTATTAATTCCGTTTGCTGTACCAACATAAAGAGTATTATGCATCAGTAGAGATTACTGAAAAAACTCTGTGATTAAGATTTCCGTCACCACAAAAATTTCCAGCAACAGGTGAAAGACAAAAATCTAATGTATCCGTTGGTGCGATTGAGTTTAAATTATCCGGTGGAAGTACGACTCTTTTCCAGGTTTGCCCGTTATCTGTACTTTTTCTAAGTCCGCCTGCAAAAGTTGCAATCCAAATTGTGTTTGGAGTAAATGCAATATCATAAGCAAGATTTTGAATAGCTACAGTAACTGGTAGTGCCTGTATTGTATTATTTCCATACTGTTCAGTTGTGCTGTCAGGATTATCTAAAGGTTGTGGAATACTTGTCCAGGTTGCCCCAAGATTTGTGGTATATTTTAAACCGGTTCCTTCAGGTAATGAACTTCCACCGGTTACTTCTGTTGATTTGGCAGTTGCACACCAAAAAACTCCATTGTTATAACCGATTGAAGAAATATTCTCGGTTCCAAAATCTGCCTGACCATAAAAGTTTGTCCAGTTTTCTCCGCCATCAATAGAAAGACTAACACCACGACTTGTACCTAGCCAGATTGTATCACCCATCAGTAATAATATCTGTAACTGTATTGCTTAAAGGATTTTGGGAATTAGTTTTGCTTAAAACTTTACCGTCCTCCTGAAGAAAATAATTATCAGGTGAAAGTTGAGCTGAAATTCTGCCTGAAACAAAAACTAAGGTTATAATTAGTAATAAATATTTTGTCATTGTATAAGTAGAGAATGATTAATGATGTTGCTTAATTTGCCGCCGCGATCCTTTGCCTGAAATTCTAATCTATAAGTCCCCTTTTGATTTGCGGATGTAATCTGAATTAGAAGCGAATAAATTCCATCACCTGCAGTATTGATCACCATGATCAGTTAAATTACCATCATCAAACATCAGATTTTGACTATTATTTGTTGTACCATCTGGTCGATATACTAAGAAATAAACTTTATCGATATCAGATAATCCGTTTTGATCCAATGCTTTAATTGATGTGAGAATAACTGTAGTTCCAGCTACAATAGCAGTATCTGGATCAACAATATCATCCGAAATTACCGGGGCAATATTTGTCTGTCCATTATCAAACTTAAATGTTCCTAATGCAACTTGATTTGTTGTGTTGGATTTATCAGTTACAAAATATTTTATGTTGTAAATTCCATTTGGATAAAATTCACTAAGTGGAAATTTATTTGCAAAGGAACCGTCTCCATTTACATCATCTCCGTTTATAATCTTTCCATTATCAAGCAAAGAAATTGGGGAAGAATTTAGTTTTGCATTATCAGCAGCATAAACATCGCAAAAAACACTCTGGATATTTGACGGTGAATTGAATGCAATTCTTATAGTAATTAAAGAATCCACAGGATTATATTGAATGGAATCCGACGGAGAAACAAGTTTTACCTGATAATCCGGATTATAAATTTCAATTACGTTATCAAATTCCTGCTCACAGCCCAAAAGGATAAAAGCAAGAATAAAATTGAACGCAGCAAGTTTTAACATTTTAATTTTCATATAGCTAAATATTTCTTAATAACTAAACTTCAACAAGGTAAAAATAAAACCATTTCAGCCGATGACATTAAGCATTAACGGCGCTGGTGAAAATGATATTACAAAAATAAAGAAACTTACATATCCAAGGAACATTCTTTTTCTATCCAGTGGCAGCACATCCGGCACAGGAGGATGTTTTATTTTTACAACAAAGTATAAAATAAATGCCCAAAATAACCAGCCGCTCCAGCCAATGCCAATATTAAATTCAAGTAACGAATCTAAAACGGCGGCAAAGCCGATAACAAATAAAATTATTGCTGAGACAGCCGAAATATTGTAATGCTTTTTTTCTCCAAACATTGTGTAAGAAATATGTCCGCCGTCTAATTGTCCAACCGGAATCATATTCATTGAAGTTACAAGCAATCCAAACCATCCTGCACATAAAAATGGATAATGATAAATTTCACTCATTGGCGGAAAGAATGCATTTGGATCTACAAAAATATATCTGAGTAAAGAAAACAAAATTGAATCACCAAAAATTAGCTGCATACCCTCTTTTCCATAATCGGGAGAAAAATAATCAGGATGAATATTAATTAGATATTCTATTGATGGAACATGAGTAAATCCATAAACCAAAATTCCCAGACAGATTACAAAACCAGAAATCGGACCAGCAATTCCAATATCAAACATTGCTTTCTTTGAATAGATTGGAGACTTTGTTCTGATAACTGCTCCCATCGTACCAAAATTTATAAAATAAGGAATTGGCGGAAACGGAATATAAAACGGAAGTGTGGCTCTTATTCGATGATATCTTGCTGCGAAGTAATGCCCAAACTCGTGGAAGGTTATTATCAATAAAATGCTTATTGAGTATGGCAATCCTTTGGTTAACATAGAAAACTCATAAGGAGGCAGCTTACCGGTAGTCCATTCAACTCCGGCTAAAGTAGTGGTAATAAAAGTTACAATAAATAATCCAATGTGGATTAGATAACTATTTATTCTTTTCCGTTTTTCTTTAGCGGCGGTTGTAACGTAAACTCTTGGTTCTGTTTGTGAAAATTCACTCATATTAGTTTTGTAGCTCTTTAGTGCATTTCGTGCTTTGGTGGCAATTGCTTTTGCCACTAAATCATCAAAGACTTACAAATGCAGCTCAAAGTATAAAATTTAAAGTTCAAAATTAAATCCTACAGCCGAATAATTTTCATTAACATCATAATACTCACCGTGAATACTTTTTCCGGAAATGTATGTGTAATACAAACTTAATCCTTTGTTCTTCCAGTTTCCAAATTTAACTCCCACAGAAAAAATATTATTACCAACATAAGTTTCATTTCCTGCAAGTTTAAAATCATAAGCCACAAATGGTGTCATAGTTTCAGCTACCAAATTGAGTAGCAAAGTAATCAAATCCTAATCTGAACATTAAATTGTTTAATTTCTTCCGGGATAATGTGAAAGATATATGTTAATCCAACATAAGCTCTGAAAGTATTGAATCTGTAATAAGGAAATAACTCAATAAACTCTTTACTAAAAACAAACGGATCTCTTCCCTCTCGCCATTCTTGATTTTCTGCATCATACTGTCCATCAACAAGATGTGCACTGATGTGACTTAATCGGAAACGTAATCCATAATTCATTATTCATCGCTAAGTTGCTTTTTATATCCCGCATTAAGTCCAAAGAGATAATCAATTGTTTCAACAGGAAATTTGAAATTATCCGTGCTTCTTAATCTTGTAAAAGTAAAAAGATCAGCACCGATTGAAATTGTTTCATCATCATCGTACCATTTAACTATATCTCGTGAAGTTGAAATATCAAGTCGCAATTTGTTGTTATCCATCGAGAATAGAAATCCGGCTTTTGGTTCAAGAATATTTGCTGTGAATGGCTGGATATTTAAATCTGATGGAAATAAATCGTGCTGCCATTGGGCAAATGATATTGATGTAAATAAAACTAATAGAAAAATACTTTTGAAAATTAAGTTGATTGGCTTACTTGTCATTTCGAATCCGACTTCAGTCGGTGAGAAATCTTTAACTTTGTTATCTATGCAGATTTCTCAGTCGAAGACTCCTTCGAAATGACATTTTTAATTTTTCATTCTTCATTTTTAATTTTAATTATCATGTGTTAGATGATTGAATAAATTTCTTTTTAATTTTTTGTTTGATCAGTTTGTTATAACTGTACTTAAACTTTGATGTTAAACTTGAAATTGCATAAAGATTTGTTGGAAATGCAAATGATGGTTCAAAGTAACAATTAACCGTGCAGCCCTGACAAAAATCAAATCTGCCTTCCATCTTCATAAAATGTTTTATCTTTTCTGATTGGCGAATTTCTTTTATTGGTTTATCAATTGCAATTTTATCATTTGAAAAATGATAACAAGGTAAAATTATTTCGTTAGTCGGAGAAATAACAATAACACGAGATACAGCTTTGCAGCTTGGATTGTTGATATCATTTCCACCATCTTTTCTTAACTTCATAAATCCTTTGTTAAGATAGATATCCATTTTCCCATCACAATATTGATCAACATAATCAGTTGCTTCATCACTTAATCCAGGATTTCCGAAATAAGAAAAAACTGGATTAACCAATAAAACTAAATCGTGCTTCTGTGCAATCTCGTGCATTCGTGGAAGTCTTTTTGTAGGTGTCATTTGTAACTGTAAAAAGTATATCAGGAAATTCACCAAGTGATTTTGCAATCTCAATACTTTTGAAAACTGATTTGTAGCAATCAACTTTTCTAATCTTATTATGCTCTTCTTCATCAGGAGAATCCAATGAGAAGTGAAGCAGATTTATATTTCCTAAAAGCTTTTCAGCAAATTTATGATACAGCAATCCATTACTCGTAATACTTGTCTGCATTTTCAAATCGTGAGCAAACTTTGCCATCTCTGCAACATCTTTATGTAAGCAAAGGTTCGCCGCCGGTAAGATCAATAAACTTAACGCCAAGTTCTGCAAGCTGAGTTACATTACTTTTAAAATCTTCTAAGCTTGCATAAGGTGTATCTTTAAAATTGGTATGATCACCAAAATGGCAAAACTCACAATAAGCATTGCATCTGTATGTTAAGATAATAATTACAGAGAAGAAGCATTAATATTCTCGACCCTTCCAGATCACTTTTTTATTTGGTAAAACAATAAACGGAAGAAGTATTACATAAATTAAATAGTAAACTTCAAAGTGGAAGAAGTATTTTAGATTTTTTGCAATTCCAAGTTTTACGTGAACAGGATACAACAGGAAAAAATCCAAAGCTACTTTAAACACAACCAAAGTTAACCATGTAGGCGAGAAAAAGAAAGGTGTTAATAATACAAGCAGGTTTGCTGTAAAACCCCAGAACATAATTACAAAACCACGAAATGGAACTCCAAGTCCGCCAACACCCCATCGTTTTTTTTGAAGCACTAAACTTTTTAATGAACGACAAGGAATTGATGTGATTAGTGAATCTGATTCAACAGGAAATATTACTTTGTATTTTTTGAGATTGTAAATCGCATTCATTAAAGTAAAATCTTCTGTAACGCTATGCGGAAGTTTTTCATATCCGCCAACTTCATCGTAAGCAGATTTTCTGAAAGACATATTATTACCAATACAGGAAATTGGAACATTTAGATTTGTTGTTCCGGCTCCAGCAGTAAGCAAATAAACAAAATCAATTGCCTGCATTCCATGAAACCATTTTTCTGAAGTCTGAGTTGTAACTCCGCTTACAAGCGCAACATCTTTTTCGTAATGAGAACAAATAGTTTTTACCCAAAGCGGTTTTACTTCACAATCTGCATCTGTGGTCAGAATAATTTCTCCAGTTGCTTCCTTAATTGCATAAGCAAGTGCACGCATTTTGCCGATTAGTTTTGTGTGGTGTTCTTCTGTTGTGATTTTTTGAAATCTTGATTTACCCGCGATGAAGTTATCAATAATTTTTCCAGTATTGTCAGTTGATTGATCATCAACGATCATAATCTGGAGTTTGTCTTCAGGATATTCAAGTTTATCAAGTGATTGAAGTGTCCGCAGAATTTTTTCTTCTTCATTTCTTGCAGCAACAATTATAGTTGCAGTCGGAAGTTTGTCATCTGAAATTCTTGGGAACTTTTTTCTGGCGCCAATAATAAAAATGAATGATTGAAAGAAATATCCAATCATTATAAAAAGGAATATCAGTTCAAACATTCTTCTGGCTTCTCCAAACTGATAATTTCTTTTTCTAACTTCATCGGCTATACAACTGATTGAATCCGAGATAATATTTTTTGATTTGTTGCTATCGTGCAAAACTATAATTGAGTTATGGTTCTAAATATTTTTCGATAGCAAATTTAACGATTGATAAGTCATTTTTATAATCGTAAGTGAGCAAAGACCACATAATATTTTTTAACTGATGTTTTTTCATTAATGATGAAGTTGATAATTGAAATCTGCCGTGCGATGGACGAAAATATTTAAGATTGATATCAAATTGATCATTAAAGATTTTGTTAACTGATGATATCTGATAATCTTTTTCTTCATCAGAAATTTTATTAAGTATTTTATGATTAAAAGTATGATTGCCGAAAGAATGACCTTCATCTTTAATCTGCTTAATTAATTCCGGATATTTTTGAACATTCTCACCAACACAAAAGAATAATGCTTTTATTTTTTCTTCAGAAAGTTTTTTTAGAATTATTTCGGTCGTGCCTGGATTTGGTCCATCATCAAAAGTTAGAAGCACTTTGCCATTGTGGTTGTATTCCAATAAAAATCACTAAAGACTTTTTTTAAGATTATTGGAGGATTATAGAGATACTTCATTTAATTAATGTTCTGATTATTCAATTAATTCTTTTTCTGTAATTTAGGCATAGTAAAATAAATTCAGTAATAAATTTACAAGCATTTTCTTATGCAAAACATTTCAGAACATAATAAAGGTATTTTAGCAGTTTTTCTTACTGCAATTTTATGGAGTTCAGGCGGACTTTTCATAAAACTCATTTCTCTGGATTCAATGGAGCTTTCATTTTTCCGCTGTGCAATTGCCGCTGTAGTATTTGCACTTATGTTTAGAAAAAGAATATTAAAACTAAATCGTTTAGCATTACTCAATTCTTTGCATACGCAGCAGTTTTAATTTTATTCGTGATTGCAACAAAAACTACAACAGCCGCTAATGCAATATTTCTGCAATCAACAGCCCCAATTTATGTTTTGATATTTGAACCTCTGCTCACAAAAACAAAGTGGGAAAGAATAAACATAATTACAATTGTGGTTTGCTTTTTAGGAATGATTTTATTTTTTATGGGTGATTTAACTCCTGGCGATATTAAAGGAAACATTGCTGCGTTATTAGCCGGAGTAGCCTTTGCAGCTTTCTTTTTGGGAATGAAAAAAAATGAGCCGCAATATGGCGAGTCTTCAATCTTTTATGGTAATGTAATTGTTGCACTGATCTGCATTCCATTTATAACTGATATGAATTCAATTTCATTACAGGATTTTGCGATGGTAAGTTTTCTCGGAGTTTTTCAGATTGCATTTGCTTATGCACTTTTTAGTTATGGATTAAAAAGAATTATTGCGGTTGAGGCTTCAATCATTTCGATGTTTGAGCCGGTGCTAAATCCAATTTGGGTTTTTATCGGATATGGCGAAGTACCATCGTTTTATGCAATCATTGGAGGTATAATAATTATGACAGCGATTACAGTAAGAACTCTAATTTCAAATTCAGATTTTATAAGAACGAAGTTTAGGTTTTGAAGTAATATTTTAAAATTGACTTAGACCTATTAAAGGTCTATATTTTGGTCAAAATTATTTTAGGAAAAATTATGAAACTAAGTGATTCGGTTAGACCAATAAGCTACCTTAAAACTCACGCATCAGAAGTTATTCGTGATGTTTCTGAGAACTACAAAACAATATTAATTACCCATAACGGTGAGGCCAAAGCTATTCTGCAGGATGTAAAAGTCTATGAAAAACAACAGGAAGCTATAGCGTTACTTAAAATACTTGCATTAAGTAGCAAAAGTGCAAAAGAAGGAAAAATAAAATCTTTTAATAAAACTTTTAGCGACTTAAAAAAGCAAATTAAAGAATTAAAAAAAGAACATAATGAACTTCATCGTTAATTTTACTTTCGATGCTGCTGCTGATTTGAAAGAAATTTACAAATACATTTTATTTAATGATTCCGAAAGAAGTGCGGATAATTTTGTAGATAATTTAAGGAGCAAGTGTTTAGAACTTAAATCTTATCCTCACCGTGGTCATGTTCCCCCTGAATTACAGTTATTGCACATACAAGATTTTTTAGAAATTCATTATAAAACTTATAGGATTATTTATAGAGTAAATAAAAAGGATGTTCTAATACATTGCATATTAGATGGACGTCGGGAGATGGAAAAATTATTACAAGAGAGATTACTAGACTAGATAATTTTTCTACGGCTGCAACCTATAAATCTTCCAATCATCTTTATCTTTTTCATAAACAGATTCTATCGTGCAATCTATCTCGTCTTCCCTGCCAAAACTCAAACTTAGTTGGAATCAATTTATATCCTCCCCAATTTTCAGGAGTTGGCGGATTTTCACCAAATTGTTTTTCTAAATCCAAAAATTTTTTTTCTAAAACTTCCCTATTTTCAACAACTTCACTTTGGTTTGAAGTTAAGGCACCATATCTACTTTTTAAAGGACGAACATTAAAATATTCTTCAGATTCTTTTCTACTGATCTTTTCAATCTTCCCTTCTATTCTAACCTGTCGTTCAAATTCTCTCCACCAAAAAAGTAATGATGCAAAAGGGTTTTCTAAAAGCTCTTTTCCTTTTCTGCTTTCATAATTTGTAAAGAATGTAAATCCGGTTTCATCAAATCCTTTAAGCAATACCATTCTTGCAGATGGAATTCCATTCTTTGTGGCGGTTGCAATTGTCATAGCATTTGGTTCTGTGATATTAGCCTTTAGAACTAAATCAAACCAAAACTTGAATTGAATGAATGGATTGCTGCCGATATTTGACTCAAGTAGTTGATCGCGCTCATAATTGAGACGCAAATTTTTTAATTCGCTGTTTTCTTGCATAGATTTTTTGTAATAAAGTCTTATATTTTCGGAAGTGAATCCGATTGAATTAGATTAAAAAATTATTTAGTATCAGAACTAAGTGATTGAAAAATAAACTTATTAAAATTTGTAAACAAAAATCTGCATAAATAAAAATGAAACCCGAAAAACTGACAAAAAAACAAAAAGAAGAATTAGAAAAATTTGGTGCTAATACATGGTTTGTTGAATCTCTTCACAAGCAATATGAGCAAAAACCTGATGAAGTTTCTGAGCAGTGGAAGAATTTTTTTGGGGATGTTGATAATAAAAATAAGCCGAATGGCGAAAAGACTACTGAGACTACAGGATTTTTAACTCTTCCAAAAAATATTGAAATGCCAAAACCCGGGAAAGATGATGAAGTAAAAGTAATAGCCGGCAGTGCACAGAGAATTCTTGATAATATGAATTCAAGTTTAACTATTCCTGTTGCAACATCCCAAAGAACTATTGCAGTTAAGTTACTTGAAGAAAATAGAATTATCATCAATCAGCATTTGCAAAGAAAGAATGAAGGTAAAATTTCTTTCACACATTTAATTAGTTGGGCTATTCTTAAAGGAATTTCTAAAATTCCATCTATGAATAACGGTTTTACAATTATTGATGGCAAACCAAATATCATTATTCGTAAAAATGTAAATCTTGGTTTAGCGATTGATATCGAACGAAAAGATGGTAGCCGTTCTCTGCTTGTCCCGAATATTAAAGCAGCAAATACTTTAAACTTTAAAGAATTCTGGAAAGCTTATGAAGATATTGTTGTCCGATCAAGAAAAGGAACGATTGATCCGGCAGAATTTTTAGGAACAACGGTTACACTAACAAATCCGGGAACAATTGGAACAGTTTCATCAATCCCAAGATTAATGATTGGACAAGGTGCAATCATTGCAACGGGAGCTATTCAATACAATGCCGAGTACCAGGCAATGTCATCAGCTACAATTTCTTCTCTTGGAATAAGCAAGGTAATGAACATTACAAGCACTTATGATCATAGAATAATTCAGGGTGCAGAATCAGGAATGTTTTTACATGAGATAAATGAATTACTTTTAGGTAAAGATGGATTTTATGAAGAAATTTTTAGTGCATTAAAAATTCCATCAAGACCGTTACAATGGGAATCAGATTATCAACCTGGTGGATTTGATAATGCAGTTAGTACTGATGAGATAATCAAGCAAGCAAAAGTTTTACAACTTATAAATATGTACAGAGTTCGTGGGCATCTTTTGGCTGATCTTGATCCATTAGGAACTCGCGTTGTTTATCACCCCGAACTAGATCCTTCTTCATTCAATCTTACTGTTTGGGATTTGGATAGACATTTTGTTACAGGGGGTTTCAGTTCTTTAAAGACAGCAACACTTCGCCAGGTAATTAATATTCTGCAAAAAACTTATTGTGATAAAATTGGTGTGGAATACATGCACATCCAGAATCCTGCAGAAAAAGTTTGGCTGCAGAGTAAAATGGAACCAAGTAAAAATTCTCCTTCATTTGATAAGCAGGTTAAAAAAAATATTCTTGATAAACTTATTAAAGCAGAATTATTTGAAAATTTTGTTCATACGAAATTTGTAGGACATAAAAGATTTTCTCTAGAAGGTTCAGAAACACTTATTCCTGTTTTAGACTCAATATTAAAACAGGCTGTCGGAGCGTGGAATTGATGAAATAGTTCTTGGTATGTCTCATCGCGGAAGATTAAATGTTCTTACTAATATAATCGGCAAATCTTATGAATCTATCTTTAGTGAATTTGAGGACATAAAAGATCCAAATACAATTCAAGGTTCTGGTGATGTTAAATATCATCTTGGAGCCACCGGAAAGTATCCAACAGCAAATGGAAAAACTATAACAATTTCAGTTGCATCAAATCCAAGTCATCTTGAGTGGGTTGATCCTGTTGTTGAAGGAATTGTTCGTGCAAAGCAAACAAGACTTGGAGATGACAAGGCTCATCAAAAAGTTATGCCGCTATTGATTCATGGTGATGCTGCATTTGCGGGGCAAGGTGTTGTTGCTGAAACATTAAACCTATCTCAACTTAGCGGTTACAGAACAGGTGGAACAGTACATATAATTGTGAACAATCAAATTGGTTTTACTACAACTCCTGAAGATTCTCGTTCAACAACCTACGCCACTGATGTTGCAAAGATGATACAGGCACCAATCTTTCACGTAAATGGTGATGATCCGGAAGCAGCACTCTGGGTAACACAAATTGCTTTAGAATACAAACTTATTTTCAAAAAAGATGTTGTTATAGATTTGTTTGGATATAGAAGACACGGACATAATGAAGGTGATGAACCCGGATTTACTCAGCCGCTATTATATGATAAAATAAAATCTCACCAATCAGTAAAAAAAATGTATGAACAGAATTTAATTGCTAGCCAAATTTTGAGTACTGATGAAGTTGAACAGATGCATAAATCATTTAATGATGAATTAACGAAATCGTTTGAATCTATTAAAAGAAAAAGTGCATCCTTTACTAATGAGGCTCCTCTTGCCGTTTCTAAAAAGGAGTTACTCTCTATTCAAAAATCAGATACTACATCTATAACCGAAGAAGCACTAAAAGAAATTGTTAACTCTTTATCAACTCTTCCAGTGGAATTTAACGGTCACCCTAAATTGGAAAAGTTTTTAGAGAAAAGAAAAAAACTTATTGATGGATCAGAAAGCGCAGATTGGGCTTTAGCAGAATCCATCGCTTTCGGTAGTCTTTTAATTGAAGGAACTCCGGTTAGATTAAGCGGACAAGATAGTGTGCGCGGCACTTTCAGCCAGAGGCATATTGCTTTTACTGATATTAAAACTGGTAAAGAATATTTTCCGTTAAATCATATTTCAGATAATCAAGCAAGACTTGAGGCATTGGATAGTTCATTGTCCGAAGCTGCTGTTTTAGGATTTGAGTATGGTTACAGTACTGCAGATCCTCTTGCATTGGTTTTATGGGAAGCACAGTTTGGCGACTTTGCAAACGGCGCACAAATTATCATAGACAATTTTATTGTAGCATCTTATGAAAAATGGGGATTGCCAAATTCTGTTGTTATGCTTTTACCTCACGGATATGAAGGCCAGGGACCGGAACACTCCAGTGCACGTTTAGAAAGATTTTTAATTTTATGTGCAGAAGATAATATGCAGGTTTGTAATGTTAGTACTCCAGCACAGTATTTCCACTTACTTAGAAGACAAATAAAACATAATGTGCAAAAGCCTTTAGTAATAATGACTCCCAAAAGTATGCTGAGATTACCGGAAGCAAAATCAGCAAAAGAGAATTTTATCTCAGGTAAGTTTGAAGAAATTATTGATGATGAAATCATCAAAAATAAAAATGATGTTAATAAAATTATCCTTACTAGCGGAAAAGTCTATTATGATTTAACTAAGTACAGAATTAAAAATAAAATTGTTGATACTTCCATCGTTAGAATTGAACAGTTCTACCCTTTTAATAAACAAAGATTAATTGAACTTCTTAAAACTTATCCGAAGGTAAAGAATATTATTTGGTTACAAGAAGAACCAAAGAATATGGGTGCCTGGAATTTTCTTAGTGGAAGAATTGGGGAACTCATTTCTAATAATCAGAAGCTAATTTGCGTTAGTCGTCCTGAGGGAGCTAGTCCGGCAGTAGGCTCAGGAAAATTGTCTAATCAGCAGCAAGTAAATCTTGTTGAAGAAGCATTTAAAGTTTAGAAAAGATACTTGATCTAGTTATATCCAGCATCCTCATTATGAGGATGTTTTTGAGTATTGTTTTAATCTGAAACACCATTTATTGCATTAATATCCCGAAAAGGGCCTTATCCGCATGGCATATTTATTGGCTAACTATGTACCAATAAAAGTGAGAGTGGAAATGGAAGAGTTTCAAAGACAAGTTGCAAATGGATTTATAATAGAAAGAGTTAATCTTACTCAGGCAACAATATCTGAAGCGGGGCGTTTTAAAAAACATCTTGAAACCGATATTAGTCTTGGATATAACATTATCATTATAGATTTAAGTAATTGTAACTCTCTCGATTCCGCTTTTATTGGTGTTATGGTTGTTACATTAAAACAATTAATGCGAATGGGCGGATCAATAAAGATTGTGAAGCCGGGAATGTTTTCTAAATCACTTCTAAATTTAACAGGCACCATTGAGATATTTGAACTTTATGAGTCACTCGATTGTGCAATTTCAAGTATTTCATTTTCATCTGAAAGAACAATAAAATCCAGCACTCCAAGAAAAGAATTTAACCAACCCGGGTTAGACCAGTTAGCTGTTGTTCATTGATCAAAGTTGAAAAACTGCTCTTCTTGTAATAGATTTACGTTAGCTCTTTAAATAAATGCGAGCGTAATTCAGTCCCAAAAGGATTTAAACCGTTAGTAGAGTGTCACCCCGATCTATCGGGATGGATGTCTTCAAATTTATTTCTTAGAAATAAATATTGTTCTTCCCCTTAATTTTGCGAGCGTAACTCAGTTGGTAGAGTGTCAGCTTCCCAAGCTGAATGTCGCGGGTTCGATCCCCGTCGCTCGCTCTTCTTTCAAATTTAGCCACATCTAAATTTTTCTACCCTTCATCACCCAATAATTTTAAAATTCTCTATTAATCGTTGTTTAGATGTTTTTATCCCAATAATCTATAGAGCTAATTTCTTTTGAATATCAATTGATAGTATTTACAAATAACTGCCGAAAATATTTCATCTACGATAAAATATCCTTACTCATTTAAATGCTAAAATTTTAATAAGAATTTAAAATGCAATAAAAGTCCTACAATTTGCTTGAATATTCCTAACACCAACTATTTTTACAAATTAAATTTGTAGTGTACATTAAATAATTTTTTCTGATTCAAGTGTAGTCTAATATTTTTTTTGACATAAATCACAAGAATTAAATAACATCATACTTTCATATAAGGAGGCAACTTTATGAAAAAAAATGTGTTCATTCCAGTATCCATTGCAATGATATCATTGCTGATCCTTTCACAATTCAATTGCTCAGGTAGAGAAGAAAACAAACAAATGACCCAACAGGAGCTGATTGCCCGAGGTAAGTATTTAGTAACCACGGGTGGCTGCGATGACTGTCACACTCCCAAAATTTATACAGCAAATGGTCCGGTACCCGATACTACAAGACATCTTTCCGGTTTCCAGCAGGGAGAAAAGCTTCCAGCTCTAGATGTAAAATATGTTACACCCGGTAATTGGGTTGCAACCGAGAGTAATTTTTCTGCCTGGGTCGGTCCCTGGGGCATTTCATACGCATCGAACCTTACTCCGGATAACGCAACCGGAATTGGAGCACTAACTGAAGAAATGTTTATTAAAGCTCTTAGAGAAGGAAAATATATGGGTGTAGGAAGACCTTTACTTCCACCAATGCCCTGGCCCACCATAGGTCAAATGACAGATCAGGATCTTAAGTCAATCTATGCATATTTAAAAACAATTAAACCAATCCATAATGAAGTGCCTCAACCAACTCCACCCGATAAAATGATGGAATTGTTAGCGGGTAAATAGCTTTTAACTAAAATATTTTTTTAAAAGTCTTCGAAGATATTTTTAAGTATTTGAACGAAAGGAGGAAATAATAAAATCATTTAAAAATATTTGGAGACAAAGGTAATTGCTCTTTGAATGATTCTTTAGTCCTATTTATTAACAAGATAATTAAAAAAGGCAGGCATATGAAAAAGAAATCAATTGGAATATTGTTTCTTTTACTTTTATCAATATTAGTGTTTTATTCATGTGATGATGCAGTAATACCCACAGATAATAATACTAATAATTCCGAAATCACAGAAAAGAAACAAACAGATAATGTAACAGTTAGCGTTTTTGCTTCTGGATTAAATTCACCTCGCGGATTAAAATTTGGACCTGACGGTTATTTATATGTAGCAGAAGCTGGTTTAGGTGGAAACAATTCTACACTTGGTCAATGTGATCAGGTTATTCCACCAGTTGGACCCTATCTTGGAGGATATACTGCTAGAATTTTAAAGATAAATTCTACCGGCGGCGTTTCAACAGTAGTTGACAATTTGCCATCTACACAAAATGCTTTAGGCGATCTAATGGGTGTAGCTGATATAGAATTTGTAAACAACGATCTTTATGCATTATTGGCGGCTGGTGGTTGTTCACATGGTCACTCAGATTATCCAGCTTCAGTTATTAAAATTAATACCGACGCTTCGTGGTCAGTTATTGCTGATCTTAGCACGTACCAACAGAACAATCCCGTTGCTTATCCGGAGGAAGATGACTTTGAGCCGGATGGAAGCTGGTACAGTCTTATTAATGTTAGAGGCAGTCTTTATGCTGTTGAACCAAATCATGGTGAAATGGTAAAAGTTTCAACAAATGGAAACGTAAGACGGGTTATTGATTTTAGTGCTTCTTACGGACACATTGTTCCAACTTCCGTTGCTTATCATGGTAATTTTTTTGTTGGCAATCTAAATACATTTCCAACTGTTGCTGGAAGCTCCAGTATTTATAAAGTAACACCAAGCGGACAATCTCAGGTTTGGGCGTCAGGGTTTTCTACTGTTTTGGGTGTTGCATTTGACAAGCATGCTAACCTTTATGTTTTAGAAACATCTTCTGTAGATGGATTCCCCACCCCAGAAACGGGAAGGATAATTAAGGTTTCACCTTCGGGTGTAAAGTCAGTTATTGTGGATAATTTATTTTTCCCAACTGGAATGACATTTGGACCTGATGGAGCGCTTTATGTTTCAAATAAAGGATTTGGACCACCCATTCCAGGTTTTGGCGAAATTTTAAAAGTAGTTCTTAACTAATTTATAGTGAAAAATGTCTGCTCATAAAGCAGACATTTTTCCTCAAATGAATAATCAATTTTAAAGGAGATTACATGTACTTGGTAAGAGACACTTTTAACTGCAAACCTGGGATGGCAAAAGAATTAGTAAAGAAATTCAAACAAACAATTCCTTTTATGGAAGAGCAGAATTTAAAGAATGTTAAAATAATGACCGATGTAGCCTCAAATTACTGGACAGTAGTTCTTGAAGGTGAAGTGAATAGTCTCGCCGAATTTGAGAATCGAAGAGGATTTACTTCCAAACCAGAGGTTCAGGAGATTATGAAAGATTATATGAATCTTGTAGAAGGCGGCAGAAGAGAAATTTTTCAAATTGAATAATTAATTATACCCTTTCAATGAAACTTGATAGGGATTTTTATTTGAAATAAATATTTAAGGTAACTTTAACTATGAAAAAGAATGTAGATATCAACAGCTTAAAAAGTGAGTTCAGGGGTCAGATAATTCAACCCGGAGACAGTAATTATGATGAGGCAAGAAAAATATGGAATGCAATGGTGGATTGTAAACCAGCACTGATTGCTCAAGTTTCAGGTGCTGATGATGTTTCATCGGCTATTAAGTTTGCTCAAGCAAATAAATTAGATATCACAATTCGTGGTGCAGGGCATAATATCGCAGGTAATTCAATTTGCAACGATGGTCTTATGATTGATTTTTCGAATATGAAAAAAGTTAGTGTTGATTCAAATAAAAAAATAGCACTTGTTGAACCCGGAGCAACACTAAAAGATTTTGATGCTGAAGCACAAAAATATGGATTAGCTACACCTGTCGGTATTAACTCAACAACAGGAATTGCGGGTTTAACTTTAGGCGGCGGATTCGGATGGCTGACTCGTAAATACGGATTTACGGTTGACAATTTATTATCAGCAGATGTAGTTACTGTTGACGGTAAAAAATTAAGGGCAAGTGAAAAAGAAAATGCTGATCTCTTTTGGGCAATTAGAGGCGGCGGTGGAAATTTTGGAGTAGTTACTCAGTTTGAATTTAAACTCTATCCCGTTGGTCCTGAAATTTTAGCAGGCTTATTAGTTTTTCCATTCAAACAGGCAAAAAGTATCCTGCAGCAATACAGAGATTTTATTCAAATTACGCCCCCTGAATTCAATGTGTGGGTTGTAATGCGTAAGGCACCTCCCTTACCTTTTCTACCGGAAAATGTGCACGGTAAGGAGGTAGTTATATTAGCGATATGTGTGGTGTCGGAATTTGATAAAAATGAGAGGCTGATCGAATCTCTTCGAAGTTTTGGAGACCCCGTTGGAGAGCATATTGGCAATATGCCATATGTTAACTGGCAGCAGGCATTTGATCCGCTTCTGACTCCAGGTGCAAGAAACTATTGGAAAACTCATAATTTTATTGAGCTCCAGGATGGTGCGATAGATTCAATGACCGAATATGCAGGAAAGTTACCTTCGCCGCAATGTGAAATCTTTATAGCCTACCTTGAAGGAAAATCAAATACTATACCTGCAGATGCAATGGCTTATCCTGGTAGGGATCTGAAGTATGTTTTAAATGTTCATGGCAGATGGGATGACGCAAATCAAGATAAGGAGTGCATTAGTTGGGCACGGGATTTTTTTAATTCATCCTCAAAATTTGCTTCGGGTGGAGCCTACGTAAATTTCATGACTGAAGAAGAAAAAGATCGTGTTGCAAAAGCATACGGCCCAAATTATAAACGTCTTGCACAGATTAAGAAAAAGTATGATCCTGATAATCTGCTTAGATATAATCAGAACATAACTCCTGCTGTTTAATGATTATAAAAAAATTTATTACCCTGCCCCTGCTACGGAATTTGGCAGGGGTATTTACTTTATAGTTACTTATCCGTTGATAAACATTATTTTAATTTAGCGCAAGTATGATACCGAAAAGAATTTTACCGGCGATTGTATTTTCTCAGTTTGCCGCAACATCTCTGTGGTTCTCTGGTAATGCAGTAATTTCAGATTTTCAGACCGCAATGGGAGTAGGAATAGAAGATACCGGAATCGTTACTTCAGCAATTCAATTGGGCTTTATTTCAGGTACTCTAATTTTCGCATTACTTTCAATTTCAGATAGATATTCGCCTAGAAAGTTATTTCTTGTATGTTCAATTCTCGGGGCCATCTCAAACTTGATGATATATTTTATTGCACATAATTTGTTTTCACTTCTTGTTCTTAGATTTATAACCGGATTTTTTTTAACGGGAATATATCCTATCGGTATGAAGATTACTTCCGGTTGGTATAAAAAAGACTTAGGCAATGCAATCGGACTGCTTGTTGGAGCATTGGTCGTAGGTACCTCTTTTCCTCACCTTCTAAAAAGTTTTGGCGGTTCTGTTCCATGGACACAGGTTATTTTTATAATTTCTTTTTTTTCAGTAGTTGGTGGAATAACAATGTTTTTTCTTGTCCCTGATGGACCATTTATTTCATCTGGTACAAAGTTTAATCCGAATGCAATCTTAACAATATTTAGATATAAGGCACTAAGATCATCTGCATTTGGATACTTTGGGCATATGTGGGAATTGTATACGTTTTGGGCATTGATTCCGGTAATTCTTATTTACTATTTAAAGCAAAACTCAGCAGAACTTAATATTTCTTTCTGGTCATTTATAATAATAGGTTCCGGTGTTATTGGTTGTGTTGTCGGCGGAGTAATTTCGAAAAGAAAAGGAAGTGCAAAGGTAGCGTTTATTCAACTCACACTTTCAGGTATCTGCTGTTTAATTTCGCCTTTAATGTTCTATACATCGATAACTGTATTTTTATCATTTTTGATTTTCTGGGGTATTGTGATAGTGGGTGATTCACCACAATATTCTGCCATCATTGCTCTTTCAGCACCAAAAGAATTGGTGGGCTCAGGTTTGACAATAGTTAATAGTATTGGTTTTGCGATTACTATATTAAGTCTCTGGATTGTATATCAATTTTTAGAAATAATTGATATTAAATTTGCTTTGATGATTTTAGGAATAGGACCATTCTTTGGATTATTTTCGATGAAACCATTATTAGCCAATCAATAAAAGTTAGTTGAAGTTTTAATAATTCTTATATGGGCGTCATAATAATTTTAGCAAAAAATAAAATCATACAGTCATTGTCATAATATCTCAGAATTTAATTGCAACAAAAAAATGAGTGATTAAACTTTTTCTAAATGATAAATTATAATGTCTGTCATTCAATTATAAACATCTAAAGAAAGGATAATTTATATGAAAGCCTCGAATTCAATGCGTATATGGTTTGCAGCCTTCGGAGTTTTAATCTGGTTAGGGATTTATTTAACAGGTTTTTCAATTGTACACTGGCTCTTATTTATACCGCCAGCAGGATTAACATTTGCCGCCATTACTGGTATTTGTCCAAGTCAGATTGCTGTTTTCAAATTATTTAAGTCAAAGTAGAACACTCAGATTGAGATGACAATTTAAATACCGGTTTATGAAAAAATGAGAATTTGATAATCAAATAGAATTATTTATAAGTGTCCAAACTCTGGAGTTTTGATTATTTATATTTTTGTTACTATCTCCTTCTATACTTATATTCTAAACGGTTGATTAAACCCTCTATTTTCTTTCGGATTACCTGATTTTAGAGTTTTGTAAGTTTGGATATATTTTAGAAAAACCGCATATTTGTCCACCAAATTTTGATCTACAATTTGGGCGTTTAGCTCAGTTGGTTTAGAGCATCTGCCTTACAAGACCATTTCCACCCTTATTTTATAGTATCCTACCGCCTATTGATTACTTTTTTGAACACCATTCAATCTGATCTGAGCTTAGGAGGAATTTATTATGTTTCTTTCAAAGCGAAATGGAATTTATTACGTGTTCTTTTATAATGAGAATGAGAAACGAACCTGTCTGTCTACAAAAACAAAAAGTAAATCGGAGGCAATGAAGTTCTTAACCAATTTTAAAGAAGAGCTTGAAAAACGACAACGACAAAAAGTAATTCCAATTACTTTTAAGAATTTCATCAATGCTTTTCGCACCTATTCAATTGCAAATCATACTTACAATACAGCTAAAGATTATAAAAGCGTCTTTAAGAAATTTCTGGAATTTGCTGGTGATCTTTCGCTTATCAACATAACTGAAAAGATTATAACCGAATACCTAAAAGGGAGAAGTAAAAAATCACTTCATACGAGTTCTAAGGATCTTAGGTATTTGAAATGCGCTTTTGGGTGGGCGATAACACAAAATTATTTGCTAAAAAACCCTTGCTCCCAAATCAAGGCAATCAAGACACCAGAGAAACAGCCCCTATTCTTAGGCGAAGTTGAATACCAAGTATTAATTAATACTATTGACGACGAAGACATTAAACATATTGTTATTTTTGCAGTTAATACGGGGTTAAGATTAATGGAAATTCTAACTTTAGAGTGGAGCCAGATTAACTTAAAAAACAGATATGTAATACTTGATAATATTAAGCATACAACTAAATCAAAGAAAATAAGATCTGTTGCCTTAAACTTAAATGCACTTACAGATACTATCCGAAAGACAACTCAAAAACGATCGATTGGTTTTTACGATTGATGGCTCCCCTGCTAAACCAAGTTACGTTAGCAAAACATTTAAGAAATATGTTATTAAAGCTCAGATCAATCCTGATTTGAAGTTCCATAGTCTCCGCCACACGTTTGCATCCTGGTTGGTCCAAAGAGGTGTTTCCATTTATGAAGTATCAAAACTATTAGGACATTCTGATATTAAGGTAACTGAAATTTATGCTCATCTTAAACCTGAAAATCTTAGGAATGCGGTTGAGTTGTTGAATTAAAAGTAATTTTTTCTAACTAAATCCCCTATCAATTAAAGTTGGTAGGGGTTTTTATTTATTAACCACACTTGCCAGCGTAGGCTTTATTTTCTTGACATTGATCCTTAAATAAACGAAGTTATATTCATCAATTAAGAATATAGAAAAAAGATTGTGTTTTTCTAATATGCTGATCATCACTGTCATTATTCTTAAATATCTTAATTTTAGAATTATTAAACTATTTCTTTTTTATGATGTTCTAACTTTAAAACATTTATAAACTTTAAATTTAGGAGGCTCAAATGAAATACATTTATACATTCTTGTTTGTCCTTGTCTTCTCTTTTTCATTTATCAGATCTCAAATTCCAAATGCAGGATTTGAAAACTGGGCAAATGGTGATCCGGTTGGATGGGCTACTCTTGACATTCTTGGAGATGCAGTTTCTCAATCATCAGATAGTCATTCTGGCTCATCGGCTGCAAAAATGCAGATCATAGATTTTATGGGTTCACCTCTTCCTCCATTGTTAGTTTCAGGAATATTTGGAGTATCTGAAAGGTTTGGTAGCCTAACTGGTTACTTTAAATTTGCGCCTCAGAACGCTAACCAGGTCTTTACTGTGGCAGTTCTTATGTCACAGGGTTCTAATTATATTGGCGGTGGCGCAGTTGAGATTTTCCAGACAACTTCATCTTATACTCAATTTGTTGTTCCAATTGAATACTCCGGACAAGAAGTCCCAGATAGCGCATATATTGAATTTGTGGTTGCAGATACATCTGATGCCGGTGGAGGGATTGGCTCATACGCTATAATTGATGATCTGAGTTTTGGTGGCCCAACCGATGTTCACGATAATAACGTAACTGTAGATTATTTTAAACTTGAACAAAACTACCCAAATCCATTCAACCCGATTACTACTATTAATTATTCCATACCAAATAGTTCTTTTGTGAAATTAGTTGTTTATAACTCTATTGGTCAAGAGATTGTTACCCTTGTCAACGAAACAATTGCATCGGGAAATCATAATGTTGAGTTTGATGCAAGCAATCTGCCAAGTGGAATTTATTTCTACAGACTACAAGCAGGTTCATTTATTGAAACTAAAAAGATGATTTTGATGAAGTAAGTTTTGGTTAAATTGATTTTTAAATGAGACCGTCTTTTGGGCGGTCTTTTTTATTCTCATCTTAAATCATTAAATCTTTGAAATGCTGTTGAGTTGTTAAACTAAAAAACCATTAATCTTTTCTAATCTAACCCACTATAAATAGTTGGTGGGGGTATTTATTATGAAATTTAAATCCCATTTACCCAGAGGCTGTTCGATCGGTATATAATTCCGAATAGAATCACAAATGCGACAATAGTCCTACAGATTGCTGGAATGATCCTAACACCCCAGCTATAAAAAAATTTAAATTTGGACTGCTATTATTTTTTCAATTGTTACTCTTTCCAAAAAGAAAGGAGCTTCTATGCGAAGTCTCCAACAAGTTCTCGCGATAATTTTATTTTTTGCATCACTTAACCAGAAAATTTAGAAATGCGGTGAAGTTGTAAAACTAACTTATCAAATGATAGATTAATTTTTTTTAATACTAATTTAACTTTGAATTAATGTTAGTTGATTAATGTTATCTTGTAAATTTTTAATGACTTTTAAAAGATATTTTCCATTAAACAGAATAAAGTATCACTTTATTTTGATAAAGAATTAAATATCACAATAGAAAAAGATTAAGATATGAAAACAGAAATATTTGAAACCGCAATAAGGAATAGAAATCGCATAAGTTTTCTATATGGGTTAAATGAAGTAATGATAGAACCTTATTATATGACTTTTGAAAAAAACGGTTCAAAAGTTATTTACGGAAAAGTCTATCAGTTGAATGAAATACAAAAATTCGATTTCAGTAAAATTGCAAACATAAAAATACTTGAAGATAATAGGTTTGCGCCTGCTCTTCCATTTGTTTCATATGTGCAGTAAAAGAAAAGTGTTTATAAAAAAGAGGCCTATTCATAAATGTTATCACAAACTCTTATGCTTAGGTATCGGGGTTTTGCATTAAAATATCTGAATAGAATTTACCTCCTGCTCCATAATTAAATGTATACTGATTTAATCTTGAATGCAGAGTAAAGCTATTAATGCGATAAAAGTCTAATAGAATGCTGAAATTGTCCTAACGCTTACCAAAGTGAATAAAGTATGTTTGTATACAAATTAAAAAGTCTTAGTTCAATGACAAACAGTTATGAAATTATGTTACCATTTGAAATTTAATTTAATCATAATGTCTTTTTTTTATTAAAATCCAAAGGAAGGAGATATAAAGAATATTTTTTATTCACGTCAAATTTTCTCTTTAGTAATTAAAGACAGGCTGAAGAGAAATTAACTTTAGAATACCTGATCTATTTTCAAAAAAAATATTAAAGGAAAAAGTTATGAAATACACAATCGCTCTAATTATGCTTATATCGGCAATGTTATCAACAACAATTAATGCCCAGGATCAATCTACACGCTATGAGGCACAACATCACTCCAAATATATAAAATCACACTTACCGCAAACCGAAGAAATGCTTTTAAAGAATTTCGCAAGCAATAACGTCGTAATGCTTTCTTCAAATATACAAACTCTAAGAGAACTGGAAGATATATTCACAGAGTATAAATTTAGTTCTTTGATAGATCCATTAATCAAAATCGTGCAGGATGAGAAACAGGATACACAGGTTAGAATTTTATCAGCCCTTGCTTTGGATAAGCTGCATTCAGATAAAGGTGACAATTCAATTTACGGTATTGCTAAGTCCACAAAGAATCAGTCAGTTAGGGATATTTGTGTCGCGCTTTCAGTAGAAAGTTTGAAATCTGAAATGGCTGGTAAATAAAGCCGTTCATCAAATAACAATAAGAGACCGTCTTTGTGGCGGTCTTTTTTTATTTGCATCCTAAACCTGAAAACAGTTGAAGTGCTTTGGAGTTGTTAAACAAAATGATCAGATGATAGATTAATTTTTTTTAATCTGAATTTAATATTGAATTAATCTTAGGTAATTAAGTTAAATGTATAAGTTTTTAAAACTGTAGTCGAAGATAATTTTGATAAATAATTAAAAAGGATAGAAAAATGAAGACAAAAGCTTTAATGATCGCAGTGCTAATGATAAGTTCTATAAGTTTCCTCAGTTTCAAATTTATAAGTAAACCTGGAGAAACTTATGTGTCAAAAACTTCTTCAATAGAAGGGACATATAAACTAATATCACGCAAACTTGCTGACGGAACAACCCAGAAGCCCCCGATGGTGGTTGGGATTCAGACTTTTACTAAGGATATAAGAAATTTTAATGTTTTGTGGACTGATAAAAATGGTAAACATTTTTCTTTTTCAGTTTATTCAACTTATAAATTAACCGATAAAGATTATACAGAAACAATTCTCTTGGGTATAATGAATGACGAAATTAATGGAAAAGGAATCAGTTATTTACCCGAACAAACAAAGACTGTTCCGATTAAATTAGAAGGGGAAAAATTAGGATTTAAATTTCCATTCGATCCAGTGAGCGTGACATTTGAAAATGGTAAAATGATTGCAACATCAGAAGGTATGTTTACAGATTACTGGGAAAAAATTAAATAAGTTATCTCTGAATGTTGAAAATGGAATAGTTTAATCGTGCTAAGAAAATAATTTAACTATTAAAAAGGAGGCTATTATGTCAAACGAAAATAATTTATCTGAAGGTTCGGGAAATAATTTATCTAAAGGCTTGTTGTTAGGAGTATTAGCTGGTGGAACTGTAGGTGCTATTGTAACCTTATTAACTGCTCCTAAAAGTGGTAAGGAATTTAGAGCTGACATAAAACAAAAATCTCACGCCTATTTAGATGGAACTGATAAATATCTTACAAATACGAAAATCAAAGCCAATAAAATATTTAATGAAGGGAAAAGAAAGTATACACTGCTAATTAACGATCTTAAATCCAAACCTGATAGTATACTAAAAGAAACTCAACAAGTCGTTGAAGATGCAAAAGTCAGAACATCCGATATACTTCATTCAGGTAAAGAAAAAATTGAATTTGAAACTGATAGATTAAAATCTTCTGTAAAAACTGGAATGGATGCTTATAAAGAATCTAAGAACTCATCAATGAAAAACTAAATGTAACATAATAAATTTTAGTCATATTATTTTAAAGATAATTTGAAATCTTAGACCGTCTTTATGGCGGTCTTTTTTTACCTTCTGACTATGTTATTTGGATATATTTTAGAAAAACCGCATATTTGTCCACCAAATTTTGATCTACAATTTGGGCGTTTAGCTCAGTTGGTTTAGAGCATCTGCCTTACAAGCAGAGGGTCCGCGGTTCAAATCCGTGAACGCCCACAAAATACAAAGCCTTGTAAAATAATTTTTACAAGGCTTTTCTCTTTTAAATATTTATCGTATAAAGAGTTCGGCTGATCAACATTGTGAAACTAGCTCTAAAACTATTTTAGCAGGATCATCTTCCTGCTCATAACAAAATCACCAGCTTGCATTTGGTAGAAATATACTCCGCTAGGTAATGTAGAATTAACAATGAACAATGTAGAATGAATTCCAGCTTCCTGATATTCATTGAGTAGTGTTTCAACTTCTTCACCAAGTGAATTAAATACTTTAAGTGAAACAAATTGCCTACTGGCTATTGAATATTGAATACTGGTAGAAGGGTTAAAAGGATTAGGGTAATTTTGTTCAAGTCTAAACTCTGAAGGAATTTCCAATTGATATTCTTCAACATCAGTTGGCTCCCCTATCATATTGTTATCCATCCAGTTTAATCGAAATGCTATCCAATTTTTCAGATAAGAAATTTCTTGTTGATAAGTTTGCCCGACATAATAATTTGGCCAAACCCAAACACCAAGCACAGGCCACTTTTCAAAGTTTCTTGTTTTTGATTCGTCAAGTAAAATTGTTAACGAATCTATATAACCATTTATTTTTTGAGTGGTAATCAAATCGTTTTTTACAATTTGCCATCTTGCATAAACTTTGTTTCTAAAATTAGTATCATCAAAAAGTTTTCTCCACCAATTTGGGGTTAAGAAAGGTTCATAGGAG
The DNA here is from genome assembly GCA_963812305.1 of uncultured Ignavibacteriaceae bacterium. Classification (GTDB taxonomy): domain Bacteria; phylum Bacteroidota; class Ignavibacteria; order Ignavibacteriales; family Ignavibacteriaceae; genus IGN3. The sequence continues at coordinate 375,700 of CAWEUT010000007.1, forward strand.
GGCATATTTTGATAATCGGTTAAAAATTGAAGCTGCCAACCCGTTGTCAGCCATCCATTGTAATAATCAGCATTTCCAAATCCAAGATTAAAATCCCAAACCGGACCCGCAAATATTTTAGGATTTCGGCTATCTTTATCTTTATAGAGATATGTGCTTAGTCTATACCCATCAACATTTTTTGCTACTTCATTAACAATTACAAAATCTACAAAAGAATCCGTGTCTAAAAATTTTGGATATCCGGTTGCAGAATCAGAAACGTTTGAAGAAAGAGTCATCATAGTTTCGTATTGGAAAATTTTATTTTGAATGTAATCTTTTTGCTGTTGAACAATCTCATCAGGTTTTGGATAATGATATTGATAGAAAACAGAATATTGCGACTGTGGAAACGGCAAATAAGGTGAATACCAACCGTCATTATTTTCACCGTCTGTTTTATCAATCTTAATTATATATCCACCAGTAAGAGCATCACCGGAAATATCTGGTGGTTCAAGTTTTTTAATATTAACACGGTTAGCATCACGTTTAACTTTTTCCAGCAGAACATAAACCCCAACATATTCACCGTTCAAAACAACTTCACAATATTTTGATCGACTTGCATACCTGCCCATGCTTGCAGCAATTTTGTAAGCAAGTACATCACGCATTAAACTCTTGTCATTATAAGGTGCAAATAAAATCCAATCACTTTCTTCTGGAAATCCCAAAAGTGATACATCAAGATCATTACCTAAAGCATCTCTTGTTTCAACTGCATATTGCTTTTTAGGAAACTGTTGTGAAGATGAACCACGGATTTCAATTCCAATTTTTCCATTGTAATTATTGTAGGGATCGGTTAGATAATTCCTAACCCCCTCCCCATTATAAATTACTCCCATGTCTGCAGTAATTTTAATATCGTTCGGAATTACCTGTCCATTTGTATTAATTACAACTATGGGCAGATTTGAGGAAGTAAAAACGATTAAAGAGCCATCATTGGAAGATTTGAAAGTAATACTTTCTGATTGTGGTTTTACTACAATGGTTAATGTAATAAACATTAATATTAATAATAATAAGCTTTTCATTTTAATAGAATTAATTTTTTAGTATCTGTAAAAGTCTCAGTTTGAAGTCTGTAAAAATAAACTCCGCTGGTAAGACCTTTTGCATCAAATTTTACAGAGTATTTACCAGCGCTTTTGAACTCATCCACCAGAATTGCAAACTCATTTCCTAAAATATCAAATACCTGCAATTTAACATTGGATGCTTGTGGAATAGAGAATTTTATTTCAGTAACTGGATTAAATGGGTTAGGGAAATTTTGCTGCAGTTCAAAAGTTAACGGCAAATTAAAATCTTCATCAACACTTGTTGCCAACAAAATAAAATCCATATAACTAAAATTATAGTTACCAATAAAAAATCTTGTCTGAATGTTATGTATACCGGCTGTCAAATATATACTGTCTACAGAAAGATACTGCCAGTTTTGCCAGCCGCCCGTTGCAGGAATATTAAGTACCGGTGTTATGCTTTGTCCATCAAGGGATAAAAGGATTTTACCCTCGGAAGTGGGTGCTGCAACATTAAGATTAATTTTATAAATCCCGCTCTCTAAAACATTGAGAGTATATTTTAACCATTCACCATTTTCAATCCAGCCAACGTTATATCCGTTAGAAAGAAAATCAGAGCAAGACTCAATATCAACACCATCATTTCTGTATTTCCATCCATTGTTATATGTGCCATTACCGCCCGTGTTTTCAGAATTATTATCATTATATGCTAGCGTCATTTTACCAAGATCATAATCTGTGGCATAAACTATTCCCGGAACCAAATTATCTGCAAATGGAATTATAATATTATTATTCGGCTGCCTTATTAATGCATCAATAACATCTTTTTGAAATACACAATTTTCTGCCAACAGAGCATTTGCCTGTGCCATCAATGCGTTATAAGAAAAATTTGCTGAAGGTCTTGGGGCAGAGCCATTCCAATAATTTAACAGAGTCTGATAACCGGGTAATTTGTAAGCTGAAAACGGACCAGAGATGGATTCAATTTTTTTATGCGGCCACCATGCCCATCCTATGTTATTTGTTTTCATTAATTCAACACAATCTGTAAACCACTTATTAGAATTTTCTCCTGTCTCACCAAGCCAAAGAGGCCTGTTTGTGCTATTCCGTAAATCAACAAGATATTGAATAGAAGGCTGCGTGTTTCCATTCCAGTACTTGTGAAAACTATAAGCCATATTTTCATCCCATGGCGGAGTTAATCCACTAAAATCTGTTGCAAACCAATTGCCTTCAATAAAGATTAAGTGATTATTATCCACAGCTCTGATTGTATCGGTAAGTCTGATATACAAATCTCTTAAGGGCTGATTGTTAGGAGGAAGGTTCCATTTAGGTTCATTAATCAGATCATAACCGCCGATCCATTCTTTATCGTGATATCTTTCAGCAATCTTTCTCCAAATTTGAACCAGTAAGTTTTTATTTTGCTCACTTTGCCATAATGATGGATAAGCCGGATTATAATCACTGATTGGCTCGTCACTTTGCCCGCCAGGTGCTGCGTGCATATCAAGTATTAAATATATTTGATTAGCTTCACACCAGGATAGTAATGAGTCTATTATGTCAAATCCTGTTGTTAAAAAAACGGGGGGATTTGTATTGGTTGAAAATAGATTATAATGCATCGGTAATCTAACAGAGTTGAATCCCCATTTTTCTAATGAGTCTATATCAGCTTTTCTCACATAATTATCACGGTAAGCTTGATAAAATGTTTCTGTATTAACTTCACCAATAAGATCTGTAATTTTGGCTCTAATCTGCCATTGAGCATTTGCAAATGACGAAGTTTGAAGCATATAACCTTCCTGAACAAGCCAACCGCCTAAGCCAATGCCTTTAAGCAAAACTTCTTGCCCTGCACCATTAACTATTTTTTTATCTAATCTATGTAAAAATCCCTGAGAATAGTAATCAGGTGAGAAACAAATTATTAAAGCAATTATCAAACAAACGATCAAGTATTTTTTTTTCATATAACTCTAAATTTCCAATGGTTATTTAATTAATATCATTTTTTTTGTTTGCATATAGTCATTAGCTCTTAATTGATATAAATAAACACCGCTTGAAATTTTTAAATTATTTTTTAGCGATGAAAATTCAATCTCATAATTTCCTACTGATTTTTCTTCGTCGATTAATATTGCAATTTCATTTCCAATCACATCATAAATCTTTAAAGTAACAAATGAATTTTTCGGAATCGAAAATCTAATTAATGTACTTGGATTAAAAGGATTTGGATAATTCTGTGATAAAAAATATTCTGTTGGCAAAATTTTATCTTCATCTTCAACGTACACAAAAGTATCATTAATCTTACCAGGTGTTCCATATCCGATTGAAGCCGCCCAGTTTTCTCCAAGCATATTATCAAGATCAGGATTTTTTAATGACAATGTTGGTCCATTTCCATCAGGTTCAGTTGGCCAGGGTGCATTGTCATCGTAAACCAATGAATCCATAATTATCATTTGATTATCATACAATCTAATTAGTTCACCGCTTCCACTTAATCCAAAACCAGTGTTTCCTATATAGTTATTAACAGCAGGAAAGAGAGGTTTGAATAAAAGTGTATCAATACAAATTACAAGGTATGCGTTCTTTCTGTAATATTGTTCCTTGCGGAATTGAAAAAATATGTGCGTCGTCTGAATCTTTAAATATCCATCCTGAAATATCAACATCGCTTTCACCATTGTTATAAATTTCAATCCAGTCTTCAGTATTAAATGACAACGATGGATTATAATTGATTTCATTAATTACAATATTAGGGGCGTTATAATTTGAATCAACTTCAAATATGGCATTTAAATTTAGCACTCCATTTAATGTAATAAATAGAGAATCATTCGCTGATGTATTTGAACCTTCCCATCGAACAAAACGATAACCTGTTTTGGGTTGCGCACTGATAGTAATAGGAATACCTAAAAAATAAATACCTGTCCATGATGGTGATCTTAAATCCAAAGAGTTAACTTTAATGTTTCCCATTGAAGTATCAGAATTTGAAAGTGTTACCAGTGCTGTGCCGGTGAGCCCAAATTTTTGTATATAGAAATTTCTTAGATAATCTAAACGATGACTTGCAAAAAATCTCATGTTTTGCACGTTTGTTAGCCATTGATTGTAATTAAACTGATTCCATCTTGTAGAATATCTTAAAATTTCAGGTTGAATCACTGACGACATCGAATTTATTTTATCAACAACCGTTACAGGTTTAAAGTTTGTGTTAGAAAGATCAGCAAAGTAATTAATAAAATCATTCTTAAAAGAATTATTTTCTAACAACTTTCTTAGGAATAATGTTGACCAAGGTGGATTTGGCCATCCGGGTCCGTTTGGTTCTAACGCAAATTGAAGAGTATTATTTTGGTATGCATTTGCGTCCCATATTCCGTATCCGAAATCGGTATCGAATAATATCCAACGCCACTTACCGTTTGTAGTTTTTTTCCAATACTTAATATTACTTCCGGGCCAATCCTGGTTATCAAAATAAATCTCAGACACAAAATATTTTATGAAATTATCTATTTCCATTTGGGATTTAACATATTCATAGTTCGTAGGAAACTGCCATGCTGTTATTTTCAATAAAAGAATGCAAACTCAAGATATTCTGTACTATCCCCCTGAACAACTTGTCCAAAATATCTCAAGAATATCAACACTATCCGGATTAACATTATGATGCTGTGCTAAAAAATGTTCATTAACTTTTTCACGAATATTTTGAATGCCCCAATATTCTCCGTTAATAAATAATACTGCTGGACGGTAATCTTGTTTGTCGATATCAATTCCGTCAACTAAACTTGTCTGAAGTGCATCGCGAAACATTGTAGATCCCCAATCGTTACCTGCGTTTCGTAAAACAAAAGATTCATATTCCTCAAAGGGAAGTTCATCAAATAATTTATAGTTTAATATACTTTCACCGTATTGTCCTCGAGCAAATAGGGCTAAAGATTTCTGGGCATTACCTCTGCTCCATCCACCAAATATTTTTGCACCCATATCAATTCCAAATCCTTTTGAACCGTTAGTTTCAAATAGTTCAACGTGGACAGGTCTCTCCCAATCCTGCCAGAAGTTAGCCCCAAAATATGGGAAGGATGTTTCCGCACTATCACCCATCGCATAAATTCCAAATTCTTCATCAAACAAATTATCTGGATCTGTAGAAAGAGAAACAACAGTAAGTGCTGTTGAGAAATTTATGAAGTACGAATTTGTTATTGTTTTACTGGGCAAAAATCCTGTGCTGAAAGCCTTAGTTCGTAAAACTTTTGTTGAACTAATTTGAATTGGAGTTGTATATGGTGCAGAAGTTTCATTAGGTTCAGAACCATCTAAAGTATAATAGACATTATCGTTAACTGAGGCAGGTGTTATTACCACTGAGACTGGAGCAGTGTAGAAACCCCCATCAGCTGAAACTTGTGGAACAGAAACAGTTCCTGTATAACCCAGAGTAGTATTGCTATCTCCGGGTGTTGCCTCTGAAAATAGAAACCAACTACTACTTCCATCAGGTTGTCTTCCATAAGAAATATCAGGACCAATTGAGCCAAAAGTAACTGCATCTATTTCTACATTTTGCGGATTTGTTAAAACAACTGTTTCACCAGTTGAACTTAATTTAAAGTTTGTATGAAGAAATTTATTTGGCAAATCAAGCAGCGGGTTTGCACCATTAGGATTTGCTGGCACTGAATTCATTCCTAAAGATAAAAATGGAATCAGAGTAAGATCAGAAGAACCTGTTCCGTAATTATGAACTTGAATAGCAAGAACATTATCACCATTCTGTAACAGACTTTGAAAGTTTTGAATTATATATGTATTAGGTCTTCCACCATAAATAATAATTGGTTCTGTAAAATCTGTTGCAGATGCATTATATGGTGGTGGTACATTTACTGTCCCAATATTTGCACGCGTAATTTCAACTCCATTTAGATATGCAACAAAAGCATCATCATAATCAACATGGAGTACTAACATTTTAATATCGCTTGTATCCTGCACAGAAAATGTTTTACGGATATAAACTGAATTCGTGGTAGTTGGAACGATCGTCGAATCATCATTATCACCAAATCCAAATCCGCTTGGCCCGGAAAGCCATGTTAGATCATCAAACCCTATGTTTTTCCAGCTCACAGGCGGTTCACTGGTTCCTAATCTATATTTCCAATCATCACCCCAATCAATTACTGTTTCCCAATGTCCAACATATTCCGTTCTGTTTTTATCACTTGCAAAAATTACTAAATGTTCTTTGGGTGCTATAGTTATCGATGGCAAAATCCATTTATAGGGTAGACTTACATCATCGGATAATCCGTATCCTGAAAGATCAACATCAGTGCTTTCAGCATTATAGATTTCTATCCAATCAGAAAAATCTCCATCCTCATCCGGAATCGTAACTCCATTTGAAGACATAATTTCATTTATAAAAACTTGCTGAGGTTTTGTGGTTTCGGTAAGAGGAAATAAAATTAACGCAATAACTATTAGTATATTTTTTTTCACTTATAATACTTCAATCCTTTTGAATATAAATTTTAAAAAATAAAAGGAAGATCCCCGCAGATATTTGCAGAATCTCCCCTCATTCACACTTAAAAGATCTTACTTTAAAATCTTTATTTCAATGCAAAATTAACTGTTTGATTTTCTATTGAAATTTTAAAATCACCAGGTTCAACAATTCGTTTATTATCCTGACCAATAAACGATAAATGCTGTTTGTTAATAATGAACTCAATAGTCTTAACTTCTCCTGGTTTCAAGGATACCTTTTCAAACGCTTTTAGCTGTTTATTCGGTCTTGTAACAGAACCAAACGTATCTGTTAAATAAAGTTGTACAACTTCTTTGCCAGCTATCTTTCCACTGTTTTTAACGTCTATCTTAACTGTTAATTCCTCATTTTCGGCTATTTCTTGAGAACTAATCTTAAGATTGGAATATTCAAAAGTGGTATAGCTTAATCCATAGCCAAATGGCCAAAGTGGATTATAATCATTACCATCAAATTTTTCTATTGGTTTATAATCATAAAGTGTTATTCCATTTGGTGTTTTAGGATATGTAATAGGAAGTTTTCCACTTGGATTAACATCTCCGAAAAGAACATCTGCAATTGCATCGCCGCCTTCCATACCGGGTAAAAATCCAACTAAAACTCCTTTAGCTTTTGGTTCTATTTCTGTTATTACTCTCGGTCTTCCTTCAAGCATAACAAGTATCACTGGTTTTCCTGTTTCAATAATTTTATTGGCTAATTCTAATTGAGCTTTATTTAATGTAAGATCAAATAATACTTCCGGGTGTTTCGCAATAAGCAGCTTCACCCAAACAGATTATTACAACATCAGAATTTTTAGCTTCAGTTACTGCTTTGCTTGTATTAATATCTTTATCAAAACTACTTCCTTCAACATAATTAACGTTTCCAGTTCCAATTTTATTTTGAATAGCTTCGAGCACAGTATTCTTTTCGTGTGGATAAGCTGATTCCTCATTACCCTGCCAGGTTATTGTCCATCCGCCATTTAAAACAGAAAGCATATTTGCTGTTGGTCCTGTTACAAGAACTTTTGTTGTTTTAGAAAGAGGTAAAATATTATTTTCATTCTTTGTAAGGATAATGGATTCTCTTGCAGCATTTAAATTGATTGCAGTAAATTCATCTTTTGCAAAATCTTTGAGTAATTCTTTATTTGGATATGGATTATCAAAAAGACCAACCTGCATTTTAACTGCTAAAATTCTGCTTACAGCTTCATCAATTCTCCACATCGGAACTGTACCTTCGTTTACAAGTTCTAAAAGATAATTGTAAAAACTAAAATCATAAGGAACCATACTCATATCAACACCTGCCATAACTGATATTCTTACAGCTTCTTTTGGTGTTGATGCAACTCCATCTCTGGTGTGAAGTCTTTTTATATCTTCCCAATCAGAAACAACAAGTCCTTTAAAGTTTAATTCATTTCTTAAAACTTCAGTAAGCAAATGATAATTTGCATGACCAGGTATTCCATCAACTTCAGCTGAGTTAACCATTACTGAAGGAGAACCAGCTAATATTCCTGCTTCAAAAGGTGGAAGAAAATATTCACGCATCATTCTTTCAGAAATCCATGCAGGTGTTCTATCAAGTCCGTTTATAGGAAAACTGTACCCAACATAATGTTTTAAACAAGTCGCTAGTTTATTCGGTGCACTCATATCATCACCTTGTGCACCTTTTATATAAGATGAACCCATTTGCGAAGCGAGATAAACATCTTCTCCAAAAGTTTCCCACAATCTGCTCCATAGCGGTTGTCTTCCAATATCCATTACAGGATAAAAATTCCAGGCGATACCTGATGCTTTTGTTTCAAGCGATGTTATTTCACCGCTTTGCTTTGCAATTTCAGTATTCCAAGTTGCTGCCATACTAATTGCCTGAGGAAAAAGTGTTGCACCTTTTGTATATGTTGCACCATGAATTGCATCAATTCCATAAAGAACAGGAATACCAAGTCGTGTTTCTTTTACAGCGATATTCTGAATTTTATTTATTATTTCATGCCAGTATTCTGCTGTATGAGCAATATCATATACATTTAAGTATAGAACCAACATGATATTTTTTTATTGCATCTTCAAGTTTTGCTTCATCTAATTGGTGCATTTGATCTTTTGTTCCCTGAACTTTAGAGACAGCTTGAATTGTAACTTGTGTCATCTGTCCAACTTTTTCTTCAAGTGTCATTTTTGAGAGAAGTTCTTTTACTTTTGCATCAACTTTTGTCGTTGTGTAAATCTGAGCGGAAATATTTGCATTCAGAAAAAGAAGCAGCAACAAGGTTAACGAGAAATACTTAATTATTAATTTCATAATTTTTCCTACTTTTATTTTGGAATTGATTACTTACGGAAGAATGATGGTGATTTTTTTCTGAGACTGATTTAAATAATGTAAAGAGATCAAATTGATTATAAGGAATTAATAATATCAATAATTTACTAATCATACTAAGCTTTAATTTAACAAAACAAATTTCCGGATTTCTCTGACGTTCGATCCGGTAAATACATAAAAATATATTCCTGATGTAAGTGGATTACTTATAATCGATGCAGTATCGAGCTGAAATTGGTAAGAACCGGATTGGGTAAAACCTAAATCCTTAAAAAAAATTTGTTCACCTAAAACATTGTAGAGTTGAAAACTCAGGTTATCTGAAGCAGTTAAAGAATAATTAATAATAGTTTTTCCATTAAACGGATTTGGATAATTCTGTTCAACCTTAAATGATTTGAGTTCATTAATATTTTCATCATCTAACAATCCTGTTGAAACTGGTGTGATAACAATTCCGCAGAGTAAAGCATTATCAATTTTTTCTGCAAATTGTATATCCAGCACACCATCATTTATCTCAACATTAGCTATTTCCCTAACTAATGCGGCATCTTTCCCAACAGTTTGATAGATATCCAGATTTTCAATCACTCGATTTTGTTCAAAATAAACATCAAATATTCTGCTGCCGGAAGCATTGAAATATTTTTCTGCAAAAAGTAACTTAACATTATAACTGTCGTTTGGTAACCTAACTTTGTATGTAACCATTCCATATTTATCTGTTTGAAATATTACATCTTCATCGGTCCCACTAATTTGCAAAGTTGAAGGATAAGTAGCTGAATTACCATCAAGAAATCCAAACTCAGTATTTTTGGTCCATCCGGCATCTGCTAAATAATCCAGCGCAGCGGGACCACCACAATTAATTTTAATAGGAAAAGTCAGGGCTTCAGGCATTATTATGGATGTTGCTTTAGCGCTCATAGTATTTGGGATTTCCGAATCGTCTTTCATCGACATAACAACCAGTGACTTGGTAGAAGGAATTATCAATCCCGAAACAGAAAGTTCAACACTTTTTAAATCTTGCTGTAGTGCTGCACTGTTGATCGTAACTCCTTGAATTATATAATTAGAAGTATTCTCAGCAGTCGCTGGATCAAGTTCTTCAGAAAATGTTACAAGCACCTTATTTGTTGAGGCACGCGCCCACACCAAAGTTGGCGGTTGTAAATCTACATACCCAATATTTGTATTGTTTGTAAGGCAAAGAATAAGTTTGCCATCCTCAAAGACGGCATTTTCATGAATAAAATCACAATTGTTTCCATTGAATGTATGTGTGGCTTTATCCCAGCGTGTTGTATCCCAGGAATCAAAATTATCGGTCCAATCATGCAAAAAATTATTTCCAGTTCCATAAGATCCGGATCCCGGGGAGTAAGCATAGTAGCTAACCCAATCATAATATGCAAATGCAGGTAAAGATTCCGGAATTAAAATACCAGCCCAACTTTCATAGGCAGGATTCCAGATATTCATCATTATCTTTTGGGGTAAGGTAAGTGTTTGAATATGTGCCCCAGTCTGTTTTAATACCTCAACACCATCAATAAACCAGGCGACATATTCGGGTGTCCATTCAAAAGCATAAGTATGATATTCTTGATGAGGAGAAGTTTGCATTGGTTTATGTGCAACGTGATTTGTTTGATTGGGAGTGATAGTATTGAATTGTGCGTTATCAAAATAACGTCCCATAATTTCAATATCTATTTCATTCCAGTTCCCTATTCCGCCCCCTCCGTCATAATATGTAAAGAATGAAGACAACATACCTTCACGGTAAGAAGATTTAATTCTTGCTTCGAATCTTCCGTAAGTGTAAGACAGTTTGGTTCTGTATTCCGCACCTTTATAATCCTTGCTTAGAATATTTGTCTGTGCTGAAAAAATGAAAAGTAAAATAAATATTAAAATTTTTATTTTCATGTTACCTCATTTATTGAAAGAGAAAAGCCCTCCTCAAAAAGGAATAAAGAAGAGGGCTTCACTAGGATCAGAAACTTACTGAAAGAGTAAACTTTTGAATATCTGAAAATCTGCCAAAATCCTGATAAGCATAGTCAATCATAAGGGCAACATTGCCGATTAGTAATTGCTTAACACCAAGCCCAAATGAAAATGATTCTTCTGATGCATCAAGGAACAATGCTTTATAACCGGCTCTAAGGAATAAGAAATTATTGTACGCATATTCAGTTCCTACATTTATACTTTCGTAATCATCACTCGGGTGCATTGCATCCAGTGCTACTGTCCATCTATGCATATCCATTTTTATAGGATCATATGCAATACCTACTCTAAAAGTTAGAGGCAGTGCCCAGGAATTTGTCTCCAGATATGCAGGAATATCACCATTGTTACCGCTATTTTCAGGATCAAGATCATGCAATACAAGATTTGAATTTCCCAATAATTGCATCGTAGTTCCAAAATTGGAAATAGACATTGCAAGAATTGCATCATCAAAAGGTGTTACATATTGCACACCAAGATCTAATGCAAATGCGCTTGCACTCATTTGCCATATACTTTCGTAAATAAATTTAGGTGCAAACCCTATCGAAAAATCCTCTGTTAATTGAATAGCATATGCTAAACTAAAAGCAGCTTGAGTTGAAGAAAAAGTTTCACCAGTTCCTTCGGGATTGCTAATAGTAGTTACTTTCATTTCACCAATATCAGAGCCTGTGTAACTAAATCCGATTGTTCCCATGCTGCCTAAATTATAGCTTGCCGCTAAATAATTATATTTAATATCAGCTATCCATAATGTGTGATCGAATGCAACATTGATACCTTGCGACTTAGTTAAGCCCGCGGGATTCCAGTATATTGAACTAACATCATTTGCAACGCCTACAAATGCGCTGCCCATACCGATAGCACGTGCACTTTGTCCAATTGAGAGGAATGGTGCGGCTGTGGTACCCTTTTTAGATACATCCGATATAAAGCCTGATTGAGCAAATATCTGCGGAAGTATCAAACTGATCAGCATAAAAATTATTAATATTTTGTTTTTCATTTTAATATCTCCGCTATTTAATTAAAGCAAATTTGCCGATATGTTCACCAACTTCCGGAGCATCAACATGATAGAGATAAACTCCATACGCAGCATCCATACCATCTTCGGTAACAAGATTCCAGGAAAGTGATCCATCTGAAAATGCGGAATCTTTTGTTAGTGTTTTTATTAACGCACCTGCAATTGTGTATATACGCACTGTGCATTGTGCAGGTAGATTTATAAAATCAATCTTTCTTTCACCTCTGCCTGATGAATTAAGATTTCTCTTTTCCCACGTTGCCGCACCCAAGTAAGGATTTGGAACAACGTCAATTTTTGACAGTTCATTTTGGGCTTGTGTTTTATCAACCAGAACCGGGACAGTGGAATAAGAGAAATAATCGCCAGTTTTAAATTGTTTGCGTGTGGAAATCTGAAATTTATCTCCACTAACCGGTTGAACAGGAGTTTCGTTCGGGTCTATTGGAAATCCATAGGAAAGATTCCATGCAAAACGAACATTTGTAGTATTTATAACACCATCTTTAAATTCAAGAACCTGAATTGTATCACCTACTGTTAATGTCTGAGATGCATCAGCATCAAATACAGCTACCTTTGAATATTTTCCCTCTGTCTTGTTCCAGATTTTAAGATTCACAGGAAATTTTCTGTAAAATGGAGGAGATTGCAAATAGCAAGTATCTAAAGGTACATCCGAAAAATTAATTTCATAATCCGCTGGCCAAGGAACACCTCTGACCGCAGTTTTATTTTCATAAACTTGCATCGTCAAGTTACTGCTTCCAATCAGCCAACCTGTTAATGAATCAACCACAGAAACAGTTGTATCATTAATTATTGATACTGCCATACCATCAAACGGCTGGCTAACTCTGCCTTCTCCGATAGTGGTAGTATCTTCATTTACAATGATTGTATCAGTAACATTCTGAAATGTTCGCACAACATCGTATGATACTGTTTTATAAAGTGGATAATCATCAGTTGAATTAAAGACAACATTATATTGAGCACCATCAAGTATGGCATTTGGATTAAGAATATTTACACTCATAGATCCAGTACCAACACCATCGCTAACTTGTTTTGTTTCTCCAATTATTTGTGGAGGCACATATCCCGCAACGGGTGCATTCGGAATTACAACTGCACAGTTTATATCAACAAACTGAACATTTCCTGCAAAGTCCTGCTGAATTATTTTTGTACATTCAGTTGGCTGAAGTCCTTTAGTTCCTCTGTTTGGATCACCCTGATCATAAGATATACAAGCATAGTAATATGTTTGTCCGTTCTGTACATCAGTATCAACGTATGAATATCTTAAACCAGTATCATCACCTCTCCAGAAACTCGCTCCATTTACACCAACTGGATCCGGACCCTTGATACCATCTATAAGATCATAACGAACAAGTGGTTTCCAATAAACCGGTGAACCTTTTGAATCAGTAATAATCTTAATATCATTAAACTCAGCTTCTGTACTTCTGTAAATCATGTAGCCTTCAAAATCTTTTTTTGCACCTTGAGTAGGATCATCATTTTCAAATCCCATAAATGCATCACGAGATTCTTCGGCAATACTATTCCAGTATAAAAATACTTTTTTATCACTTGCAACTGCCGTAAGTGTTGGTTTTAACGGTGGCTTAGAGAAATTGTAATTGGCGTTATAAATTTCCTGAACCGTCTCTTTATTAAAGATAATTTCTTCAAGGGTTTGTCCGAAAACTAGTGCCATTGAAAATCTTTCTCTTAGCCCCTGATCAAGTGGAAATGCTCCTGAGGCAAAAACCATACTTATGTTAGCTCTTTGTAAAGATGTATCAAAGGCAGCGGAACTCATTTTCAACCACATTGATTCATCATCTTTTGGCCAGCCGCCGCCTGTGCCGCCTTGTCCTAATCTGTAAATAGAAACAGCAGTTAATCCAATTTGATCTGATTCATCTTTGTCTGTTTTATCAAACCTTGGTTCACCGTCTGTGGGAACTCCATCTCCTTCACCTTGGTCGGGTCCTGAGTATTGAGGATCAAAAGGACCAACACCATCTTTACCAAGATCATCATTCAATGGTTCGTTTTCATCAGCATCCCACTCCCCGTTTTCATTCAAATCAGCGTAGGGTACCCAGTCACCATCATTATCAATTCCATCATCTCTTCGTTCATCAATCATAGGTACGCCAAAAATGTCAGTATCATCATCATCATTTATTCCGTTGGTTGCATTGCCCGGACTTTCAAGGTATGCATATCCATAATATCCGGTTAACCAATTACCGGGTTGTCCAATACCATCACCATCAAATGCATATGCCAAATCCAGTACTTTATCAAACGAAGCATTATCATCTTCAGAATCATTGGTTCCACCAACACCACAATCTGTATAAAAACCGAAATAAGTTGTTGGATAATTAAAATCAGAAATGTTAACAATATCATAATGCCAAAAAACTATATCCTCAGCAAGTACGTGAGACCATTGAAATCCTCTTACTTCAACTCGCAATCCTAAACCTGCACGATCAGGATCAGAAGCGAGCGGAAAATAATTGAATGGTGTGCGTGTCCACTCTTTATCTCTGGAATCATCCATTACAAAGAAAGTTTCAAAATCTGAATTGTTGACACCTCTTCCAAAATATCCATACCAGAAACCATCCCATTCCGGTGTAAGATCAAGAGCTGCGGGCCAATTATCCGGCCAGGTATGAGAATTAGTATTAATAGCAGGACTGTTTCTCTCTTGTGGATAATCATTCACCTGATTTGGGTTTGAATAACCGGGTACAGGTTCCAATCCCCAAATTTCTCCTGTGCTTGGATCCTTATCCATCCATTCACGATAGGAAGTTTGCAAAGGATGCACAACCTGATTATTGCCCGGGGCTGTAATTTCAGAGGCAATTAAAACAGCAACACCATCAAGATATGAATAACCGGTACCTTTTGGCCACTCACCGCTTGGTTGATCAGGCCAGTGACCGACTTCTCCATTATTATAGAAAAGTGTTCGAACCTGATTGCCGTCCATAATACCTTCTTTTCGGTAATCAATATTGCCTTTAGGATCTTCCCTGTATTTTTGAATCTGACCGTTTATCTGAGAGAAGCCTACATCAGCAATCAAAAAAGTAATCAATATAAAAAGTATTTTATTTAACATTATTTTCTCCGGTTATATTCTCTAAAAACCAAATCCTAATCCCAGTCTTATCTCACGTGGAGACGAGTACATACTAGGATTATTAACGTATTCTGGTATGGTGTTAAGTCCAATGATATCGCTTTGTGTATAATAATTTGCATTCAAATCAACATTGGCTCTGCCAGTAGTAGTATAAACTCCAAACTCATTTCTGATATCAAATAGATTATAAATTAATAGGTAAGTATTAATTCTAAATCCATCAAAATCAAAAGTTTTATCAGCTCTTAAATCAACATTATAAAATGTGGGTTTAATTCCGCCATTTTCAAATCTTACACCTTGTGATATTCTTGGATCTTCTGTGTAAGGCTGTCCTGATCCATATTGGAATATCATTCCAACTGTCCAGTCGCCGGGCACGCCAACATTAAGATTAACATTTAAAGTGTGTCTCTGATCCCAATCTAATGGCACCACACTTTTTGTTTCTTCAATAGGTGGATTGGTTTGATTATTATTAAACACAGCGCGGGGATCTGATGCATTACCTTGTGCAATTTGATAAGTATAGTCAAACTTTACTCCAAAATAATCGGCGAATCGTTTATCAAGTGTAAGTATAAATCCTTTTACGTTTGCATAATCTCTGTTAATATATCTTGCGTACTTAAATCCTTCATAGGTATTTATTATTTCCATACCAAGCCAGTTTCTTATATCTCGATAGTAAAGAGAAAAGTTCAGTGCAAAATTATCAAACAGTACCTGCTGCAAACCAATTTCGTAAATCACGTTTTTCTCTGCATTCAAATCGGGATTGCCAGTTGTTGATGAAACATTGCTGCTGGGCTGTACGAAAAAGTCCGGGTTTGTGTATAGATTTTCAAACG
This sequence comes from uncultured Ignavibacteriaceae bacterium, assembly GCA_963812305.1. Lineage (GTDB taxonomy): Bacteria > Bacteroidota > Ignavibacteria > Ignavibacteriales > Ignavibacteriaceae > IGN3. The sequence goes on from CAWEUT010000007.1 coordinate 391,847, forward strand.
ATGGTATTTTGAAAAAGTGACCATAAGAAAATCTAATTATTCCCTGATCTGTTATTGGAAAAGATGCACCCAATCTTGGACTAACCTGAAACTTTGGATCAGCTTTTACCATTTCTAACATATAATTTCCCGGATTGTTGGGATCTTCAATTGCGCCTGGATATAAAGGATTGTGTCTTGGATTTCTTAAATCTGCCGGCAAAGAAGCATTTGAATTGAAGTAATCAAATCTTACACCTGCATTGATGATCAATATATCATATTCCATTTTATCCTGAACATATGCAGATATTTCATATGGATTTCTTGTGTATTCAATGTAAGAACCTTTATCGGTTATCGTACCTTTATTTGGATAGCCTGGTGTAAATATTACGTTACCCATGCTATCAACCTGTCCATCAGTTAAATTGATTATGTCTTTATTCTGACTAAATATTTCGTAATACTTCCCTTCGATGCCCGCACCAATTTTATGTTCCTTAGAAATTTGTGAAGAGTAAGAATACTGTGCGATAAAAGTATTAGTATATCTATTATAACTGCCCGTCTGGTTTCCACCTTGTCTAAAAGTATATGGAGAAGTTGGAATACCTTGATCGGGGTTTACATATCTTGGATCAATTCCGTAAGGATTGTAGGTCGGACTAAAAATATCCGTATCAATTGGTACATTGGGATATAGATAACCTTCATAATCGTAATAGTTGCCAGAAAATTTTAATGAATGAAACGTATTTGAACTTGGGAAATAATTAAACTGTAAATTGTGAATTAAACTTGTTCGGTAATGCGTCATTATAGCGTCTGGGGTTAATGAATAACCGTGATCATAATATCTGTTTTCATTATCATCATAGAACAGACTGTAGGTAATATTAATTTCCGGAAGTGCATAAGTAATTTTTGCGTTGGTAGAATATTTAGTGTATGGATTCATAGAAATATATTTGCCATCACCCGTGTTCTGTGGAATCCAGAAAGTTTGATCAGCAGGATTAGGGAAATAAGGTATATCGTCTGTTACATTAAAAACTCTTTCTCCGTATAAGTACCCTTCATTGGTAAAGTATCTGCCGGTAACAAAGAAATATAAATTCTTAACCGGTGAAATCGGTCCGCTTAAAGTAAGTTCTAAATTCTTTTGTGCAAGATTCCAGGGTTCGTCTAAATTCTTAAAAATATCTGAACTGTTTGTAAAATAACTTCCAACATAACCGGTAACGTATCCCTCAAATTTATCAGAGCCGCTTTGCGTAACAATATTTACAACTCCGGAAAGCGCCTGACCATACTCAGCATTAAAAGTACCGCTTATAACTTCCATCTGTCTAACGGATGAATTTTCAACCTGTACACCAAACCCACCGTTAAAAGCATCTGTAACTGCAACTCCATCGATAAGATAAGCAACATCATTAGATCTGCCGCCTCTAAAGTGTCCATCGATAACACCTGCCTGTAAGTTTACAATCTGTCCGATGCTTTCAACAGGCATCATTCTAATTTCATTAGATGAAATTGTAACGGATGTTGAGGTAAGATCTTTTTGAACGAGTGGTCGCTGCGAAGTAACAACAACTTCCTGATTTAATTGGATAACGGAACTGCTAAGTTTCATATCAAGATTAGTAGTAAGATCTATATTTACTCGAACTTTTTCTACAATAATTTTTTGATATCCAACAGCGCTGAATATTACACGATACTCGCCGGGTGGAATATTGCTGATGGAAAAATATCCTTCCAGATCAGCAGAGGCACCCAGATAAGTACCTTCAATAATAACATTTGCACCAACAATAGGCTCTCCCGTTTCCTGGTCGGTAATCGTACCGGAAATTTTTCCTGTTGTTCCTGCAAACAATGGGATAGTTAATAGAAGCACTGCAAACAAAGTAAAAAGTTGTTGTATTGCCTGTGGCTTAAATAAATATTTTTTTAATTGATCTTTCTTATTCATTTCGTTTTCCTGATAAAATTATAATTCTCCTGATACTGAGTGAGAACAAAAGAAAGGCACGGCATTAAGCCGTGCCTTAAATAGATTACTTTAGGAGCATCATTTTGTTGGTTTGAACAAAAGATCCGGTTTCTAATCTGTAGAAATAGATACCGCTTGATAAACCTGAAGCATCAAACGAAACATTATAGCTGCCGGAAGTGTAATCACCTTTTATAAGTGTTGCTACTTCTTTTCCGAGAGCATCGTAAACCTTAAGAGTTACATACCCTGATTCTTTTAAAGCAAACTTAATTTGAGTGCTTGGGTTAAAAGGATTTGGATAATTTTGAGTTAATGCATACTCAGAAACTGGTTGTCCTTCTTCATATTCAACACCAACCGGATTCCAAAGAGCACCAATCCAAGTATGAGACCATCTGGATACATCACCCCATGACTGATCTTCATTATTAATTGAATATGTTAAGATTCCTTCTCTTGAGTTTGTTGCATCTGCATCGTTTATTGCAAAATCAATTGGAATTCTATATCCTTCAACTGGTGCGAATATATCATCGTTGCCAACTGCGGCAAGATCAACCCAACTAATTCTGTATTCAACTCTATAACCAGAACCGAAAGCTTCACCGTAATAATAATTTTCACCAAGGCTATCTACAGTTACACTGCCAAGGTTATCCATCAATACTCTGTTATATGCAAATCTAAAATGATAATCTGGTTCTGCACCTCTTCTGGTAAGATGTGTGAGGAGCACCACGCCAATCATACAATCCTAAATAAATATCAGGGGCATCATTTAGATATGAAGATGATTGTGCATCGGGAACAAAAATATCATCAAAAACCTCAAAAGCTACATATAAATAAGTTGCATCTACAGCTACCCAGGCATTGGCTGAACAATCAGCATCACCATCAATTGTTGTGTTTGTAACTATATAACCACTTAAATCTGATGGATACATTCTGAATTTTGTGATTGCCTGCCATTCAGTTAAATCACCATCAGCAACAAATACAGGTGCTGTAAGAGAAATTGTAGTAACCCCTTTTGCCATATTGGTAACAGATGGTGAATTGTTACTAACAACACTCTGATTTCCTGAAGCATCTTTGCACACTACAGCATAATAATAAGTTGTGCTCTGATCTGTAACCGGAGAAATTAATACATGTGAAGCCAACTGATTGTTTTCAGCAATGTTAAACTTTACAACTTCAACATTTGTAATATCAGTTATTGGATTTTCACTGTAATATACATCATATTTTTCACCTGTTTCACCAGGTACATCATCCCAGGTAATAATATTTTGTTTATCACCAGCAAATGCAGAAACATTTAGAGGAGCAGATGGAGGAACAACATCAAATTCAGGATTTCCTGTCCACCAATCTGTTATATAAATTACTTTTCCAGCAATACCTGAAGCTTCAGCCATTAATCCAACCACATTAACAGCAGATGAATCAAATGGACCTGGTGCTGTGGCTCCATCCTGATAAACCATTTCTCTCAAAGGCAGTTTATAATCATGCCATTGGTTATCTGCAATTGGTTGGAAAACTGATCCTATCTTACCACCGCCGCCTTCAAATTGCATTCTTAAGGGACCAACACCTTCTTCACATTTCATTTTAAATTGAACACTATCCTGCTGCCACGCAACTGCAAGATCAAATACTGGATCGACATTTGCACCAATACCTGTCCAACCATTATTCCATTCATTACCCTGTACCCATTTTATTGCATTAGTATTTGGTAAAGGACCAGCGCCGGTTACAACTTCCATAGTTGATTGACCCCAGGACCATGTTGGTTGAACTATCTGAGGACCATAAGCAATACCATTAAAAACAATTGCTGGTAATGATTTTGGACTGAACATTTCCATATTATCAAAGCCAACTAAAACTGAATCTGCAGCGTTCACTGTTGTTACAACAGTAAGACCGTAACTTAGAATTTTGTCATAGTCAAGAATTTCGTTGTTTTTTGGTAACCCCCAGCTTGATGGAGTAATAACAAAACCTTGATCATTTGGATTTACACTTCCATCAGATTCTACTTGACCTAATGATAGTCTAAGATTATACCATCCAGTTGCTGCATCCAAAGTTACAGCGTTTTCATATACATACTGTTCAACCGGATCAGAAGGAGTTGGTTGATCTCTGAACTGAATTCTGAATACCATATTCGCTGGTGCAGTAGCAGGTTCATAAACTTTTATCCAGATACTCAGTGAATCATATCCCGTAAAATCCAGATATTGTCCATCTCCTGCAGCGCCAGCAGCGTGCTGGATTTCTGCATATGAACCCCAATCATGAAAAGCTCCAATTTTAATATCTGCTTTAAATGATCCGGTTCCTTCCTGAAAATCAACGTGATCATCAGTATAGATCATTGTTGTCCCTGGTTGTTCGCTGATCTTAGCGTAAACATTGTTCACAGCTGATGAATCGAAATTATCGACCACCTTCTGCGCTTGAGAAACAAATGTGCCAGCCATCAGAAAAATAAAAACGGCTAATAGCAAATTTTTCATAACACCTCTCTCTGTTTGTTTTTGAACTAGTTAATTAATTTTGTTTGATTAATACCAAATACTCCAAAGTCCGATAATAATTATTACAATGAATGCTGATAATACGAAATTAGATTTTAATCCATGTACAGTTTTAATATTTGCAAAATTGTATTTCAATTCCTGAATGCTTTCTGAAATAGAATATTTAATACTTATCATAAATTCATTTGTAACTCTTACTGAATAATAATTAAGAACTAATATTAAAGATATACTGACAGCAAATAGGAATATTGCAAAGTGAAGAAAATTAATTCCTAATATCCAGATAAGTGCCGGATGCAGCTGCACTCCAAGATTACTAACAATCTCTAACAGTAAACGACTAAACCCAATAGTTTCTCCCACAATTAAAGTTATCAATGCTGTTTTTGAATTTATCTTTTTTGAAAATAATCCAAACAAAAAAACTGCAGTTATGGGCGGACTAACAAAAGCCTGCACACTTTGCAGAAATAAATAGATCTGTGAACTTATAATTTTAACAAGGGGCACAATCAATATTGCGGCAACAACAACTGCAGTAGTGGTTAATCTTCCAACCAAAACTAATTTTCTTTCGTTAGCATGTGGATTGCGCGTTTTATAAAAATCATTTGTAAAAAGAACAGCAGTACTGTTAAACGCTCCTGCAAGTGATGACATGATGGCTGCAAGTAATCCTGCAACTACGATTCCTTTCAAACCTATTGGAAGCAAATCACCAGCAACTAATGCTGAATAAGCCTCATCACCTTTTATTTCAGGATAAAGTGCCACTGCAATTAAACCGGGTAATACTAGAATAAAAATTGGAAGTACTTTGAGAAATGCTGCGAGCAATGTTCCCCTTCTTGCGTCGTTAATGGATTTTGCACTAAATAGTCTTTGCACAATGTATTGATCAGTACACCAATACCAAAAAGCAATTATTGGCGCACCAAAGATTATCCCTGTCCACGGAAAATCAGGATCATTAACAGCTTTGAACATATTAAAAAAATCTGCAGGAAGTTTTTCTTCTAAACCGCTAAATCCACCAACAGCATTTAGACCAAAGACAGAAAGAATTACTGCACCAAGAATTAGAATAATTCCCTGAAACAATTGTGTACGCATTACGGCACTAGCACCGCCGGTTACCGTATATAATCCTGTTATAAGTACAATTATAATTGAGGAGGCATAAATGTTTAAACCAAATATCTTATAGAATAATAACCCTGCAGCAAAAAGTGAGACTAAAATTTTTGTAAAGATGTAGATTGCGATTGAAAACCCTGCAAACATCTTTCTGATTTTTCTATCAAATCTCTTTTCCAAAAACTCAGGAACTGTTACCACACCGGATTTGAGATATATTGGAGCGAGAATCCAGCCTAAAAAGATTAGTGTAAAAATTGCCATCAACTCAATTTGTCCAACAGCTAATCCGCGTGTTGATCCAGAACCAGCAAGACCGATGAAATGTTCACTTGATATGTTTGTTGCAAAAATCGAAATGCCAACTGTAAACCATCCAATGTTTCTGCCGGCTAAAAAATAATCCGAATAGTTTTCATCACTGCGGCGGGAATAATAGAATCCCAAACTTAATACAATAATTAAGTATGCAACTAATACTAATAAATCTATTTGGCTGAAAATTGTAGACACTTTTGTATAGGCTGATCCGTTAAAAAGAATTATCTACACACAAATAGTGCCGTGTAATTTTATCAAAAAAATGTCAAAGACTAATCTTTTTGAAGTGTTGAAAATTTTATTTGGATTTATGCTTATTAAATTGATAAGTGATACTTATTATTTTGATAAAGCAAATATAATTGAAACATCTCAGGTCAATATCCGAGTTTAATATTAACGCTTAAAACTGTTTGTACGTTAAAAAAACCCGATTCAAAAGTAAATCGGGTTTAATAAGAATTATATAATATTAAATAAAGTATTATCTAAAATTTTATTTGAGCAGAACCATTTTTTTAGAACTTATAAAACTACCTGATTGTAATTTGTAGATATAAACTCCACTTGCAAGGTTTGCTGCCTTAAAATTAATTTTATAGCTGCCTGCATTCATTTCTTTATTGACTAATTCCTGCACAAGATTCCCGAGTATATCATAAACTTTTAGAGATACAAACCCGCTATTCATAATATCAAATTTAATTTCAGTTTCAGGATTAAATGGATTTGGATAGTTTTGTTGAAGACTATAATTATCCGGAGTAATAATATTTCCTTCTGCTTCAACCTCGGTCACCATTCCGCCAATATTGTAGTAAGGTTCATAAGCATTCTTTAATGTTGTACCCACTAATTTTAAAGTATCACGATTCATCCTGTATAATCCCATACTTTGAAAGCCATTCGCGTGCTGATGTGAATACCAATCAAATATGCACCACCAGGTAACACCCATTAAATATCCTCCATCGCGGTACGTTCCATCCGGTCTGATAACAGAGGCTCTAAAAGTGAACGCATCAAAAGTTTCATTGAAAACTGTAACTTGAGCCTGCTGCCCGGCTAATGAATTTAACTCACCTGACCAGTATCCAAATTCAGTATCTAAAATTGGTTTTTCAGGATAAGCTAAATTTGCATAACCTAAAAAGTAACGTGTGCCTTCATAATATGTTCCGCCATGAAATATTCCAAAGTACATAGTCCATCCGGCAACATCGCAAGCAGCTTGAGATGGATCATCTGGTCCGGGTCTATCTGCTGCTGCAGATTGGGTAATTAATCTTCCATCGGGATAATTAAAATTTAAATCCTGATTTACTCTAGTTATAAAATTTTTTCTGTTATCCACATCTAAACATTCATTAGCTGTACTCCATAAAAGAACCGATGGACGATTGTAATCTTTAAATACCATTTCACGAAACATCTGTTCATGAATTTTCCTCGCGTTATTCTGAATTATCCAGGCAAGTGCTGTATCAAACCACCAAACCGGAATTTCTTCAACAATAGTAATTCCTAATCTGTCTGCTAATTGATAAGTATAAAGATGATTTGGATAGTGTGCTGTTCTTAACATAGTGGCATTCATGTCTTTTACTTTTAACATATCAGAATAAATTGAATCTATTGGCATGCTTCTTCCAAAAACCGGATGATCTTCGTGGCGTGCAACGCCTGTAAAGAAAACAGGGTTATTATTAAGATAAACTTTATCAACATCCGTGTGAACAGTTCGAATTCCAAATTGAGTATAATATTCATCAACAGTATTACCGCCTTGTGTTATTGTAACTTTCATTACATACAAATTGGGATTTTTAGGTGACCATAAGTTTGGATTGTTAACAGTAAGATTTGTACGCCATACTTTTGCTGAATCATTTTTAATTGTAAAAGAATTTTGATTTACTCCAGAAAGAGATGCTGAAGATCCGATAAGAGTAGATGTAAATTCGCTATTAATATTTCCGGAATTTATATCCGCATTAAAAACTTCAACAGTCACATCAACGCTTTGATCACTTCCGCTAGTATTATAAAGAACAACTGTTGTTTGAATATCTCCGTTCACATTTTGAGGAACAATGTTTGTTCTGATTACAGATATTGGTTCTGATACTTCCAGATAAACATCGTGAATTATACCGGTATAATTAAACCAATCGCACCGTGTATAAGGTACGATATCATTTCTGCTGCCCCAGGCAGGATTATCAACTCTAACAACAAGAACATTATTGCCGCCATAATTAATCGCAGATGAAACATCAAAAGCAAATGGAGTGTATCCGCCCTCATGATAACCAAGATAGACATCGTTTAGCCAAACATCTGCAACGTAATTAACAGCATAAAACATAAGCTTTAGAAATTTTCCATCTGCTGCAGAATCAACTGTAAAATTTTTACGATACCAAACTCCGTCTTCATAATATTCCGGAACTGCCGGATACTGATTCATAGTATTTTCAACTGCGGGAAGATTTTTTACTGGCCATCCGCTGTCATCATAGGAGGATGATTCCCTGCCCGCTGCTTCTGTAATCAAACTCTGATAACCCGCTGCATCACGTTTCTTCAAGGTTATGTTATCATCAGCGGCGAATCTTTGTTTTTTCCATTCTCCTTTGAGATTAATTATTTGCCTATCCTGTTTTTCAAAACTTGGGACAGCAAATCCATTTTGAAATGGTATTCTTATTCCATCAACCTGCTTTAAACTCATTGTTGCTTCTAAAGACGCAACCTGAGCGTGTAAGTTTGTTGATAAGTTGCAAAATAAGAATAATAGAAAAGTAGAAAAGCATAACTTAATAGTTTTCATAGTTCACCTCTTCGATTCTACAAATAATAATTTAATTCTTTGAATGATAATAATTAAAAATTTGCAATTAATATACCAGGTTTGGGCAGGAAAGTAATTCGATTTTTCTCTCTATTAGGGATTTTTCACAACGTTTCAATTTTTGCTATAATTAAAGTAATAATCCAATCTATTAAAATAATAAATTCAATTTTTTACTATTCATTCTTCTTTAATCCTAACTCCTTTGCCATTCTGTAATAGTTTGGCGGAGCTAATCCAAGTTTTTTTGCGGCGTCAGTATCTGAATCAGAATTAATTCTTACAAACTTAAAATATCTTTCGCGTAAAACTTTTTCCATATCTTTTAACGGAAGAATGTTTTCAGTGTTAAAAATATCTCCAAAGCCAAATTCGTTGGCTTCAGGAATTGTTTCCTGAATCCCAAGTGCACGTTTTGCTAGAAGTGGAGTAATTCTTCCTTCGGAACTAAAAAGCATTCTCTGCACAACGTTTTTTAATTCTCTAACATTTCCCGGCCATTCATAATTTAAAAATACTTTCATTGTCTCATCCGGAATTTCCGGTTTATCTTTGCTCATATCAATACTTATGCTCGATAAAAAATAATCAATCAATAACGGAATATCAGTTACACGTTTTTTAAGATCAGGAACAAAGATTGGAAGTACATTCAATCTGTAATAAAGATCTTCTCTAAATCTTTTTTCCTTCACTTCTTCTTCAACATTTCTGTTTGTTGCAGCAATAATCCTAACATCAACTTTTATTTTTTCTGTTCTGCCGATCTTTTCAATTTCACCTTCCTGTATAACTCGAAGTAATTTTACTTGTGCAGGCAAGGGTAGTTCTGTAATCTCATCTAAAAATATTGTTCCGTGATTTGCAATTTCAAACAGACCGAGTTTCTTTTTATCAGCACCGGTAAATGCACCTTTTTCATATCCGAACAATTCACTCTCAACTAACTGACTTGGTAAACTGCCGCAGTTTATAATCACAAAATTTTCATATTTGCGATCGCTTGTGTAGTGAATATTAAATGCAACAAGTTCTTTACCTGTACCGGATGATCCTCTGATAAGTGTGTTAACATTGCTTTGTGCAAACTTTTTTATCTCTCCTTTAAGCTCCACCATTATAGGCGACTCACCAACAATCTTTTTCTGTAATAAAGTATCCTCAACATTTTTATGAAGTTTCTGATAAGATCTGAAATGCTCACGTTCAAGTAAACACTTTTGATGCGCATTAAAAATACTTAGTATAAAATCGGTCGGCTGATAGATAAACTCTTCAATATCACCGGGATATTTTGTGCAATACCAAAATGCTCCTGCCTTAATAAGTTTATTTGCAAAATTGTAATCTGTAAGATTGATAGTCATTTTAGTTATTACAATTATCTGAACTGAAGAATCAATTTCTTTTATTTTGGATATGAGATTTTCACCCATCAGCCCGCCGGCAATTTGATAATCCATAATTACAACATCAAACTTTCCCTTTTTACTATTAAGCAATTCGAGTGCGGCCATTCCATTTGAAACAATATCAAGAACTTTTATTCGCTCTTCAAAAGGCTTAACGGTATTCATTACTCTTCTTACATCATAGTCTTCATCTTCAATAAGAAGCAGATTTATTTTTTTTTCATCAAAAATCATATCGCAATATCCATTTAGTTAGTGATCGTTATTGTAAATCGGCATCCGCCTTCACTTAAATTTTCGGCATCAATTTCCCATCCGCATCTTTTAGATATTTCATAGGCAATGTAGCACCCATATCCAGAGTTTTGCAATCCTGTTTGTTTAGATGTGACATTTTCAAGGAAAATATTTTTAATTCCATTTTCATTTATATTTAAAAGATCTTTATTGATTCCAATACCATTATCTTCAATAATTATATATGATCTGTTGTCTGCTTCATTGTATCGTGTTTTACATTTAATAACGATATTTTTTTCACCACCATGATCGATACTGTTTTGAATAAGCGGTTCAATAATTTCCCAGATTACAAACTCATTTATTGGAACTAGCGGTAATTTAGGATCAGTCTCTAATTTAATCTCATAAGCATCTGATTTGGAGGTTATCCTTAAAAATATATTCTCGACAATAAATTTAATAACTTCATTTAAGTTAGTTCGAAAGATCTGATTGCGCACAGTCTGCAGTGGTGGATCGAACCATTTCATATCATAAATTACTCGAGAAATAAAATTTGAGTACTTAGAAACGCGATACTTAATATCATTAATATTTTCTGCAGATAAGGTTCGAAGATCTTCTTTAATAAAGCCCATTATTTTTTCAGCTTTGTGATGAGTGTGATAAATTCGCTTTGTAAAGATTAATTCTTTCTCATAATTAATTTGCTTTTTTAAATTAGTTTCATGCTCATCAAAAAGCATTTTTTGTGTATCATCTCTTTCCTTTACAGTGTAAGATGAAATAAAGTACATTGCAAGCAAACCAAATAGAATTAGAGAAAGATAAATAACTGAGGTCTCATCATAATTGCTTATTACCTGATCGCTTATAAAACTAAAATCCGGAGTATTCTGCATGTAAATTGCACCGATATACTCACCTCTTAGAACAAATGGAACAAAAATATTGAATGTCTTTTTATCGGTTAAAATGCTTTTTATTTGTTCTTTAGAACTTAGCTCAGATTCAATCTTTTTATACATCTCAATAATTTCTTTTTTCTTATCATCAACTTGCTGATCGATTTTAGCGTGATCTAAAAGAAATGTGTACAAAGTTTTTCCGTCATCTATTGCATAAACTTCATCACCGAGCCTGGTAAGTATATAAAGACCCTGTATATTATGTTTAAGCTGCTGCTGGCTAAATACAATATTAAAAGCCTGTATAACTTTATTTTCATCTTCCCTGCTAATAACGTCTTTTGTGTCAATTGATTCGAGCACAAGTTCAAACGATGTGGTAGTAAGATTTGCAATTTCTTCTGCAGAATCTTTCTGATACCATTCCTGCGTTGTACTTAAAAAACTTTTTACCGCAGCTTTATTTATGAAAGACACAATTAGCTGAAACGCAAACAGAATAATAAAAAGCACTGTAACATGCTTAAACTGAAAATGATATTCTTTTATTTTTTCAAAAAATCTTTTTTCACTCATAACACAATCACTTAACTAAAATTGCTTTTTCATTAATCTTCATAGTTGCTTCCTTAAGAGCCTCCTCAACTGAAATTTCTTGTTTGATGGCTTTATTTAAGTAGAAAGATAATATATCTGAAACATTTGTATAGCTTTCTAAAAACGGTCTGTGAACTCCTGTTTTGAAAAGTGTTTTAAAGAATTTAAGTTCAGGATGTTTTTTGATAAACTGATTCATCTTCATAAAGCGTTTTTGTGGTTGGAAGATATCCGCCTTCTTCATACATAATTTTTTGTGATTCTTCACTCAATAAAAACTTTGTAAACTTTATTACTTCAGGAATTCTTTCTGAAAATTTTGAGATCATCAAATTCCAGCCGCCGTAAACTGAACCGGGTTTTGATCCCATAAAATGAGGCATTGGAGCCATTCTTAAATTTGATTTCATTTCATCATTCATAAATTCATTATCATCATCAATCATACTCGGCCAGCTTCTAATAAATACGCCGTTATCTTTTGCAAAGAGGTTGTAACTTTCATTCTCTTTTAAGTAAGTAACGCTCTTTGGTGAAGCATTATACTTGTTAACAAGATCAACAAGTAGCTGAAGCGATTTTTTACCTTCCGGTGTATCTAATTTTAAATTACCGTTTGCATCTACAACGGGATTATTTTGATTTGCCATTAATTCTGTAAATGAACAGATCAAACCTTCGTAATCATCCGCCTGAAAAATATAAAACGGATTTGTGTTGATGTTAAATCTTTTACTTAACTCAATAAACTTTTCCCAGGTTATGGATTCATCAAGCTGTTTTTTTAATTCGGGGTAATCAGAAAATTTTCTAATCAGATCATCTCTGTAAAACATTAAAGCGATGTCTATATATAAAGGAACGGCAACAAGCGAATCCTTGTAATAACAGGTTTCCAACGCGTTTGGGAATAATTGTATTAATTTCTGTGCTGTCTAAAAATTGCTGTATCGGCACGCCCCATCTTGCAAATCTTGGAACCCAAATCTGATCCACAGAAAAAATATCAATTCTGTTGTTCTTGCTTCTTAAATATCTTGCTAAAAGTTCTTTGCGTTCGTTTGTACTAAACTTATCAAACGAAAGATTTATAGTTTCCACCCGCAAAGAACCTTTATTCTTTTCATTAAATAAATCAATTACTTTTTGATGAGCTGATGAAATGTGATCTACAAAGTAAATTGTTTTTTGCTTGGATGAGTTTTCTGAATTGAATTGGTTTGGTGAAAAAATAAATGTAAACAGTATAAATACCGTAACCAGTACCGTGCTTAGAATAATATAAAATATTTTCTCAATGTTCATCTGTATCTAATCCAATTGAATCAGCTTAAATTTTGATTTTTAATGGCTTAAATATAGAATTTATCTCGCTAAGATTTTTACTGAAACCTGGTCAAAAATCCGCAGCTCAATAATGTGGCTAAAGCCGGAGATTAATGTGATAAATTATTCAGTCAGCTATAAGCTGACTGCAATAGATTTCATAAATTGCAGTTGACTTTAGTCAACTGGAAAAGAATACTATTTAGAACAAATGGCTTTAGCCTCATTTAACACATTTTTATTCTTAAACCATTTACATAATTTGCAGATGCAAAAACACACAATAGGTTAGCGGGTAATATGTTTATAAATTCTTGCAAAAAAGTTTTAACTGGTTTTCTTTTCTTCATCTCTCTTTTTATAATCTCAATCTCTTGTGATTCTACAGAACCAACCGATGAACTTAAACCCGGAAGACGTGATTATATCTGGACGGTGGATACATTGGATACACAATGCAATACAGGATTCAATCCATTTGGGGTTCATCACTCAGATGATGTTTGGGCTTGTGGACCCGGGGGTTTGACTGTCTATGATGGACTATGGCATTTTGATGGAAATGAGTGGAAACCATATTCGCAAGCCTTATCAATCTCCTCCGAATGTATTTATGGTTTTGCTCAAAATAATGTTTGGATGGGGGGAAATGATGGGAAAATATTTCGTTTTAATGGCACCTTATGGAATCAAGTCAATTCAATTGTAAGAGCGGACACAGTGGGAAATTGGATAAATTACATTTGGGGTGATAATCCTCAAGTATTATATGCACTCGGTAGAGCTTACTTAACTAATGAACCATTACCGACGTAGTTTTATTTTACATTTTAATGGAGTCAAACTGGAATGTTCAATAATTCATTTGTTACCGCCGAATCAACTAAATCTGGGGTAGTAGCAGTAATGATTTATACGCAGTAGGTAATAATGGCAACATAGCCCATTACAATGCAGTGCTAGGCAAAGATTGATAAGTGGAACAACTTCAATTATCGGTGACGCTTGGGGTATATAACAATGGAATATCAACTGTATACTGTACTGTTTCTTCATTTTATTGAACCACAAAGGATACAAAGATTTTAACAATTAGTGAATATTAAAGTTGATTCAATTTCCTGGAAAGAGAACAAATTACTATTCAATTGCTGGACAAGACGGTAATAATCATTTATATGTATATGGTTCAAGCGTTTATCAAAATGAATTCGGTCAATGGAGCAAGAGGATTTACTCTCGTAAGTATGAATATGGTTAGCGGTAATGCGATAAAAGATATTTTTATTATAGGATGACTGATGGTTTAGCGCACATTTTAATGGATCCAGTTGGCAAGTTTAATGACGGCTTTGGGGACATATGGTTAGTTCAAACAATTATACCTAGTTGCTTTTTGCAAAAAATGGACTGGGCTATAACTATTGGTAATAAAGATGAAAGTGTAAAGGAGTACATAATCATTTTCACTGGCGGATTATAATTTTCTTGGATATAAAGTCGCAAAGTGATCAGAATTTAACGGGATCCTTTCTCTGGAAATCCGATCAACATCATTCTTCCGCTGCTTTTCACAAGCTTAAAACTTTCAAAATCATTCCTCCCTATCGCACTACTTCTTCTGCTTATCAATTTAATAAGCTTTGTTTATTAAAATAATAAGAGAATAAATGCAGCTATTCAAAAAATCTCGTTAGATACACAAGAGAGCAGGTTTAAAAATTAAATATTGGGCATAATAATTGGATAAGTTTAATGTTTTCAAACAGTAATTAAAGTGTCGGTTTTTACTAACAATATATTTAAACAATTCACGGAGTAACTGATGGCGGTTTCATCTCCTTCAACAACAAATGTAACTTCTGCAAGCAGCGGCAATAATAATTACGGGCCTGCATTAATTGTTCTAACTTCTTTGTTTTTTATGTGGGGTTTTATCACTTGCTTAAATGATATTCTGATTCCGCATTTAAAAGCAGTATTTGAGTTGAACTACACACAAGTAATGCTTGTGCAATTTACATTTTTTACTGCTTATGCAATCGTATCACTTCCTTCAGGTATGCTGGTTGAAAAGATTGGTTATAAAACCGGTATAATCTTAGGATTATTAATAGCCGCAACAGGAACAGCTTTATTCTATCCTGCTGCAGGTTATCGTTCTTATGAAATATTTCTATTAGCTCTTTTCGTACTTGCTTCGGGTATAACACTTTTACAAGTTGCCGCAAATCCTTACGTAGCAATTTTAGGCAAACCGGAAACAGCATCAAGCAGATTAAATCTTTCACAAGCTTTCAATTCACTCGGAACAACTATCGCTCCAATTTTTGGTTCAATACTTAATTCTTTCAATGGCTGTTAAAGGTGCAGATGAATTAGCAAAAATGAGTATGACTGATGTTGAGGCTTATAAACTTATTGAAGCAAGTTCAGTTCAAACTCCATATTTAATTCTTACCGGAATGCTTGTAGCAATTGCAATAATGTTTGCGCTCTTCAAACTTCCAAAAATAGAAGCCGCAACTCAATCATCAAGTGAAGCCAATGGAATAAGCGGTGATAATAGTCATAAAAGTGCATGGGCATATAAACATTTGGTTTTAGGTGCGGTTGCAATTTTTGTTTATGTAGGTGGTGAAGTTGCTATCGGAAGTTTTTTAGTTAATTACTTTAAAGAATTAGTAAATATGCCGGAAGCTGAAGCCGGAACTTATGTTGCGCTTTATTGGGGCGGTGCTATGATAGGAAGATTCTTTGGATCAATAACGCTTTCAGAAATGAAGGACACAAAAAAGAAAAATATTTATGCTGCACTTGTTTTTGTTTTAGCTTTGGTGCTTGCACTTTATGTAACTAAAGAATATCAGAACCTTGCAACATTTTCTTTGTCAGGTATGGGTAAGACTTTAACATTTCTTGCATTAGTAGCCGTAAACTTTATTGCATTTAATCTTGGCAAACAAAAACCCGGAAGAACTTTAGCAATACTTGCTTTTACTGCGGCATCACTTGTTGTTATTTCTATGTTAACAAACGGGCAGTTTGCAATGTGGAGTATTTTAGCTGTTGGATTATTTAACTCAATTATGTTCCCAACAATTTTTACTCTTGCAATTGCCGGATTAGGAAAACACACAGGACAGGGATCAGGAATACTTTGTACAGCAATCGTCGGCGGTGCAATTATTCCTTTACTTCAGGGTTTATTAGCAGATAATATTGGTATTCATCACGCTTTCATTTTGCCTGTACTTTGTTATATGTATATAGCATTCTATGGGATGAAAGGTCATATCCCATCTTTTAAAACTGCTAAGGCATAATTGAAATGAAAACTGAAGTAGCATTAGGTATTGATGTAGGCGGTACAAACACTGCGTTTGGTTTTGTGGATGTAAACGGAAATTGCATTGCAGATTCATCCATACAAACAAAAGCACACAACAGCGCGGCTGATCTGTTTGCAAGACTGCATCCTGAAATTGAAAAAATATATAATTCCATTTCTGATAAATGTATTCTAAAAGGAATAGGTGTTGGTGCACCGAATGCAAATTATTATCGCGGTACGGTGGAAAATCCGCCAAACTTAAAATGGGGTGTTGTAAATGTTGTTGAGATATTAAGACAATATTATGATGTACCCGTTGCGATTACTAATGATGCAAATGCATCCGCTATTGGGGAGATGCTTTTTGGCGCCGCAAAAGGAATGAAAGATTTTATTGTAATTACACTCGGTACCGGTTTAGGCAGCGGTGTTGTTGTGGATGGAAAGTTGGTTTACGGATCTGATGGATTTGCAGGAGAAATCGGCCACACAGTTTATGATCCTAACGGAAGACAATGCGGATGCGGTAGAAAAGGTTGTTTAGAAACTTACGCTTCTGCAACCGGAATAAAACGCACAGTTATGGAATTGCTTGCAAACTCAAATGAAGACAGTGCACTTAGAAATATTAGTTTCAACGATCTTGAATCTAAAATGATTTATACCTCTGCACTTGCAGGTGATAAAATTGCAAAAGAAGCATTTGAGTTTACAGGAAAAGTTCTGGGTTTAAAACTTGCTGATGCTGTTGCCGTTACAAGTCCCGAAGCAATTATTTTATTTGGCGGATTAGCACTTGCAGGTAATATGATCATCACTCCGACAAAAAAATCTATGGAAGAAAATTTATTCCATGTATTTCAGAATAAAGTAAAAATTCTTCCTTCAGGTTTGCCTGAAGGCAACAGTGCTGTACTTGGTGCCGCAGCATTAATATGGAATGAGATGATAAAACATGAAGAAATTATTGCTTAGTATATTCTAGCCATCCGCCTGTGCAGGATGTTATAGAGAGGTCATTTCGAAGGAGTTTTCTGCCATAGGCATCCCTTTGGAAGACTGAGAAATCTGAAAAATTCTAATGTTAAAGATTTCTCCCTTCGGTCGAAATGACATTTTAGCTGCAAATTAGTGTAAGGTGACTTAGTTAAGATTAATTAGAAATTGAGGAGCTTTTCTCTGAAGGAACTAAATGATTAAAATATTAAATCAACTTTATTTTTTTATACTAATTATTTCTTTAATAATGTTGTGGAGTTGTAAAGAAGAACCCAGCTCACCTAATGATCAGCTTCCTTCAGTATCAGAACGAGTTAATTCCCTGCTCTCTCAAATGTCACTTGATGAAAAAATCGGGCAGATGACACAGGCAGAACGTGGAGCATTACAAAATATTACCGATATAAAAACATATTATCTTGGTTCACTGCTAAGCGGTGGCGGCTCTGCACCATCAACAAATTCTGCACAAGCCTGGGCAGATATGTATGATTACTTTCAAAACTTTGCACTTCAGACAAGATTAAAAATTCCTCTTATATATGGTATTGATGCTGTACACGGACACAACAATGTTTTTGGTGCTACTATCTTTCCGCATAATATTGGTTTAGGATGTACAAGAAATCCGCAACTTATTGAACAAGCCGCAAGAGTTACTGCTGAAGAAGTTTCCGGAACAGGAATAGATTGGACATTTGCTCCTTGCATCGCAACTGTAAGAGATGAACGCTGGGGTAGAACTTACGAAGGATTTGGTGAGACACCTGAATTATCTGTTTCAATGGCGCAAGCGATGGTTCGCGGATATCAGGGTTCAAGTCTTTCTGATTATGGAAACATACTCGCTTGTGCAAAACATTTTCTTGGTGATGGCGGAACACAAGGAGGTGATGATCAGGGAAATGTAGTTGCAGATGAACAGACAGTTAGAAATTTGCACTTACAAGGATTTGTTTCCGCAATCAATGCAGGAGTAAAATCCATAATGGTTTCTTACAGCAGCATAAACGGACAAAAAATGCACGGCAGTAAGTACTGGATTACAGATGTTTTAAAAGATGAATTAGGATTTAAAGGATTTGTTGTTTCGGATTGGCAAGGAATTGATCAATTACCCGGCGATTATAAAAGTGATATTCAAAATTCTATAAATGCCGGTGTGGATATGGTAATGGTTCCGAATAATTTTATAGAATTCATTCAATATCTAAAAGAACTGGTTAATGAAAATAGAGTTTCAATTGAACGCATTGATGATGCGGTAAGAAGAATCCTAACTGTAAAATTTGAACTTGGACTTTTTGAAAAACCATTCACTGATAGAAGTTTAACACCAACTGTTGGTTCTGCTGCGCACAGATCTGTTGCGAGACAATGTGTTAGAGAATCATTAGTGCTGTTGAAAAATGAAAATAACTTTTTACCGCTCTCCAAAAACATAAATCATATACTAGTTGCAGGAAAAAACGGACTGGATATTGGTAATCAGTGCGGCGGATGGACAATTAGCTGGCAAGGAAGCAGCGGAGATATAACTACTGGAACCACTGTCTATCAAGGAATAAAAAACGCGGTTCCAAGTTCAACTACTGTCAGCTATTCATTTAATGGAAGCAGTACGCAAGGTGCTGATGTTGCTATTGTAGTAGTAGGAGAAACACCTTACGCAGAGGGAAATGGAGATAGAAACGATCTTGCATTATCGCCTGAAGATATTACCACGATTAATAATATTAAAAATGCCGGAATACCGTATGTGATTATTTTAATCTCCGGCAGACCAATGATTATTACAGATGAGCTTGCTGATTGTAATGCTTTTGTTGCAGCCTGGCTTCCCGGAACTGAAGGACAAGGAATTGCTGATGTTCTTTTTGGTGATTATAATTTTACAGGTAAATTATCACATAGCTGGCCAAGAAACATGAGTCAAATTCCTATAAACTTCGGTGATGCAAATTACGATCCTCTTTTTCCTTATGGATTTGGATTATCATATTAAACTAAAACTTAATTATTCTCAGATGAGGAATAAATGAAAAAGTACTTTGTTTTTTTATTTTCTATTGTAGTGATAGCACTAAGCGGGTTCGTACAAACTCCGCAAATAAATTCTGAAGAAGATAAACTTTCGGGAAGAGTTGATTCCGTTCTATCATTAATGTCGCTTGATGAAAAGATCGGACAGTTAAACCAGCTTTCATTTGGAATCGGCTGGGGACCAACTGTTAAGGTTTCTGTTCCCGATGAATACAAACAGCAAATACGTGAAGGGAAAATTGGTTCTTTCCTAAATGCAATCGGCGCAGAGTTTACTTATGAGTTACAAAAAGTTGCAGTGCAGGAATCAAGATTAAAAATTCCATTGATATTTGGATTGGATGTTATTCACGGATTTAAAACAACCTTTCCTGTTCCACTTGGAGAAGCCGCAACATGGCAGCCGGAACTTGTAGAAATGTCTGCACATTATCAGGCACTCGAAGCAGCTTCTGCCGGAATTCACTGGACATTTTCTCCTATGGTTGATATTGCTCGCGATCCTCGTTGGGGAAGAATTATGGAAGGTGCCGGAGAGGATCCTTACTTAGGTTCGTTGATGGCTGCTGCTCACGTTCGTGGATATCAAGGTAATCTTTCAAATCTAAATATATTAGCCTGTGTAAAACACTATGCCGGTTACGGCGGCGCTGAAGGTGGAAGAGATTATAATACAGTGGATTTTTCTGAAAGAACTTTTAGAGATATTTATTTACCTCCATATAAAGCAGGAGTTGAAGCTGGAGCTCATACTTTAATGGCTTCGTTTAACGAGATTGGCGGAATACCTGCTTCCGGAAGCAAATATTTATTAACGGATATTTTAAGAGATGAATGGAACTTTAAAGGATTTGTTGTTAGTGATTGGAATTCAATTGGTGAAATGATCAATCATGGTTTTGCTTCAGATTTAAAGCAGGCCGGGGAAATTGCTATCAATGCCGGATTAGATATGGATATGGAATCAAGATCATACATAACCTATTTAAAAGAGCTGGTTGAAGAAGGAAAAGTAAAAGAATCTGTAATTGATGAATCTGTAAGAAGAATTCTTAGAATAAAATTTATGCTTGGATTATTTGATGATCCATTCCGTTACTGCAGTAAAGAGCGTGAACAAAAAAATATTATGACGAACGAAATTAAAAACGCATCACTTGATGTTGCAAAACGTTCATTCGTTTTATTGAAAAATGAAGATAACATTCTTCCTCTAAAAAAAGATTATAAAAAGATTGCTGTTATTGGTCCGCTTGCAAATTCAAAACTGGATCCACTCGGAGAATGGAATGCATTAGGTGTCGAAGAAGATGTTACTTCCGTTTTAGAAGGATTAAAAAAATACGTTGGTGATAAATCAGAAATACTTTATGCAGAAGGATGTGAAATTACAGATCCTTCAAAAGATGGTTTTAAAGAAGCCGTTGATAAAGCAAATGATGCAGATGTGATAATTCTCTGCGTTGGAGAAAGCAGAAGTATGAGCGGCGAAGCTTACAGTCGTTCTTCTCTTGATTTACCTGGCGTTCAGGAAGATCTGGCAAAAGAATTATTTAAAACAGGTAAACCAATAATTGCTGTGCTAATGAACGGAAGACCGTTATCAATAAACTGGCTGAACGAAAATGCAGATGCAATTCTGGAAACATGGTTTGCCGGAACAATGACGGGCGATGCGGTTGCGCAGGTTCTATTCGGTGATTATAATCCTTCTGGTAAACTGCCGGTAACATTTCCACGAACAGTTGGGCAGGTGCCGATTTACTATAATCATAAAAATACCGGAAGACCCGGAGATGAAAAAAATCGTTACACATCCAAATATTTAGATCTTCCTCTCACTCCTCTTTATCCATTTGGGTATGGATTAAGTTATACAACTTTTGAGTATAGTGGTGTAACTTTAAGTACTGATAAATTAACTGACAAAGATTCAATAATTGTATCAGTAAAGGTTAAGAATACCGGAGATTATGATGGTGAAGAAGTTGTTCAATTGTATGTTCAGGATTTAGTTGGAAGTGTTACACGTCCTGTAAAAGAATTAAAAGGATTTAAAAAGATTATGCTGAAACGCGGCGAGGAAAAATCTGTGGATTTTATAATTCATGAAAAAGATTTAAGATTTACTGCTGCAGATATGAAGTTTAAATCAGAACCGGGATTGTTTAAAGTTTATGTAGGTACAAATTCGGTTGATGTTTTAGAAAACAAATTTGAGTTAGTAGAATAAATTTGATAAACAGATGTCATCCTGAGCGAAGTCGAAGGATGACAGTTAATTCATTAAAGTTTTATTCACACTTCGACTACGCTCAGTGTGACAAAGAAAAATATTGGGACCTAATATGAAAAGAAAAATATTATCAATGATTATCCTGATGCAATTTGCAATCATTTCGATTTCATTTGCTAGCTGCAGTAACGATGATAGCACAACCGCACCGAAAGATACTATTCCTGAGATTCCTGGTTACACACTAGTTTGGAATGACGAGTTTGATGGTCAATATATAAATCCTGATAAATGGTCCTGGGAAATAAACGGTGATGGCGGTGGGAATAATGAATTACAATATTATACTGCCCAACCGACCAATTCATTTATAGATAACGGCAAACTGATTATAAAAGCTATTAAGGAAAATTATAACGGAAAAGAATATACTTCTGCAAGATTGAGAACATTAAACAAAGGTGATTGGCTTTACGGACGAATAGAAGTTTCAGCTAAAATACCTACCGGCAGAGGAACATGGCCGGCAATATGGATGCTATCAAGCAATTGGAGTTATGGCGGTTGGCCGGAAAGTGGTGAGATTGATATAATGGAACATGTGGGATATGACCCAAATGTTATTCACGGTTCGATACATACCAAGGCTTATAATCATACAATCGGAACTCAGAAATCGGCATCATTAAATATCCCTAATGCTACATCTACTTATCATACTTATGCTATCGAATGGTTTGCAGATCGTATTGATTTTTATATTGATCAATACAAGTATTTTACTTTTAATAATGAAAATTCCGGCTGGGAAAAATGGCCGTTCGATAAAAGATTTCATCTGATTCTTAATGTGGCAGTCGGTGGAAATTGGGGCGGTGTGCAGGGTATTGATGTTAATGCTTTTCCAGCTCAGATGGAAGTTGATTTTGTTAGAGTTTATAAGAAAGATTAAACAACATTTTAAAGATGACATTTTATAATTAGATGTCATCTTTTTTAACTATGGAGCAATAAATGAAAATTTTATTTACATATTTTTTTATCATTCATTTTAATTATCTTCAATTTATTCACAACAAGAAAAACAAACATCACACAATTTTCAAAAAGAAGTTAAAATTACTTTATCTGCAAATTATCTTCTTTATCTTCCAAAAGATTATGCGGATAGTGATAAAGAATTTCCGTTAGTTTTATTTCTACATGGTATGGGAGAAAGAGGAACAGATATTAGAGAAAGTAAAAACACATGGTCTTCCAAAATTGATTAATGAAGGAAAAGAATTCCCATTTCATTGTTGTTTCTCCACAATGTCCTGATGAATATCTTCTGGAATGATGATGTACTTCTCAGCATTACTTGATGAGATTGAAGCAAATTATCGTGTAGATAAAAATAGAATTTATGTAACTGGATTAAGTATGGGCGGGCATGGAACCTGGACACTTGCACTTGCAGAACCAAATCGATTTGCTGCTATTGCACCTGTTTGTGGTTGGAGTCATCCTGTCGAATTTCAAAAAATAGCTAATATACCAATTTGGATTTTTCATGGCGCAAAAGATTTTGTTGTACCAGTAAGTGCTTCTGAACAAATGGTTGAGAACATTAAAATCAGTTGGTGGCTCAAATGTAAAATTTACAATTTATCCTGAAGCTAATCATGATTCCTGGACAGAAACTTATAATAATGAAGAATTATACAAATGGTTTCTTGAGCAATCATTAGATAAAACAAATAAATGAAAATTGCAGATAGAATCAGATCTATATTTAATAGAAGTAAGTCTCAGCAAGGTTGAAACTATAATCATTTCCGAAAAACAATGTCCTCATTGCACAAGCAGAGGGATGTTTGTTTTTAATGACACTCTAAATATTTCAAATACGATAAAAAAAGTTAAATCAAAAGACCAATGTCAGTCTGAGCCCGTCGAAGACTGACCTCAATTTAATATGATAAAGGATTATTTTGTTTATATAGTTGAATGTAAAGATGGAAGTTATTACACAGGTGTTACTTCAGAATTAGAAAAAAGACTAAACGAACACAATTCGGGTTTTTCAAAGGATATACTTCTTCCCGTTTACCCGTGAAATTAGTTTATTCAAATAGATTTACTAATGTTAATGATGCCATCAACGCTGAGAAACAAATTAAAGGATGGAGCAGAGCTAAAAAGGAAGCTTTAATTATTGGAGATTATGATTTATTAAAATTATTATCGAGAGGAAAAAGAATAATATGAATATCAGGTATCTGTTGAGAAGGAAGTCACACTTCGACAAGCTCAGTGTGACAAAGATAATTTATTTATTCGCATTTACAATATTTTTTACAACTTTAGTTTTTCCCCAAGATGGATTTGTAAGTGTTAAAGGCAAAGAAATTATTGGCCCAGATGATAAACCAATTTTGTTGAAAGGAATAAACTTAGGTAACTGGCTTAATCCTGAAGGATATATGTTCAAGTTTCAAAATGTAAATTCCTTCAGATTAATTGATAACACAATTAAAGAACTAATTGGTGCAGATGAAGCAAGAAAATTCTGGAAGACTTTTAGAGATAATTACATTACAAAAGAAGATATTAGTTTTATTAAATCAACGGGACTAAATCATATTCGTGTTCCTTTTAACTTTAAATTCTTTTTAGTTGAAGATCAGCCTGAAATATGGCTTGAAGAAGGATTTAAAAGACTTGATGATGTGATTCAATGGTGCAAAGAAGAAAATCTTTATGTAGTACTTGATCTTCACGCAGCACCTGGCGGACAAACCGGTGATAATATTGATGATAGCTGGAGTTATCCATTTCTACTCGAAGATGAACAAGCTCAGCAAACAACAATTGCACTATGGAAAAAACTTGCAGATCGATACAAAGACGAAATAATTGTAATTGGTTATGATCTTTTAAATGAACCATTACCACATTACCTGGAAAACAAGGACGTACTCAATCCCCTACTTGAACCGCTTTATAAAAAAATAACGACTGCAATTCGTGAAGTTGATAAAAATCATATAGTCTTTCTTGGCGGTGCACAATGGAATACAAACTTTAAAATGTTTGGAGAACCATTCGATGATAAACTAGTTTACACATTTCATAAATACTGGATGCCGCCTGTCCAGGAACAAATTCAGGATTATGTTGATTTTTCCAACAAGCATAACGTTCCAATGTGGATGGGTGAAAGCGGTGAAAATGAAGATGCATGGATTGATTCATTCAGAGTTTTACTGGAAACAAATAATATTGGCTGGTGTTTCTGGCCTTATAAAAAAATGGATTCAAACCGTGGAATGGTTCAATTTCCAAAAACAAAAGAGTGGGAAGAGATCATAAATTATGCTGAATTACCAAAACAAAATTTTGAAGAAATAAGAAAATGCAAAACCAAATAAAGATGTGATACAAAAAGCACTTTCAGATTTACTTGAAAATATAAAGTTTAAAAATTGCAGTGTTAACAATGGTTACTTAAAAGCTCTGGGAGTTAAATAACTAAATATTTGAAAATGTTTAGATTACCTTTATGATAAAATTATTAAATATTGTTTCAGTTGCTCTGATATTAAACTGTTCTTCGCTATTTGCACAAAGTGATGAATCAATTGTTGCTCAGGTAGGCAATGAAACAATTACTGCAAAAGAATTTAAACTTCGATATGAACTTTCGCCATATATCCCATCCAATAAAAACATTGATCCGGATTCAGTAAAATATGATTTTCTTTATTCTCTGATCGCTGAAAAATTATGGGCTATGGAAGCTGCAAATCTCGGAATTACAAACACAGATAAATTTAATTTTGTTTTCAAACCTCTTGAAGAAATGTTTGTAAGAGATGCGCTCTTCAAAATTGAAATTAGTGATAAAGTTTTATTATCTGCAGATGATATAACAAATGGAATTCTTAAATCACAGACAAAGCTTAGTGCACAAATCGTGACTTCACAAGATTCTTTAGTCGTATATAATCTATACAATAAATTTAAATCAAACAGTAATTTTGATTCTCTTATTACGAATACTAAAAATGTAACAGGCAATGTTTTTGATATAACTTTAGGGTCGCTTAAAGATGAAGAGATTGAAGATTCACTTTACTCACTTCCCATAAACGGATTCACATCTCCAATAAAAAGTGAAGTCGGCTGGGTTATTTTTATCATAAAAAATAAAACCTTCACTCCAATCGATCTCGGCAATCAACAAGCAATCGATAATATGAAAAAAGTTATTCGCAATAGACGAATTGAGAAGAGGTATGACGAGTATCTTAAGGAAATTCTTGGCGGAGTTACAATTAATATTAATCCAGAAGCATTTAAACTTGTTTATTCTGAAATTTGGGAAATACTAAAAACGAAACGCACAGTTAATGATTCTACAAACTATTTTGAACTCTCAGAATATGATTTTAATAAAATAAATTTTTTACTTGGCTCAGAAAACTTAAACAAACAATTCTTTCAGTTATCAGATTCAGAAATTAGTATAGAAAGATTCTTAAGCAATTTATCTTTTAATGGATTTCATGTAACTCAACTTGATTCAACAATAGTGCTTCAAAAACTTAATCAGAAAGCAAAACGATTTGTTGAAGAGCAATTGATAACGGAAGAAGCATATAAACGCGGTCTCCAATTCACTCCTCAGGTTCGTAATGATTTAAAAATATGGCAGGAAAATTATTTAGCACAATTATATTTTAATAATAATCTTGATTCTATAATGATAACAGATAACGTTGTTTACAATTATTATCTTGATGAATTAGTAAATGCATCCAACATAAGATTGATAAATATTAGGTTAGTTTCTATTAGTGACCTTGATGAAGTATCTAATATATTTGAATTACTAAAAGAGGGAACCGATTTTGGTGATCTTGTTAAAAGTTACGGCAAAACTGATACATTAGTGAATAATGAAGGTGTAACAGGATTAAAACCAGTTCTATTGCTTGGGTATGTCGGCAGTGTTGCATCAGATTTAAACTTGAATGAAGTATATGGTCCAATTAAAAGAAATAATGCATATACAATTCTGCAGGTAATTGAAAGACAAGAAAGTAATGATTCTCTTAAACTATCGTTTGAATCGATCAAAGAGCAGTTAAGAAATGATTTGCGCTTTAAAGGATTAAATGAACGACTCAAAAAAATCACTTCCAATCTTGCACAGCAGAATAATGTTAAAATTTATAATGATGTAGTTGATAAAGTTCAAACATCACATATTCCAATGTTTGTGCATCGACTAATGGGATTTGGTGGAAGGATTGCGGGTGTACCTCTAACAACTCCTTTTTCAGGATGGATAAACGAAGAAGTTAAACAGAAGTTACTTCCTTAATTATTAAAAATCTATTTAAGAAGTACCATTTTTCTAGTTGTAAATAATCCCCAGTTTCTAATCTGTAGAAATAGATTCCGCTTGTAATTAAATAACGCGCTGGCCATCCATATTTTATCTGCTGAAAATGTAACTTCATAACTTCCCGCGGTTCTAAATTCATTTACCAAAGTTGCAATTTCATTTCCAAGAATATCAAAAACTTTTATGTGTCATTGTAGTGGACGCAAATTTGCGTCCACTACAGATGGAATTGCCAGGTAATTTTAGTGCTGGGGTTAAATGGGATTAGGATAATTTTGCTCAAGTTCAAATTTATCAGGTATAAAATTAAAACCTTGATCATCGACCGAAGTTAATCCCTCAGCATTAAAATAACCTGAAACAAAAACCAGCGGAGCATTCCAGTTAATAGCAATCTCGTTAGAAGCGTAACTTCCAACATCATCTATATAACAAAGTGCGGGTGGCGTAGAACTATTAAAATGAGATTGCAAAACCGGATCATCCAAATATTGATCAGGACCACCTGCTAATAATCCAGGCACAGGGTTTAGTACTCCATCAGCAACCGATGGACGATGATGCGGATGCATAACTGAATTTGATCCCACACCGGTGATAAATGAAAAGTTATGAGCATTAGTTCCAAGAATATAATTTAATTGCATCAAAGCTGTTTGATAATAACCCAGATTATTTGTTTGTTCATAAGCATAAATTAGTAGTAAAGCTTTATTAAGCACATCGGAGTTGCAGCCCCAATAATATTCACCAGGATTTATAGTAACACCAAAACCGTTTGTGCTTGCTCTTCCTAAAAGAGTGTTTGCATAACTTACCAAACTATTTTTTATCTGATTCTTTACGGTTTGAGAAGAGCCGGCTTGAGAACTATTAAGATAAGTCAACAAAGCAAGATTCTTAACCTTATTCCAGGACATTGCGCCGGAGACAATGCCCCCTGAAGCATAGTTTGAAATAACATAGTCATTATATTCAGAGAATCCTGTTGTTTCATATAACTCTGCAGCCGCCCATAAACGCTCATCGGAATCATTGGTATCGCCGTATTCCCCTGTAACTGTTCCTGGTGGATTTTTGAACCCTCCAACTGGAACAATTGTAGGATTAGCAATCAGAAAATTCCACGCAAGTGTAGCTGCATTTAAACACTTGTTAGAAAATGTCGTATCAATAGATTGATAAATACGAGCGGCTTTAGCCATCATCGCAGCAAAATTACCTGTGGCTGTACTTGAAAGAACATGAATATATCTAATACCGGAATCATTCTGCGGCATAATGAATGACTCAAATTGTTCTTTTGTGATTTTGAAATATACTCCACCATTTTCATTTTGCATTTTAAGCAACCATTCCAATTCATATCTAACTTCATCCAATAAATCAGGAACACCATTTCCACTTTCAGGAATATTTAAGTTATCCTGATTAAATTTTTCAGGAAAACGTTCATATGCTAAGAGTAAAGTTCCAACTGTAATGCCCGAGTTAACAACATACTTTCCATAATCCCCTGCATCATGCCAACCGCCTGTGGTTAATCTAAATCCCGACTGACCTGTTGATGAATGATAAAAACCATCACCAGGATGACAAGCAGCATGATAATACACACCAGCATGAGGCTGCAATAGAGCCGTTCCGCAACGTTGGAAATAATAACCCTTCAAAGATTTCTTATACACATCATCAAAAGCAGTCGAAGAAATTGGAAATGTTTGCGAAGAATCACCATTACTCAAGTAAATAAAATAATTCCCAATATTTTCTAGGGTTGAAAAATCTCCAGCATAAAGTGTTAAGCCGGTTGCAGGATCATTAGCAACCGAAAAGTAAAGTTCATCCCGATATTTAATAATTCCGGTTGAGGATTCAATGACATAAAAACTATCTGTAGAAACCGATGTATAAAATATTTTCGGCAATGCTGGTAAATACCCCGCCTGATTTATAAATACTTGTGCTGAAGTCGTTTGAAATTGGAGTATAAAATAAAAGCCGAGTACACCTAAAAGGAAAATATTTTTTTTCATATCGTTTACCGATGAAAATTGATGAATTGTCGTAATGAAATTTAATTTAATTTTTCCTGATTCCACTACAAAACTTAAAAATAAATAACAATTAAAAATTTATATTTAAAATAAAAGAGGACTCAGTTACCTGAGCCCTCTTAGATCTAACTAACTACTAACTAACTAATCAGAATTTTTAATTATTTCATTAATATCATCTTACGGACTTGAACAAAGTTATCTGTTTCTAACTTGTAGAAATAAATACCTGATGCATTATTTGAAGCATTCCATTTAACGCTGTAAGAACCAGCGGATTTCACTCCATCAGCAATAACATCAATCTGATTTCCTAAAGCATCGTAAATAATAACTTTGGCATTTGTCTGTTCAGGAAGCGTAAAGTTTATTACGGTTGCCGGATTAAAAGGATTAGGATAATTTTGTGATAAAGTATAGGATGTAACCATATTTGTTGGTTCATCTTCAACAGATACAAATCCTAATGCATTTTGTGTTTGAGTTAATACATCAAATGCAAATTTAGAATTGTGCATTCCGTTACTTCCATCATAAGCTATTAACTGATAGTTCCAATATGCTTTTTTATATAAAACTGAATCAGCACTTGCTTTTATATCCTGCCATGCAATTGAATCTGTACCAACCGGAGGCAGAAGAATTCTGATATTTCTTAATGCACCTTGTACTTCAGCAGGAATGCTTTCAACTGAACCATCTCCATCATAATCGGTTGAAGCCATAAAATCATCAAATGAACTTTTTTGACCATGACAGGTTACACATGCTCCTGTAAGTTCATATCCAGTTTCAGGATTCTCAAGTCTAAATGTATGAGCACCAACTTTATTAGCATTGGTTACTGAAGTATCTGGTAGTGTGGTCATATGGCAAGTAACGCAAGCATCGGTTACAACATTTTGATGAAGATTAGTTTGATATGCTCCTGAAAACTCATAAGCATTCTTTCCTAAGAAATTATCTGTCTGAACTGAATGATGAGGTCCCCAGGTAGAAGATATATTTGTGTTTTGGTAAGTAACATTATTTCTTCTTGCTTTATGGCAATCCATACATAGCTGACCTTTACCACCAACAGTATAAGCAAAACCATTACCTAAAGTATCAGAGGAAGCAGGTGAATTTCTTAAATTATATTCATTAGTAGTGCCATGTGGATCGTGACAAGTTTGGCAAGTAATAGAAATATGCATTGAACGTTTCATACCGGTTGTATTTGTTACTTCACCTTCAGTAAAGTTGATATAACCTTTTGCATCGTGGCAGCGGATACAATTTTGTAAGCTATTGTTTTGTGATGAAGTACCTTGAGCAAATGAATTTGACCATATAGCTTCTGAGTGCACTGAACTTTCATACTGAACTCCTTGACTTTCAGCGTGGCACTGATTGCATACTCCTGCTTCGTAAGTTGCCATTGTCTTAAAAGCTGACCCGGTTTGTTGGAAACTTGTGTGGTTGCTTCCTGCACCGTGACAATTTTCGCAGCCAATTGTTGCAAATTTAACTGCTGTTGGATATGCAGTTTTAAATGCATCCCATTTACCTGGAGCAGGTGGACCTACCCAAACCCAGCCTAATGCTGCGGCAACATCATCAAATCCATTATTTGCAGCTACAAGATCATAATCAGTACCTGTACTATGACATTTCAAACAGCTTGTGCTGAAGAATGACCATGTATCCATTGCTTTTTTAAGTGTGTTAGCGTGACCAGTATTCTGCCAGCTAGAATATATATTATCAAAAGTTGGCTGACCAGTATGACAACTCATACAACTTGGAAAAGCAGCGGTAACACCATCAAAATTACCAACGCCAACATAATCACCAGCATACAATGTAATTGTATCTTGATCGGTTCCATTCGCGGTCGTTAAAGTAAGTTCAACTTTATAAGTACCTTTTACATCTGCTTTAAGACCTGTCCAATTAGCAACTCCAATATCTTCGAGTGTTGCTGCCGAACCTCCAGGTTTCTGAAATAAATTGAATGAAGATGTAAGCACTGGCAAATATCCGCCAACATCATTTGCAGATAAGTAAACATAGGTTTGATTTGCAAAAACTGGTAATCCAGCGGAAACAGAATTAGTAGTAAGCCCTAATTTTGTAAGGGTTTCTGAAGATACGGGTTCTGTTTTGATTTTAGCAGTAGGTGCTTGCGCCATTAAAATTGCTGCGAAAGCAAATACTAGAAAACTTGTGATAATTGATTGTTTCATATAGTGTCCTATTTAAATAAGTTATTAGTCTGCCTTTAATACACCAAATGACATTCCAAACTATTTAATTGGCAATTATTTGTTTTTGTGAAGAAATTTGAGGGCGAAAGTGCTTTTGTTGTTAATTGTTAGAAATTAGAAAAAACTGTTTCTCTGAAAAGAGAATTTTTGAGGATGAATAAAAGCAATGTTTAAAAGTCGAATGAATTGAACTTACCCAAAATATGAAATAGTAATTTATTTTTAACTCACGTTACGCACAAAACTAATTTTTACTCTAAACCCGTAAAGCAGTCTGCCGCGGCAGATAAGTCTGCTCTACGATTTGAAAAATTTTTTAATAACCTCTGCATAAGGTGAGTTAATAATCTGATAGAATTAGGACTGATAAAAAAAAGGGCTCGATTTGATTCGAGCCCTTTAGGTCTAACTAACTACTAACCAACTAATCGAAAGGGGTCACTTAAGCAGAACCATTTTCTTTGTTTGAACAAAGTTTGATTTACCATCTGTGGATACTGCTTTTATTGAGTACAAGTATACTCCTGAAGCAATTCCATTTGCAGAGTTAATAGAGAATTGAGCTTCGTGTTCACCGGCTGCAATATTCACCATCTGCAAGAACTTTAACAACTTCACCATTTATATTATAGATGGTAATGTTTACTTTACTATCAAATGGTAATGCATATCTTATAACTGTTGATGGATTAAATGGATTTGGATAGTTTTGTGATAAACTGAATTCAGTTGGTATTCCACTAAAATCAACATCAACAACTTTAGAATATGTAAAAGATCCATCGTAATCGACTTGTTTCAATCTATAAGAAACACTGCCTGATGTATTTGGTTTATCGGAATAAGAATAAGTATTGAACTCAGTTGTAGTTCCGTTACCTTCAACAAATCCGATCTTTGACCAATTACCATTAATCATTCTTTCTATTTCAAATCCCATATTGTTTGTTTCTGTAGCAGTTTCCCAATTAAGTGTGATACCACTCTTTCCAACTTCGGCTTTGAATGAAACTAACTCAACAGGAATTACACCACCAAGAGCAGCAACTGATTTGGTTAATACATCAAATGTAAATTTGGAATTATGCATTCCTTTACCACCGCCCTGTTTCATAAAGTTCATGTTATAAAGTGCTTTTTTGCAAATCAATTTATAATCAAGATCAGTAAGTGCATTGATAGCAGCATAATCAATAGTAGGTTGACCAACTGGTGGTAACCATAGAGTAATCAAATCGTATAAACCTTGTACTTCGTCAGGTATTCCTTCAACTGTTCCGTCTTGATCGTAATCAGTAGCAGCAATAAAATCATTAAAGCTTGATTTAGGACCATGACAGGATGTACAAGCTGCTGTATGTTCGTATCCATTATCAGGATTTACTAAAGTAAATGCGTGTCCGCCAACTTTATCTCTGTTAACAGTACCTGTATCTGTAGTTGCAACCATATGGCACGTAACACAGGCATCTGTAATTGCAAATTGATGCGAATTTGATAAATAAGGCGTTCCAAAATCAGGCTGCATTTTGACCGAAGAAAACATCTGCTGCTGTAAGATAATGTGGACCGTAAGATGCGCTGATACATTTCCAGCAGGAACTACATAAGTTGGAACATTTCTTCTGCTCTTATGACAATTCATACAAGTTTTACCTAAACCGCCAAGTGTATAATGCATAACCGTTTGCTAAAGTATCTCCAATTGCAGGTGCTATTCTTAAAGATGCAACATTTGCATTACCATGTGGATCGTGGCAAGCTGCACAAGTGATACTTGTGTGATCTGCATCTGTCCAGGTTATCAGCATGGGTAGTTGTTAAACCTTTTGTATAATTGATATAACCTCTTGCATCGTGGCATCTAACACAATCACTAAATTATTTGTATTAGCAGCTGTACCTGTAGTGCTCTTTCGAATACGATATCTGCGTGACCGGAATTTTCAAATTGAGCATATTTATTATGTCTCCAGGGTTCATCATGACACTGTGCGCAAGCATCCTGCAGTTAATGTAGCTAAAGTTTTAAACTGTGCACCTGTCTGTACTCCCGGGTGATTGCTTCCTGCACCGTGGCAGTTTTCGCAGCCGATTGTAGCAAACTTAACTAAACCAGGATATGTTGCTTTTAATGCAGCCCATTTACCTGGTGCCGGTGGACCAGCCCAAACCCAACCTAAAGCCGCAGCAACATCATCAAAACCATTATTTGATGCTACCACATTGTGATCGTAACCTGTTGTATGACATTTCATACATTCTGTGCTGTAGTAGTGCTGCTCCATTATCAATTTCGTAATTAAAAATGTTTGCATGACCTGAAACTTTCCATCTTTATAAATATCATCGAAAGCAACTTGACCAGTATGACAGCTCATACAACTTGGGAATGTCGCATTAACACCATCAAAATTGCCAACACCAACATAATCACCAGCATAAACCGTTAATGTATCTTGATCGGTTCCACCAGCAGTTGTGATTGTTACTTCAACTTTGTAAGCACCTTTCACATCAGCTTTAAGACCTTTCCAGTGAGCAATACCTAAATCTTCAAGAGCAGCTGTGGATCCTGCAGGTCTCTGAAATAAGATTAAATACTGATGTTAGAACTGTTTGACCATTTACAACTTCTTTTGCAGATAGATAAATGTAAGTTCCATTTGCAAAAACAGGTAAAGTCCGGGAGAAACTGAATTTGTTGTTAGCCCTAATGTAGTAAGGCTGTGTGGAGTGACTGGCTCTGTTACTACCCTAGCTTGGGGTGTCTGAGCTGATAAAAACGATGTGACAAAAAGAACAAGGAAGCAAGAGTAAATAAAATTTTTCATAAGTTATAGCCCCTTATGGTGAATAAATTAGTTGTCGAGGCTTTCTACCAAATTACATTCCAATAATTAACGATAGTCAATAATTCGTTTTCTCGTAAATTTGTGGTTTAATGAATAATTGTTATTGCTGATTATTAGAAATGACAAAATTCTTTTCTCGAATGAGAGATTTGGTTTATAATTCAAAACAATTCATACTAATAATTTTTATTTAGCAATTGATTGTAATTACAAAGTATTAATTAAAACCGAATGATTTTTGAACCTGTGTTTTAATACTCCAAGGTAAATTTAAGAAGTGCGTAGTAGAGTTTTTCGGATGTATTCATTGTGATGTTTTGCTGATTACTATAGTTGTAGGATATATCAAAAATAAAATCTCTAATCGGTTCTACTCTTAATCCCAGACTAAAAAAATTATTATTAATTCTATCTCCATCTAAAAAGTATGCACGATCTGTTTCAAGAACATAACCATGACTAAGAGCAATATCCCCACCAACATTTTTTATAAGTGTTCCATCTTCTGCATAAACATTTTCGCCCGATCTTTGATAGCGGTATTCGAATGTAAATCGCAGCCATTCATTAAAATTATAATTTGATCTGAACATCAACTCATCAGCGTTTGGTCCTATTCTGTGACCTAGATTTGCACCAAATGCAGTATAATTATTTTGGATGTTGAAATGTGTGTAAACGTACGGACGAATTTTTGTGTATTCAACAATTAAAGAAAGATCATTTAGATTAAGTGGATTATACCAAAATGCACCAAGCTGGTAGGCAGTTTTGTTCGTGTATTTATCTAAATCACCGAGATTGCTAAGTATATTTTCATCAAGTAGAAAGGTTGCCTGCAATTCTAAATTTTTTACAAATTTTGTTTGAAGATCAAAATAAATATTTCCATTATCTCTATCCTGAATTGCCATTTCTATAAACTTATAAAAATTTACCGGAGCTAAATATCCAAGTTCAATTCCACGCCCTGAATAAATCATCGTCTCCCCTATTCCAACATCAAACAGATTATTAAACTTTAACTTAAGATGATTATGAGCATAGTACTTTGTATAGCGCTCCTCAGGTGTATAACTAAAATATCCGGTAGTAGAGGCATGCAGCGATGTAAAGCTAATGATACCGTAATCAAAATTAAATTTTAGAAAATCCATTGTCGGGTTATCGCCTGAAAGAATTAATTTGCTTCCGTAACCATAACCTAAAGTTATATCTTCCCTGCCAAGTTGAATACTAATATCCATATCTTCATAAGGTTCTGTATAATATTTTAAATAGCCATAAGTAAAATCATAGTTGCCAATGTTCTCGGTATCTTCTAACCATTTAAAGCTGGTAAGCAATCGTGGTTCTATTATTTCTGCTAAAGTTTCATCACCGCTAACACCACCTTTTATAACTGTTAAATTATATCCAAGATGATTAAACACAGTTCCTCTGATTCTAAATCCAATATCATAAAGATCAGAATTAACTGCGTTTTCTTTAGAGAAATCCTGCCCGTGATAAAAATGCCCGAGCCATTCAAAGTAAATATTATTTTCAGGTTCCTGGTATGCGTACAAATATTTTACTTTATCTGTTACCATTTGATCGAGATCTGTAAAAAATCCATTTTGAGGGTTGAAGAGTTGTGTTGCGGTATCGGGATCGATAGAATCAGAAAATTCAAATAAATACTTATTTAATAGTTTTTTTTCTGTTGAACTTAGTTCTGATTGCTGTTCATTTATTTTTTCGAGCAGGTCTTTTACTTCAAATCTGGATAGAACAGGATCATCTTCCCTGATGAATGAAATTATTCCTTTTACTTTCATTTCCTTAAGAAAAGTATAAACTCCATGTTCTATTTGAACATTTTCAACTTGTGAAAAGGTTGACTGAGAACTAGAGAGTAATAAATGAAAGTAGAATAATCAGAAATAATTTCATCAATAAATCCATGTTTTTGATAAACAAATATAAACTTTATAAATAAAAAAGGCAGCAAAAGTTAAGTCAAAATTCTTGCCAATATTTTGGACATAGTTTTTAGATTACAGTCTTTATAAGTAATTTTGCCTTAAAATGATAGGAAAATGAGAACAATATATTTAAAAGTAAATCGAAACGGAATTGATCAGAAAAGTATCTATTGATATGGCTTTTCTGGCATCGCACAATAAAATACGATTGCCAAAATATTACTTTGAAGATGGGCTTTATCTTTCGTACAGAAAAAATCCAAAGGAATCGTTTGTTGAAGATTATTATTTAACAAAAGACAAAATAAAAAAAGAGGATAATGACTTTTATTACTTTGATTTTCCATTTAAAGTTGAACAGGTATTTGACATCTCGATTTGATTTCTTAAAAATACATAAAACTAAAAATAATTAAAGAGGGTTCTAATTATGAAAAAATTTTTTCTGATTTTGTTAATAGCTTTATCAACTAATTCATTTGCACAGGATCTGCCCGATTCAGTTTTACAGCAAGGATGGAATTGGGCAGGTGTTGTTGGACTAAATTTAAGTCAAACTTCATTCGTGAACTGGTCGCAGGGTGGATCGAATTCATTGGCATTTTCAATTTATACAAACATAGGTGCTGTATATGTTGCAGATCCCTGGAAAATTAGAAACAGACTTAGCGTAATTTATGGCAGAACCAAACTTGAAACAGAAGGTTATAGAACTACGGACAATGATATTTATTATGAACTTGTTACGATAAGACATATCAACTGGGCTGTGGACCCATTCTTTGCTTTCTCTTTCAGAAGTGCTATAACAAAAGGTTTTGATTATTCGGTAACACCCGATACTCAAATTGTTGATTTTTTTGATCCCGGTTATTTAACTCAAACAGTCGGTTTTACTTATGAAAAAGGAAAAGTCTTCAGAAGCAGATTAGGTGTCGGTTTCCAGGAAACATTTGCTTCAGCATTTCCTAAATACACAGACGATCCTGAAACTCCGGAAATTGAAACATTCAAATTAGATACTGGTCTTGAATCAGTAACCGAAGTTAACTATGAATTTTTACCAAATATGAACTACTACAGTTTCCTTAGGCTTTTCTCAAGTTTTAACGCATTAGATGTATGGGATGTACGATGGGAAAACCTTATTACAGCAAAGATCAACGATTATTTTAATGTAAATTTGAGTGTTACTGTTGTTCATCAGGTCAGTCAGAGTTTAAGAACACAGCTAAAAGAAAATTTACAATTGGGATTCCAGTATTCATTATTTTAAGAAATAAAAGAGCAATAGAATTAAATGAACTGGCAAGAATTAGTACCTGAGTTAAAGAAATATTTAACAGAATTTGGTGATTCACATCATTTCTGCAATTATAATATTAATTGTGGGATTCTGGATCTCTAAATCTTTAACCAAAATTCTTAAAAAAGTTCTGACCAAAAGAAATGTTGATTTTACTCTCGTACATTTCTTATCGAGTGCGTTAAAATTTGCTCTTTATTTATTTGTGATTATCGCTGCAGTTGGACAGTTAGGTATTGAAACAACTTCCTTTATAGCTGCTCTTGGTGCAGCCGGACTGGCTATCGGTTTAGCTTTGCAAGGTTCACTTGCCAATGTTGCAGCCGGAGTTATGCTGATAATCTTTCGACAGGTAAGAGTTGGACAATTTGTAGAAAGCGGCGGCGTTAGCGGTACTGTTGAAAAAGTTGGAATCTTTAACACTACTTTAGTATCAATTGATAATAAAGTTATTTTTATCCCGAACTCAAAATTGATAAATGATAATATCATCAATTATTCTGAGAAAGAAATCAGAAGAATCGATCTGGTATTTGGGATAAGTTATACGGATGATGTTGATAAAGCTAAAAATATTATTAAAACATTAATTGATTCTGAACCACTGATTCTTAAAGATCCTGAACCACTGATTGTGGTTGGAGAACTTGCTGATCATAGTGTTAATATTTTTGCAAGACCTTGGGTTAAAACTCCAGACCTTTTAGCTGTAAGATTTAAATTAATTGAATCTGTGAAGAAAATATTTGATGAAGAAAAAATAACCATTCCATTCCCGCAGAGAGATGTGCATCTTCATCAAAAATAGTTTTTAGATATTTTTTAAGGTTGTAAAAAATAATATAAACCGTCACACCGAGCGAAGTCGAGGTGTGAACCTACCAATTGGTAAAAAGATTTATTAAATAATGTCTGTAATTCTTCTACACTATCTTAGGAATTTTTCTAAGTCTGACGAATTGCATTTGTGTACATCCAAAATAGTTGAATCTATTTTTTAGCATAACAGGATATATTATGAGCGAAAAAGATAATTTTATTTCAGAACTTACAGAAGGTTATTCGTTTAAAGGTGATTCTTTAATTCTTGGTACTGCAATTTATAACAATGAACCGCAGCAAAATCTTCACATTAAAATTCCTTTGAGCACGATAAACAGACACGGATTAATTGCAGGAGCAACCGGCACAGGTAAAACAAAAACAGTCCAGGTTTTTGCAGAAGCATTATCCGAAAAAAGTATTCCTGTTTTGCTTATGGATATTAAAGGTGATTTAAGCGGTATTGCAGCATCAGGTTCTGTAAATCCTAAAATTGAAGAAAGACATTCTAAAATAGGATTACCTTATCAGCCAAAAAGTTTTCCTGTCGAGTTTCTTACTTTATCTGATGAAAAAGGAACTCGATTGCGTGCAACCGTTTCAGAGTTTGGTCCGGTGTTAGTTTCAAAAATCCTGGAATTGAATGACACACAATCGGGCTTGCTGGCAATCCTTTTTAAATATTGCGATGATAATAATCTTGCTCTTCTTGATTTAAAGGATTTGAAAAAAGTTTTACAGTTTGCATCTGCCGAGGGTAAGAAAGAAATTGAAAAAGAGTATGGGTCAATCTCCCCTACCTCGGTTGGAACGATCTTAAGAAAAGTTGTTGAACTTGAACAGCAAGGTGCTGAGAAATTTTTTGGTGAGAAATCGTTTGATGTTGAGGATCTGCTCAGAGTAGATGAAAATGGTTATGGTGTAATTTCTATTCTAAGACTTATTGATATTCAGGATCGACCAAAATTATTTTCAACGTTTATGCTTTCGATGCTTGCAGAAATCTATTCAGGTTTTCCTGAGCTTGGTGATAAAGCTGAACCAAAATTAGTTATCGTAATTGATGAAGCACATCTTATTTTTAAAGAAGCAAGCAAAGCATTGTTGGATCAAATTGAAACGATAATAAAACTAATAAGATCAAAAGGTGTGGGCATTTATTTCTGCACACAAAATCCGACTGATGTACCGCAAGCAGTTTTAAGTCAGCTCGGATTGAAAATTCAGCACGCACTTAGAGCATTTACGGCACAAGATAGAAAGATGATAAAACTTACATCAGAAAATTATCCTATTTCAGAATATTATAAGACAGATGAATTACTAACATCACTTGGTATTGGCGAAGCTGCAATATCTGCTTTAAACGAAAAAGGTGTTCCTACTCCACTTGCAGCAACATTGCTTTGTGCACCTAGATCGCGAATGGATATTTTAACAATCGATGAGTTAAACAGTAAAATCAATTCTTCAAAATTAGTTGGCAAATACAATGAAGCAATTGATCGCGAAAGCGCTTACGAAATTCTTAATAAGAAATTAGAAACTTCAAGAGAATTTGATTTACAAGTGCCGGATTCTGGGAAATATAAATATGATCCGATACCATCGCGAAAAACTAGCACAAGAACACGAACGGAAAAAAGTACGGTTGATAAGGTTATTAATAGTCCGCTTTCTAAACAGATTGGCAGAACTTTGGTAAGAGAAATTTCCCGGGGAATCCTTGGCGTTCTGGGTTTTGGTGGAAGAAAAAGATAAACTTCAAGAGATTTATTTATCTATATACTCCCCTTCCAACATTGATGCTGCTTCTTTATCAATTATAATAGTTGCATACCTATGGTACTGAACGATTGTTGCCGGATACTTCGCCATAATAGGACCTTCTACTGTTGACTTTATTGCTTCAGCTTTGTTTAACCCGCTTGCCAGTAATAAAAGTTTTTTAGCTTCCATAATTGTTCCAACGCCCATAGTGATTGCGTACTTAGGAACTTCATCAAGATTATTAAAGAATCTTGAATTATCTAATCGTGTTTTTTCTCCGAGAGTTTTAATTCTTGTTCTTGAACCTAAAGAAGAGCCTGGTTCATTGAAAGCAATATGACCATTAGCGCCAATTCCTAAAATTTGAATATCAATTCCGCCATAACTTTTTATTTTTTCTTCGTACCAATTGCAGAATACTCCAATGTTATCAGCCATTCCCATTGGAATATGGACGTTTGATGGATTAATATTAATATGCTTAAAAAGATTCTCCCACATAAAATAATGATAACTCTCAGGATGTGAAGGTGGAAGTCCAACATATTCATCCAGATTAAATGATATAACTTTAGAAAAATCCAAACCTTCATCTTTATGCATTCGAATTAATTCTTTATATAAACCTAAAGGTGTGCTGCCTGTAGCAAATCCAATAACTGAATCAGGTTTCATTTTTATTTGAGATGCGATTTGGAGAGAGGCTTCTATACTTATTTGTCGGTAATCATCTTTTATCAATACTAGCATAATATCTCCTATTGATAATTAGTTTTTTTTGTTAAAGTAAAATTAGAATAAAATAAGTTATGATTAAATGATTTGATAATAAAATTTTTTATACAAGAACCAGTTAGCGCATTAAATCTAAAATGTATATTTTATAAGCAAATTATTATCGCTATAATTGAATTAATATTATTGAAAGTCTTATGAAATCTATCTCTGTTACAATTTTAAGTTTATGTTTTGCTTTTACAATAAAATCACAAACAATTTCCGTCTCAGGAAATGTTAAAGATGTAAAAAGTAACTCCCCGATCGAAAACGCTAAAGTTCAGATTAAAAATATTAATAATGGTTTAATTGATTCTGTATTCTCCGATGTAATAGGTAACTGGCAATATGATATGGCTAACATCGGTTGAAGACGGTATTAATTATTTGCCGAACAGTTTAGAAGTGATGCAGAATTTTCCGAACCCGTTTAATCCATCCACAAAAATTGGATTTTTAATTCCTGCAGATGAGAATGTTACTATTTCTGTGCACAATATTCTTGGTGAACTGGTTGATGTAAAA
This sequence comes from uncultured Ignavibacteriaceae bacterium, assembly GCA_963812305.1. GTDB lineage: Bacteria > Bacteroidota > Ignavibacteria > Ignavibacteriales > Ignavibacteriaceae > IGN3. The sequence goes on from CAWEUT010000007.1 coordinate 433,531, forward strand.
AGTTCATTCCTTACAAATGGTAATTACGTTGTCGATTGGTATAGTAAAGGCAGTGCTGGAGTTTATTTCTATACTATTACTTATGGAAATCAATCCATCACAAAAAAAATGATTCAGCTTGATGGCGGAAATGGAATTGGTCTTGGAGAAATTAGATCGGGAATATCAAATAGATTTAGTAGTGATATCGCAATACCTGTTTACAATATCGAAATTGTTATCACCAAATTTTCTTATGCAGCGGATACTACAATCGCGGATGTTGCTGGTGGAGAAAATTTTTCAACATTTCTTCAAACTATTCACTCAAAATATACTTTGATTGATTTACACAATGATGTACTTGAAGTTATGGTTGGTGATCCAGATTATCATCTTGCAGATTTTCATACTTACAATCACACCGATATTCCAAGATTACAGCAAGGTGGTGTTGATGTACAATTTTTTTCTATCTGGGTTAGTCCAACTGGATACACAAATTATTTTCAACAAGCACTTGTAATGCGTGATTTATTTTATTCAGAACTTGCTGCTAACCCTTCAACAATTGAACAAGCAACTACAATGTCTCAAGCTCTGGAAATTAATAGTCAAAATAAAATTGCAGCGGTTATTGGTGTTGAAGGCGGGCATCATATTGAAAACAGTTTAGATAAGATTGATACATTATATAATGCGGGAATGAGATACTTAACCATTACCTGGAATAACAGTACAAGCTGGGCAATATCTGCACAGGATTCACGAACCCTTGTTCAGGGTCTGAGCAATTTCGGAAGAGATGTGATCAGAAAATTAGATTCATTGGGTGTAATTATTGATGTTTCGCATGTTGGAATAAGAACTATTTCTGATATTCTTGCAGTAACTAATAATCCAATTATCGCATCACATTCAGGTGCAAGAGCTATACGTGATCATTACAGAAATTTATATGATGATCAAATACAGGCTATTGCAAATGGGGGCGGAGTTATCGGAATTGTTTTTTATCCGCCATTTCTTGCAAGTCCAACACCAGCTTATATAAGTGATGTTATTGCTCATGTTGATCACATCGTAAACTTAGTTGGAACAGATCACGTTGCAATCGGTTCTGATTTTGATGGTATAGGAACAAACGTAGTTGTGGGATTAGAAGATGTTACTAAATATCCGGATTTAACTTTGGCATTACTTCAGCATGGATATACTGAATTAGAAGTAGCAAAATTCTTAGGCGGCAATTTTAAAAGAGTTTTTGAACAGGTTTGTAAAAATTAATTTTCGGTTAAAAAAAAGCGGATTTATAAAATCCGCTCACTAAAATTAATTCTAGATAGTATAGTTTAGAAATTTACGCCAACAGAAAAATAATGTACTTCTGTCAATCGCCCAAAATCCTGATATGCATAATCAAGTTTTACTTTTATCAAATCCACGATTCTGTAATTCAATCCAAATCCAAAAGTCAGTCCTTTTTCAGAATCCTTCTCGAATAATGAATTATAACCGGCACGAATAAATATTATTTCATTCCAGGCATACTCTAAACCTGAATTGATATATTCCGTATGATCATTTGGATGAATTGCATCAACAGCGGCTGTTAATCGTGAAGTACCTTCCTTAATTACATCTGCGGAAATTCCGAATCTGAATAGTAAAGGTAAATCAAATTTATCCAACTCAAGATTAGAATTAACGAAGTTGCCACCGCCTGCACCTGCTGGAACAATCTCGGTAACATCTCTTCCGGCTAATTGCATTTTGGTACCAAAATTTGATACGCTGGCAGCTATTCGTAATTCATTTAGAACAGGAATTTTATACAGCGTACCTACATCTATAGCAAATCCTGTAGCACTCATATTCCAAATAGATTCGTTAATGTATTTTGCATTAAATCCAATTGAAAAATTTTCAGTCAGGAAACGTGAATAGTTTAATCCAACCACTATTGATCCATAGTCAAAAAATTCTCCTGTTCCCTCTGGTTGTTCAACAGTTCGGACAAGCATTTCATCAACCGAAAGAACTGAAACAAAAGCGCCTATCGAACCAAAGCCGCTAACGTTTGTTGAAATTGCAGCAAAGTCATTGCTAATATCCATGTATAAATTTGAATGATTAAAGTACACTTCATTAGACTGGATATTCGCAGTACCGCTGGGGTTCCAATAAACTGAAGTAATATCATCAGCGATTGAAGTAAATGCTCCACCCATGCCAATAGCACGCGGACCAACATTTATTTTTAATATTTGTGCTGATGTTGTTCCGGTCTTTAGCGTTTGAGCCAGTGGAACTGAAGCAAAAACACAAACAACTAAAAGTATTATTAAGTATTTATTTTTATTCATAAAAAATTCTCCTGATCAAACTCTTTGTTCTTCAAAATTCCTAAAATCCCCTTTAGTGGGAGTTAGGAGGCTATCTTTATTTAATTAAAGCAAACTTGATCAACTTTTCACCCACCTCAGGTGCATCGATGTGAGCGATGTATAAACCATATGATACACTGAAGCCATCCCTATTCAACAAATTCCAAAATTCTCTGCCATTATCAACACCGGATTCGTGCTCTATTGTGGTTACCAATTCTCCACTTAGTGTAAATATTCTTATTGTGCACTTCATGGGCAGATTTTCAAAATAAATTCGTCTCTCACCACGATTCTGATTTGGCAGTTTATCAGTTGGTTCAATATCATTTGTTCCCACATACGGATTTGGTACAACATAAATATTATCCATTTTGGATTTAGCATCTTCGTTGCTTACAAAACCGGCGGATGTATTTAGTGTGAACACATCACTCTTGCTAAATGGTCTTGTTGTATAAATTAAGAATACATCACCTGCACCAGGAACGATTGAATCTCCTGCAGCGGTCTTAGAAAAAGTAACACCCCAGGAGAGTGTATCCGCAGCGAGACCAGCTGTGCCCGGTAAAAAGAAAATGATCTCATCTCCTAATGAGAGTGTAGTATCATTCTTCGCTCTTTCCTCCAGAAGCGTCATCACGGGAATTGATATCCCGGTTGATACTTCTTCAACCTTATAATTAACAAGAATATCGTTTAGGGGTTGACCGGGTACTCGTTTTTTTGCTGGATATAAATTCTCATCAAAAAAAGTTATTATATAATCGCCTGCATACTGTTTCTTTCTGTTGCCAAGAGGTGTTAATGCAATTTTAAACGGTATCTGCACGTCAGAATCTGACCACTTTGTTCTGTCAAGATCTATTGCAAGTGAATTATAATCTGAAACTTTTAATTTGATTCCATCAAAAACTGGATTACTGTCTTCACCATGAAGATACTGGCTCTGGTAAATAGAATAATTTCTGTAAGTAATGTTGTACTCACTGTTATCCGGCATGGTTGAATTACTATCGCGTTTTATTGTGCCTTTTTCATAATTAATTATGTAATCCACATTCTTTTGATAAACCACACCATTTAAATCTTTAACAACTAAATTATCATCATCAATTATGTATCTATTTTGCAGATTAGTATTCTTGTAGCCAAATAAGTAAAATGATTCAGTGTTGATTTTTTCTCCAAGTACGCTGTAATTCTTAGCAAGTATTTTTTCTTCATCAACAAAGAGCGTGTCTTTAAACGTCAAGGTATATTTATCATTAACAACATCCAGATCATTAAGAATTGAAAAATCAACATCTCCGTTTGCTAACCCTTGGACATGCTGAACATCAGTAATATTAATTGAAGGCTGAGAATAACCGCTTGCTCTTGGACCTGGAATTACTGAAGCGGTATTTAAATCAAAAATTAAATTTGATGTAATTGGATCTTGAGAAATCTTTTTAGTGGTTTCCGTAGGCGGAATTCCAAGAGAATCCCCGTGATCATAAGCAACTACAGCATAGTAATATGTTTGTCCATTAATCACATTGTTTGAATCGACAAATGAATGCACTAAACCGGCATCATCGCCAAGATAATAATGGACTCCTCTGCCCTGATAAGCAACAGGATGATAGCCCTTCCAACCGTTGGTTAAATCCCACTTTAGCTTCAAAACCCTGTGTATCCTTTAATGGATCATATAGAAAACTCGATCCTCTTCCATCAGTAATTGTTTGAACATCGGAAAAATCAGGACGCGTACTTCTGTAAATAACATAACCTTCAAAATCTTCCCCGGTTATTGGATCAATACTACTTTCTGAATCTGTATCCCAATAAAGAGTTACTTTTTTATCGCCAGGAACTGCTGATAAAGTAGGCAGCGATGGAGGTCGGAAAAATCTATAATTCTTATTATAAATATCCTGCACTGTTTCTGCAGTAGTAAGCAAATCACTTAAGTTTTCACCGAACAGGAATGCCATAGAAATTCTTTTGGATTCACCTGGTGCCAAAGAGATATATCCTGATCCGAATGTGAAAACAATATCTGCATCCTGAATTATCTCACTAAAACTACCGGGAACATTTCTATTCCAGATTACTTCATCATCACCAACTTTTAAATCTGTATTCCAGGATGAACTTGCAAAACTGGTAAGACCAATTTGATCGGCTTCATCAAGATCTGTGTATTCAAAATTTGGTTCGCCCGGAGCTAAAGGATCGGGCCTGCCATCAGCTAATCTGGCTCCTGATGTCGGGATTCCATCACCTTCACCCGTATCGAGTGTTAATGGAATTCCATCAACTCCAACATCATCTGTTTCGGGATCCCAATCACCGTCATTATCTATTCCATCATCCTGTCTTTCGTCAATCAAACCATCACCATCATTATCGATTCCATCATTTGGATTTCCGGGACTTTCAAGGAATTTACATCCTAAATAATAAACTGGTAAACCGTTTAAACCCGTTGCAGAACCAGGATTATCAAAAAAGTAAACCATACTTCTTGCATAAACAGGGATATTCTGGACGTCATCGCCATATGGCTTTATAAATAAACCATTGTCATCGTCGTTATCATTTTGTCCTCCTAAATCAGGATCGCCGTAAACTCCAAAAAATACTTTATCTAAAGGTTTTTCACTGACATTTGTAATTGTCCAAACAAAAAATAGTGCATTCGCTGCAAGTGAGTTACTCCATTGAAAAGCCCGACCATCTATTTGAAGTCCTAAACCTCTTCGTAAAGTATCATTATCAAAAGGATAATACTTAAACTCCCTATTATCTCTATCATCCATTACCCAATAGGATTCAAGATCGGCATTATTTTCTCCTACTCTCAGATAGCCCGGCCAAACATACTCACCTAAAGTTTCGTTATACCAATCTCTTGGCCAGCTATCAGGCTTTCCATCTCTGTCAGAATCAAATGCCGGATTGGATGCCATAAAATCCTGATTTGGATCTGCATATCCAGTTAACGGCTGCCAGGTCCATTTAAATCCGGTCACACGATCTTCATCACGTAAGCCTGGATTGCTGTAATCGTATAATCCATCAGAAATAATTCTCAACTTTTGATTAGGGTCTAATGCACTCGGCACTTCTGCTCCCACTAACGGACAGAACTGAAAAATATATGAGAGATCTCTCCATACTAAGTTAAGTCTCTCTCGTAAACTTCCACCTTGATCACCGGGCAATCCTGCACCTATTCCTCCATAGTTCCAAATCTGAGTTAATACGTTATTGCCATTCATCATATAATACTTACGATCTTCTTCTGCAGTAGTTTTTGCCAATGTTCGATCAGAATCTTGTTTAAGATTTGGACCACCTTGATCCTGATTAACAGGCTGAAGCCGATGCTGAGCATTTAGATAATCAATTACTGCTTGATGCTCAGCCTGTTTTTGTTCGGGTGTTTTTTGAGCATAAGCCGAAGCATTATATAAAATAAAAAGTAAGATTAATTGAGTAATTAAAAAGTAACTTTTATTTTTCAACATTTTAATCTCCATAAATTTCATTAAAATTCCATCATAAACCCAAGCCTAACTTCGCGTGGGGATGAGTAGTATTGAGGTCGGACAAAATATTCATCTGCTGATTTAATGCCCGGGTTAACTGCGGCAAGTGCGTTTGTTGCTTCAGGTCCACTTCGACCGCTTTGCAAAGTATAAGTTGCTCTTCCTGTATCATCATAAACAAAATTTTCATTTCTTGTATCAAATAAATTATAAACTTTAATGAAAGCAGTTAAAACTATATCAGATAAATCAAATGATTTCTCTATCAATAAATCTACATTTGTCTGAAGTGGTTTTCTTTCACTATTACTCTCTAAATAAATTTGTTTATCATAAATAAGCGGTGTGTATGGTAAACCAGTACTGATATTACCAACTAAAGTTAACAGCCAATTTCTATCTTCACCAAAAGATATAACACCATTTAATGTGTGCTGTTGATCCCATGCTAAAGGTACAGGAATTTTTTCACTCTGTCTGCCTGATGCCGCATCAAGGAAAAATGCTGTTGCATTAACCTCGTTACCCTCAGCTACCTGAAAAGTGTAATCCAGTGAGAGTCCAAACAGAGTTCCCGGCATTTTTCTTTTTGTTAACGAAAAAGTAATTCCCTGTATGTTGCCATAATCCTGATTGACATATGTGTAATATGAAAAACTGCTGCTAACTCTTATCTGCTGCAAAGCTAACAGATCACGAACATCTTTATAAAATCCGGTAACGTTAAATGCTAAATCCTCAGTTAGCTGCTGCTGTAAGCCTATTTCATAAGTAACAGTTTTTTCCGGTTTAAGATTAGCATTACCAAATGTTGGAACCGCTACATTATCTTCAAATGTCGGATTGGTATACAAAAAATTGTACGGAGGAAGCTGATAAAAATGTCCATAAGAAAAATGCAGTATCCCTTCATCTGTAATCGGGAATGATATTCCAAGTCTTGGACTAAAAGTATTTTTTGGTTCTGCCATAGCAGTATCGGAAAGTGGTGCGTATGTATTAGGCAAGTATTCTGATCTGGAATTAAAATAGTCGTATCTTATTCCAGCGTTAATAATCATACTTGTGAACTCCATTTTATCCTGCACATATGCTGAAAATTGTATTGGTTCTTTTGTATATAGATCATGCGCAGGACTTTCAGGACTGAGAATTGTTGGTGTTAAGTATGTTAACGTATCCCTCTGAACCGTAAAATCTTCAAATTCCATAAGATCATTCTTAAATTTTCCACCAACCTTTACTTCATGCTGATTAGTAACCTGACTTGTGATATCAAATCTAATTTCTGTGGTTTGAGATCTTTGATAATAGTGACCAAAGAGTGTTCCGCCTGATGCAAATGTGTATGGTGTTGCCTTATTTGATTTATGAATCGGTTGATATCTTGGATCTGCGTGTAACCCTGATATATCCATACCAGGTCTGAATGAAACCTGGTTACCATCCGCATCAAGTAAAGGAAAAAGATATCGTTTAAAATCATAAATATTATAAGCGCCCTGCAGAGAGTAAAAAGTTGAATTGCTTAATGCATGACGTAATTCTAAGGAATTCAACAAACTCCATTCAAATCGCTGATAATTTGCATCCGGATTATATTTAATTTCGTGATTATATGTTTTATAGTTTGAAGTTGAATAAACCGCATCGTAATTAATTTTCATTGTGGTAATTGGCTTGAATGTCAGTTTACCTGTACCTGTAAAATATTCACTTGGATTCATCGGTACATATGCACCATCACCTGTTGAAGAAACCCGAATGTCTTCCACGTTATTCGGATTTATCCAAACTGAATCATAAATAGTTTGATCTCGTTTGCCATAAAGATAACCGGAATCTTTGCTATATCTTCCTGAAAGGAAAAATGTTAACTGATCATTTACACCTGGAATAGGACCACCAACTGTACCTTCCAGAACTTGAATACCAAGCGGGTTAATATCATCAATGTAATTAAATGTTGCATCGTCCTGGCTTAAGTAATCGCCAAAATAATATGATAAAGAACCTCTGTATACTGATCCTCCTTCTTTAGTAACAGTGTTTACAACTCCACTTAAAGCATTTCCATATTCTGCATTAAAAGTTCCGCTAACAACGGAAAGTTCCTGTATAGCATTTGTAGAAATAGAAACAGTCTTACTAAAGTCAAAAGGATTTACAGTTGATACACCATTAACATTGTAGGCAACTTCTGTAGATCTGCCGCCTCGAATGTGAATCTCGCCTCCGGCTCCTTTTGTTATGCCGGCTTGCAAAGTTAGTAACCGCTCGGTATCCTCAACCGGAAGTGACTGTATTTGAGTTTCATCAATTACTGTGTTAGAGGATGTAAGATCTTTTCTAACCATTGGTCTTGTTGCTTCCACAACTATTGTTTCAAGTCCGATTGCTTCTGTTGAAAGCTGCATATCTATTGTGGTGGTAAAATCACTTGATACACGAACATTGGTTACAATTTTTTTCTGATAACCAACGCCGCTGAATACCAGTGAATATAATCCAGGCTCAATATTATTGATAATATATGTTCCATCAACGCCAGTTGCAGCGCCCGTTGAAGTACCTTCTACAAGTACATTAATACCGATAAGTTCTTCACCTGTTTGAGCATCTGTAACTTTACCGGATATTTTGCCTGTGCCTGCAGCATACAATAGTGATTGAGTAATGAGAAGAAATGAAAGAAGAATTGTAAAAAAAGAAAGTAAATATTTTTTCATCGTGACCTCTTGTGGCAAAATTTAAGTGTATAAAAATCGATTATTGAACTGCCTATTTTGGTCTATTAAATGATGTTATTTATAATAACTAAAAACCATTGCAATAAAATATGCAAATGTCACCCTGAGCTCGTCGAAGGGTGAATCATTAAAACTAAATCGTCCGTCTTCGACAGGCTCAGACTGACAGAGGTCTTTAAATCATTAAACAATAAAACAAAAGGGTTATCAGAATATTAACTAATCAGCGGAGGCTGAAATAATAAAAGATATTCGGATAACCCTTAGTAACATAAATCAAACTATTTAAGTAACTGCATTTTTTTAGAAACTGTATTAGCACCTGCAGTCATACGATAAACGTAAGTTCCACTTGCTAAGTTTTGATGCATCAAATTTGATAGTTATATGAACCTGCACTCATGAATTGGTTACTAATAAGAACAGCAACTTCTCTTCCAAGAGCATCGTAAATTCTTAGATCAACATTAGCTGCTTCATGTAATTCCAAATTTAATTTCTGTTGATGGGTTGAATGGATTAGGGAAGTTCTGATCCAAATAAAATTGAGCCGGAATTACATCATTTTCTTTTTCAACTGAAACCGGTGTGAATTGCTAGATCAAGAATAACAAGCGGCATTGGTATCATCATTTGCGTTACCTCTTGTATATCCTTGAGTATAAAGTACTTCATCAGCAGGATCACCATCAACATTTGCAACTACATATAACATCCATATCACCATTTTTATCCCAGTATGCAGAATCTATAATAGACATTTCATAACTTGATGGAAGCTGTTACATCTCCACCCTGATATTCTAATCTAAAAATTGGAACTTTTGCTGTATTAGTCAGCCATATATCTGGAACCAAAAACCATATCAGGGTTTCCATCATTATCAAGATCACCAACTCCCGCACCATTTAATCGAACTGCATAGGGTGAAAAATCAGCTATTTCATAAGAAACTAAAGTGTCAGCATCATCGGGTTTATATAAATTATACACTTTGCTGCTAAACCAGCTGCCAACATAAACTTGAGTACTTCCATCCTGAAAATCAGCAGTAACCATACCCTTAAATGACTGGTTCTGTCCAGCTACACCGCTCTGAAGTGGAAGAGAATTATAATTACCACCCTCAGATTTAATTAAAGAAGTAAGTCCTCCTGTTCCTGTAAATGTTCCGATAAAAGGAGGAACAACAACTACATCCCAATTATTTCCAGTGCCAGATAAATTAGCATCACCAATTCCAGAATATTCTAATGTCCAGGTTTCGAGTCCGCCGCCATTGTCTGGTACATCATCAATTGACATAACTCCAATATGAAAATCACTTGCACTGCTGCCCTGTCTATCAGCAAAAATTAATTCATCCGTTCCATCATGCATCAACATCAGAAATAATTATTCTAACGGGTCTAATGTTTTGTCCATCTCCTGATACAATTGGAGTTTTTGCATTTGGTTCCCAATCCGCCAAATCCATCATCAACACCCATATTGTCACTACCATCACCGGGATATTCATAAACTAATATTCTTGCGTAATTCTGGATAAGGATCATAAGTTATATGGAGACCAATATAATTTCTGGTCTTCCATCTTTATCTAGATCACCCCAAGCAAAAGCTGGCCAGGTATTTTGTAAAGTTAACGGAGCTTGTGCACCCCAAACAGAGTCCCAAGTTGCTGTAGTTGGATTCCATTCAAATTTGTAAATTCGTGGAATCAATTCATATTGGGCGATCAATCATATTTGTATTACAAGCATAAATTTCTGGTAATCCATCACCATCAAAATCTACCCCAGCTACAACTGCTCCAAATCCCCTTTCAAGACCAGCAGGATCTTTAATTTCAGCTGTACGTGGAAAAGTTTGAGCTTGTGTATAGGAAATGGATAATCAATAAAAGAACAGTAAGTAAAGAAAGAAGTCGGTTCATTTAAACCTCCTAAGATGTTAGTTAGTTGATATTAGTTAAAAATAAAATAAATTCAACGATTTTAAAATCAAATTAAAGAATTGATATTTTTTATGCAATTAAAAATGAAAATTTTTTAATCTATCATCCTTCAATTGCCTTGCGAACAAATCCATCTGCTTTTTTCAATCTCTCTTTTGCAGTCTTCAGATCAACATTTGCTTTTACCATGACAAGTGCTGTTTTAACATGACCTTTTGCATTATCGAGCGCAATTGTTGCTTCATCATAGTTAAGTCCGGTAATCGTCATAACAATTTTTTTTGATCGCTCAACAAGCTTTTTATTTGTCATCTGCAGATCGATCATCATATTTTCATACACTTTACCAAGTCTGATCATTGAAGCGGTAGTTAACATATTTAAAACTAATTTTTGCGCGGTGCCACTTTTCATTCTGGTTGAGCCCATTACTACTTCAGGTCCAACATAAGGACAAATTGCAACATCAACTTCTTCAATATCAAAATCTTTTCTTGGATTTGTAGTAACATAAAGAGTTTTTGCTCCAAGCTGCTTTGCTTTTTTCACAGCGCCAACAACATAAGGAGTTCTTCTGCTCGCGGCAATTCCGCACACAACATCTTTGGAAGTAACATTAGCGGCGGCAACTTCTTTAGCACCGTTTTCTTCTTTATCTTCAGCACCTTCCTGAGCACGAAACATTGCTTCTTTTCCACCGGCAATATATCCTTCAATCATTCCATAAGGAGTTCCAAAAGTTGGAGGACACTCGGAAGCATCAACAACACCGAGTCTTCCGCTTGTGCCTGCACCAAAGTATAAAAGTCTTCCACCGTTTTTAAAGAGCTTGAACAATTATTTCAACAGCTTGCTCGATGTATGGCAATTCTTGTTCAACAGCATATGGTACAAGTTTATCTTCATCATTAATTATTTTAATTATTTCTGCTGTTGATTTCGCATCTATTTCCATTGAACGTGGATTACGCTGTTCGGTTGGCAGTTTACTTATCTCTTCAAAAAATGCATTAGTTTCTGATGCTTTACTCATATCAATAGTATATTAGTTTTTTTAATTTTTAGTTTGAAATCACTGCTTCAAATTTAAGTAAAGTAATTATCAAATTGTCCAGTATTTTAATTTTCCTTATTAATCTTTAAATACACTTAACACATACTTATATTTAAGCAGCATAATTATTTTTTTATTACACAATTTAATTACAAGCCATGATTTCTAAAGTTGAACAATATTACCTCGCACAATCAAAAAAAGAATTAATTTATAAACCCACTGAAAAAATTCCTGTAATACAGGTTGCAAACTTTCCTGAGTTAGGAAAAATGACTGCATTAAGATTTATAGAGTGGATGCAGCAAAATCCCGGCGGAGTTGTTTCATTACCAACAGGAAAAACTCCTGAACATTTTATTAAATGGGTTGCACACTTTTTAAAGAATTGGGGAAAAGCAGAGGTTATTGAAGCATTAAAAAAAGTTGATCTTGATCCCGCAATTAAACCTGATGTTAGCAGTTTACGTTTTGTGCAGATAGATGAATTTTATCCGATTGATTCACATCAGCACAATAGTTTTTATTATTACATCCAAAAATATTATTTCAGCAATTGGGGCTTGGATATTAAAAAAGCATTGCTGATGAACATCAACGAAATACCCACAGCAAATAATTTATCTTTCACGGAAATTTTCCCGGATGAAAATATTGATTTATCATTACGTACCCGCTGGGCTTCAACAACTTTAGAACGATATCAAAAGCAAACAATAGAACTTGTTGATCAATTCAGCACCGATTATGAGAAGAAGATTCGCGATATGGGCGGCATTGGATTTTTCCTTGGCGGCATTGGTCCCGATGGACACATAGGATTTAATGTTATGGGCAGTGATCACTACTCAACCACTAGACTAATCCAAACTAATTATGAAACACAAGCTGCAGCTGCAACAGATCTTGGCGGAATTGAAGTTGCAAAGAAAAGATTAGTTATAACAATTGGTCTTGATACAATTACATACAATCCTGAGGCAACTGCAATTATAATTGCCGCAGGTGAAGCTAAAGGAAATATTGTCAGAGATTCAATTCAAACTTCTATAACAAATAAATATCCCGCAACAGTTTTACAGAGATTGCCAAATGCTCGATTTTATTTAACAGATGGAGCAGCTTTTAGGTTAGTTGAAAGAAGATACCATGATGTTTTAAAGGAGAAAGAAATTTCTGATGTTTCTGTTGAAAGAGCTGTGGTTAATCTTTGTCTGGATAGAAATAAATCTTTAATGGATCTGAATAATGAAGATTATAATACTAATAAGCTTACGAAACTTATTCTTGAAAGGACAAAAAAATCTCCTCAGCAAATCGGTAGTAAAATCCACGAATCTATTATAGAAAGATTTAACAGAGGAATGGCACCGGTTTCAAATCAGGTTATTCTTCATACCGGTCCGCATCATGATGATATTACTCTTGGCTACCTTCCGTATATAGCACATCTTGTTAGAGATGCAAGTAATTCACATTATTTTGTTACAATGACAAGCGGCTTTACTGCTGTTACAAATGCATATATGATTGGTCTGCTGGAAGATTTAAAATACTTTTTGGGTCAACATGATTTTATTTCACGTACAACAACAAATTATTTTGATCCAGGATTTCAGGAAGGTAAGGATCGTGATGTTCATCTTTATCTTGATGGATTGGCGGCACACAGTAAAACGATTCGTAAAGAGGCTGTATCACGCAGACTATTAAGAAACATGATGGAGCTTTACAAAGAAGAACGAGTAGATGAGTTAATAAATTATTTCAAAAATCAGTACCCTGGCAAAAAAGATATTCCTGAAGTTCAAAAACTAAAAGGTATGATGCGCGAGTGGGAAGAAGAACTTGTTTGGGCTTTCTTTGGAATAAATACAAATTTTGTTGAGCATATGCGATTAGGTTTTTATCAGGGAGATATTTTTACAGAAAATCCCGAAATGGATAGAGACGTTATTCCAATATTTAATCTGCTAAAAAAAATAAAACCAACAATTGTATCAGTTGCTCTGGACCCCGAAGGAAGCGGACCTGATACTCATTATAAGGTATTGCAAGCTACTGCAGAAGCGCTAAAACTTTATGAGAAAGAAACAGGAATAAATAATATAAAAGTATGGGGATATAGAAATGTCTGGTATAGATTCCATCCCGCTGAAGCAAATATTTTTATTCCCGTAAGTTTAAACTCCATGGCAATAATGGAAAGTACTTTTCTCAATAGTTACGAATCACAGCGTGCGGCAAGTTTTCCAAGCTGGGAATATGATGGACCATTTTCACGTCTTGCACAACGCATTCAGGTTGAACAGTATCAAACTATAAGATTGTGTCTTGGTAAAGATTATTTCTTAAAACATCCCTATCCAAGAGTGCAGGCTGCTTATGGAATGGTTTATCTTAAAGAATTATCACAAGAAGAATTTTATGCTCATTCATCTGAATTAAGAAAGTTAACAGAGAATTATTAAAATAGAGATTATCAATAAATTCGTAACACAGTCCGCCGCGGCGGATCAGTCTGTGTTGCAGGGTCAAATGAGTGTCATTTCGACCGAAGGGAGAAATCTTTTATGCTGTATAGTAGAAGGATTTCTCAGTCGAAGATTCCTTCGAAATGACTTGAAAAAGTTATGCAACATACTCTTCAGTCTGTGATTGTGCTATATAGTATTAATATTTAACAGACTAAAGTCTGTTTTACGAATGCAATTTTATAGGACTTTTATGAAACAAAACAGAAAAGATTTTTTAAAGACAAGTGGAATTATTGCTGCAGGATCAATCGCATCAACTTTCCCAACTTCTTCTTTTGCAAAAAGCATAATTAAATCTAAAGGCTCTAAAATGAAATTTACTTTTAAACCTTACACTCTTGAGTTAATACATGTTTTTACTGTTGCAGTAAATTCAAGAACAACAACTCCGGTTATGCTAACAGAAATTGAGTATGAAGGTATAAAAGGTTACGGCGAAGCTTCGATGCCTCCGTATCTTGGTGAATCGCAGGAAACAGCTACTGCATTTTTATCAAAAGTAAATCTTGAACAGTTCAATGATCCTTTTGAGATGGAAAAGATTTTAGATTATGTGGATTCAATTGCAGAAAAAAATACTGCAGCAAAAGCTTCGGTTGATATTGCTTTACATGATCTTGTTGGAAAACTAATGAAACAGCCCTGGTACAAGATATGGGGTTATGATAAGACAACAACGCCATACACAACTTTTACAATAGGAATTGATACACCTGATGTGGTTAGACAAAAAGTTAAAGAAGCTGAACAGTTTAAAGTTTTAAAAGTAAAACTCGGAAGAGAAAATGATAAAGAAATGATTGAAACAATTCGATCAGTTACAAATGTTCCGCTTACTGTGGATGTTAATCAGGGCTGGAAAGATAAACACTTTGCACTCGATATGATAAATTGGCTGAATGAAAGAAATATAGAATTTGTTGAACAACCAATGCCAAAGGAACAAATTGATGATATTGCGTGGCTAACTCAAAACTCACCCCTTCCAATTATTGGTGATGAATCAGTACAAAGAATTCCTGATGTAATAAAAGCGCATGGAGTATATTCCGGTATAAACATAAAACTTATGAAATGCACCGGAATGCGTGAAGCAAATAAAATGTTAAGCCTGGCTCGTTCGCTGGATATGAAAGTAATGATTGGATGTATGACAGAAACAAGCTGTGCAATTTCTGCAGCGTCCCAGCTTGCACCAATGATGGATTGGGCTGATCTAGATGGTGCTTTATTAATTAAGAACGATCCTTATGAAGGGATGCAGGTTGTTGATGGAAAAGTTACGCTTACAGATTATCCGGGAATTGGGTTGAAGAGTTAATCTTCAGTTTGTCATTCCCGCGAAGCGGGAATCTAATGTATTGTCAGATTTCTCTCTTTGATAGAAATGACATTTGAAAGTCATTTCGAATCCGACTTTAGTCGGTGAGAAATCTTCTTTTATAAATCAAGTGGATTTCTCCCTTTGGTCGAAATGACAGAACAAAAGTCATTTCGAGGAGTCTGCGACGAGAAATCTTATAAATTTAATTCTAAGCCTAAATCTCTCCATTCAGGATTTATTGATTCAACCAATTTATTCTTTTTATCCCTTCGCCACTTTTTAATTTCTTTTTCTCTTTTTACGGCTTCATTTATATCAAAGAATAATTCAAAGTACACAAGTTTATTTAAGTTATATTTTTTAGTGAACCCATCATATAATTTGTTTTTATGTTCGTATAATCTTCTTACTAAATCATTTGTTACTCCAATGTACATTACAGTATTGTTCCAATTGGTAAGAAGATAGATGTAATAATTTTTATTAAGCATCTTTGTCGATTAGTTAAACAGATTTCTCCCGTTGGTCGAAATGACAAACAAAAGTCATTTCCAGATGTTCATGCATATAAATTATATTGTAATATAATTTAAGTCCCTCTTCACTTTGAATGGATATAAGAGTCATTTCGAGGAGTCTTCGAGGAGAAATCTTAAAACTAAAACTAAAAGGATTTCTCCCGTTGGTCGAAATGACAAGCAGAACATCATTTCACTTCTAAATAATTCAAAACAGATTTCATAACCAGTGTTCTTTGCTTTTCGCCTAAAATAGTTTCAAAGGGAAAGCCAAATACTACAACCCTATATGGATCTTGATATCCTACAGCAGAACTAAAATTATTTTCAGAATAGCGCAATAGAACTTCACTTCCATTTACTTCACCCAATTCATCAGGTGCTTCTACTTTATAAATTGAGTCATTAAAGACAGTATTAAACTCAAATGAATTTTTGATTGGGAGAAAACTGTTGCTAACAGAAAAAACATTTCCTGTTTTTACAGCGTGCCCAGTTTTTAATTTGATTTTCAGAATATTATTTGCAAAACGGATTCCACTGCTATCGGGATTAGAATACAAATCAGTTCCAATGTAAGCTCCGCTTAAAAATAATTTACCACCGCCAAATAAATAACTTGAAACCAAATCACGCATCCACGATGGAAAAACTTCAAAATCAATGTTGTCTTTATACTTTGGAGCAGACGTTTTTTTCTCCTCACCAAAAATAAAATCAACCATTTTATATTTTGTTAGAACATCACCGTTAAGAATAAATTCATCACTAACTGAACAAAAAGAAAATCCATTTTCTTTTATTGCTTTTCCGTGCACATAACTATAATCAAAACTATTACCTGCAATAATTTTAGATTCATAATCAGAATGGCTGGCACCATGACCGGGATTATCATCAGTTAACCACTTTGAATTTGGATCGAAGTTAAACTGAGTTCCGGTAAAACTCATTTCATATTTATCGGGCACACCCTCATCAACAAAATTTGTGAACCCGGAAAATGTTGGTGAATCAAAACTTGCTGGTGCTGATAAACGATCAAATCCGTTTACAATAAGAATAGGTTCAGGAGAATTCTTCATCCAGCAAACAGAAAGTATTTCGGTAGGAAAGCTTTCACCGCCATTATTAATTGCCGTTACTTTGTAGCTGTAAATAATTCCAGGTTTTAAGTTGTTTAGTTTTATTTTATTTGATTCAACTAATTTGCCGTTATCAAATCCGCCATCATTTTCTCTGGTATACAATATAAATTTATCTGCATTTGCTGTTGATTCGAGTGAATCAATTTGTGCTTTCCAGCTTAAGCTTACTTCGCCATTTGAGTTTAGCTCAGCAGAAAAATAATGGGGAGGCAAAGGCTGAACAACATATTCTAATCCATATTGAGAAGATAGAAATTTCAAGCATTCCCTTGTAAATCGATCTTGAAACATCAAATCTATAACGCGGATCGAGCTCAAATTTCAACTCATAAAAATTTTGATGCGACAACAATTCGAGAAGCATAGACGGAAAATTTGGACGGGTCGATTCACTATAATTTGCATTCATTAATTGTCTTCGTGTCCAGGTAGAATCGTACAGATTTCTAATATCGTTTACAATCTGTGTTTGAACAATATCAGAAAGATCCCTATTTGCTAATCTTGAAACACCATCCGGAAAAACATTTTGCGAATCTAAACCGGGTATGCTGTAAATCATCAATGTACCAATTGCTGTATCGTTTCTTGTTATCCCTGCATCTGTATGAAATGCTAAAGAAAGATCAAGCGGAATTCCTAAACCTTTTTCATCACGATTTCTGTTTGGTCCAAAAGGAGCTCCATATAAATAATTTCCATACTCTGCACGGGATTGATAATCATCTTTATAGTCATCTGAATTTTTATTCAGATTATAAGTTAATGTATCCGGCATTCCAGCATACTGAAGCCAGTAACGGGAACCTTCAACAAATTTTGGTCTGCCGCTGGTTGTACCTTCGCGTTCAACAATTCCCATTCCCCCGCCAAATCTAACTGCATCAGCGGAAACAATTTTATTTTCATCCTTGCTCTGATTGGAAAGAACAACACCTTGTGATTTCTTGTTTCCTTTTTCAAATTTAAATGTGCCAAGATAAATCCACGTTCCGCCGCCGATAGTTTGATTGACAAGAAATTCAGTTTCTCCTCCGCTGTGAATCACTTTATAGTGAGCATCAGTAACATTACTATCGGACGCCGAATAAGAAATATAAACTGCATACTCACCAGATTCAGGAATATCCGGCAGCCAGTTTACAGTTGCTAAAGGATTGATCATTGATCTTGTGTATCGGCTTGTCCCCTGCCTGAATGGATTTTCACCCTCTTTTATTGTTGGATTCTTTAAAGCAAAGCCTTTTTGCGATGAAGTTTTCCAAATACTTTTTTCAGAAACAATTTTTTCCTGGTAAGATTCTTTATTTCCAAAATCATTATCTACAATTACTTCGTTTAGCTGTATGTCTCGTTCGCGGGGAACAAATACATTTGCACCGGCATTTTCAAGCATTGGAATAAGGTATGGAATTGTAAAAGACATTGGTCCAACATCTTCAACTGTCTGGAATAACCTTGCACGCTGCCACATCCAGCGTTTTTCTTTATTATTGTAGTACCATCCGTGGCTGTGCCATAATAAAATATTTTTACCTGATAATCCTTTAATTATTTTTAAATTCTTACTGGCATTTTGAACAACAGGTATTCTTTCAACTTTTTGTTTTGGCAGTTTTGATGAATCAATTTTTGTTTTATCTGTTTGATAAAAATTTGGAATTAATCTTTCTATAGGATAGCCTATTGAAGTTATTTTGAAATTATAATTTTCAAAATTTGGACCGTAAGATTCTTTAACATAATTTATAAATCTCATTTACATTTTCTTCCCGTAGCGGAATAACAGCAAAGTTTCTGTTAAACTCAATTGAAATTGTACTATCTGAACTATCAATAACAGCACTCTCTACTTTGGTTCCTGCCGGCAGTTTAAATTCTTGTTTAAACGAATCAATATTTGCATTGAATAATTCTGATTTATTTACAAATTCATCTTGTAAAGAAATCTCTTCCACAGATGAACATTTAATAAAAATAATAGCGGAAATTAAAATGAGAAATAGTTTAATGTTCTTCATATCAATTCTTTAATTCTTAGTTGATCGTTAAAAAAACCTGTATAGGTGAATATACTTAAGTTCAATTGATTGTATTAAAACAAAAAACCCCTTCAATTAGAGAAGGGGTTTCTGTTAATTAATCATCGGACTAAAATCATTTTCTTTGATGCAGAAAAATCATTAACACGAATTCTGTAAAAATAAATTCCACTGGATAAACCGGTCGCATCAAATCTAAAATCATAAGTACCGGGATTCATAAATTCATCAAGTACAACTGCAACTTCCTGCCCGAGTAAATTATAAATTTTTAAAGTTGTTAATCCAGCTTCAGCAATTTTAAATCTAAAGTTTGTAGAAGGATTAAACGGATTAGGATAATTCTGTTCAAGTACATATTCTGAAGGCATCAAATCTTCATCATCAATTCCTAAAGGATTAACTGTTTTAAATCTCCAGACAGGCGACCAGTTACTCTTTCCAAAAGCATTATTTGCTCTTACTTTCCAAAAATGAAAAGTATTTACATTCATACCTGCAACAATTATACTTGTATCCGTAATTCCCTGAGCATTAACTACGATTGTATTAGTTGCAAAGTCTGCACTGCGTGCTAACATCAAATCATAAGAAACCACAGCCTGGGATGGATTCCAATACAAAACTGTATCAACAGGTATGTTACCTGTATTGTTAACGGGATAAGAAAGGATAGGCGTAGTCGGGAATCCAGTCGTAAAACTAAATACATTTGAAAAACTGCTTGTTCCGCCGGCATTTGTTGAATTCACTCTCCAATAATATTGCTGCTGACCTTCTAAACCTGTTATAACTTTAAATGTGTCCGTAAGATTTTTTTGATCGAAAACAATCAAAGAATCAAATGTTGGAATCTTTGATATCTGCAGGGTGTAGGAGGATGCAAGTGCAGGATAATTCCATTTTAATGTAACTGTATCTTCTATGTTTATTGCATTATTTAATGGTAATGCTAAAACAGGAATAGGGGATGGATTAACCTGCAAGATATTGCTCATCGCGCTTTCATTATAATTTCTATCTAGTGATGTAACAACAAAATAAAAAGGTCCCGTTGGTGATGGCGGTTCGCCGGGAATACTTTCACGTGAACCTTCTACATTTAAAATGTTTGCTGAATTTTCTAAATCACCAGGCTGGATGTTTGAATAATCAAATCTGTAAACAACATAACGCTTTGCACTGTCACCATCACTTGCAGTTTGAGGAATATCCCACAACAAACCTCCCTGCCCATTTGCTAATCTTTCAAACCTTAAATTCTGTGGTGGATTTGGTGCAACAACATCTTTCCAATTCATTATTGGTAAAATTGATGATATATCTGTAAAGATCATTTCTTAAAGTATCTGTTACACCCAGTGGATTTAGGCCAAAATGCTTAGCACTAAAAAAAACACTTCCCTGTACTTTAGGATTATTTCTATCAAATCTTATCTGATTTGGCATTTCGCTTGGATTGAACCAAGCGGCAATTCTATAATAAGCATGACCCAGGATAAAAGTGTCTTCCATTGGCAGCAACAGAATCTGCCCACCATGGTTGAAGTTTTGCATAATCCTGTCCTCCTCCAAAAGGCCAATAAAGCTGTGGTGTTAAATAGTCTATTGATCTATTATGTAACCATGCTATAGCATCGCAATAAATATCATTATAAGCTGAAAGTCCTGTTATACCAGGAGGAACACCACTTTTCCAAATTCCAAACGGACTCATACCAAATTTAACCCAGGGCTTAACTGATTGTATTGTATCATTTACTTGAGCTATAAGTAGGTTAACATTATCTCTACGCCAATCTGCAAGATTTGTAAATCCGCGTGGATAAGCAGCAAATGTAGCGGCATCTTGATTTGTAATTTGATTTGGCGGATATGGATAGAAGTAATCATCTGCATGAATTCCATCCACATCATATCTGCTGACTATATCATAAATAACAGAAGTAACATAATCTCGTACCATAGGTAACCCTGGATCCAAAAACTTAAAAGATGATATCTGGATAATCCAATCAGGATGCTGAACGGTTACATGGTTAGAAGCATTAGGATAATTATCCACCGATCTTTCCGCTCGATAAGGATTAAACCAGGCATGTAATTCCATTCCTCTTTTATGTGCTTCATCAATTGCAAATTCAAGCGGATCGTAATATGGATATGGTGCTGTGCCCTGCGAACCTGTTAACCAATAAGACCAGGGATCGAGTGAGGAACTATACATTGCATCACATTCTGATCTCACCTGAAAGATTACGGTATTAATTCCATCGCGCTTCAATTCATCTAACAAATTTATCAATTCTTGTTTTTGAACTGTGGTTGATGATGCATTTGAGGATGGCCAGTCAATATTTGTAACTGTTGCAATCCATGCAGCTCTTACTTCTCTTTTAGGTGGAATGGATTGAGACAAATAATGTTGACGAGATAAATATGGCATAGTAAATAAAATGGTAAGATTTTTCATGGTATTAATTTGTTTTATGATTAAAATCTGCTGTAAAATTAACCAAGTTTTTGCTTAAGGTAAACTGATTTGATAAAAATAAAAAAGGCACGATTTCTCGTGCCTTAATTGTTCATTGTCCTCCGCGGCGGATTGTTAATTGTACATTACTTAAGAAGAACCATCTTATTGGTTATTCTTGTTCCATTAACGTTTAATTGATAAACATAAGTACCGGAAGCTAAACTAGCTGCATTAAAATTAACAGAGTGTGAACCTGATGTTAATTCATTCTGAACTAATGTAGCAACTTCGTTACCAAGCATATCATAAACTTTTAATGTTGTATAACCACTAGCTTTAAGCTCAAAAGTTATCTTTGTAGATGGGTTGAATGGGTTAGGATAGTTTTGTGAAAGTTTATAACCATCAACAACAACTTGTCCAGCTTCATCTACTGAAGTAACCTTACTGAATTTATAAAGGCGATTGAACGCTGTACCGAACAATCCAACAAATGCTGTTTTTCCATCTGCAGAGAAGGCCAGTCCTCTTGGAAGCATATCGGCACTACCAGTAATGAATGGTGGTGTGCCAATAGGTAATGAAAAGCTATCAACAATAGCATAATTATTATTAACATCAACACCATACCATGTTAAATTAGAGAACATTGCATTACCTCTAGCATCATTAGACACCCAAAGTAAACCAGTTCCCGGCTGCCAATCTACAGATTCAATAGACATTCCAGTTGCGGCACCCAATGCTCCTGTAGTAAAAACAGAATCTGTAAGTTCAAATGGGTCTAAAT
This sequence comes from uncultured Ignavibacteriaceae bacterium, assembly GCA_963812305.1. GTDB lineage: Bacteria > Bacteroidota > Ignavibacteria > Ignavibacteriales > Ignavibacteriaceae > IGN3. Next base: position 456,036 of record CAWEUT010000007.1, read on the forward strand.
CACTGGCTCGGCTATAAACCGTTATGCCCATTTGGCCTGTGAATGCTGTCCAATAAATTGTTAACCCATCTTTTGATACTGTCATTGTTCTTGCAATTGACGGAGGGCCAATAACTGCTGGACCTAAATAGTTAAGATCAGTATCAAATGTAGAAATTTGCGTAGTACCTCCACCAACAACTGGTCCAACATATATGGTACCGTCATCAGAAACACTAGGGGAGGTTGGTGAAGAACCAAGATTAGTCATTAGCGCACTTCCCATTCTCTCTCGGGTTTGATAGTTAATTTTTATAATCTTGGTTGGATTCGTTTGAACGTACAGAATATTCCCATCTTGATCAGCTCTTATACCACGACAATTTGAAGCAGTAGTAGCTCCTTTTGAAAGTGTATCGGTGCCGCCGGCACCAGTAACAATGCCTATTATTTCAAGAAGTGAACCATCAGAATTAAAAACATAAAGTGGATTGCAATCAATAGTATCTTGATTTGGAGTTACCCATTTAGATGAATAATAACTGACTTCCCAAACCTTACCATCTGGGTCAACCGCAATTCCATGTGTACCACCCTTATAATTAGTATCCGGCCATGCCCCTTCAAATGTCCACTGTGAAAAAGCAGTGGAGCTTAAAAATGCTACGAGAAAAAGTGTAGCAAGTATTCCTTTTTTCATTTTTCGAACCTTTCATTTAGTTAGTTAGTAGTAAATTAATTCCTTTATTAAACTATTGTGGACCTAATTTTTGCATATCTATTTTAAGAATTGTTGTATTTACATTATTAACCGTATTAGCCATATAAAGATATTTATCGTTGCCCCACACAAGAGAGTAAACAGCAGAATTTAGAATTCCTGGATAAAATGTTTCAAATGAATAATCGGGATGAACAACATAGATTGGGTCTGCAGCTTTATTTGTCCCAATATATAAATCGCCATCCTGAGCAGTCACAATATCAATAATTTTTATCACACTATCAACTTCAGATGAAAAATCAAAATACATTACAGGTGATCCCAAACTATCAGCTGAAATAATTGGCACTTTCCAAATAACTTCTTTGTTATCCGATGTGGATGCAATGAATAAATTATTTTGAACAACTTTAAGAGAATTTATATTACCGTTAATATTATATTTTTTAACGTTCTTATCAAAAGTAATTCTGTATACTATCCCAGTACTACCTCCGGCCCAAAGAACATTTCTGGTCTTGTCAAAATTTATGCTGTTTATGTTGTCTGTAACGCCTTGGGCAGATGAGATAAAAGCAACAGGGTTGGTATTTTCAGATACTTTGTACACACCTTTAATTCTTTTAACTGCGTAAATGGAATTATCAGAAGCAAAAGTCATTGATGTAAAAAAAGCAGTTGCTGTTGTTCCTGTAGCGAAATCACTAATATTTCCTTGTGGATCAATCTTCTTTGTTCCTTTACCGCTTAAAGATGTATAAACGTTTTCTGATCCATCAATGGTAATAGCGTATGGAAATTCACTAAGAGCCGGATTAAAGGGATATAATTCAGTAACCGCAGCTTTAAGTTTATATACAAGAGTATTGCTGAATTGATCTGCCCCTGTTACTGATACTTTTACTAGAACTGTGTCTGCAATAACTACTGCAGAAACAACTTCCAATTGAGTTGATGTTGAGCTGATAACAGTACCTGGCAAACCATTAAAATAGACAGAATTATTTTCTTTAGTTGCTGAAAAGTTATTTCCAGTTATCGTTAATGTTGTTATTCCGGCTAAGGCTTCCTGGGGCGGGTCAACCGATACTATAACAGGTGGTGCTAAAGGATCAGGCGCAATTTCTGTAAGGCTAGGCGTAATATCATCTTCAGTGCAACTTGCAAAGAAGAAAAAAGCTAAGCTCAAACTGGTTAATACTATAATTTTTTTTATGTTCTTTTTCATTTTTAACTCGTACTTAATTAACAATTAAGATAACATAATTAATAAGCAATATTTACTGTGATTCGATGAATACTATCAAATATACCAAAATCTGTATATGCATAATCAATACCAAGATTAATACCACCTATTTCGTGTTTCAATCCTATGCCCGCATTAATACCAGCTTCGCTGGTCTCAGGGGTAATAATACCAGCCCTAAGGGAGAGTATGTTCATAAAAGTATATTCTGCCCCTAAGCTAAGAGTTTCTTTATTGTCTCGAGGATGTTCAGCATCAACAGAAAATAACAAGGAATGTGAAGTTGGAGCAATTTCAAATAAATCGAGCAAATTCATCGATAGTCCTAACTTAAATGACAGTGGTAACTGAAAACTTTCATCTACATATTTTATTTGACTTGATAAATTTCTTATCGACATGCCTAAATCCAGGCTTTTAAAACCTGTTTTATAGATTACACCAAAATCAAAAGCGAAAACATCAATATCTATTTTCTGGGTTTCCATATTTTCGTAATCACCACCCACTACGTGACCATCACCATAATTCTGATAAACATACCTGACATCACCCCCAACAGAAAATTTATCGGATAATGCTTTTGCATAACTAACACCTATTGCTAATGCTGTGGGACTATATGTTCCAATATCCATTGAGCCACCATCAGGTCCAATGATTGTCTTATAAAAATCACCATAGTCCACACTTACCACACTAACACCAAATACACCGTACAATCCATCTGATGGAACAAAGGTTAAGGCAGAATTTATATATTTGATATCAGCAATCCATGAAGTGTTCGCAAAAGTGAAATCAAACATAGAGGTTTGACGCGATACACTTGCAGGATTATAAAATAATGAAGACGAATTTCCTTCTACTGAAGTAATTGCATTGGCCAGTGAAGCAGCTCTAGCATCACCAGCAATACTTAAAAATTTCATTCCGCTCTGGGCCAGTTTTACATTCTGAGAAAGCCCTTCACTTGTTATAATAAGTAGCATTACCAAAGAGAGAATAATCTTTATATTAATGTTCATTTAAGCACCTATTATAAATTTTATCTAATTATTGAGAATTTTACAATTTGTTTATCACCTGTATTGTTGTCTATTACGACAGCAATATAAATACCACTTACTACTAATTGGTTAGAAGAAGTTCTGAGATCCCAATCTTGAGAGCCACTGCCGTCTGTATGTTCAATCGTTCGGATAAGTTCACCCATTTCAGTAAAAATTAATATTTTACATTCCCCTGAAATATGATCAAATGCAATTTTGTTTCTTTCAACAGAACCACTTCCAAACATCCAATTATCTGAGGCTGAAATTATATAAGGATTTGGATAGGCTCTAACTTTATCAGTAACATTAGGTTCTCCAGGTCTTCTTCTAAAAGCACCAATATAACTTTGTGTGTAGGCTCGATTGCTTGCCAATCTGTGAGCTGGAATATTCAATTGACTGTTCGCTGGAACTAAATCACCTAAAGAAACTATATAATAATAATAAGCAATATCTTGTCTTTGAGAAGTATCAGAGTAACTGATCTCAGTTGGGCCAAGCTCGGCAATTTTTTCATACTTTGAGTAGTATTCGTTACTTGCGTATCCATCAACCGACTCTAAAGTATTACGATAAATTTCATATCCGGTAACAGCCGGACCTTCATCATTTGGCGTCCACTCTAAGTCGATTCTGCCACCACGTGAATATATATTGAATGTTTTTGGCGGATACGGCTGTTGTGGGATATTAGCCCAGGAATTATTGTAAGCATCTTCAACACGCTTAAATGTCAGACGAAGAGAATCACGACCTTTTAAAACTTCAGTATTTTTTTGTGCAACACTGATGGCCCCTGATTTAAAAAGTTTTCCAATTCTAATACATTCATCACGATTCAATCCGTTTGCAGCATCAACTAAAATAATTTTGATACTGTCACCATAAGGAATCGTGTAAGGTCCATAGCAATTGACATAAGAATACCCAGCGCTATTAATTGATTCGGTATAAGGGTTAGCCGTAGAATTCACATAGTCACCATTTGTAATCCAATCTGCATGACTTTGCTGTGGATGACCTTTTATCATCAACTGATATCTTCTTTGCATTTCGGAAGCACTAAAAACATCCGAGCTGTAATTCAAATCTCCATCAGACGAATAATATCCGGTTGTACTAGGTTGGTTCATATCATCAGCATTATTATCAGTTGAAGTTTGAGCATATAATGTTAATGTGCCTGAGAACTGAGGAATGCCAAGCCTTCCCACAGTATCTGCAGCATTTATTCTTGGAGAAGTAACATTATCAGGATGAAAAATTGGACCTCCAATATTGTTATACTCAGTAAATTCATTCCAGTATCCAAACCATGCGTAAGCATACCTCATGTTATCATTGTGCCCAGCTGGATAAGGACCAAATTCATCATTAAGAGTAGCCTTACCGTACTGGGTCGGGGCACCAAATAGGTTACTTGTTTCTTGGATAAAACCTATTCTGTTTTGAAAATAGAAATAAACTTCTTCCAGGGTACCACTGGTTCTTTCAATTTCTTCATCAGCATCTAAATTTCCCGTGTTTATAAATGTATATTCTATAACGTGGAAATTATCGTAATACTCATTGCTGAACTGATATATTTTCCTTTTCATTGACATCCCGAGTTGAGTATTAACGTAATTGTAAATCATCTGATCATAAGGCAGAGTAGGATCTATTTCGTCAATATTTACTTCCTGTCCGGGATAGCGAGTTATAGTATTATCAACCCTAACTTCAGTCGGTTGGAATTTTGCATAGTGTTTAAATTCAATTGGGAAAAATTCACTAAGCCCCCCCGTTTGAGGACGCGGACCACAATGGACTGTTTTGAATTCGAAATTAATATTTACCTGTGGATCTAAGTAATTCTTTGTCCCAATCCAGAGCCCTTTTGCAGCCTGCATATCCTGTCTCGGATAAAAAGCAGGCCACTGCCAGCCCCAAACCTGAATGAAAGTAGGAGCAGCTGGATGATCCTCTTCTCGTTCACCGCCAATACTGGAATACCAATTATGGAAAGATCCAACATTTAACCACTTCTCGAATTTCCCAATACCTTGAGCATTGAGCCCTTGTGGTGGGATGAATAATATAATCCAAAATAAGATGGAGATTAATTTAATAACAGTTTTTTTCATATTTACACCAAATTATAATTTCTATTAGAATGCAACATTAAACTTTATTCCAAAATAAATGTTTCTTGGGTTCAAAAAAGTAAAAAATCCATAGTTAGGCATATCTATATACGATTTGTTATCAAGTATATTTTGCATCTTATTGTCATCAACTTTTTGCCATTCGCTATTGTTTACAAATTCATAATACTGCCTTGTATTAGCATCATAGTAAATCAATCCCGCATTAGGGTTATTTACATTAATAATATTTGCAACTGCTTCAATTGGGGTATATTCAGAGCCAATGTTCCTAAAATCACCAGGTCGATCATCTCCGGGTATGTTTTGATATTTTTGAGTTTCAAAGTTAACAACATCTTCAGGAAGGTGCAGTGATTTTAAATAATAGTCCCTATCATCAGTATTTAAAAATCCTGTAGATGATAATCGCCTGCTATCAAATACATTATTTATTTGCATAAACAACTGAATATCAAAAGGGTTAAATTCAAAGGTTTTTGATAACCTGATATCTGTGTTGTAATAGTCTAACCATTGTAAATTGTTTTCCGTTCGTGAGCTTTGCCCTGCATTGCCACTCCAGGACTCATAACCACCTGCTTTCCATTCAGAGAAAATATTTAATCTCCACAAGCCTAACCATTGTCCAAACTCATTTGGTGTAAAGAAGTCAACATTTATTCTTGCAACTGGTTGTGGTAGTGGTCTAGTTTGTTTAAACCAGGATTGCCCTTCCGTATTTATATAGTTTTGCTGGTCAACAGCAGATTCGTAATACTTTCCCCAGCCAAATTTCCCGAGTGACGTTGTCATATAAGTGTAGTTGATAAATCCGGTAACCCAATCACCCCTGTCCTTATTAAGCTGGATTTCAAACCCCATTATGTCCCTGTATTCAACAGGTTCTGTTTTAGTATAATTTACTGTATTATCACTGCTTAAATAAGTAATATCCCTGGATTGATTCGAAATATCTTTATAATATCCAGTTGCTCGTAATAAAAATTGATCAAATAAGTTTTGCTCATAACCAACCTCATATGCGATAGTTTTTTCTAAAACAGCATATGGATTTGCAAAAGATGTAATCTGTCCATACGGATCCTCCACAACTAAATACATGTTATTTGGCGTTGGTAAGGTTTGGTAATGCCCATAGTTTAAAAATAATTTACTGTTTTCTGTAACCGGAAAGGCAATTCCAAGTCGAGGCATTACAATTAATTGTGAAGTAACTTTTTCTTTTGCTAATACAACGTCTCTGGATTGAGATCCGGATGCGGAAAGTGCTCTATCATAAGGGGAATAAACATACCAATCTGTATTTGGATTAGAATATTCAAGTCTTGCACCTACAGTGGCAACCATTGCTTCAAATTCAAGTTTATCCTGAACATATGCTGCTAAAACAATTGGTTTTGTATTCCATTCATAATCACGGTTATTCGTACTATAAAGTTCTGAGCGAAGCCCATAATGAGTATTGTAATCGCTAAGCCTAAATAAAAAACCGGTTTTAATATTGTTATATTTATCAAGTTGACTTTGATAATCTAACTTCAAATCATATATAGAGCTTTTACTCCAATCCCTGGATTGACTATAAATTGATCCCATTAAAATACCACTGCCATTCCAAACATCAGATGCGCCCTGGTAATAACCAAACGGAGCTTCGTCAACATAATAACTATTTCCAAATAAGTATTTTTGAGTCAAATCTCTAGGTCTACCAGGCTGAGTATTATAATCAGAATAAAAATTGCTAAGTACCAAATCGTAAAATGTGGTAGGACTTATTACATGCGTAAATTTAGCGGCAATACTGCGGCGCTTAACAGTAGTAGGAGTAAAATAAGCATCAGAGAAAAGCACTGCATCAGTGTAACTGCCATAATTAACTCTATCTGCTAACGCAAAATCATTTCTAAAAAGACCAGTTCCTCCTGAAGTACTTGTTCCTGTACCCATTTGACTACCGTAATGTCCTTCAATCATTAACTTCATCCCAACACCTATATCAGAAGTTAATTTTAACGAAGCATCGTAATCTTTGTAATCCGGAGTTGAAAGCGGAACTAGAAGCATTGTTCTATTTTGTTTATATGAAGCCAAAAATCTTAAATCACCTAGTGAGCTGCCAATAGTTGGGATCGGTCCACCAAAACTCATATCCAAATCATAATCAGGGTTTTGAATGTCAAATGTTTTTCTATACTGCCATAAGAATAGTTCTTGAGCTGCAAGTGGAGTAAGGTCGTCGTCGGGATTATTGTTTTGTAGTGTTCCTTCAGAAAATTTATTCCAACCTTCAAATTCAGGATATTGACGACGTAAATACTCATCCCAGGCACCGTTATTTGTACCTGTCCACGCAACAGCGTCATCAACAAAAGGTCGTATAAAATATGAACTAGGATCATTTACAGATTCTCCAAAATGTTTGTTCCCAGCTGGTCTGTATGTCCCTTGAAAACTAAAAGTATACTTTTGTTTGTCACCTTCCTTAGTAACCACTTCAATTAATCCGGAACGCACGTCACCAACATCTGCGGTAAATCCACCAGATTGTACACGGATTTGTTGAATTGAAGTAAGACTGAGATTATTATAAGACGTATTATCACGTCCATCACGCATAGTGATACCATTAACCTTATAAACAACTTCATCAGCTGAACCTCCGCGTATTGTCCCACCTTCAACTCCAGCTTGAAGTCCTACAATTCCTGCAACATTTAGCACAGGCAGATTTTTAATCTCCTCAGCATTTAAATTAGCCCCACTTGAAGAAACATCCCGCTGAACAATTGGTGTAGTAGCAATCACGACAACTTCTTCGGTTTGAAAAGCATTTGAATTTAAATTAAAATTAACTTCTGTTGTCTGGTCAATATTTACCCTAAGATTTTGATAAATCTCTGCTGTATAACCAACCATAGATGCTTTAAGATTATAATTACCTGGTGAAACATTGAGGATAACAAAATATCCTTCAACATTTGTTGCGGCACCTGTTGAAGTGCCTTCAAGCAGTATATTTGCACCAATGAGTGCTTCTCCTGTTGAAGCGTCTTTTACCACGCCAGTAATTTTGCCGACTTGTGCAAAGATGGGTATTGAAAAAATATGTAGTGCGAGAATGCTAAAGAGTAGCAATTTTCTCATAATATTTTACTCCTATATTAGTCTCTTCGATCCTTGGGGGAGTAGTTCTGATAAAGAATATTTTGTATTCTTTTTTCTCAGACAATTATTAATCAGAACAAAATTAAAATTGATTAAATTTTCTATCAAAAAACTAAATAAATTAGTTTCTAAAGTCAATTGTTTTTCAAAATAGATTATTTGCTGTGTTTAAATAGATTCAATTTGTTTTATGATCCATTTTTTTTCTAGTTAATAATTCAAAAGTTCTTATACGATCTTTATAAACATTGTTTGCATTAATTCTTATAGTGTCTAATTGGGAGTCCGAGTTGCCTTCCCATCTGCGGCACATATATAATGAGTGATATATTCTTCCAATTTTGTATTGTCTGCTTATTGCTAATCCTGCAGAATAATCTTCACCATAACTTACATTTGGAATTTTTATTTCACGCAGTACAGGAGTATAAAATGCACGGGGGGCACCAAGTCCATTTATTCTTAATGCATTATTTGGTCCATTATCATCACTCCACTCTTTATGATCAATCAATCCGGGAGGAAGTTCTTTAAGATTAAAATCTGTTATCTGATATGAACCTATTACCATTGCGCATTTTTCTTTGTGGAATAAATCAACAATTGTCTGCAAAGTATTTTCATCTTTATAAATATCATCGCTGTCTAACTGCACAGCAAACCTTCCGCATTTATTATGATGAACACCTGCATTCCAACAGCCGCCAATGCCAAGATCATTACGATCGGGAATAAAATGAATAAGTCGTTGATCTTTTTTTACAAAGGATGCTATTACTTCACTTGTGCCATCAGTTGAATGATTATCAATCACGATCAAGTTAAACTTAAAATTTGTTTTTTGCTTAAGTACTGATTCAATTGCATCGCCAATTGTCTTAACACGATTTCTAACCGGAATAATTACCGAAGCTTCAAACTCAAAATCTTTTGTAAGATTTAAATCAATTTCCTTAAATGGCGGATGAACGTAAGCTCCGATATCCATCAAATGCTGTGTAACAACTTTTTCCATTTCAATCTGCACTTCCCTGTTCTTCGGATCAACATAACTGAAGTGTTTATCTTCCGTTCCAACTTCTTCAGCACTTTCAATTGTATAAAGGTATTCCGGAATTCTATAAAGTGGACCGAGTTGTGAAAGTTGTAATCTTAAATTATACAATCCGGCAAACTTTAACTCGCTATTCTGATTCTCTGCAATTTTTTTCAGATGTTCTGTTTTAACAAAAAGTATTTCACCAAAATCAAAATCATCACGCAAACTTCCCTCCTGATAATCAATAACAGGATGAGGGATTGATTTACCTTTTTCTTCTTCCAGATAATCAGAATAAACCATCGAAGCATTAGTGTTTACCGCAATCTGATAAAATCTATCAAGACAGAACTGCCCGGGTTTCACTGCTTTTTCACTTTGAACAATTAAAGTAAAATCAGTAGAGGAATATTTAGCAATTAGTTTTATTGCCTCGCTGCTTTTAAAGTTTTTACAGTTAACAACTTTTGCATTTTCAAAAGATGAAAATTTATCATCGGATGAAATCAAAATAATTTCTTTGACTAATTCAGATTCACTGAATCGTTTAATTGTTTTTTGATTTTCTTTTGGATTGCCTTGCTGCAGGAATATTGTAATTGAGTTTTTCATTTTAGTACTACTTTTTATTTATGAACTGTATAAAAATATAACTTCATTAAATAAGAAAATAGACTGTATGTCATTATTATTTTTTTTATTTTGTTTGAAATGAATTGAAATTAATAAACATTATTCACATAATCCGATTGTTATATAATTTAATAAAGGTTCTATACGATGAAAAAATTATTTTTATTTGTATTCATTACTTTTTCGATGCTAATCTCAGCTCAATCCAACTTTCAACTTTTAATTGAAGGAACACCTGAGGATGCAGTAATGAATCCAATATATTCTCCAGACGGTTTACAAATTGCTTATACAAAATCCGGTTATCAAGGTATTTGGATTTTCGATTTACAATCAAAAGCAACAAAGCAAATAACTGATGAAGCGGCGGCGGGATTTGGATATAAATGGTCGGCTGATTCAGAATCAATTTTATCCCGTGTTGCTAAGTATGAAGATTTAAAAAGATTTAATGCAGTCAAGGTTTTTAATATTGAAACAGGAGAATCAAAACAATTATCTGATTATAAAACTATGATGCCTTATCTGCCGGAATGGGCTGATGGAGATTCAAAAGTATATCTGCCTCTAAAAGGCAATGATGAAGTTTATGTTTCAGGCATTCAGAAAAACAGCATCATAACAAATGATTTAATTACTTTTGAAAAAAATAACAAAATAACTGTTCTGGATTTTATTAATAATTCAGAGTCTAACCTCGAGCCAATTAAAGATGCACAATATATTAACCTTTCTTTATCTCCCGATAAACTGAAAATTGTTTTTGAAGTTATGGGTGGAAATATGTTTGTGGTCAATATTGATGGATCGAATCTTACAGACCTTGGAAAAGGTAACCGACCCAAATGGTCATCAGACAGTAAAAAAATAATTTATATGATTGCTGAAGATAACGGACATGAATTCACGGCATCTGATATCTATACTATTAATGCAGATGGAACCGGCAGAGCTAATATTACAAGCACAGATGGAATTATTGAGATGAGCCCAGGTTTTTCACCTGATGGGAAATCAATTGTGTTTGAGAACTACAATGAAGGTTCAATTTATTTAATGAATATCGAGTAACGGAGTAAATGAAAATGAAACAAATTAAATCAATAAAAAATAATTCAACAAAAAAAATATTTTTCTTACTCACGGTATTACTCTTGCTTTTAAGTGTTCAAAGTTATTCGCAAGAGATTACGGGATTATCAGGATGGAATATTTATTTGGATCCCGGACACAGTCAAAATGAGAATGTGGGAATTTATAATTACTCCGAAGCAAAAAAGAATTTAAGAGTTGCATTAAACTTAAGACAAATGCTGCTTGATTGGACAGATATTGATACAGTTTATATTTGCAGAACCAATGATCAGCAAAGTGTTACACTAACTCAAAGAACTGATCAAGCAAATGCACTTGGTGCTGCACATTATCATTCAATTCACAGCGATGCAGCTTCTATGGGAAGCCCTGCAAATAGTACTTTAATAATGTGGGGACAGTTGGGAATTGGTGGTCCTGAGAAATTTCCTCCCGGCGGTAAGAAGATGTCTAATATTATGATTGGATTACTTACTGCCGGTATGAGAACCACAACTCGTGGTGCTATGGGTGATAGAGATTTTTATGGTGTAGCTGGTTCTACTCCATATCTTCATGTTAACCGCGAAACAAATATGGCTTCAGAATTAAGTGAAGCTGGATTTCATACAAATCCAACTCAGAACCAATTAAACATGAATGCAAGTTGGAAACGACTTGAAGCGAAAACAATGTTCTGGACAATTTTAAAGTATCATAATATTGCCAGACCATTTGCCGGAACATCGGTGGGAATTGTAAAAGATTTAGAATCCGGTTTAGCAGTTAATGGCGCCATTGTTTCTTTGAATGGACAATCTGATACGACGGATACCTGGGCATCATTATTTAATCAATACTCAAGTGATCCAAATCTGTTAAGAAACGGATTTTATTATTTTGAAGATATTCCAGCCGGTACACATCAATTACAAGTTAGTGCTGAGGGATATGATCTTTACACTGCTGATGTTACTATGGCAGACACATTTTTTACATTTAAAGATGTTAGCTTAATTTCAAACACACCTCCAACGATTGCATCAACTGTTCCTGAACAAAATGATAGCTTGTATCCCGGAGTTGAGAATGTTGTAATTAATTTTTCACGTCAGATGGATAAAACATCGGTTGAAGCAAATCTTACAATAACACCAGCAGTAACTTATACTACAACCTGGAGTAACGGCGATAAAACATTAACAATCAACACAACCAATTTTGCTTTCAACTCGCAATATGATATTACAATTGGAGGAAGTGCGGTTGGAAAATTTGGTCATCCATTTGATGGAGATGGAAATGGTGTTGGCGGTGATGCATTTACTCTTACAGTTAAAACAAAAGTTGCTGATGTAACTGCACCAACTGTAACAGATGTTTACCCTTCTGCAAATGCAACAAACGTTGAATATAAACCTGTCATTAATGTTACTTTTAGTGAACTGCTTAAAACCTCAACAATATCAAGCAGATTTAAAGTTGTCAGAAATTCAACTCAAACAAATGCTGCCGGAATTTTAAGGCACTATATCGTTAATGGAAAAAGTGTATTAAACTTTTTTATCACAACTCCATTATTTGAAAATGAATCTTACACAATAAAGGTACAGGCGGGAATGGAAGATATTTTCGGCAATCCAACGCCGGTTGATTATACTTACGATTTTACTACCGGTAACTCAAATTATTTTGCGCAAACTATCATTGATAATTTTGATACCGGTATTACCAATTGGTGGCAGCCCGGAGCATCAGGAAATACGGTTGGAACAAATCCGCTTACAACAAAAATTTATTCAAACACAACGGTACTTAATGCAAATACAGGCAGTACAAAATCTATGCAGTTGGATTATGAATGGGATTTAAATGCAAGCGAATGGTTAATAAGAGAATATTATTCACCAACAACGCCAACATTTGAACCCAACACGCTTTTGCAAGTTTTTATTTTTGGTGATGGATCGAACAATAAATTTAGATTTGCAGTTAGAGAAACTGCACCGGGTAATTATGAAGTTAGTCCGTGGTACGTAGTTAACTGGAGTGGATGGAAACTTATAACCTGGGATTTATCTCAAGGACAAACCGGTAATTGGCTTGGTAATAATGTTTTTGAACCGCCACTAAGATTTGATAGTTTTCAATTGACTTATGATTCAAGTAATCAACATATAGGAACAATTTATTTTGATGATGTAAGAACTGCATCGTTTAGTCCGACAGATGTTGAAGAAGAAATTGGGACAATTGCGCCAACAGAATTTACTCTGCAGCAGAATTATCCGAATCCGTTTAATCCGAGTACACAAATTAAATTTAGTGTACCTCAGACTTCTAATGTAAAATTGATTGTAACTGATATTCTTGGAAAAGAAGTTGCCGTTTTGGTGAATGATAATCTCAATGCAGGAAATTACTCAGCAAACTTTGATGCAAGTAATATTTCCAGCGGAGTTTATTTTTACACTTTGATAACTGATAACTTTAAGCAAAGTCGTAAGATGATTTTGATGAAATAAGAAGCCCATCCCCAAGCCCCTTCCCTAAAGGAAGGGGCTTTTTATTTCATAAAACTTAGATTCTATTTGTCCTTTCAATTGAAGTCGATGCGTTATCTCAAGCGAAAACGAGATAGGTAATAAAGGAGGGAAGATGAAATGCTCCCCTTCGACTTCGCTCAGGGTGACGGTTACATTAAACGTCATCTCGAGCGGAGACGAGAGATCAGACATAAATTAATTTTTATGGATAAAATGAAATGAACTACAGAAAATTTGGCAGCACAGATTTAGTCGTAAGTGAAATAGGTTTCGGTGCCTGGGGCATCGGTGGACCAGCAATGGTTGGAGAGCTTGCAATCGGCTGGGGTGATGTTGATGACAATACTTCTATTAAAGCGCTGCATAAATCATTTGATCTCGGCATAAACTTTTTCGATACAGCAGACTTTTACGGCTTTGGTCATTCAGAAGAATTAATTGGAAAGGTTTTTGGAAATCGTGGAGATGTTATAATTGCAAGCAAAGTTGGTCATCGAATTGAGAACAATGAAATTCTGTTAGATTATTCAAAGGCACATATCTTAAAATCCTGCGATGAATCTTTAAAAAGATTAAAGCGTGATCATATCGATTTTTATCAGCTTCACTCCGCAAAGTTAAATCATCTTGAAGATGGACAATGCATTGAAGCTATGGAAGAACTTAAAAGTAAAGGTAAAATCCGCTATTGGGGAATTTCACTTAACACATTTAATCCTTATCCGGAAGCGGAATTTTTAATTAATAAAAATCTTGCTGATGGATTTCAATTAGTTCTAAATATTATCAATCAACGATCATTAAAATTAATTAAAATTGCTTCTGAAAATGGCTATGGAATTATTGCTCGTATTCCATCTGCAATTTGGTTTGCTTACAGGGAAGTTCAACAAAGAAACTCGTTTCAGCAAAAATGATCACAGATATTTCAGACTAAAACCTGAATTTCTTTCTGAGTTGCTGGAGTGCACTTGATGATGTATGGCATCTTGCAGAAAAATATAATGTTGATAAAAGTACATTCGCATTAAGTTTTATCTTAAATCATTCAGGTGTTTCAACAGTTATTCCCGGAATTAAAACTCCAGAGCAAGCAGAAATAAATACAAAACCAATTATCACAATAAGTGAAGATGATATGAATTTGCTTCACCAGCTTTTTGAAAACAAGTTTAATGCATTAGTTGATAAGATGGTATAATATTTTTTATCATTGTTGGAGAATTTGAAACGTCATCTCGAGCGGAGTCGAGAGATGAAACATCAAAAAGAATTTCTGAATTGTCCCCCTTAGACTTAGCTCAGGGTGACGGGTTCAGTTAACCATTATCTCAAACAAAGAAGAGGTGTCATCTAGAGCGAAGTCAAAACGTCATCTCGAGCGAAGTCGAGAGATGAAAACAAAATATAACTTAAATAAAATGAAAAGCTCCTGGTTTTATATATTAAAATGTTCGGACAATAGTTTCTATTGCGGCTGTACAAGTAACCTCGAAAATAGAATAAATGAACATAAGCTTGGGAAATTCAAGGGTTACACTTCCTCAAGATTACCTAGTTGAATTGGTCTTACTCACAGGAATTTTCTGATATAAACGATGCTATCAGTGCTGAAAGAAGAATTAAAAAGTGGAGCAGAAAAAAGAAGGAAGCGTTAATAAATGGTGATTTTGAATTATTGCACGAGTTAGCAAAATGTAAAAATGAATCTTCTTCATATTTTGAAAAAATTGATTAAGTGTCCCCCTTCGACTTCGCTCAGGGTGACGATTACAGTATCTCAATCAAAGACGAGACGTCATCTCGAGCGGAGTGGAATCGTCATCTCGAGCGAAGACGAGAGATGAAATAAAAAAGGAAATACATTATTGAAAAAGTTTTTTTTATTACTTTTAATATTAACTAGTTTAACCTTTTCTCAGCAATTTAAATTTGCCTGGCTAACAGATATACATGTTGGATATCCAACTGCACAAGAAGATTTACAAAGAAGTGTTGATGATATTAATTCCGCAGAAGATATTTCTTTTACAATAATTTCTGGTGATATAACTGCAACAGGCACTTTGCAAGAATTGTCACTTGCAAAAACAATTCTTGATAAACTTGAAAAACCTTATTACATAATTCCCGGTAACCACGATACAAAATGGAGTGAATCAGGCTGCACAGATTTTATTAAACTCTGGGGTAATGATCGCTTTGTTTTTGAGTATGATAAATTTCTGTTTATTGGTTTACATCAGGGACCGCGAATGCGAATGGCAGATGGACACTGGGCACCCGAAGATTTGCGTTGGTTTGATTCGCTAATCGTTTCACTGCCAAATTCAAATCAGCCAATAATTTTTATAACTCATTATCCACTTGATGAAAGCATTGATAACTGGTATGAAATGCTTGATCGATTAAAAAATTTAAATACTCAGGTTGCGATATTTGGACACGGACATACAAATACCATTTATGATTTTGAATCAATTGCGGGAGTTATGGGAAGATCTAACCTAAGAGCGAGAGACGAAATTGGCGGGTATACAATTGCAGAGGTTAGAAACGATTCAATTTATTTTTCTGAAAGAACACCGAAAACTAAAACTAAACTCTGGCATCAACTTCCTCTGCAGCAAAGAAATTATGAAACGTTAGTTACTGAACAAAAAAGACCGGATTATTCTATCAATCAAAAATATCCAAATGTTAAATCTGTTTGGGAATTTAATTCTGGTTACACGATTGGATCATCTACTGTTGTAAAAGATAATTCCATTTTTATTGGTGATGCGTCAGGAAATTTTTATTCATTAGATTTATTCGATGGATCAGTAAACTGGAAATACAAAACACAAAATGCTATTTACTCAACTGCAGCTATCAAAGATAATTATGTTGTATTCGGAAGTGCGGATAGTTCAATCTATTGTTTGAATCCAGAGAATGGAAATCTAATTTGGAAATACAAAACAAATGCTGCTGTTCTGGGATGTCCAATTATTGAAGATGAACAAGTATATATCGGCGGAAGTGATAGGAAATTTAGAGCGATTGAATCTGGAAACCGGAGAACTTATTTGGGAGTTTTCAGGTTTGGATGGATTTGTAGAAACCAAACCAGTTTTTTATGATAACAAAATTTTATTCGGTGCATGGGATGAACATTTTTATTGTCTTGATTCCAAAACAGGAAAACTAAATTGGAAATGGAAAGGTGATCACTCAGGCAAATTCTACTCCCCCGCTGCCTGCTGGCCTGTTGTTTCAGATGGAATTGTTTTCTTTGCTGCACCTGATAGAAAGTTAACTGCGATTGATATCAAAAGTGGAAATCAACTTTGGCGGACTGGAAAATATAAAGTAAGAGAAACTGTTGGTTTATCTGAAGATCATCAAAAACTTTTTATCCGCACAATGAATGATACAATTCTTGCTCTGCCTGTTTCAGAAAAACTTGAAGCACCATTGTGGGTTACAAATTGTGGATTTGGTTATGATATCAGCTCTTCGCAAATTGTTGAAAAAGATGGAGCGATATTTTATGCAACTAAAAATGGAATGATATACTCCCTTGATTCTGAAAGTGGAAAAATTCTTTGGCAGCATAAAATTACAAATGGATTTGTGAATACAATTACACCAATTAGCAAAGATGAAATTATAACAACTGATTTTGATGGAAAAGTGAAATATTTTGTTATCAATAAATAGAGATTTTCAATCCCTCCCCGCCTACCGGTAAGTTCTGTTGTATAACTCTAATTGTCGTCATTTCGATCCCGATTCATCGGGAGAGAAATCTTTTAGGCTTTATACTAAAAAGATTTCTCAGTCGAAGACTCCTTCGAAATGACTGAGAAGACATTTTCAAGATTTCTCTTTTCTGTAGCATCTTATAAAATATTTTTTTTATATTGAACTAGAATCGCAAGTTACTTTGTTACATTTCTAAATTAATCCAAGGATAATATTAATGACTGAAACAGCAGGAAAATCAAATAAGTATATAGAAAAGTTCTTAGGTGTTATTGAAAAGGTTGGCAACAAACTTCCACATCCAACTACCCTTTTTGCATTGTTTGCACTCGGAGTAATTGTACTTTCCTGGATTGTAAGCCAATTTAATTTTTCTGTTCTGCACCCTGGCAGCGGCTTAGAAATAAAACCAATTAATCTTCTTTCGGTTGAAGGACTGCATCGGATAATTTTAAATCTTATCACCAACTTCACTTCATTCGCTCCTCTCGGAACTGTTCTTGTTTCACTTTTAGGAATTGCTGTTGCAGAACACAGCGGCTTGATAGGAACTTCATTAAGATTACTTGTTTTAAAAGCACCAAAAAAATTATTGACATTTGTAATTGTGTTTGCGGGAATATTATCTAACACCGCTAGCGAGATTGGTTACGTTCTTCTCGTTCCGCTTTCAGCAATTATTTTTCTTGCTGTTGGCAGACATCCGATTGCAGGATTAGCCGCTGCATTTGCTGGTGTATCCGGTGGCTACAGTGCAAATCTTTTACTCGGAACTATTGATCCGCTGCTGGCTGGTCTTACGCAGGAAGCCGCTCACATTATTGATAAATCTTACGAAGTTAACGCTGCAGCAAATTATTATTTTATGTTCGTTTCTACTTTTTTTATTGCCGCTGCCGGTACGTGGGTTACAGAAAAAATTGTGATCCCACGGCTGGGAACCTATAAAGGTGATGCTAAGGCAGAGGAAATTAAACCTTTATCTCAGGATGAAAAAAGAGGTTTATGGTTTACACTTGCTGCTAGTTTCAGTTTTTACATTAATCATATTAGCAGGCATATTACCTGAACAAGGTTTTTTAAGAGATCCAAAAACTTTTAGCATACTTAAATCTCCATTCTTAAGTGGAATAGTTTCATTCATTTTTCTTGGTGGTTTGGTTGCGGGTCTTGCCTACGGAATCGGTGCAAAGACTATAAAAAATGATAACGATGTGATTAAAGGTATGAATAAATCAATGGAAACATTGGGCTCATACATCGTGCTTGTTTTTTTTGCAGCTCAGTTTGTTGCATTTTTTAACTGGACAAATCTCGGTATGATTGTCGCCGTTGAAGGTGCAAATCTTTTAAAATCTTCAGGACTTGGACCTATACCACTTTTAATTTCATTCATCATTATTTCCGGATTTATAAATTTATTTATTGGAAGTGCTTCTGCTAAGTGGGCAATTATGGCTCCAGTTTTTATTCCAATGTTTATGCTTTTGGGATATTCACCCGAACTTGTACAAGGCGCATACAGAGTTGGTGATAGTGTTACAAATATAATTTCACCAATGATGTCTTACTTTGCTTTGATAATTGCATTTGTTGGAAAGTATGATCCGAAAGCAGGTATTGGAACTTTGATTGCTACAATGCTTCCATACACAATAACATTTTTTATTATCTGGACGGCTATGTTTATAGTTTGGTTTTTGTTAGGAATTCCTGTTGGACCGGGTGCGGGTTTATTTATTTAAATTAAAAAATAAAACCTTCGAGGTTTATGATTTGCAACCTCGAAGGTTTCAAAAAAATAATTTTATTGTTTACTCATCTCAAACTTTTTAGGATCATAGCCTTGATCTTTTAGCATAGCAAAAATTTTATCCTTGGTCATTTCATCTAAAGTTGGAGTGCGACTTAAAACCCAGCCATATTTTCTACTGGGTGTTCCAACAATTGCCCACTGGTAATTTTCATCAAGTCCAATTACCCAATAATCACCCCAAATTGGTCGCCATCCAAAGATGCTGAAAAAACTAACTTCAAGTTTTGAATTAGTTTTTTTATCAACTATTCTTGCAAGTCCATCAGCTTCATCAACCTCCCCATCCTCATCAATGCAGGAGTTTATTACTCTAATTTCTCCCTCTTCCGTTAAAATATATTTTGCAGTTGTACCCTTAACGCATTGATCCTGAAAACTGTTTGGGATTTTTGCATATTCATACCACAAACCAGCATACTTTTTTAGATCAACAAACTTTACGGTCTTAAGAGGATTTTGTTGAGCGAACATCACCGCTGAATATAAAACAATGATTAGATAGTATTTCATATTTATTCTTTCTTCAAAGAGTAGATTAAGTGAAATTATTTTTGTCATTCCCGTGAATACGGGAATCCAGCAATTTATTTAGATGGATTCCCACTTTCGTGGGAATGACGTTTGGAATTATTCTTTTTCTAAAGTTCATTAAAAATTAAACCTTTATAAAAATTTTCTTTGCATAAAGAATCCACATTAAGCCAAGCCAGATTAAAATATAAACAACAGCCCAGGCTAATGAAGCATTAATTGGTTCTAACCATGATAAAAAGAAATTATCAAACAAATAACTTTTAATTGTAACAACACTTCCATCCGCTCCGTTCCATTTAACCATATACATTATTCTTCCAACAATTCCGGAGAGAAAGAAAACTGTAATTGCGTTCATACCATAAACCTGAAAAGGTTTTATCCACCAGGTAACTTTTTTAACATCAATAAACCAGTAACAGAAAGCTAAAAAGTTCAACGCAAGTCCGGCAGTCCATAAAACATAAGAGCTTGTCCAGATATTTTTGTTAAGTGGGAACCAAAAACTCCAACCCCACCCAGCAACCATTAGAACACTACCTAACACATACAACCAAACAGTTTTTGTTGTAGGATCTTTTTCGCTTCGTAATAAATTACCTGTAAAAATTCCTAGCATTGCACTACCAATAGCGGGAATAGTGGAAAGCACTCCTTCAGGATCCCATAATTTTGTTCCTGACCAAAGATGATTTCCAAGCACTAATCTGTCTATCCATGCGGAAAGGTTTGTTCCCGGTTCAAAGTTTGCATAACCTACTTCGGGTACAGGAACTAAACTCATTAACATTGTATAGATGACTAGTATTGCACCCGTAAACCAGTATTGAAATTTTGTATTTGTTGTAAGAAACAAAATTGAAGCAATCATATAAACAATCGCTATTCTTTGAAGCACTCCGGGAATACGAATTGTGCTCCACGAAAATTCATGTCCAAATAAAAGTCCAAATGGAAATCCTGCAAGTATAATTCCCAAACCAAAAAGAATAATTCCTCTTCTAAAAACGTTAAGATATAAACTTTTCATATCACCGCCCTGAGCTTTCCGCTTGCTGAGTGAATATGAAATGGCAACGCCTACAATGAAAAGAAAGAAAGGAAAAATTAAATCAGTAAAAGTACATCCATGCCACTTTGCATGTTCAAGTTGTGGATAGATGGCACTCCAGGTGCCGGGATTGTTTACAAGTATCATTCCCATAATTGTAATTCCCCTAAACACATCAAGTGAAAGCAAACGTTCGGAAGGTTTCATAATATTTCCATAAGTAGTTGAAAATTATTGTTTCAAAAATAAGTAAAGTTTGATGAATAATGTTCTAAATTATTTTAAGTTTGTATGTGATTTAAGATTGTCATTCCCGCGAAGGCGGGAAACTACTTAAAACAAATATGCAAAAACAATATTACTTATATATTCTTGCAAGTAAACGAAATGGGACTTTATACATCGGTATTACAAATAACATAATAAGAAGAGTTGGAGAACACAAATTGAAATTGATTGATGGATTCACCAAAAAATATAATGTTGTTTTGTTAGTGTATTATGAAGTTTTTAATGATGTTAATGAAGCAATCCTTAGAGAAAAAAGACTAAAGAAATGGAATAGAGATTGGAAGATTAGATTGATAGAAAGTATTAATCCTAATTGGGATGATTTAACAGAGAAATTGATCTAATCTTACAGTATAATAAATAGATTCCCGCCTTCGCGGGAATGACTAAATTAAGGGTAGGAAATGAAAACAATAATTTTAATAGTTATGATTACAACATTAATCTCAGCACAAACAAGATATTCAGAAATCAATCAGCTTGTTCAATCAGGAGAGTTTAAGAAAGCAACTGAGTTGATTGATGAAAAACTAAAATCCGATCAACTTAGTTCAGATGAAATTTTTGAACTTCAGTTTGAGAAAGAAAGATTGGATAGAATAAAAAAAGATTTTAACAAAACTGCTGAGGATATTTTAAAGTTTGTAAATAAATATTATCCTGAAGCAAAAGAAAAAGATTTGGAAAAATGGGAAAATAATGGTTCACTTGAGTTTAAAGTTATAGATGGAAAGAAATGGTATTTCTCTCGTGCTGCCACAAATCTTTTCAGAATAAATAAAGAGGCAAAAGCACAGAAAGAAAAAGTTGATGGATTTCAGAAAGATCTGCTTGATGCTTTTCTTGAAGAATACATCCCAAAGGTTTTAGATGAATCTGCTAATGCACAGGAAAGTTTAGTTAAACCTGTAACGTTTAACCTAAATTACACAGTTACTGTTGACGCGAACGCAGTTCCGGATGGAGAAATAATAAAATGCTGGCTTCCCTTCCCTCGCGAAGGTCATCAAAGACAAACTGATATAAAATTGTTAGCAGTTAATAGTGATGAATATGTAATTGCAAGTAATGATAATCCTCAAAGAACTTTGTTTATGCAAAAGCCCGCCATGAAAGATCAGCCAACAATATTTAATATGGTGCTTGAAGTAACAAACTACAATGAAGTGAATTTTATTTTACCTGAGTTGATAAAACCATACAATAAAGAATCAGGTTTGTATAAAAATTACACTACTGAGAGAGCACCGCATATAATTTTTACTGATAAGATTAAAAATCTTTCTGAAGAAATTGTAGGTGATGAAAAAAATCCTTATCTTGATTGCAAAAAAAATCTTTACCTGGATTTCAACAAATATTCCCTGGGCAGGTGCAAGAGAATATTCTACGATTGAAAATATCTCTGACTATTGTTTAACAAATAGACACGGTGATTGTGGAATTAAAACTTTACTGTTTATAACGCTTTGCAGATACAATGGAATACCTGCAAAATGGCAAAGCGGATGGATGCTTCATCCGGGTGAAGTAAATCTTGCACGATTGGAGTGAAGTTTATTTTGAAGGTTACGGCTGGGTTCCTGCTGATCAATCTTTTGGATTAGTTGAATCAAAAAATGAAGACGAAAAATATTTTTTCCTTGGAAGCATTGATCCTTATCACTTAATTGTAAATGATGATTACTCAAAAGAGCTATTTCCCGCTAAAACTTTTCCAAGAAGTGAAACTGTTGATTTTCAGCGCGGTGAATTAGAATGGCGCGGTGGAAATATTTACTTTGATAAATGGGATTATCATATGGATGTTGAATACAAATAATTAATGGAAAGTATTATGAAAATTTTTTTAGCACTCATTATTCTAATAACTCTTTATACAAATACTAAAGCACAAGATAATATGGAAAAAGTAAATTCAATCATTACAAACTGTAAAAGAAAATTTTGCACCCGATAAACGTGTAGCGATTTTCAATATTGAAGCAATAGAATCTGGAGACAAAATTATCATTAAAGGTGAAACTAATCTCCCTGATGCAAAAGCAGAATTAGATATGACTTTAAAAGAAGCTGGATTAAATTTTACTGATGAAATTGAATTGCTTCCTTCAAAAAAATTAGGTGATAAAATTTATGGAGTAATAAATCTTTCAGTGGCAAACTTCCGTTCAAAACCTGATCATCCGGCAGAACTTGTTACACAGGCAATATTAGGCACTCCAATTAAGGTTTACAAAAAAGGTGAAGATGGATATTACTTAGTACAAACTCCTGATGGTTACATATCATGGTTAGATAATGATGGTGTTCAATTTATGAATGAAACTGACTTGAATGATTGGTTATCATCACCAAAAATTATTTACACAAATGTTTATGGATTTTCATACACAGAAGCTGATGAAAATTCTCAACCTGTTTCTGATCTTGTTGCTGGGAATCTATTAAAAATTATGGGTGAAGATTCGGATTTTTATTTGGTTAATTATCCGGATGGAAGAGTTGCTTATATTAAAAAAGATGAAGCCAAACTTTTTAATGATTGGTACAATGCACTGAATCCAAATGGTGAAACAATTTTAAAAACTGCATATCGTTTTATGGGTATTCCGTATTTGTGGGGTGGCACTTCTACAAAAGGAATGGACTGCAGCGGTTTTACTAAAACTGTTTATTTCTTAAATGGAATTATTCTTGCTCGTGATGCTTCACAACAAGTTAATACCGGCGAGTTAGTTGATACAAAAGACGGCTGGCAAAATCTTCAGGCAGGTGATCTTCTTTTCTTCGGACGCAAAGCTGATGAGAACAGAAAAGAAAGAATTACTCACGTTGCAATTTATATTGGTGATGGAGATTTTATTCACGCAGCCGGAAGAGTTAAGGATAAATAGTTTTAATCCTGAAAAATCTTATTACAGCGATTATAGAAAAATGGGATTTATTCGTGCAAAAAGAATTTTAAGTTCTGTAGGTAAAAATGGAATCGAAAAAATTCTGGATAACTATTTTTATAAGGTAAAGACGACTCGGTGAGTCGTCTTTGTTTTACTATTTTTAAACTTGATATTAAGTTTATACTGCATACAAAAGACGAGCCAACGACTCGTCTTTACAATAAAATAATCTTTAATCATTAAATCCCAATTTCTCTATCAAAGCATCCGGTTTTGGTTCACGTCCCCTGAACTTTATATAAAGATTCATCGGATCATCACTTCCGCTTTTTTCTAAAATATTTCTTCTGAAACTTTCTGCCGTTGCTTTATCGAACAAACCATTTTCTAAAAATGCACCGAATGCATCGCTGTCTAAAACTCCTGACCACATATAACCATAATAACCTGCAGAGTAACCATCTCCTCCAAAAATATGATTGAAGTTTGTACTTTGATATCGTGAAGCAATTTCAGGAATCAATCCGATTTTGTTTAAACTTTCTTCTTCAAATTTCTGAACATCTACATTTGTAACATCTGTTACCGTGTGCCAATCCATATCAAGAATTGAAGCTGCTAAATATTCAACTGTTTCAAATCCTTTATTGAAGTGTCGTGAGTTAATAATCTTTTCGGATCAATTCATCTGGAATTGGCTCACCGGTTTGATAATGTTTTGCATACATTTTCAAAACTTCAGGATGCGATGCCCAATTTTCCATAATCTGAGATGGAAGTTCTGTAAAATCAACCGGTGCTCTTCTTGATCCAGGATAATTTGTTTTAGTAAATAATCCATTTAGTCCATGACCAAACTCATGGAATAACGTTTCAACTTCATCATAACTTAAAAGTGCAGGTTTACCTTCCGTTGGTTTAGAAAAGTTTCCTACGTTTACTATAAGCGGAGTTATAAACTCGCCATCCATATTTGATTGACTACGAAAATTACTCATCCATGCGCCTGCACGTTTACCGCTTCTTGGATAGTAATCTGTATAAAGAATTCCAATGTGCGTTCCATCTGCTTCTTTAACTTCATAAACTTCAACATCCGGTTCATAAACAGAAATATCATCACGTTTAACAAATTGAATTCCATAAAGTTTAGTCGCAACATCAAAAGCACCTTTACGGACATTTTCCATCTGGAAATATGGACGAAGCATTTCTTCATCGAGTGCATATTTTTCTTTTTTAACTTTCTCAGCGTAGTACCACCAATCCCAGCCGGCTAATTTAAAGTCGCCTCCTTCAACATCAATCATTTTTTGCATATCAGCAGCTTCTTTTTTTGATTTTTCCAATGCGGGTTTCCATAAATCAGCTAAAAATTTATAAACTGTTTCAGGATTTTTAGCCATATTTCTTTCAAGTTTAAAATCTGCAAAGGTTTTGTATCCCATCAGATTTACTTTCTCATTACGCAGTACGATAATCTTTTTTATTATTTCCTTGTTATCAAATTCATTATTGTTATTACCGCGCGCGAGATAGGCTTTATAAAGTTTTTCTCTCAAATCTCTTTTTTCTGAGTATTGCAGAAAAGGAGTGAAACTCGGTCGTTGAAGATTGAACGCCCACTTGCCTTCCAATCCGTTTTGTTTTGCAAGTTCTGACGCACCTTGTATTACAGCATCCGGTAATCCAACTAAATCCTCCTTATTATCAATTACCAATCCAATTGCATTTGTTTCTTTACGAAGATTATCACCGAACTTTAAACTTAGCATACTAAGTTCTTCGTTAATCTTTTTTAGTCTTGTCTTCTTTTCTTCATCCAGACCAATTCCATTGCGAACAAAATCAGTGTAGTAATTATCCAAGAACTTTTAATTGTTCAGATGTAAGATTTAATTTATCTTTTTCATCATTAATTGATTTGATGCGCTGAAATAATTTTTCATTCAGATAAATATCATTGCTGAGTTTTGAAAGTTCAGGAGTAATTGTTTCAGCAATCTTTTGAGTTTCATCATCTCCATTCGAGCCGCTGATATTAAAAAATACTCGCGATACTTTTGTAAGTAGCTCTCCGCTTTTTTCAATTGCTGCAATTGTATTTTCAAAAGTTGGTTTATCAGGATTGTTAATGATCACATCAAGTTCTGCTCTTTTGATTTTTATTCCTTCCTCAAATGCAGGCAGATAGTGCTCAAGTTTTATTTTATCAAACGGTGGAGTTTGAAATGGAGTTGTGTATTCGGTAAAGAATGGGTTATCTTTATTCATTGTTTGTGCTGTTACATTAATTGATAATAAGCCAATGAATAGAATGAATGTATAGATGAATTGTTTCATTTTCTTTTCTCCCTTGATTAAAAAAATAATAGATCATAACTAAATTAAAATCTTAAGCCTTAGCCGGTTCCTCTTTCTTCTTTCCAAATTCAGGATCAATCTTAACTAACGCTGCAACGATGAATCCGGGAATAGTTGAAATAAGCACCCATTCAAAAAATCTAGGATAACCAATTGCTTCTTGCAAAGCACCTGAAAACATTCCCGGCAGCATCATACCGAGCGCCATAATTCCAGTACAGATTGCATAATGAGCAGTTTTATGTTCGCCTTGCGATACCATAATCATAAACATCATATAGGCAGTAAACCCAAATCCATAACCAAATTGTTCAAATGCAACTGCAGCATTTATCAAAATAAAATTTGTTGGTTGAACATGTGAAAGATAAACGAATGCAATATCAGGTGTGTGCATTATTAAAACCATTGGCCAGAGCCACCATTTTAATCCCTTTTTGGAAATAACATAACCACCAATCAATCCGCCTACAGTTAAAGCAATAATTCCAATTGTTCCATAAACAATTCCAACTTCAGAGGTCGTTAATCCTAATCCACCAACCTCTCTCGGATCAAGCAAAAATGGCTGAACAAGTTTAACAAGCTGTGCTTCTGCAAATCTAAAGAAGAGAAGGAATCCAAGAATATTCCAGATATCTTTCTTCTGCATAAAAATTACAAATGCTTTTAGAAATTCTATAAAAGGGAGAAGTGTTTCGTTTTTGTTTTCTGATTTTTCAAACTTCTCAACAAACTTTGCAACAAAAGTTCTAAACAGTATTACTAGAATTACTACTAAAAGAATTGTTGTAGCTATAGTATTCCATGGTGAGCCAACTATTAATTAAAAGAAGTAAAAATCCAAGCAGTAAAAAAGCTAAATAAACGACTAGCGCAAAAAGTGCAAATCCACCACCGAGTAAAAAGATTTGTGAGCCGCTTAATTTTTTACCAAGTAATGTTCCCCTGTCATCTTTTGGATAAGGAAGAATAAATTTATGATAGAGAAAAAGCATTACAAAAAATCCTGCTGTAATCATAAATACAACAGACCAGGCATCTTTAAAACCTAAACTTGGAGCTAACTGCCCGGCTATTACAACAAGAACTCCGGAACCCACAATTGTTGCAACTCTATAAAATGTAGAACGCACTCCAACAAACGCAGCCTGCTTCGATTGATCAAGACTAAGCATATAAAAACCATCAGCAGCAATATCGTGTGTTGCAGATGCAAATGCCATCAACGCAAATACAATTAGAGTTAGCTGCCAATAAATTGCAGTATGTAAACTAAATGCGATTCCAAAAAGTCCAATTGCAACAATAAATTGCATTGTAACTGTCCAGAATCTTTTTGTTTTAAACATATCAATGAAAGGACCCCACGCAAATTTTAGAAACCAGGGGAAGTACAGCAGACTTGTGAAGAAGGCAATATCAGTGTTTGAAACTCCAAGATTTTTGTACATCATAACCGAGACCGACATTACCATTACATAAGGAATGCCTTGTGTAAAATATAATGTTGGTATCCACGCCCAGGGATTTCTTGTAGTCGCTTTTTGTTCTGACATTAAAACTCCATTTTTTTCTAAGTGATTCTTAGTGCTCTATGTGTCTGAGTGTTGAGAAATATTTTTTACCACTTAGACACTAAGAACACTTAGTAACACTAAGAGAAGGTTAATTGTTTTGCCATTAATGCAGCACCAAACTCAGGCGAATGTTCTGCTTCCATTATCTTAACATCATTAAATTTTCTTATAACCATTTCATTAAACAAATAAGAAAAATAATTTGCTGTAGTTAGTAAGCTGCCAATTAATGATACTTTTAGTAGCTGCACATTTAATTTCAATTTCATTGCATTGATATGAAGCATTAATTCATTCGCTTCATCTTCAAGAATTCTTTGCGCAATCTTATCGCCGCTTTCTGCTGCTTCAAATACAAGAGGAGCAACTGCAGCAATGTTAAAATTATTTCTATAAACTTCTGTAATTAATTCTTCAGATGATGAGATTGAAAATTCCTGCTCAAGAAGATCAGCAATTTTTGTTGATTTGGATCTTCCATCAAAATATCGTGCAACAGCATTCAATCCTATTCTTCCGATTCTGTAGCCGCTTCCTTCATCACCGATATATCTGCCGAATCCACCAACACGATGAATTTCTCCTGCTTCATCTTTGCCAAACATAATTGAACCCGTACCCGCTATTAAGATGCTTCCTTCTTTTCCGGAGAATGATCCTTCAAGGGCAATTCGTGCATCGCTTTCAACTCTAAATTTATTAATGGAAATGGATTTTTGTTTTGCATCTTCAAAAATCTTTTGTTCTAAAAGTTCAGCATCATTTCTTCTTCCGCCGCCGGTAGTTCCGAGAACAATTGCTTCAATGTCGTTTGAAGAAATATTTTTGGATGATGTGCAATCGTTAAGAAGATTAAGAATTGTTTCAGAAACTTTTTCAGTACCAATCACTAAAAAATTAGAAGGTCCGCCGACAGTTTCGTAGATAGGATTTAAATCTATATCGGTAAGAACACATTTTGTTTTTGTTCCCCCGCCGTCCATTCCGATTAAATATTTCACGATATATTCCTGAAAATTTTTATAAAAATCTTTTGCAAGATAAAGTTTTTAAATCCTTTAATAAACTAAATTTGTCAACCTGTTCGACATGGCGAATCGATTCAGGTTCTCTTTTTAATTTTAGACTAAATTTTAGATTCCGGGTCGAACCCGGAATGACAAATGAAACTTTAATGAATCAAAATTCCAAGTACTAAATACAAAACTGCGGTTATTGCTCCTGCTGTTAACGCGTATGGCAATTGAGTTTTCACATGATCGATATGATCACTAGCCGAAGCCATTGATGAAATAATTGTCGTATCAGAAATAGGCGAACAATGATCACCAAAAACTCCGCCGCCTAGTGCTGCAGCAACAGTTAAATATAAATTTGCATCAAGAGCCTGCGCCATTGGAATGCCGATTGGAAGCATAATAGCAAAAGTTCCCCACGATGTTCCTGTTGAGAAAGCAATAAAACATCCAACAAGAAAAATAATTACGGGAACAAAATCAGGAGCCAGCCATTGTTTTGATAATTCGGCTGTGTAAAGTCCTGTGCCCAATTCACGGCAAACTGTTCCAATCGCAAACGCAAGCATCATTAAAAGAGCAAGTGGAATCAATCCGCTAATACCTTTGAATACAAGATCTATCGTTTCTGCGAAAGTAAAAATCTTTTGTGATGTGTATAAAATCCCTCCAACAATTATTGCAGTTAAAACAGAATACAGCACAGAAGTTGATCCTGAACCTTTACCAAGCGCAAAAAATATTTGTTCATACCAGGGATACGAAGAAATATTTTCTACTTGTCCCCAACCAGTGAAAACAAGCATGAGCGGCATCATCCCCACCATTACAGAGATAGGCACTATCATATTGATTGCGCGTTCTTTTACATTTTCCTTTTTCTCCAATGAAACTACATCGGCAGAAATTAGAGGAACCGCTCCGTCTCGAATTACTTTTCCTTCATTCTGTGCACGAAGTTCTGCTTTTTTCATCGGACCAAAATCTTTACCTGAGATTATAACAAATAGTACCATCGCCATTGCAAGCATCGGATAAAAGTTGAATGGAAAAGCATAAACTAATACTGTTAATGGATTACTGAAGCCTTGCGCCGCTATCAAGCCCATTATATAAGCGCCCCAGGCATTTAATGGGATGAGAATACATGTTGGCGCTGAAATGGAATCACCTATGTATGCAAGTTTTTCACGAGGAATTTTTAATCTATCAAAAATTGGTCTGAATACAGTTCCAACAGTAAGTGTGTTAATACTCGACTCAACAAATATGGCTGTACCGGTTGCCCAAGCAAGCAGTTGAACCATCTTGCGGCTTTTACCGATTTTTTTATTTTCTAAAAAAATCAAAAATCTGTTTATAAGATTTACAAATCCAGCTACTCCACCTGATCTTTGAATGAATGCAATTAAAGCTCCAACAAGACAACTGAACATAATTGTTCTTGTATTACTTGCATCGGCAAACACATCAACAAGTGCTTGAATAGTGGCAAGTGTACCGGTTAAAAAATTTCCACCGCTAAGAATTATCCAGCCGAGCCAGATTCCAAATAGCAGTGACACAAATACCTGACGGGTTTTAATTGCAAAGATGATTGCAAGTACGGGAGGCAGTAATGACCAGAATCCATAATGTTCCATAAGCCAACTTTAATTGTTGTTCGAAATAATTATGAAAAAATTTAATTAGCGATTAAATAAACAAATCTGAATTAAAGCAATCGATTTGAATATCTTCGAAAATTCTGATGCTAAAATATTGATTTTAAAATGGAGATAAAACAAAAATCGATTGAAGTAAGAATTCTATTGATGTAAATTGTATTACAATTTTTATCAATTTTTAAGCAAACTAAATTTTTATGATAAGATTCAATGAACTTTCAACTGAAAAGGCTGAACAGATACTGAACTCTGCCATAAACTCTTCGCTAAAGGAATTTTTAAACTCATCATTAGAATTAACAGAAGATAAAATAAAACAATACAATGATTTTGGCTTCGTAAAAATCGAAAATGTAATTGAAAAAGAATATTTACCTGAAATAAAAAAAATAATTCAAGCAGCGGTGCTTTTAAGAAAAGGTAAGGACGAACGAGAGCTGAAGGATAAATCACAGTACGAACAATCATTGCTGCAATGCGGATTTTTATGTTGGGATTTTTCTGCTATGAAAGAATTTGTTTTCGCAAAACGATTTGCCGGTATTGTCAGAGATTTAATGAAAGCCGATCACGTTAGACTTTGGCATGATCAGGCATTATTCAAAGAACCAGGTGGAAGAATAACCGATGCGCATCAGGATTGCAGTTACTGGCCCATCGCTGAGCCACAGTTTACCGCAACCATGTGGCTTGCGCTTACGGATGTTCCTGTGGAAAAAGGCTGTTTATATTTTTATCCGCAAACAAACGATCCAAATCTTAAAGAGTATGTGGATATTTTTAAAAATCCACATCAACCAAATCATTTAAATGATAAAGAAAAAGTTTTTGTACCGCTTAAAGCCGGAGATGCAACTTTTCATTCCGGCTTAACTTTTCATGGTGCAGGTAACAATCAAACTAATGAAATGCGTGAAGCGATGACCATCATTTACATAAAAGATGGAGTTACTTTTGATGCATCCGATGAAAGAAATAAAACTCATACTTCCTGTGTGGGATTAAATAACGGTGAAATTATTAATACAAAATTTACTCCTGTTCTAATTTAGAAAAGGAAACATTTATGAAAACATTTTTTCTTACTTCTTTATTATTTATAATCACTTTTATATTGGGATGTTCTTCCACTTCGCAAATGGTTAATATTTCTGAGTTAGAATATCCAAGTGATTTAAAAGTAATTTCAAGATCAGATTGGGGATGGCAGCCTCTTGATAAAGGTCTTCCGCAGCATTCAATAAATAAAATAACAATTCATCATGGCGGAGAAGAATTTGCTGAGGATAAAGATATGATTCAGTATCTCCGCAATCTACAAAGCTGGAGCAGATCAGAAAAAAAATGGATTGATATTCCCTACCACTTTATGATTGATCTTAAAGGAAATATTTATGAAGCTCGTCCAATAAATTATCCCGGTGATACAAATACCGATTATGATGTTACAGGACATGCTTTAATTTGTGTTGTTGGTAATTATGAAGTGCAAAAACTTAGTGATGCATCTTTAAAATCATTAGTTAAGCTTACTGCATTTCTTAAAGAAAAATATCGTGTGGAATTAAAAAATATAAAAGGACACAAAGATTATTCAAATCAAACTGTCTGTCCAGGAAAAGATTTGTATAAATATCTTGAAGATGGTTCGTTCATTAAAATGGTTGAGGCAGAATTAAATCCAGCAAAGGAAATTATTTCATCCAAAGTAAAAACAGGAATTGAAGTTTTACGCGAAAGAAATTTTGATATTCTAAAAGGTAAACGTGTCGGATTAGTAACTAATCCAACGGGAGTTGACAGCAGATTAAAATCGACAATTGATATTCTGTTTGAAGCTAAAGGATGTAAACTTAACATCGTTGTACGGACCTGAACACGGCGTGCGTGGAAATTATTCGGCAGGGGATTTTGTAGATTTTTATATTGATGACGCAACAAAGCTTCCGGTTTATTCTTTGTACGGCAAGACACGTAAACCAAATGCAGAAATGTTAAAGGATGTTGATGTTTTAGTATTTGATATTCAGGATATTGGAAGTCGTTCTTACACATACATTAGTACGATGGGTTTGGTGATGGAAGCGGCAGCAGAAAATGACAAGGAAGTTGTTATTCTTGATCGTCCGAATCCTCTTGGTGGAAATAGAATTGAAGGAAATGTTGTTGAAGATGGTTACTATTCTTTTGTTAGTCAGTTTGCAATTCCTTATGTACACGGATTAACAGTAGGAGAATTGGCAATGCTGTTAAATGAAGAAGGCTTACTGGAAAATAAAGCTAAGTGTAAATTGCAGTCGTACCGATGGAAGGCTGGACACGAGATATGTATTTTGAGCAAACAGATTTGCCGTGGGTTTTAAGTTCGCCGCACGTTCCACATAAATTCTCTCCTTTTTATTATGCTGTATCTGGAATACTTGGTGAGTTGCGCGGCGTTCTTATCAATCGGCGTTGGTTATACAATTCCATTTCAAACATTTGCAACAGAATGGATAAACGGCGAAGAACTTGCAAAAAAAATGAACTCATACAATTTGCAGGGAGTAATCTTCAGACCGATAACTTATCAACCTTATTATGGATTTGGTAAAGATAAAATGTTGCATGGTGTTGAGATCTATATTACCGATTATACGAACATCAATTTAATTCCGATTCAGTTTTACTTTGCCCAAGCTGTTAATGAACTCTATGGAAGAAATATCATTTCTGAAAATGAAGGTCGATTTGATATGTTTGATAAAGTTCTGGGTACAAGTAAAATCAGAGAATTGTTTATGCAAAGATTAATGGTTGATGATATACTTCCCTATTTAAATAAAGATGTTGAGAATTTTAGAACAATTTCAAAAAAATATTATTTATATAAATAAATGGAGTAGTCATGCTTCGACTTCGCTCAGCATGACTTTAGAACATTAATATCTAAAACCATTGTCACTCTGAGCGAAGTCGAAGTGTGACTCATTTTAAACAAGAATAACATCATGCATTACTTCGAAACACGAACATATCAGATACAAAAACAATCAACTTTTCATTGAAGAAATAAATGTAAATGATTTAGCAAAAGAGTTTGAAACTCCACTGTACATTTACAGCAAGAATCATTTTATAAAACAGTACCAGGATTTTGAAAATGCTTTCAAGAGTATAAATCATAAAATATTTTATGCGATGAAAGCAAACTTTAATCTGAGTGTTATCAGCACATTTGTAAAACTTGGCAGTGGAGTTGATGCAAACTCTGAAGGCGAGTTATACCGTGCGTTAAAAACAGGAGTTGATCCTTCAAAAGTTATTCTTACAAGTGTTGGCAAAACTAAAAATGAAATTAAACTTGGATTAGAAAAAAATGTTTTAATGATTAAAGCAGAATCCGAAGAAGAAATTGAATTGATAAATAAAATTGCGGGAGAGATGAATAAAGCTGCACGAGTTGCAATTCGTGTTAACCCGGATGTTGATGCAAAAACTCATCCTTATATTTCAACCGGTTTATCTTCAAACAAATTTGGTGTTGATACTAAAACGGCTTTATCTATTTACAAAAGAAGAAAAGATTTTCCGCATATTCAATTCACAGGAATTGATATGCATATCGGTTCACAAATCACTTCTATTGATCCATTTGTTGAGGCAGTGGAAAAACTTTCCGAGCTATATTTTGAGATTGAAAAGGATGGATTAAAACTTAAACACTTTGATGTTGGCGGTGGAATTGGTGTTAGTTATAATAGTGAAAAAACATTTTCAATAAATGATTTTGCAGAACGCACTATCCCCCTTTTCAAAAAACTTGATTGTGAAATTATTTTTGAACCTGGAAGATTCCTCACTGCAAAC
This sequence comes from uncultured Ignavibacteriaceae bacterium, assembly GCA_963812305.1. Classification (GTDB taxonomy): domain Bacteria; phylum Bacteroidota; class Ignavibacteria; order Ignavibacteriales; family Ignavibacteriaceae; genus IGN3. Next base: position 490,471 of record CAWEUT010000007.1, read on the forward strand.
GGTGGAATTCTCGTTACCGAGGTTTTATACAATAAGAAAAACGGTGATAAGAATTTTGTAATTATAGATGCAGCAATGAACGATCTACTTCGTCCTTCAATTTATCAAGCTTATCATCACATTCAGCCTGTTCATAAATTTGAAAATAGAAATGAAATGGTTGCAGATGTCGTTGGTCCTATTTGCGAAACAGGAGATTACTTTGCACGAGATAGAAAAATCACAGAATCAAAGTCTGGTGAATTACTTGCTGTTATGTCTGCTGGCGCTTATGGAATGGTAATGACATCAAACTACAACGCGCGCCGCCGCCCTGCAGAAATTCTGGTTGATGGAGATAAGTATTCAGTGATAAGAAGCAGAGAAACTTTTGATCATTTGATTTGGGATGAGAAGATAGTTTGAACCCCTCTTGTTTTCTCCCCTTTCACTAATGGGGTAAATTTTTGAAAGTCATTTCGAATCCGACTTTAGTCGGTGAGAAATCTGTAAAGTATATTGTATTAGATTTCTCATTCGAAGACTCCTTCGAAATGACAATTCAAGATTTTTGGTGAGACTTCAATAATCTTTTAATTAAAGTAACAGGATGCAGCACTTCAACATCAACATTAAACTTTTTAGTACCGTGTTTTATTTGCCCCATACAACCTGGATTTCCGGTTAACACAATTTTTGCTTTTGTGTTTTTAATGTTATTCATTTTTCTTTCAAGCTGCTTAACTGCATCATCATAACGAACAACATTATAAATTCCTGCACTGCCGCAGCACCAACTTGCTTCTTCAAGTTCTGTGTATTCAACACCAGGTAAAGATTTTATTACTTCTCTTGGTTGAGTAGAAACTTTTTGTGCGTGAATTAAATGACAGGCATCATGATAAGTAACCTGTTGATTTTCTTTATGATTGTCATTTCGATCCCGATTTATCGGGAGAGAAATCTGCTTTGATAAATTTGATTCAGATTTCTCAGTCGAAGACTCCTTCGAAATGACAGTTCGAAAAGTTAATTCGGATTTTGTTCTGAAAAGAATTCCATAACATCTTTTACTTTTGATGAAAATCGTTTTGCTTTTTCTGCATAAGCTGGATCATCTTCAAGTAAGTGAGCATAATCTTTCATGAAGGCTCCGCAGCCGGCAGAGTTTGAGATTAAATAATCGTAATCATGTTTTTCAAATGCATCAATATTCTTTCGTGCAAGTTTCAATGCAAATTCCATATCGCCATTGTGCCCCATCAAAGATCCACAGCAAACTTGATCCTGCGGAGTTATAATTTTGCATCCGCATTCTTTAAGCACATCAATAGTATCAATATTAATATCTGCAAACATTGTATTCATCAAACAGCCAAAGTGAAAAGCAGTTTTATATTTCACTTCACCATTTGGCATTTCAATTTCTTTTATTTGTGTATCAGAAAACTTTTCTGCAATTGTTGGAGAAAGAGTTTCTATCTCAGCTAGATTTTTAGAAAAGATTTTTAAGATTCCTGTTGATCGGACTAACTTTTGCAATCCAATTTTTTGATAAAGCCGCAATAATCTGGAAACAAACTTTAATCCATTTCTTGATGCAACAATTTTTCTTAACGCAAATCTTTTTATTGCAACACCAAACTTTGAAACATACTTTGTGTTATCAATAACTACGCGGGCAGTTTCAACCATTCTGCCGTATTTAACTCCAGCAGGACAAGCTGTTTCACAAGCCTGGCAATCCAAACAGAAATTCATTTCATCAGCAAAGATTCTGCTCATTTCCATTTCACCACGGGCAACTGATTTTATCATTTTAATTCTGCCGCGTGGAGATGAGCGTTCTAATTTTGTAATGTCATAAGTCGGACAGGTTGCAAGACACATTCCACAATGAATACATTGCTGAAGTATATCATCGTGCGGAAGAATTTTTAATAATTCTTTATACTCAATTTCTTTAGACATGAAAATCTTTTATCTGTTCGCGTTTGGTTGGCATATGTCCTTCACACTTTGGTGAGATTGTAAAAATTTTGCCAGGATTTAAAATGTTATTGTGATCAATCGCTAATTTTATTTTCTTCATCATATCAACTCCAGCAGGTCCGGCGACTTGTTCCAGAAAATGTTTTTTTGCTAAACCTGTTCCGTGTTCACCGGTAATTGTTCCACCAAGTTTTATTGCTTCATTAAAAATAAAATCAAAAGCTCTATGAACTCTTTCAAGTGCTTTAGAATCTCGTTCATCAGTTAAACAAGTTGGATGAAGATTTCCATCACCAGCGTGACCAAAATTTCCGATCATAACATCAAACATCTTTGCAGCTTTGGCAACTCTTTCGATCATTACGGGCAGTTCACTTCTTGGGACAGTTGCATCTTCTAAAATGGTTGTGGGCATTCGTCTTGCAAGCGCACTAAAAGCACTGCGTCTTGCTGTCTTTAAAACATTTGCTTCAGTTTCATTAGCTGCACCTTTAAGTGCTGATGCATTATTTTTTACAGCAATCTTTCTAATCAGTTCAGCATCTTCCTGAACTTCCGCTCCCCTTCCATCTACTTCAATTAATAAAATCGCTTCACTATTTCTTGGCAATCCAATGTGCGTAAAATCTTCAACACAGTTTATTGTAGTGTTATCTAAAAATTCCATCATTGAAGGAACGATGTGAGAAGCGATAATATCTGAAACGGTTTTACCTGCATCAACAAGTTTATCAAAATAAATTAAAAGTGTAATTGCCTGAGATGGTTTTGGAATTAATTTTAGCAAAACTTTTGTAACGATGCCAAGTGTGCCTTCACTTCCGATAATAAAATCACGAAGATTATATCCTGCAACATCTTTCATATTCTTTCCACCGGTTTTTAGTAATTCACCGTTTGGAAGAATCATTTCAATTCCAAGAACATAATTTTTTGTAACACCGTATTTAAGTCCGCGTAAGCCGCCTGCATTATTTGCAACGTTACCACCAATCGTACAAACATTTAAACTTCCCGGATCGGGCGGATAAAACAATCCAATCTTTTCAACTTCTTTCTGCAAGGCTCCAGTTACTACTCCGGGTTGAACCCAGGCTGTAAGATTGTTTGGATCAACTTCCAGAATTTTATTCCATCTTGTCATCACAATAACAACAGAGTTTTCAACAGGAATGGAACCGCCGCTTAATCCTGTTCCCGAGCCGCGCGGAACAACATTAAATTTTTCCTGGTTTGCAAGTTTTAATATTTGGGATATTTGTTCTTCATCTTGTGGGAATAAAACTGCTTCTGGCAGTTGCTGATAAACAGGAGTACCATCGTAAGAATAAACCAGTTTGTCTTCCTTGGAATCAAAAAAGTTTGGTGCTCCAACAATTGATTTAAGTTTTTCTGCTGTGTATTGATCCATAACAATTCCTGTTTTTACAATGCAAAGTTAAATAAAAAGTTGGAGTGATGTTGAATAATGATAAGAAATGTAGCGAAGTGTTAAAATCTGCAACGATCAAAAATTTAAATGCAAATCCTGTAAACCTATCATAACGCCCAGAGTTAATCTAACTCCGTAATAATTATCAGAAATATTTTTATCCGGCAGCCAGGTTATCCAATAAGTAAATCTATTGTGATTAAGAACAATGCTTGGTGAAAGGACACCCGGTATGCCTGCATTAACCTGGGCAGAAAGAATTGTTGATTCTGAAAATTCATAGCTAATCATAGGACTGCCAGAAAACATTAAAAATATAAGGCTGTTTTCATCATCAATGACCTGCTGATTACCCGCATTTTTTCTGAACTCATAATATTCACCGAATTCAATTCCCATGCCCAGATTTAATCCTATGCCAAGTTTAACTTTATTAAACTTAAAGTTCACATTGAACTTAAGGTCTGTTCCCAAACCAATAAATGTTTTATCTCCGTCATAATTTGCATCAAATTTTCCATCAAGACCTGAAACTCTATATCCGCCTGTATACCCAAATCCCTCTAAATTAAAATTAGTATGATCCTGAGTGTTGGCAATTAAAAAGTTTAGTTTCATCATTTGAATATTTTCATTTTCATAACCCGCTTGTCCGATTGTATAATCTAATCCTAAATAGTTGCTATATAATTCAGGATTGTTGTTTGTTTCAGAAACCATAACAGGAGCACTGGAATAGTATACTGCAGGATAGTAGGTGCGGAGACAGCCGGATTGCAAAATTGCAATTGAAAAAAATATCAAAACGGATATAAGATGTTTCATGATTCCAAATGATTTTATCAATAAAATAAATCTCTGTATTTACTTCTCTTTATTGATTCTAATTTTTGTCAGCATCAATTAACAATTCTTTCTCTTTATTCTTTCCGCCTGTAAACGTCCGCATATTTTCCGGAATGTGTCCGTAGTCGCTGAATGCATCAAGTTTCATATTTCCATCGGGCAAAACTCTGATAATAGTTAAACTGCAATTGGATATGCTCATTTGCAGCCACGACATTGTATCTACTTTTAATACTTTGGTTACAAAATAACGGATTACATTTCCGTGACAGACGATTATATCATTCCGGTCTTTATCATCCGGTGAAGGAATAAAATATTTTTGAAAAGCCTCTTCAAGATTGTTAACACATTCTTCTACTTCATCAGCTTTTGTATCTGCCATAACATCTTCTCGCCACGTTGGAGGTGTGCATTCTCTTATCAGATCAGATTGTTCCGGTACTAATTCCGGAAAATCTTTACTAATTACTTCTGCAGTTTGTCTTGCACGAGTCATTGTGCTGCTGATTAACGAGTTGAAATTTATATTCATTGATTTCAATCTTGTGGAAACTAATCGTGCCTGAGCAATACCAAGTGGAGTAAGCACATTAACAGAATCAGGTATGTTATCATCTTGCGGTGCATAATCTCCGTGCCTGATAAGATACATAGTGCGGATTCCTTTAGCATCCTGCTGGGCTAAAACTTGGCTACAATCATTTATGACAAGGATTGTAAAAAATAAAATTATAAATGCAAAGCTTTGCTTTATTTTAGTAATCATTATGTGCTCATAACTGTTTGTTAAAAAATTAACTATTTACCGAACTGATTGTGTTAGGAAATTAAATTGTATTGCAGCAAAATATTATCTTCAAGACAATTGCAACTTAGCGCAACACAAAGTAAACATCAACCAAATTTCTGTACTTTAGCTTGAGAACGCTTTACGATTAGCAATAATAAACCTACGTTAACTATTTTATACAATTAAATCAGTTTATAAAATTTGTTGAGCATAATTTTATAGATAACTTCAATATCCAGGATCACGCAAATGTGGGACTATCTAAAAAGTGATTAACACAGAATTGTCATTTTCACTGCCATATACATCCCCTCAGGAGAAGGTGGCAATCCATTTTTTATTATTAGTTTTGGATTCCCGTTTTCACGGGAATGACACATAATACTAGACTATTGAGACAACCGGCGAAACGTTAAACCGTTTTTATGTAGCACCAAATAATGATTTTTATCACAATCATTAATAATTGTGATGAACAAATTAAATATTATTTGATTGTTGTTTAGATTTGTCCCGTTAAATTTTTTGCGTATTCTAAAAAGTTAATACAATCTTAAAAAACTCAATTAAATGGTTTATTCTAAGTTCAATTATTTAGAGAATATTAAATGAAACAAATAGTTTTCTTTCCTTCCATCCGCTTAAAAAAAATAATTTTAATTCTAACTTTCCTTCCTATTCTGTTATCAGCACAGCCAAAAATATATACATTGGATGATGCAATAGGGCAAGCACTAAGGAATAATAAAAATATCAGTATCTCGCAGATGAATGTGGAAAAGGCAGACGCCACAGTAAAGGAGGCATTTGGTTACGCTTTGCCAAAGCTTGATCTTTCAGGAAATTTTTCTCACTTTATTAAAAAACCATTAATGCCCTTCCCTGATTTCGAAGCTTTGTTAACTAATGCTACTTATTCAATTCTGTTTGATGAAGGAGTAATACCCAGAGATGATAGCAAATATTTGCCGATGGAAACTAAACTTCAGTCTTTTGCATTAACAAATGCATATACAACTGATCTTACTTTAACTCAGACTCTTTTTAGTTCCGCAGTGTTTGAAGGAATTGGCGCCTCAAAAATTTATTACAATCTATCTAAAGCTGAACTGGATAATACGGTATCAAAAACAGTTTTGGATGTGCAGAAGGCATTTTACGGTGTAATTCTATCTAAAGCGGTTCTGGAAATTGCAAGAGCAAGTTTTCAGAACGCACAGGATAATTTTAATAATGTTCTTGCATTATATAAACAAGGAATGGTTTCTGAGTTTGATAAACTGCAGGCTGAAGTTCAGGTAGAAAATTTACGACCTTATGTTTTACAAATAGAAAACACTTTAATTAGTACAAAGAATGGATTAAAGATTCTGCTTGGTGAAAAACAGGAACAGGATATTGATGTTTCCGCAGAGATTGTTTATGAGCCAATTGATAATATTGATGAAACAGCTCTAATAGATGAAGCAATACAGAATAATTTTGATATCAAAAGTCTGGGATTAAAAAAACAGGTTGATGAAGCATTTATTCAATTAGACGTTGCGGAATACTGGCCAAATATAGCTGCGTTTGGAAATTATGCATACAGCGGCTCTTCGGATCAATGGAATTTTCAAAACTATTCTTCTTTTACAGTTGGATTAAGTTTTCAAATGAATTTATGGCAGGGCAACAGAACTAAAAATGCGGTACAGCAATCAACAATAACTTACAAGCAGACCGAACAGCAGGAACTACTTTTAAAAGACGCCATCAAAGCGGACATTAAAGAAAAGATTAATGAACTAAAACGAGTTCAATCCCTTGTTGAAGTTCAAAGAGGAACCGTAAAATTAGCAGAAAGAGCTTATCAAATAGCCAATGTAAGATATAAAGAAGGTGCAGGCAATCAGTTGGAAATCCAGGATACAGATATTGCACTTAGAAATGCCAGACTAAATCTTACACAATCTGTACATTCATATATTATAACAAAATTCGAACTTGAACGGCTTCTTGGAAGAACAAGTACAGATTACCTGTCTGTTGTTAACAAGCAGGAAGATTAATTTTTAAACAAATGCCAATAGGAGAATTATTTTTTATGAAAAAATTATCAGCAGTAAAATTAAATTTTGTAATGATGATATTTACAGCCGCTTTAACCTTGTTGCTGCAATCCTGCGGTGAAAAATCGGAAGATATTAAAACAACTGATAAGACCGTTTACATTGATACAATTTCGGTTGAAGCTAAATCAGTTGAAGTTAAAGAGCTGGCGCTTACAAAAACATTTTCGGGAACCTTAGAAGGTGAAGAGCAGGCAAACATTTATGCTAAAATTCCTGAACGCATAATGAATGTAAAAGTAAGAGTCGGAGATTATGTTAAATCCGGTTCTGTATTGTTTGAATTAGATAAAGGCGGAGCATCATCACAATTCTATCAGGCGCAGGCAGCTTTTCTTAATGCTCAAAAGAATTTTGAAAGAATGAAAAATCTATTGGCAGAAGGAGCAATATCACAGCAGGCATTCGATCAGACAGAAACGGGATATGAAGTTGCTAAAGCAAATTTTGATGCCGCCAGAAGCACTGTTGAAATTACTTCACCAATATCCGGAATTGTAACTGCATTAAACGTTAACATAGGTGATCTTGCAAATCCCCAAATGCCTCTGGCAACTGTTGCAAATATTGGGAGTATGAAAGCAAAATTTAATGTTGGCGAAAGTGATGTACCAAATATTTATGTGGGTCAGGCAGTTCAGATATTTTCTGAAATGAATCCGGATGTTATTCAATCAGGAAAAATTATTCAGATATCAAATTCTGCTAATGTTCAATCACGCACATTTGAAATGCAGGCAATCTTTTCAAACACAAAGGACAGATGGTTTAAACCGGGTATGTTCTGCCGTGTAAATGTTAATATGAAAACTAAAAAAGACGCACTTGTTATACCATTTGCTGCTGTTGTAAAATTAAATAATAGTGATGGTGTTTATTTGATAAATGAAGACAAATCATACTTCAAAGCAATCACAACAGGCATTACAGATGGAAATCTTATTGAAGTAATCTCAGGATTAAAAGCCGGAGATAAAATTGTAACGCTCGGTATGAATAATCTTAAAGACGGTACTGTTGTAGTTATATCAAACAAATAAATTATAAAACACTCTACAAAAAGAAATTCTGGAATAAAAAATGAAATTAGCTGATGTATCAATAAGACGACCTGTATTTGCAACAATGATGATTATGTCTTTGATTGTGCTTGGACTTTTTTCCTACCGAATGCTTAATGTTGATTTGTACCCTGATGTTGATATCCCTTACGTTGTAATTACAACCGTACTTCCGGGTGCTGGTCCGGAACAAATTGAAACTGATGTAACAAAGATTATCGAGGATGCAGTTAACCCTGTAGAAGGTGTTGATTTTATTCAATCAACTTCGCAGGAAAATGTTTCTATAGTTGTTATCGCATTTAAGCTGGAAATAAATGGTAAGGATGCAGCACAGGATGTGCGCGAAAAAATTTCAGCAATTCGTGCAAACTTGCCGTTAGAAATTGAAGACCCGGTTATTCAAAGATATGATCCGGCAAGCTTACCGATAATGTACTTATCGGTTTCAGGCAATATGTCTGATAAAGAAATTACAACATTTACTAAAGATGTGGTTAAGCAAAGATTAGAAAATATTCCCGGTGTTGGTTCAGTACAGTTAGTTGGCGGTGCAGAAAGAGAAGTTGAAATAGAAGTTGATGCTGCCAGGTTACGCGCGTACAATATTTCTATCCAGGATGTAATTATGAATGTTGGCGGTCAGAACGTGGAAATTCCTGGTGGTAATGTTACTGAAGGATCGCGCCAGCTTCTTGTAAGAACCATGGGTAAATATCAAAGCGTAGATGACTTTAATAAAGTAATTGTAGCAACACCAATGGGTAAACCGGTCTATCTATCAGATGTGGCAAAAGTTAATGATGGTATAGCAGAACAAACGAGTTTAACAAGAGTTAATGGTAAGATTGCGGTTGGATTAAATATCATAAAACAATCCGGCAGTAACACGGTGCAGGTTGCTCAAGGCGTTAACAGACAAATTGAAAAAATGAAGAATGAGATACCTGCCGGAGTATCAATTAATGTAGCACAGGATAACTCTATTTTTATTGAGCATTCCATAAATGATGTTTTGTTTGATATAATATATGGCGGATTGTTAGCAGTGATTGTGATCTATATGTTTCTTGCAAATTTTAGAGCAACAATAATAAGCGGATTAGCATTGCCTGCTTCTATAATTGCAAGTTTTATAATAATGTATGCTCTGGGTTTTACACTTAACATGATGTCTCTTGCTTGCACTATCACTTGCCGTAGGTTTGTTAATTGATGATGCGATTGTGGTGATTGAAAATATTTATCGACATATGGCTCAGGGTGAAACTCCGATGGAAGCTGCAAAATCAGCTTCTGAAGAAATTGGATTAGCTGTAATGGCGACAACTTTTACAATCGTTGCTGTGTTTATTCCGGTTGCATTTATGCCGGGTATAGTTGGAAGATTTTTTTATGAATTTGGTATAACAATTTCTGCTGCTGTAATTGTATCACTATTTGTTGCATTTACACTCACTCCAATGCTATCATCAAAATGGCTGCACAGAGAAGATGAAGCTTTATCAAAAGAAGGTAATCCGCTTAATAAATTTCTGTTTTACTTTAACCACTTCTTTGAATTTTTGAACGGTAAATATGAGAAAGCTTTACGCTGGTCTTTAACTCATAGAAAAACAATAGTATTTGGTGCCATCGCAATTTTTGTTGCAAGCTTTTTTCTAATGGGAATGCTTGGTTCCCAATTTTTTCCTGAAAGTGATAAAAGCGAGTTTAACGTAACAGTAAATGCTTCACCTGGAAGTTCACTGGAACAAACAAGTTTAATCTGTGAAAAAGTTGAAGCAGTACTTAAAGAAAAACCTGAGATAATAACAGTACTTACAACCATTGGATCCGGAAATGATCCTGTTACAAAAGCTAATATTTTAGTAAAACTTATTCCAACCAGAGAACGTAAAAAATCTGATAAGCAAATCATGGCTGAAATAAGATCTGAAGTTAAATCCATTGCCGGAGCTAAAATAAGTTTTACAGTTCAAGGAGTTGGCGGCGGAGGCGGAGAAAAACCTGTTACGCTTAGTATCCGCGGAGATGATCTATCTAAACTTGAACAGATTGCAGAAAAAGTTGAAGCGATTGTTAAATCAACTCCCGGTGCAGTTGATGTAGATAACAGTCTTGAACTTTCAAAACCTGAGATACGAATCAATATAGACAGAGAAAAAGCTTCTGATCTTGCGGTAAGCCCATATTTGATAGCATCTACAATTCGTGCTATGGTTGATGGAGCCGTTGCAACACAGTTTAAAGAAGGTGATGATCAAATTGACGTAAGAGTAAGACTAAAAAAAGATGATCGCAAGAATTTAAACGATCTTTTGCCGCTTACAATTAAAAGTAATAAAAAAATTGGCAACCAGGATTTTCTTGTGCCGATAACTGATATTGCCACTATCACACAGGATGTTGGTCCTTCGAAAATAAATAGATATGCGAGACAAAAAGAAATTCGCGTTGATGCAAATCTGGATGGAAGATTTTTGGGAGTAGTGCTTGGTGAAGTGCTTAAAGAAACATCAAAACTGGAACTTGAACCAGGCTACTCAATCAATGTTATTGGTCAGGGTGAAATGCAGGATGAATCAATGGCAAATATGCTGATTACGTTGCTGCTTGCAGTTGTGTTTGTTTACATAGTACTGGCAGCACAGTTTGATAGTTTTATACATCCATTTTCAATTATGCTCGCATTACCAATGTCTATAATCGGAGCGGTACTTGCATTAATTAATTTTTGGAAGTTCGCTTTCTGTTATGTCTATGATTGGTATTATTATGTTGATGGGATTGGTAACTAAAAATGGAATTCTGCTCGTAGATTATACAAACGTTATGCGCGAACGAGGAATGTCGCGCTTTGATGCGTTAATAAAAGCAGGACCCACAAGATTGCGTCCAATATTGATGACAACTTTTGCGATGATTTTTGGAATGATACCTGTTGCACTGGCACTTGGTGAAGGTGCTGAATTCCGTGCACCGATGGGTCAGGCAGTAATTGGAGGATTGATAACATCTACATTATTAACATTGTTTATAGTGCCTGTTGTATATTCAATTCTTGATGATCTTGGTACATTTAGTTTTTCAGGTTTTTTTAAAAAAATATTTTCCGGACGTAAAAAATAAAATTGGATAAAAAATGAAACTTACATTTTTGGCTTATCGTGAAATTCTTGATGATCGTGTTTCTAAAGCATTAGATGAACTGAGTATAGATTATTACACTGAATGGGAAGAAGTAAAAGGCAAGGGACATAACACCGATGCACATTTGGGTAATCGTCCTTTCCCCGGATATAATAATGTACGTATGATAGCATTCACTGATGAAGATATACTCGAAAAACTTATCGTCAAACTAAATGAACTAAATACAATAGTTGAAAAAGAAGATGATAAGATTCGTCTTTTCCAGGTTCCGCTGGAGAGAATAGTTTAGGTGAACACCAGACTTTCCTGACAAGAGCAACCGAAAAAGAGCAACCTGCGGAGAGATAATATGTGGAATAAGGTATAAGGTA